>NZ_CP165628.1:3956142-5274856 GCF_041200025.1 Rouxiella sp. WC2420 | reverse complement strand
GGCGGACTCCACTCGAACAAGACCAAAAAAGAAAAAGGATCAGGATATTTTTTAAATCATGATTTTAGACACACGCCTCGCTCTGACATTTACAGCGATGCCACGGGATTTAACCGTAGTGGCTACTATAAATATTGAGGAGATGTCTTCAGGTCACCCTGTCAGCGACCAAAAGCGACGTGTGAACCGATTTATACGGTTTTTTGTCGGCTATAAGTTTCGTTTAAAAAATCTACAGGCCGATCAGGCGTCCGGGACGGATCGCGATCGGAATGGCGGATCATAACGCAAACCGCGGCAGAGATCCTCCCCTTCCTCACAGAATAGATCCATTTTATCCACAGGCGATGTCCAATGAGTGGGTAAGATTCGCTGAACCCGCGATTGAACCTATGAATAGTAGGCGGGTGTCAGCCGCTTTGCACCTAAAAATAAGTTTTCTCCTCAGGCCATTCACAGCTTTTCAACCGGGATCACAATAAGAATGTTCAAGGATCAAGCGGCGATCCTTGCGATTTGGGCAAGAGTCCGTATAATCCTCAGCCCTACGTGTGATACCTGTGCTCCTGATGGTCATCGGTGAGCACGGGAATATTTGGTAAACATTTAGGCACGCTTTCTAGCAATGTAAATTGACTCAGGACTGTACAATTATTACAATCCAGCTTCTTTATATGTTGCGACAAAGGCATCGGCTGCTTCGGCACCGAAAGCCCACGCGTTTACTGATCAGTTTTAATTTTAAGTTTAGGTAGAAATCGCCATGAAACGCACTTTCCAACCGTCCGTACTGAAGCGCAACCGTAGCCACGGTTTCCGTGCTCGTATGGCCACCAAGAATGGTCGTCAGGTTCTGGCTCGCCGTCGCGCGAAAGGCCGTACCCGTCTGTCTGCTTCTAAGTAATAAAAGCTAACCTGTTTAGTGGTTAAGCTAGCTTTTCCCAGGGAGTTACGTTTGTTAACTCCCCGTCATTTCACTTTCGTCTTCCAGCAGCCACAACGGGCCGGCACGCCTCAAATCACCATCCTTGGCCGCCTGAACGAGCTGGGGCATCCCCGCGTCGGTCTCACAGTCGCAAAAAAACATGTCAAACGCGCTCATGAACGTAATCGGATTAAACGCCTAACCCGCGAAAGTTTCCGGTTAAATCAGCATGCGCTGCCGTCAATGGATTTTGTCGTACTGGTGAAGAAGGGGGTTGCCGATCTCGATAACCGTGCGTTAACGGAAGCGTTGGAGAAATTATGGCGTCGACATTGCCGACAGGCTCCCGCATCCTGATAACCTTGATACGCGGGTATCAACTGGTTATCAGCCCAATGTTGGGGCCTCATTGTCGTTTTCGACCAACCTGCTCTCAATACGGTATTGAGGCAATTGGTCGTTTTGGCATGGTAAAAGGTAGTTGGTTGACGCTGAAGCGCGTATTAAAATGCCATCCTTTAAACCCAGGTGGTGATGACCCCGTACCGCCGAAAACCGACAATAACAGAGAACACTAACGATGGATTCGCAACGCAATCTTTTCCTCATCGCTCTGCTGTTCGTGTCTTTCATGATCTGGCAGGCCTGGCAAACGGACCACGCTCCGCAACCAGCCAATCAGACCACGCAACAGACTGCGAACACAGCCACCGGTGATGCTGCCAACCAGGCTGTTCCTGGAAGCGGACAGGGCAAACTGATCACTGTTAACACTGACGTTCTCTCTTTAACCATCAATACCCGTGGTGGCGATATCGAGAAAGCGCTGTTGACCCAATATCCGGTAGCGCTGAAATCTACGGCTCCATTCCAGCTGCTGGAAACTTCTCCTAATTTCGTTTATCAGGCTCAAAGCGGTCTGACAGGCAAAAATGGCCCAGACAACCCTGCTAACGGTGAGCGTCCTCTTTACACCACTAGCCAGGACACCTTTACTTTAGGTGAAGGCCAGACTGAATTGCGTATCCCGATGACCTACACGGCTCAGAACGGCGCAGTTTATACCAAAACTTTCGTTATCAAACGCGGCTCTTACGCGGTGAACGTTGACTATAACGTTAACAACACTACCAAAGCTCCGTTGGATCTGACCCTGTTCGGTCAGCTGAAACAAACTTCAGAACTGCCAAAAGATCGCGATACGGGTAACCACAGCTTTGCTCTGCATACCTATCGCGGTGCGGCTTACTCTTCCAGCGATGACAAGTATCAGAAATACGCGTTCGACAAGAGCGAAAATCTGAACGTCACCACGCAGGGCGGTTGGGTTGCAATGTTGCAGCAGTACTTTGCAACGGCGTGGATCCCTTCTGCGAAAGATACCAATACTTTCTACACCGCGACCAACGACGGTATCTCGTCTATCGGCTTTAAGGGCGCACCGTTTGTTGTTCAACCAGGCGCTCAGCAGCAGGTGGGTTCTACCCTGTGGGTTGGCCCTGAAATTCAGGACAAAATGGCCGCTATCGCGCCACACCTTGACCTGACTGTTGACTACGGATGGTTGTGGTTTATTTCTCAGCCGCTGTTCAAGCTGTTGAAATTTATCCATAGCTTCATCGGTAACTGGGGCTTCTCCATTATCATCATCACCTTTATCGTGCGCGGTATCATGTACCCACTGACCCGTGCGCAATATACGTCGATGGCGAAAATGCGTATGCTGCAGCCGAAGCTGGCCGCAATGCGTGAGCGTATCGGTGATGACAAACAGCGTCAGAGCCAAGAGATGATGGCGCTGTACAAGTCGGAAAAAGTTAACCCGCTGGGTGGCTGCCTGCCGCTGGTTATTCAGATGCCAATCTTCCTGGCACTGTATTACATGCTGTCTGGTTCCATTGAACTGCGCCACGCGCCGTTTATCCTGTGGATCCATGACCTATCAGCGCAAGACCCGTACTTCATCCTGCCAGTGATGATGGGTATCACGATGTTCTTCATCCAGAAGATGTCGCCGACTACCGTCACTGACCCGATGCAGCAGAAGATCATGACCTTTATGCCGGTTATCTTCACCGTGTTCTTCCTGTGGTTCCCGTCTGGCCTGGTGTGCTACTACATCGTCAGTAACCTGGTAACCATCCTCCAGCAGCAGCTGATTTATCGCGGTCTGGAAAAACGTGGCTTGCACAGCCGCGACAAGAAGAAAGCGTAAAAGTTAACGACGCTGTAGCTGTATAATAGGAATAAGCACACAGGAAGGCGGTCAATTAGACCGCCTTCTTTTTTAGTTTAAACACCGAGAATTCTATGAATACGTCAGACACTATCGTTGCTCAAGCTACGCCGCCAGGCCGCGGTGGCGTCGGTATTGTACGCATTTCTGGTCGTTCGGCCAGCCTGATTGCGCAGGAAATATTGGGCAAACTGCCCAAGCCGCGCTACGCCGACTATCTGCCGTTCCGTGATGCCGATGGCAGCACCCTGGATCAAGGGATAGCACTGTGGTTCCCAGGCCCTAACTCCTTCACAGGAGAAGACGTGCTCGAGCTACAGGGCCACGGCGGGCCAGTTATCCTCGACCTGTTGATCAAACGCATTCTGGCTATTCCCGGCGTGCGTATTGCCCGCCCAGGCGAGTTTTCCGAACGCGCGTTCCTGAATGACAAGCTGGATTTGGCACAGGCAGAGGCGATTGCCGACCTGATTGACGCCAGTTCCGAGCAGGCTGCACGCTCTGCCGTAAACTCATTGCAGGGTGCATTTTCTACCCGAATCCATCACTTGGTGGAAGCACTTACTAACCTGCGAATCTACGTCGAGGCTGCTATCGACTTCCCGGATGAGGAGATTGATTTCCTCTCTGATGGCAAAATCGAAGCCAAGCTCAATCAAGTGATCGGTGATTTAGATGCCGTGCGTACTGAAGCACGGCAAGGCAGCCTGCTGCGTGAAGGGATGAAGGTGGTAATTGCTGGTCGTCCAAACGCCGGTAAATCTAGCCTTCTCAATGCATTAGCAGGCCGTGAAGCCGCTATTGTCACCGATATTGCCGGCACAACGCGCGACGTATTACGCGAACACATTCATATTGACGGGATGCCGCTGCACATTATTGATACCGCCGGTCTGCGCGATGCCAGTGATGAAGTGGAGCGAATTGGTATCGAACGCGCATGGAATGAAATAGAACAGGCAGATACTGTGCTGTTTATGGTTGACGGCACCACCACTGAAGCCACTGAGCCTGCCGAAATATGGCCAGACTTTATGGCGCGCCTGCCGGCTTCTCTGCCGATCGTCGTTGTACGAAATAAAGCCGATGTGACAGGTGAGACAATGGGTAAGACAGAAGTGAATGGTCACTCACTTATTCGCCTGTCTGCGCGCACCGGTGAAGGAATTGACCTCCTGCGTGAACACTTAAAAGAGAGCATGGGCTTTAATCAGAACATGGAAGGCGGTTTCCTGGCGCGCCGCCGTCACTTGCAGGCGCTCGAAGAGGCAGCGCAACACCTGTTACAGGGCAAAGATCAGCTGCTGGGCGCGTGGGCGGGAGAGTTACTGGCCGAAGAACTGCGTCTTTCCCAGCAATCGCTGAGCGAAATAACGGGCGAATTCAGCTCCGATGACCTGCTTGGCCGTATCTTCTCAAGCTTCTGTATCGGTAAATAAGCCCTGCATGAAATGTAAGCACTTACTCACAATGGTTTAATAACCTTTGTGAATAAGTGCAATTTCATCAGCTCGACAACGTCTCCAGACGTTCTTGCTGAATTTCTAATAATTGGCTCAGGCTTAGAAGATTCTGCGGGATTTTTACAATTTCACTGGCATTCTCATCCATCGCTTTAAATTTTTTGCAGAAACTATCGATTAAGGTAATTAAAGCCTTAGCCTCATTGTAAACGCTAATGTTCATATTCGAGGTAATCTTAAGAATAGCGGCTTGCAGTGTGGCAATTTCTTGCTGAGCTTTTTTATAAAGACTAATCCGCTTTATGAATAACTCTCTCTGAGAGCCAGTCATTTTTTCTAAAGATTTATTATCATGAGAAATATTGGTTTCAAAACTGTTGAAGGATGCGGCGACATCTTTAATTATATGATCTATTATAATTAACCGCTTATTGTCTTTTGGGGTAGAAAGTACCCTGCGAGGAGGAAGAGGATTACTCCGGTTGGGTGACTTATTATAATCATCAATAACTTTTATGGCCAAGAGATGTTTAGCTTCCATCTTTCCAGAAAACCCACGGCTAAATCCCAGGTCTATAAGATTCTTATTCGATTCGTGGTTTCCCCGCCCCAGCAGGTTCTCAGCCTCCTCCGCCCTTAGAGCTCCTGAAGCATAGGCCATTGAGCCACCTATTAAAGCAATAGTCCCTAGAGCCATGAAAATTTTTAACGTGGGTAAAGGTTTCTGAATCTCATTTTGGCAGGGGGAATAAACTCTTTCCATATTTATGCCAATAAAAGGATCGGTGCATAGAATGTTACTTTCTGGTGATGAATTAGAATTATTTCCTACATTATTAACATGATTAGCCAAACTTGTTTTATTAGGGAAATCTTTCTCAATAGTTTTAACTGGCTTATAGCCTGGTATGTTATTTACATTAATAATTTTAGGCATGTTTAGCATCCCTCCTGGATAAGCATTATTCTCGCCAGCAAAGTACACTAATACAAACCAGCATTAATCATCAAATATGGACAGAATTACCCTTCATTGATCTAAATCAAATTTTTATATATTTATTCCTCGGCAGATATAAAGAAACTCCTAATAAAATGACTCTACATCCCTTTTAGAATTACTTTCCTACTTTCAACTCTATTAACTAACTAAACACTTATAGCTTCGAGATAATATATTCCCACCCACTATCCTCAAGTCGCTCCCTGGTAAACATTAGTAAAACCCTCTGATGTTAACGAGTAACAAAAATTAATTTTCTGTTAGAAAACAGTGGTAAGCAGTCAGGCAACTAACAGGTTATTCTTATTCAACTTTTAACCCGCTAGGTATAAAAAGCTAATCGATAAGTTATTTATATAATTTGCATTAAGATCGTACTATGGACAGACTTTAATCTAAGCCATGTACGAACCATTACTCAGGGAGTGAACAATGGCGTGCCACTTTGCAAGATGGGTTATGACGGATAACGAGCCAAATACTCACCGCCTGCCCGCTGACGTTCTGGATTTCGCCAATACCCTCTCCCCCAAGCTTCGCGTTCGATTTATACATGGCCGCGCACTTTTGGCTGAAATGATGTTTTATTTGTATGGTTCGACGCAGCTTCCGCAAGTAGTCACCCTGCCCAGCGGACGCCCAAGTTTTGCCAGCAGCGGACTGCCTGATTTTAGCCTTGCCTACGCCGGTAACACCATTGGTGTGATGCTCAGCAGCGAAGGCAAGGTGGGACTTGATCTCGAGATCCTGCATGCTCGCAGCCCTATTCATCAGTCGCGCCAGTCAGCACTTGCAGCGGTAGAGAAAACCTGGATCGCCATGCAAACCGATCCCGATGAGTCGGCATCCCAGTTAGAATGTATCCGGCAGAGCGTACATAAACTCTCGGGACAGAGTGATATCACCTCAGATACCCTGAGTCTGCACCCGAGTTCCGGTCGTTTGCGATCAAGCATTACGCCCAATGTGCAGGTCATGAGCGATATTGAAGGCGCGGAAATCTGGTCTTGCGCTCACACCCCGGCCATTCAGCGCCTGATCTGCTGGCGCTATACGCCAACAGAAGGTTTCACACGCCTGCAGACATTTGCTGCCCAGCAGCAGGTGGATTCACTACACTTTATGAAGTTAACCAGCTTGCCCCCGGCCAAGTAGCCTCCCTTTGTGCGTTTTAACCAATCAATCAGGAGTCGTTAATGTCTACTCAACCACTGAAGTTTGTCACGCTGTTAGGCAGCTTGCGTAAAGGCTCTTTCAACGCGATGGTTGCGCGTACGCTGCCAAAGTTATCCCCAGAAGGCGTCACGATTGAAGCACTGCCTTCTATTGGCGAAATTCCGCTATATGACGCAGACATTCAGCAAGAATCTGGCTTTCCCGCGACGATCGAAAGTATCGCCGAACAGATCCGTGCGGCCGATGGGGTGATCATCGTAACGCCTGAATATAACTATTCTGTACCCGGTGGTCTGAAGAACGCCATCGACTGGCTCTCGCGCCTGCCAGAGCAGCCGTTAGCAGGAAAACCGGTGTTAATTCAAACCAGCTCAATGGGGGCCATTGGCGGCGCACGCTGTCAGTATCACCTGCGGCAGATTTTAGTGTTCCTGGATGCCATGGTTCTCAACAAGCCGGAGTTTATGGGAGGAGTGATTCAGAGCAAGGTCGATGCGCAGCTGGGAGAAGTGGTTGATCAAAATACGCTGGACCATCTTACCGGCCAGCTCAGCGCGTTTTCAGATTTTACACGGCGCTTCAAGAAATAAGCAGGCTCTGGGAACCAAAAAGGCCGCGGCATGCGGCCTTTCTATTGAAAAATTGCTGACTGATCGTTATTTATCGATAAAGGCAATCTTCAATACAAACAAGATAGTTACCACCAGCACGCACGGGCTGATGTCTCTCCAGCGACCGCTTCCCAGCTTCATTACCACGTAAGAAATAAACCCCAGGGCAATCCCTTCTGTAATCGAGAAACTGAAAGGCATCATGACTGCGGTAACAAACGCAGGGACTGCTTCGGTTAAATCATCCCAGGTCACTCGCGCAAGGCTGGAAGTCATCAGCACGCCGACATAAATTAGCGCGCCTGCAGCAGCATAGGCTGGCACCATTCCGGCTAACGGAGAGATGAAAATAACCAGCAGGAACAAAAGCCCGGTGACAACGGCAGTCAGACCGGTACGACCCCCAATCGCCACGCCGGAGCAGCTTTCGATATAGGCGCTGATCGCTGAGGTGCCGATGAAGGAACCCACAACCGAGCTAACGCTATCGACAAACAGCGCCTGTTTCATCTGCGGGAATTTACCTTCACTGTCGGCAAGCCCGGCTTTATCGGTAACGCCAATCAGCGTGCCTGACGAGTCGAACAGATTGACCAGCATAAAGGAGAAAATAATCCCCGCCAGACCAATATTCAGCGAGCCTTTGATATCAACCTGCCCAACCACGCTGGTAACGCTTGGCGGCATCGACCATACTCCCGCGTAGTGAACGTCACCCAGCGCCCAGCCAATCAGAGTCGTGATAATGATAGAGATCAGCACCGCGGCATGAATGTTACGCGCCGCCAGAATAGCGATAATAAAGAAACCCAGCGCACCAAGCAGCACCGAGTGCGAGGTCAATTTGCCGATCGACACCAGCGTATCCGGGTTCGCAACGATAATACCGGCATTTTTCAGGCCCATCATGCCGATGAACAAGCCGATACCGCTGGTGATCCCGACCCTCAAGCTCACAGGTATATTCGCTATCATCCAGTAGCGAACGCGGAAAATGGTCAGCAGGAACAGGCCGACCGCGCCCCAGAAAATCGCGCCCATGCCGGTTTGCCATGAGATCCCCATCGCACCGACCACCACAAAGGCGAAGAAAGCATTCAGGCCCATCGCAGGTGCCAGCGCGACGGGCAGATTGGCGATAAGTCCCATCAAAATACTGCCGAATGCCGCAATCAGACAGGTAGTAACAAATACGGCCTGCTTATCCATCCCCGCCACGCCCAATATCTGCGGGTTAACGAAGACGATATACACCATGGTCAGGAAAGTTGTGAAACCGGCAACTGTCTCCGTTTTCAGCGTCGTGCCATGGGCGCTCAGTTTAAACCAGCGCTCTAACATCCCTTTACCTGCGCCGGCATTATTTTGTGGTGTGCTCATTATTGAGTTCCAAAGAGGGGGAAATTCGTCGGCCGCTATCCTAACCTAAATCCTCCGCCGATTGAGATGATTGCGCTGCTTTTTATTGCATGTTTACACTTTTTAGACCGCTTTTAGGAGCAACTGCTGGTTTTTAATGCTCATTATTTTAGCTTTTATCGCACGGTCTCCAGGATAAGGAGTTCGGAACAGGCGAGTATTTTCTGTAAGATACCTTCTGGAGTCATGTCATTAACTAAGCGGTTAATTCAGAAAAAGGATGAAATATGCCCCGGATAGAATGCGTTTTCTTTGACTGTGATGGCACACTAGTCGACAGTGAGCGGCTGTGCTGCGAGGCTTACGTCCTGATGTTTGCCCATTTCGGCGTGACCGTTTCCTATGATGAGATGTTTAAAAAGTACAAAGGCGTAAAGCTGTACGAAATTATCGATATTATTAATCAACAGCACGGTCTTAAAGCCGGAAAAGAAGAGATGGAAGCGGTTTTCCGTCAGCACGTAGCTCGGCTGTTTGATGAAAAACTCGAACCGATTGCAGGCGCAAAAGAACTGCTGGAGTCAATAACTGTGCCGATGTGTGTGGTCTCCAATGGTCCAGTGACTAAAATGCAGCACTCTCTGGGGCTCACCGGTTTGCTCCCTTTTATGAGAGATCGTCTTTACAGCGGTTACGATTTGCAGCGCTGGAAACCTGACCCGGCGTTGCTTTATCACGCAGCCGAGGCCATGCAGGTTTCAATCTCCACCTGCATTTTGGTTGAAGATTCTGTGGCCGGCGTTCAGGCGGGTATCGCAGCCAATATTCCGGTTTATTATTACTGTGCCGATACTCATAATCCGGTTATCGATCACCAGCTGGTTACCGCATTCACAGATATGCATCAACTTGCCGCTATCTGGCGCGAGAAAGGCTACAATATCGTCAAATAATGCGCTGGCATTTGATTTGTCACTGTATTTAGAGATAGTGACTGTTTTAAAAGACGACACCGATTCCGTTAAGGAGAAGACGCTGACTAGCCAAAGTCCCCAAACAACGGGGCGAAAGAACGATCCAATAGGCCTCAAGCAGCGCATTTTTGATAGCGCGCTTATCGAGTTCGCCGAGTCCGGATTAATGGGCGCACGGATGGAAAATATCGCCTCAAACGCTGATACCACCAAACGCATGGTGGTTTATCACTATAAATCGAAAGAAGCGCTCTACATGCAGGTGTTGGAGTATGTTTATCGCTGTTTGCGTAAACATGAACTTGAGCTGGATTTATCAGCCTATCCGCCTGCCGAAGCCATTGTTAAGCTGGTAGAGGCCAGTTTTGATTTTCACGTTTCGCACCCGGAATTTATTCGCATTGTCTCCACCGAGAATATGCTGCGCGGCCGCTTTATTCGTCAATCCACCAACATCCGCGCACTAAACCAAACGGCGCTAACCTTGCTGGATGATATTCTCGAACGCGGCAAGAAAGGTCATCTATTTAAAGAAGATGCCCAGGCGCGGGACGTGCACCGCCTGATCAGCAGTCTTTGTGTTCACCAGGTCGCCAACCAATACACCTTTGGTGCGTTGTTTGAGAATCCGGATGAGTTTGATACGCAGAATGCGCATTATCGCCAGTTGGCAGTGATGGTGGCGTTGCGTTATTTAATGATTTAGCAAGCTCTGCGATACAAAATAAAACGCCCGATAATCAATTTATCGGGCGTCTGCATTTGTTGTATTGGGAAAGGTTAAAGCTATTCTGTTTTGTTTTCTTTACCGCTTTTACCATCAACCAGCAGCTTCTCCAGCGCATCGCCCCCGACATGACGGAAATCTTGCCCCTTCACGAAGTAGAAAATAATCTCGCTGATATTCTGGCAACGGTCGCCGATACGCTCGATCGAACGGGCACAAAACAACGCCGTTAGAATGCTTGGGATCATGCGCGGGTCTTCCATCATATAAGTCATCAGCTGACGCACGATGCCCTCATATTCCTGATCGACCTTTTTATCTTCGCGATAGACGCGGATCGCCTCATCGAGATCCATACGCGCAAAGGCATCCAGCACGTCGTGCAGCATCTGTACGGTGTGACGGCCCAATGATTCCAGACTCACCAACAGCGGCTGATGCAGATGAGAGAATTTCTCCAACGCGGTGCGACAGATTTTATCGGCCACATCGCCGATGCGTTCCAGCTCGGAAATCGTCTTGATGATCGCCATAACCATACGCAGATCGCTGGCAGTGGGTTGACGTTTAGCAATAATCCGCACGCAGGCTTCATCAATCGCCACTTCCATCATGTTTACTTTGTCATCACCCTTGATGACACGCTCGGCCAGCTCAGCATCCTGATTGTGCATCGCGGTGATGGCATCGGTAAGCTGCTGTTCAACCAGGCCGCCCATCGCCAATACCTGAGTGCGGATATGTTCAAGTTCGGCATTGAACTGGGCTGAAATATGTTTATTGAGATTCAGATTGTCCATCTTGTTTCCTCTCTACCTTGAAGAGCATCAACCGTAGCGGCCAGTAATGTAGTCCTCGGTCTGCTTTTGAGCAGGTGAGGTGAACAATGAGTCAGTATCACTGTATTCAATCAATTCGCCGAGATACATAAACGCAGTGCGGTCCGAGCAGCGAGCTGCCTGCTGCATGTTATGGGTCACGATCACCACCGTATAGTCGGATTTCAACTCGGTAATCAGCTCTTCGATGCGGCCGGTCGAGATCGGATCCAGCGCCGAGCAAGGCTCATCAAGCAGTAAAACATCAGGACGAATGGCGATACCGCGAGCGATACACAAACGCTGCTGCTGACCACCAGACAAACTGTAACCGCTCTGATGCAGCTTATCTTTCGACTCATTCCAAAGTGCCGCTTTGGTCAAAGCCCACTGCACGCGCTCATCCATGTCGGTACGCGACAGCTTCTCAAATAAACGCACGCCAAAAGCGATGTTGTCGTAAATCGACATCGGGAACGGGGTCGGCTTTTGAAATACCATGCCGACCTTGGCGCGCAGCAGGGCGATATCCTGCTTATCTACCAGAATATTTTCGCCGTCGAGCAAAATTTCACCCTCGGCACGCTGATCAGGATATAGCTGATACATCTTGTTTAAAGTGCGCAGAAGCGTCGATTTACCGCAGCCAGACGGGCCGATAAAAGCGGTAACTTCGTTTTTGGCAATATCCAGGGAGATGTTTTTCAGCGCATGGAATTTGCCGTAATAAAAATTCAGATCGCGGACCTGGATTTTACTGTTGGATGCATCGGTCATTCGACTCATTAAGACATCTCTCTTTAATCAAAATTTTTATAATTACTGCTTTTTCTGGGCGAAGATCACGCGAGCAATGATGTTCAGCAGCAGTACGCATACAGTAATTAGCAGAACGCCAGCCCAGGCCAAGTCCTGCCATTCTGCAAACGGGCTCATGGCAAATTTAAATATGGTGACCGGAAGGTTGGCGATAGGCTGCATTAAATCGGTGCTCCAAAACTGGTTGGAGAGCGAGGTAAACAGCAGCGGCGCGGTTTCACCGGCAATACGCGCGATAGCCAGCAGAACACCCGTGATAATTCCAGAGACTGAGGCCTTCAGCGTAATGGCTGAAATCATTCTCCATTTCGGCGTTCCCAATGCATAGGCCGCTTCACGCAGACTGTCAGGCACCAGTTTCAGCATGTTCTCGGTGGTACGAATCACGATAGGAACCTGCAGCAGCGCCAGCGCCAGAATCCCCGCCCAGCCTGAAAAGTGACCCATTTTTGCCACTACAATGGTGTAAACAAACAGTCCGACCACGATGGAAGGAGCAGACAGCAGGATATCGTTAATAAAACGAATCACCTCGGCCAGCCAAGATTTACGCCCATATTCAGCAAGATACACACCGGCAAGGATCCCCAGCGGAGTACCAACCACTGTAGACCAGAGGATCAAAAGTCCGCTGCCGGCAATGGCGTTTGCCAAACCACCGCCTGCAGTGTTTGGCGGTGGCGTGTTTTGGGTAAACAGCGCCAGCGACATACCGTCGATACCTTTGGTTACCGTGGTAAACAAGATCCAAACCAGCCAGAACAGGCCAAAAACCATGGTCGCCATTGATAACAACAGCGCGATACGGTTCTTCTGGCGTCGCCAGGCCTGACGTTTGCGACGGGATTCAAACAGCGCATCGTTGCTTTGCATTTCAAGAGTTGCCATCTTAACGCCCCTCATTCTTAGCCAGACGCAGAATCATCAGCTTTGATAGCGCCAACACGATAAAGGTGATCACGAACAGGATCAGGCCTAGCTCCATCAGGGCCGAGGTATGCAGGCCCGATGCTGCTTCGGCAAATTCGTTGGCCAACGCCGAGGTAATACTGTTACCCGGCATGTACAACGAGGCACTATCGAGCTGGTAAGTGTTACCGATGATAAAGGTCACTGCCATGGTTTCACCCAAAGCGCGTCCGAGGCCAAGCATCACGCCGCCAATAACGCCGTTCTTGGTGAAAGGTAAAACGATACGCCAGATAACTTCCCAGGTCGTACAACCGATGCCGTAGGCCGATTCTTTCATCATCACTGGCGTCTGCTCGAACACGTCGCGCATCACAGAGGCAATGTAGGGGATGATCATGATCGCAAGAATTACGCCAGCCGCCAGGATACCAATACCAAACCCCGGACCCGCGAAAAGTGCACCAATAATTGGAATGCCTGAAAGAACATCGCCGACAGGTGTTTGAAAATAAGTCGCAAATAAAGGAGCAAAGACAAACAGGCCCCACATGCCGTAAACGATACTCGGGATAGCCGCCAGCAGTTCGATAGCGATCCCCAGGGGACGTTTCAACCAGTTAGGCGCCAGTTCAGTCAGAAACAGTGAGATACCAAAGCTGACCGGGACAGCTATCAGCAGAGCAATGACCGAGGTAACAATCGTGCCATAAATCGGCACCAGCGCACCAAATTGCTCATTGGGTACATCCCAGGTTTTATTCCACAGGAAAGAAAAGCCAAACTTTTCCATGCTAGGCAAGGAAGAAATGAATAACGAAACGATGATCCCGCCGAGCAGGAATAGCACAATCAGCGCAGCCAGTTTAACCAGCGCGCCGAAGATGATGTCACCGTTCTTGCTTGGTGCTTTGATGGACGGCGTTTTTTCAGCCATAACACTCTCTTCTTATTCAGATTTATTTCTCCCCCGACAAGGGTTTATCGGGAGAGATTGAGACAGAAGACTCGTACTTTATATCACCAGCAATCCTAAGCCAAAGGCTTAGTAGACTGACTTACCGCTGCTGTCTTTAACGTTGCTTTTCCAGGCTGTCTGGATTTGAGAAACAACAGACTGTGGTAAAGAAGCGTAATCCAGACCGGTAGTCAGCTTGTCACCGTTTTTATAGGCCCAGTCAAAGAACTTCAGCACTTCCGCGCCTTTGGCCGCGTCTTGCTGTTGTTTATAGACCAGAATAAAGGTGGTGGAAGAGATTGGCCACGCATTGTCGCCCTTCTGGAAAGTCAGATCCTGAGCAAAGGTTTTGCTCCAGTCTGCGCCTTTGGCTGCCGCGCTGAATGACTCTTCTGAAGGAGAAATCGCTTTACCGCTGGCATCAACCAGTTTGGTGTAAGTCAGATTGTTTTGCTTGGCGTAAGCATACTCAACATAGCCGATTGAACCTGGCAGACGTTGTACAAAAGCAGCAACGCCGTCGTTGCCTTTACCGCCTAAACCGACAGGCCAGTTTACGGTAGTACCCACGCCGATGTCTTTTTTCCAGTCCGCGTTAGCTTTGGACAGGTAGCTAGTAAATACGAAAGAAGTACCAGAACCATCGGCGCGACGAACCACGGCGATGTTGGTATCAGGCAGTTTTACGCCTGGGTTCAGCTTAGTTATCTCTGCATCATTCCATTTTTTGATTTTGCCCAGGTAAATATCACCCAGAGCTTTACCATCCAGAGTCAACTCACCGGATTTCACACCAGGAATGTTTACTGCCAGAACAACACCACCGATAACGGTAGGGAACTGGAACAGGCCGTTCTTCTCGAGATCAGCGTCGCTCATAGGCGCATCTGATGCTCCGAAGTCCACGGTTTTGGCAATAATCTGCTTTACGCCGCCGGAAGAACCGATGCCTTGGTAGTTAACTTGAACACCGGTAGATTTATTGTAAGCATCAGC
Organism: Rouxiella sp. WC2420; assembly: GCF_041200025.1. Lineage (NCBI taxonomy): Bacteria > Pseudomonadati > Pseudomonadota > Gammaproteobacteria > Enterobacterales > Yersiniaceae > Rouxiella > Rouxiella sp. WC2420. Next base: position 5,259,882 of record NZ_CP165628.1, on the reverse strand, counting down.
CCATTTTGCATAAACTGGAGCAGGGAAAGTACCGCCTGCGCCAGTCAGATTAGTTGCTGAAAAGGCAGACATTGCTGTTAAAGAGAAAGTCGCTGCCACAATACCGGCGACAGTTGTACGCATCAGTTTCATATTCCACTCCTGGTGGTTATCTACCCTATGACATTGGAGTTGCAGCAACACAGTAAGTGAACGAATCCCGATAGGCCTACAGTAGTAAGTAATTCGGGTAAGCGAACGTCGCTGATACAGCTGTAGCTTCAATTACAACGGATAATTTTGATTCGACTCAAGTCGAAGCTTAGTAAAGTGTTTAGCACAGGAGCAAAATAGGACAGTTTAGTGACACTAAAATGTAGGTTATATGACAGTTTTGTGACAGCGTGCAATTTATGAACTTATACGTTACCGAATAACCTCCCGCAACCCCAGGCGCAGCTGGTAATCGCCGTAGGCGATCGATTTTTCGAAGGTAAATCCGCTTTTAATAGCTTGTTTAATCGCAACAATATTATCGGGCATCACAAGACAACAAACAGGACGGCTCAACGTTTTATCCTGCCAGTCGAGGATGGCACATTTCGCTTCATAGCCATAACCAAAACCGTGGAAGTCAGAGTGTAATAATGTCCCAATTTCCAACATGTCAGGCATTGATGGCATGGTGTCTCGCTTAAAGTCTGCGAATCCTATCTCACCGATAATAGTATTACAGGGTTTCAGTTTGATTATCCAATACCCAAAACCCAAAACCCAGCGTTGCCCACATGCCATGGTACTGTAACCACAGTGACCAGCAAGCCTCTCGCCCTATCACCCCTGGAGGAACAAATCGCATAGCTATATCATCTTGATAGATATGCAACATTGCAGGAAAATCCTCCACACTGCACCCGCAGAGAATTAATCTGTCTGTTTCGATAATTGGTATGACGCTTTCCATTATGATTCCTTCGCCAATTTAACATAATTCGCTTGTGAGGTTTTTATCTCGGGCTTGGATTTCAGCTGGTTTTTGCATGCCTGTTTCAACCAGACGCGATCAATTTTACCGGTTGCCGTTTTAGGCAATTCTTCCATCACCGTAAAATCGTAGGGCAACATGTAGTCGGGTAGAATTTCAGCGATTTTTTCCTGTATCAGCGCTAACCCTTGATTGACGTCTTTAAGACTCAGGCAAACGTGAAGCGTTGCGCCGTATTTTTCATGAGGTAAAGAGACAACAGCCACCTCTTCGACTTCTTCAATAGATGTAAACGCGTTCTCAACGTCGCCAATTTCGACCCGATAACCGCGGGTTTTCACCATATTATCCATCCGGCCTTTGTAAATGATCTCCCCTTTTTCATTGATATAACCATAATCTCCGGTGCGAAACGCCAATGTCGGATACTGATGAAAGGGGCTTTGGATCAGCTTCTCGCGCGTCAGTTCAGGCGCGGTAAAATACCCGGCAAACACCGTACTGCCACGCACCAGGATCTCCCCTGACTCGCCGTGTGGCAGTAAATTCATTGCTTCATCAACGATATAGATTTCCGTATCGTCGACAGGGAAACCGATCGGTATTTCGCTAGTTTCCGTAGTTGGCTTTGAAACGTGCTGGCAGGTCACGATGTTAGTTTCTGTTGGACCATAAATGTTGGCCACGGCGGTAGTCGGCAGACAGTCCATGACGCGGCGCAGCCAGCAGGGCGAGAAAGGCTCTCCGGCGTAAAGCAGCGTTCGCAGACTCGGTATTCCGCGCTGCAATTCACCTTTACTTAACCAGCGGATATAGGCCGAAGGCACGGTGTACACCACGCTAACGTTTTTATCACGCATATAGCTCACCACATTGAGCGGCGAGTTATCAAAATTCTCGGGGACGATGACCAGACAAGCGCCGCTGAGCAAGGTAGTAAAAATATCAAACACTGAAAGGTCAAACTGCAAAGGCGCGCGACTGAACACTCGATCGCCTGGCGTAATGGCAAACTCTTTTTGCATCCAGCAGATAAAAGAGCAAGCATTGCGGTGTGTGATCATGATGCCTTTCGGCTAGCCAGTCGATCCTGAGGTATAAAGGATATAGGCTACGTTATCGCTTAGATTCTTTTCATACAACGTGGTAGTTAACGAGTTGTCCTGTGCTGAGAAATTATCTAGCAATGTCACAAATGCATTATCTCCAGGCGAATCTAATATTTCCCGGTATTTATTCTGCACCATGATATGTTTCAGTTCGGCAGATATAATTAAATCACTGACCCAGGCATTTGGTGCGTGTATATTAATGGGTATATAAATTAGCCCAGCGGATAATGCACCCAACATTGCGCCAATCGCCATAGGTGTGACATCGGAAAGAATACCGATATGATCACCTTTTTTTAAACCATGCGATTGGTAATAACGACAAAAACCTTGGCTTAGCTTTTCAATATATTGATAAGTAAATTTCTGATCGCCGTACTCAACGGCAATATTATCCGAGAACCGGCGTAATCCACCTGCCATTAATTCTGGTAAGGTCACCGCGTTTAATAAAAGCATACATTGCATCCATTAATGTGTGTTAATCAGTAAACTGACTGTTCCGGGAGCCTGATTCGACAGGGTTACCTGAGAAATCGTGCCGGTGGCAATTAGCGGAACGGCATCATCCCGAGCGGCAGAAGAAATCAGCCAGGCCAGTGCCCCTTCTCGCCAGCCAACGTCATTGGCGTTGACCGAAAGCTGGCCGGCATCTTTTCCCAATCCCCATGCTGTGGACTGGATATGCCCCATCAGATCGTGATTTTTTCCCTCCTCGACAAATCCCTGCAACAGAAATTGCTCTTGATTGGCAACGGGAGCTGGCAACGACATTTCAGGGCTGAGATGGAAAGGGGTGAAAAAGAACAGTTCGCCAATGGCAGAATGAGAGATACGTTTGGTCAGTCGGAAGCCAAACTCATTTAGCAATAGCTCCAAAGCACCAGATTGGTAAGCCAGAGATTCAAGAAACTCGCTTGATGAAATCTGTACCCCTCGTTCGGTATGCTGACTACTAAGATCGGTGCAGCCACATTTAGCGTAATAAGCCATTCTTGCGCTGGTGGTCTGCTCGCTGCTGGAAAATCCGGAGATAATAACCTCGGTATTTCGCCCCTTCAGCTCGGACAGCACTCGCAGCGGGTCACTTAGGTTGCCAAAACAGTTGAAGGGAAAGAACACGCAACTTTTTGAGGAAATATCGTGCTCACTATAGGGCAGCACGCAATGAAGATGATCCGCCGAAAGATGTTCTATCTGCGCGCTACAATTTTCGGGCAGCTGGCAGGCAGCAATTCTGGCTTTACCCAGCTCCGCCAACCAACGAACCAGCTCGACACCGCGATAATTCACTTTATATTTCAACGCGACGTGAAGGTAACGGCCATAACCACAGCCGATTTCTACAAACTGACTCAGCCCGCTGGCCGAGTTTTCCAGATAGCCGGCTATCTGGCGTTTTTCCTCATTCAAATACGCGGTGACTTCGGGAGTCAGCATTCTAGCGTCAAACATTCGCCAGCCATTTTTTTGGCCATAGAACATTTCGACACGGTCTTTTGCAGCAACATCATACGTGAGCATAACTTTCCCCGTCTGGCGTCAATGCAACTCCCGCCCGCTGCCATTGCTGCTTGATATCGGCAAACAGCATTAGCATGTGATCAATTTGCTGCTGGGTATTCAGAGCTGTCACGGTAATGCGCAGCGCTTCTTTTCCCCTGGGCATGGTTGGATAAGGACAAGCAGTCAGGAAAATACCTTTTTGATAGAGATACTTAGAGGCATTGATAAGCGTTTGAGTATTTCCCGCCCAAACAGAAATAATCGGAAACAGTGTCTGCGTCATAACGTGGAAACCGAGACCACGCAGCCCTTCCACCAGCGACACAGTAAGTTTATAAACGTCGGCGCGACGCTGTTCACCGATTTTTGGTAATAAATCGAGAGCCGCATCGAGCACGCCGAGGCAGAACGGAGTAGAGGGATGGGTATAGTCCAGAGGTTTGGCGTAGGCCATCAGATACTCTTTCATCTCTGGCGTAACCGCGGCGAATGCGGCACTGGCTGCGAGACCTTTGGCAGTACCGGCGACATACATGGTATTGGCCGGCGAGGTTCCCTGATGGTTGATAATGCCGTTACCTTTGCTACCGTATGGGTGCTGCACATCAGGATTTTCACCGACAAATCCAAACCCATGGCCGTCATCAACATAAAGCAGTGCCTGATATTTTTCGACCAAGGGAGTCAGCCCCGCGAGATCGGCATAATCGCCGGTCATGCTGTACACGCCATCTACGCAGACCATTTTTCTCGGGCAATGACTATGGGTTTTCAATAAAGTTTCCAGCGCATCCATATCTCCCTGGGCAAAGCTTTTTAGAATCGCCCCCTTGTCCCGCGCCATCTGTGCAGCCTGATACATCGTGGCATGTGCTGATTTATCAAGGATTATCAGATCTCCCTTTTGCACCAACGCCGGAATAATGCCGATACTGGTCAGCGTGGTGTTGGGAAACAGCAGCGTATCCTCGGCACCGATAAAGGTAGCGAGTTTCTTTTCAACCTGAGTGAAAAGTTCGTGGTAGCCCATTAATCGGGCACGGCTAGTATGCATGCCAAAAGCCTTGGCAGCCTGCACGCCTTTATCGAGGAGCACCTCCTGTTCACAGTCAAAACCGAGATAATTACAGGACGCAAAATCGAAAAGCTTCTTACCATGCACGTCAGTGAGCTCACGATGTTCAACTTTAGTAATGCGCACATCATATTGCTGGCTCTGCTTAAGCACTAAAAGCAGCGGATCGCGCTCACTGGAGCTTGCTTGCAAAAAACTGTTTTGAATATTCATTTTCATCTTCTTATATTTAGCAGAAATTACGTTGGATTAATAAAAACCAATCCGGAGACACAACAACGCCGAATTCCCTAAGAATTAGAGAAATTAAATTAAAAAATGATGTAATAAAACCTGTAATTATTAAAATTAATGATATTGAAGCAATTGTTTTGTTTGCACTAATAAAACCCTGCATCTTTAATGATTTATTTATAAATTATATATAGCACCTCATATAATAGATAATAAATATAGATTGATTCAGTAAAGTAAACTTCGCGACAACTATATTTTATTTCCGCCGATATAAATATCAAAAAACACTTTTCAATACTAATCTGGGAGATGTCTTGGGAAAATAAAAAAACCTCCTATGCAAAAGCAACAGGAGGTTTATAACTAACGAACAGCTCGCCGCCAGTAACAGGCTTTGAGTACGACTTATTCCACGGTTACCGATTTCGCCAGGTTACGAGGCTGATCGACATCGGTGCCTTTGATTAACGCGACGTGGTAAGACAACAGCTGTAACGGCACGGTGTAGAAGATTGGCGCAACAATTTGCTCGACGTGTGGCAGCTGAATAACTTTCATGCCGTCACTATCTGTAAAGCCTGCGTCCTGATCGGCGAAGACGTAAAGCTGACCGCCGCGAGCACGTACTTCTTCAATGTTGGATTTCAGTTTTTCCAGCAGCTCGTTGTTTGGAGCAACAACAATTACCGGCATATCGGCGTCAATCAACGCTAATGGGCCATGTTTTAACTCACCGGCAGCATAGGCTTCAGCGTGAATATACGAAATTTCTTTCAGCTTCAGCGCCCCTTCCATCGCGATCGGGTACTGATCGCCGCGACCCAGGAACAGTGCGTGATGTTTGTCGGAGAAGCCTTCAGCCAGCGCTTCGATGGTTTTATCCAGTGACAGCATCTGCTCGATGCGCGCAGGCAACGCCTGCAGGCCATGAACGATATCGTGTTCAACCTGCTCGCTCATGCCTTTCAAACGGCCAACGCGCGCCACCAGCATCAGCAGAACGGTTAACTGAGTCGTAAATGCCTTGGTAGACGCTACACCGATCTCAGTTCCCGCTTTGGTCATCAGCGCCAGGTCAGATTCACGCACCAAAGAGGAGCCGGCTACGTTACAAACGGCAAGGGAGCCCAGGAAGCCCAGCTCTTTAGAAAGACGCAGTGCAGCTAACGTATCGGCGGTTTCACCGGACTGAGACAGAGTGATGATCAGGCTGCCAGGACGAACGGCAGATTTGCGATAGCGGAATTCAGAAGCAATTTCTACGTCGCACGGCACACCGGCCAGCGCTTCAAACCAATAACGCGCCACCATACCTGAGTGATATGAGGTGCCGCAGGCAATGATCTGTACGTGTTGAACTTTAGCCAGCATCGCGTCTGCATCGGCTCCCAGCTCGCTGAGATCAATTTGACCGTGGCTGAAACGCCCTTCAAGGGTATTTTTAATCGCCTGAGGCTGTTCGTAGATCTCTTTTTGCATGTAATGACGGTACGCGCCTTTATCACCGGCGTCATACTGTACTTGAGATTCGATTTCAGGACGCTCGACCGGCTTGCCGGTTTTATCAAACACGTTAACTTCACGGCGTTTTACTTCTGCAACGTCGCCTTCTTCAAGGAACATAAAACGACGTGTTACAGGCAGCAAGGCCAGCTGATCGGAGGCAATAAAGTTTTCACCAACACCACGACCAATGACCAGTGGGCTACCAGATCGCGCAGCCACCAGCACGGAAGGATCGCGTTTGTCCATCACCACAGTGCCGTAAGCGCCACGTAGTTGAGGAATGACGCGAAGTACCGCTTCCAGCAAAGTACCACCTTGCAGCAGCTCCCAGTGCACCAGATGAGCGATAACTTCGGTATCAGTTTGCGACTCGAAGCGATATCCGCGCTCGATCAGCAATACTCGCAGCGGTTCGAAGTTTTCGATAATGCCGTTATGCACAACCGCAATGTAATCAGACACGTGCGGATGAGCATTAACTTCAGATGGTTCTCCGTGAGTCGCCCAACGGGTGTGAGCAATACCGGTACCACCGTGCAGTGGATGAGCTTCCAGCGCATCAGCCAGCTTCTGCACTTTACCAACACGGCGCAAGCGGCCCATGTGACCTTCGTTATCCACTACTGCCAAACCAGCAGAGTCATAGCCGCGGTATTCCAGACGGCGTAATCCTTCCAACAGAATTTCAGCTATATCGCGTTGCGCTACTGCGCCAACAATTCCACACATCGGTTTTATTCCTATAGAAGGTCTGTTCGCAGACCTTTTTTGATGCCTTGACCTGATTGATAGCCGCTCCGGTCATGGTTCCATGCCGTGCGGGTTCCCCGAGCCTGTAGAGAAGGGGATTATTATGTTTTGCGCTGACCATAACGTGGTGACGGGCAGAGCAAAACACAATGACGCCGAATAAAACGGGTGCAGCAAACTGCACCCTTGACGCTTACCGACTATTATCGTTTGGACGGATGCTTCCAATTTGGCTTATGCACCTGAGTCACGCGGCTTATCACCAGGCCGCCGTCTGGAACATCGCGAACGACCGTGGTTCCGGCAGCAATACTCACATTGTTACCGACGTTAACCGGAGCCACCAGCTGAGTATCCGAGCCGACAAAGACGTTATCGCCAATCGTCGTTTGCCATTTATTCACGCCATCATAGTTACAGGTGATCGTACCTGCACCAATATTAACGTTATCGCCGATCACCGCATCGCCAAGATAGCTGAGGTGTCCGGCTTTGGTGCCAGTTCCGAGACGCGCTTTCTTGATTTCAACAAAGTTGCCGACGTGCGCTGCCTGACCCAGCTCGGCGCCAGGGCGCAGACGAGCAAACGGACCAACAGTACAATCTGCCTGCACGATAGCCCCCTCGAACACGCTGTAAGGACTGATCACACAGTCATCGCCGATGGTGCAGTCTTTCAGCACGCAGCCTGCGCCGATAGTGACACGATTACCCAGCTTGACCTTGCCTTCAATAATTACGTTTACGTCGATGCTAACGTCAATGCCGTGCGACAGTTCACCGCGTAAATCGAAACGAGAGGGGTCCATCAGCATTACGCCCGCCAGCAGCAAACGTTCGGCTTGCTCCTGTTGATAAACACGCTCAAGACGAGAAAGTTGCAGGCGGTTGTTCACACCTTCAACTTCGCTAAGGCGCGCGGGATGCACGGTGGCAATCTTATGGCCTTCTGCATGCGCCATCGCAATGATATCGGTGATGTAATATTCACCCTGCGCATTATTGTTTGAAAGCTTGCTCAGCCAGCGCTTGAACGATGCACCGTTGGCGACGAGTATACCGGTATTAATCTCATTGATTTTCAGCTGCTCGGCCGAGGCATCTTTCTGCTCGATAATGCCGACTACCTCACCGTTTTCACGGACAATGCGGCCATAACCGGCAGGATCGTCCAGCTTGACGGTTAGCAAACCAATTCCACCCTGTGGCTTGGCAGACAGCAGCTTTTGCAAAGTCTCAACGGAAATCAGCGGTACATCGCCGTAAAGCATTAACACATCTTCGTCATCAGCAAAGTGAGGCGCAGCCTGCTGCATTGCGTGTCCGGTACCCAATTGCTCAGCCTGCAACACCCAGTTTAAACAGCTGGTGGCCAGATTCTGCTTAAGCAGGTCTCCACCATGGCCATAAACCAGATGCACATTGCTTGCCCCCATACGAGTGGCAGCATCAATAACATGCTGAACCATCGCTTTTCCGGCAAGCGGATGCAGTACTTTGGGAAGATTGGAATACATGCGTGTGCCCTTGCCTGCGGCGAGGACCACGACACTTAATGCGCTGTTAGACATAAGCAACCTGACAAATCCAGTTTGATTGACAAAAGTAACCCGTTAGCCGATCGGATTACTACATATTTTTCATTAAAAACTACCCCCAAGCCGCACTGGGCAAGGGTTGAACACTCTGTAAACGACTCAGCAGGAATCGCGCTAAAAGTGTCTCCAATAGTAGACAGTATTTCATTGAAACGGCCGGAATTGAATGAAGAAGATGCTGAAAACAGGGCTTTTTTAAAGATAAAAAAAAAGCGACCCGAAGGTCGCTTTTCAACTGGCAGTGCGTTTATCACCAATACGGCTTTCGCCAATCAGTAACCCGCTTTCCTGGTCAATTCGATCACGCGAAGTTTCGCGAGCGCTTTGGCCAGTTCTGCAGACGCCCGAGCATAGTCGACGTCGCCGTTAGAACCATTGATATGTTCTTCCGCTTTACGCTTAGCTTCAAGCGCGCGCGCTTCGTCGAGGTCTACTCCACGGATTGCAGTGTCAGCCAACACGGTAGTTGCGTTCGGTTGCACCTCAAGGATGCCGCCGGAGAGATAGATATACTCTTCTTCGCCGTGTTCTTTAACAATGCGCACCATGCCAGGCTTGATGGCGGTGAGCAGCGGGGCGTGACCAGGGAAAATACCCAGCTCACCTTCGCTACCCGTCACCTGGATTTTCTGCACCAGGCCGGAATACATTCTCTTTTCCGCGCTGACAACATCCAGATGGTAAGCTTTTTCAGCCATGTCACCTTCCTCTCTCAATACTGCAACGATCTTTATCCCCTAAGGGAGAACATTACAGTTTTTTGGCTTTTTCCACAGCTTCTTCGATCGGACCAACCATGTAGAACGCTTGTTCTGGCAGGTGGTCGTAGTCGCCTTCGATGATGCCTTTGAAACCACGAATGGTATCTTTCAGCGGTACGAATTTGCCTGGAGCGCCGGTAAATACTTCAGCAACGAAGAATGGCTGAGACAGGAAACGTTCGATTTTACGCGCACGGGATACAACCAGCTTGTCTTCTTCAGCCAGCTCGTCCATACCCAGGATCGCGATAATATCTTTCAGTTCCTTGTAACGCTGCAGAACAGACTGCACGCCACGAGCCACGTCATAGTGCTCTTGACCTACTACCAGCGGATCAAGCTGACGGCTGGTTGAGTCAAGTGGATCTACCGCTGGGTAGATACCCAGAGAGGCGATCTGACGGCTCAGTACCACGGTCGCATCCAAGTGGGCGAAGGTGGTTGCCGGAGATGGGTCAGTCAAGTCATCCGCAGGAACGTAAACGGCCTGAACAGAGGTGATTGAACCGTCTTTGGTAGAGGTGATACGCTCTTGCAGAGCACCCATCTCTTCCGCCAGCGTTGGCTGATAACCTACCGCAGATGGCATACGACCCAGAAGTGCAGACACTTCGGTACCCGCCAGGGTGTAACGGTAAATGTTATCGATGAACAGCAGAACGTCACGGCCTTCATCACGGAATTTCTCCGCCATGGTCAGGCCAGTCAGTGCTACGCGCAGACGGTTACCCGGTGGCTCGTTCATCTGACCGTAAACCAGTGCAACTTTGTCGATAACGTTGGAGTCAGTCATCTCGTGGTAGAAGTCGTTACCCTCACGAGTACGCTCACCCACGCCTGCAAACACAGAGAAACCTGAGTGCTCGGCCGCGATGTTACGGATAAGCTCCATCATGTTTACAGTTTTACCAACACCAGCACCGCCGAACAGGCCGACTTTACCGCCCTTGGCGAACGGACACATCAGGTCCATTACCTTGATACCGGTTTCCAGCAGTTCCTGGGAGTTTGCCAGCTCTTCGTAAGAAGGAGCAGCACGGTGAATACCACGACGTTCTTCTTCGCCGATTTCACCTTTCATGTCGATTGGTTCACCCAATACGTTCATGATGCGACCCAGAGTCGCAGTACCTACCGGTACTTCGATTGGGTGTTGCAGGTCGTTCACTTTCAGACCGCGACGCAGGCCATCTGATGTACCCATTGCGATACAGCGAACAACGCCACCGCCGATCTGTTGCTGAACTTCGAGCACCAGCTTGGAGGTACCGTTTTCTACCTCAAGAGCAGTGTACACTTTAGGTACTGCATCTTGAGGGAACTCGACGTCCACCACGGCGCCGATTACCTGGATAATCTTTCCAGTAGCCATCTTGAATCCTCTACGTAATTCGTAAACCTAGCTTAAACCGCGGAGGCTCCCCCGACGATCTCGGTGAGTTCCTGAGTGATGCTGGCCTGACGAGCTTTGTTGTATACCAACTGCAGCTCTTTGATCAGGCTGCCGCCGTTATCGGTGGCGGCTTTCATCGCTACCATTCGCGCGGCCTGTTCGCTGGCCAGGTTTTCTACGACGCCCTGATAAACCTGAGACTCTACGTAGCGACGCAGGAGGACATCCAGCAGCGCTTTAGGGTCTGGCTCATACAGGTAATCCCAGGACTTGTTCGCCAGCCCGCCGTTTTCTTCCGCAGGCGGAAGTGGCAGCAGCTGCACGATTCTTGGTTCCTGAGACATGGTATTGACGAATTTGTTGCTAACAATGCACAGCTTGTCTAAACGACCTTCATCGTAGGCTTGCAGCATCACTGCTACCGGACCGATCAGTTCTGACAGAGAAGGGTTATCCCCCATGCCAGTAACCTGGGCAACGACGTTGCCACCCACGGAACCGAAGAAAGATGCAGCTTTAGAACCGATCAGAGCCAAGTCAACCTCGACGCCCTGCTCAGCCCAGCCTTTCGCTTCTGTCAGCAGTTTCTTGAACAAGTTAGTGTTCAAGCCGCCACAAAGACCGCGATCGGTAGACACGACCAAATACCCAACGCGCTTGATTTTACGCTCGTCCAGGTATGGGTGCTTGTATTCCAGATTACCTTGCGCAAGGTGACCAATCACTTTGCGAATGGTGTCTGCATAAGGACGGCTGGCCGCCATGCGTTCCTGCGTTTTACGCATTTTGGAGGCGGCGACCATTTCCATCGCTTTAGTGATCTTTTGCGTGTTTTGCACGCTGCCGATCTTACTACGTATCTCTTTTCCGCCGGCCATCTCTGCTTCTCCTCATTACTAACTGCCCTACCGAATTAACGGTAAGGCAGTTAAGTATTACCAGGACTGGGTTGCTTTGAAGGTCTCAAGGATAGATTGGAATTTACCCTCGATTTCCTTGTCGTACGCACCAGTTTGGTTGATTTGTTGCATAAGCTCAGCGTGCTCGCGGTCAGCATAAGCCAACAGCGCAGCCTCGAAGCTACCCACTTTAGACAGCTCGACGTCTTCCAGGAAACCACGTTCTGCAGCGAACAGAATCAGTGACTGTGCAACGATTGACATCGGTGCGTACTGTTTCTGTTTCAGCAGCTCGGTCACTTTCTGACCGTGGTTCAACTGTTTACGGGTCGCTTCATCCAAGTCGGATGCAAACTGTGAGAACGCAGCCAGTTCACGATATTGTGCCAGAGCGGTACGGATACCACCGGACAGTTTTTTCATGATCTTGGTCTGTGCAGCGCCACCAACACGGGATACGGAGATACCCGGGTTAACCGCTGGACGAATACCGGAGTTAAACAGGCTTGATTCCAGGAAGATCTGACCATCGGTAATCGAGATTACGTTGGTCGGAACGAACGCGGAAACGTCACCAGCTTGCGTTTCGATAATCGGCAGTGCAGTCAGAGAGCCGGTTTTACCTTTCACTTCACCCTTGGTGAATGCTTCAACGTAATCAGCGCTAACGCGAGATGCACGCTCCAGCAAACGGGAGTGGAGGTAGAACACGTCACCTGGATAAGCTTCACGACCTGGCGGACGACGCAACAGCAGCGAGATCTGACGGTATGCAACAGCCTGTTTAGACAGGTCATCGTATACGATCAGTGCATCTTCACCGCGGTCACGGAAGTATTCACCCATCGCGCAACCAGAGTATGGTGCCAGGTATTGCAGCGCAGCTGATTCAGATGCGGTAGCAACAACAACAATGGTGTTGGCCAGTGCGCCGTGCTCTTCCAGTTTGCGAACCACGTTGGAAACGGTGGAAGCTTTCTGACCGATAGCGACGTAAATACATTTGATACCGGAATCGCGCTGGTTGATGATCGCATCAATAGCCAGAGCAGTTTTACCGGTTTGACGGTCACCGATTACCAGTTCACGCTGACCACGACCGATTGGGATCATGGCATCGACTGACTTGTAGCCAGTCTGAACAGGTTCGTCAACGGATTGACGATCGATAACGCCCGGTGCGATAGCTTCTACAGGAGAGAAACCGTCGTTTTCAACCGGACCTTTACCATCAATTGGTGCACCCAGGGTGTTAACCACACGGCCCAGCAGGCCACGGCCTACTGGAACTTCAAGGATACGACCAGTACATTTTACTTTCATCCCTTCGGCGAGGTCTGAGTAAGGGCCCATAACTACGGCACCTACAGAGTCACGCTCCAGGTTCAGGGCGATAGCGTAGCGGTTACCCGGCAGCGCAATCATTTCGCCTTGCATGACTTCGGCCAGGCCGTTCACGCGGATGATCCCGTCAGAGACGGAAACGATAGTACCTTCATTGTGAGCTTCGCTCACCACATTGAACTGAGCAATGCGCTGCTTGATCAGTTCGCTGATTTCGGTGGAATTCAGTTGCATGCTCCAGTCCCCTTAAGACTGCAAGACGTCTGCCAGGCGTTCTAGACGACTGCGAACGCTGCCATCAATCACCATATCACCTGCACGGATTACGATCCCGGCAAGAACAGACTTGTCAATTTTGCAATTCAGCTTAACTTTGCGAGACAAACGTTTTTCCATCGCAGCAGCGATTTTCGCCTGCTGTTCTTCAGACAGAACGTTGGCAGAAATAACTTCTACTTCAACGGTCGCCTCCAATGCTGCACGCAGTTCAATAAACTGCTCCAGCACTTCAGGAAGAACGCGTAAACGTTTGTTGTCAGCCATAACCTTAATCAGGTTCTGACCCGCTTCGTCGAGTTGTTCACCACATACGCCGATAAAAACATTCGAAAGCGCTTCAGGTGCCATAGCACCTGTGAGCAACTCTGAAATCTGTTTATCGCGTGTGACTTCAGCCGTGAACGCGAGCATTGACTGCCAGCGATCCAAGCTTTGGTGCTCAACGGCAAAGTCAAAAGCTGCTTTGGCGTAGGGGCGAGCTACCGTAGTAAATTGTGACATCAGCCCCTCCCTCCTTACAGTTCAGCGACCAGTTTATCAACGATGTCGCTGTTAGCAGCTTCATCCACGGAACGTTCGATGATTTTCTCGGCGCCAGCAATAGCCAAAATACCGACTTGTTTACGTAACTCTTCACGAGCACGTTGACGTTCTGCGTCGATCTCTGCCTTCGCTTGCGTCACGATTTTGTTACGTTCCTGCTCAGCTTCAGTTTTAGCATCTTCGATGATCTGAGTTCTGCGCTTGTTGGCTTGCTCAATGATCACCTGGGCTTCCGCTTTGGCTTTAATCAGTTGGTCGGTCGCATCGGCTTGCGCTAAATCCAGCTCTTTTTTGGCTTGTTCTGCGGAAGATAAACCGTCAGCAATTTCTTTCTGACGCTTTTCGATGGCAGCCATAATTGGCGGCCATACGTACTTCATGCAGAACCAGACAAACAGGACGAACGCGATAGCCTGGCCGAGGATTGTTGCGTTAAGATTCACAGCACAATGCCTCTTTCAAAGTGAATTAGTTGATGTCTATCGTTTAACTCAGAGCGAACTCTGTGTTAGGCAACAGCGAACATCACGTACAGGCCCAGACCAACAGCGATCATCGGGATGGCGTCGACCAGACCCATAACGATAAAGAACTGTGTACGCAGCAGAGGAATCAGGTCAGGCTGACGAGCAGCGCCTTCCAAGAATTTACCACCCAGGATGCCGATACCGATCGCAGCACCGATTGCCGCCAGGCCCATCATCACAGCGGCAGCCATGTACAGCAGATCCATACTCAGGTTTTCCATGACAGTCTCCAGTTTGTTTCAGTTAAAACGCAGTAGTGTTGAAAGAAAAATCAGTGTTTTTCAGATGCCATCGACAGATAGACAATCGTCAGAACCATGAAGATAAAGGCTTGCAATGTAATGATCAGGATGTGGAAAATGGCCCAGGGCACACTTAGAATCCACTGTGACCACCACGGCAGCAGGCCAGCAATAAGGATGAAGATCAACTCACCCGCATACATATTGCCAAACAGTCGCAGACCCAGTGAAACTGGTTTGGACAGCAGGCTGACACCTTCAAGAATCAGGTTAATCGGAATGAAAACCGGATGATTGAAGGGTTGCATTGTCAGTTCCTTAACGAAACCGCCAACGCCTTTCATCTTAATGCTATAGAAAAGAATCAAAATGAATACGCCCAGAGCCATCGACAACGTAACGTTTACGTCAGCGGTAGGCACAACACGCAGAGCTGGCAAACCGATTACATGCTCGCCAATGTATGGCAGCAGGTCGATAGGCAGCAAATCCATCAAGTTCATCAAGAACACCCAGACGAACACAGTCAGTGCGAGAGGCGCGATCACTTTGCTTTTGCCGTGATACATGTCACGCACATTGCCGTCGACAAAACCGACAATCAGCTCTACAGCCGTTTGCAGTTTACCGGGAACACCACTAGTGGCGTTTTTGGCGACGCGATGGAAAATAACCAAAAAGAGTACCCCGAGGACCACGGAGAAAAACATCGAATCGATGTTAATCGACCAGAATCCCGTCCCAACCTGAAGCTGTGTCAGATGGTGACCGATATACTCTTGTGGAGTAGAGATTTCTCCTGATGCAGACATGATGCCTCTTACCCTTTAGTAGTTAAGTACGGTTATCTACGGTTACGACCGGTTAATTAAGGCCGGAGCTACTATCTGCGTGATTAGCACAGATAAATAGGCCACACCCAACGGAGCTAAAGCAGCCTTGAAAAGGCCCAGCGCGATAACCAGCAAAGTTATGGTGACCACAACTTTCAGCGCTTCTCCAATGGCAAATGACCAGGCAACTCGTCCAGAGACCGTTGTTTGCGCCTGTTGGCGCCACGCATACAGCATAAACAGTGCATTCGGTAACCAGGCAGCCATTCCCCCCATAAGAGCGGAGGTAGACCACGACAGGCTTTTAAATCCAAATGCTGCACTGAGAAGGACAAACGTCAATAGCTGCAGTATTAACAGCTTTCTCGCTACTTTCCCGCCGTTCTTATCGTATAAGGAGTAAGACACAGACATGACGTTTATTCTCTCGTACCTAACTGGAGGTATGCTGAATGCCGTATAACACTGCCTTACCCCTAAAGAGTCAAGCAGCAAAAAACGTGCAAATTATACGGGCCACTCAAACGAATTCAATGGATAAGTAGCGAAAAGGTGAACAATTATTTAATTTGACCTTTTTAGAGCTATTTTCATAAGGAAACTATAGCCCTGAATAACTACAAATCGACTGTCGAATTATTCCATAGCCTAACAAATATACGTGCGCGAGATCACAAAACTACTATTTTCATGCCAGTTTATTTGCAAGCCGTGAATAATCTAAATTATTAAACTGTTATTAATGTCCTTATAAAACAACATGTTGTAGGTGTTATTTTTTTATAAAAATGCAACAATCAATTACCCGGCTGTTTTTTCACAAACACATAACAAATAACAACAACTTGATTACATCAAAAATATCGGCCACTTAAAGGAAATTCAATTTCAACAGTGATTATTTCGCATTGGATTAAAGCCAAAAGGTCAATCCGATGATACTGGAGTGTAAAACTCCAGTAAAAAGCTATTAAATAACCAAACTAGTTAGCTTGCTTATTTTTACCTTAATTAAACATCCGCTTTATGACCGATTTATTGATGCAGGACAAACTTAGTTCGCTGTTAAAATCACCAGATGTCTTTCGCCTTCTAATTCTGGTACCCGCAGCTTGATAATCTCTTGTAGCTTAACGTTTTCTGGCAAAGTAGCTAATTCTTCATTCGGGCTTAATCCCTTCAGCGCATAAAAACGCCCCTGCCCTTTTACCGGCAAATGATGACACCAGGTAAGCATGTCTTGCAGCGAAGCAAAAGCACGGCTGATTACGCCGTCAAACGCAGGCTCGGGAATAAACTCCTCTACCCTACTCTGCACCGGCTCGACATTTTTCAGCCCCAACTCATGCTGCACCTGACGCAGGAAGCGTACGCGCTTGCCCAGGCTGTCTAACAGGGTGAAATGCGCATCGGGACGCACAATCGCCAGTGGGATGCCCGGAAGCCCCGGCCCGGTGCCGACGTCGATAAAACGGCTGCCCTGCAGATGTGGATTAACCACGATGCTGTCAAGAATGTGACGAACCAGCATTTGCATCGGATCACGCACCGACGTCAGGTTGTAGGTTTTATTCCATTTATGCAGCAACTCAACGTAGCCAATTAGCTGTTGTTTTTGTTGATCGGGTAGCGCTATTCCTGCCGCAGCAAGCAGCGAGTCCAATTTCTTTTGCATGGGTTATCCTTGAGACAATCTGCTGCCACCGCCGCTTTCAATAAAACCGCGGTGGCAAAGCTGATTAGGCACTGCGACGCAGCAGGCCTTGCTTTTTCAGCCAGACTAAAAGTATTGATATTGCAGCCGGGGTAATTCCCGAAATGCGGGTAGCTTGCCCGATTGACGTTGGACGATGATCGTTAAGTTTCGCGATCACTTCATTCGACAGGCCGTTAACCTGCTTGTAGTCCAGCGTTTCCGGCAGCAGCGTATTTTCATTGCGCTGCTGTTTTTCGATTTCTTCCTGCTGACGAGCGATATAACCCTCGTACTTCACCTGGATCTCGACCTGTTCTGCGGCCTGAGCATCACTCACCGCTGGCGCGAAGGCCTCGAGGCGAGTCAGCAGATCGTAGGTCATCTCAGGTCGGCGCAGCAGCTCTTCAGCACTGGCTTCTTTTGACAGCGGAGCAGAAAGTCGGGTATTGATTTCAGCAACCTGAGCGTGGTTTGGGCTAACCCAGATGCCACGCAAGCGCTGACGTTCCAGCTCGATCATTTCACGTTTTTCGTTGAATCGCGCCCAACGAGCATCATCAACCAGACCCAGTTCACGGCCTTTTTCCGTCAGACGAAGATCGGCGTTGTCTTCACGCAGCATCAAACGGTATTCGGCACGGGAAGTAAACATGCGGTACGGTTCTTTGGTACCCAGCGTGCACAGGTCGTCAACCAGCACGCCCAGATAAGCCTGGTCACGACGCGGCGCCCAGCCTTCCTGTTCGGTGGCGCTACGTGCAGCATTGAGGCCGGCAAGCAGGCCTTGAGCCGCAGCTTCTTCGTAACCTGTCGTTCCATTGATTTGTCCGGCAAAGAACAGACCTTGAATAAATTTGCTTTCCAGCGTCGGTTTTAAATCGCGAGGATCGAAGAAATCGTATTCGATGGCATAGCCAGGTCGAACGATCACTGCGTTTTCCATGCCTTGCATCGAACGGACGATTTGCATTTGCACGTCGAACGGCAAACTGGTGGAGATCCCGTTTGGATAAACTTCGTTGCTGGTCAAGCCTTCAGGTTCAAGGAAGATCTGGTGAGCGTTACGATCCGCAAAACGCATGACTTTGTCTTCGATCGATGGGCAATAGCGTGGTCCGATCCCTTCGATGATCCCGGCATACATTGGGCTGCGATCCAGGTTATTACGGATCACATCATGCGTTTTTTCGTTAGTGTGCGTGATGTAACAAGGGATCTGACGCGGGTGCTGTGCAGCATTGCCCATGAACGAGAATACTGGAGCTACCTCATCGCCGTGCTGTTGACCAAGTACGCTGAAATCGATAGTACGGGCATCGATACGTGGTGGAGTTCCGGTTTTAAGGCGATTAACGCGCAGCGGCAGTTCACGCAGACGTTGTGACAGTGAAATGGCAGGAGGATCTCCCGCACGGCCACCGCTGTAGTTTTCAAGGCCAATGTGAATCTTGCCGTCCAGGAAGGTTCCCACGGTTAAAACTACTGCTTTGGCACGGAATTTAAGGCCCATCTGAGTTACAGCGCCGACAACGCGATCGTTTTCGACGATCAAGTCTTCAACAGGCTGCTGGAAGATCATTAGATTTGGCTGATTTTCTAAAGCTGTACGCACTGCCTGCCGGTAAAGTACGCGGTCTGCCTGAGCTCGAGTGGCTCGTACAGCGGGTCCTTTACTGGCGTTTAGTATCCTAAACTGGATGCCGGCATGATCGATCGCCGTAGCCATCAAACCACCGAGTGCGTCCACTTCTTTTACCAGATGTCCTTTCCCGATCCCGCCAATGGCTGGGTTACACGACATTTGTCCAAGCGTGTCGATATTGTGGGTTAACAACAGGGTTTGACGTCCCATTCTGGCTGAAGCCATGGCCGCTTCAGTGCCTGCATGGCCTCCACCGATGATGATGACGTCAAATTGATCTGGATAAAACATGGTACTGCACCTCGAAGTTCAACGAACGATCGTATTGCGTTGGGAAAACGGATTCTACGCGAGTTTGGAGCTTCCACAAGCCCTAGGGGATCGTCACTAATTAAAAGAAGATCTTTTTATTTAAAGATCTCTTACTACTAACTCTTATTAGGATCGCGATCCTCTGTGTATAAGTCATTATTGTCTATTTAGATCAATATGCTATAGAGGATCGAATGCTGTGAATGATCGGTGATCCCATTGCGTATAAGCTGGGATCTAAATGGCGACTTATGCACAGCACCAAAAGCGGGCAAGGGTTGTTAGAGGGATAACTACCGGTTTTACACCGCTTTAGAGCATAGTTATCCACATCTGATCGGGTAAAATTTACACTTATCTGAGCAAATTAATCCAATTTAGTACCCAAACCTCGGCCGGATCTTCAGGAATTTCGTGTTGGGTCACGTCGATCTCTAAGCGATCGCCAATTCTTTGAGCACCTAAAGCTGTCAATTTTTGATCCAAAGTGCGGATCGCACCATTAAATGTGTCGTATTCACTGCTGCCTAAACCGAGCGCACCAAAGCGAACATTGGACAGATCCGGTTGCTGATCGTCAATTTGCTCAAGAAGAGGCTGAAGGTTGTCAGGAAGCTCTCCGGCACCGTGAGTTGAGCAAACCACCAGCCAAATACCGCTGGTTGGGAGTTCATACAGTTCAGGGCCGTGAAAAAGCTCAGTCGAAAAACCGGCTTCTTTAAGCTTCTCTTCTACATGTTCAGCGACATATTCTGCGCTGCCAAGCGTACTGCCACTGATCAGGGTGATGTCAGACATAAGGCTCTTACCCAAAAAAGAATGGCTATTGTACGCTGTGAATCAGCTGGGATCTACCTGTGGATAATAAGGTATTAAAATTTATTACTCAGGGCTGGATCGTACGCATGATGGGGTTCTGTAAGGAGATTAGTGTTTCTGTAGACTGAATTTCGTCGATGGTCTGGATCTTGTTGATAAGTACCTGTTGCAGGGCATCGATTGATCGGCACATGACTTTAATGAAGATGCTGTAATGGCCTGTGGTGTAATAGGCTTCCACAACTTCTTCCAGGCTTTCCAGGCGTCTCAGGGCCGAGGGATAGTCTTTGGCGCTCTTGAGAATGATGCCGATAAAGCAGCAAACGTCATAGCCGAGACGCTTGGGATCGACGTTTACACGGGTGCCGGTGATGATCCCCGCCTGTTTCATTTTCTCGACTCTGACGTGAATAGTGCCTGGACTGACGTTAAAAGACTTGGCCAATTCGGCATAGGCCACGCGCGCGTTGTCCATTAATGCGTTTAGAATTCCGCGATCCAGATCGTCAATTTGATAATTATCAGACATTAATTAGGTTCTCATTAGTGACGTTTCCATCGTCGTTGAACACGGCTTTTCATTCCTGTATCGAAACGCCAGATATGATCGAAGATACGCATGATTGCTGGTTTTCCATACTGCGACATAGCCAGCGCATGAAAACGATGATGATGCTGGACCTGCTGTTGTTTGACCCGTTTTTGAACCTCATCCGGTAATCGCTGGGCGATAAAGTCAGAAATGATCACCGCGTCTGCATCCTGCCATTCCGGCGTGGCCAGCTTGTCCAGTGTTGCAGTCAGGCAGGCACTGAGATCGGTGCCGCCTCTGAAATGCTGCCCCAAAAAGCGCATTGCCTGTTCCAGCCCGCTGGCCGAGGTCAGCTCATAATGAATCACTTCGCTGGCAAATAACATAATGTAGCAACGGCGATTATCCGCCAGTGCAATCCGCAGTAATGCCAGGCAAAAGGCTTTCGAGCACTGTTCGTTAAATCCACCCATTGAACCTGAGGTATCCACGCAAACCACAAATGGACCGCGCGGTTGTGGTTCCTGCTGTTGATAAACTACCGGCCGCATGACGACTTTCTCGCGCCAGACATCGCCCTGCAGCTGATAGGTCATCAGGCGCTTTTCCAGCAAGCGGCGATAAAACTCGACTTCAAGTTCCGGGATACCCAGCGTTGCCAATTCAGTTGGCAGCAGGCGCAAAATATCATCGCTTTGATGAATACCGTTGACCTCTTCCGGCACCGTCGCAGGTTCTCTGACCATCAGACGATGCGGTTCCAGACTGGCCTCTTCATGCGGATTGGCTTTGGCGGTCTGACTGCGGCCCAGCTGTTCGGCCAGATGCTGCAATTCAGGTTGCTGCTGGAGAAAAGTACCGTAGCGGATTAACGATTGGTAATCGCCACGCTGACGCCTTCCTTTACTCATGTCCCACAACCGACCGGCGGCGGCATCATTTTCCGCTAATAAAGGAGAGAGTTCACCGCTTAGCTCAAGCCGCTGTTCTAGCTCGTTTTGCAGTTGTTCTTGTTCCTGCTCTAGCAGCTGATGATGCAGGGTGACGGTTTGAAAGGTGATGTTCAGCCGCCAGCGCTGCATAAACAGGCCATGGAAGCTGTCATTAATCAGTGATTTACTCTGCGTAGATATATTTTCGCGCAGCGAGCGAGCCTCGGTCGCAAACGGAGAATTGAGCTGGGTCAGTTGATCAACAGTATCTTCAAGCTCACTGGTAAAGAGCGAGGTACTGCTCTGCTGGCAGTGCTGATAAAGATAGAACTCTTTTGCCAGTTCGGATGGAACCGGCGTATCGTGGATCCGCTGCTTTAACCTGAAGCGCCACTCGGGGACGTCTTTAGTTAGCGCCCGTCTAAGTCTTGGGAATTTCTCAAAGAAAGCCTGTAACTGCGGAGCAGCCAAAAGCGCGACGATCAACTCGTCGATCAGTTCGGCTTCCTTTATAGCCAGCATCACATCCAGTGTTTCGAGGCTAAACATTTAGTTTTTACCGAACAACTGTTGTTGCTGGAGAAGCTGTTCATTTACGCGGATCAGGCTGGCTTCAATTTTAGTGGTCCATTCAACCGGCACAAACAGGCACGGATGATGCTGATTAAACTGCTGACGCTGCTGGATTAACGATTCGCCGATAGTGGCCAGCGTGGTTTTCATCTCTTCTGGCACGCTAATATGTTCGCTGCCGGGCATGGTTAGATAGCTCGGCTGGCGGCTGATGTCGAAAATCACCAGTTGGAGTTTGTCATCGACTTCAACATCAATCACCTGAGCAAAACCGATGCCGTTGAGTTTGCCTTTAAGCTGCCCACCTTTATTTAACCAGTCGGCCATATGTTCACGTTCCACCAGCACGTGAGTTACCTGAATGTCGTGCAAATGCAAAGGCTGCTGTAAAAGCAGGGTCAGAACTGAAGAAGACAGCGAATCAGGCAGCTGGTATTGCGGTTTGCGGCTGAACATTCCTGATTTTTTACTGACTTTTATGGCCTGACGAGTACTTTGCTGCTGCTGATAATGATTCCACTGCTGGTTGAGTTGCTGAATCTTTAAACTTAAGGTTTGCTGCAGGTAAGCTTGTTCAGTAATGCTCTGTTCTATCTGTGTTTGTAACAAATGATAAGAGCTCATGTCATGCCACAGGCAGTCTTTCAGTAGTATCAAGTCGACTGGCGACACCGATTGGCGTCCGCTGAAAAAAGCACAGGCCTGAAGCAATCTCAGGGCTTTCTTCCATCGACGGTCGGAAACGTAAGGCGCATTATCCAGCGCAGCAAGACGCTGACGCAGCTGAAAAATCAGTTCGAAGCAGTGTTCAGTCAGATTGACTTTTTCAATCTCATGCTGCCATTGTTGATACTCTTCATCGGTGATACTGAGGTTTTCGGCCACCGGATGGGTGTTCTCTGAATGGCGGCTGGTAAGCAGCGAGCGGAAGTTTTGTTTATCCTGTACACGGTCGAGCCACAGGCGAATTAGCATACGGTCATAGAGGGCTTCCAAACCGCCATCGGCTTCGGGGAGTTCGTTGGAAGCACTGACCAGTAGGCGCATCGGGATCGCCGCTTCGCTATCGCCGTTGCGAAAACGCCGTTCATTGATGGCGGTCAGCAACGTATTAAGGATGGCCGGACCGGCTTTCCAGATTTCATCGAGAAAAACAATTTCGGCTTCAGGCAGATAACCTTGAGTCAGTCGCTGGTAGCGGCCGTGGTCTTTCAAGGCTTGAATGGAGAGTGGACCAAAAACTTCTTCCGGCGTGGAGAAGCGGGTCATCAGATATTCAAAAGCCCGGGCATCGCGGAAGGCGTATTTCAAACGCCGGGCGATCAGACTTTTGGCGATACCCGGTGGGCCAAGCAGGAACACACTTTCACCGCAGAGCGCGGCCAGCAGGCAGAGACGTATTGCTTCCTGCCGCTCATAGAGGCCATTTTCCAGCGCATTCGCCAGTCGGGTGATTCGTTCTGCCAAAACAGGTGATTGCGCCATAATGTATTTTAAACTGCCCCAAATAGTGACTTACGTGATGGAATAGTGGACTGCAAGGCGATAATAAACCATGATTTTTATTGGCGATATAGCTTGTTGATTCTTAGAATCTTTCCATTCGCTGAAATGTGATCCGATCGGATGAATTGTTTGCTTGTCTTTGTATTAAAGGGTAGGCAATCTTATTTATTCGTGCATACTGTGCGCCTTTTGGTGGGTTTAAAGGAACTGCCAACCCACATAGCTTACGGATTTTTGGGCCAAGATTTTTTTTAGCCAAATACTCAAGTCAGCCAAATGACAAAGCATAAAAGAAACCAATTATGAGCACAGAACATAAACGGTCACTCCCAGCAGTAACCCTGGCCGCCATCGGTGTGGTTTATGGTGATATCGGTACTAGCCCCCTTTATACATTGCGAGAATGTTTTTCGGGCCACTACGGTTTTAATGTCGAACCCAGCGTTGTCTATGGTTTCCTCTCTCTGATTTTCTGGCTGTTGGTCATTGTGGTATCAGCCAAGTACCTGTCTTTCGTTTTACGTGCGGACAACGCCGGCGAAGGCGGGATATTAACGTTGATGTCACTGGCCGGCAGGAATACCTCGGCTAGAGCCACTGCTGTCCTGGTAATTCTTGGTCTGATAGGCGGTAGCTTCTTCTACGGCGAGGTGGTCATAACCCCTGCTATGTCGGTGCTATCCGCGATGGAAGGTCTCGAAATCGCTGCGCCCAATCTTGATTCATATATTGTCCCGCTCTCCATTTTCGTTCTGACTTTGCTGTTTTTCATTCAAAAGCACGGTACGGGGCTGGTGGGCAAACTGTTTGCGCCGGTAATGCTGCTTTGGTTCCTGGTACTTGCGGTGTTAGGGATTAACAGCATTATTCATAATCCTGAAGTGCTGCGCGCCATTAACCCGATGTGGGCATTTAGCTTCTTCATCGAGCATAAAGGTTTTGCCTTCCTGGCACTTGGCGCCGTAGTGCTGTCGATTACCGGGGTTGAAGCGCTGTATGCGGATATGGGCCACTTTGGTAAACTGCCTATTCGCCTAGCCTGGTTCAGCATCGTGCTGCCTTCTCTGATCCTGAACTATTTTGGTCAGGGCGCGCTGTTGCTGAAAAATCCTGAAGCCATCAAAAACCCGTTTTTCCTGCTGGCTCCGGATTGGGCTTTGATACCGATGCTGATTCTGGCAACGCTTGCGACCATCATTGCTTCTCAGGCGGTTATTTCCGGCGTGTTCTCCTTGACCCGTCAGGCTGTGCGTCTGGGTTATCTGCCTCCCATGCGCATCATCCATACCTCCGAGATGGAAGCTGGTCAGATTTATGTGCCGGTGATTAACTGGTTGCTCTATTTCGCGGTAGTGATTGTTATTCTCGGCTTCGAGCATTCAAGTAATCTGGCTGCGGCCTATGGTATCGCCGTAACCGGCACCATGGTGCTGACCACGATTTTGTCTTGTACCGTGGCCTACAAGAATTGGCATTGGAAAGGTTTTATCGTTGCCGTGCTGGCTGCGGTGCTGCTATTCATTGATGTGCCACTGTTTGCCGCCAATGCGACCAAAATCCTCTCTGGCGGTTGGTTGCCGCTGGTGCTGGCGCTGATGATGTTTATCGTCATGACAACCTGGAAGAGCGAGCGTTTCCGCCTTATGCGTCGTATGCATGAGCACGGTAACTCCCTTGAGGCGATGATTGCCTCGCTGGAGAAATCACCGCCGGTCCGCGTGCCGGGCACTGCGGTGTATATGTCTCGTGCCATCAACGTCATTCCTTTTGCGCTGCTACACAACCTCAAGCACAACAAGGTGTTGCACGAACGTGTGGTGTTGCTGACTCTGCGTACCGAAGATGCGCCGTTTGTGCATAACGTTCGTCGTGTCACGATTGAGCAGATGTCACCTACCTTTTGGCGTGTAGTGGCGAGCTACGGTTTTAAAGAAACGCCAAACGTGGAAGAAGTCTTCCACCGCTGCGGATTGGAAGGCCTATCATGCCGAATGATGGAAACTTCGTTCTTTATGTCGCATGAATCGCTGATTCTGACCAAACGTCCCTGGTATCTTTATTTCCGCGGCAAGCTGTTTATCGCCCTGAGCCGCAATGCCCTGCGCGCACCTGACCAATTTGAGATCCCGCCGAACCGCGTGATTGAGCTTGGTACCCAGGTCGAGATATAGGTTTTTTGGTCGTAAACATTAAACGCCGCTAGGTTAAAACCTGCGGCGTTTTTCGTTTGGTCTTTGGCTCTTCGATTAATCCGCCCGCCTGTTCTCCGATTCTCGTTTTATTCCACTTAAGTGTTTACCTGTTGTTTATCGTTCAGCGAAACGTTTCGACGGCGATCACAAATTCATCTTCTGCTCGTTGCCAGCGGCGACTTATTTCCTAGAATCACTGCAAGCGAAACGTTTCGCTGTTGGAGCCGATAATGAAGAAAGCCATGTTATTGAATGCCGAAGTCTCACAGCTGATTGCCAGTTTGGGTCATACCGATCGAATCGTGATTGCCGATGCCGGTTTGCCTGTTCCTGCCAGCACCCAGCGTATCGACCTCGCCCTAACCCACGGCGTGCCGAGTTTTTTACAGGTTTTTGCGGTGGTCACCGATGAGATGCAGGTTGAGCATGCCGTTCTTGCCGAAGAGATAAAACAGCATAACCCAGAGCTCCATGAAACGCTGATCGGTCAGTTGAAACAGCTTGAGCAACACCAGGGAAACACCATTACGTTGGAATATGTTAGCCATCAGGCTTTCAAACAACAGACTCAAACTACGCGTGCCGTCATCCGCAGCGGAGAGTGTTCGGCTTATGCCAACATTATTCTGTGTGCTGGCGTTACGTTCTGAGGCCCATATGCAACCTTTACTGCAACTCTCAGGGATTGATAAAGCCTTTCCCAGCGTGAAAGCGCTGTCGGGTGCCGCGCTGAGCGTGTATCCAGGAAAAGTCATGGCGCTGGTGGGGGAAAACGGCGCGGGCAAGTCAACCATGATGAAAGTGCTCACCGGGATCTATCAAAAAGATGCCGGTTCGCTGCATTTTCTCGGTAAGGAAGCCAGTTTTACCGGTCCCAAGGATTCTCAGGAAGCGGGGATCGGCATTATCCATCAGGAACTTAACCTGATCCCTGAACTAACCATCGCCGAGAACATCTTTCTCGGCCGTGAGTTTGTTAACGGCTTCGGGCGCATCCAGTGGAAAAAAATGTATGCCGAGGCTGACAAGCTGCTGGCCCGTTTGAATCTGCGTTACAGCAGTCACCGGCTGGTGGGCGATTTGTCGATCGGCGATCAGCAGATGGTCGAGATTGCCAAAGTGCTGAGCTTCCAATCACAGGTCATTATCATGGATGAGCCTACCGATGCGCTCACCGATACTGAAACTGCCTCTTTATTTAGCGTTATCAACGAGCTCAAAGCCGCGGGTTGTGGCGTGGTGTATATCTCGCACCGTCTGAAAGAAATTTTCGAAATCTGCGACGACGTCACCGTGTTTCGCGACGGGCAGTTTATTGCCGAGCGCCCGGTCAGCGAGCTGCAGGAAGATACGCTGATAGAAATGATGGTTGGCCGCCGTCTTGAGGAACAGTATCCGCGCATTAATCACGAACGCGGATTGTTGCGGCTCTCGGTTGATGATGTCTCAGGACCGGGCGTTAAAGACGTTAGCTTTAAACTTTACGGTGGCGAGATCCTTGGCGTTTCCGGACTGATGGGGGCCGGACGCACCGAGTTGATGAAGATCCTTTACGGCGCACGCAAGAAAACCGGCGGATCTATCACGCTGGACGGCAAAGAGATTAACCCTCGTACGCCGCAGGATGGATTGGCCAACGGCATCGTTTATATCTCTGAAGATCGCAAACGTGACGGTCTGGTATTGGGGATGTCGGTTAAGGAAAACATGTCGCTGACCGCGCTGCGTTATTTCAGTCGCCTGGGTGGCGGTTTGAAGCACGGTGAAGAGCAACAGACGGTGGGCGATTTTATTCGCCTGTTCAATATTAAAACCCCGTCAATGATGCAGCCGATTGGCCTGCTTTCTGGCGGTAATCAGCAGAAAGTGGCGATCGCTCGCGGATTGATGACACGTCCGAAAGTGCTGATCCTCGATGAGCCGACGCGCGGTGTCGATGTCGGGGCAAAAAAAGAGATCTACCAGTTAATTAATCAATTCAAGCGCGAAGGTCTGAGCATCATTCTGGTGTCCTCGGAAATGCCGGAGGTGATCGGCATGAGCGACCGCATTCTGGTGATGCATGAAGGCCACTTAAGCGGTGAATTCCCTATAGAACAGGCGACGCAAGAAGCATTAATGGCTGCCGCTGTTGGCAAGCGATACGGCGTGAAGCAGGAGTAAGCAACGATGAGTTCTCAAATTTTACCGGCTAATAAAAAACGCTGGATCAGTAAAGAATGGTTGTTAGAGCAGAAATCCCTGATTGCGCTGCTGGTGCTGATTGCGGTGGTCTCTTCAATGAGCCCGAACTTCTTCACAGTTAATAACTTATTTAACATTCTGCAGCAGACCTCAGTCAACGCCATCATGGCAGTGGGTATGACGCTGGTGATACTGACTTCTGGTATTGACCTTTCCGTCGGCTCGCTGCTGGCGTTGACTGGTGCGGTGGCCGCGTCTGTTGTCGGCCATGAATCCAGCGCGTCATTGGCCGTAGTTGCTTCTCTGGCATTGGGCGCGGCGGTGGGCGGTATCACTGGCGCGATTGTCGCTAAAGGCAAGGTGCAGGCATTTATCGCTACGCTGGTGATGATGCTGTTACTGCGCGGTGTCACTATGGTTTATACCAACGGTAGCCCTATTAGCACCGGCTTCAACGACGTGGCCGATACTTTTGGCTGGTTCGGTATTGGTCGCCCGTTGGGCGTTCCAACGCCGGTATGGCTGATGGCGGTAGTGTTTATCGCTGCCTGGTACATGCTACATCACACCCGTTTGGGTCGTTATATCTACGCGTTGGGTGGCAATGAAGCCGCGACCCGTCTTTCCGGCATTAGTGTCGATAAAGTCAAAATCATCGTTTACTCACTGTGTGGACTGCTGGCTGCGCTTGCCGGGATCATCGAAGTTGCCCGTCTCTCCTCGGCACAGCCAACCGCCGGGACCGGCTATGAGCTAGATGCTATCGCCGCAGTGGTTCTGGGCGGCACCAGCCTGTCTGGTGGCAAGGGCCGGATTATCGGCACGCTGATTGGCGCGCTAATCCTCGGCTTCCTTAATAACGGTCTGAATTTGTTGGGCGTGTCTTCTTATTTCCAGATGATTGTTAAAGCAGTTGTGATTCTGCTGGCAGTCCTGGTCGATAACAAAAGCAATAAATAACCTCCCCTACAGGAATGATTAACATGACGATGTCTATGAAGAAAGTTGCATTATGGGTTTCTGCTGCGGCGTTGACCGCCTCATTCAGTGCCAACGTGCTGGCGAAAGACACCATTGCGCTGGTGGTATCGACGCTAAACAATCCGTTTTTTGTTTCCATGAAAGAAGGCGCACAGCAGGAAGCCGATAAGCTGGGCTACAACCTGGTGGTGCTGGATTCGCAGAACAACCCGGCCAAGGAATTGGCTAACGTTCAGGATCTGACTGTGCGCGGCACCAAAGTACTGCTGATTAACCCAACTGACTCTGACGCGGTAGGCAACGCGGTGGCGATGGCTAATCAGGCCAAGATCCCGGTGATTACTCTGGACCGTCAGGCGTCAAAAGGTCAGGTGATCAGTCATGTCGCTTCTGACAACAAAGTCGGAGGTAAAATGGCGGGTGACTACATCGCCAAGAAACTGGGTGATAATGCCAGAGTTATCGAGCTTGAAGGTATTGCGGGCACCTCAGTGGCCCGTGAACGCGGTGCCGGTTTTAAAGAAGCGGTAGACGCGCATCATTTTAAAGTGCTGGCCAGTCAACCGGCAGATTTCGACCGTACTAAAGGTCTTAACGTGATGCAGAACCTGCTCACCGCGCATCCAGATGTACAGGCAGTATTTGCCCAGAATGATGAAATGGCGCTGGGTGCGTTGCGAGCCTTGCAGACTGAGGGTAAAACCGACGTGCTGGTGGTGGGCTTCGATGGCACTGAAGATGGCCTTAAAGCCGTAAAAGGTGGAAAACTGGGGGCTACTGTTGCTCAACGTCCCGATCAAATTGGTATCATTGGCGTTGAGACCGCAGATAAAGTGCTGAAAGGCCAGGCTGTACCGGCGATTAACCCGGTTGCGCTGAATCTGGTTACCCAACCTTAATGAATACGGCGCCACTTTCATCGGTGGCGCATTAAAAGCAGGAATGAAGGCAATGGATAAAGGTAAGCTGGTGGTTCTGGGCAGCATTAACGCTGACCACGTGCTGAATGTCAGGCAATTTCCGCAGCCTGGCGAAACGGTGATGGGCTCACAGTATAATGTCGCCTTCGGCGGTAAAGGGGCTAATCAGGCAGTTGCAGCTGGAAGAAGCGGTGCCGATATTTCATTTATTGCCTGTGTAGGAAGTGACGAAATCGGCGAGCAGGTTCGCAATCAGCTGGCCAGCGACAATATCGATACCCGCCCAATCGAAGCAATTAAAGATACCACCACAGGTGTTGCACTGATTTTCGTTAATGCCGAGGGCGAAAACGTCATTGGCATTGATGCTGGAGCAAATAAGTCTCTGACTCCAGAGTACCTGCAACGTTATCAGCAGCATATCGTCGATGCCTCTGCTTTATTGATGCAGCTTGAATCACCGTTGGAGTCGGTGATCGCCGCGGCACGTATTGCCCACGAGAATAATACTC
This sequence comes from Rouxiella sp. WC2420, assembly GCF_041200025.1. Classification (NCBI taxonomy): domain Bacteria; kingdom Pseudomonadati; phylum Pseudomonadota; class Gammaproteobacteria; order Enterobacterales; family Yersiniaceae; genus Rouxiella; species Rouxiella sp. WC2420. The sequence goes on along the minus strand of NZ_CP165628.1, from coordinate 5,229,512 downwards.
AGGTTATTTTGAATCCGGCTCCGGCCTGTGAATTGCCCGATGAACTGCTTTCGTTGGTGGATATGATCACTCCAAACGAAACCGAAGCAGAAAAGCTGACTGGCGTGAAAGTTTCTACCGCCGATGATGCCGCGCGTGCGGCAAAAATGTTGCACGATAAAGGCATTGCGACGGTAATCATCACGTTAGGCAGCAAAGGCGTCTGGCTGAGCCAGCAGGGTGAAGGCCGCAGCGTTCCCGGTTTCAAGGTTAAAGCCGTGGATACCATTGCCGCTGGCGATACCTTTAACGGCGCGCTAATTACCGGGCTGCTCGAAGGTAAGCCGATGGACCAGGCGGTGCGTTTTGCTCACGCAGCGGCGGCGATTGCCGTGACTCGAGCCGGTGCTCAGCCTTCGGTGCCGTGGCGCAATGAGATTGACGATTTTCTTGCGCGTCAGGAGTCTTAGTTGCCAACCATGAAAGATGTCGCCCGTCTTGCGGGCGTCTCCACTTCGACCGTCTCCCATGTGATTAACAATAATCGCTTCGTGAGTGAGGCTATCCGCGAAAAAGTTAACGCCGCCATTGGTCAGCTTAATTACGCACCTTCCGCGTTGGCTCGCAGCCTTAAGCTTAATCAGACTCGCACCATCGGCATGTTAATTACCTCCAGCAGTAACCCTTTTTACTCGGAAGTGGTGCAAGGCGTTGAAAGAAGCTGTTATGAGCGCGGCTATAGTTTGATTTTATGCAACACCGACGGCGACGAAGAGCGGATGAATCGTTGTATTGAAACGCTGATGCAAAAGCGCGTCGATGGGCTGATCATGATGTTTACGGAAAATCACTGCCCTTCGCAGGAAACACTGAGCCGCTATCCGACGGTACCGGTAGTGATGATGGACTGGGCGCCGTTTGCCGGGGTGAATGACATTATTCAGGAGAACGCGTTTATCGGCGGCAAAATGGCCACTGACTATCTGATTGCTCAGGGATATCAACATATTGCCTGTATTACCGGTCCATTGGATAAGACGACGTCTCAACAGCGGCTCGACGGTTATCGTCAGGCCATAAGGGATGCGGGTCTTGTTTCTCGTTCGGATTTTGAAGTGACGGGAGATTTCGAATTTGCGGGCGGATTAGCGGCGATGCAGAAACTGCTGGCGCTGCCTCAGCCGCCGGATGCGGTATTTGCCGGTAACGATGCGATGGCTGTTGGCGTTTATCAGGCTGTTTATCAGCAAGGTTTGCGTGTGCCGCAAGATGTTGCGGTGATGGGCTACGATGATATTCAGCTGGCGCAATACATGACGCCGCCTTTAACGACGATTCACCAGCCGAAAGATGAGCTTGGCGAGCTGGCCATCGATACGTTGCTGCATCGCCTGAAAGACCCCGAAGCCGAAGCGCAGGTTCTGGTATTAACTCCGGAGCTGGTGGTTCGTGGGTCAGTCGGCAAAAAAGGGTAATCTCTTCTATATATACACTTTATATATAGAAGAAAGATTTACGCGGGGTCACGCAGCAAGGTTACGCAGGCTTCTAATGCCTCATTGGCATCACTCGCCAGAATAGCATCGACGATGCGCTGGTGATGTTCGAGCTTAATCACTTTATTGTCGGTGATTGCTCGAAAGTAACTTTGATAGACCGAGCTAAACAAATTGGCGAAAGAGGTGAGGAACGGATTTTTCCCCGCCTCATAGATAAGCTGATGAAATTGGGCATCAACGTTTATCCATCGTTCACGATCGAAGTTTTCATGCAGCTCGCGCATTTCCGACATATATAGAGAGAGTTGTTGTTTCTGCTGCGGGGTTGCCTGCACGGCGGCCAATGAACAGGCTTGCGGTTCCAACGCCTTGCGTAACAGAACGAAGTGCGACATTACCTGATCGAAATTCTCGCGGGTCATCCACCAGGTCAGGAGTTCCTGGTCGAGGAAGTTCCAGTTACTTTGCGGCATCACTCGCGTACCAATTCTTGGTCTAGGTAAAAGCATGCCTTTTGCGGTTAATGTTTTAACTGCTTCACGTACCGCAGTTCGACTTACGCCAAATAACTCACCTAATTCAATCTCGCCCGGCAAGATACTTCCCTCTATATACTCGCCAGACAATACGCGCTGGGCGATATTCTCTGCTAATTGATAGGAAAGGTTGCGTTGAGCAGCCTGTTGTTGGGCGTTAAGCGACATGAGTTGCATCCTATGCGAGTTAATTTCTCGTTATTCATTCCAGTTTACTCCACTAAAAGCGAAGTAAAGGGGGTAATTATGGCTAAAAACGGTGTTTTATTGGGCGTTCATAGCGTATTTGTAGAAAAAAGAAACGGTTAGAAAGTTTTTTTAAATAAACGCTTGCGGCTCCTCAGAAACTCCCTATAATGCCGCTCCATCGACAGGGAACAACGCAGCAGCAACGCGGTGTGAACAAGTCGGAAAGCATTGAAAATGATGATGACCGCGAAAATAAACGGTTGACATCAAAAGAGGAAAGCGTAGAATACGCCACCTCGAGTTAGCAAGCGAAAGCGCGTAACTCACTGCTCTTTAACAATTTATCAGACAATCTGTGTGGGCACTCACAAGACGATATCAGCCACTTCGGTGGCAACAGAATATCAAAGGCAGCAATGCCAAGTCTTAGAGTGACCAAGCAGTAATTCATTTTTGAATTATTACGAAAGTAAACTTTGAGCACCGCTTAACTTGTTTAAGCAAATCGAACTTTTAATTGAAGAGTTTGATCATGGCTCAGATTGAACGCTGGCGGCAGGCCTAACACATGCAAGTCGAGCGGTAGCACGGGAGAGCTTGCTCTCTGGGTGACGAGCGGCGGACGGGTGAGTAATGTCTGGGAAACTGCCTGATGGAGGGGGATAACTACTGGAAACGGTAGCTAATACCGCATGATGTCGCAAGACCAAAGTGGGGGACCTTCGGGCCTCACGCCATCGGATGTGCCCAGATGGGATTAGCTAGTAGGTGGGGTAATGGCTCACCTAGGCGACGATCCCTAGCTGGTCTGAGAGGATGACCAGCCACACTGGAACTGAGACACGGTCCAGACTCCTACGGGAGGCAGCAGTGGGGAATATTGCACAATGGGCGCAAGCCTGATGCAGCCATGCCGCGTGTGTGAAGAAGGCCTTAGGGTTGTAAAGCACTTTCAGCGAGGAGGAAGGCGTTGTTGTTAATAGCAGCAGCGATTGACGTTACTCGCAGAAGAAGCACCGGCTAACTCCGTGCCAGCAGCCGCGGTAATACGGAGGGTGCAAGCGTTAATCGGAATTACTGGGCGTAAAGCGCACGCAGGCGGTTTGTTAAGTCAGATGTGAAATCCCCGAGCTTAACTTGGGAACTGCATTTGAAACTGGCAAGCTAGAGTCTTGTAGAGGGGGGTAGAATTCCAGGTGTAGCGGTGAAATGCGTAGAGATCTGGAGGAATACCGGTGGCGAAGGCGGCCCCCTGGACAAAGACTGACGCTCAGGTGCGAAAGCGTGGGGAGCAAACAGGATTAGATACCCTGGTAGTCCACGCTGTAAACGATGTCGACTTGGAGGTTGTGCCCTTGAGGCGTGGCTTCCGGAGCTAACGCGTTAAGTCGACCGCCTGGGGAGTACGGCCGCAAGGTTAAAACTCAAATGAATTGACGGGGGCCCGCACAAGCGGTGGAGCATGTGGTTTAATTCGATGCAACGCGAAGAACCTTACCTACTCTTGACATCCACGGAATTTGCTAGAGATAGCTTAGTGCCTTCGGGAACCGTGAGACAGGTGCTGCATGGCTGTCGTCAGCTCGTGTTGTGAAATGTTGGGTTAAGTCCCGCAACGAGCGCAACCCTTATCCTTTGTTGCCAGCGAGTAATGTCGGGAACTCAAAGGAGACTGCCGGTGATAAACCGGAGGAAGGTGGGGATGACGTCAAGTCATCATGGCCCTTACGAGTAGGGCTACACACGTGCTACAATGGCGTATACAAAGAGAAGCGAACTCGCGAGAGCAAGCGGACCTCATAAAGTACGTCGTAGTCCGGATTGGAGTCTGCAACTCGACTCCATGAAGTCGGAATCGCTAGTAATCGTAGATCAGAATGCTACGGTGAATACGTTCCCGGGCCTTGTACACACCGCCCGTCACACCATGGGAGTGGGTTGCAAAAGAAGTAGGTAGCTTAACCTTCGGGAGGGCGCTTACCACTTTGTGATTCATGACTGGGGTGAAGTCGTAACAAGGTAACCGTAGGGGAACCTGCGGTTGGATCACCTCCTTACCTAAAGATACGCATTGTGCAGTGTCCACACAGATTGTCTGATGAAATTAACGAGCAAGAGCACCTGTTGATGCAGTGGGGGAAACCCTGCGCTGATACGAAAACGTGTCGAGTCAGTGATTCGAGACGGCATTTTCGTGTCCCCATCGTCTAGAGGCCTAGGACACTGCCCTTTCACGGCTGTAACAGGGGTTCGAATCCCCTTGGGGACGCCATCCGATAATGTGTGAAAGACATTATCACTCTGCACCTTCACGGGTCAGAAACTATCGTAAAGATGACTTTATTGAGTCGTGTTTACGATATTGCTCTTTAACAATCTGGAACAAGCTGAAAAATTGAAATGATACAGCTGAACATAACTCTCCGTAGAAGTTTTGAGTTATGCGCACCTGTATTAGAGTCTCTCAAATAATCACGGCTACGAACGGCGTCACTCTTTATGAGTTTAAAAGACACCTTCGGGTTGTGAGGTTAAGCGACTAAGCGTACACGGTGGATGCCTAGGCAGTCAGAGGCGATGAAGGGCGTGCTAATCTGCGAAAAGCGTCGGTAAGGTGATATGAACCGTTATACCCGACGATACCCGAATGGGGAAACCCAATGTGATACGTCACATTATCGCATGGTGAATACATAGCCATGCGAGGCGAACCGGGGGAACTGAAACATCTAAGTACCCCGAGGAAAAGAAATCAACCGAGATTCCCCCAGTAGCGGCGAGCGAACGGGGAACAGCCCAGAACCTGAATCAGTTTGTGTGTTAGTGGAAGCGTCTGGAAGGTCGCACGGTACAGGGTGATAGTCCCGTACACAAAAATGCACAAATTGTGAGTTCGATGAGTAGGGCGGGACACGTGACATCCTGTCTGAATATGGGGGGACCATCCTCCAAGGCTAAATACTCCTGACTGACCGATAGTGAACCAGTACCGTGAGGGAAAGGCGAAAAGAACCCCGGCGAGGGGAGTGAAATAGAACCTGAAACCGTGTACGTACAAGCAGTGGGAGCCTACTTTGTTGGGTGACTGCGTACCTTTTGTATAATGGGTCAGCGACTTATATTTTGTAGCAAGGTTAACCGTATAGGGGAGCCGTAGGGAAACCGAGTCTTAACTGGGCGTCAAGTTGCAAGGTATAGACCCGAAACCCGGTGATCTAGCCATGGGCAGGTTGAAGGTTGGGTAACACTAACTGGAGGACCGAACCGACTAATGTTGAAAAATTAGCGGATGACTTGTGGCTGGGGGTGAAAGGCCAATCAAACCGGGAGATAGCTGGTTCTCCCCGAAAGCTATTTAGGTAGCGCCTCGTGAACTCATCTTCGGGGGTAGAGCACTGTTTCGACTAGGGGGCCATCCCGGCTTACCAACTCGATGCAAACTCCGAATACCGAAGAATGTTATCACGGGAGACACACGGCGGGTGCTAACGTCCGTCGTGAAGAGGGAAACAACCCAGACCGCCAGCTAAGGTCCCAAAGTCATGGTTAAGTGGGAAACGATGTGGGAAGGCATAGACAGCCAGGATGTTGGCTTAGAAGCAGCCATCATTTAAAGAAAGCGTAATAGCTCACTGGTCGAGTCGGCCTGCGCGGAAGATGTAACGGGGCTAAACCATGCACCGAAGCTGCGGCAGCGACGCTTAGGCGTTGTTGGGTAGGGGAGCGTTCTGTAAGCCGTTGAAGGTGGTCTGTGAGGGCTGCTGGAGGTATCAGAAGTGCGAATGCTGACATAAGTAACGATAATGCGGGTGAAAAACCCGCACGCCGGAAGACCAAGGGTTCCTGTCCAACGTTAATCGGGGCAGGGTGAGTCGACCCCTAAGGCGAGGCCGAAAGGCGTAGTCGATGGGAAACAGGTTAATATTCCTGTACTCGGTGTTACTGCGAAGGGGGGACGGAGAGGGCTAGGCTAGCCGGGCGACGGTTGTCCCGGTTTAAGCGTGTAGGGGGTGTGACTTGGTAAATCCGGTTACATATCAACCCTGAGGCGTGATGACGAGCCACTACGGTGGTGAAGTAGTTGATGCCGCACTTCCAGGAAAAGCCTCTAAGCATCAGGTAACATTGAATCGTACCCCAAACCGACACAGGTGGTCAGGTAGAGAATACTCAGGCGCTTGAGAGAACTCGGGTGAAGGAACTAGGCAAAATGGTGCCGTAACTTCGGGAGAAGGCACGCTGTCGCTAGGTGGAGGAACTTGCTTCCCGAGCCGAAGACAGTCGAAGATACCAGCTGGCTGCAACTGTTTAATAAAAACACAGCACTGTGCAAACACGAAAGTGGACGTATACGGTGTGACGCCTGCCCGGTGCCGGAAGGTTAATTGATGGGGTTATCCGCAAGGAGAAGCTCTTGATCGAAGCCCCGGTAAACGGCGGCCGTAACTATAACGGTCCTAAGGTAGCGAAATTCCTTGTCGGGTAAGTTCCGACCTGCACGAATGGCGTAATGATGGCCAGGCTGTCTCCACCCGAGACTCAGTGAAATTGAACTCGCTGTGAAGATGCAGTGTACCCGCGGCAAGACGGAAAGACCCCGTGAACCTTTACTATAGCTTGACACTGAACATTGAGCCTTGATGTGTAGGATAGGTGGGAGGCTTTGAAGCGTGGACGCCAGTCTGCGTGGAGCCAACCTTGAAATACCACCCTTTAATGTTTGATGTTCTAACTCGGCCCCGTGATCCGGGGTGAGGACAGTGTCTGGTGGGTAGTTTGACTGGGGCGGTCTCCTCCTAAAGAGTAACGGAGGAGCACGAAGGTTAGCTAATCACGGTCGGACATCGTGAGGTTAGTGCAATGGCATAAGCTAGCTTGACTGCGAGAGTGACGGCTCGAGCAGGTACGAAAGTAGGTCATAGTGATCCGGTGGTTCTGAATGGAAGGGCCATCGCTCAACGGATAAAAGGTACTCCGGGGATAACAGGCTGATACCGCCCAAGAGTTCATATCGACGGCGGTGTTTGGCACCTCGATGTCGGCTCATCACATCCTGGGGCTGAAGTAGGTCCCAAGGGTACGGCTGTTCGCCGTTTAAAGTGGTACGCGAGCTGGGTTTAGAACGTCGTGAGACAGTTCGGTCCCTATCTGCCGTGGGCGTTGGAAGATTGAGAGGGGCTGCTCCTAGTACGAGAGGACCGGAGTGGACGCATCACTGGTGTTCGGGTTGTCATGCCAATGGCATTGCCCGGTAGCTAAATGCGGAAAAGATAAGCGCTGAAAGCATCTAAGCGCGAAACTTGCCTCAAGATGAGTCTTCCCTGGGACTTCGAGTCCCCTGAAGGGACGTTTAAGACTAAGACGTTGATAGGCTGGGTGTGTAAGTGCAGCGATGCATTGAGCTAACCAGTACTAATGACCCGAGAGGCTTAACCTTACAACACCGAAGGTGTTTTAGAGAGACGAGACGAAAGTTTCAATGAAAATCAGCTTGTTCAAAGATTGATTCTGATGGCTGCCCTGAATAATGGGGAAAGCGGTTGGAATGAAACAGAATTTGCCTGGCGGCAGTAGCGCGGTGGTCCCACCTGACCCCATGCCGAACTCAGAAGTGAAACGCCGTAGCGCCGATGGTAGTGTGGGGTCTCCCCATGCGAGAGTAGGGAACTGCCAGGCATCAAATTAAGTACGAAACCTCAGCGCAAGCTGGGGTTTTTTGCTGTCGATGATTTAAGAAAAAAGCGCGAGGGCGGGTCAAGGGCCGGTCAGGAACGCAAAAAAAGAGGGCCCCTGTCTGACGACAGGGGCCCTTTTGCTGTTGCGGAGGGCACAAACTCCGGTCAGCGGCTTCCCGCGGGGTGATAAAAGGCGCTGCGAGCACGAGATGAGGTAGAAAAAAGCGCTGAAAACAGTCGCGTCAGCCGTTATCGCTAAGCAAGCGGGTCGCTATGGAGGCTATTTCACCTAGAGAACAGAGGATTAGAAGCTAGCTTGATGACCGATCACTCAACCAGTTAACGATAAACTCGCCTATTTCGGCAATATTATTAAGATCCAACAGCGGCAAAGACCATTTGAAAAAAGTATCAGTGGCGATAGCAATGACAAAATCGTCTAAGATATCGTCTATTTCTCTGCCGCTTGCTGTTCTGAATAACGCGATTTTAGCTATCTTCTCACGCTTAAAGCCCTCAACCAGAATTAGATCCAATGTTGAATCATCGAATCTGCTGGCTAAATAGTGCAAATCTAACTCTTCAGCCTCTGGTGTTTCCGTCATTAGCGCCCATCGATTACTGCTTGCCACCATAGTTTGATCGGCGCCGGCTTTTCTCAGCTCATAGCTGTCTTTTCCAGGCGTGTCGATATCTACAGAGTGATGACTGTGTTTAATCAAACCTACACGAATCTGGCGATCGCGCAGATAAGGAATCAACTGCTTTAGCAGAGTGGTTTTCCCACTGCCGCTGTGTGCTACGATCCCCAATATTGGCGTCGTCATGGTGTTTTCCCTAAAGCACTTTGCCACTGAGCAAGGTCCTCGGGCGTATTCAGATTGGCAAAGTCTGCAGGATTAGCAAATATCGCCTTACTAGCTCTGCACTGGGTCAGGAAAAGCATCACTTTTCTCTCACCTTGTTCAAGATATTCCCGAAGGCTGGGTATTAGGCTTTTGTTAAGCAAACATACTGCAGGATGTGCGCGGTCTGTATCGCAGGCGTAGACCGCTTGGGCCTGATCTCTGGCTTGCCACAACCGCGCGACCAAATCATCAGGCAAACTTGGCTCGTCGCAGGGAACACATACGACCCATTCAGTTTCACTGGAGACTAGCGCAGAAAGCATCCCCGCTAACGGACCGGCAAAGCCGGGAATAAGGTCACCGATCACCGGATAATGCTCAGCGTATTGTTGCTGATTCTGGTTACTGTTCACCAAGATAGTACTGACCTGCGGGGCTAACCGCCGGGCAATGTGAACAAACAGTGGCAAGCCATCAGAATTCAGCAATCCCTTATCCTGCCCCATTCTTGAAGAGCGCCCTCCCGCAAGGATGACCCCTGTTATTGCATCCGCAATCATGTTATTTGACCTTAATTTGCATGACTTTATTATAGTGTGAAGGTTTAAGGGATAAAGCGGAAGCAAGACTGATGAAAGTTGTTCTAGATCATGCTCAGTTTTATTTCCCTGAGCCACTGCTGTTCAGCAACAAATAACCCTGTTAGCTTGAAGGATACTTCATAACTTCGAGACTTTACTATGGAAGATCATCGGGTCAATGAGCTGATAGAACTGTTGCATCCAGCCTGGAAACAGCAGCCTGATTTAAGCTTGTTACAGTTTCTCAACCAACTGGCTGGGGAGTGTGGGTTTAAGGATAAACTCGAAAATCTAAGTGATGACGCCTTGATTTATCAGCTTAAAATGCGAGACAGTGCCAGTACGGATGAAATTCCCGGTTTAAAAAAAGACTATGAAGAGGATTTTAAAACCGCGCTTTTGCGAGCCAGGGGCGTTATTAACGATTGATGTAAACTTATGTGAACTTCATGCGTCAGGCCAAAAATTGATGGTACTATTTCAGACTATCGTTTTGCTTTCTGGCCAATCTGAATGAAGTTATGAATAATTCTGCTTTTAATTTTCAGGCACTGTCTCCAGACCTTATCCTTGATGCGCTGGAAAGTGTTGGCTTGATTGCTGAGTCAGGGTTAACTGCGCTCAATAGCTACGAAAATCGGGTGTATCAGTTCCTTGATGAAAATCGCCAGCGTTACGTCGTTAAGTTTTATCGCCCTGAGCGTTGGAGCGCCGAGCAAATAGAAGAAGAACATCGTTTCTCCTTCGATCTCTCTGCTGCTGAAATCCCCGCAGTGGCTCCCGTTTCTATTATGGGGAATACCTTGCATCACCATCAGGGATATATGTTTACCGTTTTCCCAAGCATCGGTGGCAGGCAGTACGAAATTGATAATCTGGATCAGATGGAATGGGTTGGCCGTTTTCTTGGCAGGATCCATCAGGTCGGCAGTGAAAACTTGTTTACTCATCGTCCTACGATAGATCTATTAGAATATCTTACTGAACCAAGATCGGTACTGGCCAATAGTAAATTAATTCCTGCCAAACAACGCAGCACATTTATATCTGTTCTAGATGATTTAATCGTCACTATTACAGAATATTGGCACCACGATTGGCAACCGCGTCGTTTACACGGTGATTGTCACCCAGGAAATATTCTTTGGCGCGATGGTCCTATATTTGTTGATTTAGACGATGCGCGAAATGGTCCTGCTGTTCAGGATTTATGGATGTTATTGCATGGCGATCGTTCTGAGCAACTCATTCAATTAGATATTTTACTTGAGGCTTATGGCGAGTTTGCGGATTTTGACAGCCGCGAACTGGCGCTTATTGAGCCTCTGCGCGCGATGCGTATGGTCTATTATTTGGCCTGGGTAACACGCCGCTGGCAGGATCCCGCTTTCCCTAATAGCTTCCCCTGGATGAAGGATGAAGATTTTTGGCTGGGACAGGCAGCGGCATTTAAAGAGCAAATTAATAAACTGAGGGCACCTCCTTTACAGTTGATGCCAATGTACTGAGAAATAAATAAGCTTTATATAATTATTTAAACGGAGATGGATGAGTTATGAAGAACCTTTTTTCTGCCAGAAAGATAATGTTAGCCGTGTTTGGCATGGTGTTGGCGTTCAGCGCTTCTGCTGCCCAATTCTCTGACGGCACCCAGTACACGACATTAGACAAGCCGCTGGCAAATGAACCGCAGGTTGTAGAGTTTTTCTCTTTCTACTGCCCACACTGCTACGAGTTTGAACGCGTCTGGCATGTTTCCGATAACGTGCGTAAAAACCTGCCACAGGGTGTAAAATATGTGAAGTATCACGTCGAATTCCTGGGTCCATTAGGCAAGCAGTTAACTCAGGCGTGGGCTGTTGCCATGGCGCTGGGTATTGAAGATAAAATTAGCCCACTGATGTTTGATGCTGTTCAGAAATCTCAGACAGTAAAAACTGAAGCTGATATTCGTGACGTATTTATTAAAGCCGGCGTTAGCGGTCAAGACTACGATGCTGCAATGAATAGCTTCGTGGTTAAATCGTTAGTTGTTCAAGAAGAGAAGGCCGCCGCTGACTTTGGCCTGCAAGGTGTGCCATCTGTTTTCGTTAATGGCAAATATCAGGTTAAAAATGACGGACTTGATACCAGCTCAATGGACGCTTACGTAAAACAATTCTCAGACGTAGTTAATTTCCTGACTACCCAGAAATAAGATTCGAGTAGGTCGTTAATGAAACGTCAGTGTGATGCTGGCGTTTTTTTTTGCCTCAGATCTAAACAGCTATAAAACGTTCCGGCTATTAACATTGTCAATTACCTATTACTGCAATTGGTTTGGCTGCGTTTTAAGCTTTGTAATTTTACTTTTCCACAATTCATTTAGATTAAATTTTTACTGCTGTTAATTTGATAACGCATGATAAAAATCCTAAATAATGAGTAAGCATTCTAATTATATCCACAACGATGATTAAATTAACATGACAGCTCGATTGCAGTTAACACACCTATAACTTGATGATTAAACATCGTATATCGATCTGTTCTGCTATATGCAACTCAAATTCACGATCTGGCTGTAAAACTATTCACAAACTTATCCACAGGGACGATCCTGCGAGAAACCTCGCAGGATCAACATCAAATTCCCTTTCGAGGTTCGACTTTACCCTCAGCTATGGCATGCTTAGGGGATGACATGCCACGAATAAAGATGAGTTATGGCCAAGATAGCTGAAAACCCCCTGATCCTGGTAGACGGATCGTCTTACCTTTACCGCGCTTACCACGCATTCCCACCGCTGACCAACGCAGCAGGGGAGCCGACAGGCGCAATGTACGGCGTGCTGAACATGCTGCGTAGCCTGCTATTGCAGTATCAGCCAAGCCACGTCGCTGTGGTATTTGATGCCAAAGGGAAAACCTTCCGCGACGAACTGTTTACCGAGTATAAATCCCATCGCCCTCCGATGCCTGATGACCTGCGCGCGCAAATTGAGCCGTTGCATCAGATGGTAAAGTCTATGGGGTTGCCGTTGCTGGTAGTGCCTGGCGTTGAGGCCGATGACGTGATCGGCACATTGGCGCTTGAAGCGGAAAAAGCGGGCCACTCTGTACTTATCAGCACCGGTGATAAAGACATGGCGCAGCTAGTCACGCCGGGTGTGACGTTAATTAACACCATGAACAACTCGATTCTTGGTCCTGACGAAGTCGTGACTAAATACGGCGTACCGCCTGAATTGATCATTGATTTTCTTGCACTAATGGGTGACTCCTCGGACAACATTCCTGGCGTGCCGGGTGTGGGTGAAAAAACTGCTCAGGCCTTGCTGCAGGGCATCGGCGGATTAGACGCGCTTTACGGCGATCTTGACAAGATTGCAACGCTGAGTTTCCGTGGAGCCAAAACCATGGGCGTAAAATTAGCTGAAAATAAAGAGGTGGCTTACCTCTCCTATAAACTGGCTACGATCAAGACCGACGTTGAGCTGGATATCACCTGCGCAGAGCTGACTGTCAGTGAGCCAGACGATAGCGACCTGAAAACGATGTTTGAGCGTTACGAGTTTAAACGCTGGCTGGCCGACGTGGATCAGGGTGGCTGGTTAAACGGTAAGAAAGGTACTCCTGCGGTTAGCAAGAAAGGGGCAACGTCTAAGGCCGAAACCATTACGCAAACCGCCGTAGAGCGCGCTCAGCTCTCTCAGGACGGTTATGTGACTATCCTCGACCAGGCTACGTTTGATGAATGGAAGGTCTTACTCGAAAATGCCGAGGTGTTTGCCTTTGACACCGAGACAGATGGCCTGGACACGCTAACTGCTAATTTGATTGGTTTGTCGTTTGCAGTCGAGCCTGGCAAAGCCGCGTATCTACCGGTTGCCCACGATTATCTCGACTCACCGACGCAGCTTGATCGCAATGAGGTGATCAAACAGCTTAAACCGCTGCTGGAAAACCCTAAAAAAGCTAAAGTCGGGCAGAACCTCAAGTTTGATCGCGGCGTGCTGCTGAAGTATGACATCGACCTTAAAGGTATCGACTTCGATACTATGGTTGAGTCCTATGTACTCGACAGCGTGTCGGGGCGCCACGACATGGATAGCATGGCCGACAGGCTGCTGGGCCACAAAACCGTGACCTTCGAAGAGATTGCAGGTAAAGGTAAAAATCAGCTGACCTTTAACCAGATTGCGCTGGAGCAAGCGGGGCCGTATGCCGCAGAAGATGCCGACGTAACTTTACAGCTGCATCAGGCAATGTGGCCAAAAATTGCCAAAGAGCCGGGACTGAAGACAGTATTTACCGATATCGATATGCCGTTGGTTGCCGTGCTTTCGCACATTGAGCGCACCGGCGTGTTAATCGATCAGAACATTTTGGCCGCGCACTCTAAAGAGCTGACCATTCGTTTGAATGAGCTTGAGACACAGGCCCACGAGCTGGCAGAAGAGCCCTTTAATCTATCTTCAACCAAGCAGCTACAGGCAATTCTGTATGAAAAACAGAAACTGCCGATCCTCAAGAAAACGCCGGGTGGCGCACCTTCAACCAACGAAGAAGTGTTGGCCGAGCTGGCGCTGGATTATCCGTTGCCAAAAGTCATTCTTGAATATCGCGGTTTGGCCAAGCTGAAATCGACCTATACCGATAAGCTGCCGCTGATGATAAGCGCGGTCGATGGACGGGTGCATACTTCGTACCATCAGGCGGTAACGGCGACCGGCCGCCTGTCTTCCAGTGATCCTAACCTGCAAAACATTCCGGTGCGAAATGATGAAGGGCGTCGTATTCGTCAGGCATTTATTGCTCCTGAAGATTATTGCATCGTTGCAGCCGACTATTCACAAATCGAACTGCGTATCATGGCGCATCTGTCGAAAGATGCAGGCCTGTTGAAAGCCTTCTCCGAGGGGCAGGATATCCACCGCGCAACGGCATCCGAAGTGTTTAGCACCGCTCTTGAAAAAGTATCCAATGAGCAGCGTCGTAGCGCCAAAGCGATTAACTTTGGTTTGATCTACGGTATGAGCGCCTTTGGATTGTCGCGTCAGCTAAATATTCCGCGTAAAGAGTCTCAGCGTTATATGGACTTGTACTTTGAGCGATACCCTGGCGTGCTCGAATATATGGAGCGTACGCGTTTACAGGCTTCCGAGCAGGGGTATGTTGAAACGTTGGATGGCCGTCGTCTGTATCTGCCAGATATTAAATCCAGCAACGCCATGCGTCGTAAGGGAGCTGAGCGTGCGGCGATCAACGCACCAATGCAGGGAACCGCTGCCGATATCATCAAACGTGCCATGATCAAGGTTGCAGGCTGGTTAGAACAGGCCGATGCACCGCGTGCCCGCATTATTATGCAGGTACACGATGAACTGGTCTTTGAGGTGCATAAAGATGACGTCGAGCAGGCAACTGAAACGATTCGTCAATTAATGGAAGAAGCGATGACATTAGAAGTTCCATTAAAAGTAGATGTGGGAGTGGGCAAAAATTGGGATCAAGCTCACTAAGTGACGATAAAATAAGCTGATTTTGTAATTAAGCAACATCATTCGCGGGAAAAAGGATGAGGCTGATCGCATATCCCTCAACTTTTGTGTAAGTAAACTACAAAAAATACTTTTTCCCCGGAAAAAAATGAGGTAAAGTCTGAGTCGTAGGGTACAGAGGTAAGATGTTCTATCTTTCAGACCTTTTACTTCACGTAATCGGATTTGGCTGAATATTTTAGCCGCCCCAGGCATTTATGTCTGGGGCGTTTTTTATTGTATTTTTGGCAGAAAGTTACTGAAATTTGCTCTTTTTCTGAAACAAAAAAGGGCAGCCGAAGCTACCCTGTTTCATTGTGCAAAACTCGTGCTCAGCCAATGCCTTTAATAAAGTTCGAGGCAAATAGCGGCTGATGGCTTATTCCCCGGAGATAATATCTTCCAAGACTTCCGGTGGGATCTCGCTAAACCAGGTATTCAGTTTGGCTGTCAGTTTATCGACACCGATTTTCTTCAGTGAAGAAAAGGCTTCGACCTGAATATCGCCCATAAAGGACTCGACTTCATTGCGAACCATAGTGGTCTGCGCCTTACGCGCACCAGAAGCCAGTTTGTCGGCTTTGGTCAGCAACACCAGCACTGGTGTGCCAACGTCTACGGCCCACTGGATCATCTGTTGGTCGAGATCTTTTAGCGGGTGGCGGATATCCATCAACACTACCAGGCCCTTAAGACAGTTACGCATCTGCAGGTATTCACCCAGTGCGCGCTGCCATTTCCGCTTCATTTCTTCAGGAACCTGCGCATAGCCATAACCCGGTAAGTCGACCAGACGAATACCTTCTTCTACCTGAAAGAGGTTGATTAACTGGGTACGGCCCGGCGTCTTACTGGTACGGGCCAGGCTTTTTTGCCCGGTCAGCGTATTGAGCGCACTGGATTTTCCGGCGTTTGAACGACCAGCAAATGCGACCTCAATGCCCTCATCACTCGGTAGATGCCGGATATCAGGGGCACTGATGACGAAATGGGTCATATGATAGTTGTAAGTTTGGCTGGTCAAAACGTGTGTCTCCGTGGGGCTTCAGTAACTGGCTGGCGATTATAGCTGTAAGAGAGGCGAGATGTGGTTCTGTTTTACATAACGCATTCACTGCGGGCGTATATTGAGCCTTTAGCGCGTTAGGGTAAAGTTTTATTACTCGATGAACGAAAGCAGTAAAATAAGAGTATTATTGGCGCATAAGCACAGTAGTGTACAAAAAATCTTCCATGAAGATAAAGAAAAAGGTGCCAAGGTTAGCTTGCTGCCTTTTTTCTTTGCCCGCTTTCTGCTAGATTCCGCCGCAATTCTATACTAAATGAACACACCTAAGAGTACATGCTATGAACCAGTCAGCGAAAGCACCGCGTGCCAAAGCCGCGACGTCTAAAACGAAGAAAAAAAGTCGCGTTGAGCTTGATATCGAAGCGCGCGAACGTAAGCGTGACAACAAACGTCGTGGCCACAAGCCGGGCTCACGCGCCAATCCTGATGCAGATAAGAACCAGTCTGCATCAGCCAAAAAATCTGACCCACGTATCGGCAGCAAAAAAGCCGTTCCGTTGATCGTAGAAACTGTTTTCAATAATGCTCCAAAAGTTGAGAAAGCGCCTAAGCCGAAAAAAGAAGCCAAGCCGGTTCTGCCGCCAGAAGAAGAATTAACTCTTCTTGAAAACGATGCGCGCCTGGATTCATTGCTGGATTTGATCGATGACGGCAAAACGCTGAGTGCTGAAGATCAAAGCTATGTTGACCAGACGCTGGATCGTATCGACGTGCTGATGGAGCTGCTTGGAATCGAGCTGGGTGATGAAGATGACGAAGACGAAGAGCAGGGCGAAAATATGTATCGTCTGCTGAAAGGCGGTAACTGATTTTCGTCGCGCCGTAATTATAAAAATTACGGCCAGTAAAATGGCAGTCAGCAATAGTTGCTGGCTGTTTTTTTTCCTAATTTAATCAATTTTAACGTAATCCATCCTTTATACTGCTCGCTTAATAAATCACTATTAATAAACTTCGCTAAGTAGTTCAGCCCTAAATCACTTCAGTCCAAAATATAAACCACTAATAAGTTAAATTATTTAAAATACATCGCCATTTAATTTTAGTTTTTTTAACGTGCAACGATTGTAATAAGGCTGATGATTTTTATTGTTGATAATCAAAGTTGATACATTTATAAAAGAAATAGTTTACACTGAATATATATAATTATGATGATCGTTGCTGGTTTTTAAATATTTAATTAATGTGATTACTCTCGCAGATAACTCATTAAGTTGCTAAAACCAATGCAGCCCTGAGCTTTACCTAGTTGGACAACTCGGCTTTGAGAGCTCAGGTGAGGTGCCGACAACTGTATGTTTTAAATAAATTTAACCCTATTAAGGGAAACCATGCATATCAATATTGTGGTGGCTGACGAATTCCAACTTGTGCGTAAGGGCGTCATTTCTCTAATCAGCACTATGCGTAGCATTGAGCGGCTAGAAAATACGTCATCATTCAATATTGTTGCTGATGTCTCAACGCCAAATGAATTAATCACTGTTCTGTCTGGCAAACCTGTTGATTTACTTATTCTTGGATATTCGCTAGAGACTTTTCAGAATAATAGCCCGATTGCGGCTCTTGATGGTTACGCATTAATAAAATGGTTGGCTCGGAAGTATCCTGAATTAAAAATAATAGTCATCTCACCGTACAGGCACCCACAATTAATACGCATGGTGCTCGAAATGGGCGTTTTGGGTTATATCAGTTTAAACGTAAGTGAAAAGATCCTCGAGCGGGCGATTGTTTCAGTCATCAATAATGAAGTTTATATTGAAAAAGGTATGATGAAGACCCTGTTTCAAGGCGGAGACCTCAATGGAAAACCTATCTCGTTAAAAGAGTTGGAAGTCCTGCGTTTGCTCTGTAAAGGGCATAATCTCACCAGTATCGCTGGCCGAATGAACTTGAGTATCAAAACCGTCAGCGCTCATAAGTTGCGCGCTATGAGTAAACTTGACGTTAACTCCGACTGTCAGCTGTTTTGCCTACTGGCAGAAACTCGGCTTTTTAATCTCTCTTTTTAATTATTTTTCAGGTCTTCTTGATGAATATCATTGTATTGGTCATAAGCTCTTTCTTCGTGTGTTTTGTCGCCTGCTTGTTATGTAGACTGAAGCGCCTGTCGAGACAGAAGTCACGCCTGCGCAGGGCGAGCCTGGCTCAACCTCTCAGAAAACCTCTTCCATTGCGACGGTCAGCCCGGCATCGTAAAAACGATAGCCGATAACTGCTCGTATCTGCGGGCTTTTTATCCGCAATGGAGACAAGCATGGCGGCACAGCTTATCGAATGGGACAGAGGCCTGATTCAAAAGTACAATTATTCCGGACCGCGCTATACCTCTTATCCTACTGCGTTAGAATTCAGCCCAAGATATCAAAACGACGCTTTTATTCTGGCCACTGCGCGCTATCCTGAGCGCCCGCTTTCCCTGTACGTGCATATTCCTTTTTGCCACAAGCTTTGTTATTTCTGCGGCTGCAATAAGTTAGTCACGCGTCAGCTGCATAAGGCTGAAGAATATCTGAACTGGTTGGAACAGGAGATTATCCAGCGCGCCGAGTTATTCAAAAATCGGCAAGTCAGCCAGTTGCACTGGGGCGGCGGTACACCGACCTATCTTAATAAATCGCAGATCAGTCGATTGGTTAGTGTACTGCGCAATAATTTTGATTTTCTTCCCGACGTAGAGATGTCGCTTGAGATCGATCCTCGAGAAATAGAGTTGGATGTACTGGATCATTTACGCCATGAAGGATTCAATCGCCTAAGCATGGGAGTGCAGGATTTTAATAAACAGGTTCAGCAATTGGTTAACCGTGAACAGGATGAGGAGTTTATCTTCTCGCTGGTTGAACGCGCCAGGGCGCTGGGATTTCGCTCGACAAATATCGACCTAATCTATGGCCTGCCGAAACAAACTCCAGAAAGTTTTGCCCTCACGCTGCAACGTGTTGCACAGCTAAATCCTGATCGCCTGAGCGTATTCAATTATGCCCACATGCCACAGCTTTTTGCCGCTCAGCGTAAGATTAAAGAGGCGGATTTACCCAGCGCCGAAGACAAGCTCAACATCTTGCAGGGCAGCATCGCCTGTCTGACCGATGCCGGATATCGATTTATCGGCATGGACCATTTTGCTCGTCCTGAAGATGAGCTGGCTATCGCGCAGCAGAACGGTGAGTTGCATCGCAATTTCCAAGGCTACACCACTCAGGGCGACACCGACCTGCTTGGGCTTGGGGTCTCGGCCATTAGCATGATCGGGGATACCTATGCCCAGAATGAAAAAGACCTCAAGTCCTATTACTCCAAAATTGAGGACCAGGGCCATGCTCTTTGGCGCGGTCTCACCATGACGCGTGACGATTGTCTTCGTCGTGACGTGATTAAAGCGCTGATTTGTCATTTTAAGCTGGATTTCGCGACGATTGAACGCGAGCACGGCGTGATTTTTAAAGACTATTTTGCCGAAGACTTAGCGTTGCTCGAGCCATTGATTGAGGATGAGCTGGTGGAATTAACCGGTCATCAAATAATGGTAACGCCTAAAGGCCGTTTGCTGATCCGCAATATCTGCATGTGTTTTGATAGTTATCTGCGGCAGCAGGTTCGTCAGCGGCAGTTTTCCCGAGTAATCTAAATAAAAACAGCCGCAATGCGGCTGTTGTCAGATTCAAGTTATCAAAGCTGATTAAGGATGATCAATCGGTGAAGGTTTAATTGGCAGAGACAACTTGTAGATTTTGACCGGATATTCAACCGTTGATGGTTTGCCGCCAGTCGTGGCCGGAGTACGGTTAATTTGGCCTGAAGGCATATATAACGCGCCGTCACTGACCCACATCGCATCAATCCAAACCAGTCGCGGATCGGAAACTACGGTCGAAACCTTGCCTTCTGGAGTAATGCGTTTGATGGAACGAGTGTTGATATCCGAAGCGTAGATATTGCCGTCGCTATCAATTGCCGTACCGCCCGTGCTCCAGGTATCAAGGAATTTTTTGGCGTGTTTGTTCACTTCGCCGGCTGGCAGTGAAGCGTCATTCAGATAGCGAGTTTCGATACGTGCAAGAGGGCCAGGAATTGCCTGGTAATACAACCATTTGCCGTCTGGAGAAACCTCCAGTTGGTCGAGACCTACGCGTTTCTCTTTACCATTCGGTAAAATAAGTTTTTTGCCGTCAGCGTAGATAGGTGTGTGGTCAATCGAAAGCGGCTGATTATCCAGCACGCGGTGCGCTTTGCCGGTATCAAGATCCAATACCACCAGACCCACGGCACCCGGATCGGTCATATAAGCGTAATGGCCGTTGAAACGTACGTCATCAATATAGCTGGCAGGTTTAAGGACCGGCGGTTTGATGAGGTAAGTCTTGATGACCTTGTTGGTGGCTAAATCGATTTTCACCAATTTGGCAGCGCCGTCGACAGATTTTGCACCAGTGCCGATCCCCGTGTTACCGGAATCCATCGCCCAAAGATTACCATCGGGACCAATGCGCAGTGCGTTGACATGCAGAAAATGGTGTTCAGGATCAGAAGGTTTCCACTGATTCCATTCATTGTCAGGATAAGGCGTGATTTTGCCGTTTTCGCCAACTTCACCCAATTCCAGGCCCGGGCCTTCAGACTGAGTAAATGATGCGAAGATGCGTCCGTCTTTGGTGACCGTGACGCCGTTCCAAACGTGTGAGGAAGTTGCAACTTGCTGTAAGCGCGCATCCTGCTGCGTGGGTAATGTTGGCGGCAAGGTATCCTTTGCCTGTGCTCCTGCAGCCAGTAACAGGCCGATAGTTAAACTTAACGTTTTTACCACGTGTTTCATGCCAGCTCCTTTCAAGAAAATACCCAGAGATTGAGGGGAGTTCGCGTGTAGACAGGGGAATAAGCATCCGTTGCCCAAGCCGCGTTCTTACCGTGCCACATTGCGTAAGTTGTGCGGCAAAATGGGGTGTTGCCACCCCAAAAGATAGTCTAAATTTCAACAGGTTGATTAGAGCGGGCAACCTTTTGCACGCAGCAGACTATTGAAACGCTCTGGATCAGTCGTACCCGAAGCGTTGTGCGCGCGGATTTCCTCTTCGCGCTGGGCATGTTTTTGCACTTTCGGCAGCAGGTGTTCCAGCTCTTCGTAAGGGATAGCTATCACGCCGTCCGCGTCGCCGACAATCAGATCACCCGGATTTACCAGCAGACCTGCGCAAGAGATTGGAATATTAACCTGGCCCGGACCGTCCTTGCTTGGCCCACGCAGCGTATTGCCGCGAGCAAATACGGCAATCCCGCCTTCTGCCCATTCGTTCAAATCGCGAATCGCGCCATCAATCACGAAGCCTGCGATTTTTTTGGTTAAAGCAGAGGTACGCATCAGTCCGCCGATCAGTGCCTGAGTGAGGTCGCCTGAACCGTCCACAACAATAACGTCGCCTGGATTAGCCATCTCAATCGCTTTATGAATCATCAAGTTGTCGCCAGGGCGGACTTTAACGGTAATGGCTGGTCCGCAGAGTACGACTTTGTTGTCAGCATGATAAGGCTGTAATCCCAGCGCGCCCACGCTGCGGCCCATAGTGTCGCCAATGTTTGGTACTGGCAGGCGGCTAAATGCTTCAATAGTGGCTGCATCAGGAACGTTGTCACGTTGACCGATAAAATAGCCAGCTGGCCATTCGCTGCGAGATGTCATTCGTTATTCTCCTTTCTTAAAGAATTTCAGGATTTACGCAGGCACGCGCGTTGATACGCTGCTGTTGCAGGAAATCCAGACACTGTTGAGCGGCCGAACGCGATACGGCATCCAGTGCTTCAGGGGTGGTACCGCCTATGTGCGGAGTCATGACAATATTGCTGAATTGACGGAATGGATGGTCAAGGGGTAACGGCTCTACGGCCACGGTGTCCAGACCGGCAGCGGCGAGTTTTCCGTCAGTCAGAGCTTGCGCAAGTGCAGGTTCATCAATCAGCTCACCGCGAGAGGTATTAATAACGATAGCCCGATCGGGCAGCTGCGCCAGGGTGTCGGCATTCAGCATCTTTTCGGTTGCCTTGTTTACCGGGCAGTGCAGGCTCAGCACGTTACTGTTTTTCAACAGTTCTTGCAGAGAAGCGTACTGCACGGCATCGGTTGAGTCGGTTCCTAATGGAATAGCAGGGTCAAAAAAGGCGGCGCGCATGCCAATGGCTTTGGCAATGTGAGCAACGCGGCGACCAATTTCTCCGTACCCAACCAAGCCTAAGGTTTTGCCAAACAGCTCAATCCCTTCGCTGCTGCGGGTCCAACGTCCTTCGGCAATTTCGTGTTGGAAGAAAGGCAACTGGCGTGCGGCGCTGAGCATCAGGCCTACAGCAAGTTCCGCAACGGACTGAGCATTGGTTGCCGGGGTCGTCAACACTGGAATACCGCGCGCCGTAGCCGCCGCAACATCAATATTGGTGACGCCAACCCCATGTTTGCAGATGATTTTTAGCGAAGGGCAAGACTCGATGGCTTTGGCTGACAAAGTCACGGTACGAGAAATGACGGCATCATAGGCGCGGGTGGACATCAACTGTTCGACTTCCTCAAAATCATTGGCATTTTGCAGGTAATCTAGCTCGCAACCCGCGTCCGCCAAGACTTTGCGCCCAGCTGCACCCAAGGCCGGTGCGGTCATTAAAAATTTATAGGTCATACGCTACTCCAGTGCTATTTTTACCCATATTGGCACTGTTAAAAGATAAATCATAACGCCTGAATTTTATTTATTGATTCCTACGAGGAATGGAATGGAACTGAAATACCTACGCTACTTCCTGGCTATTCAGGATACCGGGCATCTGGGACGTGCCGCTATAACCCTTGGTATTACTCAACCTGCGCTTACAAAATGTATTCAGCGACTGGAGAAAATTTATAAAACCAGACTGATATTAAAGGTGGGGAGAGGGATCCGTTTGACCGAAGCGGGATTGCTACTTTGTGAGCGGGCTCAAAAAATCGTGCAGGATATGGAAGTTACTCAGCGCGACATGAGCGCTTTGGCCGATGGCACTGCGGGTTATATTCGTCTCGGTGCTGCGGCTACGGCTGCAGAGTTTATGTTGCCGCAGTTGGCAAAACGCTTATTGGAGGAAGCCCCGAGCGTGCGCCTGGATGTAAAAGTCGGGATGAACGACCTGCTGCAAAATACTCTGCGCGAGAAGCAGCTGGATATTATTCTGGGTTTTTTACCCGACAAGAGTAATGAATTTATTGCCCGGCCTTTACTCGACGATCCGGTGGTGCTGGTAGCGAGCAAAGATCATCCTTTGGCCGGTATTCACCCGACTTCAGAGCAGCTCGATCAATATAACTGGCTGCTGCCTTCAAGAAAGGTCGCGACCCGACAATGGCTTGAGCAGCGCTTGCAGACCGGTGGTTATCCACCCCCGCGTATTCAAATCGAAGCCAATTCAATTGCGACACTGCATTCAGTGATTGTCGAGACTAACCTGTTAAGCTTTATTTCGCGCCGTGCTCTGCAAGAGATCCAACATGCTATTCCGCTGGTGGAGATCCCAATGCCGCTGTTAGTCATGCCGCGTACCTTTGGTTTACAGTTCCACTCCTGGAGCGAGCTATCACCAGTTGCGCGGCAGTTTGTGCTGATCGCCGAGAAGATCTGGAATTATCACTAATCAGCGCTGTTTATTAAAAGAGTAATTGTTGATTAATTAATCTATCGATACCTGTCTACTCAAAAAATAAACAACCAGCGCTCTGATCTCTGAATATACCTCTTATATACCTTCTCAAAATTCAAG
The DNA here is from genome assembly GCF_041200025.1 of Rouxiella sp. WC2420. Classification (NCBI taxonomy): domain Bacteria; kingdom Pseudomonadati; phylum Pseudomonadota; class Gammaproteobacteria; order Enterobacterales; family Yersiniaceae; genus Rouxiella; species Rouxiella sp. WC2420. Next base: position 5,205,835 of record NZ_CP165628.1, on the reverse strand, counting down.
CCAATACGACTTATTGTTCTCTGGGTTTTATGCCAGAGAACAATAGGCGTGATTATCCTGCTATATTTTTACTTAAGTAATTTCGTCCGGTGATAAATAACCAAACTTACTACTAACTATAACCACTAGGCACTTTTTTTAATGATAATGGCGTGATAGAAATGTATATCAAATGTTATCAATTAGTGAGTAATGGTTTTAGTCAGTATATTTTTATCCTGCGAAACTTCTGATTGCAGCCAAATATACTGTCTTCAGAAAGGGCGAAAGGGTAGCTCAAATTAATTATCACCACGGCGAAACAATTATGAATAAATCTTTAGATCTTGCTTATGTTGTTGCGCGTATTCTGGCGGTTGGATTGTTCTTTACGTCAGGCGCAGAAAAGATATTTCAATACTCGGAAAACGTCTCTGTGATGGCACAGAATGGCGTGCCGAGCTTCTTTCTGCCACTGGTTATCTTGCTTGAAGTCGGTGGCAGCATTGCTATCGCTTTCGGCTTTTTGACCCGTTTTACCTCAGTATTTATGGCGGCGTTCTCTATCATTGCCGGTTTTCTTTTTTATCAAGGCTTTACCATGCCGCACCTGATTGTATGGTTAAAAAATGCCTCATGTGCTGCAGGATTCATTTTACTGGTTATCAATGGCCCGGGCCGCTGGAGCATTGACCACATGATTAGCCTGAAGCTGGGTAACAAGAAAACCGCTGGTGTACAGAAGAGCGTGGCCTGACGTTCAGAATTAAATCTGTAACTGCGGTTCCACGTTTATCGTGTCCGCGTAATGTGTCAAATAAAGTGAGATTTATTATGAAGAAAGTAAGTTGTGCATTATTGGTTTCTGGCCTGTTGGTGGGTTTTGCAGCACAGGCGGCGGACGACGGTATTACTCGCGTTCCAGTCATTACCCACGATCAGGCCAACGAATTAGTTAAAAAGGCCGAAGAAACCATTAAATCGCACCACATTGGTGGCGCAGTGGCTATTGTTGATGCTGCTGGTCAATTAATTACCTTCGATCGTTTAGACGGTTCTACACCTGCTAATATTGCATTAGCTCCTGAGAAAGCAAAAACCTCGGCTTATTTCGGACAGCCGACAGAGGCTTATCAAGACAAAGTTGCTAAAGGGAATATGCTTATTTTGGGTAACCCAAAAATTCTGCCTTTCGCAGGAGGGATCCCAATCAAATTAGACGGCCAGGTCGTTGGCGCTATTGGTGTGAGCACGCCTGATGGCAGCGTTGATGCAGAAGCAGCTAAAGCGGCTCTGACAGTACTGAAATAATAAAATAATAATAAGATTTAACTTTAGGCCGACCTGCCTGATATTGGGTCGGCCCGTATTTGGTGAGTAATGTTAACTATTCATAGTTCCAGCTATCAACAATGCTATTCATTAATCAATACGGGAATATAACAGTGAAAAAAATTCTGATGTTAGCGGCCTTATGTTCACTCGGCAGCCTGAGTGCATTTTCAGCCAATGCCACAATCACGCAAACTATTCTTTCAGCAGAAGATGCAGCAAAACTTATTACAGTGGCAACAGAAAAAGCGCAGAGCCTGCATGCCAATGTTTGTATTGCCATAGTTGACCAGGCTGGCCAGCTGATGTCATTCAAGCGTATGGATAACGCACCGGTAGGCTGCATTGATTCCTCAATTTTAAAAGCACGCGCAGGCGCGCTTTATCATACCCCGACTGACAAATATATGGGGCGTGCCAACGGCGCAGAGCCTGCTATTGCTACATTGCCTGGTATGGTGCCATTGGGTGGCGGTAACCCGATTGTGTTTCATGAGGCGGTGATTGGCTCTGTAGGCGTCAGTGGTTCTGCCAATCCGAATGAAATAGAGATTGCCAAGGCAGCCGCCGAAAGCCTGAAGTAAGCGGTAAGTCGGCAGAAAAAAAGCCTCAGGGATGAACTCCACTGAGGCTTTTTTTGATGACGGGATTCGAGTTATCGCACGTTTAGTGGCTGTTCTTCTCGGCCAGTTTGCTTTTACCCATTCCCACAGCCAAAACCAGCAATGCACCCACAATACCGGCAATGGTTGGCAGATGATTAATCGCCGTAATTTGCAGATGAGCTATTGCCGGGTCAGTCACGAACATGCTGCCGGCAATCCAGCCAATTAGCGCGCCACCGAGCATGATAACCACCGGGAAACGGTTGATGATTGCCAACACCAGTTTACTGCCGGCGATAATGATTGGAATGCTGATAACAACGCCGAGTGCAACCAACAGGTAATTTCCCTTACCCGCTGCGGCTACTGCCAATACGTTGTCCAGAGACATCACCACGTCAGCGACCACAATGGTCATCGCGGTTTTCCACAGGCTGGAACCGCCCTTGATATCGCTTTCTTCATCTTCATTGGCAACCAGTTTGATACCGATCCACAGTAGCAATAGCCCGCCGACTAACTTCAGATATGGCAGGTCCAGCAGCTTGACCGCAATGATCAACAAGACCACGCGCGCGACAATCGCCCCAATGGTGCCAATAATAATGGCTTTGTTGCGTTGATGCGGCGGCAATTTCCGGCAGGCCATCGCAATGACTACCGCATTATCACCGCCTAACAGCAGGTCAATTACGATGATTTGTAGCAGGATGACGATGAAGTCCCATTGATCAAATAACCAGGTCATAAAACACTCTATGCAGCGTAAAAAGGGAAAATCCCGGTCAGCAGCGAAACCGCTATCAAAATTAAACTACTGACCAAAGACCATTTAAAGGTGAAGTACTGATTCTCTGAATAATCGAGTTTCAGCATACTGACCACCAAATAAGTTGAAGCAACCAGCGGGCTCAGAATATGAACTGGCTGGCCCATCAACGCGGCTCGCGCCATTTCGATACCACTAATGCCGTGATGTTTTGCGGTATCTGCCAACACGGGCAGCACACCAAAATAGAACACATCGTTTGACACCAGCCAGGTCATCGGAATACTCAGCAAGGCCGTTACAACGGCCATGTATGGCCCTAGCGCGTCAGGGATGACATCCAGCAGCGCGCTACCTACCGCATTGACCATGCCTGTGCCGGTAAACACGCCGGTAAAGACTCCCGCAGCAAAAATTAGGCTGGACACGGCGAGAATCGGTGGCGCGTGTTGTTCCAGCTGTTCTTTTTGGGCTTGCAGGTCCGGGAAGTTAACGATGAGCGCCAGACAGGCGGCAATCATAAACAGATAGCTTAACGGTAACACTTCGACACATAAACCGATAATCAATAAAATGGTCAGTGCCCAGTTAAAATAGAAGGTTTTCGGGCCACGACAACGATGTTGCTCGTCGATTGCGTTCTCGAAATTTAGGTTCAAGTCTGATCCTAAGCGCGCTCGCTCGCGGCGGCCAAAGATATAGGCAAGAACAAAGGTCCATATCGCACTGGCCACCAAGGCAGGTAGCATCGGCACAAACATGGTACCAATATCAACGTGCATTGAAGTGGCCGCACGCGCCGTTGGGCCGCCCCATGGCACCATGTTGCCGAGACCGGATACCTGCAGCAGCAGGCAGCAAACCATCGGCAGAGACAGGCCCAGACGTTTATAAATCGGCAGGAAAGCTGAGAGTACAATGATATAAATAGTTGCCCCATCGCCATCCAGCGCGACAATAAACGCCAGCAGCACTGTGCCGAGAAAGATTTTTACCGGATCGCCTTTAACCGCCTTAATTACCCGTTTAACCAGCGGGTCAAACATGCCTGCTTCGGTCATTACCATAAAATAAAGCATGGCAAAGATAATCATCACCCCATTGGGTGCGACGGTTTTTATCCCATCCATCATAAATTTGCCGATGTGGGCATAGAAACCACCTATCAGCGCGAAAATGGTGGGAATAAGGATCAAGGCGGTCAGGGCTGACAGTCGCTTGGTCATCAAACAAAATATAAAGAAGATGAGCATCAAAACACTCAATATCACCAGCATCGCTTCATTCCTCGGTAGGGTAGAGATAAGTTGTAGGGGGTTGCAACAGTCTGTTAGCTGCTTGTTTCTTTTGGGTTATTTTCAAGGATTATGTCAGTAACAAGAGGTTAATAATGTCATCTGGTTTTATGAATTGATTCCTGTAGGGAATGAGAGGCGCTTAAAATTATGTTGATAAATTAAACTAATAATGTACCAAGAGGTTCGAAATTTGCTGTCGACCTTGATAATAGTGACTTTTAAGAAAATACGAAGCAGTCATTGTGGAGTATTTCAAAGGCAGCTTTAGGGCAAAAGCTTGAGTTGTGCGGGTAAAATGGTGTTTCGAGTTTGTGAGCAAGGACAAATATTTCTATTGGCTTTCTGAAAGAGTTATTGCCAATGAGTATGAAATTAGGCTGTTTCAAGCCTGTTTTCAGTCGCAATCGTCAATTTTTTTGAGCCGAATATCAGCATTGGCCGAGGAGAGTCTCTCCTGGGAATTGAGATTTAGAAAAAGTGATTAAAAAATGGACTTAATGATTTGGCAAACGCGGGTTTGATAGGAAATATAAGCGGTGTTAAAGTAAAAAGATCGGCCAGCAGAGACTTTATCAACGTCCTGTCTGACCGGTATAATTTTTCCCTGGTGTCGGCCAAATCGGCTACCTGACTGAGTCGTCGGGAGTTTTTTCGATTCGCCTAACGAGGTTTATTATATGTTGATCTTCCTAATTTGTAAGTTGTACTTAAGTATGATGCGCACCTGTACTTAAGTGCAGGTTGTCACGCTAAAAGGGAAAGTCTGACTGTAACGGAGCCTGCATGTTTTCTGCATTCAATGAAAATAAGACCATCACGGAAACACTCCGGGATCACATCGATAGAAAATTGTCCTCACTCGGCTGTGTGGAATACGCTTACACGGTCCTCAGCAAGAAAAAACCTTCAGATATGCTTATTATTTCGAGCTATCCTGACGAATGGGTGAATTTATATCGCACCAACAATTTTCAACTGACCGATCCGGTAATATTGACGGCGTTTAAACGCACATCGCCTTTTGCCTGGGATGAAAATATTACCCTAATGTCCGATCTGAAGTTTACCAAGATTTTTTCTCTCTCCAGGAAGTACAACATCGTCAATGGCTTCACCTTTGTGTTGCATGACCATATGAATAATCTGGCGTTGCTGTCGATCATTATTGCCAGCAACCAACAAGAGGAACTAGAAGCCCGGCTCTCTTCCGAGCGGGGAGCCATGCAGATGCTGCTCATCGATATCAATGAGCAGATGTATCACTTGGCTAGCGCTGCTTCATCGGGAAGGCAAAAAAATGCCGATACCAACAAAGCTATTTTCACCCCTCGTGAGAACGAGGTGCTTTATTGGGCCAGCATGGGGAAAACCTATGGCGAGATTGTCGGCATCGTGGGTATTTCCGTGAGCACGGTGAAGTTTCACATGGGTAATATTGTCAGCAAGCTGGGGGTCAGCAACGCCCGCCAGGCAATCCGGCTGGGCGTTGAACTAGAACTCATTACACCGGCAGCGACAGCGGCCAGGTAATCACCGAAGATTCAGCATGGCCAAGGTCGTTAACAAGCCCTGAGGCCATCTGTGACTGATCTTCGGCAGTGGTTGGCAGATATACAAGATAGATTCGCTCCCGCTCGCTGAGGTAAGCCTCTTTAAGCGGCTCTATCTGCCATCCTGAGCGTTTCAGGATAGTCAGCATCGGTCGGCTTACAATAGTATGGATCCCATCGCGGTTGTTTTGTCGTGCCCAGTTAATCATGGCAACAAACAGAATCTGACTAATCGGGAAGCGTTCGCCAAGCAGTTGTCGCGCACGCGTTTTATCGACAAAAAAACGGCTCGATTCCATGCCACCGAGTGGCAGCGGAACAGAATCAAAACATTCACGAAAAGTGTGAGTAATCATGTTGGGTTGATCGAGATCGGTAAAACGCACGCTACAAATCAGCTGGCCTTTACACAGACCCAGAATATAACGAGTGCTGGGGTTATCGAACTCATCGAACTCCATGTCGACGTTGCAAACCACATCCCATCCCAACCGATCGCTAAAGGTTTTTTTTCTTAGTCGATAAAGCTCATTCGAGTGCGTCATCTTCAGCTCTTCATAGCTGACGTCAAACAGTTCAAGCATCCCGTCGAAAGTGTCTTCTTCCAATACTGTTTTATTCATTTTTTATTGAGCCTCAGTTCCCCATAATCGTGGTGTTAATGATTAATATTATACGCAGGCTATGAATGCTCTCCAAGGCCGGTGAAATTCTCACTACACGGTTACCTAGAAAGAACATAGACTTGAACCCTATTTTGCCAGCAAAAAGGCAAAAAAAAGCCCGGCTTCAAGGGCCGGGACTATTTTGTTCGGGCTTCGCGACACTGCCTGAAACTTTAACATCTCTTAAGTTAACTTACCTTAAATCAAGATGCAGCGAATTTATTCCATGCCCAATTCTTTAAGCTTGCGGGTAAGCGTGTTACGTCCCCAGCCTAGCAGTCTTGCAGCTTCTTGCTTGTGACCTTGCGTATGGCGCAGCGCGGTGGTCAGTAGAGTGCGTTCCATTTCTGGCTGTGCTTCTGAAAGAAGGTTTTGATGACCGGAGCGCAGCGCGCGATCGGCCCACTGTGCCAGCAAGGTTGCCCAGCTGTCAGGCAGACTTTGCCCACCGGTCTCCGGCGCGCTGCTTTCAAACAACTCAGAAGGCAAGTCCTGAATCAATACTTCCTGACCGGCCGCCATCACTGTTAACCAGCGACAGGTGTTCTCTAACTGGCGCACGTTGCCCTGCCACGGTAAACGCGTCAGTGCCGTTTCAGTCTCTGGATGAAGATTCTTGGCTTCAACACCCAACTCTTTAGCGGCAACTTGCAGGAAATAACGCGCCAGACGTGGAATATCTTCACGGCGTTCACGCAGCGGTGGCAAATGTACGCGAATTACGTTCAGGCGGTGGAACAAGTCCTCACGGAATTTGCCTTCCTGTACGCGCAGCTCCAGGTTCTGGTGGGTTGCGGCAATGATACGCACGTCCACTTTCACTGGCGCATAGCCGCCTACGCGATAGAACTGACCATCGGCCAAAACGCGCAGCAAACGGGTCTGAACATCCATCGGCATATCGCCGATTTCATCCAGAAATAAGGTGCCGTTATCGGCCTGTTCAAAACGTCCCTGACGGATCTGATTAGCGCCGGTAAAGGCCCCTTTCTCATGACCAAACAGTTCTGACTCGATCAAGTCTTTGGGAATAGCCGCCATGTTCAATGCGATAAACGGCGCTTTGGCTCGTGGACTGTGACGATGCAGGGCGTGAGCAACCAGCTCTTTACCCGTTCCTGATTCGCCGTTGATCAACACACTTATTGATGACCGGGAAAGACGACCAATGATGCGAAACACGTCCTGCATCGCTGGCGCTTCACCGATAATATCCGCCGTTGGGCCACTGGCAGGCTGGCTCCGCGCCGGCTGCTGTTGTTCCTGATAATGGCTGATAGCACGTTCAACCAGGGCAACCGCTTCGTCGATATCAAAAGGTTTCGGCAAATAATCAAATGCGCCCTGTTGGTATGCGCTGACCGCCGCGTCCAAATCAGAATGCGCGGTCATGATAATCACCGGCAACATCGGATGACGTTGTTTGATTTGTTTTAACAGCGCCAACCCATCCATTCCGGGCATGCGAATATCTGATAACAAAACGTCAGGGGTTTGAGTCGCAATGGCTTCCAGCACTTCATTGCCGCTGTCGAACGTGGTGCAGTTTAAACCCGCCCCAGTGAGCGCGCGTTCAAGAACCCAGCGGATGGAGCTATCGTCATCGACGATCCAGACTATCCCTCGTTGCATAAGAACCTCACTGGCGAATAGGCAGGAAAACCGAGAATTCGGTGTGTCCTGGCCAACTGTTAAATTCAACTTTACCCGAATGCTGGTCAATCAAACTGCGCGCGATGGACAGGCCCAGACCTGTTCCCCCTTCGCGGCCACTGACCATAGGGTAAAAAAGTGTATCCTGCAGATGCGCAGGTACGCCGGGACCGTCATCTTCAATATCAATGCGAGCCACCAGGCGATAACGCACACCGTGCAAGGTAATCTGGAAAGCGGTACGCGTTCTTAGCGTAATTGTGCCGCCTTCTTCTCCCAATGCCTGCAAGGCATTCCGGGTAATGTTGAGCAGAATCTGCTCTATTTGATCCGGGTCGTGGGCCAGTTCCGGCAAGCTTGGATCGTAATCACGAACCAGTTGGACGTTGTCAGGTTTTTCCATCGACACCAGTTGGCAAACACGCTCGGCAACCTGATGGATGCTTTGTGTGATGTGCTGACTCGGGCGCTGCGGGCCTAACAGGCGGTCCACCAGATTACGTAATCTGTCGGCCTGCTCGATAATGACCTTGGTATATTCCAGCAGGGCAGGATCGGGAAGCGCTTTTGACAGCAGCTGCGCCGCGCCGCGTAAACCGCCCAGCGGATTTTTAATTTCATGTGCCAGTCCGCGGATCAGATCCCTTGCGGCAACCTGCTGCGCGTGCTGAAGCTGTTCCTGACTCAAGCGACGCTGGTTATCCATCGGCGCCAGTTCAATCAAGATAAAACCTTCCGGCAAAGACTGTGCGGTCAGCGACATAATATGCGCACGACCGTCGACCACCAGGGTGACTTCGCTGTCGGTAAACCCTTGCCCAGCCTCGATACTTTCACGCATAAGCTCGATATTGAGCGAAAAGTAGCCCACTAGATCGGGCAGTGGTGTCCCGAAAAGCTTGCGTGAACTCTGCGCTAATAATTGCTGAGCCGCCGGATTGGCGTAATGCACGGCCAATTCGTCGTCCAACAGCAGAACGCTGTTGATAAGAGAATTGAGGATCTGCCCAGCATCGGGCAGCTTGCCAGTTGCCATACAGCAGTCTCCCGCACCTGATTGGTGCATTTAAACCGCTACCCGCCAAACAGTCGGGTCAGAGGTGTCAAACAGGAAAGTAGCGTGGAGAAAAAAGCCCATCCGGAGATGGGCTAGAAATTTCCACGGCAACAAAAATATCTCGATATTTTTTGTTCTGCGCCGTCGTTGCCAGCAAAGGGCGGCGGCGCAGAGTAAAGCTCGGCTCAGGGAGCGAACCCATCCACTCCCGTTGCGCTACAACGTTAAATTAAACGCTGTAGTACAGTTCGAACTCTACTGGGTGTGGCGTCATGCGAATACGATCGTTTTCTTCAACACGCAGTGCGATGTAAGCATCGATAGCGTCGTTGGTGAATACGCCACCACGAGTCAGGAACTCACGGTCTGCATCCAGACAGTTCAATGCTTCTTCCAGAGAGCCTGCAACCTGTGGGATCTCTGCCGCTTCTTCTGGTGGCAGGTGGTACAGGTCTTTGTCCATCGCATCGCCAGGATGGATTTTGTTGATGATGCCGTCGAGGCCAGCCATCAGCAGTGCAGCAAACGCCAGGTATGGGTTAGCCGCTGGATCAGGGAAGCGAGCTTCGATACGCATGGCTTTAGGGCTGGAAACGTGTGGAATACGGATAGAAGCAGAACGGTTACGCGCTGAGTAAGCCAGCATAACAGGGGCTTCGTAGCCTGGGACCAGACGTTTGTAGGAGTTGGTAGTCGGGTTGGCGTACGCGTTGATTGCTTTTGCGTGCTTGATGATACCACCGATGTAGTACAGCGCAGTTTCAGACAGGCCGCCGTATTTGTCGCCAGAGAACAGGTTATTACCGTCTTTGGACAGAGACATGTGGCAGTGCATGCCTGAACCGTTATCGCCAAACATTGGTTTTGGCATAAAGGTCGCAGTTTTGCCAAATGCGTGAGCCACGTTGTGAACCACGTATTTGTAGATTTGGATTTCGTCAGCTTTTTTGGTCAGGGTGTTGAAGCGGGTTGCCACTTCGTTCTGGCCAGCGGTAGCAACTTCATGGTGGTGAGCTTCAACAACCAGGCCCATTTCTTCCATGGTCAGACACATGGTAGAACGCAGATCCTGAGCTGAGTCGACAGGAGGAACCGGGAAGTAACCGCCTTTAACTGCTGGACGGTGGCCTTTGTTGCCGCCTTCGTATTTGGTGCTTGAGTTCCATGCGCCTTCGATATCGTCGATAGCAACATGAGAACCAGAGATGCTGCTGCCGAAGCGAACGTCATCAAACAGGAAGAACTCTGGCTCAGGTCCGAACAGAACGGTGTCCGCGATGCCTGAAGATTTCAGGAAGTCTTCAGCACGTTTTGCAGTTGAACGCGGGTCACGGTCATAACCTTGCAGCGTGTTTGGTTCAACGATGTCGCAACGGATGATCAAGGTTGATTCTTCAAAGAACGGGTCAAGAACCGCAGTGCTTGGATCTGGCATCAGAACCATGTCTGAGTCGTTGATAGTTTTCCAGCCGCCGATAGATGAACCATCGAACATTTTACCATCTTCGAAGAAATCAGGGCTTACCTGATGAGATGGAATGGTTACGTGCTGTTCTTTACCCTTGGTGTCAGTGAAGCGAAGGTCAATGAATTTGACTTCATTTTCCTTGATAATCGCAAAAACGTGTTCAGCGGACATACTAGTTCTCCCGAATTTCTCATTATGTCATCGTCGTGTAACGAAACGAATAAACAAACATTGTTGAAAATGGCGTGTGGCTTAAACAGCTTTTCTAATTGCTCTGATAAGTCTCTTTTCACCCTTGGTTAACGGTTGCGAAATCTGTGCCAACTTTGATAAAGAGGTGTGAAAGCCATTCTATGCGGGTTGCATGGATAGTTAGTATGCACCATAACGGGATTTATGCACCATTTTGGTTCATCGTCACGCCAGTAGTGACCCAAATTGGTGCGCCATTTTGGGTCAGAGAGACTTTTGCACCGTGAAAGGGATCGTTAATTAACCAGACAGAACTTGTTTCGAAGAGAATCTTGTGAACTTGTTTAGAACCTAGCCTAATACGTGTACAATAGCGCGCTATTTCTATATTTCTAAATGCCTGAGGCAAAGCTGTGATCGAAAATTTGCGTAACATCGCCATTATTGCCCACGTTGACCATGGTAAAACTACCCTGGTTGATAAACTGCTGCAGCAATCCGGAACTTTCGGAGAGCGTGTAGAAGCCACCGAGCGCGTAATGGACTCCAACGATTTGGAGAAAGAGCGTGGGATTACCATCCTCGCAAAAAACACCGCCATTAATTGGAAAGACTATCGCATCAACATCGTTGATACCCCAGGACACGCCGACTTCGGCGGTGAGGTAGAGCGTGTGATGTCAATGGTTGACTCGGTGCTGCTGGTTGTGGATGCAATGGATGGCCCTATGCCGCAAACCCGCTTCGTGACCAAGAAAGCATTTGCTAACGGTCTGAAGCCGATCGTGGTAATCAACAAGGTCGACCGCCCTGGCGCGCGTCCTGACTGGGTTGTAGACCAGGTATTCGACCTGTTCGTAAACCTTGATGCTACCGATGAGCAACTTGATTTCCCTATCATCTATGCTTCTGCACTGATGGGTATCGCGGGTACCGACCATAACGATATGGCCGAAGACATGACTCCGCTGTACCAGGCAATCGTTGACCACGTATCTGCTCCACAGGTTGACAGCAATGGCCCACTGCAGATGCAAATCTCCCAGCTGGACTATAACAACTACGTTGGCGTTATCGGCATCGGCCGTATCAAACGCGGTGTAGCTAAAGTTAACCAGCAAGTCACTATCATTGATAGCGAAGGCAAAACTCGCAACGGTAAAGTCGGTAAAGTTCTGACCCACATGGGTCTTGAGCGTATCGAAGCTGCTACCGCCGAAGCGGGCGATATCATCGCAATCACCGGTCTGGGCGAACTGAACATCTCCGACACCATCTGTGATCCACAGAATGTCGAAGCGCTGCCAGCTCTGAGCGTTGATGAACCAACCGTTACCATGTACTTCAACGTAAACACCTCTCCGTTCTGTGGTAAAGAAGGTAAGTATGTGACTTCACGTCAGATCCTTGACCGTCTGAACAAAGAGCTGGTGCACAACGTTGCACTGCGTGTTGAAGAAACCGAAGACTCCGACGCATTCCGCGTTTCAGGCCGTGGTGAACTTCACCTGTCGGTTCTGATCGAAAACATGCGTCGTGAAGGTTTCGAGCTGGCTGTTTCTCGTCCTAAAGTTATCAACCGTAAAATCGATGGCCGCATGCAAGAGCCGTTCGAAAACGTGACTTTGGATATCGAAGAGCAACACCAGGGTTCAGTCATGCAAGCCATGGGTGAGCGTAAAGGCGACGTTAAGGACATGATCCCTGACGGCAAAGGCCGTATTCGTCTCGATTACCTGATCCCGGCTCGTGGCCTGATCGGTTTCCGTACCGAATTCATGACCATGACTTCTGGTACCGGTCTGCTGTACTCAACATTCAGCCACTATGACGACGTTCGTCAGGGTGACATCGGCCAGCGTCAGAACGGCGTGCTTATCTCTAACGGCCAGGGTAAAGCAGTTGCATTTGCTCTGTTCGGTCTGCAAGATCGCGGTAAACTGTTCCTGGGTCACGGTGCGGAAGTGTATGAAGGCCAGGTTATCGGTATTCACTCACGTTCCAACGACCTGACTGTTAACTGCCTGACTGGTAAGAAATTGACCAACATGCGTGCTTCAGGTACTGACGAAGCAACAACTTTGGTTCCTGCTATCAAAATGTCTCTGGAACAAGCCATCGAGTTCCTGGATGATGACGAATTGGTAGAAGTTACTCCTCTGTCTGTGCGTATCCGTAAACGCCACCTGACCGAGAACGACCGTAAACGTGCTAGCCGTGGTCCTAAAGAAGCTTAATCTTCTTCCCGGTTAAACGTTTGTTGTCATAAGAGCACCTTTGGGTGCTCTTTTTTTTACCTATTTTTTCATTAAACAAGCATCAAGCTTCTATCCGTGTCACTGTTCAGAGCCAAGATTTACCGCTAACCTCTATTTACCCATAACCTACTATTTACCAATGAAGTAAGTTATCAATAAAGTAAGCTTCATCTTTGAAATCAGGAGCGTGCAATGCTGTATATATTTGATATGGGCAACGTGTTAATTGATATAGATTTCAAACGTGTGCTGGGCGTATGGAGCAATCTCAGTGGAACCCCGCTGGCACATCTAATGGAACGATTCACTATGGGTGAGGTGTTTCAGCAGCACGAGCGTGGCGAAATCAGCGATGAACAGTTTGCCGAATCGCTGTGCAACGAGATGGGGATCGCCCTGAGCTTTGAGCAGTTCAGTGCCGGATGGCAATCGATTTTTGTCAGCCTGCGTCCCGATGCTATCGCTGTGATGAAAGACCTTCGCGAGCAGGGTCATCGCGTGGTGGTTTTATCCAACACCAATAACCTGCATCTTGAGCACTGGCCAACTCACTACCCAGAAGTTGAGCAAAATGCCGATGCGTTATACTTGTCTCAAGAGATCGGCCTGCGTAAACCTGATCCGGCAATCTTCCAATATGTGTTGGATAAAGAAGGATTCAGCGCACAGGAAGCTGTGTTCTTTGATGATGTAGCCGAAAACGTCAATGCTGCCAGCTCTCTTGGCATCCAGGCCATTCTGGTTTCAGATGACCAGACACTGCCGCGTCATTTTTCTGGAAACCAAATCACCTAAGTTTGAAAGGATGTAAGAATGCCGAGGCTCCATCCGAGACTGAAGTGTGCTGCCCGTTTTAGTCATATGTTGATCAAGCGCGCCGACAACGATGGACTAACCTTGTTGGCGGGCCATCTGGCCTATGTCTCTTTGCTTTCGCTGGTGCCGCTGATAGCCGTGGTATTCTCGCTATTTGCGCTTTTTCCGGTGTTCTCCGACATTAGTACTCAGCTGAAAGATTTTATCTTTGCCAATTTTTTGCCAGCAACCGGCAACATTATTCAGCACTATCTTGAACAGTTCGTTGCCAACTCGAGCAGAATGACGGCGGTGGGGACTTGCGGACTGATAGTCACCTCGCTGCTGTTGATTGCCTCGGTAGACAGCGTGCTGAACAAAATTTGGAACAGCCACACCAAACGGCCCATCGTTTATTCTTTTGCGGTGTACTGGATGGTGCTGACTTTGGGGCCAATCCTGCTGGTGGCCAGCGTGGCAGTCAGTTCTTACCTTTTATCGCTTAACTGGCTGAGCCTCAACGGCGTTCATTCCCTCGTTGACTGGATGTTGCGTGCACTGCCGCTGTTAATCTCGTGGATAACATTCTTCCTGCTGTATTCGATTGTGCCCAAAGCTCGAGTTCCTTATCACGACGCGCTAATTGGCGCGTTGGTGGCGGGTGCGTTGTTCGAGTTAGGTAAGAAAATTTTTGCCCTTTATGTTCAGCTATTCCCTTCTTATCAGCTGATTTATGGTGTATTGGCGGTGATCCCGATATTATTTTTATGGGTCTACGTGAGCTGGTGTATCGTATTGTTAGGGGCAGAAATCACCATCACACTGGGCGAGTACAGAGCTAAAGAACTCGAGGCGGCCGAAGCACAACAGGCCGCGACGCAGGAGAAATAAGGCAGTTATGATTGCACTAATTCAACGTGTTTTAGAAGCCAGCGTGACGATAGATGGCGAAGTCTGCGGGAAAATTGGCTCGGGATTACTGGTATTGCTGGGCGTTGAACAGGGAGACGACGAGCAAAAAGCCAAAAAGCTGTGTGAAAAAGTGGCGGCCTATCGCGTGTTTGCCGACAGCGACGACAAGATGAATTTAAATGTGACCCAGGCGGGAGGGAGTCTGCTGGTGGTTTCACAGTTTACCCTGGTTGCGGACACCCAGAAGGGCACGCGTCCCGGCTTTTCGCGTGGCGCAGCTCCTGCAGATGCCGACAGGCTTTATCAATATTTTTATGGTCAGTGCCGCGAGAAGGGCATCCATACCGAAACCGGCCGTTTTGCAGCGGACATGAAGGTGGCCTTAGTCAATGACGGGCCAGTAACCTTCTGGTTGCAGGTTTAAAGCAACGCCGCACTGCCTGAGAGAGAAAGCATCTATGTATCACCTTAGAGTTCCCGTTACTGAATCAGAATTAGCTGCTTATTATAAATTTCGTTGGGAAATGCTGCGCAAGCCTCTTCATCAACCAGAGGGATCGGAGCGTGATGCTTATGATGCCATGGCCCATCACCAGATGGTGGTCGATGAGCAAGGAAGAACAGTCGCCGTAGGGCGCTTGTATATCAATGCTGACAATGAAGCCTCTATTCGCTTTCTGGCGGTAGATCCCGACGTACAGGCGAAAGGGCTTGGAACGCTGGTCGCAATGACGCTGGAATCCGTCGCGCGTCAGGAAGGGGTCAAACGTGTAGTGTGTAGCGCCCGTGAAGATGCCGTCGAGTTCTTTGCTACCTTGGGATTCATTAATCAGGGCGAGATCACCACGCCGCAGACCACGCCGGTGCGTCACTTTTTGATGATCAAACCGGTCGAAACGCTGGATGATATTTTGCATCGCCCAGACTGGTGCGGGCAGCTTCAGCAGGCCTGGTATGATCACATTCCTCTGAGCGAGAAGATGGGCGTGCGGATCAGCCAGTACACCGGCCAGCGTTTTGTGACGACTATGCCGGAAACAGGTAACCAAAATCCGCACCATACACTGTTTGCCGGAAGCCTGTTTTCACTGGCAACCTTAACCGGTTGGGGCCTGATTTGGCTGCTACTGCGCGAACGTCATCTTGGCGGCACCATCGTGCTGGCCGATGCACACATCCGCTATAGTTCGCCGGTCACTGGGCGTCCAAGGGCGATAGCCGATCTCAGTTCAATTAGCGGAGATTTGGATCGTCTGGCGAAAGGGCGCAAGGCGCGGGTGCAATTAGATGTGCAACTGATGGGGGATGAAGGCGAGGGTGCGATATTTGAGGGGACTTATCTGGTTCTCCCGGCCTCCGCCGATGCTCCTCTTGAACCGGCTATAAACTGAAAGCCCCGTCGTACTTGAAGCTGTAGCTACACAGGCGCACCCCAGTTACTTACCTGTGTAAGCTCCTGGGGACTTGCCGCCTTGCTACAACTCCAATGACTTAGGGCGTTTAGCTGTTTAAAGAATAAATTTTATCTACTGAGCCGGGCCAGTCACACCTTGGCTCATCTGCTGCTGTATCTGCTTGCCCTCGTTTGCCGTGGCGTGCAGCGTGCCACTCAACGTTGGTTTGAAATCGACGTTGGCGGGCATCTGCCCTTGCAGAGTCAATTGCATGTTCACATTGCCCTGCAACGGGATCTGCGGCCAGCCCCAGTTTTGCAGTTCATTGGCAGGCACCGCGCGGCCGTTTAGATTCACGGTAAAATTACGCTGCGGCTGCTGGCTAATGGTAGCGGTGGCCTCAAGTAAACCTTCTTTGGTGTACGCGCTAAGCCCGGTAATGTTGAGCTTGTCGGCACTGGCTTCCAGCGCCAGAGAAGGGCGTCGAACGTCATTCTTGTTAAAGGTTGCGTCACCGGCATTAAGATTCAGTTTGCCCGACCAAATCCCCCACTGATGGTTTTCTGCCAGCTTAAGGTCAGTACCATAACCTTCAACACCGGTAATCTGCCACGGGAATTCCGGGGAAATATCGATGATCAGGTTACGGTTGGCCGTGAATTTGCTGACTGTGACGTCTGAAAGCCAATCCGGCAAAGCATCGAGCCACAGCTGACGCCAGTTTTGCGGCAGCGTGTACTCCAAGGCAGCAATGCTTAACTCATCAAGATTCAGATTGTGGCTGGCACGCTCCCAGTTGCCCGAGGTGCGCAGTAAACCGCCTTCCCATCGAGTCGAAAACTGCCTGATATTAATGCCTTGCGGCGTTAGGTCGAGATTAATATTAGGATCGTTGAAATGCAGATTACCGTCGATCAGGTCTGTGGCATTCAACGAAAGCTGGCCATCAGTGCTTTGCCAGTCTCCTTTTTCGAGAGTCAAATCGGTTACCGTCAAATCCAAATCGCTAAATGCCCAATTATTGCCCTGCAAACGGGCGTCAATAAGGTCAAAGCGTTTGATATCTACTTTCGGCAGTTTGATGAATTCCTGCCAAAAAGCGGAGAGCGGTAGCGAGCTTTGCAGTCGGACATGGCTCAGGCGCAGGTTGTCCAGAGTCCAGCTACCGTCACTGCCGCGGCTGGCCTTGCCGGTCAGTTGCCCGCGTGACATATCGGCACCAAAATTGCTCAGGGTCAGCTGCTGGTTATCAATTCTCCCTTGAATCAATACGTTGCTGGCCGGAATAGTGTCCAGCGCCAGCGTGTCAGCACTGAGTTGGAATTGCGCGTTATTGCCCAAAACTGCGGTTTTCGTTGGTTGCCAAGGCGTGATGCCGGCATTAACGTTGGTGCCAACGACTTTCCATTGCTCGATGTCACCGTCCAGCGAAATATTATTCAGCTGCAAGGTATTTGCCTGCAACGGAAGAGTCAGCGGATCGGGGGAGAGATTCAGCCTGCCGTTAACTAGCACCACGCGGTCAAAATAGTATGGATTTGTAATTTGACGCCAGCTCAGGTCTAAATCGACCTCACCTGCATCAAGAACATCAGGTTTATTTTTCTCGGCGAATTTCACACCGTTAAGCGAGATGCGCGAAGGAGCAGACCAGGAGTGATCGACTTCATCTATGGACAGGCGATATTGGCTGTTCTCGGTTACCCAACGGCTAATCGAGCCAGCGGCCCAGCGTGTTTGCAATAATAAGTACAGTATGACGATTGCCAGAACCAACAACATAACGAGTGTCAGCAGCAATTTACCGAGAAATTTCATCGTCGCAATCCATATCCGTTGGGTAAGTCGGAAAAACGTACAATTGTTTATGCCGTAATCAGCAATCTTTCTCAATAGGTTACCATGTTACAGGCAAAAAAAACGGCGGGAGGGATAACCCTGCCGCCGTGGTGGTATTTGCGTTAAGTTTTGAATCTCAAGGCTCGCGCGGGAAGATCAAATTCAGCACGATAGCGGTAATACCGCCAGCAGCGATACCGGAAGAGAGCAGCGTTTTCAGCCAGTCAGGAGCGAATTGCAAGATTAATGGCTGCTGCGATACGCCCATGCCGACGGCCAACGACAGCGCCATAATCATGATCGCGCGGCGATTGAGGCGTTCGCGTGAAACGATGCGCACACCCGAGGCTGCGATAGTGCCGAACATTACGATGGTTGCGCCGCCCAGAACCGGTTCAGGAATGTGCTGCACAAAACCCGCCACCGCCGGGAACAAACCGAGCACGATCAGCATCAATGCAACTACGAATCCGACATAACGGCTGGCAACGCCGGTCAGTTGGATCACGCCATTGTTCTGGCCAAAACAGGAGTTGGGGAATGTGTTGAACACGGCAGAAAGCATCGAATTAAGGCCATTGGCCAGCACGCCGCCCTTGATGCGCTTCATATAAATTGGGCCGCTGACCGGTTGCTCCGAAACGTCGGAGGTCGCGGTAATATCGCCAATGGTTTCCAGCGAGGTCACCATAAAGATAAGCATCAACGGAACCAGCAGATTCCAGTCAAACCCGAGTCCGTAATACAGCGGAGTTGGAATGGTGATCAGATGCGTGGCTACGGCTGGTGCAGACACAGGCAACATGCCCATTGCCCAGGCAACGATATAACCGACGGCCATGGCAATCACCAAAGAAGCCACTCGCAGGTAAGGATTACGCTGGCGGTTCAGCAGGATAATCACCACCAAAACGATGGCTGCCAGAATCAGGTTTTTCGGTGAACCAAAGGTGTGGTCACTCATTGCCGAGTAACCGCCGCCAATTGAGGTCAGGCCCACTTGAATGAGTGACAGGCCGATGATCATCACCACGATGCCGGATACCAACGGGGTGATGATACGGCGAGCGAGGTGTAACACCCGTGAAAGCAGGATCTCGGTACAGGAGGCGACCATGAGTGTGCCGAACAGCGCCGCCATCATGACAGGAACGGTGGCACCGCCATTTTTCAGCGCCATACCGCCCATGATCAAAGGAGAAACAAAGTTGAAGCTGGTGCCTTGAATCGACAGCAGGCCCGATCCGACGGGTCCCCAGGTTTTAATTTGCAGGATTGACGCTAAACCAGAGGCGAACAGCGACATGCTGATGATGTGCTGAGTATCCTGCGCTGGCAGGCCTAAAGCCTGGCAAATCAACAATGCCGGAGTAATCACCGCAACAAACATGGCCAGTAAATGCTGGCAGGCCGCAAACACTGTCTGTGGCAACGGCGGACGGTCTTCTAATCGATAAATTAATTCACTGCTGCGCGGCGTTTCTGCCGTCTGGCGCTGAGCTTCTGGCTCGGCTGGTTGTGTAGTCACGTTGGGCATTTCCCCGGTTAGCCGCAAAGCGGGCATTTTTCATGATATCGAGGATAAAAGCAATCGGTTGCTATCAGCATTTTTAGTGGATAATTAGAGATAAGCCAGCATGAAGAGGTTCAAAATTATCGCGCTGTGAAGATGTTTGCTATTGAGAGAAGATCAGGCGTTGGTATAGCGGGCACGTTCCGGGAGCCAGCGCTCGATCAACGCTTTGGCATGTTCAGGATACTGTTGCTGAATATGGCGGGCGATACGCTGAACTTCAGGGATCATTGCCTGGTCACGAAGCAGATCGGCAACTTTGAATTCAGCGCTGCCGGTTTGGCGTGTGCCAAGCAGTTCACCTGGGCCGCGGATCTCCAAATCCTGCTGAGCAATCACAAAGCCATCATTACTGTCACGTAAAACTTGCAGCCGCTTTTGTGCCGTTTTGCTTAAAGGCGTTTTATACAACAGCACACAGTGAGAGGCGATAGCACCACGGCCAACGCGGCCGCGAAGCTGGTGCAGCTGTGCTAGCCCGAGTCGCTCGGGGTTTTCAATAATCATCAGACTGGCGTTTGGCACGTCAACACCAACTTCAATTACCGTGGTGGCGACCAGCAGTTGAATTTCACCCTGCTTAAAAGCCTGCATCACTGCCTGCTTTTCCTGAGCTTTCATACGGCCATGAACCAGACCGATTTTCAGCTCCGGCAGGGCGACTTTCAGACCTTCCCAAGTAGCTTCCGCGGCCTGAGCCTCGAGCATTTCTGACTCTTCAATTAGCGTGCAGACCCAATAAGCTTGACGATTTTCTTCCACGCAGGCACTTTTCACCCGTTGGATAATGTCGCTACGGCGAGTATCGGGGATCGCAACGGTGGTCACCGGCGTGCGGCCCGGTGGCAGTTCATCGATCACCGAAGTGTCGAGATCTGCATAGGCGGTCATCGCCAGCGTGCGCGGGATTGGAGTGGCGGTCATGATCAGCTGATGCGGATGAAAACCCTGCTGTTTGCCTTTTTCCCACAGCGCCAGACGCTGGTGCACGCCGAAACGGTGCTGCTCGTCGATAATAACCAAGGCCAGTGCCGAAAACTGAATTTGTTCCTGGAAGATGGCGTGCGTGCCGACAACCATTGAAACTTGTCCGCTGGCAATCGCCTCTTGCTGTGCGATACGCGCTTTGCCCTTTTGCTTTCCTGCCAGCCAACCGACCTGAATGCCGAGCGGTTCAAACCACTGGCGAAAGTTATTAGCGTGCTGCTCTGCCAATAACTCTGTTGGTGCCATCAGGCCTACCTGCTTGCCCTGAGCAATTGCGCAAAGTGCGGCGAGAGCGGCAACCAGCGTTTTTCCCGAGCCAACATCGCCCTGTACCAGACGCATCATTGGATAACCTAAAGCTAGGTCATGCTCGATTTCGCCGACCACGCGACTCTGAGCGTTGGTTGGTTTAAACGGCAGAGATGCCAGAAATGCGTCCATCAGCTTGTGGTCTTTGACCAGCGGCAGAGCTTTGTAACTCTGTGTTCCGGCGCGAACCGCCAACATGCTGAGATTATGTGCCAGGAGTTCTTCCATAATCAGCCGACGTTGGGCAGGATGCTGGCCTTTTTCAAGATCGGCAAGCTGCATATCGGGCGGTGGTCGGTGCAGCAGATGCAATGCCTGCGATAGCGGCATCAGCGAACGGCTTAGCTCTTGTGGCAGAAGTTCGGCAATAGGTTGGGTATCAAGCAGTGATAACGCCTGATCGGTCAGTTTACGCAAGGTTGCCTGACGAATGCCTTCAGTAGTCGGATACACCGGCGTCAGCGATTCTTGCAACACTACTTCACTGTTCTCGCCCTGAACGCGATATTCAGGATGAATGATTTCTGCGCCAATCGTTCCACGTTTGATTTCACCATAAGCAGTTACGCGTCGGCCAGGTGCCAGGCTGTTTTTCATAGCTGCGTTAAAATTGAAAAAACGTAGTGTAAGCAGCCCCGTACCGTCGCTAATCTGACAGGTCAGCATGCGGCGACGACCAAAACTAATGTCGGTACGCAACACTTCACCTTCAACGGTGGCGTAAATCGCGGGCAGTAAATCATTGATAGCATAAAGACGTGTGCGATCTTCATAGCGCAAAGGCAGGTGAAGCAGCAGATCCTGAATAGTTTCGAGGCCGATTTTAGCGAGCTTTTCTGCCTGACTTGCGCCAACGCCGGTCAGGGACGTAAGCGGAACGGCATCGAGCAGGCGGCCCTTCATCTGGCAACCGTCATTTGCATAGCGGCCCACCAGGCATCGTCAGCGACAATACTGCCAGTCTCGTCAATAAACGGGCGAGGCAGTTTTTTTCGCTTGGCAACATTGGCCAGCACCGGATAACCCCCTTCGAACAGCAGGCGTTGCTGTTCTTTTTCTTTTAACAGGCTGGTTTCGCGCTGATACATCCCGGCATTTTCCCGTTGGCGCTGGGCCTCGTAGAGAATCAGCGCCGAGGCCACCGAAACGTTGAGTGATTGCACCATGCCGACCATAGGGATGATGATATCGCTGTCTGCCAGAGCTAAAGCTTCGGGGGTGATACCCGTTTTTTCCTGACCGAGGAGAATACAGGTCGGGCGGGTATAGTCGATGGCGCGGAAATCTACGGCTTTCTCTGACAAGTTGGTCGCTAAAATCTGCATACCCATTGCCTTCATTTTGGCAACGGCTTCCTGAATTGTTTTATGCGTTTTAACCTGCACCCAGCTATTGGCCCCGGCAGCAAAAGAGCCTTGGGTTTTCATTCTGCTGGTGGGCCAAACGGCGTGGACTTCATTGACGCCTACGGCATCGGCGGTGCGAATCACGGCTGAAACGTTATGCGGTTTATGTACCTGTTCCATACAAACGGTCAGATCAGGTTGTCGGGCTGCCAGCATTTCGCGTATGCGCGCATAACGTTCAGGAGTCATCAGGTCAGTTTCTATTACGGGTAACTTTAATCACATCCGGCATGATACGAATTTTACGCATAATGTTGGCCAGATGTACGCGGTCACGAGTACTCAGGCGAATAATCGCGCTGTAGACGCGACCGTCTTTTTCTTCGCTGCTCAGGCTCTGAATATTTGACTGCGCGGCATTAATCGCGGCGGTCAGATTCGCTAATCCACCCTGATGATTGAACATATCGACTTTAATTTCGGCGATAAATTCTTGCTCAGTTTCCTGGTCATCCCATTCCACAGCCATAAATTTCTCAGGCTCTTTCTGGTAGCCACGGATGTTACGGCACGATTCATGGTGTACTACCAAACCTTTGCCTGGACTGACGTGAGCAATAATCGGGTCACCCGGAATCGGACGGCAACACTTGGCGAAGGTGATAAGTACGCCTTCTGCACCCTTGATTGGCAGATTGCGAGAACCCGAGGTCGCCATTGATGACTGGTCGCCCATCAGGTTTTTAGCCACCACCAAACTCATGGCGTTGCCCAGACCGATTTCTGCCAGCAGGTCGTCCATCTCGCCGAGCTTCATGCGATCAAGCTCTTTGCGGATGTTTTCTGGTGGCAGATCGCTGATTTTACGACCGCTACCAAATGCGTGATTCAACAAACGGCGACCCAGTGAAACGGAATCGTCACGTTTAAGATTTTTCAGCATCTGGCGAATTTTTGCTCGCGCTCTGGAACTGACCACAAAGTTTAGCCACGCCGCATTCGGACGCGCGCCCGGAGCAGTAATGATCTCTATGGTCTGGCCGCTGGTCAGCGGCTGCGAAAGCGGATAAGGCTGTCTGTCGACGCGTGCACCTACACAGGCATGACCTATATCGGTGTGTACTGCATAAGCAAAGTCGACCGGTGTTGCGCCAGCAGGCAGCTCGACAATGCGGCCTTCCGGAGTAAAGACATAGATTTCATCAGGGAAGAGGTCAGATTTAACGCTCTCGATGAATTCAAAGGAGTTACCCGCGCTCTGCTGTAACTCAAGCAGGCTCTGCAACCAGCGCTGTGCGCGGATTTGTGCCGTTGTGCCGTTGCTTTCGCCGTTCTCTTTATAAGCCCAGTGCGCTGCCACACCCATTTCTGCCATCTGATCCATATCTTCAGTACGGATCTGTACCTCAACAGGCACGCCGTGCGGGCCTATCAAAGAAGTATGCAGCGATTGATAGCCGTTGGCTTTTGGAATGGCAATATAATCTTTGACTCTGCCCGGACGAGGCTTATAGAGGCTATGGGCCTGTCCGAGAACGCGATAGCAGGTATCGACTTCCTTTACGATCACTCGAAAAGCATAGATATCCATAATGGAATGGAAACGCTGCTCTTTCAGGTGCATCTTGAGGTAAATCGAGTAGAGGTGCTTTTCACGCCCGCTAACCCGACATTGAATGCCGGCTTCGGTCAGGCGTCCCTCAATCTCGGAGAGGATTTTCTGGATCATCTCTTTACGGTTACCACGCGCGGCTTTCACCACTTCTTTGATAACGCGATAGCGGTTGGGGTAAAGCGCCTCAAAACCTAGCTCTTCAAGCTCGGTTTTAAGGTGATGTATACCCAGCCTGTGCGCCAGAGGACTGTATATCTCCAGCGTTTCACGGGCAATGCGGCGACGTTTGTCTGGGCGAAGAGAACCCAGCGTGCGCATATTATGGGTGCGGTCAGCCAGTTTGATCAAAATGACGCGGATATCTTGCACCATCGCCATGATCATCTTGCGGAAGTTCTCCGCCTGGGCTTCCTTTTTGTCGCGGAATTTCAGCTTGTCTAGCTTTGAAACACCTTCAACCAGTTCGGCCACGCTTTTACCAAATAACTGCTCCATGTCTTGGTAAGTCGCAGGCGTGTCTTCAATGACGTCATGTAACAGCGCCGCCATCAAGGTCTCATGGTCGAGTCTCATTTCAGCTAAGATACAGGCCACGGCTACCGGGTGAGTAATGTACGGCTCACCGCTCGAGCGTGTCTGACCCTCGTGCGCGTCCCGCGCGACGAGGTATGCCTGCACGAGGCGCTTGATCTGGTCCTCTGGCAGGTATTTTTGAATCAGCTGATTCAGGCTTTCAAAGATGTACAAGATAGACCCGCTGATTAGGTTGGACGGCGACCTTCGGCGATAGCAGTAACCGCTTGAATTTCAGTGGCTTCTTGGTCTTTTTGCTCCTGACGATCGCGAGCGTCGAGGATCTGATTGGTGATCAGACCTTCTTCGATTTCACGCAGGGCAATAACGGTGAATTTGTCGTTTTCTTCAGCGACCAGTGGATCTTTACCACCAGATTGCAGCTGGCGAGCGCGACGAGCAGCCACCAACACCAGGTCAAAACGGTTACCAATTTTTTCTACAGCGTCTTGAACAGTTACGCGTGCCATATATGTGCTACTCCACAGGGTGACGAAAGACTGGGCATAATACTGAAAGTGTCTTCAGTCTGCCAATAGTTTGGTGATTAATCCGTCATGACGGAGCTTTTGACGGCTCAGACGAAGACGTTCTGCACGAATAATGGTTTTAAGATCGGATAAAGCCAAATCAAAATCATCATTCACAATTAAATAGTCATATTCAGCAAAGTGCGTCATTTCAGCAACGGCTTGAGCCATGCGTTTAGCGATAACTTCTTCACTGTCTTGATTGCGGCCACGAAGGCGGCGATCGAGTTCATCTTTCGACGGAGGCAGCACGAAAATACTGCGCGCCTGAGGCATGCGCTGGCGAATCTGCTGCGCGCCCTGCCAGTCGATATCTAAAAATACATCAACGCCAGAAGCTAAAACCTGCTCAATGGCTTTGCGGGAAGTGCCGTAATAATTATCGAACACTTGCGCATGTTCTAAAAACTCATCTCTCTCGATCATCTCGCAGAATTCGTCTTTGGAGACAAAATAATAATGCTCGCCGTGATTCTCGCCCGGCCTGACTTGACGGGTTGTGTGAGAAATCGAGACCTGCGTATCGTAGAGCGGTTGAGTTTTTAGGTAAGCCTGAATCAGACTTGATTTACCTGCTCCACTGGGGGCGGAGACAATATATAAAGTGCCTTGGACCATGTTGACGTTTCAGCTGATTGGGTTGAAATGAAAATACAGAAGAGTGATCTTCGGCACAGTATACACGTTCACCGCTTAGGGTGCAGCGTTCCGACACATTTGAACGCAAGTAATCGGCATAAAACAGCCCTGACTCATCTTTTTGCGAGGCTTATTCCATTAATAAATGGCAATTATGTAATTCTGAAATAAGTTTCCGCGACCTCTCGAAAGAATGTTCAATGCCGCTGGTTATGGCAAAGGTAAAGGCATTGAATAAGCGCAACAAGGAGAGTCGCCATGCGCTATTTGAATTTCACTGCTTTGTTTTTGGGATTAATTATTATTCGGAGCGCCTGTGGCGCTTCTGAACCTGCTTGCCCTTCGTGGTCCGAATCAAGATGGGCAAAAGAAATAAACCAACTGTCGGTGCAACTGAAAAGCTGGGATGTTCAATATCACCAGCTTGGAGTTAGTGCGATTGATGATGCTACCTACGATAGCCTGAGTGAGAAGCATCAATTTTGGCTGCACTGTGCAAGCCAGCCTTCTGAGCCACCGTCTTTGCCCAGAGGCACTGCAAAAATAAGTCATCCGTTTGCCCATACGGGTCTCAAGAAACTCCCTGATGCCGCGGCTGTTAATCGTTGGATGAACAACAGAAACAACCTCTGGGTGCAGCCTAAGGTGGATGGTGTAGCGGTTACCCTCGTTTATGAGCAGGGAAACTTGGTTTCGTTGCTGAGCCGGGGTGATGGCCTTTATGGCCAAGATTGGACTCATAAGGCGATGGACATAGCCGCAATCCCCCAAAAAATTCCTGCTACCTCTGAGCGGCTGGTTTTACAGGGCGAGCTATTTCTGATGATGAGCGGTCATCATCAGAATGCGTCAGGAGGGCTAAATGCCCGTTCGAAAGTTGCAGGAGCGATGATGCGTCGCTCTTCGTCACAGCGAATGCCGGAGATCGGAATTTTTATCTGGGAATGGCCGGACGGCCCGTTGGAAATGCAATCACGAGTTCAGCGACTAAAAGAGATGGGATTTCCATTAACTGCCGAATTTACGCACCCGGTTGAAAATTTTGAGCAGGCTAAGCAATGGCGAGAAAATTGGTATCAGGCGCCGCTGCCTTTCACCACTGACGGAATAGTTATCCGCCAGCAGGATGAGCCGGAAGGGCGTTTTTGGCGCAACCGCCCCGCCAATTGGGCCGTAGCGTGGAAGTATCCAGTCGTGCGCAAACTGACGGACGTAACGGGAATTGAAATGACAGTGGGTAGAAGCGGGAAGAGATCGGTAGTTCTGCATTTAAACCCGATCATGCTGGATGATAAACAGGTCTCCAGAGTCAGTTTGGGTTCACCTGCGAGACTGAAAAAGTGGGACATTATTATTGGTGACCGGGTGGCTATCAGTTTGGCAGGCCAGGGAATTCCGCGTATTGACGAGGTGGTCTGGCGGGTCGCTGTACGAGATGAAAAAAACCTTTCTAAATTCATTCCAGATTCGAAACTCGATGCCTTCACGTGCTTTACACCTTATAACCAGTGCCGCGAGCAGTTCCTGTCACGACTTGCCTGGCTCAGTGGACCACAGGGGTTAAATATCACGGGGCTGGGCTTGGCGACCTGGAGTAAATTACTGGATGCTAATCTGTTGCCTGGCTTAGTGAGTTGGCTTGAATTGACACATCGACAGCTGGTAGCCGTTCCGGGTATTAGTGAGAAACAGGCAGGTAAGTTATTGGCTCAAATAGAACTTGCGCGGCAAAAAAGCTTTAAAAAATGGATGGCTGCACTGGGGTTTCCTGCCGCGGGGCTAAATACAGGCAATGCAACGAATTGGCTTGAATTAAGAGCAATCACGCCAGAGCAGTGGCAGGCGATGCCGGGTGTTGGTGTAAAAAGTACTTCGCTAATCCGTCGGTTTATCGAGCATCCCGAGGTAGTCGCGATGGTTGAAAAACTGATGCAAGAAGGAATACCGGCCTTTAGCCAGGCCAGTAGCCTTGTAGAATAAACTGCTAGTGTTCAGAATCCGGGTAGTTAAACACAGGTAAGCCAAGCTTAAAGCGCAGCGCCAGCAGGCGGGCGGCAAAGCCAATTAACAGCGTTGCGATGACTACCAGATTTTGTGGTACGGACAGATATTGCAAGAAAATGTAGATCCAGGCTGAAGCAAAGGAGATGCCGCCGTAAATCTCTTTTTGAAACACTAAAGGAATTTGATTGCACAGCATGTCGCGAAGCACGCCGCCAAAAACGCCTGTGATGACAGCGGCGATAGAGGCAATCAGCGGGCCATGACCGGTATCCAGTGCGATTTGTGTACCTATAATAGAAAACACCACCAAGCCCAGAGCATCGAGCACCAGAAACAGTTTGCGCAGATGCTTCATCAAAGGTGCTAGCCAAGTGGTCACAATAGCTGCAGCAGCAACAATCAGAACATATTGTGGATGTTTCACCCAGCCTAGAGGGTAGTGCCCTAATACCATATCGCGCACAGTACCACCGCCTATTGCTGTGGCGCAGGCAATGATAATGACGCCGAAAACATCCATCTTTCTACGGCCAGCCGCAAGCGCGCCAGTCATCGCTTCGGCAGTTATGCCAATGATATAAAGAACAGTGAGCAACATAGATTTCGCCAGTCAAATACGCGGAAGATTACTCACTATAGAGTAATTAGCTTTGAGGGTAGCCTCGACTGAGTTTTTTTAAAAGAGCCAATTCAAATTATTTAATCTAATGTATAAGTCTAATAAGATGCTTATTTAATTGGATTTTTTAACAATTAATTTTACATTGGCATTACTTTTTATTGCATATAAATCCTCTTGAATATCTATTAATCCCTCGCAGTAAATCTCCTTGAATAAAACTTCTAGGGGTTATGGTGACGAATGTGTATATTTATCACCTGTAAACTCAAACTAAACATCTAGCTTTAATAATGCCCTGGAGTGCTGCATGAAACATGAAATCCCGGTTGTGTTGCCGCAGCGTGGTCCTGCGTTGCATGAACGCCGAGAGCAGATAATTCAGGCTGCGCTGGATCATTTTCGCCACTATGGTTATTCGAAGACTTCAGTGGCAGATTTGGCAAAGGCTATTGGTGTTTCAAGCGCTTACGTTTACAAATTTTTTGAATCTAAACAGGCTATTGGTGAGGCCGTTTGCACTCATTGCCTGGGACAAATCGACGATGCACTCAGAGAGATTGCGCAGAGCAAACAATCTGCATCGGACCGGTTGCGAGAGCTATTTGCCTCACTGTTAATCAAGAGTTTGGCGTTGTTTTTCGAAGAGCGGAAACTGCATGATATCGCTGCTGTAGCGGCAGCAAACCATTGGGATTCGGCTAATAATCACCGCGCTGCACTTTATAGTATTTTGAAACAGGTAATTTTCGAAGGGCGTGAATCAGGCGAATTCGAATCTGAAACGCCGTTGGATGAAGTCTGTATGGCGATTGCCAGCGTGATGACACCATTTTCGCATCCGCTAATGCTTGAGGAAAAGACCCCTGAGCAGTTGGAGGAGCGAGTTGTAGTAATTACAAATTTAGTTTTACGAAGTTTGGTGAAATGACCAGACTTATAAAAACGTGTGCTACTCACATCTAAACTTTTAATGGAATGATCCGTAGAGGAATATTTATGACTCATCGTCGCGTAGTAATTACTGGCATGGGGGCGGTGAGCCCGCTCGGCTGTGATATCGAAACCATTTGGAAACGACTGCTTGCCGGTCAGTCAGGCGTTGGTGTTCTGCCTGCTGAAATTTGCGAGACCCTGACTGTTAAAATTGGTGGCCAGGTATTATCGCTTGAGCAAGACCCTGAGTCTGGGTTCGATCCTGACTTACACGTTTTGCCAAAAGACCAGAAGAAGATGGACCGTTTTATTCTTTTCGCTATGGCTGCTGCAGACAAAGCGCTCGCGCAGTCTGGTTTTAAAGCTGAAACTCCTGAGCAGCAAGAGCGCGCAGCTACAGTTATTGGCTCAGGTATCGGTGGTTTCCCGGCAATTACCAATGCAGTAAGAACCAACGACCAGCGCGGTCCTAAGCGTCTGTCTCCATTTACTATTCCTTCATTCTTGGTCAATCTCGCTGCGGGTCAGGTTTCCATTAAACATCAGTTCAAGGGGCCAATTGGCGCTCCGGTAACTGCGTGTGCGGCTGGCGTGCAGGCAATTGGCGATGCTGTTCGTTTGATTCGCAATGATGAAGCCGACGTTGCCCTGTGTGGCGGCGCTGAAGCGACAATCGACACTGTGACCCTGGGCAGCTTCGCCGCGGCAAAAGCCATGTCTACTGGTCATGAAGATCACCCTGAAAAAGCGTCGCGTCCGTTTGACAGCGCGCGTGATGGTTTCGTGATGGGTGAAGGTGCGGGCATTTTGGTGATTGAAGAGCTGGAACATGCTTTGGCGCGCGGTGCAAAACCATTGGCCGAAATCATCGGTTACGGCACCAGCGGTGATGCCTATCACATGACTTCCGGTGCAGAAGACGGCAACGGTGCAGGCCGTGCAATGAAAATCGCTTTGCGTCAGGGTGGACTTAAGCCTGAGCAGGTCGATCACTTGAACGCTCACGCGACTTCAACTCCAGTTGGCGATCTCGGCGAAATCAATGCCATCAAAAATCTGTTCGGCACTGGTGACAAGCTGGCCATTACTTCTACCAAGTCAGCGACCGGTCATTTGCTGGGCGCGGCAGGTGGTCTGGAAACTATCTTCACCGTTTTGGCCGTCCGCGACCAAATCGTGCCACCAACGCTGAACCTGGATAACAAAGATCCAGCAGCAGAAGGCCTGAATATCATAGGTAATACCGCTCAGCCGCATGAAATTAACTATGCATTATCTAACGGTTTCGGCTTCGGTGGTGTTAATGCCTGCGTACTGTTGAAACGCTGGGAAGCTTAATTTTTTTCATTTAGTGCCATAAAGCCCGATAACTCGGGCTTTTTTATACAAAATTTTCATCTGTACATATAATTATTTCCGTTCGTTAAACTTTTGAAATAAAAATTCGAATTTTTTAACTCAGAGGAAATGGTATGAACAGAAGAGATTTCTTTAAAGCTTCTTTGCTCACAACGGGTTCCGTGGCATTACTTGGTACTAATTTGGCACAGGCATTTGCAGCAACGGATTATGGCCTAAGCAAGGGGCTTGGTTCTGAGCTAAAGCAGGTTGCCAGTCTGCGTTGGCTATCAAATGCTATAGCCGTAACCAGCACCGGTCGCAATTTTGTTGGCTTACCTCGCTGGCCAACCAATGAAAAAACCCCCTCAGTCGCTGAATTACTTCCTGATGGCACTCTCAAACCTTTCCCTGGCGGAAGCTGGAATGAATGGCAGCCCGGCCAACCCGGTGACGACGCCTTTGTTTTAATCAATACGGTTCATATTTTCGATGACGACACACTCTGGGTGGTCGATCAGGGCGATCCAAAACTCGACCGTAAGGCGCAAAAAATCCTGCAATTTGATACTAAAACAGGGAAATTGCTGAAAAAAATCACCTTCGACGAACACGTCCTTCCCAAGGGCGGTAACATCAATGATCTGCGTCTTGATTCTAAATATGCTTATTTCACTGACTCCGGACTGGGCGGTATTATTTATACCGATCTCGAGAGCGGTAAATCATGGCGTCGATTAGGAAATCACCCCTCGGTAAAAGCCAAACTGGAACGTCCGGCAATGGATGAGACCGGAACAGTGCTTCAGAAAGATGATGGCAGCCCGAAGGTGGTGAATTCCGATCCCATCGAGCTTAGCCCGGATGGTAAATGGCTCTATTACCAAACATTGTCAGGCCCAATGTATCGGGTTCCCACCGCGTCACTACGTGATGAAAAGCTTTCCGAACAGGCTTTGGGGCAACAGGTAGAGTTTGTTTACGATACCCCGGCACTTTCTGGCACAGCGATTGATAACAAAGGCAATATTTACATGGCTGAGGCCCAGCGACCAAGGGTGATCATGCTGACTCCAGACGGGGATTTAAAAGTGATTGTCGAGGATGACAGGATTTGGGGGCCGGACGCGCTGTTTATTAGCCATCAGCGTGAGCTATATATTCCGTGTCCGCAGACTGCCAGACTTGCTTATAACCGTGGGCCGGGAGGTAAAGATCTGGTGCAGCGGCCTTACAAGATTTATAAAGTCAAACTACCCGACTATGCCGGGGACCGTGAGCCAGTACCGCCGGTTTCTCAAAAAGCTTAATCGCAGACGCTTTAGCAGCTAAAAACAGCAGGCCTAGGCCTGCTATTGTTGTTTTTGAAAAGCGTTATAGTCCGTCTGGGCGAGGGATTTCAAAATACTGGCCAGATGGATCACGTTTGTAATAATGCCCGTGGCTGACATAGAAACGCTCGCCGTGGAAGTCGATAGGAGAAAGGTCTGGTGGCGCAGAGTCGTACTCTTCTTCCTCTTGAGGTGGCGGCGGGGTGTCATCCTGAGGAGCGGCTTCATCCTGAGATGGCTCGTAATCTTGAGGAGCAGCTTCACTCTGCGGTGGAGCTTGAACCTGAACATACTGATCACCATTTTTCTGATAATAGTTTCCGTTCAATGCCCAGTAAGTTAAACCGCCAATCACCACGGCCGCTGCGGCATCAGGCAAAATGTTGAATCCATGTCCACCCGGATGCGCCATCGCGAGCGTAGGTGAGAGCAGGCTCAGGGTTAATAGTGATGCAGCAAGCTTTTTCATTTCAATCCCCTCAGGGGTTAACTACAGACGATTACAAACTTCTTCCGACTGATATAAGACCTAAACCTATCGCCGTCAATCTTGTTACCGTTATTTACATACATGGTTACAACTACCTACGCGATCCTAACGGCGCTGCGCCATGCTGACAGAGGTTAACGGAAATTGATCTCGGATAAAGGATAACGAACTCAAGTGACTAGTCGGTTGTAAAAGGACTTAAAGTGAATAAGATGATTATCATTTAGATTTTCTGATTAAGATATCAAAAGAAGCCATCGAACTTATTGGCTATGAACGCATTACTTATTAATATTTGTTGCGCAGGGGGGGAAATGCAACTAAGTGAAATACTGCAAAAAATAAATCAAGGATGGGTTCAGGCGACTAAAGAACCGTTCACTGAGCATCCGCTTGCCATGCTATTTCGAAAAGAATTTCGACAAAAAATTGTGGATATAGTCGAGGAGTTTGATCCTTTTTATGAAGTGAAAGCAAGTGTTGGTGCGGGTAATTGGGCTAGTGTTCCCTGGTTATCTATCTTAAATCCAAATATGACGACGACAACTCAAGATGGCGTTTATCCAGTCTATCTTTTTAAAGCTGACGGTACGGGATTTTATTTATCTCTAATCCAAGGTACAACCAACCCGACTAAGAAACTGGGTAAGCGTCTTGCTGAAAAACAAGCGATTGAAATAAAAGAAAATATTCTAAATAAATTACCAAAATTAATGAGTTGGGGAAGTCGAGATATTCATCTGAACGCCAAAACTTCCTTAGGTCAATCATATGAAAAAGCTAATATTGTGGCAAAGTATTATGACGCCAAATCAATTCCCAGTGATGATCGGCTTAAGGAAGATCTTAATATCTTGTTAATGCTTTATAAGCAGCTAGAGGATTTTTCTTGGATGCCAAAGTCTGATGAAACAACAATTGAGCCTATAATTGGTCAAAATTTTGAATCACTCTCGAAACCATTCCTTCTCCTGGCAGGCATCTCAGGTACGGGAAAAACTCGTTTCGTACGTCAGCAAGCTCTTGCAAGCAGCTGTAATGGGTCGCTTGAAGACACTTACTGTCTAGTCTCCGTTCGTCCCGATTGGCACGAACCCTCTGATTTACTTGGTTATACCTCAAGACTTAGTGGTGATACTAATTACGTTACTACCGCAGTTTTACAGTTTTTAGTTAAAGCTTGGCAAGAGATCGAGAAGGCTGGTATTAATTTGGAAGGTAGGGCTGTCACGGGTGAAAAAACTCAGCTTGATAATGTCCGTCCTTACTGGCTATGCCTTGATGAAATGAATCTGGCACCTGTTGAGCAATATTTTGCTGACTATTTATCCGTTCTTGAAACACGTGAATGGATTTGGGCAGACAAAGATTTCACCTATTCTACCGACCCATTATTAACATCCAACGTTATCAAAAATCTTTCTCCAGAAGGTCAAGCTAAACTCCGCACAGATATGGCATTGCCCGAAGGAGCTTTGTGGGAAAGATTCCTTAATTTCGGTATCGGTATTCCATTTAATCTTATCGTTGCCGGCACAGTAAACATGGATGAAACAACCCATGGCTTCTCTCGCAAAGTTATTGACCGCGCATTGAGCTTTGATTTTGGTGAGTTTTTCCCTAATAACTACGATGAATATTTTTCACCGAAAAGTAAACCAAAAACCCTTTCATATCCAATTTGGTCTAGCGCTCTTGAAAGCAAAGAGCTACTTCCTGATATAGATGCCGATGGCGCGAAAAGTATAGAGTTCTTAAAGTCGATCAATATGGTCTTAAACAACTCACCATTTAAGTTAGCCTACCGCGCGCTCAATGAATTGTTGTTAAGCGTCATTAGTCATCAACCTCAAACCGATACAGAGCTTCAGGCGGTATGGGATGATTTCCTAATGTGTAAAGTATTGCCAAGAATTGAAGGCGATGTAGATAAGCTGGCCTCAACCCAGAGCAATAATTCTATACTGGGTGACCTTTTGCTAACGCTCAGTATACAATTAGATGATATTTCAGCTGGAGAGGTAAGGCGCGATCTGAGTCGCCAAAAACTGGATACTGAAGATAAAACAATTCTAATCGCATGCCGCAGTGTAGCCAAATTAACGTGGATGAAAAATCGGTTGGCTCTGGGTTTCACGAGTTTTTGGCCATAATGGGGCGAGGGATGACTGATTTAATACGTTTACAAACGGCTCATTTCGAACTGACGATTTGGTGCAGCGATATCGAGAAGCGTCAGGATATTTATACCAAGACCTTGGAAAAGCGCAGTGGGTATTTTCCTTTTAGTGAAATCCGATTTTACCCGCCATTGGAACTATTAAGTCAGCCCTTTATTGCCGAGTCACTTCAATCTCTTGATTATAAGGCAACGAGTAATGGTGCCATGTATGCGCTTATACTCAAAAAACCCCTATTCTTTGAAAATATTCAATACCAAATTGAATGGGAGTTCAAGGATATTAATGTCCAGAATGCTCAAGTTGCTCATCGATTGAATTCTGTCAATGATTGCTTTCGTTTTACAAAAAGCCATGGACGCAACGATGCTAGACTCACAGGTAGTATCAATACAAACAATGATATAGGTTGGTTTAAGCTACCTTTACGTTATCAGGTAGGTGATATAACTCACGAGTCTACTTTATCTTTTGAAGTACTGCCGACCAAAATGGATTTGCAAACTGATTTGGCTGCAATGTACCAGTCAATTGATGAACAATACCCCTTATGGCGTTTTAGTCTGGCTGAAAAGACAGAACAAGATGCGGCTAAGGGCAGTCAGCGAGGCAATTTCCCATTATTGTGGCTTGCGAACTTTAATAGTCTTCGCCGGCAGTTTGAGAATGGCCTAAAGGTAATCACACAGGCACCCCACAGTCGTTTAAAAAATACAGTGAGTTATACCAAAGCCGATCGTTTGAAAGGTCGCCTTTCTCATCGACTTTCGGAACGCGTCCAAGAAGATATTAGAGGCGGAAAGTTATATAAGCGCTATCGCGTTGAGAAAAAGCATTTAAGTGTCGACACGCCTGAAAATCGCTTCATAAAAATGGTAGTAAAACACAGTAAAGATTGTCTTGCCGGTTTTCATAATCAATTAACAGAAAATAATAAGTCTCCTGATAAACAGCGTATCTCCAAAGCCTTTTTAGATGAAATTACTAGCTGGGAACAGACTTTAACAAAAATGCATAATCAGGAGTTTTTACGCGAGGTAGGAAACTACAATGGCTTGTCTCGAGAATCTTTAGTGCTCCAGCAGAAAACTGGTTATAGCGCCGTTTATAGTGTTTGGCAGCAACTAAAGTTTTATCTGGATGTGTTTTCTAATCAGGCATCTGTTTCCATGAAGTCAGTTGCTGAGATATATGAAGTCTGGTGCTTCCTTACTTTACGTGAAATTCTTGTTGAGGACTTAGGATTCAAAGAAATATCTTCCAAAAAAAGTGCTTTGCAAATCAATAGTTATATGGAATATCAATTTAAAGATGGGCTAGGTAATGCTTTTAAATTCACTCGTGATGATGGCTTAAAAGCCAGGCTTGCACATGAGCCTATTTTTAAGGCTGACGGAAGTTACTTGCGCTCACATATTGTGCCACAAAAGCCCGATATATTCCTTGAGATCACGTTTCCTAATGGAAAGCAGTTTATCTGGTTATTCGATGCTAAATATCGGATTAAAACATTCGATAGTCGTTTCAATGAAAATATAGAAGCTAGCCAAGATTATGGTGATGATCTTGCGCCTGAAGACGCTATAAATCAGATGCACCGCTATCGTGATGCTTTGATAAGAATGAACAGTGAAGTATCAAAGACGACTCAAAAAGGTTATCAAAAAAGTCGCCCAGTTTTTGGCGCTTTTGCATTGTACCCTGGTTTTTTTAATCAAAATCTGGATCCAAACCCTTATGCTGAAGCCATTGAAGAAATAGGTATTGGTGCGTTTGCTCTTCTACCGAGTGAAGATCAACAAAATAAAAATCAAAAGATGGGTCGAGCTTGGCTGACAAATTTCTTGATCATGCAAGTTGGCCTGCCTCAATCAAAAGAATCTTCTGAAGTTAGACAGGAAAGCTTACTGCTAAATGACTCTGTTCGTATTCCACATTATGGAATGCAGCAAGCACTTTACCCGGACTTAGTCATGACAGCTGCTTTGGCAGGTACCAGGGGCCGCAAGAAAAAATATTTTGACGCTTTCGAGGCTGGTGATGCTAAGTGGTATCATGTTAAGGAAGCTACTTTTGTCAAAAAATATGCAGGACATGTTGTTCCCGAAATTAAATTTATTGCCTTGGCTTCGACATCGGCTCTCAGTAGCAATACAAAAAAAATGGATAAATTGTGGCCTGTAAATGGAGTGTCGGTTGTCTCTCGGCGGGACATTACTGAAGAGCAAGCTGGAAGCATTTCTAACTCCGAGGAACGCTATTATCTATTTAAACTTGGTAAACCGTTAACATTTAAAAATGCTATAGAGGGTGTACCTCATCAGCCGATAGTTAATTCTCTTCGTCTGACAACAATTAACAGATTGGAAAATTCCTCTGTTTTTTCTGACGTTCAAGAGGTGTATCCGGAGGTTCGTGTTAAATCTTAAAATGCCAGAAAATTGTAAGAGCGGCCAATGATTAATTTAATATTAATCATTGGCCGCTGTGTTTTACTCTTTGCTTAGATACGAATCAATACTCCGGCCAACTTAGCATCCGCTCCTGGCTCTTTATAGTCTTCGGTATCCGTCTTAAAATTACTTCATCCGCTTTTCTTAATCCGCATTCCCAAATTGTAAATACTCTCCAGCCTTGTTCGAGTAATTGAGCTATAGCTTTTTCGTCTCTATGAACATTAATGGCAAATTTTTTCAGCCAAAATTCCGTGTTGCTCTTAGGAATACCATTACTGAAATGCAACTCACCGCCTAAGTGTAAAATCTAATATTGAAATGGTCTTATCTGTGCAAGCTAGGTAGGCCATTAAGTCGCTATAGATTTTATGAGTATCGGATAGATTGCTGTTTTTAGGATAATAAAAAGCCCGCCTTATGGAGTCAGTCCATAGCGACGGGCTTCTAGAATCAAATTTTATAACCAGAAATTACTCTATATTCTGGATCTGCTCGCGCATCTGTTCGATAAGTACTTTCAACTCGATGGCGGAGGTGGTTACGTCGGAGTTGATAGATTTCGACGCCAGTGTGTTGGACTCGCGGTTGAATTCTTGCATCATGAAATCCAGACGGCGGCCGACGGCCTCTTCCTTCTTCAGGATTTTATGCGTTTCTTTAACATGGGCTTCTAGACGGTCGAGCTCTTCTGCAACATCGACGCGCTGCGCCATCAGTACCAACTCTTGCTCCAGGCGATTGTTTTCCAACTGCACCTGAGCGTCTTCCAGTTTGTTGACTAAACGCTCGCGCTGCCACAGCAAAACGTTCGGCATCTGGGCACGGACTTTAACAACTTCAGCACTGACACCATCAAGACGTTGTTCTATCAACGTTTTCAGTGATGCGCCTTCGCTTTCACGAGCCAAGATAAAGTCATCCAGTGCGCCATCAAGGGCAACCAGCAGTTCGTTGCTGATAGCATCAAGATCTTGTTCTTCGGCAACCATCACGCCCGGCCAACGCAGCACGTCGAGTGGATTGATTTCACCTTCATCACTTTGCATTTTGACCCACTGCGCAGCCTCAACCAGCTGTTTAGCCAGCTTTTCATTGAGTTGCAATGTACCTTGCGCACTTGGGTCAAGGTCGAAGCGCAGATTGCATTCAACTTTACCGCGAGTCAAACGAGCACGGACGCGTTCACGAATAACCGGCTCCAGACTGCGAAACTGCTCGGGCAGACGGATATAAGTTTCCAGATAACGTTGGTTAACGGAGCGAAGTTCCCACGCTGCGCTGCCCCAGTTACCCTTGATTTCACGTCGGGCGTAAGCGGTCATACTACGGATCATGTCTGTGTACCTGTTAATGTAAAGATGCAAGGATTATAGCCTCGCTGCATCTGTCATGATAGGCATTACCTCACGAAGCCCGTATAATGCGCAGCCAACTATGATTTACGAGCCGGAGAAAACCCCCATGCGTCCAGCAGGCCGAAATGCACAAGAAGTGCGCCCACTTACCCTGACCAGAAACTACACAAAACACGCTGAAGGTTCTGTTTTGGTTGAATTTGGCGACACCAAAGTCCTTTGCACCGCGACCGTTGAAGAAGGGGTTCCACGCTTTCTGAAAGGCCAAGGTCAAGGTTGGATCACCGCAGAATACGGCATGCTTCCTCGCTCTACTCACAGCCGTAATCCGCGTGAAGCGGCAAAAGGCAAGCAGGGCGGCCGTACTTTAGAGATCCAGCGTCTGATTGCCCGTTCTCTGCGCGCCGCTGTTGATTTGAAAAAGCTTGGTGAATTCACTATTACTCTGGACTGTGATGTGTTGCAGGCCGATGGCGGTACGCGTACTGCTTCAATTTCAGGCGCTTGCGTAGCGCTGGCCGATGCGTTAAACGCCTTGGTCGCAGCCGGTAAACTGAAAGCAAACCCAATGAAAGGCCTGGTTGCGGCAGTATCTGTCGGCATCGTTAAAGGCGAAGCGCTTTGCGACCTTGAATATGTAGAAGACTCTGCCGCTGAAACCGACATGAACGTGGTGATGATGGAAGATGGTCGTATGATTGAGGTGCAGGGCACCGCAGAGGGCGAGCCGTTCAGTCATGAAGAGTTGCTTAGCTTGCTCACCCTCGCTCGAGGGGGAATCGAGACTATTTTCCAGGCGCAGAAAGCGGTTCTGGGAGAGTAATTATTTGGGGCGACTTAATCAGTCGCCTTTTTTATGTATGGCCTTTGGGCCAGCTATAAGATTAAAAGAACACGAGGAAAAATATCCATGAAAGCCTATCAGCGCCAGTTTATTGAGTTTGCACTGAACAAGCAGGTTTTGAAATTCGGCGAATTTACCCTGAAGTCAGGCCGTATCAGCCCCTACTTTTTTAACGCAGGCCTGTTTAATACCGGTCGCGACCTGGCTTTGCTCGGCCGTTTTTACGCCGAAGCTCTGATTGACTCAGGCATCGATTTTGACTTGGTGTTTGGCCCGGCTTACAAGGGTATCCCTATCGCAACCACCACAGTGGTGGCATTGGCCGAGCAGCATGAACGCGATGTGCCTTACTGCTTTAACCGCAAAGAAGTTAAAGATCACGGCGAAGGCGGCACTCTGGTGGGTAGTCCGCTGCAAGGTAAAGTAATGCTGGTGGACGATGTAATCACCGCCGGAACCGCTATCCGTGAATCGATGGAAATCATTAATGCGAATAACGCGTCATTGGCCGGTGTGCTTATTTCCCTGGATCGCCAAGAGCGTGGTCGTGCGGATATCTCTGCTATTCAGGAAGTTGAACGCGATTACGGCTGTAAGGTGATATCAATCATCACTTTGGCTGACCTGATTGATTATCTGGAAGAGAAGGCTGAGATGGCCGATCATCTGGCCGCGGTACGTGCTTATCGTCAGCAGTACGGCATTTAATTTCAGTTTTAAGCATTATAAAGAAAAGGGCCATTGGCCCTTTTTTGCTTTCTATTTTTAGAACAAATTGCTTATAGCAGCTGTGCAGCAATCAGCGGCCAGCGGGTGTCGAAATCCTGCGTTGGGCGATACTTAAACTCTGAACGCACAAAGCGCGACAGCAGGCCTTCGCAAAATGCCAGCAATTGACTGGCGAGCAGGGTTTCATCAGTGGTATATCCTGCACCTTCACGCATTTTCTTTTCGCGCAGAACCTGGCGAAGCTGAACCTCAATACGTTCAAACAGCTGGTTGATTCGACCTTGCAACCGGTCTTGTTCAAACATCAATGCATGTCCTGTCATGATGCGAGTCAGACCCGGATTACGTTCAGCAAATCCCAATATCAACAGCAGAATGAGACGAAGCCTATTTAGCGTATCTTTCTCATCCTGCAAGATAAGATTGATACGGGTGATAAGGCTGTCCTCGATAAACTCGATAAGACTGTCAAACATCCGCGTTTTGCTGGGAAAATGGCGGTAAAGTGCAGCTTCAGATACACCGACATTGGCGGCAAGCTTTGCCGTAGTAATACGCTGGCTGCCATCGCTGGACTGGAGCATTTGCGCTAACGCCTGCAAAATCTCCTCGCGCCGGTTCCTTTTAGTATTTTCTTTTTCTGCCATGTCTGAATAGACCCTTG
Source organism: Rouxiella sp. WC2420 (assembly GCF_041200025.1). Lineage (NCBI taxonomy): Bacteria > Pseudomonadati > Pseudomonadota > Gammaproteobacteria > Enterobacterales > Yersiniaceae > Rouxiella > Rouxiella sp. WC2420. Next base: position 5,165,551 of record NZ_CP165628.1, on the reverse strand, counting down.
CTAAAAAACGGCTCAAAATTATAAAAAAACCGCACAATGGCCGCTTAAATCGAGAGATCTTGCGGCTTATCTACCCCCTCTGCTTTTGTCCAGCGATAGACAAAGCCCAGCCTTCCAGAAGCAGTGGAGTATAATTAGTGTTTATTGCATCGGCTTGATATAAATAAGGATCTGTTCAATATCCTGCGGCCCTGCACCGCGATGTTGAACAGATTCTTACTGGCGCCCAGAGTGACCAAAGCCACCTTCGCCACGTTCACTGCTGGTAAAGTCTTCAACCAGATTGAATTCAGCCTGAACTACAGGAACAAATACCATCTGTGCGATACGTTCGCCTGGTTCAATAGTGAAAGTCGTTTGACCACGATTCCATACCGACACCATTAACTGCCCCTGATAATCCGAATCAATCAGACCCACCAGATTACCCAAAACCACGCCATGCTTATGCCCCAAGCCTGAACGAGGCAGGATAACCGCTGCCAGATTGGCATCGCCGATGTGAATAGCCAGGCCGGTAGGAAGCAAAGTGGTTTCACCCGGATGCAGCTCAACGGCATTGTCCAGAACTGCACGCAAATCTAGTCCAGCGGAACCTGGTGTTGCATAAGCCGGCAATGGGAAATCTTTGCCAATGCGTGGATCAAGGATCTTAATGTCTATTTTTTTCATCATAACGGCTGACAATCTCATTTATTAAAGCTTGGCCAAGCTGCTGTTTATCACTGAGGGGTAAACGCAGATCTCCATGTTGCCAAAAAAGATGCAAAGCATTGGTATTGCTATTAAAACCATGCCCGGCAAGTGAAACATCATTTGCGCAAATCAGGTCTAGATTCTTCCTGATTCGTTTTTGTTGGGCGTATTCTTCCATATTCTGGGTTTCTGCGGCAAACCCAACGACATACGGCCGATGTTCTTTCATGGCACCAACCCCGGCGACAATATCAGGGTTTTTAACCATTTTAAGAGTGATTTCATCACCTTGTTTTTTTATTTTTTCGTCGGCTATCGTGATAGCACGATAGTCTGCCACAGCGGCGCAGGAGATAAAAATATGTTGAGAGGCGACGCCATTATTAACCGCGGCTTCCATTTCCAGCGCGGTAGTCACGTCGATTCTAGTCACATTTTTTGGCGTTTCCAGTGAAACTGGACCGCTGACCAGAGTTACCTGGGCACCGCGCCTGGCAGCGGCTTCGGCAATGGCAAAGCCCATTTTTCCTGAGCTGTGATTGCTGATGTAACGAACGGGGTCCAGCGCCTCACGCGTTGGTCCAGCAGTAACCATTATCTTCAGATGCTTCAAGTCCTGGTGAGGCGTGAAGTGCTCAACGGCCATGCCGACAATCACCATCGGGTCGAGCATGCGCCCTGGCCCTACGTCGCCACAGGCCTGGCTGCCTTCATCAGGTCCCCAAATCAATGTGCCGCGAGCCGTAAGTTGTTGCAGGTTTTCCTGAGTGACGGCAGCACGATACATCTGCTGGTTCATGGCAGGAACAACGGCGACAGGCGCAGCGGTAGCCAGACAGATAGTCGTCAGCAGGTCATTCGCCATCCCGGCATTGATACGCGCCAGTAAATCGGCGGTGGCGGGAGCGATGATAACCAGGTCAGCCCATTTACCGAGCTCAATATGGCCCATCGCGGCTTCTGCGGCCGGGTCTAGCAGCGAGTCAGAGACTGGATAACCCGAAACGGCTTGCAGGCTGAGTGGTGTAATAAAAGCTTTGGCCGCTTCTGTCATCACGACTCTAACTTCTGCCCCACGGTCGCGGAGCCGCCGTACCAATTCAGGTGCTTTGTAGGCAGCAATGCCGCCGCTGACGCCAAGCACAATATGTTTGCCGGAAAGTCCCGTCATCATGATTGTCCGATTGAAAGTCCAAAGAGGCGATATTTTAGCATACTGCTCATTCATGACAGCTATACGCTTTCATTATTAGCGAGGGGGTTTGCGGGTTTTGCGAGATGTCTCGCAGGATAAAATCTTCTGCAAACCTTGCGTTATCAGGCTGTGCGACAATCCTGGCTAATGAGGTGTGATGATGAAAAAGCACAAAATAGTTTGGAGCGGAGGGACGGGGCCAAGAGAAAAGTTGATCGCCCATGGGGCAGCCAGCTTGTCAGATTGTGAACTGCTGGCCATTTTTTTACACACTGGCGTGCGTGGCATGAATGTGATGGCGCTGGCAGAAAGTCTGGTTACACATTTTGGATCAATTTATGAAATTTTAGCTGCGGATTATCAGGACATAATCAGTTTTCACGGCATGGGGGCGGCAAAGTTTGCCCAGCTCTCTGCTGTGACTGAACTATCACAACGGCGCCATGCCCGTCAGCTCGCATGCGAAAATGTGCTGCTGAATCCACAGATAACCCGTCAGTATTTACAAAATCTGCTGTCAGATCGGGAGAGAGAGGTGTTTTTGGTACTTTTTCTCGACAATCAACACCGTGTTATTCGCCATGAGGAGATGTTTGCTGGTACTATTAGCAGCGTCGAAATTCATCCGCGTGAAATTGTGCGCGAAGCGATGAAGGTTAATGCGACAGCGCTGATTCTGGCGCATAATCACCCGTCCGGCAGAGCTGAACCCAGTTTTGCGGACAGAAGGGTAACCGAACAGATAGTAAAGGCGTGCCAACTGTTGGACATTCGCGTACTTGACCACCTGGTGGTTGGGGGAGGAGATACCGTCTCTTTTGCCGAGCGCGGTTGGCTTTAAACGCCTTTTTATAGATCCTTAGGGATCTTTAGCTGTTCGGGACTTGAGCACTTACGCTCTAGAGCGTATACTACGCCACCTTTGAGAATCTTGGGTTTGGCGTTAAGAGCCTATCTCAGCAGGTTTCATTACCGGGAAGCATCATGCATGCTGATGGTTAACCTGATGATTTATGGTTTTTACCCGACGACAGTGAGTCGGTTCTCAGTGGAGTTTGCTGAGATGGGCTCTCAAAGCCTGACGAGGCGGCCATACCCTATACGAAGCTCGAGCTGATTTGATTTTTGGAGAATAGACACATGTCCCGAGTCTGCCAAGTTACTGGCAAGCGCCCGGTGAGCGGTAACAACCGTTCCCACGCAATGAACGCGACCAAACGCCGTTTTCTGCCAAACCTGCATTCCCATCGTTTTTGGGTTGAAGGTGAGAAGCGCTTTGTAACTCTGCGTGTATCTGCTAAAGGTATGCGTGTGATTGATAAGAAGGGTATCGAAACGGTCTTGGCCGAAATTCGTGCCCGTGGTGAGAAGTATTAAGGAAAGGAACTGAAACATGGCTAAAGGTGTTCGCGAGAAGATCAAGCTGGTTTCTTCTGCTGGTACTGGTCACTTCTATACCACCACGAAGAACAAGCGTACTAAGCCGGAAAAATTGGAACTGAAGAAATTCGATCCAGTTGTCCGCCAGCACGTGATCTACAAAGAAGCTAAAATTAAGTAATTTTAGCGGATTAATAAAAACCCGGCCTCGGCTGGGTTTTTTTATGCCCAAAAATCCCCTTCGTACTTGAAGCCGTAGCTGTGCTATTCAGCCCATCCCTGGACTTCACCCCTCCGGGGCCGCTGTAAACAGCGTTCAAATCTGCTCCCGGCAGCTTTGTGGCTACACACTCTCACCCCAGTCACTTACCTGTGTAAGCTCCCAGGGACTCGTTCATTTGCCGCCTTGCTTCAACTCCAATTACTTCGGGGATAATTTTACTGCTTGAAGCCGTAGCTGTGTTGGCTACACTACTCGGCACATTAATGTCCCCAGGAATACTTCATGCCAGAACTACCAGAGGTTGAAACCAGTCGCCGTGGGATAGAGCCCTATTTGGTTGGCCACAAGATTATGCACGCCGTGGTGCGCAATGCCCGCCTTCGCTGGCCAGTCTCGCAGGAGATTATGTCGCTAAGCGATCAGGTGGTTATCAGCGTGCAGCGTCGAGCAAAGTATTTGCTGGTGGAGCTGAAAACAGGCTGGATTATTATCCATCTGGGCATGTCCGGTAGCCTGCGAGTATTAGCCGAGGAAACCGAGCCCGCCAAGCACGACCATGTAGATTTAGTGATGGATACCGGCTTTGTGCTGCGCTATACCGACCCGCGCCGCTTTGGGGCCTGGCTTTGGACGCAAGATTTAGAAGGTAGTAGCGTGTTGTCGCACCTTGGCCCTGAGCCGCTGAGTGAAGATTTTCACGCGGAATACTTGCGAGATAAATCGCAGAAGAAGAAATCGGCAATTAAGCCTTGGCTGATGGACAACAAACTGGTGGTTGGCGTGGGTAATATTTACGCCAGCGAATCACTGTTTGTGGCGGGAATTTCACCTGATCGTCCGGCAAATTCGCTGTCGTTAGAAGAGTACGCACTGTTGGTAGCGACCATCAAAGCGGTATTGCTGCGCTCGATTGAGCAGGGCGGAACGACATTGCGCGACTTTTTACAATCCGATGGCAAGCCAGGTTATTTTGCGCAGGAGCTGCAGGTGTATGGCCGCGCTGGCGAACCTTGTCGCGTTTGCGGCACGCCTATTCAAAGCAGCAAACACGCGCAGCGCAGCACCTTCTTTTGCCCGAACTGCCAGCGTTAGTCGGCGGCAATTTTCTCAAGCAGGGCTTTAGTAACGTGTTCAGGCAGGAATGGCGTGATATCTCCCCCATGTCGCGCCACCTCTTTAACCAGCGACGATGAAATAAACGACCATTCTTTGGAAGGCATCAGAAATACGCTTTCCAACGTCGGCATCAAGTGGCGATTCATACTAGCCAGCTGCATCTCGTATTCAAAGTCTGATACCGCCCGCAGTCCACGAACCAGAACGTTGGCTTGATGGTCTTTCGCGAAGTTTGCCATCAATGAGCTAAAACCGATAACTTCGACATTTGCGAGGTGAGAGGTTGCCTGAGCCGCCAGCGAAACACGTTCTTCGAGAGTAAACAGCGTTTTTTTGTGCGGACTGGCGGCAATGGCCAGAATGACTTTCTCGAACATCAAAGAAGCGCGGGTTACTAAATCCAGATGCCCGTTGGTCAGTGGATCAAAAGTTCCCGGATAGATTGCTTTGGTGCTCATTGTGGCTCGCTTTTTTGCAGTTGATGGCTGAAGGCCCACAGGGCCGCATACTTGTTGAAAGTATACTGCGCATTTACGCCAGCGATAAGCAGGCCCTGTTTACCATCTAGAAAACCTGCGCGTAGTACCCAGGTTTTTAAAAAAGCGGCCAGCGTATGGCTGATAATAGAAAAATAGCTGCAACGTTTGCCTTGTTGAAATCGTTGCTTTGCCCAGGCTTCGGCATAGTTCATCTGCTTACGCTGAAAGGCGAAAAAATCACGACAGGTCAAATGCAGCAGATCCCCTTTGAGATCGACAATTTTAGCATTGCCAGTATCTACGGCTTCATGCACCAGGTCATTGTTATAGCGAAACTTGTCGGCTTTATATAAGCGGCAGACGCGATCAGGATACCAGCCACTGTGGCGCATAAAGCGGCCCATGAACAGGTTGCGACGGCCCAGGCGATAAACTTTGCTGTCATCAGGCTGTTGCAGGCACGCTTCGATAGATTGACGTAGTTCAGGCGTAACACGTTCGTCGGCATCGATCATCAAAATGTAGTCACCGCTGGCATAGTCCTGTGCGAGCTGGCGCTGTTTGCCAAACCCTTGCCAGTCAGTATTTTCAAATACTTTAGCGCCTAAATCGCGGGCCAAAGCCGGAGTACCGTCGCTACTTCCTGAATCGAGGAGGATAATTTCATCTGCCCAACTGACTGAGTTGAGACAGTCTTCCAGTAGGGAGGCTTCGTTTTTAGCTATCAGCACCACCGACAGGCGTAGTTTGGCAGACATTATTTAATGACTCCGTGGGGGAAGATGAGGCTCCATCAGCTGCAACAGGCGTTGCAGTGCGCCCTGATTTTGACGCAGCACGTCTACCGCGTGGCGACCGTAGTACAAACGATAGTCTTCGTCGGTCAACAGCGTGGAAATCTCTTTAACCAGCGAGGCACTGTCTGTCACGGTAATCAGGCCATCCGCCTGCGCAAGTTTGGCGCAGATATCTTTGAAATTGAAGGTATGTGGACCCATTAGCACCGGTATTGCGTGCGCAGCGGCTTCCAGCGGATTATGACCGCCTCGTTCAACCAGACTGCCACCAACGAAAGCAACATCAGCAATTCCGTACAGTAGCATCAGCTCGCCCATGGTATCTCCGATTACCACCTGAGTTTGCGCCGAAGGCACTTCTCCACTACTGCGTTGAATATAGGTTAGACCCGCTTTTTGAGTTAAATCGCAGGCCACCGGGAATCGTTCAGGATGGCGCGGCACGAGGATCAGCAGCAGATTAGGAAAGGTTTTTAGCAATTCGCGGTGGGCTTCAAGCAGAATAGCCTCTTCGCCGTCGTGAGTGCTGGTGGCAATCCATACCTGACGACGCGAGGCCCATTGGCTGCGCAATGTCAGTGCGCGAGCGGCGAGTTCAGGAGTGACAGAAATATCAAACTTCAGGCTTCCGGTGACCGCAAGATGAGAGCGTTTAAGTCCTAAAGAGATAAAGCGTTCGCCATCCTCGGTATTTTGCGCCGCAATCAGGGTGATTTTTTTCATCACGCGCTGAATAAATTTGCCTATCTTGGCATAACCTTTGGCGGAGCGAGCAGACAGGCGCGCATTGGCGATCACTAGCGGAATATCTCGCTGATGCAGAGCAGAAATAAGATTTGGCCACAACTCTGTTTCCATGATAATCACCAGCTTGGGGCGAACCTGATCAAGAAAACGCTCGATGGAGCCGGGTAGATCATACGGCAGATAGACGTGGCTAACATCTTTGCCGAAAGCAGAAACGGCACGTTCCGAGCCAGTCGGCGTCATAGTAGTCACGGTGATCGGCAGGGAAGGATAGCGATGACGCAGCGCTCTTACCAACGGAACCGCGGCCAGTGTTTCACCCACAGAAACGGAATGCAGCATAATGCCGTCCGCCACGACCTTACCTTTGCAAAATCCATAGCGCTCTGCCCATCTTTTGCGATAGAGCGGCGCCTTCCGGCCACGCATCCAGAGACGAATCCAGATCAGCGGCTGAATGAGGTAAAGAAGAACGGTATACAGCGTTTGTAACATAATATCCGTAAAATCTAAGGGTAAAGGCCGAATTCTAAATTTTAAGCTGAGCGAAAGCCATCATTATTGATCGGCACTGATGGCTGCCAAAGCTGCATATTGCTTACAGATTGTCTGTAATTCAAAACGGGACAACGTTTTTGCATCGATAACCGGTGGGTTATTGTAGATATCCAAGATGGTTTCGGCTAACGAGTCGACGTTAATCTCAGAAAGGCCGCGAGCCAAATCTCCGATCAGGATCTCCTCTGGGCCACCCGGGCAGCGCGTGCTGGCGACTGGCGTATTCAAAATTAGCGCTTCTGCCAGAACGTTGCCAAAGCCCTCGCTGTCCGAACTCATGACCAGCAATTTGGCGTTTTTGATATATGGGAAAGGTTTTTTCTGGAATCCCAGGAATATAACCCTTTCGGCAATGCCCAGGCTTAACGCCAGCGTTTTGACTTCGGCGATTTTTTCTTCAGGACCCGTGCCCAAAAGAACTAAGGGCGCAGAAAGCCTGGTTTTGGCATAGGCCTTGAGTAAGCGATCGTGCCTTTTCTGCACATGAAAACGCGCCACGTGGATCAGATAAGGTTGGCCAGCTAGCTCACACTCTTCTGCCGCTAACTCTCTGGTATGCACTAAATCAAACGGATTGTTGATGACTTCCAGGTGCCTGGCGCGCACGCCCATATCCGTTAGCAAGTCTTTTCCGGCAAATTCGGAGACAGAAACAATATTTTTGTTCTGATATACCGACGCCATCTTTTGCTTTTTAAACCAACGATTCAGACCTTTTCTGTGACCCAGATAGGTGGATGACAAGACACCGTGAATGCAGAACCACAGGCGGTTGTCGGAATAGAGTGCGCTTTTACTGACGATACGGTCAGTTTTATGCAGATTAGAGATGATTAAATCAAATGCTGGCCCGGAGTGTTCTAACTCTTTGAAACATTCATCTAACTGCTTCGCTCGTCGAGATAACTCGTTGAGCTTGCGCCAGGGAGTGCGGCAATCATCGTTAACCACTTTGTATTCGAGCTGCGCCGGAATGGCGTAAGAACACACGTCGCGTAATGAAAGCAGAGCGACCTGATGGCCTTGCTGGATTAAACCTTCCGAAAGAGTCAGAACAACCTTCTCAGCTCCACCGCCCGGTAAGCCATCGATAATCATGAGTATGCGCATATTATTTTATTAGGCTCCAGTAGAGAGAGGTAAGCTGCGAGGAAGGCTATGGCGGCAAGATGTGGGGAAATTTTTACGCGTGGGCACTCTCTCGACCGAATAAATAGCTTTTCTCTTCAGCGTGGATGCATGAGTGGCTTGTGTTTCAAGCGCATCACAGACAAATTCGTCAGGTCGGTATTCTTGGGGTAACAGTGCCGGTCGAAAATGCTTCATGGAAATAACCTATCTGCCGTATCAATAATTTTTGGGCGAGTATTTCATCAAGATATCATTCGGAAGTTCGAGCACCATGGCGCCATGGTGACTAATGCGGCCAAAACTCCAGGGAACACGAGTGTTTGTTTTTTATCCGATTTTGATTCCAAATCGCCATCAATAGTTAACTAATTTAAAATTAAGCTGTTGATTTTAATCATATTAAACGAAATTAAATTAACGCGTAAAATGCCACTACCAGGCCGATTTTTAAGGCGAATACTGGTAACAGTCGAAAATGCTTCATGGGATCAAACTATTTATCGCATCAATCAATGCCTAAGCAGTGATTGCATCAAGATATCATTCAGAAGTGCGAGTACGATGGAATCGTCGACAACTGTGTGCTCTATTTGATCAGGTCTGGTTTAAAAAAAACATCAAACAATCAAAGCAGAGCCACCTGATGGCCCTGCTATATTAAACCTTCCTAAAAGATTAGAACAACTTTCTCAGCCCTATGGCCGAAGAAGCCATACATAATCATGAGTATGCGCATATTATTTTATTAGGCTCCAGTAGAGAGAGATAAGCTGCGACGAAAGCTTTTGCGGTGAGCAGTCGATGATTTTTTCACGCGCTCGTTCTCCTTCAATTGAACCCAGAGCCTGTTTTGGTAGTGCCATTACGGCCGCACGAAGACCTTCAATATCTAACGCATCACAGACATAACCGTTAACGCCAGCAGTAATAAATTCCGCGCCGCCGCAGGTTGGCGTGGTGATCACTGGTAATCCACAGGCCATGGCTTCCAGGATAACGTTTGGAAACGGGTCATACAGCGTTGGCAATAGCAGGCCGTCGGCCATCTGGTAAAAGTCCTGCGTTGAGGTTTGCATGCCAAAGAAATGCACCCGATTTGCGCATCCCAGGCTGGCACTCAACGTGCGATAGCGTTTTTCATCTTTATCTTGCCCCACGACCAGTAAATGTCGATCGGTAGGTGCGATAGCCTTGATTGCCGCGTCTAGGCCTTTTCGCTCAAAGCCTGAGCCGACGTAAATCAGGCAAGTGGCATCTGTAGGTATTTGATGCTTGACGCGTAGCGCATGGCGTTCCGCTTCACTCGGCGGCAAATAGCGTTGGCTATCGATAGCGTTATAAATGACGTAGATCTTGTCTTCAGGTACGCCAAACTCAGTAATGATTTCTTTTTTCACCATCTCGGCATTGCAGATAACCGCTTTTAACTCCGGAGCGGCGTACATCTGCTGTTCGGCCTGCATTACATAGCGATGGTAGCGATCGGCGAAAAGCTGTTTGCTTTTCCAGCCAGGCAGTACTCGGGAACGCTCCTCAAGCCAGCGACGATGCACACCGTCTCCGGCGCGAAAGATATCGCAGCCCGGAATACGCTCGTGGCTTTGTACCAGATCGAAGTCTTCTTTTTGCCACAGCTGGCGAGCTGCATTGGCAAATCCGCGTTCACGGCTAATCCGGCCAAATTTCCACGGGTCGCAAATGTGTACCTGCCATCCGGCTTTGACTTCACCCTGCCACTGACGAGTGATGACATTCAGCTCAAGATCCTGATTTTCCAACGCTTCTAATGCACGGGAAATAAACCGCTCTGCGCCGCCGTCAGGGCGATATTTTTGGCGCACCAGCGCCAGTCGAAAATGCTTCATGGGAGTAACCTTTCTGCCGCATCAATAACTACCTGAGCGGGAATTGCATCAAGATATCGCTCGGAAGTGTGAGTATTTATAGTATCGGGATCGGGCAGAGGACCATAGTCACCCGCCCAAATCACCTCGCCTTTGGCTTGCCAAGGTTTCCAGAAGGTTAGTTTGGAGGGACCAAAAAGCGCGACCAGTGGCGTTTGAAGCGCGGCGGCCATGTGCATGGGGACGGAGTCTACGCCGATAAACAGCGCTGCCTGGTCAATAAGTGCCGCAAGTTGGCGAAGGGTAAGTTTCCCCGCCAGCGAGGTGATATTTAAGCCAGGGCACAGGACCAAGATTTTTTCCACCATCTCCAGCTCGCGTTTGTCTGGTCCGGCGGTCACTACAATTGGAAAACCTTTTGCCGACAGCGCGCGGAATGTCTCTGCCATTTTTTCTTCTGTCCAGCATTTGAAAAACCAGCGCGATGTTGGCTGAACCACGATAAAGGGCAGTTTTACACCATGCTCATGCAACAGATTGCTAATCACCTGCTCATCTTCCGGGGAATAGCTCATCGTGGCTTGGTTTTCTATCGACGCCAAATTCAGAGGTGCAAGGATAGCGAGATTCTGCTCGACAGTATGCAACTTGCCGTGTCCCTCAGTGCTGACGAGCTGCGTATGGCAGAACGGCCAAATTTTGCCACGACGTTTAGGAAAATCGAAACCAAGTCGTATCGGTGCTCCACTGAGCCGAGTCACTATCGCGCTGCGCCACTGGTCACCAAGATTCACGACCAGGTCGTATTTACGCTGCATCAGCCGGCGCACCAGACGGATTTCATGGCCTGTGTGAACACGAGGGCCAAGCTTTTTCCACTGGCGGTCAATAGTGAACATATTGGTGAGCGCCGGAAGGCAGGCCAGCATATCGCGAGTCTCGTGATACATCAGCATATCAATTTCGGCGTCAGGAAAGTGCTGACGCAGCGAATTGATAACCGGCGTGGTCAACAGCATATCGCCGTGATGGCGAAGCTTTATAATAAGGATACGCCGCGGTGGTGAGGACATTTTGGTTGCTAAGGCCTGAGTCATCATTATTCACTATTATTTTATTATGGGTTGATTCTAAAGGAGCTAGAAGAATGTGGCTACTCTTCCAGACCGCTCTTGCTATGGGTCGAAAAATATCAAAGAATAGACAACAATTTCGCTGGATCGTTGTCGAACTTCCTGTTCATTAGGTTTAAGTATGACCAGACTAACCTTTATCACCTCAATTGATATTAAGGGCAAAGCCTTAGACAGAATCATCAGGATGACGTTAACGGGAGCTATGTCCTGTTTCCAAGGTTACAGATGATCTGTTAAAGATATGCTGTCATGTCGGTCTATGTTGCTCACTGTGAAATGGCGATCGTTGCGTAGCAGGTGAGAAAATTTATTGCGTTCTGTATCAGCGAATTAGCTGACTTAGCAGCGCATTGTAGGACTTACATTAGCTGAAAATTATCAGCAGAGAGTTAATCAAGATGGCTAATAAACGTTGGAAAATCACTCTTTCTAACAATATTTTGAAATGGTACAACCCGTTATTTGGTCAGTTGAAGCCAAAGGAATCTTTCGATCCAAAGCGTATTTACACCAGCATCGTTATTTACTCGACCACGGCGCTGGGAGATTTGATGTTCAATACTCCAGCAATTCGGGCGATTAAAAAACGCTATCCTCACGCTTTTATTACTCTTGTATCAAGCGTGAAAAATAAAAGCATGGTAGAAAAGTGTGAGTATTTCTCGGAAGTGATCTATTGGGATCAAAAGGTAAAAGATTTATTCCAGATTTCCTGGAAAGTTAGAAAGCAGCGCCCCCAACTTGCCATCTTGCTTCATTCAAAATTACCTTATGACGTGCTGAGTGCCGCAATCGCTGGCTGCGAGTATGTTATCAGAGATAACTATGCTCCCAAGCCAATGGGGATGGAGCTATGGTTGGCTGATTATTCCAAGGCTTTTACAGGTCATCTGATCGAACGTAAGCTGAAACTGGTTTCAGTTTTGGGATGTGACACCAGCGATACCTCGATGTTTGTACCGGCCCCTTTTACGCCAATAAAAAAAGACTTTTCTCGCAAAATCATTGGATTCCAGATGGGCGCATCAGAACCTCATCGCTGTTGGCCGGTGGCTCGCTACGTCGAATTAGCCAAAAAACTGCTCACTTCAGACCATCACTGTGAAATTGCGCTGATTGGAACTTCGCTAGAGTTGCAACTTGAACAAGCTTTTATGTCGAAGCTCAATGATGAAGAAAAATCTCGAACTATCAGCTATGTAAATAAAACTAACCTGCCTCAGCTGTTGGCGCAAATTGATAATTTTGATGTACTGGTGACCGGAGATACTGGTCCTATGCATTTGGCTGTCGCGTTAAAAACTAAAACAGTTTGTCTTTTCGCAACCGCAGAGCCGAAATTTACCGGGCCGTTTCAAGATGAAGACCTTCATTGCATCATCAAGCTACGTCCTGAGGAATTTGCTCCTGGTGGACAGCCGTTGGCTTCAGTTTCCGCTGATAAAGTCTTTAGTTGTATTGAAGCGCTTACCGCTATGAGTGAATAGTTTTTACGTGAGCGGTAACAAACGGGAGGCATTCTTTTTTCGTGAAATCAGTGAGAATAAAGCCAGGCGGCCCAATCATCACTGTTGCGAATGTATTAATGGCACAGGAAAAGAGCAGCTCTCTTCCTGTGTGATCATTTCCTAAATATTCAATGCATTCAGGGCAGAGAACACTTCTGTTGCTGAAATAGTACCAATATTTCTGGTTTTATCAGCCGTCAACGCGATTTGATTCTGACCGTAGCCGCCAATCAGGCCCGGATCGGTTGGCCCGTATAAAGTAATATTCGGCCGATCCAGTGCGGCCGTCAGATGGCTCAGGCCAGTATCCACCGAGACGACAGCTTGAGCACCCGCCAGAATTTCAGCCACTTTCTCCAGACTCGATTTCGGCAAGACCTCGACGTAGTCGAAACCTTCAGCCAAACGTACCGCCCGGTGATATTCGTGATCCGCCCCCCAAGGCAGTTTAATTTTCAGTCCTGAAGACGCGAGCAGGCCGATAAGCTCACGCCAGCGTTCTTCAGGCCAGTGTTTATCCGCACGGGTTGTCGCATGCAGGAACACTAAATAGTTTTCAGGCAATGCGGGTTTACCGGAAAGGAAGCGGGCAGCGATAGCGTAATCACCCTGTGTCGACGGTTTTTCGTAACCGAGGCTCAGCGCAAACAGCTCGCGAATACGCTCAACGGCGTGCTGCTTTTTGTTGATTAGGTGTTTCTTATCAAAGAACCAGCAGGCGAAAGGCTCTCGGGCAGTTTTACTGTCCATGCCGTGCTTCTCACCTTTGGCAACACGTGTCACCAGCGCTGCGCTTTTCACCAGTCCCTGCGCGTCAATAATGATGTCGTAATTACGCGATTGCAGAACTCTTTTAAAATCACAGCGTTGCTGACGCGTTTCAGAACCGAACCAGTTTTTGCGCCAGCGACGGATAGCAACCGGGATCACGCGGTCAACAGCCGGATGCCATGAAGGGATCTGTGCGAATCCCTCTTCAACGACCCAGTCAAATTTAATGTCAGGGATTGCTCGCATCGCATCAGTTAGCGCAGGAAGCGTGTGTAAAACGTCCCCCATAGAGGAGGTTTTAACGATTAGGACCCGCATTCCAGCTCCTTATTAGCTGCCAGGAGTTGTTGTAGCTCACTGAATACTTGATTGGGTTGAATATCGATAAGGCTCTGATGATAACCCTCTGCGGCATCACCTTTGCGAACTTTGTGATAGCCGGTTATCAAGCGAATCACGCGTGCCTGATGACTCAGCGGTGGCGTAAAGTCCGGGCTGCTTGGACCATACAAAGCGACCAGCGGTTTGTTCAACGCAGCGGCAACGTGCATTAATCCTGAGTCGTTAGTGACAATAGCCCGGCAAGCGGCGATCAGCACCACGGCCTGATCCAGAGAGGTTTTCCCTGCAATATTCAGGCAAAAATCCCGTGCGGCTGGAGACAGGGCCTCGCGGATATCTTCACCTGCGGGATGATCTTTTGCTGAGCCGAACAGTGCAATCCGATAACCAGCATCAATGAGCTGGGCAGCGAGGGCGGCATAGTGGAAGTGCGGCCAGCGCTTGGCAGGCCCAAACTCTGCTCCCGGACAAAACCCGATTAGCGGACGTTCGCCGGTCAGTGAAAAGGATTCACTAACGTTAACAATTTCAGTTTCGCTAACGGCGAGCCGAGGCCAGAGGATTGGCTGTGGTAAATCCTCGGCAGATTTTATCTTCGAAGCGTCATAGCCCAGCGCCGCATAGCGCTGAACCATGAGAGGAAACGCGGCTTTGTCGAGCTTGCGGATATCGTTGAGCAATCCGTAGCGCATCTCGCCGCGCCAGCCTGTGCGCTTCGGGACCGAGGCGAAAAAGGGGACCAGCGCCGACTTGAATGAATTAGGCAGCACGAAAGCCTGTTGATAAGCCTCCTTGCGCAATGCAACGCCCAGACGGCGGCGCTCACCCAATTCGAGCGCACCGTGACCCAGCGGCATAGCCAGAGCCTGATTAACCTCAGGCATTCTATCGAGCAGAGGACGGCACCACGCGGGCGCCATCACATCTATCTCGGCATCGGGATTATTCGCTTTGATCGTGCGGTACAAACTCTGCGACATCATCATGTCGCCCACCCAGGACGGGCCAATAACCAGCGTTTTCATCGCGTTAATTCTTTCCCTTAAACTTGACGATTAAGCCAGGCCATATACTCGGCTACGCCTTCAGCGACAGTTTTGAAAGGTTTATCGTAGCCTGCACCGCGAAGCTGAGTCATATCTGCCTGCGTGAAGGACTGGTAACGGCCTTTCAGCTTTTCAGGGAATGGAATGGTTTCAACCGCGCCAGTTTTATGGAATGCCAACACGGCGTCGGCTACTGCCTGGAAGGACTCCGAACGACCAGTACCACAGTTGAAGATACCGGATTTGCCGTTCTGCCAGAACCACAGGTTCACCGCGGCTACATCGCCAACGTAGATGAAATCGCGTTTAAAGTCTTCGCTGCCTGCAAACAGTTTTGGATTTTCGCCAGCGTTAATCTGATTATTCAGATGGAAAGCCACGCTCGCCATGCTGCCTTTATGACCTTCACGTGGGCCATAAACGTTGAAGTAACGGAAACCACAAATCTGAGATTCTGCGTGCGGCAGGATTTCACGCACGTACTGGTCGAACAGGAATTTGGAGTAGCCGTAAACGTTGAGCGGTTGCTCATATTTACGATCTTCAACAAAGCTAGTGTTCTGGCTACCGTAAGTGGCTGCAGAAGAGGCATAAAGGAATGGAATGCTGCGATCGAGGCAGAAATGCAGGATATCCTTAGAATACTGATAGTTGTTGTCCATCATGTATTTGCCGTCCCACTCAGTGGTGGAAGAACACGCACCCTGGTGGAAAATAGCGTCGATATCACCCAGATCATCACCGGCAACGATGCTGGCAATAAAGTCTTCTTTATCTGCGTAGTCCGCGATATCCAGGTCGACAAGATTGGTAAACTTAGTACCATCTTTAAGGTTATCAACCACTAAAATATCGCGATATCCCATATCATTGAGCGATTTAATAATATTGCTACCGATAAAACCGGCACCGCCAGTGACGATAATCATGGGAATCACCTTAAATTTAAGTAGTAAAGGGGCACCATGCCCGCTCATTCAATTGTGCATATCATAACACTTCATAGGCCAGCCTACATGGGTAAGCTATCTGATTAGTATCAGAATGCAACTAACCTTCCATCCCCGTGATATATGCTGCAAAAATAACATTTATCTGTCTGATTACTCGTTATTACCCCTCTCTGTTAGTAGTCTCTGTGTTAGATGGACTATTTAAGGAGATAATGTCATGTCTGCTTCATTTTATCGGCGCCTGGAAGATGAACTCGCTCAGGCTCGCTCGGAAGGACTCTTCAAGCAGGAACGTATCCTCACCTCGGCACAACAGGCACAGATCACTCTCGCCGATGGCAGGCAGGTGCTTAATTTCTGCGCTAACAATTACCTGGGGTTAGCCAATCACCCGCAGGTGATCGCTGCGGCCAAAACGGGCATGGATCAACACGGCTTTGGCATGGCGTCGGTGCGATTTATTTGTGGCACGCAAGATATTCACAAGACTCTGGAAAATCGGTTAGCCGAGTTTTTGGGTATGGAAGACGCCATTCTCTATTCCTCCTGTTTTGATGCTAACGGAGGGCTGTTCGAAACGCTGCTTAATGAAGAAGACGCAATCATTTCCGACACCCTGAACCACGCCTCGATTATCGACGGAGTTCGCCTTTGCAAGGCGCGCCGTTATCGCTACGCCAACAATGATATGCAGGAGCTCAAAGCCTGTTTGGAGCAGGCTAAATCTGCCGGCGCGCGTCACATTTTGATCGCCACCGACGGCGTATTTTCAATGGATGGCGTGATTGCCAATCTGCGGGGAATTTGTGATTTAGCCGAGGAGTATCAAGCGTTGGTCATGGTCGATGATTCGCACGCGGTGGGCTTTGTGGGGGAAAACGGCCGCGGCAGCCACGAATATTGTGAGGTCATGGGACGTATCGACATTATTACCGGCACTTTGGGCAAGGCGATGGGCGGTGCTTCCGGCGGATACACTGCTGCGCGCAAAGAGGTAGTTGAATGGCTGCGCCAGCGTTCGCGGCCATATCTTTTTTCTAACTCATTGGCCCCATCAATTGTTTGCGCCTCGCTGGAGGTCCTTGCCCTGTTGGAACAGGGGGGAGATCTGCGTCGTAAGCTTTGGGACAACGCCAAGCTGTTCCGCCAGAAAATGTCCGAGGCCGGGTTCAAGCTGGCCGGTGCCGACCACGCTATCATCCCGGTGATGTTGGGGGATGCCCAGTTGGCGCAGCAGTTTGCCAGCAAACTTCAGGAAAAGGGGATTTTTGCGACCGGATTTTTCTTCCCTGTCGTGCCGCGAGGGCAGGCGCGTATTCGCACGCAAATGTCGGCGGCGCACAGCCGTGAAGATATCGAACGGGCCATCGAGGCCTTTATCAGCACCGGTAAAGAGCTGGGTGTTTTGGCTTGATACCAGATTAAAAAAGTCTGTGCGATCAACTAAGGAATGAAAATGAAAGCATTGGCCAAGCTTTATCCTAGGCAGGGCATCTGGATGACTGACGCGCCGGTTCCGGAGCTCGGTCACAATGACATCATGGTCAAGATCCGTAAAACGGCAATTTGTGGCACCGATGTGCATATTTATAACTGGGATGAATGGTCGCAAAAAACGATCCCAGTGCCGATGGTGACCGGCCACGAATATGTCGGCGAAGTCGTCGAGATTGGGCAGGAGGTTCGAGGCTTCAGAATTGGCGATCGCGTGTCGGGCGAGGGGCATATCACCTGCGGTCATTGCCGCAACTGTCGGGGCGGCCGCACTCATCTGTGCCGCAACACGCAAGGTGTGGGGGTAAACCGCGCTGGGGCTTTTGCCGAATATCTGGTGATCCCGGCGTTTAACGCTTTTAAGATACCCGACAACATTTCCGATGATTTGGCGGCGATTTTCGACCCGCTGGGCAATGCCGTTCACACTGCCTTGTCGTTTGATTTAGTGGGTGAAGACGTGCTGGTATGCGGCGCTGGGCCAATCGGCATTATGGCGGCAGCTATTTGCCGTCACGTCGGCGCACGGCACGTAGTTATCACTGACATGAATGAGTATCGCCTCGATTTGGCGAGAAAGTTTGGCGTTACCCGAGCGGTAAATATCAGCAAGCAAAATCTCAATAGTGTGATGACCGAGCTGGGCATGACTGAAGGCTTCGACGTTGGGCTGGAGATGTCGGGCGCGCCACCGGCGTTTCGCTCCATGCTCAATGCCATGAATCACGGCGGACGCATCGCGCTGTTGGGCATTCCGCCATCTGACATGTCAATCGACTGGAATCAGGTTATTTTCAAGGGTTTGTTTATCAAGGGGATTTACGGGCGTGAAATGTTCGAGACTTGGTACAAAATGGCCGCGCTGGTGCAGTCGGGGTTAGATTTAACGCCACTGATCACTCACCATTTTTCTATCGATGACTTCCAGCAGGGCTTTGATGCCATGCGCTCGGGCCAGTCGGGTAAAGTAATTTTAAACTGGTAGATTTGACCGTCTGTTGTCGTCGTGAAAATAAAGGCCAGCAATCAAGCTGGCCTCTTTGAATGTTAAAGCTTTTATCACCAAATGCTTATGGTTTTGGCGGCTCGGCGATAGGCGCTGGCGTTTGCAGCATCTGTGGGGCTGCCTGCGCTGGCGCTTTGCCCCAGTCGCTCCACTGGCGTTCAACAAAGTTGACGACGGCGGAGTTTTTGATGCTTTCACCCAGCACGCTGAACATCGCCCCAGCATAAACTTGCGGGATTTTATGCTTGATAGGGCAGCTGCCAATCCCTTTCTGTTTAGGCTTCGGCGGTTTCACAGGTTTGGCCGGTTTAAGCGGCGGCGGTGGCGCAGCGTGTGGATTATAAGTCATCGCCGTGTTGAGCAGATCGCTGGGGCGAACCAGCTGAATATCAGATGGAAGATTTGCCAACTCTTGCTGAACCGCAGCCACCGTTGTCGGGTGTGGGTGACCAATGGCGATAGCAAAACCGTTACGACGGGCCAAAGCGATGGCACGCTGAAACTGATGACGGATCTCGGCATTATTCTGCACGTCGTCCAGGAACACGTTGCGTTTAATCACCTTAACCGAGGTGCCTTGGGCAGCCTGAACTGATTTAGTTCCGGCAATCGTCATACTGTCGAGGAAAAACAGATGGTGCGGTGCCATGGCCTGAATGACATTTTGCATGCCGCTCAGGCTCGAGGTCATTTTACTGCCCTGATGATTGTTAATACCCACTGCGTAAGGAATGCTGGCCACTGCCTGGTCAACAATACGTTTGACCTCTTGGCTACTCATATCCGGCGTCAGGGTATTTTTCTCGAGAGGCTGTTTACTCAGCGGTTGCATCGGTAGATGGATCAGGATTTCTCGGCCCTGCTGGTGGGCCTTCAACATCATTTCATGCGAGTCGGGCGCATTGGGGAAAATAGCCACCGATACGTTGATCGGCATTTTCAGCACCTGATTTTCGTTCTTTGCCTGATAACCAAAGTCATCAAACAAGATGGCCAGCTTGGCAGCCTGAACGTTTAGTGTGAACACCAGCGCACCACATAACGTCGCTAAACGTCTCTTTTTAAATCGCAATGTTATCTTCCCAACCACGGCTGTGGGTTAACGGCCTGACCCTGACGACGAATCTCGAAGTACAGAGAAGGCTGACCTTGACCACCACTGGTGCCCACTTGTGCAATCGGCTGACCGGCTTTAACCTGGTCGCCCACATTCACCAGTGCGCTCTGGTTATATCCATACAGGCTCATGTCCCCTTTGCCGTGATCAATCACCACAACCAGGCCATAACCCTGCAACCAGTCTGCCAGCAGCACGCGTCCATCGGCGATGGCTCTTACATCACTGCCCTCGCGGGCGGCAATAACAATACCTTTATAGCGCAGCTCACCCTGCAACTCTTCGCCAAACTGATGCAGAGTGTTGCCGCGAACTGGCCAGATATCTTGCCCGGCCGGACGGCCAAGACCGCCGGTGCGCGATACCAGAGCCTGTTCACTTTGAGTTGGTTTATAGGTTGAGCCTTTTGATTTCGCCTGTTTTTCTTTTGCCTGAACCGCAGCCGCTTCCTGGGCTTCTTTTTCTGCCCGGGCGCGAGCTGCGCGTTCGGCGGCGGCAATTTTGTCCTGCAGGCGGGTCTGGTTGGCACGTAAATCGACCAGGCTGGCTTCATCTTTATGCAACGATGATTCCAGAGAAGTCAGTGTTTTTTGCCGTGCAGCGCGGGCCTGCTCAAGCTGTTGCTGTTGGCTTTGCTGTTGTGTCAAAGCTGATTTCTGCTGCACCTGTTTGGATTGCAGGGTAACCCGCTGCGAGGCCAGGTCACTGCGAGTCTTTTTCAGCGCGTCAATATTCTGCTGGCGAGCCTGATTCAGGTAGCTGAAATAAGCCAGAATACGCTCGCTGCGTTGGCTTTCCTCCCCGCTTAAGACCAGCTGTAATCCGCTCTGTTTGCCCAATCTGAAAGCGGCATCGAGCTGTTTAGCGAGGATATCTTCCTGAGTCTTTTGCTGTTTTTGCAGTTTGTCGATGGAGGTGTTCAGATTGGAAATATCTTTGTTTAACCCGGATAGGGTCAATTGGGTATCGCGCAGCTTGCGGCTGGCGGCTGCGATGATTTTTTCCTGGGATTGAAGCTGGTCGAGCAGGGATCCACGCTGAAGCTTTTGTGCTTTAACGCTTTTCTCCTTTTCAGCGATGTTTTGCTGAATGTTCTTGAGTTGATCCTTGTTGTCATCGGCCAGGCCGGTCCGTGGCTGAACCAGCAGCACGCTGCAAACTAGCAGGGCTGAACCGGAAAGGACTTTTCTCATCAAACTGAAATAGATAGATTTGCTCAAACTTTTTTCCGCTTGTCGACCCAGGATGATAGACAATCTGATCCCTATTGGCTTTATCGTAACACTAATCAACAACATGATGCGAAAACAAAAAATCCGCGCGCTATCATTCAAGATAGTCTGTTCCAGAGTGCCTGCCAGCAGATAAACATTATTTGAATGAAGAGCAATATTCGGAAGTATTTTAGGTAAACACCCCTTGATTTTTTCGGGATACGCCTCAGTTTATGGTAATTGGCGGCGCATTCGAGCTGTAATTGCGCAAACCGCAAGGTATACTCGTGAGCCTTGAATTTTCCCCTAACTGTCGGGAGTTGTTACACCCCATGCAAGATATTATGCCATTCGTTAGCGCGCACCCGGTTCTGAGCCTGGCGTGGGTTGCACTGCTGATTGCAGTGATCTTCACAACGGTAAGAGCCCGTTTTTCTAAAGTGAAAGAGATCACCCGCGGTGAAGCAACACGTCTAATCAATAAAGAAGAAGCCGTGGTCGTTGACGTTCGTGCTCGCGAAGAGTTTCGTAAAGGTCACATTTCTACTTCAGTGAATCTGCTCAGCGCAGATATTAAAAGCAACAACCTGGGCGATCTTGCCAAGAGCAAGGCACTGCCGGTGATTGTTGTTTGTGCTAACGGTCAGACTTCCCGTTTAGCCGCCGAAGGCCTGGTGAACGCTGGTTTTGAGCGTGTTTATAGCCTGAAAGAAGGTATTGCTGGCTGGAGCGGCGAAAATCTGCCTTTGGCCCGCGGTAAGTAAAGAATACTCCAACCTAATGACATGATTCCGAGGTGCGATATGGCTAAGATTGAAATGTTTACCAAAGCAACCTGTCCTTATTGCCATCGTGCTAAAGCCTTGCTGAACAGTAAGGGTGCAGCCTTTGACGAAATTGCAATTGATGGTGATGCAGCAAAACGTGAAGTCATGATCGAGCGCAGTGGCCGCACGACCGTGCCTCAGGTATTTATCGATGGTAAACACATTGGTGGATGCGACGATTTACACGCACTTGACGCCCGCGGTGGTCTTGACTCTCTGCTGTAAGTAGAGGTGCGCGATTGCGCGTCAAGGCGGGTGTTTAAAGGATTATTATTAACTTAAGGGTACTATTTTAATGTCTGAACAGAACAACACCGAGATGACTTTCCAGATCCAACGTATCTATACCAAAGACATCTCTTTTGAAGCTCCAAATGCTCCACAAGTTTTTCAGAAAGAGTGGGAGCCGGAGATTAAACTGGATCTGGATACCGCTTCCAGCCAATTGGCCGAAGGTGTATTTGAAGTTGTCCTGCGTGTGACCGTTACTGCTTCTGTAGCTGAAGAGACTGCATTCCTGTGTGAAGTTCAACAGGGTGGTATTTTCTCTATCGAAGGTATCGACGGCACTCAGATGGCTCATTGCCTGGGCGCATACTGCCCGAACATTCTGTTCCCTTATGCGCGTGAGTGCATCACCAGTCTGGTTTCGCGCGGCACGTTCCCGCAACTTAATCTGGCACCGGTAAACTTTGACGCTCTGTTCATGAACTATCTGCAACAGCAGTCAGAAACCGAAGGTGCGCAGCCACATCAGGATGCCTGATGAAAACTGTCAATGCTTCAATGACCGTTATCGGTGCCGGCTCGTACGGCACCGCTTTAGCGATTACCTTAGCCAGAAATGGCCACCCTGTCGTGCTTTGGGGGCATAACGCTGCCCATATTAAGGTACTTCAGTCCGCTCGCTGCAATGAAGCATTTCTGCCGGGCGTCACTTTCCCTGATACGCTGATTCTTGAGACCGACCTTTCCGACGCTGTAGCGGCTAGCCGCGATGTGTTGGTGGTGGTTCCAAGCCACGTATTCGGCGACGTTTTGCGTCAAATCAAACCTTTCTTACGCGCCGATGCCCGCATTGTCTGGGCGACCAAAGGCCTCGAAGCCGAGACGGGCCGTCTGCTGCAAGATGTCGCACGCGAAGAACTGGGCGATACCATTCCTCTGGCCGTGGTTTCCGGGCCGACCTTTGCCAAAGAATTAGCTGCAGGTATGCCAACGGCTATCGCGCTGGCCTCAACCGACGCGCAATTTGGTGAAGATTTGCAGCAATTGCTGCACTGCGGGAAAAGTTTCCGCGTATACAGTAATCCTGATTTTATCGGTGTTCAGCTCGGCGGAGCGGTGAAAAACGTAATCGCCATCGGCGCAGGCATGTCTGACGGTATCGGTTTTGGTGCTAATGCGCGCACCGCCCTGATCACCCGCGGATTAGCCGAAATGAGTCGCCTGGGTTCGGCATTGGGCGCCTCTCCGGCCACCTTTATGGGCATGGCTGGGCTGGGTGATTTGGTGCTAACCTGCACGGATAATCAATCACGCAATCGTCGCTTCGGTATTATGCTGGGAGAGGGCCTCGACGTGCAGAGTGCTCAGGACAAGATTGGTCAGGTGGTCGAAGGTTATCGCAACACCAAAGAGGTTCGAGCTCTGGCGCAGCGTTTTAACGTCGAGATGCCGATTACCGAACAGATTTATCAGGTGTTGTATAACGGTAAAGACGCGCGTGAAGCTGCAACCAGCCTGCTGGCTCGCGCCAGTAAAGATGAGTCGGGCAGCCGCTGAACCGGCACAGCAATGCGATTGATATGAAGCCGCCAGTGTTAAAGACTGGTCGGCTTGCTATTCTCTGTTACAGAGCTTTATTTAATTCGCTTTAAGGAAAGATGATGTCGTCAGAAGAGTTGGAACTGGTGTGGAACAACATTAAATCAGAAGCGAGAGCACTGGCTGAGTGTGAACCTATGCTGGCGAGCTTTTTCCATTCGACATTGCTCAAGCACGAAACCCTCGGGAGTGCGCTGAGCTATATTCTTGCCAACAAGTTGGGCAGCCCAATTATGCCTGCTATCGCCATTCGTGAAGTAGTCGAAGAGGCTTACCGTAACGACGAGCAGATGACCCTGTCGGCAGCGCGCGATATTCTTGCCGTGCATTCCCGCGATGCTGCGGTCGATAAATATTCAACGCCGCTGCTTTATCTTAAAGGTTTCCATGCGTTGCAGGCTTACCGCATCGGCAACTGGCTGTGGAAGCAGGATCGTCAGGCGCTGGCGGTATATTTCCAGAATCAAATCTCTGTGACCTTTGGCGTAGATATCCACCCTGCGGCACGAATCGGCTGTGGGATCATGCTCGATCATGCCACCGGCATTGTGATCGGCGAAACCGCAGTGGTTGAAAATGACGTCTCTATTCTGCAATCCGTTACTCTGGGCGGTACCGGTAAGACAGTAGGCGATCGTCATCCAAAAATCCGTGAAGGGGTGATGATTGGCGCAGGAGCGAAGATTCTGGGCAATATCGAAGTGGGTGCCGGGGCAAAAATTGGTGCTAATTCGGTTGTGTTGCAGTCAATACCGCCGCACGTCACGGCAGCAGGTGTTCCAGCACGGATTGTTGGTCGTCCAGAAAGCGAAAAACCTTCAATGGACATGAACCAGTACTTCAACGGCACTCAAGGATTCGAGTTCGGCGACGGTATCTAATATTTCGGCGGCATGTGTTCGCATGCCGTTTCAGTTCTGCACTAGCAACGTAAATACTTTTCTCTCAAGACTGGTTTCCCCGTCTTGTCTTAAGCCCTATATCCTACAACCCGCGGAATTACGCTTCCTTTGGCAGCTCTTTAATCACTGCACCAGGGTAGCCCAGTTGTCTCCAAGCTTCATATACCACTACAGAAACGGCGTTCGACAGGTTCATGCTGCGGCTGTCTGGCTGCATTGGGATGCGGATTTTATGCTCGGGCGGCAGATTATCGAGAATGGTGGCAGGCAGGCCGCGACTTTCCGGACCAAACAGCAAATAGTCATTGTCCTGATAAGACACGGCGCTGTGTGCCGGTGTGCCTTTGGTGGTCAGAGCAAACAGGCGTTGTGGCGCTTCACTCGCTAAAAAAGCGTCATAGTTTTCATGATGCTTGATGTTGGTAAATTCGTGATAATCCAGACCAGCGCGACGCAGGCGTTTGTCATCCCAGGCAAAACCCATTGGTTTAATCAGATGCAGCTGGCAGCCAGTGTTGGCGCATAGGCGAATAATATTGCCGGTGTTTGGTGGGATTTCTGGTTCAAATAAAACAATGTTAAGCATGCGGACCGCGCCCCTCTAAGTCTTGAGGGACGCAGGATAGCAGAATCTTCACCGTTGTTGCAGCGGCAACCAAATAATCAGACGTAGACCGCCCAAAGGGCTGTCCTCGGCTCTTACCCAACCCCGATGTTGCTGCACCGCCGTTTCAACGATTGCCAGCCCCAGGCCGGTACCGCCAGACTCGCGATCGCGGGCTTCATCGGTACGGTAGAACGGACGGAAAATCTGTTCGCGATCTTCTTCGCTCACGCCTGGACCATCGTCATCGACCATGATGGTGACGCCATCGCTGTCCGCCGTGAAATTCAGCGCAATGTGTTGATGTGAATAGCGCAAGGCGTTACGCACGATGTTTTCCAGCGCGCTGTCCAGGGCATTCGGATTACCAATCAGCCTCCAAGGACCCGGAGGGGCGGTGACTTCAAGAGTCTTGCCAACTTGTTCGGCTTCAAACTGTGCGTTATCAATGACATCAGCCCAAAGTTCATTGGCTTTCAATTGTTCGCGTGTCAGCTCGTTTTTGTGCTGACTGCGTGACAACACCAGCAGATCGTTGATCATGCCGTCCAGCCGCTGGGCTTCCATTTCGATACGCTGCAACTCTTTGCCTTCTCCGTGGCGGCGACGTAATAACGCCGTAGCCAGCTGTAAGCGAGTCAGAGGGGTACGTAATTCGTGAGAGATATCAGAAATCAGCCGCTGTTGCGCGGTCATCATACGTTCAAGCGCACTAACCATCTGGTTAAAGCTGACACCGGTAGCCAAAAATTCCTGCGGGCCGGATTCCAGCTCTGGATGCTGTTTAAGATTACCGCGCGCCACATCGTCGGCGGCATTTTTTAACTGACGCGCCGGTTTCGCCAGGCTCCAGGCCAGCCAGAGCAGCAGCGGAGCACTGATTAACATGGTGACAATCAGCAGCAGCAGCGGACGGTCAAACATCAGGTTGATAAAGTCGGACTGGGCGCTGCCTGCTGGACGGATAAGGTACAGCTGGTAGTTATCTTCGCCATCACGCACGGCAAAAGGCCCGACCATCTCTACGCGACCGTATTTCTTTTTCTTGGGGCGATCGGAGTTGTCAGACTGGCCGATAAAGTTACGCACAATCTGCATTTCATTGCGTTGCGCCCCAATCACCCGGCCTTCACTGGTGACCAGCAGCAAACGCTGGCCCGGCGGCGCCCATTTGTCGATAGCGCGAAACAGTCGGCGCCACCACATCAGGTCATTCGCCGGATCGCCTGCAAGCTCGGCTTCAACGTGTTGTTCAATCATCAGCCCTTGCCGCTGTTCACTGTCGAGCAACGGGGTCAACTGACGAGAGTCGAGCTTGGGTACCATCAACACCAACATGAGCACCAGCGCGAGGGTAAACCAGAAAATGGCAAAAATACGCGCTGTAAGGCTGTTGATCATGTAGCTGATACCATCAGATAGCCGCGGCCACGCAGCGTTTTAAACCATGGGTGTCCATCCTGGCGATCCGGCAGTTTGCGGCGCAGGTTGGAAATATGCATATCAATGGCGCGGTCGAATGGCGTCAGGCGTTTGCCCAATACTTCCTGGCTTAGATGCTCGCGTGAAACCACTTGGCCTAAGTGTTTTGCCAACAGATACAGCAGGGTAAATTCGGTGCCGGTCAAGTCGAGCGGCTGCCCGTCAAAGCTGGCTTCCTGGCGACCAGGGTTAAGCTGAAGACCATCAACCTCGAGAGTCGGTGAACTGTTGGTTTCGCCGGCCTGCTGTTGCTCGCTCCAGTTTGAGCGGCGCAGCATGGCCCTGATGCGCGCTACCAGCTCGCGATCGTTAAATGGCTTAGGCAAGTAGTCGTCTGCGCCAAGTTCGAGGCCCAGCACTTTGTCCAGCTCGCTTCCACGGGCTGTTAACATGATTACCGGCGTTTGATGACGCTGGCGCAGTTCTTTTAATGTCTCAATGCCGTTTTTCTTCGGCATCATGACATCGAGCAGTAAAAGCCCGATGCTGCTGTCGAGCTTCTCCAGCGCCTGCTCGCCGTCGTAGGCAACCACAACGCTAAATCCTTCGATTTCTAACAATTCTTTCAAAAGTGAAGTCAGTTCACGATCGTCATCAACTAACAAAATTTTATTCATTGTATTTACCTCTAGACGCAAAATACGTCATCAATTGCCGCTATTCCATGACTTTACGTAGTTTTACAAGCACTGACGCTAGTTTGCAGCTCCAGGGTTAGACTGCTTTTCAATGATTCGCTCAGTGCGAAAATATATAGGAGTTCGTGATGTGTAAGGTAGCTGCAATGATTATGGCCTCAATGCTCTCACTTAGTTCAAGTGTAGTGTTGGCAGAAAGCGCTAAATCTTTGCCTGCAGATACTTTAGCTCATGATGGCAATATGTTGGATAGGCGTAACACGATGTTCGACGGAATTAATTTAACCGAACAGCAACGCCAGCAAATGCGTGATCTTATGCATCAGGCTCGCAAAGATTCACCGCAAATAGATTTGAAGCAAATGGATACCATGCATGAGCTGGTAACCGCCAAGAATTTTGACCAGGCCGCTGTAAGATCGCTGGCAGAAAAAATAGCGCAGGAGCAGGTCAATCGCCAGGTAGAAATGGCCCGTATCCGTAACCTGATGTTTAATCTACTCACTCCTGAGCAAAAAGAGGTTTTAAACCAGAAGCACGAGCAACGTATGCAGCTTCTCGCCGCGCAGATTTCCGGCGTCCAACCTTCTTCTGATCAACAGCCTACAAGTATCCAGAAGCGCGCAAGCAGTACAGAGTAGTAGTACGAGTCAACATTAGTAAGCAGTAAGTTGTAAAAGCAAATCACATCTTTTCCTTGCCATAGACACCATCCCTGTCTTACCCCACCGAAAGGTGGGGCTTTTTTTTGCCCAAATGTCTAAAATAACGGCCCTAAGAAATGTAACGGATTTGTTGCATTATCAGTCAGATGTCATGGCGAACAATGCTATCCTTAGGGCAGACGGCTCATTTGATGACAAAACTCGGTCTTTCTCGAATAACTTAAATTTCCATCTAAGGTTTGTCACCTGACCCTTGTATAATCAGAGCCTGTAAGTAAATTGCATTGAACAAAGCTGAATTACGACGTGCAGGTGACCTGCATCAATTCAGTTTAAGCATTTTGTTATATGATTTGAGTATCCAAGCGAAGAACCAGGAATGCGACCAGAAAGGTCCGGTTTGGCAGGTATGCTCAAGAATTCTTAAGAAATTGCATCTAAAAGTTCAGAGGTAGTCATGATCAAAAAAATCGGTGTACTGACAAGTGGTGGCGACGCCCCCGGCATGAATGCGGCGATACGCGGCGTTGTTCGCGCAGCACTTACCGAGGGCCTTGAGGTCTTTGGTGTTTACGACGGCTACCTTGGACTCTATGAAGATCGCATGAAGCAGCTTGACCGCTACAGCGTTTCAGATGTGATTAATCGCGGCGGCACCTTCCTGGGTTCAGCGCGTTTCCCTGAATTTCGCGACGAAGCAGTGCGGGCCAAAGCCATCGAGAACATGAAAAACCGCGGTATCGATGCACTAGTGGTCATCGGCGGCGACGGTTCGTATATGGGCGCGAAACGCCTCACCGAAATGGGTTTTCCCTGCATCGGCCTGCCTGGCACCATCGATAATGACGTAGCAGGTACTGATTACACTATCGGCTATTT
Organism: Rouxiella sp. WC2420; assembly: GCF_041200025.1. Taxonomy (NCBI): domain Bacteria; kingdom Pseudomonadati; phylum Pseudomonadota; class Gammaproteobacteria; order Enterobacterales; family Yersiniaceae; genus Rouxiella; species Rouxiella sp. WC2420. The sequence goes on along the minus strand of NZ_CP165628.1, from coordinate 5,136,974 downwards.
TACCGCGCTAGAGACTGTGGTCGAAGCCATTGACCGTCTACGCGACACTTCATCTTCTCATCAGCGTATTTCTATCGTTGAAGTCATGGGCCGCTACTGCGGTGATTTGACTCTGTCAGCGGCAATTGCTGGTGGCTGTGAATTTATCGTGATCCCTGAAGTTGAGTTCAACCGTGACGACTTGGTCGAAGAGATCCGAGCCGGTATCGCTAAAGGGAAGAAACACGCCATCGTTGCCATCACCGAACACATCTGTGATATCGCTGATCTGGCGCGTCATATTGAAACCGAAACCAAACGCGAAACTCGCGCGACCGTTTTGGGCCATATTCAACGCGGCGGAGCGCCTTGCGCCTTTGACCGTATTCTGGCTTCACGCATGGGCGCGTATTCTATCGAGCTGCTGTTGCAGGGCTATGGCGGTCGCTGCGTCGGTGTACAAAACGAAAAATTGGTGCATCACGATATCATCGACGCAATCGAAAATATGAAGCGCCCGTTCAAGACAGAAATGTGGGAAACCGCTAAAAAGCTGTATTAATTGTCACTAATAAAACTAAAGCCTTCATTTATGGAGGCTTTTTTTTGACCCAATTTCGTATATTTCCAAATGGAATAGAAATAAATTTTTAATTCTTTAATTGTTTTCTTTTTCTCTGGCAGGCTTTAACACTCTGATTAAAAAACCTATGCAACTATAAAATTCTCTGGGAGAAGCGCGATGCGTAAATTGGGAGTAGGGCTGGCATTACTGTTGGTCACAGCGGGTGCCATGGCTAAAGATATCCAGATTTTGAACGTTTCCTATGACCCAACGCGTGAACTCTATCAGGATTATAACCAGGTATTCAGCAAATACTGGTTGGCGAAAACTGGCGATAAAGTGACAATTCGTCAATCACATGGCGGTTCAGGTTCTCAGGCAACGTCTGTCATTAATGGCATCGATGCCGATGTAGTGACCCTTGCGCTGCAATCGGACGTTGATGCCATTGCCGATCGTGGTCGCATCAACAAGGACTGGGAAACCCGCTTACCGGACAACTCTGCACCTTACACTTCTACCATCGTGTTCCTGGTGCGCAAAGGCAACCCAAAAGGTATTCACGACTGGAATGATTTGATCAAACCGGGTGTGTCAGTGATTACACCAAACCCGAAAACCTCAGGTGGCGCTCGCTGGAACTATCTTGCAGCCTGGGGTTACGCGCTGCATCACAACAATAACGACAAAGCCAAGGCGACCGATTTCCTTCGCGCTCTGTTTAAAAACGTTGAAGTTCAGGATTCTGGCGCACGCGGTGCAACCAACACTTTCGTAGAGCGTGGCATTGGCGATGTGCTGATTTCATGGGAAAACGATGCGATTCTTGCCGATCAAAAACTGGGCAAGGGCAAGTTTGAAGTGGTCTATCCAAGTGAGTCAATCCTGGCTGAACCAAGCGTTTCTGTCGTAGATAAAGTGGCCGATAAGCGCGGAACCCGCGATGTTGCCACTGCCTATCTGAAATATCTGTATTCGCCAGAAGGTCAGACTGTCGCCGCTCGTAACTACTATCGTCCTCGTGACCCCGAAGTGGCGAAACAGTTTGCCAAGCAGTTCCCGGCAATAAAACTCTATACTGTTCAACAAATTGCAGGTGGCTGGACCGCTGCGCAGAAAGATCACTTTGCTAACGGTGGCATCTACGATCAGGTAAACAAACGTTAAGCAGGAACTGACTTTTTAGAAGCAAAAAAACCCCGCAATGCGGGGTTTTTACTATCAAGGTTTCGGCAATCAGGCTTTGGCTTTCGCTTCGGCTGCGGCTTTAACGATAACGGCGAAGGCGTCGGCTTTCAGGGAAGCGCCGCCAACCAGTGCACCGTCGATGTCTGGCTGGGTGAACAGTTCAGCAGCATTGCCAGCGTTTACAGAACCGCCGTACTGGATGATAACTTGTTCAGCAACCGCGGCATCTTGCTTGGCAATGTGATCACGAATGAATTTGTGAACTGCCTGAGCCTGCGCTGGAGTAGCAGATTTGCCGGTACCGATAGCCCAGACAGGTTCGTAGGCGATAACCGTGCCTTCGAACGCTTTCGCGCCCAGAGTAGACAGCACGGCGTCCAGTTGTTTGGCACATACGGCTTGAGTTTGTCCGGCTTCGTTTTCTGCATCGGTTTCACCGATACACAGCACTGGGATCAGACCCGCTTCTTTCAATACGCCGAATTTCTTGGCAATAAATTCGTCGCTTTCTTTATGGTAAGTACGACGCTCTGAATGGCCGATAATGATGTATTGAGCACCAATATCTTTCAGCATGTCGGCAGAAATTTCACCAGTGAACGCGCCTGACAGGTTAGTGTCAACGTTCTGTGCGCCCAGCGCGATACGGCTACCGGACAGCGCGTGTTTAGCCTGTGACAGGTAAACTTCAGGCGGTGCGATAGCTACGCCACAGCCTTCAACGGTGCTCAACTCGGTACGCAGAGCGGCAATCAGTTCGTTAACTAAATGTGTGCTTCCGTTCAGTTTCCAGTTACCCATCACTAATGGATGTCGCATTTTATTTCCTCCATAAGGGGACGCGAGTGTCGATTAAAATTTCTGCCGAAAAGGCAGATTAACTGCACAACAGTATAGAGATGATCAGGCCCAAAGGCTTTGCTTTTCGTCATAATCCCGTCGTATTTGCAGCCACAACTTTGTTGGCTTCCCTTACTCACCCGAATCACTGACCGGTGTCAGCTCATCGGGATTCGTGTGTTTGCCGCCTCGTTGTGACGTCAACTACTTTGGGATTGCATCTGGTTGATTTCGCTGTATTTGCAGCCACAACTTTGTTGGCTTCTCTTACTCACCCGAATCACTGACCAGTGTCAGCTCATCGGGATTCGTGCGTTTGCCGCCTCGTTGTGACGTCAACTACTTAGGGATTGCATCTGGTTGATCCCGTCGTATTTGCAGCCACAACTTTGTTGGCTTCTCTTACTCACCCGAATCACTGACCGGTGTCAGCTCATCGGGATTCGTGCGTTTGCCGCCTCGTTGTGACGTCAACTACTTAGGGATTGCATCTGGTTGATTTCGCGGTATTTGCAGCCACAACTTTGTTAGTTCGCCAGTGACAGTTTTACCGGCTCGACGGCGAGGGTCAGGCCTTTCTCGCCATTGTCGGAAATTACATAGCGCACTGCACCAACCTGCTGTTGATAGAACTGCATGCCCTTACCTTTATCGATCAGGCTATTGACCTTCGCGACGCTCTGATCGACCGAAAGCGTTGGGTCGAATTCACGGATAACGTTCGCCATGTAGCTAATCGCTGTGGCATGCGCGGCCTTTTCATCGGGACCCTGGATCGGCATGTAAGTGATCTGCATGCTTTTGATTTTTCCCGTGCCTTTCTCTAACGCCGTGGAGGCGTAGAGGTCTTCGTTAATTTTACTGGCGGCGCGGGTCAGCAAGACGGCATCGGGCTTGTCAGGTATTGCGCGGAACTCCCCGATTTGCTGCGTCGGGTTGGCGATGTTGTATTTTTCACGGAAATTTACCAACGTCTGTTCAAACGTGGGTGCTCCCGGCATTAGATAGGGCGCCCGAGGCACATCTTCTCTGGCCTGGTTATCGGGCGGCGGATCCGCAAAGGCCATCCCGCAGCCTAGGGTCAAAAATAGCAACGTCGAGACCAGGCGAAGGGGGATAGCGATTTTCATAGTGTTTAGCATGAGTTACCAGTAGTGCTCGCTGGTCATGTGACCAGGTTTTCTACGCAGATGTTTGCGCATCTCGCGGCTGTCTTTGAGCACCTGTTGGGTGTCGCGAACCATTTGTGGATTGCCACACAGCATGATGTGGCTGTCGTGAGCTTCCATTCTCAGGCCAACCGCGCTTTCCAGTGAACCATCTTCAATCAGCGCAGGCACGCGGCCAGTCAACGAGCCTGGCGTCTCCTCACGGCTTACCACCGTTTGAATGTGTAATTTGCCATTGTAACGCTGTTGCAACTGCTGCATCTGTGGCAGATAGCTTAAATCACGTGAAAAACGCGCCGCATGAACCAATACGATGTTTTTGAACCGTTCGAGCCCCTTGCCTTCCTGCAGGATAGACAGAAACGGGCCAATCGCCGTGCCGGTCGCCAGCATCCACAGGTTTTCACACTCGGGGATCTCGTCGATGACGAAAAAGCCCTGCGATTCTTTGGTGACCATGATTTCCGCGCCCGGCTGCATGTCATGCACCAGAGGGCTGAGTTTGCCTTCGGGGACCGTCACCAGATAAAACTCGAGATCGTTATTGCTCGGAGCGTTCACAAAAGAGTAAGCGCGCGTCACGCGTTCACCGTTTATTTCCAACGAGAGTTTGGCGTACTGCCCGGCGGCAAAGTCATTGATTGGCGCATTAATCACGATGCTGAACAAACTTTCTGTCCAGTGCTCCACCCTCGCTACTTTACCTGTTACCCATTCAGCCATCGACTCTCTCTCCAGTTCTATAGGATTGAAATTACCGGCTGATCTTATTCCATATTTTGCAGAAGGATTATCGATTAAATGTTATCAGGCCGAAGTTAGCTCCGGCCTGCAAGCGCAAATCAGATGATAAATTTGTGCAGCGCCGGGTCTTTACGATCGAGATAATGCGTTGAGCGGATGCGACGAATGGTGCGCGATTTTCCGCGGATTAACAGGGTTTCAGTGGTCGCCATATTGCCTTGACGGCTGATGCCCGCGAGCAGATCGCCCTGAGTAATTCCAGTCGCCGAGAAGATGACATTGTCATTACGCGCCATGTCCTCCAACTGCAGCAATTTTCCTGCTTCGATGCCCATTTGCTGGCAGCGAGCCAGCTCTTCTTCGCCTAAACGACGATTCTCGGGCGTGTCGCCTTTAACGTGGTGACGAGCAAGCAAACGGCCTTGCATATCGCCATCCAGAGCTCGGATCACTGCGGCGGAAATCACCCCTTCCGGCGCGCCGCCGATGCCGTACATCACGTCAACTTCGCTTTCCGGCATGCAGGTCAGAATAGTGGCGGCCACATCGCCATCGGGGAAGGCAAACACGCGCACGCCCAATTGGTGCAACTCGCGGATGACCGCATCATGGCGCGGTTTGGCCAGAATCGATACGGTAAGCTCATTCAGAGGTTTATTCAGCGCGGCGGCAATAAGTCGCAAATTATCTACCAGCGGCAGACCGAGATTGATATGGCCCTTGGCTGCTGGCCCTACCACCAGTTTTTCCATGTACATATCTGGCGCATTGAGGAATGAGCCTTGGTCGCCGACCGCTAATACCGCCAGCGCGTTTGACTGGCCCATGGCCGTCATTCTCGTGCCTTCGATGGGGTCAACTGCAATGTCAACCGCGTCGCCCTGACCTGTCCCGACTTTCTCGCCGATATACAGCATCGGGGCTTCATCGATTTCGCCTTCGCCAATGACGATTTCACCGGCGATATCGACCTTGTTAAGCATTATGCGCATTGCCTGCACTGCGGCGTTATCGGCCAGATTCTTGTCACCACGACCCAGCCATTTATAACCAGCCAGTGCCGCAGCTTCAGTCACGCGGGAAAATTCGATAGCTAATTCACGTTTCATGATAAATCCGTTTTGAGAAAAATCAGGGCGGTGAGCAAAGGCTCATCTCAGGCCTCAAAGTCTACCATAGCAGGCAGGCATAAAAAAAAACTCCCCGAGAAGGGGAGTTTGATGGGGCTTGAAAAGTTTGGAAATTAACGCCGATTTATTCGTGATCTTCCCATGAGCGAGCGCGCGCAACGGCTTTCTGCCAGCCTTTGTAGCGGAAGTTACGCTCGGTGGTTTCAATACCCGGACGGAACTCTTTTTCGATGATCGCTTTGCTGCGAACTTCTTCGAGATCGCTCCAGAATCCCACCGCCAGACCAGCCAGATAAGCTGCACCGAGCGCCGTTACTTCACGTACTTCAGGGCGTTCAACGCGGGTGCCGAGGATATCTGACTGGAACTGCATCAGGAAGTTGTTGGCAACCGCGCCGCCGTCAACGCGCAGTGATTGCAAACGCGTGCCGGAATCGGCCTGCATTGCGTCGATCAGGTCGCGAGTCTGGAAGGCGATCGACTCGAGAGTTGCGCGAATGATGTGGTTGCTGTTGGCACCACGGCTGAGGCCGAAGATTGCGCCACGGGCATACGGGTCCCAGTAAGGCGCGCCCAGACCGGTAAAGGCAGGCACCACGTAAACTCCATTGGTGTCTTTCACTTTACTGGCAAAGTATTCAGAGTCGGCAGCATCGTTGATGAGCTTGAGTTCGTCACGCAGCCATTGAATCGACGCACCGCCAACGAACACCGCACCTTCCAGCGCATAGTTCACTTCACCGCGCGGGCCACAGGCAATCGTAGTCAGCAGACCATTCTTGGACACGACCGCTTCGGTGCCAGTGTTCATCAGCAGGAAGCAGCCGGTTCCGTAGGTATTTTTAGCCATGCCAGGCTGAACGCACAGTTGGCCGTACAGCGCCGCCTGCTGATCACCGGCAATACCGGCGATTGGAATACGCGTCCCGCCTTTACCACCAATGTTGGTCTGGCCGTAAATTTCCGAGGATGGGCGTACTTCCGGCAGCATTTCACGTGGAATATCCAGCGCTTCCAGCAGGCGATCGTCCCACTCGAGGCTGTGAATGTTGAACATCATGGTGCGCGAGGCGTTGGTGTAGTCGGTGATGTGCACGCGCCCCTGCGTCATTTTCCAAATCAGCCAGGTATCGACAGTACCGAACAACAGCTCACCGCGTTTGGCGCGCTCGCGAGAGCCTTCAACGTGGTCGAGGATCCATTTAACTTTGGTGCCTGAGAAATACGGGTCAACCACCAGGCCAGTATTGTGTCGGATGTATTCTTCCATCCCGGCTTCTTTCAACTGTTCACAGATTTCGGCAGTACGACGACATTGCCAGACGATGGCATTGTAAATCGGCTTGCCGGTCTCTTTTTCCCAGACGATAGCGGTTTCACGCTGATTGGTGATACCAATACCGGCGATTTGGTCTGAGTTAATATCTGCTTTAGCCAACACCTCAACCAGGACAGAGCTCTGTGACGACCAGATTTCCATCGGATCGTGCTCGACCCAACCTGCTTTAGGGTAGATCTGGGTGAACTCACGTTGCGCTACGCTAACGATATTAGCATCGTGATCGAGCACTACGGCGCGAGAGCTGGTTGTACCCTGGTCGAGGGCGACGATATATTTTTTTTCGTGTGATTTATCTGCTGTCATGATTTATGTCCTGCAAAGTGGGCTGTGAACAGTTTAACCTATCAGGCTTTACGCTGAGTCTGCTGCGCGGCAGTCTCTTCTGGTGCAATGGAAACAGTCTGAGGGAGATGATTACTAATCAATGCCTTGTAACCAACCGCACCCAGACATGCACCGATCAGCGGGCCGAAGATAGGTACCAGGAAGTAAGGGATATCACGCGCTCCGGTGAAGGCGACTTTTCCCCAACCTGCGAAATAGGCAAACAGCTTAGGACCGAAGTCACGGGCCGGGTTAAGGGCGAATCCGGTTAATGGGCCCATAGACGCACCGATTACTGCGATCAGTAAACCAATCAGCAGCGGAGCCAGAGCACCGCGCGGTACACCGTTGCCGTCATCGGTTAATGCCAGGATCAGGGCCATCAAAATGGCGGTAATAACGGTTTCAACCAGGAATGCCTGCAACACGCTGATGTGCGGGTTAGGGTAAGTCGAGAAGATACCGGCCAAGTCCAGGCTGGCAACGCTGCCGCGCACCATGTTGTGACTCTGCTCGAAGTCCAGGAACAGGTTGTAATACAGGCCGTAAACCAGCGCTGCGGCACAGAAAGCACCGGCGACCTGCGCGATGATATAAGGCACAACCTTGCGACCTTCGAAATTGGCGAACAGGCACAGGGCGATGGTGATAGCTGGATTAAGGTGCGCACCGGAAATTGCTGCCGTCAGGTAAACGGCCATTGAGACCCCGAGGCCCCAGATGATGCTGATTTCCCACTGGCCAAAGCTTGCACCAGCCAGTTTCAATGCTGCTACACAACCAGCGCCGAAAAAGATAATCAGGCCGGTTCCCAGAAACTCTGCAATGCACTGACCTTTGATTGTAGAACTCATATTTTGGCTCATAATCGAATCCTATAAAGGATAGTTGTTTAGGGTAGGGTTGAGGTCACTTAATTTTTCTTGTTTAGTGTTATTGATTTTAACATCTCTGATGAAATGAGAATGTGATGTAAATTTATCGTTAACGAGCATAAACGAGAAATACCGAAATCAAAATGTGTGTGCCATGTCATAAAAATGAGCGAATACGAGTGTTTTTTAGAAACCGTTAATCGAATAAAGGGGTTTTCAAGATAAGAACTATCGTATTTAGTGGGACATTGGCGCTTTCTTTCAGTATTTCCTGATAGTACGGCCGTTATAATTGCAACAGACTGCGAGTAGGGCCTGCATGTCGCTAGACAGGGACCGTATGCCTACATACAATCGGGGTTAATTAAGTCGCGGCGTTAATTTCAGCCAGTAGTTAATTGAATTATCGAGCTGCGTCGGGAAGATGTGGCGAGTCTTAAAAGATGTACGCTTTGCGAACATTAAGGGGAATAAACATGTCATTTGAAGTATTTGAAAAGCTAGAAACTAAAGTTCAGCAAGCGATTGATACTATTACTTTGCTGCAGATGGAAATCGAAGAACTGAAAGAGCAGAACAACAATCTGTCTCAGCAGGTTCAGCAGGCTAACGGTAATCACGAATCTCTGATCCGTGAAAATACTCACCTGAAAGAAGAGCAGCACGTGTGGCAAGAGCGTTTGCGTTCATTGCTCGGTAAGATGGAAGAAGTTTGATTTTACCTTCGTTCTTGAAGCTGCAGCGGCGTTAGCCACGCTCGCTCACCCGAATCACTGACCTGTGTCAGCTCATCGGGATTCGGCTCGCTTGCTGCCTTGCTGCAACTCCAATTACTCGGTTAAATCTTTGATTTTGATTTAGTTCTTGAAGCTGCAGCGGCATTAGCCACGCTCGCTCACCCGAATCACTGACCTGTGTCAGCTCATCGGGATTCGGCTCGCTTGCTGCCTTGCTGCAACTCCAATTACTCGGTTAAATCTTTGATTTTGATTTAGTTCTTGAAGCTGCAGCGGCGTTAGCCACGCTCGCTCACCCGAATCACTGACCTGTGTCAGCTCATCGGGATTCGGCTTGCTTGCTGCCTTGCTGCAACTCCAATTACTCGGTTAAATCTGCGCTATTCCAAAATAAAAAAAGACGCCTTTGAGTGCGTCTTTTTTGTTGTCTTTTTTACATAAAAGACAAAGGGTTATTCGTTTATTAAGAAAAGAACTATTCGATATCGAGCGGGTCTTCGGACAGGATGATACCGGTATTATCTGCATAAAGATGGTCGCCGGAGAAGAAAGTCACGCCGCCGAAATTAACGCGAATATCGCTTTCACCGATGCCTTCACTTGCCGCGCCAGCCGGGATAGCTGCCATTGCCTGAATGCCGATGTCTAACTCTTCAAGGTCGTCAACCTGACGGACTGCGCCGTAAATCACGATGCCTTCCCACTCATTTTGCAGGGCAAGATTCGCCAGTCCTGCATCAAGCAACGCACGTCGTACCGAGCCACCACCGTCGACAAGAAGAACGCGGCCACGGCCATTTTCTTCCAGCAAATCATAGAGCAAGCCATTATCTTCAAAGCATTTCACTGTGGTGATTTGCCCACCAAATGAAGTACGTCCACCAAAGTTGGAGAACAGCGGTTCAACGACATTCACTTCTTCATGATAAATGTCGCACAGTTCTGAAGTATCGTATTTCATAGGATTTTTTTCTGGTTGCTCGCGTGAGTGGTAAGTATATCCCTTTCTGATAGTTGTTGGCAAAATCATCACCTGTCAGTTTGATTTGACGGCTTTATAAACAGCTGTTCACTTCTGCTGGCAACAAAAAGGGAGGCCTGAGCCTCCCTATAAGCATCTGAAAAAATGAGTGAATTACAAAATGAAGCGGCTCAAATCTTCGTCGGCAACCAGTGCATCGAGGTGGCTACCTACATATTCAGCATCAATGGTGATGGAAACGCCGCTGCTCTCGCTTGCGTCGTAGGAAATATCTTCCATCAAGCGCTCCAGCACGGTATGCAGACGACGCGCGCCGATGTTCTCGGTGGTTTCGTTAACCTGCCATGCAGCTTCCGCAATGCGACGGATACCATCGGTAGTGAAAGTGATGGTCACGCCTTCGGTTTGCATCAACGCCTGATACTGGTAAGTCAGAGACGCACTCGGCTCAGTCAGGATGCGCTCGAAATCTTCGGTAGACAGTGCCTGTAGTTCAACGCGGATCGGTAAACGACCCTGCAACTCAGGGATCAGGTCTGACGGATTGGCAGTCTGGAATGCGCCCGAAGCGATGAACAGGATGTGGTCAGTTTTAACCATGCCGTGCTTGGTCGAAACGGTACAGCCTTCAACCAGCGGCAGGAGATCACGCTGTACGCCCTCGCGGGAAACGTCAGGACCGGAGCTTTGACCGCCGCGCTTACAGATTTTGTCGATTTCGTCGATGAACACGATGCCGTGCTGTTCAACGGCTTCGATTGCCTGCTCTTTCAGTTCTTCTGGATTAACCAGTTTCGCCGCTTCTTCTTCAACCAGCAGTTTGTAAGCTTCTTTGATTTTCAGCTTGCGCGCTTTCTGTTTCTGACCGGCCATGTTCTGGAACATTGACTGCAACTGGTTGGTCATTTCTTCCATACCTGGAGGAGCCATGATTTCAACGCCAGCTGGAGCATCGGCTACATTAATTTCAATTTCTTTATCATCAAGCAGGCCTTCACGCAGTTTTTTGCGGAAAGACTGACGCGCCGCAGATGGCTCGTGTGCCTCATCCGGCTGGCCCCAGTTGTTTTTGGCTGGTGGGATCAGCACGTCGAGAATGCGCTCTTCTGCCAACTCTTCTGCGCGGTAGCGGTTCCGTTCAATGGACTGCTGGCGCACCATTTTGATGGCCGAATCGGTCAGATCACGAATGATGGAATCGACCTCTTTACCAACGTAACCGACTTCGGTGAACTTGGTCGCTTCAACTTTGATGAACGGCGCGTTGGCCAGTTTTGCCAGACGGCGAGCTATTTCGGTTTTACCGACACCGGTCGGGCCGATCATCAGAATATTTTTAGGTGTGACTTCGTGGCGCAGCGCTTCATCGAGCTGCATACGACGCCAGCGGTTACGCAGCGCAATGGCAACCGCGCGTTTCGCTTTGTCCTGGCCGATGATGTAGCTGTCTAATTCGCTGACAATCTCGCGTGGGGTCATTTCAGACATAATATTCGATCCTTACGCTTGGGATTGCTTAGGCAATTCCAGGAAATTGAGGTTATGGTTGGTATAAATACAGATATCACCGGCGATATTCAGCGATTTCTCGGCAATTTCACGAGCGCTCAAATCGGTGTTTTCCAGCAGCGCGGTCGCGGCTGCCTGGGCGTAAGCGCCACCTGAACCAATAGCAATCAACCCGTTGTCTTGACGGATCACGTCACCGTTGCCGCTAATCAGCAGCGAGTCGGTCTCGTCGGCTACAACCAGCAGCGCTTCAAGACGACGCAGCATGCGGTCGGTTCGCCAGTCTTTTGCCAGTTCTACCGCGGCTTTGGTTAAATGACCCTGATGCATTTCCAGCTTGCGCTCAAATAGCTCAAACAGTGTGAAGGCATCGGCTGTACCGCCGGCAAAGCCCGCGATCACCTTATCTTTGAAGAAGGTACGTACTTTAACGACGTTACCTTTCATTACGGTGTTACCCATTGTGGCCTGGCCATCGCCACCCACTACCACATGGCCATTACGGCGCACACATACAATTGTTGTCACGAGCTTTTCCTCGTTGCAGACGGAAGAGATCCCGGCGAAGTTATGCAAACCTTAATGGGTTACATAACTTCGCGGGCCATATTGTATGTATAGATTGGGGAGGATTATGGGTTTTCAACCCCCGACGGGGACAGGAATACAGCTTGAAATGCCAGAACCTTTCAAACGAGACAGCGTACCGTCTGCGCCTGCGCGATTGTTATAAGGACCGATCACCACGCGATTCCAGCCACCGTTTGAGGTGACGCGGCTCTCAAAGCCTTCAAATGCCAGCTTGGCGCGCACGGACTCGGCCTGCTCTGTACCGCGGAAAGAACCACACTGCACGATAAAGCGCTGGGATTTTTCCTGCTCTTTAGGTTTCTCTTTTTCCGGAGCATTCTGAGCGAGAGTTTGCTGCTGCGGTTTTTCTCGTTCCGGTTTTGCCTGGGTGATCATTGGCTGCTGTGGTTTTTCATGCTCAGGTTTAGGCTGAGTGAATACTGGCTGCTGCTGGACCGGCCGCGGCCTTGGCTGAGCCGGCGCATTCTGTTGCGCCTGTGGAGCCCTTACTGGCTGCTGCATAAACGTTGGCTGGCTGGCCTGCTGTCTTGAGGTCGGCGCAGTGTGCGTTGCCTGTGAAGGATCGTTATACGGCACCTCACTAAGCTGCGTCGGCGTCTGGCGCATATCGGCCTGCATCTGCTCAAGCAGTTGTTTTTGCTCTGGCGTTAGCTGGGTTTTAGACGAGATGTCGCCGCCCGAGGTAGGCTCGGTTGGGGTTTGCACGCCCATCTGACGATTCTCGAGTTCTTTGATATAGCGCCAACGCTCTTCCGGTTTGGGCGGCAAGCCTGAACCTGGACGCACTGCATGGGTCGGCAAAATCTCAGCCTCTTCCATCTTTTTATGGCTGATAAAGTAAAGGCCACCCACGAAGACCACCAGAACGGCGACGGCGATTGCCACCACGGTTTTGGAAACCATCGGGGAACTGCTTTTCTTGTTACGGCTGGTACTTTTCTTCCGCCGTGCTCCTGAGCGTCCACGGCTCACATAGTCTTTTTGTGCCACTATCGTTTCGCTGTGTCGTTATGTTTAGAGAAGTACGTCATTTTACAGAATCCTGAAAACTTGACTGTTAACTAGCGCTTGGGCGCAGCAGTGCTGCCGCGAATAACCAGTTCACTTTCGAGCAAACGTGAACCGCTTTGGACTGCATGACCGTTTAATTGTTCCAACAATAATAACATGGCTTCCCGGCCAATCTGGAATCTTGGTTGAGCAACCGTGGTAAGTGGTGGATCGTAGAACTGGCTGATTTTTATGTCATCGAACCCAACAATAGACAAATCTTGCGGAATAAGCAGCCCTAATTTTTTCGCTTCACACATTGCGCCGATAGCCATGATGTCATTATGACAAAAAATCGCCGTCGGTGGCTTTGGCTGACTCATTAACGTCGCCAGTGCCTGAGCACCGGATTCGTAGGTGAAATCACCGTGGGCGATGTACTGACTCTCTACCGTTTGCCCGTTGCGGCGCACTGCCTGAATATAGCCTTGCAGGCGATATTGGCAAAGCGGCATATTTTCTGGACCGGCGATGCAGGCAATGCGCTGATGCCCAAGGTCAATCAAATAATGTACTGCTTCGTAGGCTGCCGTCAGGTTATCGATGTGTACCGTCGGGAGTTCAAGCTCTGGCGCAAACTCATTCGCCATCACCATTGGTGGCAGGTTGCGTTGTTCTTCTTTGCTGGCATCGAAGGGTAAATCCGAACCCAACAGCAACATACCGTCAATTTGTTTAGTAATTATGAGGTTAATAAAGGTTTTTTCTTGCTGATTTTGCTGGGCGCAGTCACCAATCAACACCAGATAACCATTTTCAGCAGCGGTTCGTTCGATCCCCTGGATCACATCGGCAAAAAACGGATCGCAGATATCAGGGATGATCACCAGAATAGTCCGCGATTCGTTGCGTTTAAGATTACGGGATAGAGAATGAGGCGAGTAGCCGACGGCAATGACTGCCTGTTCAACCCGCTGGCGTGTCGTGGCGGAAACCTTCTCAGGATTCATCAATGCTCTTGAAACCGTGGCGGTGGACACTCCGGCCATTTCCGCCACGTCTTTCATCGTGGCGGTAGGGATAACTCTATTCTGATCCAACGCATCTCTCCTTGCATCTGCATCAATCTGACACGACATCATGGGTGTTAATTTTTATAATTTATTTACCGCATCCGTGCTTACTTACTCGCAAACTATTTTGCTACGTAATGGATTGCGTAGCTCATCACATTCTAAACAGATTGTGACTAGGATTATTTACCTAATTGCATAAAAAATGTGACTTACGTGGTTTTTTCGCGCTGTGTTCCAAAAATCCTGCCCGTCGTTAAATTAATTATCAATAGGATCAACATCCAGCGTCCATTTAACCTTTTTTGCCTGCGGCAGACTGGCAATCAGAGGCATTGAACTTTTGATTACGTGTTGTAGCACTTTACGTGACGGATGCTGGATAAGCAGCTGCCAGCGGAATCGTCCACTGCGCTTGGCCTGCAGTGCCGGAACGGGTCCAAGTACCCACAGTGAATCATCCTTTAACGGGCTGGCTTCCAACAGATTGCGCAGCTGCTGCAAAAACATCGCCGATTGCTGATTGTCATGGTCTTCTGAACGGAACAGCACGTGACTGGTAAACGGTGGCAAAAAAACGCTTTTACGCTCTGCCAACGTCTGTTTAGAAAAGGCGTCATAACCTTGCTGTAACAAGACTTGTAATAAGGGATGTTCCGGGTGATGAGTTTGCAGCACCACTTCGCCCTGTTTACCGGCGCGTCCTGCACGTCCTGAGACTTGGGTATAAAGTTGGGCAAAGCGCTCGGCGGAACGGAAGTCTGCCGAGAACAGTGCGCCATCGACATCAAGCAGTGAAACGAGTGTGACGTCAGGGAAGTGATGACCTTTGGCCAGCATTTGCGTGCCGATCAAAATTCGCGCGCCGCCTCGATGCACCTCCGCCAGATGCTGTTCCAGCGAGCCTTTGCGGCTGGTGGTATCCCTATCGATACGAGTGATCGGTGTGTCGGGAAACAAGGGCGCCAGCTCGTTTTCCAGCTGTTCTGTGCCAACACCCACCGACACCAGCTGCGTCGAGCCGCACTGCGGGCACTGATGCGGCACCGAGCGCTGACTGTCACAGTGGTGACAGCGCAACTGCCGATGATTCTGATGAAATGTATAATAGTGATCGCAACGCTGGCACTCGGCTATCCAGCCACACTCGTGGCACAGCAGCGCCGGCGCATAGCCGCGACGGTTAAGGAAAAGCATTACCTGGTTATCTGCTTTGAGATGCTGCTGCATACGCTGGATTAGCGGCTGCGACAGGCCCACCTTCAGCGGTAGTCCTTTTATATCCAGCAGATGATGCACGGCCGGCTTGGCATTACCCGCGCGCTTGGTCAGTGTTAACTGACGATATTTGCCAAGTTGCACGTTGTGCAGCGTTTCCAGGGCCGGGGTGGCGGAACCCATGATAATCGGAATGTTTTCCGCATGGGCGCGAAAAACTGCCAGATCGCGAGCGTGATAGCGCCAGCCTTCCTGCTGTTTGTAGGAACTGTCGTGCTCTTCATCAATGATGATCACGCCAAGGCGAGCAAATGGGGTGAACAGTGATGAGCGGGTGCCGATGACAATCCCGGCTTCGCCGTTTCTGGCGCGCAGCCACACTGACAATCGTTCGCTGTCGTTCAGACCAGAGTGCAGCACGTCGACCGGCGCACTAAAACGTTCGCGAAAACGGGCGATGGTCTGCGGCGTCAGGCCGATTTCCGGCACCATCACCAGCGCCTGGCGACCTTGCGCGAGAATATTTTCCAGCACGCTGAGATAGACTTCAGTTTTACCCGAACCGGTGATCCCCGCCAGCAGCCAGGCAGAGAACTGTTGATCTTCGCTACGAATAGCCCCGACGGCGGTGGCCTGTTCGGTATTCAGGCGCAGACGCTCACCCACCACCGAGAAGTCTTTGCGCCAGTCCTGCGTGACCGGCGCTACGCTTTGCAAATCCGCAAGCCCTTTGGATCTCAAGGCCTGTAGCGCCGCTTCGTTAAGTTCTAAATTGTTTATCTGATGGCGATAGATTTTGCCGTGCATCAGCGCAGCCATCGCCTGCTGCTGTTTCGGCGCGCGTTTTAAGGTATCTAAAGGTGTCGCGCGGCCCTGCTCGGTGGCGAACCATTGTAATAACGGGGTGAGTTGCGCAGGTTTTCCCTGCCGTAAAAGCACCGGCAGCGCGTGAGACAGCACTTCTCCGAGCGGAAAGTGATAATAATCGGCGGCCCAGTGCAACACGCGCCATAAATCTGGGGTAAACAGGCTCGCGCTGTCGAGCACAGCCACTACCGGTTTGAGTTTTTCAATCGGGAAATCACTGCTGTCGCTGACGCCGGTAACAATACCAATCGACTCTCGTTTGCCAAACGGAACGCTGACCCGACAGCCGGGGACCACCTGCATACCGGGTGGTAATATGTAGTCAAAAGTGCGGCTTAATGGAACGGGTAGAGCAACGTGAGCAACAGGCATTTGTGGTCCAGACTATAAAAAAATGACGAGATAGTGTACACTGGGTGTCTCGGAATGCATGAACATGATTGCGCGGTCAGATTTTATTCTGTATGATTCGCCGCCTTTGATGCATTCCGTATCAGAGACCTAATCATTAACACCACGCGTGGTGTCCGGCGGTAACACGGTTGGATAGCGACGCGGCCTAAACAGAGGTTTTCCCATGAAAGAAGGTATTCACCCTAAATATACCGTTGTTACTGCTAACTGCTCATGCGGTAACGTTATCAAGATCGGATCTACCGTTGGTCACGATCTGAACCTGGACGTTTGTGGCGAATGTCACCCGTTCTACACTGGTAAGCAACGTGAAGTGGCTACTGGTGGACGTGTTGACCGCTTCAACAAGCGTTTCAGCGTACCGAGCAGCAAATAAGCTTCGCTCGAGAGCAAAAAAAGGCGCCGGTGGCGCCTTTTTTATTGCCTGTTTTTCTTCCACGTCTCTCTTCCCTGAAAACGTCAGACTCTCCTTAATACTCCCAGGTATCAGGATCAACGCCCAGTTCACGCATGAGAATTTTGGCGGCTTCCGGAATTTCATCACTGCGTTCTTTACGCAGGTCTTCATCGTTTGGCAGCGGCTGGCCAGTGAAGGCGTGCAGAAAAGCTTCGCACAGCAATTCACTGTTTGTTGCATGACGCAGGTTGTTAACCTGACGACGCGTGCGCTCATCTGTCAAAATTTTCAATACTTTCAGAGGAATGGAAACCGTAATTTTTTTAACTTGTTCGCTTTTCTTACCGTGTTCAGCGTAAGGGCTGACATATTCGCCGTTCCACTCAGCCATGGGACACCTTAAATTTATCAAATAGAAATAAAATTCTGAAAACCCGGCGATTATGCCCGATTTTCGCAGATCTCACTATAGACGTTGTCCGTAAATCCTGGCCTGAATGCTGTTCGCTTTGTCAGCGGAGACAGGTTCGTGTTTTACTGTGCCAATCAGCGTTGCTGCGTCCGCATAATACGCCATACAGCTATAATTTTAGCGGTTATTATTACAATGCTCAATCTATACGCAAAGAAGTTTAGATGTCCAGATGTATTGACGTCTATCCCGCTAACGATTAATCTTTACACCCTCATCCTCATTTATCCCGTCAGGGAGCAACAAATATGACGCTCAAGCAAGGCACAATCGCGGTAAACAGTGGACTCAACATTGACCAGCAGTATGGCGGTGTTGTTCCCTCGATCACTCTTTCTACTACCTATAGCTTTGAAGATTTCAATCAGCCGAGAGCCCACGACTATTCTCGTCGCGGCAATCCGACGCGTGATGTCGTTCAGCGCGCACTGGCAGATTTGGAAGGAGGTGCGGGTGCCGTGCTGACTAGCAGTGGAATGTCGGCGATTCATCTTGTTTGCACCGTGTTTCTTAAACCGGGTGATTTACTGGTAGCGCCGCACGATTGCTACGGCGGCAGCTATCGTCTGTTCGACAGCCTGAGCAAGCGCGGTGCGTACCGCGTGCTGTTTGTCGATCAAGGTGATCCCAAAGCGTTGCAGGAAGCGCTGGACCAAAAACCCAAGCTGGTACTGATTGAAACCCCAAGCAACCCGTTGTTGCGCGTGGTGGATATCAAAGCTATTTGCGATGCGGCGCATCAAGCGGGCGCGCTGGCGGTAGTGGATAACACCTTCCTCAGCCCGGTACTTCAGCAGCCGCTTAAACTGGGTGCTGACCTGGTAGTGCATTCCTGTACCAAATATTTGAATGGTCACTCTGACGTGGTTGCCGGAACGGTAATTTCCAAAACGGCCGAGCATGCGACCGAGCTGGCATGGTGGGGCAATAACATTGGCGTTACCGGCGCGGCGTTCGACAGCTATCTGCTGCTTCGCGGTTTGCGTACCGTCGGCGTGCGTGTAAAACAGCAGCAGGAAAATGCGCTGGCAATTGTTGCTTATTTACAGAAACAATCGCTGGTTAAAAAACTGTATCATCCATCCTTGCCTGAGAATCAGGGGCACGAAATTGCGCGACGTCAACAAAGCGGTTTCGGGGCGATGGTAAGTTTCGAGTTTAATGGTGATGAGACTAGTCTGCGTCAATTCCTTAAAGAACTTAAACTTTTCACACTGGCCGAATCATTGGGTGGCGTTGAAAGCCTGATTTCTCATACCGCCACCATGACCCACGCGGGTATGGCGCCGGAAGCACGTAAAGCCGCAGGGATATCCGACAGTCTGCTGCGCATTTCTGTCGGTCTTGAAGATAGCGAAGATTTAATTGCCGACCTGGAACACGCTTTCCAGTCGGCGGCGAAGAGGTAAGTAATGAATGCAATAGCGGTTGCAGCACCGGCAGGAAGCCGGCAGTTACATAAATTTGGTGGTAGCAGCCTGGCCGATGCGAAGTGTTATCTTCGCGTAGCTGGCATCATGGCCGAATACGGTAATCCTGGCGATATTATGGTGGTTTCTGCCGCAGGCAGCACGACTAACCAACTCATTAGCTGGCTGAAATTGAGCCAGAGCGACAGGATCTCGGCTCATCAGGTGCAGCAGGCGCTGCGCCGTTATCAAAGTGATTTGATTACCGGCCTGCTGCCTGCCGAAATGGCTGAACCGCTGATTGCGACATTTATTCACGATCTTGAGCGCTTGGCCGTGTTGCTGGACGGTAAAGTCACCGAAGCCATTTACGCTGAAGTCGTCGGGCATGGTGAAGTCTGGTCTGCCCGTTTGATGTCGGCGCTGCTGGCCCAGAAAGATCTGCCTTCTGCCTGGCTCGACGCCCGCGATTTCCTGCGTGCCGAGCGTGCTGCACAGCCTCAGGTCGATGAAGGTCGTTCCTACCCGCTGTTGCAACAGCTGATGGCTCAGCATCCGCATCAGTATCTGGTCGTCACTGGTTTTATCTCGCGCAATCAGGCGGGTGAAACTGTACTGCTTGGCCGTAACGGCAGTGACTATTCTGCGACGCAAATTGGCGCGCTTGCAGGTGTCAGCCGTGTCACCATCTGGAGCGACGTGGCCGGGGTTTACAGCGCCGATCCGCGTAAGGTGAAAGATGCCTGCCTGCTGCCGCTGCTGCGTCTGGATGAGGCTAGCGAGCTTGCCCGTCTGGCGGCACCTGTGTTGCATACCCGTACTCTACAGCCAGTTTCAGGCAGCGATATCGATTTGCAGCTGCGTTGCAGCTATCAGCCAGAGCAGGGTTCAACCCGTATCGAGCGCGTTCTGGCGTCAGGAACTGGTGCGAAGATAGTCACCAGTCATGACGATATCTGTCTGATTGAACTGGCTGTTTCCCCGGAACATGATTTTGCGCTGGTGCATAAAGACGTTGAGCTGCTGCTAAAGCGCGCTCAAGTTAAACCGCTGGTCACTGGTGTTCATCCCGATCGTAATCTTTTGCAGTTGTGCTACACCTCGGAAGTGGTGGGCAGCGCACTGGCTGTCCTGGAAGAAGCCGCCTTGGCGGGGCGTTTAACTCTGCGTGAAGGTCTGGCATTAGTGGCGCTGGTCGGTGCGGGAGTTTGCAAGAACCCCCTGCACAGCCATCGTTTTTATCAGGAAATTAAAGACCAGCCGGTGGAGTTTGTCTGGCAGGCGGAAGACGGTATTAGCCTGGTGGCGGTACTGCGCGTCGGTCCTACTGAACATCTGGTCCACGGGCTGCACAACACTTTGTTCCGCGCGGAAAAATGTATCGGCCTGATGCTGTTCGGCAAAGGTAATATTGGTTCACGCTGGCTGGAGTTGTTTGCCCGCGAGCAGAAAAATATCTCCGCTCGCAGCGGTTTCGAATTCGTGTTGGCTGGTGTGGTCGACAGCAAACGCAGCTTGCTGAGTTACGATGGGCTAGACGCCAGTCGCGCGCTGGCCTTCTTCGACGATGAAGCACGTGAACACGACGAAGAGTCGCTGTTCTTGTGGATGCGCGAACACCCTTACGATGATCTGGTGGTGCTCGATGTGACCGCCAGCGCCGACCTGGCCGATCAGTACCTTGATTTCGCCAGCTACGGTTTCCATGTGATCAGCGCCAACAAGGTTGCGGGGGCGTCGGATGGCAACAAATATCGCCAGACTCGCGATGCCTTCGCTAAAACCGGTAGCCACTGGTTGTACAACGCCACTGTGGGCGCAGGCTTGCCGGTTAACCATACCGTTCGCGACCTGCGTGAAAGCGGTGACAGCATTCTGGCGATCAGCGGGATTTTCTCGGGCACGCTGTCGTGGCTGTTCCTGCAATTTGACGGCACTCAGCCATTTACCGAACTGGTAGATTTGGCGTGGCAGCAAGGCCTGACTGAGCCGGACCCGCGCGTTGACCTTTCTGGTCAGGACGTGATGCGTAAGCTGGTTATTCTGGCGCGCGAGGCGGGTTACGACATCGAGCCAAATCAGGTTCGCGTCGAATCACTGGTGCCGCAGGGTTGTGAAGACGGTTCAGTGGATCAGTTTTTTGAATGTGGCGAGGCGCTGAACCAGCAAATGTTGCAGCGTTTGGAGGCTGCCAAGGAGATGGGGCTCGTATTGCGCTATGTGGCGCGTTTTGACGCCAACGGCAAGGCGCGAGTCGGCGTTGAAGCTGTACGTGACGACCATCCTTTGGCTTCTTTGCTGCCGTGCGACAATGTTTTTGCAATCGAGAGTCGTTGGTATCGTGATAACCCGTTAGTGATCCGTGGGCCGGGTGCCGGACGCGATGTCACGGCTGGTGCTATCCAGTCTGACCTTAACCGCTTGACCCAGCTGCTTTAATTTTCACCCCCTGCGGATCCTCGCCGTGGGGGGAAGTTTCATCTTCCCGATTAACTTGAAATTCCCTCAGTTTGGTTGAATATTAATCATACTCCGAAGCTAATTTTGAGTTGACTCTTTGAGCAAAATGTCGCATTTTACATCTAAACGTTTAGACGTCTAGATGCTTATCGTAAAGCAATAATTAAAATGAAATGATGCACAAGGTAGGGATCGTATGAGTTTTTTCCACGCCAACCAGCGCGAAGCGTTGAACCAGAATCTGGCCGAATTGCAGGGTCAGATTAACGTATCTTTTGAATTTTTCCCGCCACGCACCAGCGAAATGGAAGATACGTTGTGGAGCTCCATCGATCGTCTCAGCAGCCTTAAACCTAAATTCGTTTCGGTAACCTACGGTGCCAACTCGGGTGAGCGTGATCGCACCCACAGCATTATTAAGGGCATTAAAGAGCGTACCGGACTCGAAGCTGCACCACATTTGACCTGTATCGATGCTTCGCCTGATGAGCTGCGCCAAATTGCGCAAGACTACTGGCTGAGCGGGATCCGTCATATTGTTGCGCTGCGGGGTGATTTGCCGGCCAACAGCGGCAAGCCAGAAATGTACGCTACCGATTTGGTGCACTTGCTTAAAGACGTCGGCGACTTTGATATCTCTGTTGCGGCTTATCCCGAAGTTCATCCAGAAGCGAAAAGCGCGCAGGCGGATCTGATTAACCTGAAACGTAAAATCGACGCTGGTGCCAACCGCGCGATTACCCAGTTCTTCTTCGACGTAGAAAGCTATCTGCGTTTTCGCGACCGCTGCGTTTCAGCCGGTATTGACGTTGAGATCGTGCCAGGCATTCTGCCGGTTTCCAACTTCAAACAGTTGCAACGTTTCGCCACCATGACCAATGTGCGTGTGCCGCGCTGGATGACCAGCATGTTTGAAGGTCTGGATGACGACGCCGAGACCCGCAAAATGGTCGGTGCCAACATCGCAATGGACATGGTTAAAATCCTCAGCCGCGAAGGGGTGAAAGACTTCCATTTCTACACGTTGAACCGCGCGGAGATGAGTTATGCCATCTGTCACACGCTCGGTGTGCGCCCCGGAATACCGGCATCTTTAACGCTGTAGCGGCGTTGGCCGCCTTCGTTCACCCCGGTCACTGACCTGTGTCAGCTCCCGGGGATTCTCTGCGTTGCCGCCTTGCCACAACGCTAAATCTGCGCGGTACTTGTTGTGACGATTTAGATAACGAAAAACCCAGCCTTGTGAGCTGGGTTTTTTAAAGCGCTAAAAACTAAAATGGGTTGTCCAAGAGATTTCGAGAGGTAGCAAGGCGGCTACCGCTTGAAAGATTAAAGGTATTAGCCGGTATTGCGCATTCCGGCGGCAACGCCTGCGATAGTGACCATCAGCGCCTGCTCAACCCTGGCATCCAGCTCGCCTTGTTCTTCCAACTGGCGCGAACGGTGCAGCAGTTCGGCTTGCAGCACGTTTAACGGGTCGGTGTAAACGTTACGCAGCGCGATAGACTCGGCTATCCACGGCAGGTCGGCCATCAGATGGTCATCGTTCGAGATGGCCAGCACTACTTTGATGTCACTGCTGAGCTGGTCACGCAGTTTCTGCCCCAACGGCCACAGGTCTTTACTCACCAGTCGCTGATCGTAGTACTCCGCCAGCCACAAATCGGCCTTGGCAAATACCATTTCCAGCATGCCGATACGTGTCGAGAAGAATGGCCAGTCGCGGCACATAGATTCCAGCACGTCGCGCTTACCGGCATCCACCACTGCTTGCAGACCCGCACCGGCACCGAGCCAGGCTGGCAGCATCAGGCGGTTTTGCGTCCAGGCAAAAATCCACGGAATAGCGCGCAGACTTTCCACGCCGCCGCTGGCTTTTCGCTTGGCAGGGCGTGAACCCAGAGGCAGCTTGGCCAATTCCTGTTCAGGCGTGGCAGATCGGAAGTAAGGCACGAAATCTTTGTTCTCGCGCACGTAGCCACGGTACATGGCGCAGGAAACGTCAGACAATTGGTCCATCACATCAATCCAGGCCTCTTTCGGCTCTGGCGGCGGCAGCAGGTTTGCTTCGAGAATAGCACCGGTATACAGCGCCAGACTGCTGATAGTCACTTCTGGCAGACCGTATTTGAAGCGGATCATCTCGCCTTGTTCGGTGACGCGCAGGCCGCCTTTCAGACTGCCCGGAGGCTGCGACAGCAATGCCGCGTGAGCCGGAGCGCCACCGCGACCGATAGAACCGCCGCGTCCATGGAACAGAGTCAGCAGCACGCCAGCTTTCTCACAGGTTTTGATCAGTGCATCCTGCGCGCGATACTGCGCCCATGAAGCCGCCATTACACCAGCATCTTTCGCCGAGTCGGAATAACCGATCATCACCATCTGCTTACCCTGAATAAAGCCGCGATACCAGTCAATGTTCAGCAACTGGGTCATGACATCATCGGCGTTGTTCAGATCGTCGAGGGTTTCAAATAATGGAGCAACCGGCATCGCAAACGGGCAACCGGCTTCTTTCAGTAAAAGATGTACTGCCAGCACGTCAGACGGCGTGCGCGCCATCGAAATAACGTAGGCAGCAATCGATCCTTCCGGCGCTTCTGCAGCAACCTGGCAGGTATCCAGCACTTCTTTAGTGTCTGCGCTTGGCGTCCAGTTACGTGGCACCAGCGGGCGAGCAGAGTTCAGTTCGCGGATCAAAAACGCCTGTTTATCGCTTTCTGACCAGCTTTCATAATCACCAAGGCCGAGGAAACGGGTGATTTCGGCAATCGCCTGCGTATGGCGGGTGCTTTCCTGACGGATATCAATGCGCACCAGCGGCACGCCGAAACAGCGCACGCGACGCAGGGTATCGAGCAGCTGCCCGTTGGCGATAATACCCATATTGCAGGCCTGCAGAGACTGATAGCAGGCGTACAGCGGATCCCACAGCTGATCATTATTTACCAGCAGGTCTTTCGGACGTGGCAGCTTCTCGCCTTTCAGGCGCGCTTCCAGATAAACCTGGGTCGACAGCAGCTGAGTCCGAATATTTTTCATGATGGTGCGGTAAGGCTCTACCACGTCTTCGCCACCGGCCAGCTCGCGTAGCTCCGGGGTAGCCTCCGTCATCGACAGTTCAGAAATCAGCACGTGAATGTCGCGCAGGAACAAATCGGTAGCTTTCCAGCGGCTGAGTTGCAGCACGTGGCGGGTGATCGCCGCAGTAACGTTTGGGTTTCCGTCACGGTCGCCGCCCATCCAAGAGGTAAAGCGAACCGGCACCGCTTCCACTGGCATTTTATAATCCAGCGATGTTTCCAGCTGTTCGTTGAATTCGCGCAGGAAAGCTGGCACGCCTTCCCACAGGCTGTTTTCTACTACAGCAAAGCCCCATTTAGCTTCATCAACCGGCGTCGGGCGTATTTTGCGGATTTCATCGGTATGCCATGACTGAGCAATAAGCTGACGCAGGCGACGCATGATTTGCTTGCGTTCGTAGTCGGCGAGGTCGCTATGATCGAGTTGTTTCAGGCAGCTATTAATTTCAACCAGCTTGTGGATCAGAGTACGACGAGCAATTTCAGTGGGATGCGCGGTGAGAACCAGTTCGATAGACAGCTGTTCAACCGCGTCGCGCAGTTGCTGATCGGTAAGGTTCTTCGATTTAAGGCGCTCAATCAGCTGCGCTAAAGCCTCTGGATTGCTGGCCGCTTCGCCATGCGGAGAAATGCTGTGATATTGCTCGGCGACGTTAGTCAGATTAAGAAACTGACTGAACGCGCGGGCAACCGGCAGTAATTCGTCGTTGGATAAGTTTTGCAGCGTAGTCAGCAATTCCTGACGATCTGCTTCATTACCCGCACGTGAGGATTTGGACAGTTTGCGGATTTTCTCTACGCGATCAAGAACCTGCTCTCCCAGCGTGTCCTTGATGGTCTCTCCAAGCAGTTTGCCCAACGTGCTGACATTACTTCGCATTGCGGAATATTGTTCGTTCATATTACCTCTGACCCGTTTCTTGTTTGAATTTTTATGTCTTGTAAATAACTTTCACCCGTAAGGCATTTACGCCTCTGTCTATCCTGCCTTCATGGCAAATTTCAGTATTCCAATTTCATTACTGTAGAAACTTACCGCAAAAACCCTGAATTTCTCATTACTAAAATGCTGAATCGAGCAATCAGACTGAAATTTAATTACAGCCGGTGGGTTATTAGTCTGGCTAATCAGTAACTTTGTACAATATCAAAGGGCATCTCATGATGCCCCTTTTTTGTTACATTATTTTAACAACCCTTCTGCGATTAATGATGGCAGAAATGGTGAACGACCTGAGAGATCAGTTCGCGGGTCGGTTTGATAAAAGCGGTATCGATGTATTCATCTGGCTGGTGCGCCTGATCGATTGAGCCTGGGCCCAGCACCAGAGTCGGACAAAGCTCCTGAATAAACGGCGCTTCGGTGCAGTAGTTAACAATCTCGGTCTCAGTTCCCAGCAGTTTTTCGACAACCTGCACCAGACGGTGATCCGGCGGGCATTCATAACCTGGAATTGGCGGGTGCAAGGCTTCGATAGTCAAACGACCCGGCCAGCGGCTGCTTACTGGTTCCAGCGTTTCGTTGAGTAAATCATCTAAATCTGACAGCGTCAGGCCCGGCAGTGGGCGAATATCCATGTGCAGTTCACAGCAGGCGCAAATACGGTTGGCTGCATCGCCACCATTAATATGGCCAAAGTTCATGGTCGGATAAGGAATGGCAAAGCCGCTGTGGTTATAACGATCCTGCAGCGTTTTACGCAGGCCCATCAGGTGAGTGATGGAATCGTGCATCAGCTCGATGGCGTTGATACCGCGCGCAGGATCGCTAGAGTGGCCTGACTGGCCGGTAATGCGGATAGCATTGGAAATATGACCTTTGTGTGCGCGCACCGGCTTCAGCGACGTTGGCTCGCCAATAATTGCGCAGTCCGGGCGAATAGTCGAAGTTTTGGCAAAATAGCTGGCACCGGCCATGGTGGTTTCTTCGTCGGCGGTGGCAAGAATATATAGCGGCTTAGTCAGCTTCTCGGTGTCGATATCACGCAGCGCATCGACGATAAACGCGAAAAAGCCTTTCATATCCGCAGTGCCCAGGCCGTAAAGCTTGTTTTCGTGCTCGGTCAGTACGAAAGGATCGCGCGTCCAGCGGCCATCGTCGAACGGAACGGTGTCAGTATGACCCGCTAACAGCAGGCCACCGGCGCCTTCGCCAATGCTGGCCAGCATGTTGAATTTATTACGCGTATTGGGTACCGGCTGAATCTCCACTTTAAAGCCTAAATCAGTAAACCATCCTGCCAGCAAGTTGATTAAGGTTTCATTGCTCTGATCCAGTGCGCTGTCGGTGGCACTGATCGAAGGCGTGGCAATTAACGCACGGTATAGCTCAATAAATGGAGGTAATTTCATCTTCACTGTTGACAGCCTTTGGTTAGGGTAATATAAATATTCATGCATTTAATGTGAATAAAAATACATTAAGCGGGTTCGTAAGGAAACACTAAAATCAGACGGGTTTCTGAGTTAGTATTAATGCAACGAACGTGCTGAATTTCGCGGGCTTCTGGCGTAAAAAACGCAGTGAGCCCTCTATTTTTGAAAAAGAAGGTGAACTGAGCCCATGTTGAATACGCTGATTGTTGGTGCCACCGGTTATGCTGGAGCTGAACTTGCGCTCTATCTGAATCGTCACCCACATATGAACATAACCGGTTTAACGGTTTCAGCGCAAAGTGCAGATGCAGGAAAATTACTTTCCGATCTGCACCCGCAGTTAAAAGGCATTGTCGATCTGCCTGTTTTGCCATTGGAAAATGTGGCTGAAGCAGCCAAAGGCGTCGATGTCGTTTTTTTAGCGACGGCACATGAAGTCAGCCATGATTTGGCCCCGCAGTTTCTGGCACTGGGATGCACCGTATTCGACCTGTCTGGTGCGTTTCGCGTCAATGATCCGGCTTTCTACACCCAATTCTATGGTTTTGAGCATCAGCATCAGGACTGGCTTGATAAAGCCGTTTACGGTCTGGCCGAATGGCAGGCAGATAAACTGAAAGACGCGCAGCTGATTGCGGTTCCAGGATGCTACCCAACGGCGGCCCAGCTGGCTATTAAACCGCTGCTGGAAAAAGAGTTACTGAATCAGGACCAATGGCCGGTAATCAATGCGACAAGCGGCGTGAGCGGAGCAGGGCGTAAAGCCAGCCTCGGCACCAGCTTTTGTGAAGTGAGCCTGCATGCTTACGGCGTATTCAACCATCGCCACCATCCTGAAATCTCGACCCACTTGGGTACGCCGGTCATTTTCACCCCGCATCTGGGCAGTTTCCCGCGCGGTATTCTGGCTACCATTACCTGCCGTCTGAAGCCAGGCGTCAGCGCAGAGCAAGTTGCCAAAGCGTTTCACAGTGCCTACGACAACAAGCCGCTGGTTCGTCTGTATGACAAAGGCATGCCAGCGCTGAAAAACGTAGTTGGCCTGCCGTTCTGTGATATCGGTTTTGCTGTGCAGGGTGAGCACGTCATCATCGTGGCGGTTGAAGACAACCTGTTGAAAGGCGCATCGGCTCAGGCAGTACAGTGTCTGAACCTGCGCTTTGGTTTCCCGGAAACTACCTCGCTGGTGTAATAATCTGAAATTTAAGGCAATTAGTTTAAAAGCTAACTGATTGTTAATTTTATAAAACACCTTGTTTTGAACGTTTATTCGTCCGCTCAGGGGTGTTAAATTAAATACCCAGTGATTCCAGAAGTCGCTGGTGTTGAAGCAAGGTGGCATACGAATGAATCCATTGATCATCAAACTAGGCGGCGTGTTACTGGACAACGAAGAGGCGCTGGATCGCCTGTTCGCGGCGCTGGTTGCTTATCGTAAAGAGTATCAGCGTCCACTGGTGATCGTTCACGGCGGTGGCTATTTGGTTGATGACCTGATGAAACGTCTCAACTTGCCGGTGGTTAAGAAGTCTGGACTGCGCGTTACGCCTGCCGACCAGATTGATATCATTACCGGAGCACTGGCGGGCAGCGCCAACAAAACGCTGCTGTCCTGGGCGGTTAAAAACGATATTAGCGCAGTGGGCCTGTCTCTGGCCGACGGTGGTTCAGTTAGCGTAACTCAGCTTGATGAAGAGCTGGGCTTTGTGGGTAAGGCCGAAGCCGGTTCCCCTAAACTGATCAACACACTGACAACAGCGGGTTATTTGCCAATCGTCAGTTCTATCGGTATCACAGCCGAGGGCGTGCTGATGAATGTCAATGCCGACCAGGCAGCGACCGCTCTGGCTGCAACGCTGGGCGCAGATTTGATTCTGCTGTCCGACGTCAGCGGTATCCTCGATGGTGACCGTCAGCGTGTCCCGGAAATGACCGCAGCAAGAGCAGAAGAGATGATTGAGCAAGGCATCATTACCGATGGCATGATCGTCAAAGTGAATGCCGCTTTAGACGCCGCGCGCACTTTGGGTCGTCCGGTCGATATCGCCAGCTGGCGTGACGCAGAAAAACTGCCGGCTCTGTTCAATGGTGAAGCCATCGGCACCCGTATATTGGCGTAACCAGGTTTTAAGAGTTTTATTATTAAAGCGCGGCGTAAAAAAACGTCGCGAAATCAGATATTTTTAAGGAAATTATCATGGCAGCAACTCAAGGCATCAGCAAAATCGTTCTGGCTTACTCGGGCGGTCTAGACACCTCGGCCATTATTCCATGGCTGAAAGAAAATTACGGTAACTGTGAAGTGGTGGCGTTTGTGGCCAACATCGGCCAGGACCAGGCAGACCTGGAAGGCATCGAGCAGAAAGCGTTGGACACCGGTGCTTCTGAGTGCCACGTTGTTGATCTGCGTGAAGAATTCATCAAGGATTACGTTTACCCAGTGCTGAAAAGCGGTGCGCTATACGAAGGGACTTACCTGCTGGGCACCTCAATGGCTCGCCCATTGATCGCCAAAGCTCAGGTTGAACTGGCGCTTAAAGTCGGAGCAGACGCGGTTTGCCACGGCGCAACCGGTAAAGGTAACGACCAGGTTCGTTTCGAAACAACCTACACCGCGCTGGCTCCACAGCTGAAAGTGGTTGCACCATGGCGTGAGTGGGACCTGCGTTCCCGTGAAGCCCTGCTGGACTACCTGAAAGAGCGTAATATCAAGACCACTGCTTCTCTGGAAAAAATCTACAGCCGTGACGAAAACGCATGGCACATTTCTACCGAAGGTGGCGTGCTGGAAAGCCCTTGGAATGCTCCTAACAAGGATTGCTGGGCCTGGACCGTGGCTCCTGAAGATGCACCAGACGAAGCAGAACTGGTCACCTTGAAAGTTGAAAAAGGCGAAGTTGTTGCCGTTAACGGCAAAGATCTGACCCCGTTTGGTTGTCTCGAAGCGCTGAACGTCCTGGGTGTGAAACACGGCGTTGGTCGTATCGATATCGTTGAAAACCGTTTGGTAGGTATCAAGTCTCGCGGCTGCTACGAAACCCCGGGCGGCACCATCATGATGGCTGCGCTGCGTGGCGTTGAGCAGCTGGTTCTGGACCGTGACAGCTTCAAATGGCGTGAGCAGCTCGGCCAGGAAATGTCTTACGTGGTCTACGACGGTCGCTGGTTCGCTCCTCTGCGTGAGTCAATTCAGGCAGCTGCCGATTCTCTGGCGCAGGACGTTAACGGTGAAGTTGTTGTGAAACTTTACAAAGGCACTGCTACTGCTATCCAGAAAAAATCGCCGAACAGCATGTATTCTGAAGAGTTTGCGACCTTCGGCGAAGACGAAGTGTATGACCACAGCCACGCTGGTGGTTTCATTCGTCTGTTCTCACTCTCTTCACGTATCCGTGCACTGAACGCTGCTAAAAAGTAAGTCTCAGTTTACTTCGGTTACATCAGGCGTGCGGGGCATCTCGCACGCCTGAAACATCACTTCAAATTTCACTTCTACAGCAAGCAAAGTCAGGAGCATTATCATGGCATTATGGGGCGGACGCTTTAGTCAGGCAGCAGATCAGCGTTTCAAAGAACTGAATGACTCACTGCGGTTTGACTATCGATTGGCAGAGCAGGATATCGTGGGCTCGGTTGCCTGGTCAAAAGCGCTGGTCACCGTTAATGTACTGACCGCAGACGAACAGCTAGAGCTGGAAGGCGCGTTGAACGTGCTGTTGGAAGAGGTGCGTGCCAATCCTCGCGCTATCCTTGAAAGCGATGCCGAAGATATTCATAGCTGGGTTGAGCTGAAGCTGATCGACAAAGTCGGCAATCTCGGCAAGAAATTACATACTGGCCGTAGCCGTAACGATCAGGTCGCAACTGATATCAAACTGTGGTGTAAAACCCAGGTGGTTGAACTGCAACTCGCCGTTAAGCAGCTGCAACATGCGCTGGTAGAAACTGCCGAGGCTAATCAAGACGCCGTGATGCCTGGTTATACTCACCTGCAACGCGCGCAGCCGGTGACTTTTGCCCACTGGTGTTTGGCTTATGTAGAAATGTTGGCTCGTGACGAGAGCCGTTTGCAGGATACCCTTAACCGTCTTGACGTCAGCCCTTTGGGTAGCGGCGCATTGGCAGGCACGGCATATCCGATCGATCGTGAACAGCTTGCTGGCTGGTTGGGCTTTGCTTCGGCAACGCGTAACAGCCTCGACAGCGTTTCAGATCGTGACCACATTCTTGAATTACTGTCTAACGCATCAATCAGCATGGTTCACCTTTCACGTTTTGCGGAAGATCTAATCTTCTTTAACACTGGTGAAGCGGGCTTCGTTGACCTTTCTGACCGCGTGACGTCTGGCTCTTCACTCATGCCGCAGAAGAAAAATCCGGATGCGCTTGAGCTTATCCGCGGCAAATGTGGTCGCGTGCAGGGTGCGTTAACCGGGATGATGATGACCCTTAAAGGCTTGCCGCTGGCTTATAACAAAGACATGCAGGAAGACAAGGAAGGGTTGTTTGATGCGCTTGATACCTGGATGGACTGCTTGCAAATGGCGGCATTGGTCCTCGATGGTATTCAGGTAAAACGCCCGCGCTGCAAAGAAGCGGCTGAGCAAGGCTACGCAAACTCTACCGAGTTGGCTGACTATTTAGTTGCCAAGGGTGTGCCGTTCCGTGAAGCGCACCACATTGTCGGTGAGGCAGTGGTCGAGGCAATCCGTCAGGGTAAAGCGCTGGAGGCCTTACCGCTGGCCGATTTGCAGAAATTTAGCAGTATTATTGGCGATGACGTTTATCCGATTCTTGCGCTGCAATCTTGTCTCGACAAGCGCAATGCCAAAGGCGGTGTTGCGCCTGAGCAAGTTGCGCTGGCTATCCGTGAAGCCAAATCGCGTCTGGCTTAATAGCTTTTCGCCTGATTGCTGCTAAATAGCAGACATAAAAAAGCGGGCCTTACGGCCCGCCAAACCTTCATAGACTGCTTTCTTTCTAATAAGACGTTCTGATACTTATTAGCCCCGATACAAATCAGGCTGCGAAGTACTGTTCCAGATCGTCGCTTCCCCCGATGTGGCGACCACCGATGAACACTTGTGGAACTGTTGCACGACCACTGACCGCACGCAGACTCACAGTTGTTGCATCTTTTCCAAGTACCACTTCTTCGTACTGAATACCGCGTTCTTGCAGCATTTGCTTCGCTTTACTGCAGAAAGGACAGCCTGGTTTGGTGAATACCGAGACCGATTCCTGCACTTTATACTCTGGGGCCAGATATTTGAGCATAGTGTCTGCATCAGACACTTCAAACGGGTCGCCCGGCTTGTTTGGTTCAACGAACATTTTCTCTACCACGCCGTTACGGACCAGCATGGAGTAGCGCCAAGAACGCGGACCGAAGCCCAAATCGGCTTTTTCGACCAGCATGTCCATGCCTTTGGTGAACTCACCATTACCGTCTGGAATAAAGGTAATGTTTGAGGCATTTTGCTCGGCTTTCCAGGCATTCATTACAAAAGTGTCATTCACAGACACGCAGAGAATGCTGTCAACACCGTGCTGACGGAATACGCTCGACAGCTCGTTGTAACGTGGCAAATGGCTCGAGGAGCAGGTTGGTGTAAACGCGCCCGGCAGAGAAAACAGGATCACAGTTTTATTTTTAAACAGGTCATCGCTGGTGGTATCAATCCACTGATCGCCCTGACGAGTGTGGAACGTGACTTGTGGTACGGTTTTTCCTTCACGGCTTGAAAACATGCATAACCTCTTAAATCACTTATTTTGTGGTGAGTAATAAAATTTTTTTCGACGTTGCCTTTCGATGGAAGACATTATTAACGAATAGTCTTGATAGATATAATCGTTGATTGCTATCTTATCTATCGCTACTGACTATCGCCTTTGCGAGTCGTTAAGGGAGAATTTATGAACATCCGTGATTTAGAGTATCTGGTTGCGCTGGCCGAGTTCCGGCATTTTCGCCGCGCTGCCGATTCTTGCCACGTCAGCCAGCCAACGCTGAGCGGTCAAATCCGCAAACTCGAAGATGAGTTGGGCGTTATGCTGCTGGAGAGAACCAGCCGCAAAGTACTGTTCACACAGGCGGGTTTATTGCTGGTAGATCAGGCACGTACAGTATTGCGCGAAGTAAAGGTTTTAAAAGAGATGGCTAGCCAGCAGGGGGAGGCGATGTCCGGCCCGTTGCATATTGGGCTGATCCCAACCGTGGGGCCTTATTTGCTGCCGCAGATTATTCCGTCGCTGCATAAAACTTTTCCGAAGCTGGAAATGTATCTGCATGAAGCACAGACCCAGCAACTTCTGGCGCAGCTCGACAGCGGCAAACTCGACTGTGCGATTCTGGCGCTGGTAAAAGAAAGCGAAGCCTTTATTGAGGTGCCGTTGTTTGATGAGCCAATGAAGCTGGCAATCTATGACGATCACGCCTGGGCATCGCGCGACAGAGTAGCAATGGCGGATCTTTCGGGTGAGAAATTGTTGATGCTGGAAGACGGTCACTGCCTGCGCGATCAGGCGTTAGGTTTTTGCTTCCAGGCAGGGGCAGACGAAGACACTCATTTCCGTGCCACCAGTCTTGAAACCTTGCGGAATATGGTCGCAGCCGGAAGCGGGATTACTCTGCTGCCATCACTTGCCGTGCCACACGAGCGTAGCCGCGACGGTGTGACTTATTTGAAATGTGACAAGCCGGAACCGAAGCGCACCATTGCTCTGGTGTATCGCCCCGGTTCCCCACTGCGCGGTCGCTATGAACAGTTGGCCGAAGCCATTAAACAGCACATGCAACCTTACATGGACGCGTTAGCGTTAAAAAAGGCGGTTTAAGCCGTTTAGTGCCGCAACGCGATAGGCCTCAGCCATTGTTGGATAGTTAAAGGTAGTGTTAACGAAATACTCAATCGTATTTCCTGCCCCTTCCTGTTCCATAATGGCTTGTCCGATATGAATAATCTCAGCTGCGCGTTCACCAAAGCAGTGAATACCGAGTATTTGCTTGGTATCTCTGTGGAACAGCAGCTTGAGACTCCCGACGTTCATACCAACGATTTGCGCACGCGCGAGGTGTTTGAACTGCGCGCGGCCCACTTCATATGGCACTTTCATCGCGGTTAATTCCTGCTCGGTTTTACCCACGGAACTGATTTCCGGAATGGTATAAATACCGCTAGGAATATTTTCAATCAGATGCACTCTGGTCTCGCCCTGGACGATCGCCTGGGCAGCAATGCGGCCCTGATCATAGGCAGCAGACGCCAGACTCGGATAACCGACAACGTCGCCGACCGCATAAATATGCGGCTGAGCAGTCTGGTACATGCTGTTAACTTTCAGCAATCCGCGACTGTCTGCTTCAAGACCGGTATTTTCAAGTTTCAGCGAATCCGTATTACCGGTGCGACCATTGGCGTACAGCAGAGCATCGGCTTTAATTTTCTTGCCAGATTTCAGGTGCATAATGACGCCGTCATCAACGCCTTCAATCCTCTCAAACTCTTCATTGTGGCGAATAACAACGCCGTTATTCCAGAAGTGATAAGAGAGTGCGTCTGACATTTCCTGATCAAGGAACGCCAGCAATCGGTCGCGGGTGTTGATCAGATCGACTTTTACATTCAGTCCGCGGAAAATCGAAGCATACTCACAGCCAATTACGCCGGCCCCGTAAATAATAACGTGGCGAGGTTCGTGTTCCAGACCGAGGATTAAATCGCTGTCGTAAATGCGTGGGTGAGTAAAATCAACGTCTGCAGGACGGTAAGGCCGTGAACCACAGGCAATAATGATATGTTCTGCCGTCACAAAGTCCTGAGAACCATCGGCATAGGTTACCGAAATAGTGTTAGCATCTACAAAGCTGGCATCACCGGCAAACAGTTTGCATTGATTACGCTCGTAGAAGCTTTCGCGCATGCGGGTCTGCTGATTAATCACCGTATCGGCATGGCGTAAAATTTGCGGGAATGTCGAGCTCATTGCACGAGAACCGTCGCTATATAGCGGATTTTGGTTAAACTCGATAATTCTGCTGACTGCGTGTCTTAACGCTTTTGATGGAATGGTTCCCCAGTGAGTACAGCCGCCACCAACGTTGTTATAACGTTCGATGACTGCAACTCTGGAGCCTTGTTTAACCAGACCCATGGCAGCACCTTCACCGCCAGGGCCGGAGCCAATTATGATGGCATCAAAATGATAGTTCTGTGACATGGATAAGGGACCTATTTTTCTACAAAATCATAACGAGAATGTAACATCATAGACCTAATTTCCCAACGACCGGTTATCTATTCGTGGGAATGCGGCAACATTCAGAAGAACTTTATGCTCCACTTAGTATAACGGTCGTTGTAGAAAAATTTGGTATAGTGAAATGAATTCAGGCGAATGAGTAAGTAGATACTATCGGATGAAGGTCATGGGCGTAAGAGCACAACAGAAAGAGCGTACTCGCCGCTCGCTTATTGAGGCGGCCTTTAGCCAACTAAGCGCAGAGCGCAGTTTCGCCAGTTTGAGCCTGCGTGAGGTTTCTCGCGAAGCGGGCATCGCCCCCACGTCTTTTTACCGGCACTTCCGCGATGTGGACGAGCTGGGCCTGACCATGGTTGATGAAAGCGGTTTAATGCTGCGCCAATTAATGCGCCAGGCACGCCAGCGTATTGCCAAAGGCGGCAGTGTTATTCGCACCTCGGTTTCAACCTTTATGGAGTTCATCGGCAACAATCCCAATGCTTTCCGCCTGTTACTTCGTGAACGTTCAGGAACATCTGCGGCATTCCGTGCCGCGGTAGCGCGCGAAATTCAGCATTTTATCGCAGAACTTGCCGACTATTTGCAGCTTGAAAACCATATGCCGCGTAGTTTTACTGAAGCGCAGGCAGAAGCCATGGTTATTATCGTCTTTAATGCCGGTGCAGAGGCGCTGGATGTCGATATCGCCCAGCGTCGCCAGCTCGAAGAAAGGCTTGTACTTCAGTTACGTATGATTTCCAAAGGTGCTTACTACTGGTATCGCCGCCAGCAGGAAAGAACCGCTGACACATCAGTTAACGATGAGGTCATTCAAAGCGATTGAATTTGTGGCAAGGTATCAGTTCAATGAATGCAGCTTTGTGGGCTGTGACTTAACGTCAAAAAGGATAAAGAGGATTAGAAGATGACAGAACAACCACGCCAGGAGAACGGCACCCTGGTATTGGCTCTGATTGCCGGATTATCGATTAACGGCACCTTTGACGCCTTATTCAGTTCAGTTGTACCTTTTTCGATTTTCCCAATTATTGCGCTGGTGCTGGCGGTTTATTGCTTACACGTGCGCTATCAGCAAAGCGAAATGGCTTTTGGCGTGCCCAAACTGGCCGCTGCCTGTTTCGTGTTGGGATTATTGCTATACAGCACTATTATCCGCGCTGAACATCCGCAGTTGGGGTCTAATTTCGTCCCGTCAGTGATTTGTGTGGTGCTGGTATTCTGGATTGCCTATCGGATCAAGAAACGCAAGCAACAACATAACGCTTGAATTTACAAATAGTTAGAAAGGGCAGCCGTCGGGCTGCCTTTTTACTTTAGTTAGTCGCCAATGCGTTCAAGCAAAACGCCGCATTCCATATGATGGGTATACGGGAACTGATCGAACAGCGCGAGACGAGTTACGCGGTGGGTCTGCTGCAAGGTTTCAAGATTGGCGCACAGCGTTTCCGGGTTACAGGAGATATAAAGGATGCGTGAATACCCTTGAACCATTTTGACGGTTTCGTCATCCAGGCCACTGCGAGGCGGATCGACAAAAATGGTTTCACATTGATAACCCTTCAAATCGACCCCCTCCAGACGACGGAATTCTCTTACGCCATTCATCGCCTGGGTAAAGTCTTCAGCTGCCATACGAATAATTTGCACGTTATCAACATTATTAGCCGCGATATTAAACTGTGCCGCTGCAACAGAAGGTTTGGCTATTTCAGTTGCCAGTACGCGATTAAAATTACGGGCCAGCGCCATCGAGAAATTACCGTTGCCGCAGTAAAGCTCGAGCAAATCGCCTTTTGAACCTTCAGTCACCCCCAACGCCCACTCCAGCATATGAATATTCATTGCGGCGTTCGGCTGGGTAAAACTATTCTCAACCTGACGATAAATCATCTCGCGTCCAGCAACCGGCAGGACTTCATCGACATAATCCTGATCGAGCATGATTTTAGTTTTTGCCGCGCGACCAATCAGCTGAATATCAAAACCGTCTTGACGTAGCTGGTCGCGTAGCGCGGTTGCAGCCTGCTGCCAGACATCGTCAAGCTTGCGATGATAGAGCAGGGAGGCTATAAGTTTGCCGCTGCGGGTCGACAAATAGTCAATCTGGAAAAGCTTGTGGCGCAGGGCCGGCTCGGCTTTGACCGCAGCAAGCAAAACTGGCATCAGGCGGTTAATCAACTCGCTGGCAGCAGGGAACTGGTCAACGCGGATGCGGGCCTTGGTCTGCTGATCAAACATAATGTGATACAGGTCGCCTTCATCGTGCCAGACGCGGAATTCGGCGCGCATACGGTAATGGCTGACCGGTGAACGGAAAACTTCAGCCGCCGGCGCATTAAATGGCGTCATTAGCGCCGTGAGACGGGCGGTCTTTTCCGCCAGTTGGTCGTCATATTGTTCAATGGGCAGGTTTTCTGGCGTCATCTGGTTTCTCGTTTTACGGCTAATCAAAGGGCGAACATTGCGGATTATGATGCGTTTTGCCCGCTGATTGTAGGGAATACGAAGATGATGTCCAGTTTTGTCGTATTTAGTTGGGTTCAGCTCGATGGAAGTCTAGATTTCAAAATAGGTTGATCGTAGGATTCATCCTAGGCCTCCACTATTGAGTTAAAAGGGAATCCGGTGTGAATCCGGAGCTGTCGCGCAGCGGTATGGGGAAAGCAAGGCGAGTGCATTAATATTATTCTGCAAAACAAAAATGCAAACACTGTCCTTAATAAGGATGGGAAGTTATCGCCGGGTGTTAATTCTGTTAAATAACAAATCCCAAGCCCGAAGACCTGCCTGAATTACGTCGCAATATTCATTGTCATCGCGAAAGTGCCAATGATTTATGCGGCATCCTTTATTTATTTCGGATGCGCGTTTACATGACAATTAAAAAGCATGCGCTGCTGGCGGTTCTTTCCGCCACAGCTTTTTCGGGCTGGGCGCAAGATAGTAATCCTCAAACAGATAATGATGATGTAGTAGTTACGGCTAACCGTTTTCCACAGCCGGTCTCAACCGTTTTAGCTCCGACTACGGTGGTGACGCGAGATGAAATAGACAGATGGCAGTCCAAGTCGCTGGTTGACGTAATGCGCCGTTTGCCGGGTGTAGATATTGCCCAGAATGGCGGCTTGGGTCAGACCAGCTCGATGTTTATTCGCGGCACCAATTCAAGCCACGTATTAATTCTGATTGATGGTATCCGTTTAAATCAGGCCGGGATTTCTGGTTCTTCAGATTTAAGCCAAATCCCTATTTCTCTGGTGCAGAGAATTGAATATATCCGTGGCCCGTCTTCTGCGGTTTATGGTTCCGATGCCATTGGCGGCGTAGTTAACATTATTACGACTCGCGATAAACTGGGCACCACAGTAACAGCGGGCCTGGGTTCAAACGGCTACCAGTCTTATGATGCCTCAACTCAACAGAAGCTGGGTAAAGATACCGTCGGGACTTTCGCCGGTAACTATACCTACACCCACGGTTATGACGTAGTGGCCGATGGTAATACTGGTGGCGATCCGCAGCACGACCGCGACGGGTTTATGAGTAAAACGTTGTATGGCTCAATACTTCATAACTTCAGTGAAAACGTCAGCGGCTTTATTCGCGGTTATGGTTTCGATAATAGAACCGCCTATGATGGCTATTACACACCGGGAAGCGCTTTGCTGGATACTCAGCAGTTATATAGCCAAACTTGGGATACTGGCCTTCGTTATAACAAAGGCATTTATGCTACTCAGTTAATTGGTAGCTATACCCACAGCAAGACCTACAATTATGATCCGCGTTACGGTCAATACGATTCATCTGCGACCTTGGATGACGTGCAGCAATATAACGTTCAGTGGGGGAATACCCTGCAGGCGTGGCACGGTACATTAAGCGGAGGTCTTGACTGGCAGAAGCAAACGACCACTCCAGGTACTGATTATCTGAGTGATGGTCATGAGCAGCGTGATACCGGCGTATATGCAACAACTCAACAATTGTTTGGTCCGGTAACTGTTGAAGGCGCCGTTCGCAGCGACAATAACTCTCAGTTTGGTCAGCACACTACGTGGCAGAGCAGCGCGGCCTGGGAGTTTATCGACGGTTATCGCTTTATTGCTTCCTATGGCACGGCATTCAAAGCGCCGAATCTGGGACAGGTCTACAGTGCGTTCTACGGTAATACAAATCTGAAACCTGAAGAAAGTAAACAGTGGGAAGGTGGCGTTGAGGGTCTGACTGGTCCGGTAACCTGGCGTGTCAGCGGTTATAAAAACGAAATCACCAACCTGATTGACAGCGATCCAGTGACCTATCGTTATTATAATATCGGCGATGCCGTTATTAAAGGGGTTGAAGCCACGGCCTCCTTTGATACTGGACCGTTTAGTCACCAGATTTCTTATGACTTTGTTGACGCGCGTAATGGCCAGACTAATGAAGTACTATTACGCCGTGCCAAGCAGCAGGTTAAATACGAACTCGATTGGCAGGTTGAGCAAATTGACTGGGCTGTGACCTATCATTACCTCGGCCAGCGCTATGATACTGACTACAACACTTATCAGACTGTGAAGCTTGGCGGCGTGAGTCTTTGGGATCTCGCCGCTTCTTATCCTGTTACTGACCATCTGACCGTTCGTGCTAGAATTGCCAACCTCTTTGATAAAGATTATGAGACGGTTTATGGCTACGCTACAGCAGGACGTGAGTATTTCCTCTCTGGAAGCTATACCTTCTGATCATGCCATAGTACCGGCTCGCCCGACGGCGCTGGTGTTTGACTCTGGCGTCGGCGGGTTATCGGTTTATCATGAAGTCCGGCTGCTATTGCCGGACCTGCACTATATATATGCTTTCGACAACGTGGCGTTTCCCTATGGGGAGAAGTCGGAAGAGTTTATCGTCGAGCGCGTGCTTGAAATTGTCAGCGCTGTGGCGAAGCGCCATCCCCTTTCTATTATTATTATCGCCTGTAATACCGCGAGCACGGTTTCACTTCCTGCATTAAGAGCGAAATTCAGTTGCCCGGTAGTCGGCGTCGTCCCTGCTATAAAGCCAGCTGCCAAACTGACCCGTAACGGAATTGTTGGACTATTGGCAACGCGCGCGACGGTGCAGCGTCCATATACGCACGATCTGATTGCCCGTTTTGCTACAGACTGCAAAATCCTGATGCTAGGATCGGCTGAGCTGGTGGAGTTGGCCGAAGCCAAGTTGCATGGCGAAGAGGTTTCTCTTCCTCTATTAAGGAAAATCCTGCAACCTTGGCTTAAATTACGTGAGCCACCCGACACAGTTGTACTTGGATGTACTCATTTTCCGTTGCTCAGTGACGAGCTGTCGCAGGTTTTACCTGATGGAACTCGCATGATTGATTCCGGATCGGCCATTGCACGTCGCGCACACTGGTTAATTGAGACTGCTTTTACTTCTATTCCCGAAAAAAAACAGGGAACGGAAATAGAAAGCATCGCTTATTGCATGAAGCTCGATGAACAAGCTGCAGAGTTGCTGCCCGTTTTGCAGGCATATGGCTTTAAAAGCATCCACGAATTGGTGCTTTAAACAGCTTTTGATTAAACATTCAGCGGTCGGAAAAGTTTTTTAAAAATAGGGGTTGCGGCCTTCTGAGAACTCCCTATAATGCGCCTCCACTGACCGGGAACAACGACTCCTCTAACGAGAACCAAGTCGCCAGGTTGGGAAGAGAAAAAGAAAGATTCGAAAGAAAAACTCTTGACTCTTCAGCGGGAAAGCGTAATATGCACCTCCCGCGCCGCATAAGATTCATTGCGAACAGCGGCACTGCTCTTTAACAATTTATCAGACAATCTGTGTGGGCACTCACAAGACGATATCAGCCACCTCGGTGGCAACAGAATATCAAAGGCAGCAATGCCAAGTCTTAGAGTGACCAAGCAGTAATTCATTTTTGAATTATTACGAAAGTAAACTTTGAGCACCGCTTAACTTGTTTAAGCAAATCGAACTTTTAATTGAAGAGTTTGATCATGGCTCAGATTGAACGCTGGCGGCAGGCCTAACACATGCAAGTCGAGCGGTAGCACGGGAGAGCTTGCTCTCTGGGTGACGAGCGGCGGACGGGTGAGTAATGTCTGGGAAACTGCCTGATGGAGGGGGATAACTACTGGAAACGGTAGCTAATACCGCATGATGTCGCAAGACCAAAGTGGGGGACCTTCGGGCCTCACGCCATCGGATGTGCCCAGATGGGATTAGCTAGTAGGTGGGGTAATGGCTCACCTAGGCGACGATCCCTAGCTGGTCTGAGAGGATGACCAGCCACACTGGAACTGAGACACGGTCCAGACTCCTACGGGAGGCAGCAGTGGGGAATATTGCACAATGGGCGCAAGCCTGATGCAGCCATGCCGCGTGTGTGAAGAAGGCCTTAGGGTTGTAAAGCACTTTCAGCGAGGAGGAAGGCGTTGTTGTTAATAGCAGCAGCGATTGACGTTACTCGCAGAAGAAGCACCGGCTAACTCCGTGCCAGCAGCCGCGGTAATACGGAGGGTGCAAGCGTTAATCGGAATTACTGGGCGTAAAGCGCACGCAGGCGGTTTGTTAAGTCAGATGTGAAATCCCCGAGCTTAACTTGGGAACTGCATTTGAAACTGGCAAGCTAGAGTCTTGTAGAGGGGGGTAGAATTCCAGGTGTAGCGGTGAAATGCGTAGAGATCTGGAGGAATACCGGTGGCGAAGGCGGCCCCCTGGACAAAGACTGACGCTCAGGTGCGAAAGCGTGGGGAGCAAACAGGATTAGATACCCTGGTAGTCCACGCTGTAAACGATGTCGACTTGGAGGTTGTGCCCTTGAGGCGTGGCTTCCGGAGCTAACGCGTTAAGTCGACCGCCTGGGGAGTACGGCCGCAAGGTTAAAACTCAAATGAATTGACGGGGGCCCGCACAAGCGGTGGAGCATGTGGTTTAATTCGATGCAACGCGAAGAACCTTACCTACTCTTGACATCCACGGAATTCGCTAGAGATAGCTTAGTGCCTTCGGGAACCGTGAGACAGGTGCTGCATGGCTGTCGTCAGCTCGTGTTGTGAAATGTTGGGTTAAGTCCCGCAACGAGCGCAACCCTTATCCTTTGTTGCCAGCACGTAATGGTGGGAACTCAAAGGAGACTGCCGGTGATAAACCGGAGGAAGGTGGGGATGACGTCAAGTCATCATGGCCCTTACGAGTAGGGCTACACACGTG
The DNA here is from genome assembly GCF_041200025.1 of Rouxiella sp. WC2420. Taxonomy (NCBI): domain Bacteria; kingdom Pseudomonadati; phylum Pseudomonadota; class Gammaproteobacteria; order Enterobacterales; family Yersiniaceae; genus Rouxiella; species Rouxiella sp. WC2420. The sequence continues at coordinate 5,094,757 of NZ_CP165628.1, read as the reverse complement.
CTACAATGGCGTATACAAAGAGAAGCGAACTCGCGAGAGCAAGCGGACCTCATAAAGTACGTCGTAGTCCGGATTGGAGTCTGCAACTCGACTCCATGAAGTCGGAATCGCTAGTAATCGTAGATCAGAATGCTACGGTGAATACGTTCCCGGGCCTTGTACACACCGCCCGTCACACCATGGGAGTGGGTTGCAAAAGAAGTAGGTAGCTTAACCTTCGGGAGGGCGCTTACCACTTTGTGATTCATGACTGGGGTGAAGTCGTAACAAGGTAACCGTAGGGGAACCTGCGGTTGGATCACCTCCTTACCTAAAGATACGCATTGTGCAGTGTCCACACAGATTGTCTGATGAAATAGTAACGAGCAGAAATACCTTTATAGGCTTGTAGCTCAGGTGGTTAGAGCGCACCCCTGATAAGGGTGAGGTCGGTGGTTCAAGTCCACTCAGGCCTACCAATCCTTTCCTTCTCTGCGTTGTCGCCCCACTCGTTTGCACCAAGCAAACGTCGTGTGACTCCGCCTTGATAAGAAAAAGATTGGCTGACTCATCTGAACGATGAGTGATAAAGGTATCTGTTTAGTGACTGTATGGGGCTATAGCTCAGCTGGGAGAGCGCCTGCCTTGCACGCAGGAGGTCAGCGGTTCGATCCCGCTTAGCTCCACCATATCCATACGGCTCACATCAAATACTTCAGAGTATATTGGAAACAGTATGCTGCGAAGTATTTTGCTCTTTAACAATCTGGAACAAGCTGAAAAATTGAAATGATACAGCTGAACATAACTCTCCGTAGAAGTTTTGAGTTATGCGCACCTGTATTAGAGTCTCTCAAATAATCACGGCTACGAACGGCGTCACTCTTTATGAGTTTAAAAGACACCTTCGGGTTGTGAGGTTAAGCGACTAAGCGTACACGGTGGATGCCTAGGCAGTCAGAGGCGATGAAGGGCGTGCTAATCTGCGAAAAGCGTCGGTAAGGTGATATGAACCGTTATACCCGACGATACCCGAATGGGGAAACCCAATGTGATACGTCACATTATCGCATGGTGAATACATAGCCATGCGAGGCGAACCGGGGGAACTGAAACATCTAAGTACCCCGAGGAAAAGAAATCAACCGAGATTCCCCCAGTAGCGGCGAGCGAACGGGGAACAGCCCAGAACCTGAATCAGTTTGTGTGTTAGTGGAAGCGTCTGGAAGGTCGCACGGTACAGGGTGATAGTCCCGTACACAAAAATGCACAGATTGTGAGTTCGATGAGTAGGGCGGGACACGTGACATCCTGTCTGAATATGGGGGGACCATCCTCCAAGGCTAAATACTCCTGACTGACCGATAGTGAACCAGTACCGTGAGGGAAAGGCGAAAAGAACCCCGGCGAGGGGAGTGAAATAGAACCTGAAACCGTGTACGTACAAGCAGTGGGAGCCTACTTTGTTGGGTGACTGCGTACCTTTTGTATAATGGGTCAGCGACTTATATTTTGTAGCAAGGTTAACCGTATAGGGGAGCCGTAGGGAAACCGAGTCTTAACTGGGCGTCAAGTTGCAAGGTATAGACCCGAAACCCGGTGATCTAGCCATGGGCAGGTTGAAGGTTGGGTAACACTAACTGGAGGACCGAACCGACTAATGTTGAAAAATTAGCGGATGACTTGTGGCTGGGGGTGAAAGGCCAATCAAACCGGGAGATAGCTGGTTCTCCCCGAAAGCTATTTAGGTAGCGCCTCGTGAACTCATCTTCGGGGGTAGAGCACTGTTTCGACTAGGGGGCCATCCCGGCTTACCAACTCGATGCAAACTCCGAATACCGAAGAATGTTATCACGGGAGACACACGGCGGGTGCTAACGTCCGTCGTGAAGAGGGAAACAACCCAGACCGCCAGCTAAGGTCCCAAAGTCATGGTTAAGTGGGAAACGATGTGGGAAGGCATAGACAGCCAGGATGTTGGCTTAGAAGCAGCCATCATTTAAAGAAAGCGTAATAGCTCACTGGTCGAGTCGGCCTGCGCGGAAGATGTAACGGGGCTAAACCATGCACCGAAGCTGCGGCAGCGACGCTTAGGCGTTGTTGGGTAGGGGAGCGTTCTGTAAGCCGTTGAAGGTGGTCTGTGAGGGCTGCTGGAGGTATCAGAAGTGCGAATGCTGACATAAGTAACGATAATGCGGGTGAAAAACCCGCACGCCGGAAGACCAAGGGTTCCTGTCCAACGTTAATCGGGGCAGGGTGAGTCGACCCCTAAGGCGAGGCCGAAAGGCGTAGTCGATGGGAAACAGGTTAATATTCCTGTACTCGGTGTTACTGCGAAGGGGGGACGGAGAGGGCTAGGCTAGCCGGGCGACGGTTGTCCCGGTTTAAGCGTGTAGGGGTGTAGACTTGGTAAATCCGGTTTACTTTAACCCTGAGGCGTGATGACGAGCCACTACGGTGGTGAAGTAGTTGATGCCGCACTTCCAGGAAAAGCCTCTAAGCATCAGGTAACATTGAATCGTACCCCAAACCGACACAGGTGGTCAGGTAGAGAATACTCAGGCGCTTGAGAGAACTCGGGTGAAGGAACTAGGCAAAATGGTGCCGTAACTTCGGGAGAAGGCACGCTGTCGCTAGGTGGAGGAACTTGCTTCCCGAGCCGAAGACAGTCGAAGATACCAGCTGGCTGCAACTGTTTAATAAAAACACAGCACTGTGCAAACACGAAAGTGGACGTATACGGTGTGACGCCTGCCCGGTGCCGGAAGGTTAATTGATGGGGTTATCCGCAAGGAGAAGCTCTTGATCGAAGCCCCGGTAAACGGCGGCCGTAACTATAACGGTCCTAAGGTAGCGAAATTCCTTGTCGGGTAAGTTCCGACCTGCACGAATGGCGTAATGATGGCCAGGCTGTCTCCACCCGAGACTCAGTGAAATTGAACTCGCTGTGAAGATGCAGTGTACCCGCGGCAAGACGGAAAGACCCCGTGAACCTTTACTATAGCTTGACACTGAACATTGAGCCTTGATGTGTAGGATAGGTGGGAGGCTTTGAAGCGTGGACGCCAGTCTGCGTGGAGCCAACCTTGAAATACCACCCTTTAATGTTTGATGTTCTAACTCGGCCCCATAATCTGGGGTGAGGACAGTGTCTGGTGGGTAGTTTGACTGGGGCGGTCTCCTCCTAAAGAGTAACGGAGGAGCACGAAGGTTAGCTAATCACGGTCGGACATCGTGAGGTTAGTGCAATGGCATAAGCTAGCTTGACTGCGAGAGTGACGGCTCGAGCAGGTACGAAAGTAGGTCATAGTGATCCGGTGGTTCTGAATGGAAGGGCCATCGCTCAACGGATAAAAGGTACTCCGGGGATAACAGGCTGATACCGCCCAAGAGTTCATATCGACGGCGGTGTTTGGCACCTCGATGTCGGCTCATCACATCCTGGGGCTGAAGTAGGTCCCAAGGGTACGGCTGTTCGCCGTTTAAAGTGGTACGCGAGCTGGGTTTAGAACGTCGTGAGACAGTTCGGTCCCTATCTGCCGTGGGCGTTGGAAGATTGAGAGGGGCTGCTCCTAGTACGAGAGGACCGGAGTGGACGCATCACTGGTGTTCGGGTTGTCATGCCAATGGCATTGCCCGGTAGCTAAATGCGGAAAAGATAAGCGCTGAAAGCATCTAAGCGCGAAACTTGCCTCAAGATGAGTCTTCCCTGGGACTTCGAGTCCCCTGAAGGGACGTTTAAGACTAAGACGTTGATAGGCTGGGTGTGTAAGTGCAGCGATGCATTGAGCTAACCAGTACTAATGACCCGAGAGGCTTAACCTTACAACACCGAAGGTGTTTTAGAGAGACGAGACGAAAGTTTCAATGAAAATCAGCTTGTTCAAAGATTGATTCTGATGGCTGCCCTGAATAATGGGGAAAGCGGTTGGAATGAAACAGAATTTGCCTGGCGGCAGTAGCGCGGTGGTCCCACCTGACCCCATGCCGAACTCAGAAGTGAAACGCCGTAGCGCCGATGGTAGTGTGGGGTCTCCCCATGCGAGAGTAGGGAACTGCCAGGCATCAAATTAAAAGTAGTACTGTGTAGTAGTAGGACGGTTGCCTGCTCGAGAAGAGAGTAGGACTAAAAGCAACGCTTTTAGCACGTTGCTTGCAACGGCCCGAAGGGTGTATGACGGAGTCATACATAAACTGCCATGCATCAAATTAGTCTTCAATTCCCCTGACAAGGAATATTAACGAAGACAAACTGATAACAGACCGATTGTCTGTTGTGAGTGAAAGAACCGGTGGAGCGGTAGTTCAGTTGGTTAGAATACCTGCCTGTCACGCAGGGGGTCGCGGGTTCGAGCCCCGTCCGTTCCGCCAATTATTAAGATTATGCCTGCTAAAATTTAGCAGGCATAATAGTAAGTTGATTTAGGGGCGTAGCTCAGTTGGTAGAGCACCGGTCTCCAAAACCGGGTGTCGCGAGTTCGAATCTCTCCGCCCCTGCCATATTAAAACCCTTCGCGAAAGCGAGGGGTTTTTTTTCGTCTTAAATTCCTGAAAATGCCGATTTTCCCTCCAAAAATTTGCACATAATTTCTGCTAACCCTCGCCGTCTGCACGATTTATCCATATTCACTGCTTAAAAGTTGTCATTTTTTAGCTGAATACATGTACGAATCGATTGTTAATCATCTATGTGACCGTGCTCAACCCACCGTTTTTGCAATGCGCTAAAACTAAGTGTCGCCTGGTGAAGTTATGTTCACTTGGGAAACTCGGTTTTAGTATCTTTCTATGCCGCACCCTACAAGACTCAACAAAAAGTAGCTCAGACTACGCGTGAGGAAATAACAATGTATAAACGTCTCTTACTGGCAGCAGCGGTCGCAACGGCATTTTGTGGAGCCGCCCATGCGGCAACTCTAGTGGTTGGATTTTCTCAAATCGGCTCTGAGTCAGGCTGGCGATCGGCTGAAACCAAAGTGGCCAAACTCGAAGCGCAAAAACGTGGCATTACCCTGAAAATTGCCGATGCACAACAGAAACAAGAGAATCAAATCAAAGCGATACGTTCCTTTATCGCGCAAGGCGTTGACGCTATTTTCATTGCCCCAGTTGTCGCAACGGGTTGGGCTCCTGTCCTTACTGAAGCCAAAGAGGCCAAGATCCCGGTATTCTTGTTAGACCGTACAATTGAAGTCAGCGATCCAACACTTTACACCGCCGCTGTAGCCTCAGATAGCGTGCATGAAGGTAAGGTTGCAGGTGACTGGTTGGTTAAAGAAGTAGCCGGTAAACCGTGTAACGTTGTTGAATTACAAGGTACGGTCGGTGCCAGCGTGGCACTGAATCGTAAGCAAGGTTTTGCCGATGCCCTAAAAGCAGCACCTAATGTAAAAATCATCCGTTCGCAATCCGGTGACTTCACCCGCAGTAAGGGCAAAGAAGTTATGGAAAGCTTTATCAAGGCAGAGCAGAACGGCAAAAACATTTGCGCGGTATATGCGCACAACGATGACATGGCAATCGGTGCCATTCAGGCTATTAAAGAAGCCGGTCTGAAACCGGGTTCGCAAATCAAGGTTGTCTCTATCGACGGCGTTCCTGATATCTATAAAGCAATGCTTAACGGCGAGTCTAATGCGTCTGTTGAGTTGACACCAAACATGGCTGGTCCAGCATTCGACGCGCTTATCAAGATGAAAAAAGACGGTACTCAACCTCCGAAATTTATCCAGACGCAGTCGACTCTGGTCCTGCCAGACGCGGCACAAAAAGAGTATGACATGAAGAAAGACATGGGCTACTAAGCCTGCCCACCGGCTCTGAGCGCAAAAAATCAGAGCCGGTTTCCTCATCCCATTTTGCACATTCAGCAGTTACGTGCGCATGTAGTCGGGGTAAAGACGCTCATGGATAATCTTCAATCAGCAACCCTTCTTGAAGTCCGCGGCCTGTCGGTGGAGTTTCCTGGTGTTAAAGCATTGGAAAAGGTCGACTTCACGCTCAATCGCGGCGAAATTGTCGCTTTACTTGGCGAGAACGGTGCCGGTAAATCAACAATGATCAAAGCGCTAACCGGCGTTTATAAGCGCTCGGAGGGTACCGTTTATCTTAACGGGCAGCCTATCGAAGCGACCAATACCGCACACGCGCAGGCGTTGGGGATTGGGACGGTTTATCAGGAAGTAAACCTGCTGCCCAATATTTCGGTGGCAGCAAATCTGTTTATTGGTCGCGAGCCAACACGATTTGGGCTGGTCAATCAACGCAAGATGGACCAGCAGGCGCGCACTCTGCTTTCCGGTTATGGGCTGAATCTCGACGTCAGCCAGCCGCTTGCCACCTATTCCATCGCTATCCAGCAAATTGTCGCCATCGCCCGGGCAGTTGACCTATCGGCACAGGTGTTGATTCTCGACGAACCCACTGCCAGCCTGGATGCGAAAGAAGTCAGCATGCTGCTCGAGATCCTGATGCAGCTGCGTGATCGCGGAATGGGCATGGTATTTGTCACCCATTTTCTGGATCAGGTTTATCGCATCAGCGATCGAATCACTGTGCTACGCAATGGCAAACTGGTCGGCTCAGAGGCAACTAAAGACCTGCCGCGTATCGAATTAGTGCCAATGATGCTGGGACACAGTTTTGACGAAGCATTGCTAAAACGAAGCGAACATCGCGCCGTGAGTGGCGAGCCGCTGGTCGATTTTAAAGACTATGGTCGACGCGGACTGGTAGAGAATTTTGACCTTAAGGTCCGACGCGGTGAGATTGTCGGGCTTGCCGGCTTACTAGGTTCGGGTCGCACAGAAACCGCGCAGCTGATCTTCGGGATTAAAAGTCATAATACCGGCACGGCAAAAGTGAACGGGCAGGACGTGAAGATTAAAAACCCACGCAAGGCGGCAAAACTCGGTTTTGGCTATTGCCCCGAAGATCGTAAAACAGACGGGATTATCGGTGCCGCTACGGTGCGTGAAAACATTATTCTGGCTTTGCAGGCCCAGCGCGGCTGGCTGCGTCCTTTGTCGATGAAAGAGCAGAATCAGATTGCCGACAAGTTTATAAAATTGCTAGGGATTCGGACTCCCAGCGGCGAGCAGGAAATCCAGTATTTGTCCGGCGGGAATCAGCAAAAGGTTATTCTTTCGCGCTGGCTGGCGACCAATCCTCGTTTCCTGATTCTTGATGAACCGACGCGCGGTATCGACGTTGGTGCGCACGCCGAGATTATCCGGCTGATTGAGAAACTCTGCGACGAAGGTCTGGCGCTGCTGGTTATCTCATCGGAGCTGGAAGAGCTGGCCGGGTATGCCGACCGCATCGTGGTGCTGCGCGACAGACGCCATATTACACAAATCGAGCAGGACCAGATTTCGGTTCCGGCCATTATGACTGCCATTGCGGTTCAGTAAGGAGATTTCCATGACCAACAGGAGTCTGCCGATGACGCGAGGACCGCGCAAAGTCCGCTGGGTATTCCCCAAAGGTTCCACACAGGTCGGGGCATTTCTGGCTATTTTAGTTATTGATAGCCTGGTCGCACCCGGATTTTTTAATATTCACGTTCAAGATGGCCGCCTGTTTGGCAGCCTGATCGACATCTTTAATCGCGGTGCGCCGGTTGCGATCCTGGCGTTAGGCATGACGCTGGTTATTGCCACCGGGGGGATTGACCTCTCGGTGGGTGCAGTTATGGCGATTGCTGGCGCTACGGCGGCTACCATGACAGTGCAGGGATATCCGCTGATTACGGTATTACTGGCCGCAGTCGCTGTTGGGGCTGCCTGTGGATTATGGAACGGTTTTCTGGTTGCAGTGCTACAAATCCAGCCGATTGTCGCTACCCTGATGCTAATGGTCGCCGGTCGCGGTATTGCACAACTTATTACACAAGGACAAATCGTCACCTTCGAACATAACGGGCTGTCGCAGTTTGGCAGTGGGGCATTTCTCACGCTGCCGATGCCGGTAATTATTGCCGCCATCATGCTGCTTTTGTTGTGGTTATTGACTCGTAAAACTGCTTTGGGGCTGTTTATCGAGTCTGTGGGTATCAACTTACGTTCATCCTACAACGCTGGTGTCAACACCCGCCTGGTGCTGATCGCAGTGTATGTAATTTGTGGCGTTTGCGCCGCCGTTGCGGGGGTGATCGTTACTGCCGATATTCGCGGAGCGGATGCCAACAATGCCGGTCTTTGGCTAGAGCTGGACGCTATTCTGGCAGTAGTCATTGGTGGTGGCTCGTTGTTGGGGGGGCGCTTTAACCTTTTGCTTTCGCTTATCGGCGCGCTAATCATTCAGGGAATGAATACCGGCATCCTGCTCTCCGGATTCCAACCAGAATTCAATCTGGTGCTCAAGGCGGTCGTGGTATTAGCCGTATTAGTCGTCCAGTCACCGCGTGTTTCTCTTGGCGGCTTGTTTCGGAGGAAAGAATAATGCTTAAACGCAATCTCCCCCTGCTGATTACCATTTTGGTGTTTCTTGCGGGTTACGGTTACTGCTTCACACAGTTCCCCGGCTTTGCATCGACCCGCGTTATTTGCGATCTGCTCACCGATAATGCCTTTCTGGGGATTGTCGCCGTTGGCATGACTTTTGTTATCTTGTCTGGTGGTATTGATCTCTCCGTGGGTTCCGTCATCGCTTTTACCGGCGTGGCGTTGGCTAAGCTGATTGGCCAATACGGTGTCCCGCCATTTTATGCATTTGCCATCGTGTTGGTAATGGGCGCGATGTTTGGCGCTGTGATGGGCTGGATTATCGATACTCTAAAACTGCCAGCTTTTATCATCACACTCGCGGGAATGTTCTTTATTCGCGGGATGAGTTTTATCGTGTCTGAAGAGTCATTGCCTATCAACCATCCGCTGTATGCCACACTGGCAAACTATGCCTGGAAGGTGCCCGGAGGAGGGCGATTCACTCTGTTGGCGCTAGTGATGCTCTGCGTAGTGGCTGTGGGGATTATTCTGGCGCACAGAACGCGTTTCGGTAACAACGTTTACGCGATTGGTGGCAATACCCATTCTGCAGGGCTAATGGGGGTTCCGGTCCGTCGAACTACGATTTACATCTACATGCTGTCCTGTTCTCTGGCAGTGCTCTCTGGCATTATTTTCTCGCTCTACACTTCGGCAGGCTATGCCCTGGCTGCCAGCGGAGTTGAGCTTGATGCCATTGCCGCCGTGGTCATTGGCGGAACCCTGCTCAGCGGTGGTGTAGGCACCGTGCTTGGCAGTCTGTTTGGTGTGATGATCCAGGGCCTGATTCAGACCTATATCACTTTCGACGGCACGCTAAGTTCATGGTGGACCAAAATTGTCATGGGCATTCTACTGTTTATCTTCATCGCGTTGCAAAAAGGCATGGGTTCTTACTGGACCACACGTCGCGCCCGTCATCCTGAACTTAAAACGACGTGATCTTCATCTAACGTCGTTTTAATTACGGGTGTCCATTGGGGTTTTAAGCAATTGGCGGATCAACACTTGCTGGTCGCTGTTTTGTAGCCAGACGGCATACAGCGGCCTGATTACCGGCGGCACGTCAGGATAAATCGACAGGTGAGGATATTCTTTCTCCCAATGACTTGGGAGGAAGGCACATCCGCCCGTAGTCTCAAGCAGCTGTCTTGTCAGATGCGCCGAGGTGGTAGTCAGTACCGGCTCCTGATCGCTGGCTTGCATGCGGCTTTCCTGCTGCGGGAAATCAGCTCCCCATTCCAGCCTGATATATGCACCTTGTGCAGTTTTGTCTTTTTTATGCGAGCAAAAAAGACGTAACGAAAAATTACCCAACAGCTGACTGGAGAGTTCATCCATTTTCGGCGGTTCAGTGGTTATCAATAAATCGAGCTGTCTTTCATGCAGTTGCTTTACTAACGACTGACGAAGGGCAACCCTCGCTTCCAGTCGTAATGAATCTCGTTGCTCATACAGCGCCTGAAGCCAGGGGGTCAGATAGGACTCCCATAACGACGCCGTGGCACCAATCGACAATTCTGTGTGCTGTAGCGAACGCACAACCTCTTTCTTGGCTAATTGCCACGTCGACATCAGGTTTTCTGCATAGGGCAGCAGACGCTCTCCTGCGGGCGTTAAACGGATGTTATTTCTATGACGGGTAAACAAATTTGCCCCCAGCTGGGTCTCCAACTGGCGTATGCGAAAGCTCACCGCAGACTGTGTCAAATACAGAGATTCAGCCGCCCGACCAAAGTGACGAGTTCTACTGACCTCCAAAAAGGTTTTCAGTAATTCCGTGTCCACTACCATCTCCAAAATTTTTTGTCGTTAAGATTTAAATGTTTTGTTTTACAGATTGTCAAGCCTATCTAATACTCCGCGCCATAACAGCACGACCATGAATGAATTAGGAGCGTGTCAGATGGCGGAAAGCTTCACCACGACAAATCGTTTTTTTGACAATAAACATTACCCTCGCGGGTTCTCCCGGCATGGCGACTTCACCATCAAGGAAGCGCAATTGCTGGAGCGTTACGGCTATGCTTTCAACGAGCTGGACCTGGGAAAACGCGAACCGGCAACCGAAGAAGAAAAGCTGTTTCTGGATGTTTGCCGCGGTACCCGCGAGCCAGCAACCGAAGCTGAAAAAGTGTGGAACAAATATATTATCCGCACTCGTCGTCCCAAGAAATTCCATACGTTGTCAGGCGGAAAACCGCAGGCTGACGCGGTGGAAGATTACACTGACAGCGACGATTAATAAAACGGGGCTTGTCCCCGTTTTTTATGCCAAATTTTTATGCAATGTTAACAGTAGTCGATCCATACAACGATAGCTTAATGCTTCAGAAATCTGCGCTTTTTCTATATTCGCCTGCTTATTGAGATCCGCTAAAGTACGCGCGACTTTCAATATTCGATGCCATGCCCGCACCGACATTCCCAGCTTTTGTAACACATTTTCCAGAAACTCTGCATCTTCTTGAGTTAATTGGCAGAACTGCTGCACCTCACGGCTGCTTAAATGCGCATTTAATTTCCCGGCACGCCCCAGTTGCAGCTCTCTTGCAGCCTGTACTCGAACACGCACCTGCGCGCTGCTTTCCTGGGATATTTGCGAAGTTTGCTGATGCTGCTTGCTTAATAAACCCGGCGGCAGCAAAGGGACTTCAAGAGATAAATCGAATCTATCAAGGAACGGGCCGGACAAACGGCTGAGATAGCGCAGGATCTGATGCGGCGGCGTGCGGCTGTGCTGCCCTTGATAATGCCCGGTCGGGCTGGGATTCATGGCGGCGATAAGCTGTATTCGCGCCGGAAAATCCACTTTGGCGCGGGTGCGAGAAATAGTGATTTCCCCCGACTCCATGGGTTGTCGCAGGGCATCCAGCACCCTTCTTTCGAATTCCGGCAACTCATCGAGAAACAGCACGCCGTTATGTGCCAGAGAAATCTCTCCTGGCCTTGGGATCGAACCGCCGCCGACCAGAGCATGCAGCGAAACGCTGTGGTGCGGTGCGCGAAATGGCCGTTGGCGGGTAAAAGCCACGCTTCTACCGCTTTGCCCGTCTGGTTGCCCGGGTGAATAAATCAGGCTGGCGATGGCTGCGGTTTCCAGCGCCTCCTGCTGCGTCAGTGCTGGCAGAATTCCAGGTAATCGACTGGCAAGCATGGTTTTTCCGGTACCGGGTGGCCCCAAAAGTAAAAGATTATGGCCTCCTGCAGCAGCAATCTCTAATGCTCGTTTGGACTGTTCCTGACCCATGATCTCATTGAGATCGCCGACCTCGGGTTGGTGCGAAGTTTCACTGCCTCTTTCTGCGTCATGACTTTCAACCGCCACCAATGATCCGCTGCTCTGCAAAAACGCGCACACTTGTAACAGGTGGTCGGCTAGCCATACGGTATCGGCCGCAAGCAGCTGCATTTCTTGTTGATTATCGACGGGTAATATTAATCTGCGTCCTGAGCTTTTTGCTGCCATCGCAGCTGGAATAGCACCATTAACGCCGCGTAACGCGCCAGATAGCCCTAACTCACCAATAAACTCATACTGTCCTAGCTTGTCGGAAGCAAGCTGCTCAGAGGCCGCCAGAATTGCCAGAGCGATGGGGAGATCGTAACGGCCGCCTTCTTTGGGCAAGTCAGCGGGTGCCAGATTCACCGTGATACGTTTGGAGGGGAAAGTGAATCCGCAATTGATCAACGCGCTGCGAACTCTGTCGCGCGCCTCTTTGACCGTGGTCTCAGGTAAACCCACCAACGTGAGGGCGGGTAGGCCGTTACTGATGTGTACCTCGATAGATACGCGCGGAGCGACCACGCCCAATGAAGCCCGGGTATTAATAACCGACATCGACATGAAGCTTTCCTGTAGCGGTGAAAAATTCAGTATGTCGATTAACGGCTTACGGCCCTATCGGCTAAAACATTTTTTCCGCGACGTGCCGCAAAAAATCTCAGCAAATTCATACCTCGTGCAACAAATTGAGACGTCTCTCCAAATGTCTGGAAATACCTATTAACAGTTAGCCTTTTTTGGATACAAATTAGCCAGCTATTAATCTTGCTGGTAATTTATACCGCGTGTATTAATTAAACTTGTGTATTTAACAATAAAGAAACAAAACCATCTTCCCTGTAGCGTTCATTCCCCTGCCTATTAGAATAAGGTAAATCACATGTTTGGTTGGACTCCCCGGCAACGTAACGTCGCCATTGCCAGTTTTCTGAGTTGGACACTGGATGCTTTTGACTTTTTCCTTCTGGTCTTTTTATTGAGTGATATTGCTAGCTCCTATCACGTTGATATTAAAGAAGTCACGCTGGCCATTCTGTTGACCCTGGCAGTACGACCGATCGGGGCATTGCTGTTTGGCCGCGCGGCAGAGAAATATGGCCGCAAGCCGGTGTTAATGGTCAACATTCTGTTCTTCTCCTTCTTTGAGCTCTGTACCGCCGCCGCCCCTTCACTGACCGTTTTCCTGATCCTGCGCGTAATTTATGGCGTGGCGATGGGCGGGGTATGGGGTGTGGCTTCTTCGCTGGCAATGGAAACTATTCCAGACCGTTCACGCGGGCTGATGTCCGGGATTTTCCAGGCCGGTTATCCGTTTGGTTATCTGTTGGCGGGCGTGGTTTACGGTTTACTGTTCAGCGTAGTGGGCTGGCGTGGAATGTTTGTTATTGGCGCCGTGCCGATCTTCCTGCTGCCGTTTATCTACTTCAAGGTTCAAGAGTCACCGGTGTGGCTGGCGGCCCGCGAGCGTCACGAAAGTACCGCGCTGCTGCCAGCGCTAAAAACGCACTGGAAGCTCTGTGTTTATCTGGTGGTGTTGATGGCGGCGTTTAACTTCTTCAGCCACGGTACGCAGGATCTCTATCCGACCTTCCTCAAGGTTCAACACGGTTTTGATGCCCACACTGTCAGCATCATCGCCATCTGTTACAACATTGCATCGATTATGGGGGGAGTAACATTTGGGGTCTTGTCCGAGCGAATTGGGCGTAAGAAAGCGATTATCATTGCCGCGTTGCTGTCGCTGCCTGTGCTGCCGCTGTGGGCATTTGCCGGAGGTTCATGGATGCTGGGGCTGGGTGCATTCCTGATGCAGTTTATGGTTCAGGGAGCGTGGGGTGTGATCCCGAGCTATCTTACCGAGCTGGTGCCGGACAACACGCGGGCCGTGCTTCCAGGCTTCGTTTATCAGTTGGGTAATCTGATAGCCTCCGTGAATGCAACGTTGCAGGTTTATATTGCCGAAAGTCATGGTCACAACTATGGATTAGGGATGGCGATGGTCGCCGGAACGGTGGCGATTGTGATCTCGGTGCTGGTGTTCTTCGGACGCGATACTCGAGGCAAGGTCATAAATGCCGCATCAAATGCTAAAGAGGCAAATGTCAGCACGAGCACCTGAAAACGCTAAGTTTTTCTAGATTTGTTGCACAGTCGCCTTAGATGATAACGTAAGAAAAGTGTTGTCTTTGCTTATCTAACTGTGATAACTCTGTAGGCAATCGTTCGAAACAAGAATTTAAGAAACCAAAAAATGAAAGCTCTCGTCCGTGTGCTAAGCCTAGTCGTTATTCGTGTGGTGGTGATTATTATCCCACCGTGCGGGGCTGCACTTGGACGAAGAAAGGCTTACTAAACAAGCCTGAACCTGAAAAGAACCCCCGCACCGAAAGGTCCGGGGGTTTTTTTTTGGCCAGGTTAATTTTTAGCGGAATGAGGCGGAAGAAAATATGAACAACAGCATAATGTTCTGCGCTTGTAGTCAAAAGGCAGGAGAATAAAGATGAATGGAGCACAGTGGGTAGTACAAGCGTTGCGTTCGCAAGGGGTGGATATGGTCTTCGGCTATCCTGGCGGAGCGATCATGCCGGTATACGATGCACTCTACGACGGCGGCGTGGAACACCTACTGTGCCGTCATGAGCAAGGCGCGGCGATGGCTGCCATCGGTTACGCGCGCTCAACCGGCAAAGTCGGGGTGTGTATCGCCACTTCGGGTCCGGGTGCGACCAACCTGATTACTGGTCTCGCCGACGCATTGATGGACTCCGTTCCGATTGTGGCGATCACCGGTCAGGTGGGTTCCGCCTTCATCGGCACCGATGCTTTCCAGGAAATCGACGTGCTGGGCCTGTCTCTGGCCTGCACCAAACATAGCTTCCTGGTTGAGTCACTGGAAGCGCTGCCGGAAATCATGGCTGAAGCGTTTGCTATCGCCAGCAGCGGTCGTCCGGGGCCGGTTCTGGTTGATATCCCTAAAGATATCCAACTGGCAGTTGCCGATTTAGCACCGCACCTGATGCCAGTTGAACAGGAAATGCCTCATCCAACCGCTGAACTGGCGCAAGCTTATGAAATGATTGCCAAGGCGCAAAAACCGATGCTTTATGTCGGCGGTGGCGTCGGTATGGCCGGTGCGGTTCCCGCTCTGCGTTCGTTTATTCGTGCCACGGGAATCCCGTGCGTTGCTACACTTAAAGGATTGGGCGCACCTGATGCCAACGACCCGTGCTATCTGGGAATGTTGGGCATGCACGGCACCAAGGCTGCCAATCTGGCAGTTCAGTCCTGTGACCTGTTGATTGCCGTTGGCGCGCGTTTCGATGACCGCGTAACCGGCAAGCTCAACACCTTCGCGCCAAACGCCAGCGTTATCCACATGGATATCGATCCGGCTGAATTAAATAAATTGCGCCAGGCGCACGTTGCGTTGCAGGGCTCTTTGCCTGCGATGTTGCCTGCGCTGGAGCAGCAATGTTCAATCAGTGCATGGCGTGACGAAGTCATGACCATGAAAGCGGCAGGCGAGTGGCGTTATGACCACCCGGGCGAAGCGATTTTTGCCCCGTTGCTGCTGAAACAAGTTTCCGATCGTATGGACGCCAACACCGTGGTGACAACTGACGTGGGCCAGCATCAAATGTGGACTGCGCAGCATATGACATTCTCTCGTCCAGAGAATTTCATCACTTCCAGCGGCCTTGGCACCATGGGCTTTGGTGTGCCTGCTGCGGTAGGCGCACAGGTTGCACGTCCAGACGATATGGTTATCTGCGTTTCTGGTGATGGTTCATTCATGATGAATGTTCAGGAGCTGGGCACTATCAAGCGAAAACAGTTGCCGCTGAAAATCCTGCTGCTGGATAACCAGCGATTAGGGATGGTTCGACAGTGGCAGGAACTGTTCTTTGATGGGCGCTACAGTGAAACTAACCTCTCAGATAACCCCGATTTTATTACGCTGGCCAGCGCGTTTGATATCCCAGGCCAACGTATCAGCCGTAAAGACCAGGTCGACGATGCTCTGGACGCCTTCTTCAATAGTAAAGGTCCTTATCTGCTTCAGGTATCCATCGACGAAAATCAGAATGTCTGGCCATTGGTACCACCGGGTGCGGGCAACGAAACCATGTTGGAGAAAATGTCATGATGCAGCATAACGTCTCAATTCAGGCCCGCTTCCGCCCAGAAATGCTGGAGCGTGTATTGCGCGTCGTTCGTCACCGTGGATTCCAGGTCTGCGCCATGAACATGAGCCAGATGGCCAACAACGAAAATATCAATATTGAAATGACCGTTGCCAGTGAGCGGTCGGTGGATTTACTGTCAGTGCAGTTGAACAAACTTATGGACGTCGCCAGTGTTGAGGTCCAGCAGCAAACATCACAACAAACTAACCAACAAAAACGCGCCAACGCGTAAGTAAGGAACAGAAGAATGTCTACGAAGAAAGCTGATTTTATTTGGTTCAACGGCGAGATGGTTCCATGGGAAGACGCAAAGGTAAGCGTAATGTCCCACGCACTTCACTACGGCACGTCAGTATTTGAAGGCGTTCGCTGCTACGACTCGCACAAAGGACCAGTAGTTTTCCGTCATCGTGAACATATGCAGCGTTTGCACGATTCTGCAAAAATCTATCGTTTCCCGGTTAAACAGTCCGTGGAAGAGCTGATGGAAGCCTGCCGCGACGTGCTGCGTAAGAACAACCTGAAAAGCGCCTATATCCGCCCACTGGTATTCGTTGGCGACGTGGGTCTGGGCGTGAACCCACCGGACGGTTATGAAACTGACGTGATCATTGCGGCGTTCCCTTGGGGTGCCTACCTGGGCGATGAAGCTCTGGAAAACGGTATCGATGCAATGGTCTCTTCATGGAATCGTGTTGCAGCCAACACTATCCCAACTGCTGCAAAAGCCGGTGGTAACTATCTTTCTTCACTGCTGGTGGGTAGCGAAGCGCGCCGTCACGGTTATCAGGAAGGTATTGCTCTGGACGTTAACGGTTATGTTTCCGAAGGCGCGGGCGAAAACCTGTTTGAAGTGAAAGAGGGTATTCTGTTTACTCCGCCATTCACCTCTTCAGCATTGCCGGGCATTACCCGTGATGCAATCATCAAACTGGCGAAAGACTTGGGTATCGAAGTTCGCGAGCAGGTGCTGTCTCGTGAATCCCTGTACCTGGCTGACGAAGTGTTTATGTCGGGTACTGCAGCCGAAATCACCCCGGTTCGCAGCGTAGACGGCATTCAGGTTGGCGCGGGCAAACGTGGTCCAGTGACCAAGAAAATCCAGAGCGCATTCTTCGGACTGTTTACCGGCGAAACCGAAGACAAGTACGGCTGGTTGGACCAAGTAAACCCTTAATAAAAACACCCGTCATCTTTCACGTTGCAGGTGCGTTGGCTGCCCTCACTTACCCCAGTCACTTACTTGAGTAAGCTCCTGGGGATTCATTCAGTTGCCGCCTTCCTGCACCATGAAATCTATAGGGTGAGAAATAAAGTCGTGGGCGGCGGTTGCGCCGTCCACATAAAAGTATTAATTGGAGTAAATAGAGCATGCCAAAGTTACGTTCCGCTACCACGACTCAAGGCCGAAATATGGCCGGCGCCCGCGCATTATGGCGCGCTACCGGGATGACCGATGATGATTTCAACAAACCGATTATCGCCGTCGTCAACTCCTTTACTCAGTTCGTCCCGGGTCACGTTCACTTGCGCGACATGGGTAAACTGGTTGCCGAGCAGATCGAAGCCTGCGGCGGTGTTGCCAAAGAGTTCAATACTATCGCCGTGGATGACGGGATTGCCATGGGTCATGGTGGCATGCTGTATTCACTGCCTTCGCGTGAGCTGATCGCCGACTCGGTGGAGTACATGGTAAACGCGCACTGCGCCGATGCCATGGTTTGTATCTCCAACTGTGACAAAATCACCCCGGGGATGCTGATGGCCGCGCTGCGCCTTAACATTCCGGTGATCTTTGTTTCCGGTGGCCCGATGGAAGCCGGTAAAACCAAGCTGTCTGACAAAATCATCAAGCTCGACCTGGTTGACGCAATGATCCAAGGTGCAAACCCTAAAGTCAGCGACGCAGACAGCGCACAGATCGAACGTTCTGCCTGTCCGACCTGTGGTTCTTGCTCCGGGATGTTTACCGCAAACTCGATGAACTGTCTGACCGAAGTTCTGGGCCTGTCCCAACCGGCTAATGGTTCACTGCTGGCGACCCATGCCGACCGTAAAGATCTGTTCCTGTCTGCCGGTACCCGCATCGTTAGTCTGGCAAAACGTTATTACGAAAATGACGATGAAAGCGTATTACCACGCAACATCGCCAATAAAGCAGCATTCGAAAACGCCATGACGCTGGATATCGCGATGGGCGGCTCGACTAACACCATCCTGCACCTGCTGGCCGCGGCGCAGGAAGGCGATATTGATTTCAACATGACTGACATCGATGCGCTGTCCCGCAAGGTTCCTCACCTGTGTAAAGTGGCACCGAGCACGCCGAAATATCATATGGAAGACGTTCACCGCGCTGGTGGCGTATGGGCCATTCTGGGCGAGCTTGACCGCGCTGGCCTGATGAATCGCGATGTGAGCAACGTTCTGGAAATGAAATTCCCGGAAACGCTGAAAAAATACGACATCATGCTGACCGAAGACGAAGCCGTTAAAAAGATGTTCCGCGCAGGCCCTGCCGGTATCCGCACCACCAAGGCTTTCTCACAGGATTGCCGTTGGGACACGCTGGATGACGACCGCGCCGAAGGCTGTATTCGTTCCATCGAACACGCGTTCAGCACCGAAGGCGGCCTGGCCGTGCTTTACGGCAACATGGCGGTTGACGGTAGCATTGTTAAAACCGCAGGCGTTGATGAAGAAAACCTGACCTTCCGTGGCCCGGCTAAAGTATTTGAAAGTCAGGATGCAGCGGTTGAAGGGATCCTTGGCGGTAAAGTGGTTGCCGGTGACGTGGTTGTTATCCGTTACGAAGGGCCTAAAGGCGGGCCGGGCATGCAGGAAATGCTGTATCCGACCACCTATCTTAAATCCATGGGTCTGGGCAAAGCCTGTGCGCTTATCACCGATGGCCGTTTCTCCGGTGGTACTTCAGGTCTGTCAATTGGCCACGTTTCTCCGGAAGCGGGCAGCGGTGGCCTGATTGCGCTGATCGAAGAAGGCGACATGATTGACATCGACATTCCAAACCGCAGCATGGTGCTGGATGTCGCTGACAGTGAACTGGCTGCACGTCGTGAAATCGAATTGGCCCGTGGTGATAAAGCCTGGACGCCAAAAAATCGTGTGCGTGAAGTTTCCTACGCTCTGCGCGCCTATGCATTGCTGGCAACCAGTGCCGACAAAGGTGCAATTCGCGATAAGAGTAAGCTGGGAGGCTAACTGCATGGCGGTATCACAACCACTGCCCGACCAACCCTGCGGTGCAGAATATCTGCGCGCAGTGTTGCGAGCACCCGTTTATGAGGTGGCGCAAGTCACCCCGTTACAGGTCATGGAAAAAATCTCGACTCGCCTGGATAACGTAATTCTGGTGAAACGTGAAGACCGTCAGGCGGTGCACAGTTTTAAACTGCGCGGCGCCTACGCAATGATTGCCGGATTGACTGAAGAGCAAGCGGCGCGCGGCGTGATTACAGCTTCGGCCGGTAACCATGCTCAGGGCGTTGCCTTGTCAGCCACCCGAAAAGGGATAAAAGCACTGATTGTGATGCCGGTGGCGACCGCCGATATCAAAGTTGACGCCGTGCGTAATTTTGGCGGCGAAGTGCTGCTGCACGGAGCTAATTTCGACGAAGCAAAAGCCAAAGCGATTGAGCTGTCACTGTCTCAGGGCATGACCTTTGTGCCACCGTTTGACCATCCGGCGGTGATCGCCGGGCAGGGAACGCTGGCGATGGAGTTGCTGCAACAAGATGCGCACCTCGACCGGGTGTTTGTTCCGGTCGGCGGCGGCGGTCTGGCGGCAGGTGTGGCGGTATTGATTAAGCAACTGATGCCGCAAATCAAGGTTATCGGTGTTGAAGCCGAAGACTCTGCCTGCCTGCGTGCGGCGCTGGATGCCGGTGAGCCGGTGGATCTGGCGCGCGTCGGGCTGTTTGCCGAAGGCGTAGCCGTTAAGCGTATCGGTAACGAAACCTTCCGCCTGTGCCGTGAATATCTCGATGACGTCATCACCGTCGACAGCGATGCAATCTGCGCGGCGGTTAAAGACTTGTTCGAAGACGTGCGCGCTATCGCCGAGCCTTCCGGAGCTTTGGCGCTCGCCGGTCTGAAGAAATATGTGCAAGAGCATAATATTCAGGGCGAACGTCTGGCGCACGTGTTGTCAGGTGCCAATCTCAACTTCCATGCTTTGCGTTATGTTTCAGAGCGTTGTGAGCTGGGAGAGCAGCGTGAAGCCTTGCTGGCGGTAACTATCCCCGAGCGCAAAGGCAGTTTCCTGAATTTCTGCCAGTTACTTGGTGGTCGCTCAGTGACTGAGTTCAACTATCGCTATGCCGATGCCGATAATGCCTGCATTTTTGTTGGCGTTCGTCTGACGCGCGGGCACGCCGAGCGCAAAGAAATTATCGATTTGCTCAACGAGGGTGGCTATCAGGTCGTGGATTTGTCCGACGACGAGATGGCGAAACTGCACGTGCGCTATATGGTTGGCGGTCGTCCGAGCAAGCCTCTGCGTGAGCGTCTTTACAGCTTTGAATTCCCGGAGTCTCCTGGCGCATTGCTGAAATTCCTGCACACGCTGGGCACGCACTGGAATATTTCTCTGTTCCATTATCGCAGCCACGGCACCGACTTTGGTCGCGTGTTGGCCGCGTTTGAGTTGACGGATCAAGAGCCTGAGTTCGAAAAGAATCTTTCGGCGCTGGGTTATGACTGCCACAATGAGTCAGATAATCCGGCTTTCCGATTCTTTTTGCAGGGATAGGTTAGCAGTAATTTAGTTCATTAAAACAGGGACGGCGTATGAGCACTGCGTTTAACGGTTTCAGCCAGCAAGGGCTGAATTTTCTACAGCAGGTTCGCATCGAAAATGACAAGACGTGGTTTGATGAAAACCGTCACATTTACGATCAAACACTGCTAACGCCGTTCCGCACGCTGGTGGAAGCATTAAGCGACACCATGCTGGCTATTGATCCGCAGTTTGAAATCCGTCCCGCCATTGGTAAAACGCTGTCGCGCATTCATCGCGACACGCGTTTCTCCCACGACAAAACTCGTTATCGCAGCCGAATGTGGTTGACCTTTAAGCGCCCGAGCAAAGACTGGAAAGACGCGCCCGTGTATTTCTTCGAGCTTGGCCCCGATATGCTGCGCTATGGGCTGGGCTATTACAGCGCCAATAAGCAAACCATGGACCTGTTCCGCCACACGTTGACTCGCCAACCGGTGCAGTTTCTCGAGGTGGCCGAATGCTGCCGTGCGCCTTTTGAACTGGCGGGAGAAAGCTACAAACGTCCGCTGGTTATAGAGCAGGACCCGGCGATCGCCAACTGGTACAACCGAAAATCTTTTGCGGTGATGGCAAGCGACAATCAAGTCGAGAAGCTGTTCAGCCCCAGGCTGGTGGATGAACTGGCAAAAGCTTTCCTGCAACTTGAACCGCTGTATCACTGGCTGATGCGCGTTGAAACCATGAAACAGATCGATCCTGCCGATCTTTAATCGCTTTTTTGATCATAAAACCCATCACAAGAGCCGACAAAGATCACGGCGGAATTCCTCCCCGCCGTTTAAGCTACAGCTTCAGTTCAACCTGTAACAGCGACTGCCAGAACGCCTCAATCAGTGGCTCATTGAGTCGTTTACGCTGTACGCAAACCCCCAACGGCAGCGGTGCGCCGATAGTTACATTGTCGTGCACTAAAATACGGTTGCGGATCAGGTCAGGGCTATTTTCCAGCACGACGACAGGAATAAGCGCCACGCCGCAGCCCAAAGCCACCATCGAGACAATCGCTTCATGTCCTGAAACCGTGGCGTAAATCAGTGGGTTAGTTATTTTGTGATGACGGAACCAGCTGTCGATACGCTTACGCGCCGGCCCATGCTCGGGAATGATAAATGGAATTTGCGACCATTCAGGATGAGGCTCGCTGACCTGAGTCCGCACCGCACAGGGCAGAGACGGCACAATCAACGCCATGGTCACTTCACCAATCGGCGTAAAGTCTATACTTGAAGGCAGCGTTTCCGGATGCCCGGCAATGCCCAAATCGGCTTCAGTTGATTGTACTTTTTCAACTGCGTCCGCGGCATCTCCGGTGGTGAGCTTGATTTCAACCAGCGGATGCTGGGCGCGAAAACGGTCGAGGATTGGCGGTAGATGGCTGTACGCCGCTGTTACCGAGCAGAACAGGCGCAGCTCGCCGGAAAGTGTAGGGCCGTTTTGCCCCATCGCATGGCGCAGCTGTTGATACTGTAACAGGGTTTGCTGAGCGAAAATTTTTAGCTGGTCGCCTGCCTGTGTCAACTGTACGGTGCGGTTATCGCGCTGGAAAAGCGCCTGCCCCAGCTCCTCTTCCAGCCGCTGAATTTGCCGTGAAAGAGTCGACGGGCTGACATGCATAGCCTTGGCTGAACGCCCGAAATGGCGGCTTTCAGCCAGATTGAGAAACAGTTTCAGATCGCGTAAGTCCATAAAGTTTTCCGGCTAAGTCATGCGTTTGCTGTGGATTTATTGATGTTGCATAAACTGCAATGTCATCTTCTTAATATATCAATTTAAGCAATGCCGTGCATGACATATAGTGTTTCTCAAGCAACCCGTCATGCTTCACGTTGCAGATGCGTTGGCTACGCTCGTTCACCCCAGTCACTTACCTGAGTAAGCTCCAGGGGACTCACGAACTTGCCGCCTTCCTGCCACTCGAATCATTTAGGGCTCAACATTTTCGTACCAAACAAACGCAACGGAGTTTTACCATGGCTAACTATTTCAACACATTGAACCTGCGTCAGCAGTTGGCGCAATTAGGCAAGTGCCGCTTTATGGCTCGCGATGAATTCGCTGATGAAGCCAGCTTCCTAAAGGGTAAAAAAGTGGTGATCGTTGGCTGTGGCGCACAGGGCCTGAACCAGGGTCTGAACATGCGCGACTCCGGCCTGGACGTTTCCTACACCCTGCGTGCAGAAGCGATTGCCGAGAAACGTGCTTCATGGCGCAAAGCGACTGAAAACGGCTTTAAAGTTGGCACCTACGAAGAACTGATCCCGCAGGCCGACCTGGTGGTTAACCTGACTCCAGACAAGCAGCACAGCGCGGTAGTTAAAGCGGTTCAGCCTCTGATGAAAGACGGTGCGGCGCTGGGTTACTCTCACGGCTTCAACATCGTTGAAGTTGGCGAGCAAATTCGTAAAGACATCACCGTGGTGATGGTTGCCCCGAAATGTCCAGGTACTGAAGTACGTGAAGAATACAAACGCGGCTTTGGCGTTCCTACGCTTATCGCCGTTCACCCGGAAAACGATCCTAAAGGCGAAGGCATGGCGATTGCCAAAGCTTGGGCTGCGGCGACCGGTGGTCATCGTGCAGGCGTTCTGGAATCTTCATTCGTTGCTGAAGTTAAATCTGACCTGATGGGCGAGCAGACCATCCTGTGCGGTATGTTGCAGGCCGGTTCACTGCTGTGCTTCGACAAACTGGTAGCTGACGGCGTTGACGCAACTTATGCAGAAAAACTGCTGCAGTTCGGTTGGGAAACCATTACCGAAGCACTGAAGCAGGGCGGCATCACCTTGATGATGGATCGCCTGTCCAACCCGGCTAAACTGCGTGCTTTCGCACTGTCAGAGCAGTTGAAAGAGATCATGGCTCCACTGTTCCAGAAACACATGGATGACATCATCTCTGGCGAATTCTCTAGCGGCATGATGGCTGACTGGGCGGCAGACGACGTTAAACTGCTGACCTGGCGTGAAGAGACCGGCGCAACTGCGTTCGAAAACGCTGCACAGTTCGAAGGCAAAATCTCTGAGCAAGAGTATTTTGACCACGGCGTGCTGATGATTGCGATGGTTAAAGCTGGCGTTGAACTGGCGTTCGAAACCATGGTGTCTTCTGGCATCATCGAAGAGTCTGCTTACTACGAATCACTGCACGAGCTGCCGCTTATCGCCAACACTGTTGCCCGCAAGCGTCTGTATGAAATGAACGTGGTTATCTCTGATACCGCTGAATACGGTAACTACCTGTTCGCTAACGCGGCAGTGCCATTGCTGAAAGAGTTCATGACCACGCTGCAAGCCGGTGACCTGGGCAAATCTGTTGCTGCAACTGAAGTAGACAACGCTCAGCTGCGTGACGTGAACGAAGCAATCCGTGCTCACGCTATCGAATCTGTGGGCCACAAACTGCGCGGCTACATGACCGACATGAAACGCATCGCGGTTGCCAGCTGATAAACAGCGTTTTACCTGCAATACCGTATAAAATAAAAAAGCACTGCCTTGGCGGTGCTTTTTATTTTCTATTACTGTCACAGCCTGCGAAGCAAACTTAGTTGCGGTACAGAACTTTGATCAGATGGTAACCGAACTGAGTTTTAACCGGACCCAATGGCTTAAGCAGTTCACCGCTAAATACCACTTTGTCGAAAGCAGGAACCATGTCGCCTTTGCGGAATTCACCCAGTGAACCGCCATCGCGCTTGGATGGGCAGGTAGAGTGCTTACGCGCCAGTTCCTGGAAGTCAGCACCTTGTTGCAGCTGAGCCAGCAGTTCGTTGGCTTTGTTCTCGTCATCCACCAGGATGTGTAATGCTGAAGCGGTGTTCGCCATAATCGTGACCTTTAGATAAAATTAATCAATAACTACTCAGGGCGTAATGTAACACCTGCAACGCCGGATGTGCACTGCGCGATGCCTCTCAAGCTCTGAACCTTACACTTTTGACTCTCATTTCTGGCGGAAGTTTCTGCTACAATCCTCCTCCCGCGTCTATCAAGTGAGCAAAAATAACCCAATGCGATTAAATCCCAGTCAACAACACGCCGTCGAATTCGTCACCGGACCCTGCCTGGTCTTGGCCGGCGCCGGCTCGGGTAAAACGCGGGTTATTACCAATAAAATCGCTCACCTAATCCGCGAATGTGGCTATCAGGCACGGCATATTGCCGCTGTGACCTTTACCAACAAGGCCGCGCGCGAAATGAAGGAGCGTGTGTCGCAAACGCTGGGTCGTAAGGAATCACGCGGTTTGCTGATTTCAACCTTCCACACGCTGGGGTTGGAAATTATCAAGCGCGAGTTCGCGGCGCTGGGAATGAAATCCAACTTCTCACTGTTCGACGATCAGGACCAGCTGGCGCTGCTCAAAGAGCTGAGTGAAAAGTGGCTGGAAAACGACAAAACCCTGTTGCAGCAATTGATCTCGACGATCTCCAACTGGAAAAACGATCTTATTGACCCGTCTGGCGCCGCCAAGCTGGCTCGATCCGAGCGCGATCAGATTTTCGCACTTTGCTATGGCCTTTATCATGACCACATGCGCGCCTGTAATATCCTCGATTTTGACGACCTAATCTTGCTGCCGACGCTGTTGTTGCAACGCAATGAAGAAGTTCGCGAGCGCTGGCAGAACAAGCTGCGTTATCTGCTGGTGGACGAATATCAAGATACCAACACCAGCCAGTATATGATGGTGAAACTGCTGGTGGGCAACCGCGCGCGCTTTACAGTGGTGGGCGATGATGATCAGTCAATTTACTCCTGGCGCGGTGCTCGACCGCAAAATCTGGTGCTGCTAAAAGAAGATTTCCCGGCCTTGCAGGTGATTAAGCTGGAGCAGAATTACCGCTCCTCGCAGCGTATTCTCAAAGCTGCCAATATCCTGATCGCCAACAATCCGCACGTGTTCGAGAAACGACTGTTTTCCGAGCTGGCCTACGGTGAGGCGCTAAAGGTAATCACCGCCAATAATGAGGACCACGAGGCGGAGCGTGTAGTGGGGGAATTGATTGCCCATCGTTTTATGAATAAAACCAACCACGGCGATTATGCGATTTTATATCGCGGTAACCATCAGTCGCGGCTGTTTGAAAAGATGCTGATGCAAAACCGCATTCCGTATCGTATTTCGGGCGGCACCTCATTCTTCTCGCGCCCGGAAATCAAAGACCTGCTGGCCTATCTGCGAGTGCTGACCAATCCAGACGATGACAGCGCTTTCCTGCGTATCGTCAACACGCCGCGCCGTGAGATTGGTGCGGCTACGCTGCAAAAGCTCGGTGAATGGGCTAATCAGCGTAATAAAGGGTTGTTCAAGGCCAGCTCTGATTTTGGTCTGGGCCAGACTCTGACTGGCCGTGGCCTGGAATCGCTGCAGCGTTTTACTCACTGGATGGGAAGTGTCGCCGAACTTGCCGAGCGTGAGCCCATCGCCGCCGTGCGTGACCTGATCCACGGGATGGATTACGAGAGCTGGCTGTTCGAAACCTCGCCCAGCCCGAAGGCGGCTGAAATGCGTATGAAAAACGTCAATCAGCTGTTTAGCTGGATGACCGAAATGCTTGAAGGTACTGACCTGGATGAGCCGATGTCGCTGACTCAGGTGGTCACTCGCTTTACTCTACGCGACATGATGGAGCGCGGCGAGAGCGACGAAGAGCTGGATCAGGTTCAGCTAATGACACTGCATGCCTCGAAGGGGCTGGAATTCCCCTATGTGTTTTTGGTCGGCATGGAAGAAGGGTTATTGCCTCATCAGAGCAGCATGGATGAAGATAATGTCGATGAAGAACGTCGCTTGGCCTATGTCGGAATAACGCGTGCGCAGAAAGAACTGTTTTTTACTCACTGCCGCGAGCGCAGGCAATACGGTGAACTGCTGCGACCTGAGATTAGCCGTTTTTTGCAGGAGTTACCGCAGGACGATTTAGCGTGGGAAAGCGAGCGAAAAGTGGTGTCGCCGCAGGAGCGAATGGTGAAAGGTCAGAGCCATCTGGAGAAGATCCGTGCGCAGTTGGCCAGCGCAAAAGCCGCCGATCAAAATAAAAGCTAGCTCGCAAAAATCATAAAAATGGGAGCCGAAAAGCTCCCAGATGGGTGATAACATCGTCGATCAGCAGAGAAACGCCACGCAAGGTCGATTCTGCTTTTTCACTCGTTACTTGACAGTTTCTTCAACAAACAGTGGCCAATGGACATAGCTCTGCCAATGGCTTTCCTGCTCCAGCTCTTCAGCGCGTAATGGGTGCTGTTCCAGCCATCCGTTAGGCACCAGCACATTCAGCTCATCGTCATTGGCGCGTAAACGCACTGCAGGCAGCGTATCGTCGCGACGTCGGCTGGCAAAAATAATTGCCAGACGCATTATGCGACAAAGGCGTTCGGCCTGACGCGGAGGCAGGGCGTTTTGCTGATTTAGCAGCGGTAAATCCAGGTTATTACTCTGGTTTTGCAGCAGTGTCGCCAGCAGTTTTTTTTGCGCCGGAGTAAAGCCGGGTAAATCGAGATGACGGATCAGATAGGCCGCATGATTCTGCGCCTGTTTGAAATCAACGCTGAGTCCAATCTCGTGGATAAGACAGGCACTGGTCAGCAGTTCGCGCGCCCGCGCATCAAGCTGCCAGGTACTCGAAACCTGCTGAGAAAAGTTTTCCGCCAGAGCCGCTACTCGATTGGCCTGCTCAACGTCGAGCAGGTAGCGCCGTTGCAGGTTGTGCAGGGTGCGTTGGCGGATATCCTGTTCGACCGGCAAGTGGAGCATGCCGTAAACCAGCCCTTCGCGCAGCGCGCCACCGGCCAGCATCATCGATTCTATTTTCAGGGTCTTGAAGATAGCGATCAGAATAGACAGGCCGCTTGGGAAAACCAGTGCGCGTTCCAGCGTCAGGCCTTCAATTTCAAGCTCTTCCAGCTTGCCACATTGAATGGCGCGCTGTTTAAGCTGTTGCAGTTTGGACAGGGTAATGCGTTCGTCCATTCCCTGCGCCACCATGATTTCCTGTAGCGCCTGCACGGTCCCTGAAGCACCCACGCAGACTTGCCAGCCGTGGGCCAGTAGCTCCGGCGCAACAGGGATTATCATCTCAACTGCGGCCAGTTCGGCCTTTTCAAAATTTTCTTTCGTCAGGCTTCGGTCAGTAAAATAACGCTCAAGCCAGGTAACACATCCCATCGACAGGCTAAACAATGTATTGGCCTGCGCTCCGGTTCCGGTTACCAGCTCAGTACTGCCGCCGCCAATATCAACAACCAGGCGTTGGTCCGGGCCGCCGGTAGTGTGCGCCACGCCGTGGTAAATCAGCCGCGCTTCTTCTTCGCCGCTGATCACTTGAATCTTGCATCCGAGAATATTTTCAGCAACCTGTAAAAATTCATCGGCATTTTTGGCCAGGCGCAGTGTCGCCGTTGCCACCACGCGGATTTGCTCGCGGGGAATGTCTTGCAGACGTTCTGAAAATAATTTTAGGCATTGCCATCCACGCTGCATTGCTTCAGCGGAGAGATGACTGTTTACATCCAGCCCGGCAGCCAGGCGCACTTTGCGCTTGATTCTGGCCAACGTTTGAATACTGCCTGCCACCTCACGGACTACCAACATATGGAAGCTGTTGGAACCCAGATCGATCGCTGCATAAAGTGAGGTGGAACTCAGCATGATTTTCAGCCCGAACGTTTGCGGTTGTTACGTGGCGCACTGCTACCGCGTCGTGAAGATGATGATGAATTACGGCGTGGGCCGCTGCCATTGCGAGTACGCGCGAGGCGTTTTGGCGCAGGCAGGTCAGTCAATAATGCATCGCTGTTATATTTGCTGACAGGAATACTGTGGCCGGTATAAGTTTCGATGGCTGGCAGATTCAGAGCATATTCTTCACAAGCTAGGCTGATTGAGTGACCGCTAAGGCCAGCACGACCAGTACGACCGATGCGGTGAACGTAGTCTTCGCAATCGTCAGGCAGGTCATAGTTAAAGACATGCGTAACGGCAGGAATGTGCAGACCACGAGCGGCTACGTCGGTTGCAACCAGAATATCGATATCACCCTTGGTGAAGTCTTCAAGCACGCGCAGGCGTTTCTTCTGCGCCACGTCGCCGGTCAGCAAGCCTACGCGGTGTCCGTCAGCAGCCAGATGGCCCCAAACGTCTTCACAACGGTGCTTGGTGTTGGCGAAGATGATGCAGCGGTCTGGCCATTCTTCTTCTATTAACGTTTGCAACAGGCGCATCTTTTCTTCGTTGGAAGGGTAGAAGAGCTCTTCCTGAATACGGTGACCCGTTTTCTGTTCCGGTTCGATTTCTATCGATTCGGCATTGTTCATGTTTTCGAACGCCAGCTCTTTCACACGATAAGACAGGGTGGCGGAGAACAGCATATTCAGGCGCTGAGTCGCAGGCGGCATACGACGGAACAACCAGCGGATATCTTTGATAAAGCCCAGATCGAACATGCGATCGGCTTCGTCCAGCACCACGACCTGGATTGCACCCAGATTAATATGGTTCTGTTTTGCGTAATCGATTAAACGGCCAGTCGTGCCGATAAGAATATCGACGCCACTTTCCAGCACTTTAAGCTGTTTGTCGTAGCCGTCGCCACCGTAGGCCAGACCGAGTTTCAGCCCGGTAGATTCAGACAGCGCTTCGGCGTCCGAATGAATTTGCACTGCTAATTCCCGCGTTGGTGCCATAATTAAAGCACGCGGCTGATTAGTCTGACGACCCTCAGCAGCAGGGTTAGAAAGCAGATAATGGAAAGTAGACGCTAGAAAAGCCAGCGTCTTGCCGGTACCGGTTTGCGCCTGACCCGCAACATCACGTCCTGAGAGCGTGATAGGCAATGCGAGTGCCTGGATAGGCGTGCAGTAATGAAACCCTTTCTTTTCAAGGGCTTCGACTGCTAGCGGGTGCAGGGCGAAGTCGGAAAACTTCTGTTCAGTTAAGTGTGTTTTGCTCATAGTGTGGTAGAATATCAGCTAACTATTGCTTTACGAAAGCATATCCGTTGAAATAAACGTGGTGAAATAGAGTCAACCTACTGTTGGTTAATGCTACATCAACAAGGTAAAGTTAATCCTTTGGAGTAGAACATGAGCGATAAAATTATTCACCTTTCTGATGACAGTTTCGACAAAGACGTATTAAAAGCCGATGGATTGGTGCTGGTCGATTTCTGGGCAGAATGGTGTGGTCCGTGCAAGATGATTGCTCCGATCCTGGACGAAATTGCCAGCGAGTTCGAAGGCAAACTTACCATTGCCAAATTGAATATCGATGAAAACCCGGGTACCGCTCCAAAATACGGTATTCGTGGCATCCCTACTTTACTGCTGTTCAAAGGCGGCGAAGTGGCGGCAACTAAAGTCGGCGCACTGTCGAAGGGTCAGTTGAAAGAGTTCCTGAACGCTAATCTGTAATCGTTCCGAATGACCTAAATCAGGCGTTTGGTGGACAACGTGTGTTTTTCACACTGACCGCTAGACGCCTGCAAAGAAGCGTGCTAAGTTTACGCTTACTGCATATTTGAGCTTACCTGTAGTTTGATTCTAACGTTTTACTCTGTGTCGAAACCATCTGCCTATAAGTGCTTTCATAAAACTGCTTATATAGAAAATGACTTGTTTATAAAAACAGGCGAACTGGCGATGTGCTTTGACAATCAAACGGTTTTATAAAAATCGGCTTTGAGACACCTTCAATTTAAGTCTGCCCTCTTTCAAGAAATAGCTCGTGAGCAAAATCGCGACCTGTAATCAGAAGCTGCAAATTGAGAGTCTCTACCCTAAGAAATTTTAAGCTGGCATGGACAACCCCTGCCATCCCCATTCACGACAGATCTTCGAGATACACCCCGAGTTTAAGAACCCACCATTATGAATCTTACCGAATTAAAGAATACGCCGGTTTCTGACCTGATTACACTCGGCGAAAATATGGGACTGGAAAACCAGGCCCGCATGCGCAAGCAAGACATTATTTTTTCTATACTGAAGCAGCACGCCAAGAGCGGAGAAGATATCTTCGGTGACGGTGTTCTGGAGATCTTGCAGGACGGGTTTGGTTTCCTCCGCTCTGGAGACAGCTCCTACCTCGCCGGTCCTGATGATATCTACGTTTCTCCTAGCCAAATCCGCCGCTTCAACCTCCGTACTGGTGACACCATTTCAGGTAAAATCCGACCGCCAAAAGAAGGCGAGCGCTATTTTGCCCTGTTAAAAGTTAACGAAGTTAACTATGACAAACCGGAAAACGCCCGTAACAAGATCCTGTTCGAGAACTTGACCCCACTGCACGCCAACTCACGTTTGCGTATGGAGCGCGGTAACGGTTCAACTGAAGACTTGACCGCTCGCGTTCTCGACCTGGCTTCGCCAATTGGTCGTGGCCAGCGTGGTCTGATTGTGGCACCGCCGAAAGCCGGTAAAACCATGCTGCTGCAGAACATTGCGCAAAGCATCGCCTACAATCACCCGGACTGCGTACTGATGGTTCTGCTGATTGACGAGCGTCCGGAAGAAGTGACCGAGATGCAGCGTCTGGTTAAAGGTGAAGTTATTGCTTCCACCTTTGACGAGCCAGCATCTCGCCACGTTCAAGTTGCCGAAATGGTAATCGAAAAGGCCAAGCGCCTGGTTGAGCACAAGAAAGACGTTATCATCTTGCTGGACTCCATCACTCGTCTGGCGCGTGCTTATAACACCGTGGTTCCTGCTTCAGGTAAAGTGCTGACCGGTGGTGTTGACGCCAACGCCCTGCACCGTCCCAAGCGCTTCTTCGGTGCTGCGCGTAACGTGGAAGAGGGCGGCAGCCTGACAATCATCGCCACCGCGCTGGTTGATACCGGTTCTAAAATGGATGAAGTTATCTACGAAGAATTTAAAGGTACAGGTAACATGGAATTGCATCTGGCGCGTAAAATCGCCGAGAAGCGTGTCTTCCCTGCTATCGATTACAACCGTTCCGGTACGCGTAAAGAAGAGCTGCTTACCACTTCGGAAGAGCTGCAGAAAATGTGGATCCTGCGCAAGATTATCCATCCAATGGGTGAAATCGACGCAATGGAATTCCTCATCAACAAGTTGGCAATGACCAAAACCAACGATGAATTCTTCGATATGATGAAACGTTCATAATTCGTCTTTGCCGATAACAGTTGAAGTTTTTGCTTCAACATTGTTAAAAACGCTGCGTCTAGACGTGGCGTTTTTTGCTTTTGGTCGCTACGATGTGTAGTGGCTACGGGCTTTTTACGAAAGAATCAGATAACCCCCGATAGTCAAAACTGTCATTGTTCATTAATTTGTCGCTGTGTATAAGCGGGTAGGAAGGATCCTTCGGACCACACTAAAAATCTCAATAAAAATCCGAGCTGTCATTCTAGAATATGGCATCAAACCGCGAGGTGGTAATGGCTACTACCAGAATAGAGTCTTGGCTGCCCGAAAAGTCGTGTAGTTTTACCAATATTGCAGAGACGTTTTAACTGTGAATTTACTCAATCTGAGTACTGAGCTTGTTCTTGTTTTCTTGTTTTCATTTCTCTTTTTGTTTTTGGCCAGGAAAGTTGCCAAAAAAATTGGATTAGTTGATAAACCAGACTTCCGCAAACGTCATCAAGGGCTTATTCCCTTGGTGGGTGGCATAACTGTCTATGCCGGGGTCTGCTTCGCATTTTGGATCGGTAATCCACAAATTCCGCATAAGCTTTTATATCTTGGCTGTGCGGGTCTACTGGTTCTGATTGGTGCGTTGGACGACAAATACGACATCAGTGTAAAAATTCGCGCCTGCGTTCAGGCGCTGGTTGCCGTAGTCATGATGGCTTACGGCGATATGGTGCTGCACGATCTCGGACGAATTATTGGCCCCTGGCAGATGTTTCTCGGCCCTTTCGGTTATCTAGTCACCCTGTTTGCCGTTTGGGCTTCCATTAACGCATTTAACATGGTTGATGGAATCGATGGCCTGCTTGGAGGACTGTCTTGCGTCACCTTCGGATCGATGGGGGTGGTGATGCTATACGCGGGCAATCAATCCCTGGCACTGTGGTGTTTCTCCATGATTGCCGCCATCATTCCTTACGTCCTGCTTAACCTCGGCGTGTTTGGTCGTCGCTATAAAGTGTTTATGGGCGATGCGGGCAGTACGCTAATTGGCTTTACTGTGATCTGGATTTTGTTGCAATGCACCCAGACTTCGCGCACATCTTTCCATCCTCCAATGACACCAGTGACTGCGCTGTGGCTGATTGCCATTCCGTTGATGGACATGATTGCCATTATGTATCGTCGTCTGCGCAAGGGGATGAGCCCGTTCTCAGCCGACCGCCAACATATCCATCATCTGATTATGCGTGCCGGATTTTCTTCCCGTCAGGCCTTTGTGCTGATCACTCTGTCTGCGGCTCTGCTGGCGATTATTGGTGTTGTCGGCGAACATCTGCGTTTCCCGGAATGGTTGATGTTGGGGCTATTCCTGGTTGCTTTTATGCTCTACGGCTATTGTATAAAGCGTGCATGGCGTGTCGCTCGTTTCATGAAGCGCGTCAAAAGAAGACTGCGCCGCCATTCTGTTAATTAGCCTTACCTTTCAAATAGTTGCCGCTTGCAATGATCAAATCCAGGCATGACTGCAGTTGGATGACAGTATTACTTTAAATTCAAATAGTTGGTGGTAATGATGAAGTCAGAGACGATGTCTACAAGGAATGAACTCGCCCTTGATAACGAGCTGGATATTCGCGGGCTTTGCAGAACACTCTGGCAAGGCAAACTGTGGATTATCGGCCTGGGACTGGGGTTTGCCATCGCGGCTTTGCTTATCTCCCTGCTGATGAAACAGGAGTGGAGCACCACGGCGGTTACCGATAAACCTACGGTAAACAATCTGGCCTCCTATTTCTCCCAGGAACAGTTCCTGCGTAATCTCGATGCCAAAAACACCTTTACTCCCGCGGGTGACCAGGCCTCCATTTCCCACGACGCCTACAACGAGTTTGTGATGCAGCTGGCGGCTTACGACACTCGTCGCGACTTTTGGCTGGATAATCCCTATTACGCCCAGCGCAAGACTGGGGATAGCGGAGCGAACGCGGTTCTCCTCGACAAGTTGATTAGCGCGATTCAGTTTACACCGCGTGACGACAAGAAAATCCCTAACGACAGCGTAAAACTGACGGCCGAAACCGCTGCCGATGCCAATAAGCTGCTACGCCAGTACGTCAACTTTGCCAGCGCTCGTGCAGCACAACATCTTTACGATGAGATTCAAGGGGCCTGGGCTGCGCGAACGCAATCGATGAAAGCGCAGGTCAAACGCCAGGAAGAGGTGGCAACGGCCATTTATAATCGCGAGCTGAATAACACTGCGCAGGCACTGAAAATTGCCCAACAGAAAAACATCGATCACGGCATGACCGATGCCACGCCGGATAGCCTTGCCGATGCTGACATGTTCCTGCTCGGCACGCCAATGCTGCAAGCCAGGCTCCAGCTCTTACAGGCCTCTGGCCCGAGTTTTGATATCGATTACGATCAGAACAAAGCGATGTTGGCTACGCTTAATGTGGGGCCCGTTTTAAACGCCAAATTCCAGACTTATCGTTATTTGCGTACACCGGAAGAGCCGGTAAAGCGCGACAGTCCACGCCGGGTACTGCTGATGATTATGTGGGGAATTGTCGGTGGATTGATCGGAGCTGGTGTTGCACTGGCCCGTCGACGCGTCGCGTTAGTAAATTAAAAAAATAAAAAAGATAGCGATGAAAAATCGAGCGCCATTGACGCGCTCGCTCCGCAGGAAAGCGCTGCGCCTATCAAAAGAGAGTGCCTCTGTGAAAGTATTAACGATTTTCGGAACCAGGCCGGAAGCAATAAAAATGGCACCCCTGGTACATGCTTTGGCTCAGGATGATGCCTTTGATTCAAGAGTCTGTGTGACGGCCCAGCATCGTCAAATGCTGGACCAGGTCCTAAATTTATTTGCCATCAAGCCGGATTACGATCTCAATATTATGCAGCCCGGCCAAGGGCTGACCGAGATAACCAGCAGGATTTTGCTGGGGCTGAAGCCGGTGCTGGAAGAATTCAAGCCGAACGTGGTGCTAGTCCATGGCGATACTACAACGGCGCTGTCTGCCAGTCTGGCGGCATTTTATCAGCAGATCCCGATTGGCCACGTTGAAGCTGGCCTGCGCACCGGCGACATGTTGTCACCGTGGCCAGAAGAGGGCAACCGCCGTCTGACAGGACATTTGGCAAAATGGCATTTTGCGCCAACGGCCTTGTCGCGCAATAACTTACTGCGTGAAGGCGTGGACCAAAGTCGCATTACAGTGACCGGCAATACGGTAATAGATGCGCTGCTTTGGGTACGTAACCTGCTGCAGCGGTCGCCGGATCTCACTGCGCGAATTGCCAAAAACTACGATTTTATTTGCCCCGAAAGAAAACTGATTCTGGTTACCGGCCATCGACGCGAAAGCTTTGGTAATGGCTTTGAGCGCATTTGCAGCGCGTTGGCAGAAATCGCCAAACTTCACGCCGATGTGCAAATTATTTATCCGGTGCATCTCAATCCTTTGGTTCGCGAACCGGTAAACCGAATTTTGCAGGGCATTGATAACGTTATTCTAATCGATCCGCAGGATTATTTGCCCTTCGTTTATCTGATGGATAAAGCGTATTTGATCCTCACCGATTCTGGTGGGATACAGGAAGAAGCGCCGTCGCTGGGTAAACCCGTGTTGGTGATGCGAGATACCACGGAAAGACCGGAAGCTGTAGATGCGGGCACGGTTAAACTGGTGGGCACAGATACTGCGGCGATTGTCAGCGAAGTCTCGCGGCTTCTCACCGATGACGATGCCTATCAGACAATGACCCGAGCCCACAATCCTTACGGTGACGGGCATGCCTGTAGCTGCATTTTGGATGCGTTAAAGAATACTTGAGTGGAATCATGACTGTAATGACCAACGCCTCGTTTGAAACTATTTCCATCATTGGTTTGGGCTATATAGGCCTGCCAACAGCGGCCGCCTTTGCTTCACGTCATAAAAAGGTTATCGGTGTGGATATCAACCAGCGCGCGGTCGATATCATCAATCGCGGCGGGGTACATATTGTCGAACCCGAGCTTGATGCGCTGGTGCAACAGGCTGTCGAACAAGGCTTTTTGCAAGCCGTGACAGTGCCGCAGCCAGCAGACGCATTCCTGATAGCCGTGCCGACGCCGTTCAAAGACGGTCACCAGCCTGATATGAGCTATGTCGAGAAAGCGATTACCGCGCTGGCGGTGGTGCTGAAAAAGGGGGATCTGATCATTCTGGAATCGACCTCACCGGTGGGTGCTACCGAACAAATGGCGCAGTGGCTGGCTACATTGCGTCCAGACCTGCGATTCCCGCTGTCAGAGGCCTCGGCAACGGATACTAACGTGCCAGACGTTAACATCGCTTACTGCCCGGAACGCGTACTGCCGGGTAAAGTGATGGTCGAACTTATCAAGAACGATCGCGTTATTGGCGGAATCACTCCCCAATGCTCGCAGCGGGCCAGCAGTCTGTATCGTATTTTCCTGGAAGGGGAATGCGTGGTGACCAACAGTCGCACGGCCGAGATGTGCAAACTGACTGAAAACAGTTTCCGCGACGTTAATATCGCTTTTGCCAATGAACTGTCGCTGATTTGCGATGCGCAGGGGATCAACGTCTGGGAGCTGATTGGTTTGGCAAACCGCCATCCCCGAGTCAACATTTTGCAGCCCGGACCCGGCGTCGGTGGCCACTGTATCGCCGTCGATCCGTGGTTTATCGTTTCGCAGCATCCTGATCTGGCCCGGTTGATTCACACCGCGCGGGTGGTCAACGACGGCAAGCCTTTCTGGGTCGTTGATAAAGTTAAAACAGCAGTCGCAGATTGCCTGGCTGCTACTGGAAAACGCGCCAGTGAAATCAACATTGCCTGCTTTGGGTTAGCGTTTAAACCAGATATTGACGATTTACGTGAAAGCCCGGCGGTACACGTCACGCAGCTGATTGCCGATTGGCACGCAGGCGAAACCTGGGTGGTTGAGCCGCACGTTGAGCATTTACCCACTGCACTGGCAAACAAGGCCAGCCTAAAATCGCTCGACTCGACGTTGCAGCATGCCGACGTGGTGGTCATGCTGGTCGATCACTCGGCGTTTAAGCAGATACCTGGCCAACAGATCACCCAAAGCTGGGTGGTGGATACTAAAGGTGTGTGGCGCTAAGCCTCCCTTAAACTAAACGGTGTAATAGTTTACTCTGGCCAATGGCGTTAGGTCCGTCGTTGCGCGACTTCAAGGCTTGGAGGAAAAATGAACGATAATCTAATCCGCGGGCGACTTGAGTATTTGCAGTGGGAAAGCGATTTTTTCTCCCGGCCAAGCGCTAAACTGATACTGGATTCCGCAGGCCCGGTTTTACAGCGCAGTGATTTGGGTGAATATCCGCTGGTGCATGCCAAAGTGCCAGCCGATCAGAGCGAGATAATCGACGGCCTGTACTATTTAGGGTTTCGCATGGTTGAGGGGGAAATCGATTTCTCTCTGGATCTCCGCGATGCCGAGCCTGCAACAATCGAATATCAGTTAGCGACTCGTCGTGATTTATCCCGCGTGTGCCAGTTGGCCGGCAGCGCTTTTCAGCTCAGTCGTTTTCGCTCGCCCTGGTATCAACCACATGATTCTGGTCGTTTTTATGCGCTGTGGGCCGAGAAGGCGATTCTGGGGACCTTTGATACTCATTGCCTGACCTTAAGCGACAATGATGGCCAGCTGCTGGGATTTGTCACGCTGCGCGCCATTGAACCCAAGGTTGCCCGTGTTGGATTGTTGGCCGTTCAGCCTCAGGCTACCGGGCGTGGCATTGGCAAGCAGTTAATGAAAGCGGCACAGAGCTGGTGCCTCGCACATGGAATTGAGCAACTCAAGGTTGCCACGCAAACAGGCAATATCGCAGCGTTGAATTTGTATCGTACCTGCGGTGCTGTTCTGTCTCATTCAGCTTACTGGCTGTACAGGTAATTTTATGATCCCATTTAACTCTCCGCCGATTGTCGGCACTGAGCTGGACTACATGCAGGCTGCCATGGGCAGCGGTAAACTGTGTGGCGATGGCGGTTTTACCCGCCGCTGCCAGCAGTGGTTTGAAAAAAACTTCCGCTGTCCAAAAGTGCTTTTAACGCCTTCCTGCACTGCCTCCTTAGAGATGGCCGCCATTTTGTTGGACATCAAGCCCGGCGATGAAGTGATCATGCCGAGCTACACCTTCGTCTCGACGGCCAACGCCTTTGTTCTGCGCGGCGCGACAATCGTGTTTGTTGATATCCGACCAGACACCATGAACATCGACGAAACGTTGATTGAAGCCGCAATCACTGAGAAAACGCGGGCGATTGTGCCGGTGCATTACGCGGGAGTCGCCTGTGAAATGGACACCATCATGGCGCTGGCCGAAAAATATAAGCTCTTTGTGGTCGAAGATGCGGCGCAGGGCGTGATGTCGACCTATAAAGGGCGCGCTTTGGGTACCATCGGCCATATTGGCTGCTTTAGCTTTCATGAGACTAAAAACTACACCGCCGGGGGCGAAGGTGGCGCGACGCTGATTAACAGCCCCGAGCTGGTGGAGCGAGCTGAAATTATTCGCGAAAAGGGCACCAATCGCAGCCAGTTCTTTCGCGGCCAGGTTGATAAATATACTTGGCGTGATATCGGTTCCAGCTATTTGATGGCCGACTTGCAGGCCGCCTATCTCTGGGCTCAGCTTGAAGCCGCCCAGCAGATTAACCAGCAACGTTTAAAACTGTGGAACAGTTACTACAAGGCGCTGAAACCTTTGCAGGACGCTGGCGACCTAGTGTTACCCACCATTGCGCCCGGTTGCGTACACAATGCGCACTTGTTTTACATCAAGTTTAAAGACAGTGAAAAACGCGATGCGCTAATTGAATATATGAAAGAGGCTGAGATTCTTACCGTCTTTCATTACATTCCTTTGCATTCCTCGATTGCGGGTAAGAAGTTTGGCTATTTCTGCGGTGAAGACGTTTATACCACCGAAGAGAGCAGCAAACTGGTGCGATTACCGCTGTTTTACAACATGAGTAACGTCATGCAGCAGGCGGTAATTTCTACCTTGCGGAGCTTCTTCGCCTGATATGTCTTTAGCAAAAGCGTCTCTTTGGACCGCCGGTTCGACACTGATTAAAATTGGTGCTGGGCTAGTGGTCATTAAACTATTGGCCGTCGCTTTCGGCCCGGTCGGCGTTGGTCAGGCAGGAAATTTCCGCCAGCTGATCACCGTGCTGGGCGTGCTGTCGGGAGCGGGAATTTTTAACGGCGTCACCAAGCATGTCGCCCAATCACGGCAGGAGCCGGAAAAGCTTAGGGCAATATTAGGTGCAGCCTCTACGCTGATTCTCGGATTTTCCACCGTGCTGGCGCTGGTTATGTTGCTGGCCGCCGCGCCCATCAGCGTGGCGCTTTTTGGGCACGGCGACTATCAGTCGGTAGTGCGGGCTGTCGCGCTTATCCAGATGGGCATCGCATACGCCAACCTGTTTCAGGCGATTCTAAAAGGCTATCGTGATGCACAAGGCAATGCGCTGGCAGTAATCGGTGGCAGTCTGACAGGTTTGCTGGCCTATTGGTTATGCTTTAGCGTCGGCGGTTATCGCGGCGCGTTGGTCGGTTTTGCGCTGGTTCCGGCGCTGGTGGTATTACCGGCGGGAATTGTGCTCTGGCGTCGTCAGCTTTTTTCTGCGAAATTTTTAGCTCCAAGCTGGGATCCACAGCTGGCGCGCCAGTTCGCCAAGTTTACAATTATGGCGCTGATCACCTCAGTCACTTTGCCGGTGGCTTACGTGATGATGCGTAATTTACTGGCCGAGCACGACGGCTGGCAGGCTGTGGGGATCTGGCAGGGCGTGAGCAGTATATCTGACGCCTATCTGCAATTTATTACCGCCTCGTTTAGCGTGTATCTGTTGCCGACGCTGGCTCGTCTCACCAATAAAGAAGAGATTAGCCGCGAGATCGTCAAGGCGCTGAAGTTTGTGATGCCGGTGGTAGCCGCGGCCAGCTTGACTGTCTGGCTGCTGCGTGATTTTGCTGTCTGGCTACTGTTCTCGCCACAGTTTACGGCAATGCGCGATCTTTTCGCCTGGCAGCTGGTTGGTGATGTGCTTAAAGTCAGTGCTTATATCTTTGGTTATCTAGTGATTGCCAAAGCGTCGCTGCGTTTTTATCTGCTGACCGAAATCAGCCAGTTTCTTTTGCTGACTCTGTTTTCGCATTGGCTGATCCCGTTACACGGCGCACTCGGTGCCGCGCAGGCTTATATGGCGACTTACACTATTTACTTTGCGCTGTGCTGTACCTTTTTTGTTATTTATCGTAGACGACCATGAAAACGCTGATTCACGTTTTGGGATCTGATATCCCGCATCATAATTCGACCGTGCTGCGCTTCTTTAACGAGGTGTTACTCGATCACGTCCCGCTAGAGCAGGGGCAGCATTTTATGGTCGCCAGCCTTGATCCACAGGCGCTACCGGCGTGTGAAAAGTTGAGTATCGAGGTGTTGGCCGACAAAAAATCGCTGGCGCAGGCGGTGATCGCCAGAGCGCAGGCTGACAGAAATTGCCGTTTCTTTTTTCATGGCCAATTTAATCCTGGCATCTGGCTGGCTTTGTTAAGCGGTAAGATCAAAACCCGACAGGCCTTCTGGCATGTCTGGGGCGCGGACCTGTACGAAAACTCCGGCAGCTTGAAATATCGACTGTTTTATTTATTGCGACGCCTGGCTCAGGGGCGAGTCGGGCGCGTATTCGCCACTCGGGGCGATTTGTCACACTATCACCAAAGACATCCTCGGGTGCCTTCTTCATTACTGTATTTCCCGACCCGTATGGATCCGTCGCTGACCTTGCCCGCTGACGCCCCTGTTCCCGAAGGGCAGCCAACAGTGCTGGTCGGCAACTCGGGGGATCCGAGCAATCGCCATATCGACGCTCTGCGCGCGCTGCACAAACAGTGGGGCGCGGGGATAAAAGTGATTATCCCAATGGGCTATCCTGCAAATAATCAGACCTATATCGAGCAGGTACGCGGTGAAGCGCTGGCACTTTTCCCTGCGGAAAACGTCGAGCTGTTAACCGAGTCCATGGCGTTTTCCGACTACCTGAGCATGCTGAAAAGCTGCGCGCTAGGATATTTTATCTTTGAAAGACAGCAGGGGATTGGCACGCTTTGTCTGCTGATCCAGTTTGGCGTGCCGTTTGTGCTCTCGCGCAAAAACCCTTTCTGGCATGATATGGCGGAACAGGATTTGCCCGTTTTATTTGACGACGACCAGCTCGATGGTGCCACCCTGAACGAGGCTCGTCGTCAGTTGCTGAATGCCGATCGGCAAAATATTGCCTTTTTTAGCCCGAATTACATTCAGGGCTGGGTGCAGGCCTTGAACAACGCCGTGGGAGTTTCATCATGACGCTGGCGCAGTTGGGCGGTCTAAGCATCGTCTATGCTTTCTCGTTGCTATTTATTTTGAGTCTGACCTATCTGGAATTCCGGCGGGTGCGGTTTAGCTTCAATCTTTTTTTCTCCGTGTTGTATCTGCTGACCTTTTATTTTGGCTTCCCGCTGACCTGCCTGCTGGTGTTTGAATTCAACACCGCCGTGGTACCGGTGCCTTTTCTGTTGGAGGCAATGCTGTCGGCAACCTGCTTTTATGGCATCTATTACGTGGTATATAAAACGCGGTTGCGTAAAACACGAGCCGTGCCAAGGCGGGAAGTGTTTAGCATGAATCGGGTTGAAACCAATCTGACCTGGATCCTGATGGCGCTGGTTGCCTTTGTAACGCTGGGGATTTTCTTCGCCCACAACGGCTTCCTGCTTTTCAAACTGACCTCTTATAGTCAGATTTTCTCCAGCAACGTGTCTGGCGTGGCGCTAAAACGTTTCTTCTATTTCTTTATTCCGGCGATGCTGGTGGTTTATTTCCTCAGGCAGACTCGGACTAACTGGTTCCTGTTTCTGTTTACTACTTTTGCTTTTGGTCTGCTGACCTATGTAGTGGTAGGGGGCACGCGCGCCAATATCATCATCGCATTGGCGCTGTTCCTGTTTATCGGCATTATTCGCGGCTGGATCACGCTGTGGATGTTGTTGCTGGCGGGCATTATGGCAGTGGTGGGAATGTTCTGGCTGGCGCTGAAACGCTACAACCTTGACGTCAGTGGTCCCGAAGCTTTCTATACCTTCCTTTATCTGACCCGCGATACTTTCTCGCCGTGGGAGAATCTTGCGCTATTGCTGCAAAATTACGACAAGATCCACTTCCAGGGGCTGATGCCAATTATCCGTGATTTCTACGTGTTTATCCCGACCTGGCTTTGGCACGGCAGGCCGTCTGCGGTGATGAATACCGGCAACTATTTCACTTGGGAAGTGCTCGACAATCACTCTGGCCTGGCGATTTCTCCAACGCTGATTGGTTCACTGGTAATTATGGGCGGCGCGGCGTTTATCCCGTTGGGTGCAGTCGCGGTAGGCATGATTATCAAGTGGTTCGACTGGCTGTATGCACTGGCTCGGAACGCGACCAATCCTTAC
Organism: Rouxiella sp. WC2420; assembly: GCF_041200025.1. NCBI lineage: Bacteria > Pseudomonadati > Pseudomonadota > Gammaproteobacteria > Enterobacterales > Yersiniaceae > Rouxiella > Rouxiella sp. WC2420. The sequence continues at coordinate 5,052,381 of NZ_CP165628.1, read as the reverse complement.
AAGGCGGCGATTTTGCAGAGCTTTTGTTTCGGTGCGGTATTCAATATTATTGTCTTGGTTCGTGAAGGGGTGGATTCATTCTTTTCGCGGGTAATATTTTTTGCCGTGGTTTTTGGCCTTTGCCTAATCGCCGCCAAGTTGCTGTATTGGTTGTTTGATACCGCCGGATTAATAAGAATGCGTGTTGACCACCTGGCCAATGTTGAACCCGTTGTGGTGACAGAGCCGTTCGTGCGCGATAAAGGATAATAATGAATTCAAGCTCAATCCCCCTGTCTATTCCGAAATACAGCATCCGTGACATTGAGCTGTGGGGATTTCGCGACATGGACCAGTTCCGCGACTATCTCATTACTGAGGACGCAGTAAAAACGGGGACTCTGGTCGCGATCAATGCCGAGAAAGTGCTGGCGACCGAGCGTGACGCCCAGCTGCGCAGTTTGATCAAAGAGGCGGATTATAAGTATGCCGACGGGGTCAGTATTGTGGCTTCCATCCGTCGAAAATATCCCGCCGCCAACGTTGAACGCGTGCCGGGTGCCGACCTGTGGGAAGCCGTAATGCAACGCGCAGGACAACTTGGAACGCCGGTATTTTTGATCGGCGGTCAAGAAGCTGTGTTATCACAAACCAAGGACAAGCTGCGTAAGCAATGGAACGTCAATATTGTCGGCAGTCAAAACGGTTACTTTACCCCAGCAGAGCGAGAGGCGCTTTTCGAGCGGGTTAAAGCCAGTGGGGCGAAAGTGATTACCGTGGCGATGGGATCTCCACGTCAGGAGATTTTGATGCGTGACTGTCGCAAGGTTTATCCCGACGCGCTGTACATGGGCGTTGGTGGAACCTACGACGTATTTATCGGCGCGGTAAAGCGTGCTCCTAAAGGTTGGCAGAAGCTCGGACTAGAGTGGCTTTACCGATTAATCAATCAGCCTAGCCGTCTGCCGCGCCAACTTAAACTGCTTAAGTTCGTTCTTTATTATTACACCCGTCGGCTGTAATCGTTTCATGCCCGTGTCTGGTCGCGGGCTTTTATCCTTACTCTCAACGTAATTTCACTGCAAAATTGCTGAAAATTCGACCTGCCCCGCTATTTTATTCATTCTCATTTGCAACTGACCCCAAAATACGAAACCATACCGCCGTTTTATCTGCCCTGACCTTGGGAAATAACAATAATATTCCGGAAAATCCGGAAAACAGAACAAACACAACACTTTGAGAAACAGAGGATTTATGGCGAGTAACGAAGAAAAAAACGGACTTCATCGAGGGTTGGAGGCCCGCCACATTGAATTGATAGCCTTAGGCGGGACTATCGGGGTTGGATTGTTTATGGGGGCCGCCAGTACATTGAGATGGGCAGGCCCTTCTGTTTTGCTGGCATATATTCTGGCTGGCGTGTTTGTCTTCTTTATTATGCGTTCAATGGGCGAGATGTTGCATCTCGAACCCGTCGCCGGATCGTTTGCCGTTTATGCTCATAAATATCTTGGTCCGTATTTCGGTTATCTAACCGCCTGGGGCTATTGGTTTATGTGGATAGCGGTGGGGATTTCGGAAATTACCGCCATCGGCGTTTATGCCCAGTACTGGTTTCCGCATTTGCCACAGTGGATCCCCGCGCTGGCGGCGGTTGCCATCGTTGCAGCGGCCAACCTTGCGGCGGTCAAGCTTTACGGTGAGATGGAGTTCTGGTTTGCGCTGATTAAAATCACGACCATTATTGTGATGATCGTCGTCGGCCTGGCGGTGATTTTCTTTGGTTTTGGCAACCACGGGCAGGCCATCGGTTTCGATAATCTGACCGTTCATGGCGGTTTCTTTGCCGGAGGCTGGAAAGGTTTCCTGTTTGCGCTCTGTATTGTTGTGGCGTCGTATCAGGGGGTTGAACTGGTGGGGATCACTGCCGGTGAAGCCAAGAATCCGCAAGTTACCCTTAAACGCGCGATTAATAACATCCTGTGGCGTATTCTGATTTTTTATGTTGGCGCGATTTTCGTCATCATTACCATTTTCCCATGGAATGAGATGGGCACCCACGGCAGCCCGTTTGTGCTGACCTTCGCCAAAGTCGGGATCACCGCCGCGGCCGGTATTATCAATTTTGTGGTGCTGACTGCTGCGCTATCAGGTTGTAACAGCGGCATGTACAGCTGTGGCCGTATGCTCTACGCGCTGTCGCAAAACGGCCAGCTGCCAGCGTTTCTGTCTAAAGTCTCTGCCAGCGGTGTGCCGGTGTACGGCATTACCGTAACGATTATTTGCCTGCTGGTCGGCTCGTGCCTGAACTATTTGATCCCGAATCCCGAGCAAGTGTTCGTCTATGTCTATAGTGCGAGTGTATTACCGGGGATGATCCCGTGGTTTGTGGTGCTGATTAGCCAACTGCGTTTTCGTGAAGCACATCGCACTGCATTGAAAGCGCACCCGTTTAAGTCAATTTTATTCCCGTATACCAACTATCTGACCCTGGCTTTCCTGCTTTGTGTGCTGGTTGGTATGGCAATTAACCCGGATACGCGAATTTCTTTGCTGGTTGGGGCAATTTTTATTGCTGCGGTATCACTTATTTACCTGGCTTTGGGAATGAATCGCCGCAGCCGTTAAGCGCTTTTAAAGAAAAAAGCGTGGGTGGGGAGCCTGATATGCTTACTTTTAGTGCTTAATGGACAATTCGTAATCAATCGAAACTTTTTCAAAAAAAAGCACTAGACAGCATGGCGGTTAAGCCGTAGTATCCCCACCCGCAACGGCGCTAAGCGCCCGTAGCTCAGCTGGATAGAGCGCTGCCCTCCGGAGGCAGAGGTCTCAGGTTCGAATCCTGTCGGGCGCACCATTGACCTCGGTTGGTTTTGCGCAAAGAGTTGCGGTGTTAGTTTCGGACGTGAAGTAAAGATACAATGGTGGCTATAGCTCAGTTGGTAGAGCCCTGGATTGTGATTCCAGTTGTCGTGGGTTCGAGCCCCATTAGCCACCCCACTTCTTCCTTGTGAAGTGAGTGTGAGTTGTAAAGAGTAAAGTTTGTGACAGTGCGAAGGTGGCGGAATTGGTAGACGCGCTAGCTTCAGGTGTTAGTGTTCTTACGGACGTGAGGGTTCAAGTCCCTCTCTTCGCACCACACAAAACTTTAATAGCTCTGTACCACGTAATCCGTAAGACAGGTTGTAAAGAGTAAAAGCACGACATCGGCGAGTAGCGCAGCTTGGTAGCGCAACTGGTTTGGGACCAGTGGGTCGGAGGTTCGAATCCTCTCTCGCCGACCAATTCAAATAAAGAGCCCTGCAGAAATGCGGGGCTTTTTGTTTTTCCTCTTTGTCATATTCCGTTGAATTACCTCATTACTTTCCCTTAAATCATCTTCTGTTCCCTTTCAGCGACAATAACTGTTAAGCTTTTGTTTTTAATAGACATTTATCTGTGAGTTTAATCGGCAGGAAAGGTAATACTTTAAATTCCAGTATTGATTGTCGTTGGTAAGAGACACTCATCTATCTGAAAAGTAAAAGATAAAAACCTTCGTGCTTAATAGTGTCGCTGAAAGACGACAGATTTGCTGTAAAAAATCTTTTTCTAACAATACGTTAATTCATTCCGAAAATGCTGCTCTTGGATAACTGAATATTTATACTTATTTATCATAGGCATAATTTTATATAGTCATGTCGGATGAGGTAATCAACCGATCTGGCACGCTCCCTGCAATATCTCTGTCGTAGATGCTCATTCCACCTTTTATGATTGCGTAGCTTCATAACCCTGGGAATGACGCAGAGCCAAATTACAGTGTCTCTTGTCTATCTGCCCGATAACCATTGTTCTCTCTGACAAACGTTATCAACCAGCAGACAAAACGTTGAGTGTGACACTACCCCTGTTGTCCAAGACCTGATTGTTTTTGACACTTGTCTCTCCGGCAAGTGTTTTTTTTGCCTGTGATTTATTAATCGTCCGATCCTGCGGCGAAAAAAAAAGCCCGCCAGATTGGCGAGCTTTAATCAGTTTTAAAGCGAGTTATTGCTGCGAATTGTTAATCGTCAGCATCAGCCCCTGATGGCGCATCTCCGCCGCTTCAGCCGGTTTGTGCAGCTTATCAAGCGCATCGGCCAACCAGGCGTAATCGTAGGCGTCAGGCCGTTGTCGCAGCGCTTCACGAAACGCTTCACTTGCCTGCAACCATTCACCATGCTTCAACAAAACTTGTCCCAGCGTGCTGCTTAGCAGCGGGGTAGCACCGTTTTGCTTGATTGACTGACGCAGGAATTTCTCAATCTGATCCGAGTTACCTGAGCGCAGTTTCGGCAGCATCGCTACCAGGCGTTCATCGTATTGGCGTTTCAGGCCATCAAGAATGACTTCCTGTGCCAGATCGTGATCGTTGCATTGAATCAAGTGCGCCGCCATTGCTACCTGTAATGCAGGTTCGTGGCGGGTTTTACGACTCTGATTCTTCCACCAGCGCTTGAGGCCTTCACTGCCTTCCTCAGCCATCAACTGGTTCATCATGCCGACGTAAGCTTGTTCCTGAACACGTTGCAGCTGCTCTTCGTCATAGATATTCGCTTTCGCCATCGAGGGCAAAATTTCCATCAGCGACGCGTAAGCACCCGTGCGCATGTATGCCTGTTCTGCCAGACGCAGAATTTCAGGGTGACGTGGCGACAGGCCAATCAGGCGATCGACACCGTGACGTGCGGCGTGGATCTCGCCCTGCGCCAGCTGAATACGCACGCGGGTAATATCCACCGGCAACTGATCGGTATCGGCAATCTCGGCGGCACGTTCCAAATACTGGTTAGTGCGAATCTCGTCACCGCGCTGCGAAGCCGCTTCGGCCGCCAGCAAATAGTTCACCATCGGCTGATCGGCATGGGCAGCGTTGCTGGTCAGCAGCTTTTCCATCTGACGATGGTCGCCCTCTGCCAGCTTGATCATCGCGCGCTGGGTCTGTTTACGCGCCTTTGAACGCTTGCGGCCCACAAACCAGCCACGAGTATTTGCGCCGGTACGGAATAAACGGCGCAGCAGCCATTCGATCAAAAACAGCACCACAAACAGCAGAATCGCCATGATCACCAGACCGGTAACGCTGGTTTCAACATTATAGTTGTCGGTCTGGATCAATACATAGCCCTGATGCCCGGCCAGCATTGGCCCAACAACAATCCCGGCAATAATGATTAGAAACAGTATGAGAACACGTAGCATGCGTTATTCCCCCTGTTTGCTGGTCGTTGCGGCGTTGCTGGTCGCCGCCGCGGCAGGCTGTTGAAGCAGATTGCGCACGCGCGTTTGCATCAGTTTTTCCAGCATTGGCTGGCTTTTCAGCTGATCCGGAACGTCCATTGAAACAGACTGTTGGCTCAGACTATCGAGATCCGCAAGGAACGCCTTGGTCGAAGGATCGGTTGTATCAAAATAGGCGCGAACCCAGGTCGATACCGTTTCCAGTGACTGCTTATAGATTTCATTCTGATGACGCGGCACGGCCTGTGCGGCAATCAGTAGACGCGAGCGGATGTTTTCGCGCAGATACACGTCCTGATTCGGTGCTAACAGCGGCTCGGCGCTGGTGTCGCGACGACGAATGGTAATGAAATCGGACATAAAGTTGTGCCAGCTCTTGCTCAGGTTTTGACGCCATTCTGTCAGTGAACCGGAGAGTTCGCCGCTGTCGCTGTCCATCGGCGTGTCATCCGTGTCGTTATCAGCCAGACGCAGGTTATCAACCTGATTTGAAAGCTGATTCACCTTAAGGATGATGCCGTCGAAATCGACCTGAGTCACTGCGGACAGGCTGCCGATATCGTCATTAATCGCTTTACGAACGCCAATCAGGCTTGGGTCGTTCATGTCGGCCAGGCTGGCGTCCGCGCTTTTCAACAGCGCGGCGGCAGTGGTAACGTCCTGATCGCTCCACAGTTTTCTACCAGCCAGTTTGACCAGGAAATCTGCCTGCGACAGCATCCAGGTTTTGGCATCGCTGCCGGAAATGCTGGCGACCTTATCCTGCAACTCACTTAACTGACGGCTGTAAGAGGCTTGCTGGCGCGTGGCTTCCTGCTGAGATTTATCCTGCTGGCTCAGCAAGGTGTCGATTTGTTGCTTATCCTGCTGCTGGCTGCTCTTGAGCGTCGCCAGTTGGTCTTGCAATGCTTCGTTGGCAGCAACTTCCGCCTGAGCCTGTTGGTGTCCGTGATAATAAATGCCTACGCCAAGCGCGATCACCAACACAATGGCGATTGCACCCAAAACGGGGCCCGTACGTTTTTCTTTCTGTACGGTTTCACGAGAAGCAATGTCTGGCTGTTGGGGGCTCTCAACCGCAATGTGAGTTTCATCTACCTTTGCGGAAGGATTTTTTTGTTCCGTCATCTGGGCACGTCCCTTAGTCAGGTTATTTTAATGCACGGATCAGCGCATCATTATCTGCGTTATCTGCAACCCTAATAGATTGCCAGCCAAGTTGGCGGGCAAGGGTTGCCAAACGTTCGCTGACCACTATCAACGTGCAGCTTAAAAGCCAACTTGTTCGATAGTAATCAGGAACTAACGTATATAACTGTTGTAACATTTCTCCGCTGGTGACCACCAGAGTATTCACCCCGGCGCGTTGCCAGCTTGAGCTTTGCTCACTGCCATCATAGAAAATCGGGCTGCGTCGATAACACTCACAGTAGCTTACGTTAACACCGCGCTCCCTCAGCGTATCCGCCAGCAGTTCTCGCCCGCCATTCCCACGCAAAATCAAAGCATTACGGCCTTTGATTGATTGCAAGGCAGGAAGATTCAACAGTGTTTCGCTGGTCTCGCCATCCTGTGGATAAATTATCGGCAGGCTGCTGGCGCGATGCGTCAGCAAACCAGTGGTTCGCCCAATAGCATAATAGCTTACAAAATCAGGCCAGTGTTGAGCCTGCTGACGTATCGCACGGTCAGCGTAGTTCACCGCATACTGGGAAAGGACAAAAATCATATCCTGCGGCTTTAACGAGGATAGCATTGTGGGCAGCTGCGCAAGCTCGCTACCCGGTGCAAACTCGATTAAAGGCGAGTGATAGGCGACCCTACCCAGCGTACGAAGCCGGGCTACAAGCTGTTCTCCCGAAGGTGAAGGGCGGGTCACCAGAATGGTCATTTTGGTGCGTTACCCTGGTAGACTTCCTGCAAGATTTCGCGTGCTCCGGCGTTCAACAACTCTTCCGCCAGACTGATGCCCATGCTTTCCGCTTCGGATGTCGGGCCACGACGTTCGCCGCGCACCATTTGACTACCGTCCGGCGCGCCAACCAGCGCGCGCAGCCAAAGGGTATCGCCTTCAAGCTCCGCATAACTGCCGATCGGTACCTGACAACCGCCTTCAAGACGCATGTTCATCGCACGCTCTGCGGCAACGCGCAGTGTCGTTTCTACATGAGCCAGCGGGGCCAGTAACTCCCGAGTGCGAACGTCGTCGAGACGGCATTCAATACCCACGGCACCTTGACCGACGGCGGGCAGGCACTCTTCCGGCGTCAGCGCAGCGCGAACGCGTGAGTCCAGACCCAGGCGTTTCAGACCGGCGACAGCCAGAATAATCGCGTCGTAATCGCCATTATCGAGCTTACCCAGACGGGTGCCAACGTTGCCGCGCAGATCGCGAATTTGCAGATCTGGGCGTTGCTGACGCAGTTGACACTGACGACGCAGGCTTGAAGTGCCTACTACGCTACCCAGAGGCAGATCGTCGAGGCTGGCAAAGTGATTGGAAACGAAAGCATCGCGCGGGTCTTCGCGCTCGCAAATCGTGACCAGCCCAAGGCCTTCCGGGAAATCGACCGGTACGTCTTTCATTGAATGAACGGCGATATCGGCGCGGCCTTCCAGCAAGGCCAGCTCAAGCTCTTTGACGAACAAGCCTTTACCGCCAACTTTGGCCAGTGGCGTATCCAGAATGATGTCACCTTTGGTGACCATCGGGACTAATTCAACCTGCAAATCCGGATGAAAAGCTTTAAGCTGACTTTGAACAAATTGTGCCTGCCACAGGGCTAGCGGGCTCTGTCGAGTGGCAATTCGGATGGTTTTGTCTAACATTCTTCTTACCGTTTTTTAATTTCGCAGACCATCCTACCACCTACGGTGATGAGGTGTCAGCGATCAGGGAAGTTGTGACGGTTTAACAGGGAAATTTGTGGCATGACGGATCAGGAAGTAAAATGTATAGAGACGCAACAGTAATTGTGGTGCGTTACTTCCTTTACGGTCAAACAGCAAGGTGTTAAATTGATCACGTTTCCAGCAATAATACGTCAAATACATATTTCAAATTAAAGTTTTTAAAAACTAATGGCGTATTTGGATACGGGGTTGTTTCTAGACACTGGAAGAAAATCGGGCGAAAAGTCTTGTACCTCTACATCGAGACATTAAAGCAAAGATTGGATGCAATTAATCAGCTTCGCGTTGATCGCGCAGTTGTGGCTCAAGGACCCGCTTTCCAGCAGGTCTATAGTCTGTTGCCCGTCTTGTTACATCACCACCATCCCCTGATGCCGGGTTACCTTGAAGGTAAAGTGCCCCATGGCGTCTGCATTTTTACGCCTGATGAATCCCAACAAACCTATTTGAACACTCTTGCCGAGAAATGGGGCAGTCCTTTTGAGCCGACGGTTAAAGGCGAACTGCCGATTACCGGCGTCTATTCAATGGGCAGCACCTCGTCGATTGGTCAGAGCCAATCTTCCGATCTCGACATTTGGGTCTGTCATCAATCCTGGCTAGACAACGAAGAGCGTAATCGCCTGCAGGAAAAATGCCTGCTGCTCGAAAAATGGGCGGCGTCGATGGGCGTTGAGGTCAGCTTCTTCCTGATTGATGAAAACCGCTTTCGCCATAATGAAAGCGGCAGCCTGAGTGGTGAGGACTGTGGTTCCACTCAGCATATCTTGCTGCTCGATGAATTTTACCGTACCGCCGTGCGTCTCGCCGGCAAACGTATTCTGTGGAATATGGTGCCGGGCGAAGAAGAGGCGCATTACGATGAGTACGTGCTCTCCCTTTATTCACAGGGTGCGCTCACGCCGAACGAGTGGCTTGACCTCGGCGGCCTGAGCACGCTGTCTGCCGAGGAGTATTTCGGTGCCAGCCTGTGGCAGCTATATAAAAGTATCGACTCGCCTTACAAGGCGGTGTTGAAAACCTTGCTGCTTGAAGCCTATTCCTGGGAATACCCTAATACCCAGCTGTTGGCGATGGACATCAAACAGCGTCTGCACCAAGGGGAGATTGTCTGCTTCGGTCTTGACGCCTACTGCATGATGCTCGACCGCGTGACCCGTTATCTGACGCAGGTGGAAGACTTCACCCGTCTTGACCTGGTTCGCCGCTGTTTCTATCTCAAAGTGCATGAAAAACTCTCTCGCACTCGCGCCACGGTGGGCTGGCGTCGTGAAATTCTGACTCAGCTGGTCAGCGAGTGGGGCTGGAGTGAAGAGCGGCTGGCGATACTCGATAACCGAGCCAACTGGAAAATCGAGCGCGTGCGTGAAGCACACAACGAGCTGCTTGATGCGATGATGCAAAGTTATCGTAACCTGATCCGCTTTGCGCGCCGTAACAACCTTAGTGTCAGCGCCAGTCCGCAGGATATCGGCGTATTGACCCGTAAACTGTATGCCGCCTTTGAAGCGCTGCCGGGTAAAGTCACGCTGGTTAACCCACAGATTTCGCCTGACCTTTCCGAAAGCGATTTGACCTTTATTCACGTTCCGACCGGGCGCGCCAATCGGACAGGCTGGTATCTCTATAATCAGTCGCCGTCGATGGATTCGATTATCAGCCATCAACCGCTGGAATATAACCGCTACCTAAGCAAGCTGGTGGCCTGGGCCTATTTCAACGGGCTGCTGACGCCGACTACGCGTCTGCACATCAAAAGCAGCAACTTATGTGATATCTCCAAGCTGCGCGAGCTGGTGGCAGATATCTCAAACAATTTCCCTATCCGCCTGCCTGCCCCGACGCCAAAGGCGCTGTATAGCCCTTGTGAAATCCGTCATTTGTCGATCATCGTCAATCTAGAGCACGATCCGACCGCGGCATTTCGTAATCAGGTGGTGCATTTTGATTTCCGCAAGCTCGACGTATTCAGCTTCGGCGAACAGCAGCAGTGCCTGGTGGGCAGTATTGACCTGCTGTATCGCAACTCGTGGAATGAAGTGCGTACCTTGCATTTCAGCAGTGAGCAAGCGGTGCTTGAAGCGCTGAAAACCATCCTGGGTAAAATGCATCAGGATGCCGCGCCGCCGGAGTCTGTAGAAGTCTTCTGCTATAGCCAGCATTTGCGCGGCCTGATCCGCACCCGTATTCAGCAGTTAGTGTCTGAATGCATTGAGTTGCGCCTGTCGAGCAAGCGCCTTGAGCCAGGTCGTTTCAAAGCGGTGAGAGTTTCCGGTCAGACCTGGGGACTGTTCTTCGAACGTCTCTCCGTTTCGGTGCAAAAACTCGAAAACGCCATCGAATTCTACGGCGCTATCTCCAATAACAAACTGCACGGTTTGTCGGTCAAAATGGATACCTCACAGGTGCATCTGCCGTCGGTAGTTGACGGCTACGCCAGCGAAGGGATCATCCAGTTTTTCTTCGAAACCAGCAGCGATGAGGTCGGCTTTAACATCTATATTCTGGATGAGTCGAATCGCGTCGAGGTTTATCACCATTGCGAAGGCAGCAAAGAAGATCTGGTGCGCGACGTCAGCCGTTTTTATTCGTCATCCCACGATCGATTCACCTACGGTTCAAGTTTTGTGAATTTTAACTTGCCGCAGTTCTACCAGATTGTCTCGCTTGAAGGGCGTACCCAGGTTATCCCTTTCCGCAGCAACGTTCTGTCGCACCTTTACGCGGCGGTGCCGGAAGTCGGTTCGGAACCTGCCAGCCTGGCGCAGCAGTTTCAAATCCACTGATCTGTCGATAGCCTACGCGACTGTTCCCTGTTTTTGATAATCGATTCCTATTGCTTTTCATGATCCAACTGCGATTATAGAGAGCTTGGACGGTGGATCGCAGATCCTGGTTAAAATGAAAACAATCAAAATGAAAAATTTGCATATGAAAACCGCACTACGTTGCTCTATGGCTGCTATGGCCCTGTTTGCACTTTCCGGCTGTGGATTGAAAGGGCCGTTGTACTTCCCGCCAGCCGCTAAATCTGCCAACCAAAAAGCAGTAGCGCCTAACGCGAATCAGGCAACCGGTGTTTCTCCTGATAAAGACGCGGCTAAAAACAGCGGGCAGCTTTACTAATCGTCAAGCAACAGGATCACTCTTCTGGCGATGGCCAGAGGTCAAGCGGAGTAAGATATGCAGTTCGCTAAAATGCACGGCCTGGGCAATGACTTTATGGTCGTTGACGCCGTCACCCAAAATGTTTACTTCTCTCCCGAACTGATCCGCCGACTTTCCGATCGTAACCGAGGCGTCGGCTTCGACCAATTGCTGGTCGTCGAGCCTCCTTACGATCCTGAACTGGATTTTCATTATCGCATCTTCAACGCCGACGGCAGCGAAGTCATGCAGTGCGGCAACGGGGCACGCTGTTTCGCCCGTTTTGTCCGTATCAAGGGGCTAACCAACAAACGTGAAATTCAGGTCAGCACCCAAAACGGGCGCATGACTCTCACGGTGACGGAAGACGAGCTGGTTGAAGTGAATATGGGCGAGCCGATTTTTGAGCCGCAGCAAATTCCTTTCCGTGCCCCTAAACCTGAAAAAACCTATATTTTACGGGCAGAAGAACACACTGTACTGTGTGGCGTCGTCTCGATGGGCAATCCTCATTGCGTGTTACAGGTTGACGACGTGGTCACTGCCGGCGTAGAACATCTTGGCCCACTGCTCGAAAGTCACGAACGTTTTCCAGAACGTGTTAACGTCGGTTTTATGCAGGTGATTCACACCGCCAGCATCAAGCTGCGAGTGTACGAGCGTGGTGCGGGAGAAACGCAGGCCTGCGGAAGCGGTGCCTGTGCAGCAGTCGCAATTGGCATACATCAAGGGCTGCTTGCGGAAGAAGTTCAGGTGGACCTGCCGGGAGGCAGCCTCAACATTCGCTGGAAAGGGCCGGGCCATCCGCTGTTTATGACCGGACCTGCCACCCATGTTTATGACGGATTCATTCATCTATGAACAATCTTGATGATCAGATAGAAAGCGCCAACGTTGCCGAGCTTGATGACGAGCTGGTAATGCAGTATTTGCTGCAAAACCCTGATTTTTTTATTAGAAACTCGCGCAGCGTTGAGCAAATGCACATTCCGCACCCGGTGAAAGGCAGTATCTCGCTGGTGGAATGGCAGCTTGGACGTCAACGTAACCAGATTTCCCGGCTGGAAGAAGAAATTACCCTGCTGATGGAACAGGCGACCATTAATGAAACCCTGTTTGGCCGCCTGATTGAGCTGCAAGCCAATCTCGCCGACGCTACCAGCCTGCAAGACATGCTTAACCGTTTGCAACGCTGGGGCCGAGGTTTTGGATTGGCGGGTGCCAACGTTCGGCTGTTTAGCGAAAGCTGGCGAATTGGCGCGCCTTCCGATTTCACGCATCTAGCTTTGACGCGCAGCTCGTTTGAATCTTTACGTATTCAAAGACTTGGTGATACCCACCATTTCCTCGGCAGTCTTAACGGCCCGGAACTGTTGCTGGTTCTGCCTCAGGCCAAGGCGGTCGGCTCAGTTGCGCTGTCGCTGATGGGCCAGGAAGGCGAATTGGGGATGCTGATTTTCAGCAGCCGCGATCCGCAACACTATCAGGCAGGAATGGGCACCGTGATGCTCGACCAGCTGGCAAAAATGCTACCCGGCCTGGTGTCGCGCTGGATAGAGCGCGCATGAGTCAAACTGACTCGCCACTGCAACCCGCGGTCGAGGCATTCTTACGTTATCTGCGGGTCGAGCGCCAGCTCAGCCCGCTAACGCAAAGCAGTTATCACCATCAACTTCAGGCGCTGATTGGCATGGCTGCCGATCTGAATCTGACTGACTGGCGCGACCTTGACGCCGCCAAAGTTCGCATGCTCACAGCTCGCAGTAAACGCGCGGGTCTCGGCGCGTCCAGCTTGGCATTGCGCCTTTCGGCGTTGCGCAGCTTCCTTGACTGGCAGGTGCATCAGGGCGTGCTCAAGGCTAATCCAGCCAAAGGAATTTCTACCCCGCGCGCGCCGCGCCATCTGCCTAAAAATATCGACGTCGATGAAGTCGGGCAGTTACTGAATATCGACCTCAATGATCCGCTCGCGGTTCGCGATCGCGCTATGCTCGAAGTAATGTATGGCGCGGGCCTGCGTTTATCTGAGTTGGTGGGCATAAATCTCGGACACGTTGATTTACCCTCCGGCGAAGTTTGGGTGATGGGTAAAGGGAGCAAAGAGCGAAAACTGCCGATTGGCCGCACGGCGGTCACCTGGCTTGAGAACTGGCTGGCGCTGCGTGACCTGTTCGGACCTGAAGATGACGCGATGTTTTTATCTAATCAGGGCCGAAGAATTTCAACCCGCAACGTGCAAAAGCGCTTTGCAGAGTGGGGCATCAAGCAGGGCGTGAACAGTCATATTCATCCCCACAAGCTGCGCCATTCCTTTGCGACGCACGTTCTGGAGTCGAGTGGTGATTTGCGCGCCGTCCAGGAGTTACTGGGCCACGCCAACCTGTCGACCACGCAAATCTATACCCATCTCGACTTTCAACATTTGGCGTCAGTTTACGATGCCGCGCATCCCCGCGCTAAACGAGGAAAATCCTGATGAAGTTCTACCGTCCCCTGCAACAGATCGAGGCGATCACATTCGATCTCGACGATACGCTTTACGATAACTATCCGGTGATTGTCCGTACCGAGTCGGAAACGATGCAGTTTTTGCGTCAGTACCATCCGGCGACCGCAGATATCGAATCGGCAGAATGGCGGGCGGTGCGAGCGGAGCTGCTCGAACAGGATGCAGAAATTTATCATGACGTTACCGCGTGGCGTCATAAGGCGCTGTACCACACGTTGCTGCGTCGCGGGTTGAGCGAGGCAGAATCCACAGCCGGTGCCGAAGCTACGATGCAGAACTTTGCTCAATGGCGCAGCCGCATTGATGTACCGCAGGAAACCCACGACACGCTTGCCGCGCTGGGCAAAAAATTCCCGCTGGTGGCGATCACCAACGGCAATGCCAATCCCGACCTGTGCGGCCTGTCGAAGCATTTCGAGTTTACACTGGTTGCCGGGCGGGACGGGCGCGCCAAGCCGTGGGACGACATGTACCAACTGGCGGCCGAGCGTCTTGACTTGCCGCTAGCCAACATTCTCCACGTTGGCGACGACTTGACCACAGACGTCGCCGGTTCTGTTCGCTGTGGCATGCAGGCCTGCTGGATCAACCTGCGTCAGGGTAATCTGATGACTATTCCCGATGCGCGCCTGTTGCCGCACATCGAGATCAACGCACTAAGCTCTCTCACCACGCTACTGTGATACCTCGGGTAGCCTTTTGTGATAATATACTGTATATAACAGCAGTAAACCTCCTTGGGGTGGTCGAAATTTCTTCGACCTTCCCGTGGATGCAATTCTCTATCCAGACAAACGGTGCTTATGGACGTTTCTGACCTGCTCGACAGCCTTAATGAAAAACAACGCGAAGCCGTAGGCGCCAAGCGCAGCAATCTTTTAGTGCTGGCAGGTGCAGGCAGCGGGAAAACCCGAGTTCTGGTGCATCGCATCGCCTGGCTGCTGTCAGTAGAGAACTGCTCCCCGTATTCCATTATGGCGGTGACCTTTACCAACAAGGCCGCAGCCGAAATGCGCCACCGTATTGAACAGCTGATTGGCACCAGCCAGGGTGGCATGTGGATTGGTACTTTCCACGGCCTGGCTCACCGCCTGCTGCGCGCCCATCATCTTGACGCCAATTTGCCGCAGGACTTCCAGATCCTCGACAGCGACGACCAGCTCCGCCTGCTCAAGCGTATTATCAAAGCGCTGAACATCGACGACAAACAGTGGCCGCCGCGTCAGGCTATGTGGTACATCAATGGCAAAAAAGATGAAGGTCTTCGTCCTCAACACGTTGAAAGCTATGGTAATCCAGTTGAAGCTACCTGGCTGAGGATTTATCAGGCCTATCAGGAAGCCTGCGATCGCGCCGGTCTGGTGGATTTCGCCGAGCTGCTGCTGCGCGCTCACGAGCTGTGGCTGAACAAGCCGCATATCTTGCAACACTACCGTGAGCGTTTTACCAACCTGATGGTGGACGAGTTCCAGGATACCAACAGCATTCAGTACGCCTGGATCCGCCTGCTGTGCGGTGAAAATAACAACGTGATGATCGTCGGCGACGATGACCAGTCAATCTACGGCTGGCGTGGTGCGCAGGTGGAAAACATCCAGCGTTTCCTGCAGGATTTCCCCGGCGCGGAAACTATTCGCCTCGAGCAGAACTATCGTTCCACCAGCACCATTCTGACCGCTGCCAACTCGCTGATTGCCAATAACAATGGCCGTATGGGTAAAAACCTCTGGACCGAGGGTGTCGAAGGCGAACCCATTTCTCTTTACTGTGCGTTTAACGAGCTAGATGAATCCCGCTTCGTGGTTAACCGCATCAAGGCGTGGCAGGACAACGGTGGGGCGCTGAACGACTGCGCGATTCTTTATCGCAGCAATGCCCAATCGCGCGTGCTGGAAGAGGCTTTATTGCAGATGGCGATGCCATATCGCATCTACGGTGGCCAGCGATTCTTCGAACGTCAGGAAATTAAAGACGCGTTGGCTTACCTTCGCCTGATGGCTAACCGCAACGACGATGCCGCTTTTGAGCGCGTGGTGAATACTCCGACGCGTGGCATCGGCGATCGCACCCTCGAAGTGGTGCGTCAAACGGCTCGCGATCGTCAGCTGACTATGTGGCAGGCAACTCGCGTGCTGTTGCAGGAAAAGGTATTGGCCGGTCGCGCAGCGTCTTCACTACAACGCTTTACCGAGCTGGTAGACGCGCTGGCGCACGAAACGGCAGAGATGCCATTGCACGTTCAGACCGACCGGGTGATCAAAGACTCTGGCCTGTTTATCATGTATGAGCAGGAAAAAGGCGAAAAAGGCCAGGCGCGTATTGAAAACCTTGAGGAACTGGTGACGGCAACGCGTCAGTTCAGCTATCAGGATGAAGACCAGGATCTGATGCCGTTGCAGGCTTTCCTTTCTCACGCCGCGCTGGAAGCCGGAGAAGGGCAGGCAGATGCTTATCAGGACGCGGTGCAACTGATGACGCTGCACTCGGCTAAAGGACTGGAATTCCCGCAGGTGTTTATTGTCGGTATGGAAGAGGGGATGTTCCCGAGCCAGATGTCGCTGGATGAGGGCGGGCGTCTTGAAGAAGAGCGTCGACTGGCCTACGTTGGCGTAACCCGTGCAATGAAAAAGCTGACTCTGACCTACGCCGAAACTCGCCGATTGTACGGTAAAGAGGTCTATCATCGGCCTTCACGTTTTGTTGGCGAACTGCCGGAAAACTGCGTTGAAGAGGTGCGGTTACGCGCCAGCGTGACGCGTCAGGTCAAACACCGCAGCATGGGCACGCCGGTGCTCAGTGAAAACAGCAGCGGCTTCGCTTTGGGGCAACGAGTGCGTCATCCAAAATTCGGTGAAGGCACCATCGTCAATCTGGAAGGTAGCGGTGAACACAGCCGCCTGCAGATCGCCTTCCCCGGCGAAGGCATTAAATGGTTAGTCGCCGCCTATGCCCGCCTTGAGGCGGTTTAAGCTAGCTTACTTGCTCTGTTGAGCTTGGGCAGTGCTCGAAATCCTCACGTACTAATGTACGCTCCGGTTTCTCCGCGCTGTCCGCACTCAACATAGCCGCGACGCTTGCGCTTAAATGTGATATTCAATGAGTAGAGCACTCAAACTGCCTACGACAATAACGCCCTCGTTTGGGCGTTTTCTGTGTTTAAAAGCTTAAAACTTCACGGTATCGCCCACTTTGGCATCCGGATACCAGGCCATAATCGCTGCGGATTTGTCGTCGCCTTCGGCCGGGCTGCCGGAGAAGGTATCTTCCTCTGGCACAGGGACATAAGGCCCCTGTTTAATTTCCAGGAAAGTGGTGCCTTTATCCAATGCAATCGCGCTGTGCCAAATACCCGCCGGAATTTCCAGCGTTCGTGTCTCTTCACCCAACACCAGCCGTTCGGTTATTTTTCCCTCTGAATTGTAAATCAATACAACAAGACGGCCGCTCAAAATGCTCAATAATTCCCAGGTATGCGGATGGCGATGGATGCGCACATAGCTTTGTGGCTCCATGGTCACTGCCAGTCGTTGTACCGGATCGTTGACGTCAGGATGCAGGTTAAGATTGGTGCGCAGGCGCGGCGATTGTTCCGCTTTGCTCGCGAGTTGGCCAAGATTTTCACGGGTAATTTGCTTAATCATTTTTGATCCTGAAAAGTATGGAGTGGTGGGGCGAATTTCGATTTGGTGTGCTACAGAGTGTAGTCAAAAAACGTCTTGCGGGTAAGCAGGCAGACTGTTGATGGACGGTTGAAAATCATGCCGAAATGTTGCGGAATTAAGCACCTTCCCGGTTGACAGTCTTTTTCTTATCGGCGTAACATGCGCGCACTATTATTTATGAGGATTTTCGCCTTGGACGCACCCAGTCGATACTGGCTCAATAATCTGTTAAGCAGGTTCCACTCCTAGGCCCTCATTGCTGACGGCCAGAGAGCGGATAATCGAATCCTGCTTAACTTGGTTGTCAGCGGCTCCAACCCGTCGCTGTGAGTCAGACCTGAATCGGGTCTGAAACATGCTGGTGACTTTCACCTGTGTTTCCCCTAGTGCTTCAATGCGTTGTCTAAACCTGTCACCATTAGGGAGAACGGGCACATGCTGAGTGCTTTTAAATTAGATAACAGCCGCTTATCCCGTTTGGAACTGGATGAATCAGAGACCTCTCTGTCTGAGTCTCTGTGGGTCGATTTGGTTGAGCCTGACGATCTGGAACGCGATCGCGTACAGAACGAATTAGGGCAAAGTCTGGCAACCCGGCCAGAACTGGACGATATCGAAGCGTCGGCACGTTTTTTTGAAGACGAAGACGGCCTGCATATTCACTCCTTCTTCTATTACGAAGACGCGGAAGATCACGCTGGTAACAGCACCGTGGCATTTACCATCCGCGACGGTCGCCTGTTTACTCTGCGTGAGCGCGAACTGCCGGCGTTTCGCCTGTACCGCATGCGCGCCAGAAATCAGCAACTGACCGACGGCAATGCCTACGAGCTGCTACTCGATCTGTTCGAAACTAAAATCGAACAGCTGGCCGATGAGATCGAAAACATCTACAGCGATCTGGAGAAGCTCTCGCGCGTGATTATGGAAGGGCATCAGGGCGATGAGTACGACGCCGCGCTTTCTACGCTGGCTGAGCTGGAAGATATCGGCTGGAAGGTTCGCCTGTGTCTGATGGACACCCAGCGCGCGCTGAATTTCCTGGTGCGTAAAGCCCGTTTACCTGGCGGACAGCTTGAGCAGGCGCGTGAAGTATTGCGTGACATCGAGTCGCTGCTGCCGCACAACGAATCGTTGTTCCAAAAGGTCAACTTCCTGATGCAGGCGGCGATGGGCTTTATCAACATCGAGCAGAATCGCATCATCAAAATTTTCTCGGTGGTTTCGGTTGTGTTCCTGCCGCCGACGCTGGTGGCATCGAGTTACGGGATGAACTTCCAGTTTATGCCTGAGCTAAAACTGGAATTTGGTTACCCGGCAGCGCTGGTATTAATGCTGCTGGCGGGCCTTGCACCCTATCTGTATTTCAAAAGAAAAAACTGGCTGTAACGCTAATTTCACCCGTGACAAATTCCCCGGTTCGCCGGGGAATTTCTGCCCTACTCTTACCTGTTCCCTTCCTAAATGTGCTAAAAATATGCCTCCTGTTGCTTTTACGTAGATTCGAATAATGTACATGGAAAGAATGGCTCCCGTCGCCCAGTGGTGTAGTCTGGTCGTCGCGTCGCTGATTTTAGGCTTTATCTTTCAATATTTTAATGTTCCGGCCGCATTGCTGTTGGGGCCGATGATCGTCGGCGTCGTGATGGGCCTGTTTGGCGCTACGGTGCGCATTCCAGGCGTATTTTTCAAAATCGCGCAAGGCGTGATTGGCTGTATGATTGCGCAGGCGCTTTCACCTTCCATTTTACCGCCGCTGCTGCACGACTGGTTTTTAGTATTGATGGTGTTGGTCTGCACGCTGCTGGCCAGCGGTCTTTCCGGCTGGCTACTGGTGAAATTCAGCGATCTTCCCGGTCCGACCGGTGCGTGGGGGTCTTCTCCGGGCGGTGCCAGCGCAATGGTGGCAATGGCTGGCGACTTTGGGGCCGACGTGCGATTAGTCGCGTTTATGCAGTACTTGCGCGTGCTGTTTGTCGCCACGGCGGCCGCGATTGTCTCGCGGCTAAGCTTGGGCGATCACGCCACGGGTGCGGCGGCAGTAGAATGGTTTCCGGCATTGGACTGGCGCTTTCTGGTGACACCCGCGCTCGCGCTCGCCGGCGTCTGGCTTGCCCCCAAGCTGCGTATTCCCTCGGGTGCGCTGCTTATCCCGGCGGTGGTCGGCGCGTTCCTGCACTCTACAGGCACGGTATTATTAGAAGTTCCCGAATGGTTGTTGGCGATTGCCTATACCCTGATTGGCTGGAGTGTAGGCCTGCGTTTTACTCGCCCTATCTTCAAGTTGGCTTTGCGCACGCTGCCGCAGATGGTGGTCTCGATTATTGGTTTGATTTTGCTGTGCGGCGCAATGGCCTGGGTACTGACTAAAATCCTGCACGTCGACATGCTGACGGCCTATCTGGCAACCAGCCCGGGCGGGCTGGATACGGTGGCAATTATCGCAGCCGGTAGCCACGTGGATATTTCGTTTATAATGGCGATGCAGACACTGCGGCTGTTGACCATTATTGTCACTGGCCCTGCAATGGCGCGCTTTATCTCACGCAGCGCCACGCCGACAACCTCTTAGTTTTTGATTTCGACGGCCTCGGCGGTGGCGATGCCTACCGCCTTGAGGTTTTTCTGCTGGCGCTGATGCTGAACCGCGTCATAGATAAAAAAGGCTAAACCGGCCCAGATAAAGGCGAATGTCACCAACTGAGATTGTTTAACCGACTCGCCATAAAACAGCACCGCGAGCAGGAACATCAATGTTGGGCCGATATACTGGAAAAAGCCCAGCGTGGAGAATTTCAGTCGTGAGGTCGCGGCGGTAAAGAACAGCAGCGGCACGGTGGTGATCACCCCTGCTGCCGCCAGTAACAGGTCCAGAGACAGTGGATTGTTAATCAGATTGCTGGTCGCACTGTGGGCAAAATAGAACAGATAAATTGCAGCAGGCAGTAGCAGCCACATCGTTTCAATCAACATTCCCGATTGAGCATCCACGGCGATCTTCTTGCGTAGCAGGCCATAAAACGCGAAGGTCAGTGAAATCCCCAGGCCAATAATCGGCAGCGAGCCAAATATCCACAACTGTACCAAGACCCCGGCTAGCGCCAGCACCGCCGCCACCCACTGTAATCGACGAAAGCGTTCGCCGAGAAACATCATCCCCAGCAAAACGTTCACCAGCGGACTGATAAAATAGCCCAGGCTGGCCTCGAGAATATGGTCATGGTTGATGGCCCAGATAAACAGCAGCCAGTTTCCACCGACCAGAAGGGCGCTCACCAACAGTAATCCAACCTTAATCGGGGTGCCAAACACTTTGCGCACGCCGCCCCAGCCTCGGCTGACTGACAGCAACACCAGCATAAAGAAGAAGGACCAGATCACCCGATGGGTCAGGATTTCTTCGGCGGGGACTCGTTGCAGCAACTTGAAGTAGGCAGGCGCAACGCCCCAGATAAAATAGGCGATAAAGGCAAAGATTACGCCCTCGCGGGTTCTTTTGGCATCCATGGCAATTCCCTGTTAATTCATGTTCCTAGCCAACCAGATAGGTCGCGGTGGCGGTGGCGATATGAATCGCGGTTTCATTGAATAAATCGACGCGCGCGACGGAAACTTTATTTCCAGCGCGGATCAGTGTGCTTTTTACTACAAAATTTTCGCCACGACCGGGACGCAGATAGTCAACTCGCAGATCAATGGTGCCCATCTTCGATAAACGCTGACGCAGTTCCGGTTCCAGCAGTGGATGTTCAGGTTTATCAAAGCGGATCAGTGCGCTGTTAACGCACACCAGTCCGGCGGCGACGTCCAGCACTGACGCAATCACGCCGCCGTGCAGAATCTTTTGCACCGCATTGCCCACTAACTTCGATTGATTTTGAAAAGTCAGCTCGGCATAGCCAGCATCAAGGCGGCAAAGTTCTAGACCAAGCTCGCGATTGAATGGCATGTCATAGATAAAAATCTCACCTATTAGCTGGCGGGCTGCATCGTGACTCAATGGTGTGGCAGACATAACATTTCCTGATAGCGAATGACGAGGATAGTATTTGCTTTGTGAATGAATTGTTGATTTTAAGCATCCTGGTGATTGTTTTCTAGCTTACTTATGCTAATCCTCTACAGGTTTAAAATTGTGTGTAGAATGGCCTGTTTTTTTAACAATATGTATCAACATTTTTTGATTATGCCGATTCGCGGCAATTAACTTTTTGGGGTGAAAGGATGGGTAAATCTTGGGCTGCTGGCGCTGCCATGCTGGCTTTACCGCTACTCAGCTATGCTGATGAAGCAAAAATTCAGGACGTGCATGACACACCGAGCGTGCGCGGCAGCATCATTGCCAACATGCTCCAGGAACACGATAATCCGTTTACGCTTTATCCTTACGATACAAACTATGTCATTTATACTGACACCAGTAATATCAACAAGCAGGCGATCCAGTCTTATAACTGGGCCCACAATGCCAGACACGATGAGCTAAAATTCCAGCTGAGTCTGGCGTTCCCAATCTGGCGCGGTATTGCTGGCGATAACTCAGTATTGGGTGCGTCTTATACGCAGAGATCCTGGTGGCAGATTTCCAACAGTAAAGAGTCCTCGCCTTTCCGTGAAACCAACTACGAGCCACAGTTATTCCTCGCCTGGGCCACTGATTACGAGTTCCTTGGCTGGACTCTGCGCGAGGCCGAGTATGGATTCAACCATGAATCCAACGGTCGTGCCGATCCCACCTCGCGCAGCTGGAACCGCGTGTATGCTCGTTATATGGCGCAGCATGGCAACTGGCAAGTTGAGCTAAAACCCTGGTACCGTATTCCAGAAAGTAAAAGTAATGATGATAATCCGGACATCACCAAGTATATGGGTTATTACCAGGTGAAAGTCGGCTATGCGCTGGGCGATAGCGTTATCACCGTAACCAGCCACTATAACTGGAACACCGGTTACGGCAGCGGTGAACTGGGTTGGAGTTATCCAATTACTCGTCATGTGCGCTTCTATACCCAGCTGTTTAGTGGCTACGGTGAGTCAATGATTGACTACAACCACAAGCAGACTCGCTTCGGTATTGGTATCATGATGAACGATATGATGTGACCGACCGATCGGCACCAGCATAACCCGACGCTATCTTCATGTTATTCAAGGAGAAGTGTTCGGGTGTAATAAATTTTGGGGAAACGAGTGTCAACGGCGGCAGTGATAAATAAGGAGTTACTGGCAGAGCAGGTGTTGCGAGATACCTTCGGCTACCAGCAATTTCGACCGGGTCAGCAGACGATCATAAATGCAGCCATCTCAGGTAAAGATTGCCTGGTGGTGATGCCTACTGGCGGCGGAAAGTCGCTGTGTTATCAGATCCCTGCGCTGGTGATGGATGGCCTGACGTTGGTGGTCTCTCCGCTGATTTCCCTGATGAAAGATCAGGTCGATCAGCTGATGGCTGCCGGTGTAGAAGCCGGTTGCCTCAATTCTACCCAAACCCGCGAACAGCAGCAGGAAGTCATGGCTGGCTGTCGCAGCGGGCGTATTAAAATGCTCTATATCGCCCCTGAGCGTCTGACCATGGGCGATTTCCTGGAGCAGCTGCAACAGTGGAATCCGGCGATGCTGGCGGTCGATGAAGCTCACTGTATTTCTCAGTGGGGCCACGATTTCCGTCCAGAATATCGCGCGCTCGGCCAGCTGAAACTGCGTTATCCACAGCTGCCGGTGATTGCCCTGACCGCAACCGCCGATGACGCTACGCGTAACGATATCGTGCGCCTGCTCGAACTTAACGACCCGCTGGTGCAGGTTAGCAGCTTTGATCGTCCCAATATTCGCTACACTCTGGTCGAGAAGTTTAAACCTCTCGACCAGCTGCTGCGTTTCGTGCAGGACCAACGCGGCAAAAGCGGCATTATTTATTGTGGTAGCCGCGCCAAGGTTGAAGACACCGCCGCCCGGCTGCAAAGCCGTGGCATCAGCGTGGGTGCCTACCATGCCGGTTTGGAAAACGATCGCCGATCGCAGGTGCAGGAAGCATTCCAGCGTGACGACGTGCAAATTGTGGTCGCGACTGTCGCCTTTGGCATGGGGATTAACAAGCCCAATGTGCGGTTCGTGGTGCACTTTGATATCCCACGCAATATCGAATCTTATTATCAGGAAACCGGACGCGCGGGGCGTGACGGTTTGCCTGCCGAAGCTTTACTGCTTTACGATCCGGCCGACATGGCTTGGCTACGCCGATGCCTTGATGAAAAACCGGCAGGGCCACAGCAGGACGTCGAACGCCACAAGCTCAACGCGATGGGCGCCTTTGCCGAAGCGCAAACCTGCCGTCGTTTAGTGCTACTGAATTACTTTGGCGAAGGCAAGCAGGAAGCCTGCGGCAACTGCGATATCTGCCTTGACCCACCTAAACGCTACGATGGCCTGATGGACGCGCAAAAAGCGCTGTCCTGCGTGTATCGTGTCGGCCAGCGCTTTGGCTTAGGCTATATCGTTGAGGTGCTGCGTGGGGCGAACAATCAGCGTATCCGCGAATACGGCCATGACAAGTTGCCGATTTACGGCATGGGGCGCGAGCAAAGCAATGAGCACTGGATAAGCGTGGTGCGCCAGCTCATTCACCTCGGGCTGATTACCCAAAATATCGCCATGCACTCCGCGTTGCAGCTCACCGAGGCTGCCAGACCGGTATTGCGCGGCGAGATAGCGATGCAGCTGGCCGTTCCGCGCCTGCAAACACTTAAAATTCGCGGCACCAACACGCAGAAAACCTATGGTGGCAACTATGACCGCAAGCTGTTTGCCAAACTACGTAAGCTGCGTAAGACCCTTGCGGATGAAGGAAACGTTCCACCTTACGTAGTATTTAACGACACGTCGCTGTTGGAAATGGCCGAACAGCTGCCAGTCAGCCCCGGCGAAATGCTTGGTATTACCGGGGTTGGCCAGCGCAAGCTTGAAAAATTTGGTCGTCCATTTATGGCATTGATCCGCGATCACATTGATAACGACGACGAATGAGTACAATGCCCGACCGTCAATAATCAAATAAGTCAGCGTAAAGAGGAGCAGTAAATCATGTTAATTCTGTTTTTAACCGTTGCCGCCGTGCATCTCGTAGCATTGATGTCGCCGGGGCCAGACTTCTTCTTTGTTTCTCAGACGGCAATGAGCCGCTCGCGCAAAGAGGCAATGATGGGCGTGTTTGGCATTACGCTGGGGGTGCTGGTTTGGGCCGCCGTCGCATTAATGGGCCTGCACCTTTTGCTGCAAAAAATGGCCTGGCTGCATCAAATCATTACCGTGGGCGGCGGGCTGTATCTTTGCTGGATGGGCTGGCAACTGCTGAAGTCTGCGCGGGCGCAAAAAGCGGCGGGTGAAAGCGTATCCGAGATTCAGCCGGTAATCTTGCCCAAGCGCGGTAAAACCTTTATGCGCGGTTTGCTGACCAATCTTTCTAATCCGAAAGCGGTTATTTATTTCGGCAGTATCTTCTCGCTGTTCGTTGGCGATAGCGTCGGCAATGGCGAGCGTTGGGGATTGTTTGCGTTGATCAGTCTCGAAACGCTGGCCTGGTTCTCGGTAGTCGCGATGGTGTTCGCTCTGCCAGTGATGCGCCGAGGTTATCAGCGCTTAGCCAAGTGGATTGATGGCGTAGCGGGCGTGCTGTTCGCGGGTATCGGTATCCACCTGATTATTTCCCGCTAATCTTCAACGTCATGTAATAAAAAACCGCCGATGGCGGTTTTTTGCATTATTAAGTGACTAAAGCAGCTATTTTTCGTTTATCTTCGGCGATTAATACCACACTCCAATGACTTTTTATTCGGATGCCCGCTCCAAATCGCGCTTTCAGGAATAGCCTCACCATGGTGAGTGAGTTTTTGTCCATCATAGGGATAAAACGGGCCTTCTTCGCTGTCGTCAAATTTTCCGCGCCGTTGCCAGCAGCAGCCCAACCATCATAAACAGCGAGCCGAAGATGCGATTGAGCAGGGTCATTTGCTTTGGCGCTTTTATCCAGCCAGAAATGCGTTTTGCCAGCGTGGCGTAACCGATCATCACGATAATATCGACGGCGACAGTGGTAACTCCCAGCACCAGATACTGCGCAACTTGCGGTTGGTGTGGAACGATAAACTGCGGGAACAGCGCGGCGAGAAACACGATGCTTTTTGGGTTGGTAAGATTGACCAGCACCGCGCGTTTGAACAAACGACGGCGCGGCATACTACTGGCCAGCGCGTTCATGTCGATAGCTCCCGCTGCGCGCCATTGGCAGATCCCCAACCAGATAAGATACGCCGCCCCACACCATTTCAGAATTTCAAACGCCAGCAGCGACTGTGACACCAGCGCGCCAAGACCGATACCCACCAGCACGATATGAATCGACAGGCCGAGCTGTAATCCGGAGATAGAGGCGACCGCACCGCGATAACCGTGGCTGATACCGGTACTCATGGTGTTAATGGCACCAGAACCCGGTGAAAGGCTTAAAATCGAGGTTGTGAGCAGATACGTCAGCCACCAATCTACTGTCATTTTACTTCTTCCTTAATGCTGACTCTGCAGCTTGAAATCTATTGAGAACCGTCTTTTTGTGGCACAATACGCTATTGCTTATTAATGCGCTACGGCCTGAAAACAACTTATTTCTCCACGCGGTATTTTTGTTCTGGGACAGTCGATGCCATCAAATTACGATCGCTGGTTAACGCGAGAATACGGCTTTTCAGCCTTTGCTACCGGACCCTTGCTGGATTTCTGGCGCACACGCGAAGAAGCCGAGTTTAACGGGGTTGATAACGTCCCGATCCGCTACGTGCGTTTCTGCTCCGCTCGTCATAACAAAGTCATTTTTATATCCACCGGGCGTATCGAAAGCTACGTAAAATATCCTGAGCTGGCCTACGATTTGTTTAACTGTGGCTACGACGTCATGATTCTTGACCACCGTGGCCAAGGCCGTTCAGGAAGATTACTTAAAGATCCGCACTTGGGGCATGTCGACAAGTTTGACGACTACGTGTCAGATTTATCGACCTTTTATAAGCTCGAGATCGCTCCGCGCAATTATGCTAAAAAGTTTGCGCTGGCTCATTCGATGGGTGGCGCGATCATGGCACTGTTTTTAGCCAGTGAACCTAAAAACTTCGATGCAGCAGTGCTTTGCGCACCGATGACAGGAATTTCGTTGCGCACACCGGACTGGCTAACGCGCAATATTCTTAACTGGGCTGAACGGCGTCCGCTTTATCGTAATAATTACGCACTGGGTACCGGCACCTGGCGGCCACTGCCGTTTGTGGTCAATCGCCTGACCCACAGCCGCGAGCGCTATCGTCGTAATCAGCGTTTTTATGCCGATTATCCCGAGTTGCGGGTGGGCGGGCCGACCTACCATTGGGTGCGCGAAAGCATTCAGGCAGGCGTCAAGATTCTGGAACAAGCCAAAAATATTACTACGCCACTGTTGTTATTGCAGGCAGGTGAAGACCACGTTGTCGATAACAGGTCGCATGCTGCTTTTTGTCAGGCCATGGCCATTGCCGGACACCCCTGCGTTGGGGGTAAGCCGCTGGTTATCGAAGGCGCACGCCATGAGATCCTGTTCGAGCGGGACGATATGCGGGCAAAGGCGTTAGACGCCATCATGCGCTTTTATGCGCGACGAACTTAAACCGCGGCCTACCGCGCACAACTCCATCAGAGGTTAGAACCTAACGTTATGTATCATGTTGTTGCATCCGATTTAGATGGCACGCTGCTGTCACCCGATCATTCCCTGAGCCCTTTCGCCAAAGAGACCCTGCAACTATTAACCCAGCGGGATATTCACTTTGTGTTTGCCACCGGACGTCATCACATTGACGTTGCACAGATGCGCGATGCTCTGGGCATCAGCGCGTACATGATCACCTCCAACGGTGCGCGCGTACACAACACCGACGGCGAATTGATTTTTAGCCATAATCTCGACCCGGATATCGCCGAAGATCTCTTCGCCATTGTCCACGAAAATCCCGATATTCTGACCAATGTATACCGCAACGACGATTGGCACATGAATCGCGATCGTCGCGATCAGGAAGACTTTTTCAAAGAATCGATTTTCAAGTACAAGATCTATCAGCCGGGCCTGCTGGAAACTGACGGTATTGCCAAGGTGTATTTTACCTGCGACGATCACGAAAAATTGATCCCGCTGGAGCAGGCGATTAACGCGCGCTGGGGCGACAGGGTCAATGTCAGCTTCTCGCTGCCGGTATGTCTGGAAGTGATGGCCGGTGGCGTGTCGAAAGGCCACGCGCTGGAAGAAGTTTCCAGGCTGATGGGCTATACTCTGAAAGACTGTATCGCCTTTGGTGACGGCATGAACGACCTTGAGATGCTAAACATGTCGGGTAAAGGCTGTTTGATGAGCGGTTCACTGCCGCGTCTAAAAGCGGCGATGCCGGAGGCGGAAATTATCGGCTCCAACGCCGACGACGCCGTGCCGCATTACCTGCGTAAAATGTATCTGAACAGCGAGCGTTAATACTTCGCTTACGAAAAAGGGCCGTCAGTTGTGCAACTCGCGGCCCTTTGTTTTTCCGGCTCATTATCTGATTTTTTTATGACTAACTGCGTTTAGCCAGTTCCGCTTTGTGTTTGCTTTCACTCAGCATAGTCATTACGAGCAAAATCACCGCCAGCACACAGCCGCCGATCATCACGATAAACCCACCATTCCAGCCGAAATAGTCCACCGTGTAACCAACAATCGCGCTTGCTGCGACCGATCCTCCGAGATAACCAAAAAGGCCGGTAAAACCAGCCGCCGTTCCTGCTGCTTTTTTCGGTGCCAGTTCCAGCGCGTGCAGGCCAATCAGCATTACCGGCCCGTAGATCAGAAAGCCGATGGTGATCATGCAGGCCATATCCACGCCGGGATTTCCCACGGGATTAAGCCAGTAAACCACAGTGGCGATTGTCACCAGCGTCATAAAGAACACGCCAGTGGCCCCGCGATTGCCCTTGAACACTTTGTCTGACATCCAACCGCAAAGCAGAGTGCCCGGTATCCCGGCATATTCATAGAGGAAATAGGTCCAGGAAGACTTATCGAGTGCAAAGTGCTTCACTTCCTTAAGATAGGTCGGTGACCAGTCGAGAATGCCGTAACGCAGCAGGTAAACAAATACGTTGGCCAGTGCGATGTACCACAGCAGCTTGTTGGGCAACACGTATTGCATAAAGATTTGTTTTGCCGTCAGTTCTTGCTCGGCCGAAGCTTTGTCATAATCGGCCGGGTAATCGTTTTTATATTCTTCGATAGGCGGCAGACCACAGGATTGCGGGGTATCGCGCATCATTACAAAAGCAAAAATTGCCAGCGCGATAGCGGCAAATGCCGGCATGTACAGCGCGGCGTGCCAGTCGTTAAACCACGCCATGCCGAGCAGAAACAGTAGGGGAGGAATGCCGCCACCGACGTTATGCGCACAGTTCCATACTGAAACGATGCGCCCGCGCTCTTTCTGTGACCACCAGTGAACCATAGTTCGTCCGCATGGCGGCCATCCCATGCCCTGGAACCAGCCACAAAGGAACAGCAATACGAACATGATGGCAATGCTTGACGTTGCCCAGGGCACGAAACCCATAAAAAGCATCACTACGGCGGATAAGATCAGCCCGGCAGGCAGAAAAACGCGGGGATTAGAACGATCGGAGACCGCACCCATAATAAATTTGGAGAAACCGTAGGCGATGGAAATGCCTGACAGCGCCAGCCCAAGATCGCCGCGTGAGAATCCCTGTTCAACCAGATACGGCATCGCCAGAGCAAAATTTTTACGCACCAGATAGTAGGCCGCATAACCAAAGAAAATGCCGATAAATATCTGCCAGCGCAGGCGGCGGTAGAGTGGATCGACGTGCGTATCGTCCACTGGCGCGATATGCGCGGCCGGTTTGAAAATACTAAGCATGATGCCTCCGAGGTGCTTTCCATAGGTATTGAAATGTTCCATAACGAGCATCCTACGGATCCGACACACGAAGATGGAATCTGCTTTATGACAGTAATGTTGCAGAAATATGACTGTCGGGGCGATTCTGCCGGATTTATTAACACTTTGAAATATTAATGCGCATGAATTGGCGGGATGAGATCACGTTTTAAGGATTTATATGCGCATTTACGTTCGATTTTGCGCGAAATGTGAGGGTGTGTTGAAAATAGGCGGGATTTTAAGGACGAAATACGCGGAGGCAGGCTCCGCGTTTATTGCCGCTAATATTACTGAACTTTAAGCGTTGAGATAATCGCTTCGGCATCAGTTTGTGCCTGTTGCTGATTGTCGGCAGGCAGGGTGATTTGCATGGTCATCAGCTGGTTGTCAATTTTCGCCAACACAATAGAAGAATAGGCTTTTGAACCGGCAGAGTTGATCACGCTGTCATACTGTTGCAGAGTTTGACCATTTACCTGGATCGATTTATTGGTCACAACTTGCAGGTTGGTATCGCGATCGTGCTGCTGCTGTTCCAGTCGATTGGCAATAACTTCCAGCGAGTCTGGTGTGGAATCGCCGAGAATAACGATCACTGCTTTTTGCCCGGATTTATCGGCATAAACGTGCATGTTATTGGCTTGAGTACCCAACTTGCCGCTTTGGTCACTCATGCCGTTTGGCAATGCAAAGGTGAGTTTGCCATCCAGCAGGCTAATTTGCTTAGTTGCGGCAGCCGCAGCGGCTGGCGTTGCGCCCTTGTCTGCTGATGCTGTTTTATCATCAGTTTTGCCATCGCAGGCCGCCAAACCGGCAACCAGCAGCGTTATTCCCATAAACTTGGCTAATTTGTGCATAGGGCTTCCTTTAAGTTTCACGCACCTTACATCCGCCAACGCGTGACGGATGTAGATTATTGACTTCACGGCCTTTATGGCAACCTATTCACGGGCGAAAAGCAAGTCAGATATTGGCGGCTTTTGTGTCGTCATGAAACGCTACGGGTTCGCCTTTACCTGATTGCGCCAGGCGCTTGAGCAGGACGTTGAGCAGCATACCGTACATCGGCAGGAAGAAAATCAGACAAATGAGCAATTTGAAGCTGTAATCTACCAGTGCAATTTCAACCCAGTGCTGGGCCATAAACGCATCGCTACTTTTATAGAAAGCAATAAAGAAGAACGCCAGAGTATCGCTGATATTACCGAGGAACATTGCCGCCGTGGGCGCTACCCACCAGCTGTTGCGCTGACGCAGGCGGTTAAACACTTGTACATCAAGGATTTGCCCCAACACGTAAGCCATAAAGCTGGCGGTTGCGATGCGCGCCACCATAACGTTGAGACTACTCAGCGAAGCAAAGCCCTGCCAGCTTCCCTGATAAAACAGCGCGGAGATGAAATATGAAATCACCAGCGCAGGCACCATCACCGATAAAATAATCCGCCGCGCCAGGGGAGCACCAAAAATACGCACCGTCAGATCGGTTGCCAGGAAGATAAACGGAAAGGTAAAAGCGCCCCAAGTGGTAGTAAAACCAAAGATGGAGACAGGTAATTGCACCAGATAATTACTGGAAGTAATGATGGCGATATGAAATAGCGAAAGCCATATCAACGCGGAAAACCGCTGTTGAGCTGTAAAGGAATACATAAATTGTGACCTTTTTAGTGGTTGGGGTGAGGGAACCCAATAACGCCTGCTGCATCTTGCCCTATGCGACGAGTGCTGTGCGGGCTAAATATTGTACTAAAAACGGCGAATTTGCTACCGCGGCGCGCATACTATCCTTCCCACCTCGTTTGCGCAACACTATCCTGCCCCCTTGACGCTGTAACATCGTTGGCTTCGCTCTTTCACCCGAATCACTTACTAAATGCAAGCTCATCGGGATTCACTCGCTTGCCGCCTTGTTACAGCGCCAAGGGCTTTGGGGTACAACATCGCTTGCGTCGTTTAAATTGCGAGTTAAACTGTCGCGGCTTAAACAGGGTGAATCAGAAAGGGGAAACCGCCACCATGAACGACGTATTTGACCATCCCGACCACCAGTTAGACGCGCTCGGCCTGCGTTGCCCGGAGCCGGTAATGATGGTGCGCAAAACCGTGCGTAAAATGAACGACGGTGAAACCCTGCTGATTTTGGCCGACGATCCGGCAACTACCCGCGATATTCCTGGCTTCTGCCGTTTTATGGAACACACCTTAGTAGCCTCTGACACTGAACAGCTGCCTTATCGCTACCTGCTGAAAAAAGGGTTGTAATAAAAAAGCACCGACGCATAACCACGCCAGTGCTTTTAGATTTTAAACAGTCCAGCATTCTGACCTGATTATTTTATGATTTTTTCCTGAGTAACCGCAGCGCATTGGCCGTGACCAAGGCCGTTGCCCCCGAATCTGCTAATACCGCCAGCCAAAGACCGGTCAATCCAATCAGCGTCGTCACCAGGAAAATCCCTTTTAGACCCAGAGCGATAGTGATGTTTTGGCGGATGTTAGCCCGCGTTGCTCGT
Source organism: Rouxiella sp. WC2420 (assembly GCF_041200025.1). Taxonomy (NCBI): domain Bacteria; kingdom Pseudomonadati; phylum Pseudomonadota; class Gammaproteobacteria; order Enterobacterales; family Yersiniaceae; genus Rouxiella; species Rouxiella sp. WC2420. Next base: position 5,020,385 of record NZ_CP165628.1, on the reverse strand, counting down.
GAAAGCTCAATCATCTGTGCCAGACCACCGAGGCGATTGTGAGTCAGGGCCGCATCGGCAGTTTCCAGCGCCACGTCGGTGCCGCTGCCCATCGCAATACCTATACGCGCGGCCTTCATCGCCGGTGCATCGTTGATGCCGTCACCTACCATTGCTGTAACCCGGTTCTGGCTAAGCTCGGCCACTGCACGTACTTTATCTGCCGGAAGCAGACCTGCCTTGAAGTCGATGCCCAGTTTGGCGGCAATACTCTGTGCGGCCAGCGGGTTATCGCCGGTCAGCATCACCGTTTCAATTCCCAATCGTTTAAGGTCCGCCAACGCGCTGATAGCGTCCGCCCGCAGTTTGTCCTGCATCGCCAACAGCCCAACCGGGCGCTCATCCTGAACAATCACGACGACGGTTTTACCCATCGACTCCAGCTCGGTAATTTGCGCAACCACTGTGGCCGTCAAGGTATTTTCAGGCAAATGTTTGGGGGCAGCGACCAATACCCGTTTTTCGTGTACCCAACCTTCAACGCCCACACCAGCTAGTGCTCGACGACGTTCGGCAGTCAAAGGCGGTTGCGCCGTGGCAGCTTCGATAATCGCCTTGGCCAGCGGATGATGCGAGCCGACCTCCACGGCTGCGGCCATTGCCAGCAGCTGCGATACCGAAATATCGGCTAATGCGATACTGTCGGTGACCTCTGGTTTGCCTTCGGTCAGCGTGCCTGTCTTGTCCAATGCAATAGTCTCAACCAGCGCCAGCTGTTCGAGCGCGGCACCGCCTTTTATTAGCGCTCCCTGACGTGTTGCCGCCGCCAGTCCAGAAGTAATCGCGGCTGGGGTTGAAATCACCAACGCGCAAGGGCAACCAATCAGCAGCAGCGTCAGCCCGCGATAAATCCAGGTTTCCCAAGCTAAACCCATCGCCAGCGGCGGGATGATAATCACCAGCAGCGCCATCAGCATGATAACCGGAGTGTAATAACGGCTAAAGGTATCGAGGAAACGCTCGATGGGTGCGCGGCGTTCTTCTGCTTCTTCAATCAGCTGCAAAATGCGGTCGATGGCACTTTTGCCCGGCGCAGAAGACACGTTGAGCTGCGCAACCGCATCAACACACAGGCTGCCTGCCGGAATTTTTTCGCCGGGCTGGCGTTCGACCGGAACGGACTCGCCGGTTAACGCGCTTTCATCAAAGCTCGCAGCGGCCTGCATCAATACGGCATCCACCGGCAAACGGCCACCGGCCGAGACTTCAATAACATCATCAGGGCGCAGGCTGGCAACTGGCACCGTCTGCAATTTACCCGCGACCATTTTCTGGGCGCTTTCGGGGATCAGTGCCATCAGGGCTTTGACACCACTGCGCGCGCGGCTGGCGGCAAAGGCTTCAAGCTTTTCACCGACCATAAACAGCAGCAGAACCATCGCTGCTTCGGCGGTGGCACCAATAAACAGCGCGCCAATTGCAGCAATGCTCATCAGGGTTTCAATGGCAAACGGCGTGCCGCTGCGAGTCTGACGAATTGCCTGACGCAGCACCGGCCACAGGCCAACCAGCGTAGTTAGAGTAAAGGCGATTTTGCCAAACTGCGGCGTAAACTGATTGAGTAAACTACTCAGCAGCATCAGTCCAATCAGTCCAATCAGTAAGGCGTTTTCCCGCAGAAAGGAGGGCGCTGCAGCAGCGGGGGATTCTGGCTCGATCAGCGTGAAACCGGCGGCTTCAACGGCCTGAGTGATTTTTAGGGAAAGGCTTTCAGCCGAGAGGTTGTGAGGGGCATCAACCACCAGTTTTTCGGTTGCGAAAAGTACTTTGGCCTTGCTGATATTGGCCAGGCCGCCGACGGCATTTTCAATCTTGCGCGCACAGCTAGGGCAATCCATACCCGTTACTAACCAGCTTAAACGCTGTGTACCGGGTTGAGCCGTGCTGGGACTTTCCTCATCACCGCCTTCATTATCATCACTGTTGCAAGCCTCGTGGTTGTGCGAGTGTGAGTGCCCACTGGGTGGGGTTGAAGTACAGCAGGATGAGGCGGCCAGAGGCGCAGAATCACTACAGCAATCAGCCGGATGCGGGCCAACAGGTTTGATACGGCTAATTTGCTTAAACGTCGTCGTGCGAGGGGCCGAACTTTTACAGCTCCCGCCACAGCTGGAAGAATGTTGATGTGTAGACATATAAACTCTCCTGAATAGCGTCTTCGAACGCTGATTGCAGGAGTGTACACCTTGGAGTGGACTCCAGGGTCAAGGTAAAAGTACAGGCCGATGCCCAACGCCCCCTTTAAATAATTTTTACGCTAATAATTTCAATTATTTAAAGGGGGCAGAAGGCGTTACAGATACAGTGATTCCACAATCAGGAAGTGGCCGCCGAAATAACAGGCGGCAACAATGGCGTCTGCCGTGCGGAATTTGTAGCGGTAATGGCTGACCATCCAGACGATATTGGCGACCAGCAACAGGATCGCGCCGCAAAGTGCTGCGAAGGCTGCGTTAGTGCCACGGAAGAAATATTGCTCGCCGGCGACCCATACCATGATTAACGTCATAACCATGAAAGTGATAATCGCCCAGCGCATTTCTTCGAGTCGGGTCCAGATCGTTGCCAGCAAAACCAGGCCGATGACGAAGAGCACGACGGGTAGCGGCCAGTAGTATACAAAACTCATCTGACTGGCGAAGCTCAGGGTGTAAAGCAAGTGCGACAGGAAAAATGCCCCGATAGCGTAAAGGTAGCGCTCTTTAGGCAATAGCAGCAGCGCATCGGCAATCAGCGTTGCCAGCAGGCCCACTTCAATCAGGTAGCCATTGGTGGAAATCACCGGCGCTAACCACGCGAGCAGCATCAACAATAGCAGGGTAACAGGTTTAAACAGCCAACCTTGCCAGCGCGGCCCCCGATAGCGAGCATCGACATACAGCCAGGCAGAAAGAAATACAGCAATAAACGGCCAACTCATTGTTTGTCCTTATCTATTCAAAGAAAGCAAAGAACTGCCAAAACAGAGGAGCAATTCCCGCTCCACCACATCCTTTCAGTGTAGGAGAGGCACGGGGGGCCCGACAATCTTAAAACAGGCTTAAAATTGCTTTAGTGAAATAAACTGGGGATTTAGACAGGTTGGTTTAACTTTTATCTAGCTAAATCGCGCCGTGCTGGGGATGAAAGATGCGATGGCGATAAGCGACTCTGACAGGCAACACAATCACCTTAGTCATCGACAGAGTCGCCGTAGTCATTTATTTTTTCGGCAGCGGCGGCTGTTTCTTCTGCCAGGCCAGCAGTTCAAATACGCCGAACAGGAAAATTCGCAGCTCGAGCCAGCCGCCAATCTTAGGCTGATCTTTGGCCTGCGTGGCTTTAAGCAGCATGACCTGAATCCCGTGCATGAAGAACATAAACACCATCGCCACGTCGAGGAAATATCTCATCGGTTTAGGGAACGGGTGCACGATGTTCGACAGCAAGAAAATCCAGATGCAAAGCATCAGTAAACGACCAAAATTAATCAACATCTGACTGCTCCTGTGGCGAGGTGTCCGCGTCTGGCGTAACGTCGCGATGATATAAACGATAGGCAACTTGTCCGGCTATTTTTTCGCGATGTAGACGCCAGCCATTGGGCACCAGGATCGGGCCGTGTTCCACTTCTGATTCAATGTAAATCCAGGCTTCATCAGCCAACCAGCCGTTTGCGTCGAGTAATCCGAGCGTGTCTTGCAGGATGCCTTTGCGAAAAGGTGGATCGAGAAAAATCACGTCATAGGGCGTACCACTTTTAGCTAGCCAATTCATGGTGTTAACGTTAATCACCTGACCCTGCTGCGCATTCAGCAGCGCGAGATTACGCTCGAGTTGCTGAGCTACCGGTTTTTCGAATTCCAGCAACGTGGCGCTGCCCGCATAGCGCGACAGGGCTTCGATACCCAGCGCGCCACTGCCGGCGAAGCAGTCCAGGCAACGCGCACCCTGAATTACCGGGGCCAGCCAGTTAAATAATGTTTCTCTCACCCGATCTGTTGTCGGGCGCAGTCCTGGGCTGTGCGGCACCGGTAGCTTGCGTCCACGCCATTGCCCACCAATCAGGCGGATCTGGCCAGCAGCCGGGGTTTGCGGTTTTTTTGCCATAGTTTTTGAGTATAAATTCTGGTTGTATAAATGTCGTCGTGGGTGTTCAGAACACGGTTTGGAGGGCTATTCTACCGGTGTGGCACGTTTGGGCAAACATTTATCCCTCTCTTGCGTAACGGTTCGGCGCGTAGTTGATTGTATGAGCAGTGAATTCATCACTCAGGCGTGTTGCGTTTAAGGGAAAGTGATAGACTGCTAGGTTATTACCCTATTAATAATCCGTTCGTCGAGAATTAACGGCGTGGAGTGAAGTTGTAAAATGGCAAAAGAGAAAAAACGCGGCTTTCTTTCCTGGTTTGGACGTGGTCGCAAGGAAGAAGAACAGCCGCAAGATGCAGAAAAACTTGAGCAGCCCGTTGAGCCGGTAGAACTTGCCGAAGCCGAGGCGCACTTAGCTTCTGAACAGCATCATGAAGCTCCTCGCGAAGAGCACGCCGGAGAATGGGACGCTGCCGCAGTCGCCGAAGCAGAAATCGTTGATAAAGCCCACGAAATCATTTCTGAGCCTCAGCACGTCGAGCCTGTGGTTATAGAATCCGAGACTGTAGGGTCTAGTGTCATAGAACCTGAAGTTGCAGAGCCTGAGGTTATTGAAAGTCTGCCGGAAGTCGAGCCTGCAATTGCAGAGCACCAGCCCGAAGCCGAGCCAGCGATCATTGACGTCGAGCCGATAAAAGAGGTTGAGCCGACTTCACAAGTGCTGGCACAGGAAATCGTTGAAGTCACCGAGCAGGTTGCCGCGCACCAACATCTGCCCGAGGCAGTGATCCAGCCAGAGCACGACGTGCCTGAAGTGCAGGATTTACCGGTCGCACAAGAGCCGTTGGTCAGCCTGCCTGCGCTGGAACAGCAGACCGAGCAGGAGCGTCCAACCAAAGAAGGCTTCTTTGCGCGCCTTAAACGCAGCCTGATTAAAACCAGGCAGAATTTAGGTTCCGGCTTTATTGGCCTGTTCCGCGGCAAGAAAATTGATGACGAGCTGTTCGAGGAGCTGGAAGAACAGCTGCTGATCGCTGATGTCGGCGTCGAAACTACCCGTAAAATCATTACTTCCCTGACCGAGCATGCCAGCCGCAAGCAGTTGAAAGATGCTGAAGCGCTTTACAGCAAGCTGAAGGAAGAAATGTCTGAAATATTGGCTAAAGTTGATAAGCCGCTGGATGTTGGCGGGAAAACCCCGTATGTCATCCTGATGGTCGGTGTTAACGGCGTCGGTAAGACCACAACCATCGGTAAACTGGCGCGCCAGTTTGAGGCCGAAGGTAAATCGGTAATGCTGGCGGCGGGCGATACCTTCCGTGCAGCGGCGGTCGAACAGCTACAGGTGTGGGGACAGCGCAACAACATTCCGGTGATTGCCCAGCATACCGGCGCTGATTCTGCCTCGGTGATTTTCGACGCGATTCAGGCAGCCAAATCACGCAAAGTTGACGTGCTAATCGCCGATACTGCGGGCCGTTTGCAGAATAAATCCCATTTAATGGAAGAGCTTAAGAAAATTGTCCGGGTCATGAAAAAACTGGACGAAGACGCCCCTCACGAGGTTATGCTGACGCTGGATGCCAGTACTGGGCAGAACGCGGTGAGCCAGGCCAGGCTGTTTAACGAAGCAGTCGGTCTGACGGGCATCACCTTGACCAAGCTGGACGGTACCGCCAAGGGCGGCGTGATCTTCGCTATCGCCGACCAGTTTGAGATCCCTATCCGTTACATCGGCGTAGGTGAGGGTATCGAAGATTTAAGGCCGTTTAAGGCTGACGATTTTATTGAGGCACTTTTTGCCCGAGAGGATTAATACGGATGATTCGCTTTGAACAGGTCAGTAAAGCTTATCTAGGCGGGCGACAGGCGCTGCAAGGCGTCGATTTTCATATTCAGCAGGGAGAGATGGCGTTTCTGACCGGCCATTCTGGAGCCGGTAAAAGTACACTGTTGAAACTGATTTGCGGTATCGAACGCCCGAGTGCAGGAAATATCCTGTTTGGCGGACATGATATTAGCCGCTTGAAAAGTCGCGAGGTGCCGTTCCTGCGTCGTCAGATCGGCATGATCTTCCAGGATCACCACTTGCTGCTGGATAGAACCGTTTACGACAATGTGGCTATGCCATTGATTATCGCTGGTGCCAGCGGTGAAGATATTCGCCGTCGCGTTTCTGCCGCGCTGGACAAAGTCGGGCTGCTGGACAAGGCGAAAAATTTCCCTATCCAGCTGTCCGGCGGCGAGCAGCAGCGCGTGGGCATCGCTCGTGCCGTGGTGAATAAACCGGCGGTACTGTTGGCCGATGAACCTACAGGTAACCTGGACGAAGCGCTGTCGGAGGGGATTTTGCGGTTGTTTGAAGAATTTAACCGTGTCGGCGTAACTGTGTTGATGGCAACCCATGACATGGGGCTGATTGCCAGCCGACGTTATCGCACGCTGACTTTGAGTCAGGGAAGAATGACCGGAGGCGCGTACTATGGCGAATAGTCCAAAACCGGTCAGGAAGGCCAAGAGCACCCCTGAATCGAAGAGTAAATCATTGCAGGGCGGTTTCCGCGAGCAGTGGCGCTATGCCTGGAGCAACACCATCCGTGACATGTTGCGCCAGCCGCTGGCCACACTGTTAACGATCATGGTGATCGCCATCTCGCTGACTCTGCCGAGCGTTTGCTATCTAGTATGGAAAAACGTTAGTCAGGCAGCCGAGCAGTGGTATCCGACGCCGCAATTGACTGTGTTTATTGATAAATCGCTGGACGATGACGGCGCTCTCAACGTAATCAAACAGCTGAAGGCCGAAGCTGGGGTCGATAAAGTCAATTATCTGTCCCGTGAAGAATCGTTAAGTGAGTTCCGCAACTGGTCAGGTTTTGGCGGCGCGCTGGATATGCTGGAACAGAATCCATTGCCTGCTTTGGCGATTGTTACGCCGAAAATGAATTTTGAGGATTCCAAGACGCTGAGCACTTTGCGTGATCGCATTGCTGCGGTTCAGGGCGTTGAGCAAGTCCGCATGGATGACAGCTGGTTTGCACGTCTTGCTGCGCTAACAGGGCTGGTGGGGCAAATTGCTTCTATGATCGGCGTGCTGATGATAGTCGCCGTGTTCCTGGTCATTGGTAACAGCGTACGCCTGAGCATTTTCAGCCGCCGCGATACCATCAACGTGATGAAGCTAATTGGTGCCACCGACGGCTTCATTCTGCGACCTTTCCTTAACGGCGGAGCAATGTTGGGCTTCTGCGGCGCGGTGCTGTCATTGATCCTTTCCGAAGGGCTGGTGTGGCGTCTGGAAACCGTGGTTACCCAGGTGGCATCGGTGTTCGGCACGACCTTTGTTCTGCACGGCCTTGGCTGGGACGAAAGCCTGCTGCTGCTGCTGATCTCGGCAATGATTGGCTGGATCGCCGCTTACCTGGCAACCGTACAACATTTACGACGATTTACACCACAGTAAGATTTTTTTGTTATACTCTTCCCTTGTAGCTGCGGATTGTGCTGCAAGGGAAGATCCCCATATTAATACTCTGCGTCAAAGGATCCTTATAATCAGGACCTTAACTTGTTCTTCCCCGGTAAGCACAATTTCCCAATCATTTCCCCTTTACCTCGCATAAAGTCATTGGGCCGAGAAGGCGCTAAGAATGAACTTTGAACGAGATTCAGGGTCAAATTAGCAGCAAATGTGAGTGGTTCTTCGTTGAACTGTATCCGTCGGTATTCATTCCACGGCAACGTTGTGTAAAACCTTCTTACGTCACATTAGAGAGGCTTTAATGACCAAAGAAATGCAAACTTTAGCATTAGTCCCCCAAGGTAGCCTGGAAGCCTATGTTCGGGCCGCCAATGCCTATCCTATGCTTACGGCAGAGGAAGAGCGGGCGCTGGCTGAACGGCTGCATTACGAGGGTGATCTGGAAGCGGCCAAGCATCTGATCCTGTCTCACTTACGCTTTGTCGCTCATATCGCTCGTAATTATTCAGGTTACGGTTTGCCACAGGCTGACCTTATCCAGGAAGGCAACATCGGCCTGATGAAAGCGGTTCGCCGTTTTAATCCAGAAGTCGGCGTACGCCTGGTTTCCTTCGCTGTGCATTGGATCAAAGCCGAGATCCACGAATACGTTCTGCGTAACTGGCGTATCGTGAAGGTCGCGACCACCAAAGCTCAGCGTAAGCTGTTCTTTAACCTGCGCAAAAATAAACAGCGTTTAGGTTGGTTCAGCCATGAAGAAGTCGAGCATGTTGCGCGTGAACTTGGCGTAACCAGCAAAGACGTGCTGGAAATGGAATCCCGCATGGCAGCGCAGGACATGACCTTTGATCCAACGCCGGACGAAGAGCCGCGCGATGGTCAGGCTATGGCACCGATGCTGTATCTGCAGGATAAAAGCTCTGACTTTGCTGAAAGCATCGAAGAAGATAACTGGGAAAGTAACGCCGCCGATAAACTGACTTTCGCAATGGAAGGTCTGGACGAGCGTAGCCAGGATATTATTCGTGCCCGCTGGCTCGACGACGACAACAAGTCGACGCTGCAAGAATTGGCCGACAAGTATGGTGTTTCCGCCGAACGTGTCCGTCAGCTTGAAAAGAATGCGATGAAAAAGCTGCGCACAGCGATCGAAGCCTGATGCGATAATACAGACAAATGCAAAGTAAAAAGCGACCTTGAGGTCGCTTTTTTTATACCTACAATTTGCCGAAAAAACAGTCGCCTTGCCGCTTGAGATAAAAATTACTCGCAGAATCAATGCCGTGTTTTATGCCAGCCGTCTGCTATTAATTCAAATCCGCAGGCGCGCATAAAAGCGTCTAAGGCCGGTTTATCAGCCACTGCCTGCATTGAGAAATCCCGCACTTCAGGCAACTGTTGCTGCAAATCTTCCAGCAAATACAACCCGACACCGCGACGGCGGGTGACTTCACGCACGCATAAATCGTTTAATTCAGCCTCCTTGCCGCTAATAAAAACTTTTACTGCACCCAGCAGGCGATCATTAAAACGAGCGGCAAAAATTATCTTCAGATCGCCCTCGCTTTGCCAATCGGAGACCTGTTGATTCGGCCAGATTTTGGCTAAATCAATTTTATCCTGATCAGTTAATGCGTCGAGTCTTTCAATGGTTAATTTCATGATGAGATGCAGATTTTTAGGGAAAAAGGACGGTGACAGTTTACCTGATCACCCCAGATTCGTTACCTGACTTTTTTCAAGGAAATTTGCGTTTGGTAAGCTGCTTACCCAGCGCAGCGAGTGCCGCTTGCCTGCTAGTGTGATAAAGATTGTTGATTCCAAAAAAATCTGTGTTAAATCTATTAAACCGCACGCTAAGTGCTTTGCGGTTTTTTGTTTATCTATAAATTAACTTTGCTCACATTCTTATCAATTTTGCACACGACCGGGAACATTAAATGAACACAGAAGGTTTACTCGCCGCCCGCATGACCAGGCTCAAGAGTTCGGCTATTCGGGAATTGCTCAAGCAAAGCCAAATGGAAGGCGTTATTTCACTGGCGGGAGGTATTCCTTCTTCGGCGCTATTCGATTTTGAAGGTTTGGCGCAAGCTACCCAACTGGCGATTACCGAGCGGCCTGAGCTAGCATTCCAATACGGCCTGACTGAAGGCAGTCACGGACTGCGCGTCGGCATTGCCGAGCTGTGCAAAGGTCGCGGCATTGTTGCCACGCCGGAAGATATCGTAGTGACCGCCGGATCCCAGCAGGCGCTCGATCTGGTGATGCGCGCGGTGGTTAACCCGGATGACGTGTTCGTTGTTGAGCGCCCAACTTATTTGGCCGCGCTGCAAACCTTGGAACTGGCTGAAGCAAATCTGGTATCCGTTGGTTCTGACGGCGACGGCATGAAGGTTGACGAACTGGCCGAAGTGCTGAAAACCCGAAAAATCAAAGGCGTTTACTTAGTACCGACCTTTGGCAATCCAAGTGGCGTGACGCTGAGTTTGGCGCGTCGCGAACAGCTGGTAAAACTGGCCGCCGAGCACCATTTCCTGATCGTTGAAGATGACCCGTATGGCGAGCTTCGTTTCACGGACGAGCGCCTGCCGACCCTTTACGAGCTTTCGCATGCTCAATACGGCCATGCAGATAACATCATCTACACGTCAACTTTCTCCAAAATTCTGGCACCGGGCCTGCGTCTTGGCTGGGTTATCATGCCGCAATGGCTGTTGAATAAAGTGGCGATCATCAAACAGGCCGCCGACCTGCACGCTAGCTCACTGTCGCAAACTGTAGCGGAATATTATTTGGGGCTGGGTCGACTGGATAAGCAGATTGAAACTATCCGTGCTGCCTACAAAAAGAAATGCAGCCTACTGGCCGAGTTACTGGAACGCGAGCTTGGCCACGTTTTGACCTTCGAATATCCTAAAGGCGGTATGTTCCTGTGGGCGCGATTCCGCGAGCCGCGTAACTGTACCGAATGGATGAAGAAAACCCTCGAGCAGGGCGTAGTCTTCGTGCCGGGCGAGTTCTTCTTCTCGGATAATCCGGATTACTCGACTTTCCGTATCTCCTTCGCCACCGCGACAGAAGAGCAGCTGCATGAAGCCGTTGCCCGCCTGAAACGCGCGCTGTAAAACCGAGATAACAGGTTGGCTGTCTCACTGAGGCGGTTAACCTTAGTGCAAACTGATAAATAACTTAAGGCGCATCGCTAACCCGATGCGCTTCTTTTTTGCCATCTTCCCGTCATCTGCGTTTCACTCTGCTGTCACGTTATTGTCATTTAACGGTTATTTTTCTGTCATTTAGCCGTGTCATGTTAGCTCCCGAATAAAAAAGTTTTTTAACTTCCATTACTTCTCTGCAATTACAAATTCAAACACCGGCAGAATTCAGGAGACAGGCATGTTTAACAATTTAAAAAAATCGGCTCTGGGTGCAGCACTGATGCTGGCTTTCAGCGCCAACGCTCTGGCCGTCACGGAAATTCCTTTCTGGCATTCCATGGACGGCGAGTTAGGCAAAGAGGTCAACTCATTGGCCGATCGTTTTAACCAAACGCATCCTGACGTAAAAATTGTTCCTGTTTATAAAGGCAAATACGACCAGAATCTGGCTGCCGGTATTGCTGCTTATCGCACCGGCAACGCTCCGGCGATTTTGCAGGTCTATGAAGTGGGCACCGCGACCATGATGGCCAGTAAAGCGATCAAGCCGGTCTATCAAGTGTTCGCTGACGCGGGCCTGAAAGAAGACGTTTCCCAATTCGTGCCAACGGTTTCCGGATACTATTCAGACTCTCAGGGTCGTCTGCTGTCTCAGCCGTTCAACAGCTCCACGCCGGTGCTGTACTACAACAAAGACGCGTTTAAGAAAGCGGGTCTGAATCCCGATCAGCCGCCAAAAACCTGGCAAGAGCTGGAGCAGGACACCGCCAAGCTGAAAGAGGCCGGCATGAAGTGCGGCTATGCCAGCGGCTGGCAGGGCTGGATCCAGATTGAAAACTTTAGCGCCTGGCACGGTTTGCCAGTGGCGACCAAAAATAACGGTTTCGACGGCACCGACGCAGTTCTGGAATTTAACAAGCCAGAGCAGATCAAACACATTCAGTTTCTGGAAGATATGAACAAGAAAGGTGAGTTCACCTATTTTGGTCGTCAGGATGAGTCTACTGCCAAGTTCTACAACGGCGATTGCGCGATGACTACCGCCTCATCTGGCTCGCTGGCCGATATTCGTCAGTATGCCAAATTCAACTATGGTGTAGGCATGATGCCTTACGACGCTGACGTGAAAGGCGCGCCGCAGAACGCCATTATCGGTGGTGCCAGCCTGTGGGTGATGAAAGGCAAGGATGATGCGACCTATAAAGGCGTGGCCGAGTTCCTGCAATTCCTGACAACTCCGGCAATTGCCGCGGAATGGCATCAAAAAACGGGCTATCTCCCGGTTACCACTGCCGCCTATGAGCTGACCAGACAGCAGGGCTTCTATGACAAGAACCCAGGTTCTGACGTTGCAACTCGCCAGATGATGAACAAACCGCCGCTGCCGTTTACCAAAGGCCTGCGTCTGGGCAACATGCCGCAAATCCGTACCATCGTAGATGAAGAGCTGGAAGGCGTATGGAGCGGCCAGAAGACGGCAAAACAGGCGCTTGATGAGTCAGTACAGCGCGGTAACCTGCTGCTGCGCCGTTTTGAAGCCTCTGTTAAGCAATAACAACGACCGTTGCCAAATCAATAGGGCAGTGCGTAACAATGAATCTCGACAGCCGTTGTTACGCATTGTTCTTTTGAACAGTTTGGTCACGCCATCGTTGATCTTCGTTGCCCTTTTCAGCCCTTAGTTTCTATGAGTAATTCCTATGAGTTCACACCGTCCCGGGTTTGGCTGTAGTTGGTTGCCGTATGTGCTGGTTTTGCCTCAGCTGTTGATTACGGCGATCTTTTTCCTCTGGCCCGCCGGTCAGGCACTGTGGTATTCCGTGCAAACCATGGATCCTTTTGGTATATCGAGCCAGTTTGCTGGATTTACCAACTTTCAGCAGCTGTTCCAGGACCCCTACTATCTCGCTTCTTTCTACACCACGCTGAAATTCAGCTTCATGGTGGCGTTTTTCGGCCTGGGTATTTCGCTGCTGCTCGCTGCGATGGTGGATCACGTAATCCGCGGTAGTCGTATTTATCAGACTTTGCTAATTCTGCCTTATGCCGTAGCGCCCGCCGTGGCTGCTGTTCTCTGGATGTTTCTGTTTAGTCCTGGATTAGGGCTGATCACTCACTTCCTTGGCACGCTCGGCTATAACTGGAACCACGCACAGAACAGCGGACAGGCGATGTTCCTGGTAGTACTGGCATCTATCTGGCAGCAGGTAAGCTATAACTTCTTGTTTTTCCTCGCTGCGCTCCAATCGATTCCACGTTCGCTGGTCGAGGCCGCTGCCATCGACGGCGCTGGCCCAATTCGTCGTTTCTTTAATTTGGTGTTGCCGCTGATTTCTCCAGTCAGTTTCTTCTTGCTGGTGGTCAATCTGGTTTATGCCTTCTTCGATACCTTCCCGGTAATTGATGCGGCCACGCAAGGCGGTCCGGTACAGGCGACAACAACGCTGATTTACAAGGTTTATCGTGAGGGTTTCACCGGGCTCGACCTCTCAAGCTCTGCCGCACAGTCGGTGGTATTAATGGTCATGGTGATCGCCCTGACATTTATTCAGTTCCGCTTCGTTGAGCGTAAGGTGCGTTACCAATGATCGAAAACAGAAGAGGTCTCGATATTTTCTGTCACCTGGTGCTGATTATTGGCGTGCTGCTGGTGTTATTCCCGCTGTACGTGGCCTTTGTTGCCGCGACGCTCGATAACAAACAGATTTTTGAAGTGCCGATGAGTCTGGTTCCGGGCGGGCACTTTTTCGAAAATATACGGACTATTTGGTCACAGGGCGCAGGCGGCAGCAGCCCGGCATTTGGCCCGCTGTTGCTGAACAGCTTTATCATGGCGATGGCAATTACCATCGGCAAGATTTCGATTTCGATGCTGTCGGCCTACGCCATTGTCTATTTCCGTTTTCCGCTGCGTAACCTGTTCTTCTGGCTGATCTTTATGACACTGATGCTGCCGGTTGAGGTGCGTATTTTTCCTACAGTACAAGTGATCGCCAATCTGCACATGCTTAACAGCTACACCGGCCTGACTTTGCCTTTGATGGCTTCCGCCACGGCTACGTTCTTGTTTCGCCAGTTCTTTATGACGCTGCCGGATGAGTTGCTGGAAGCGGCGCGCATCGACGGCGCTGGAGCAATGCGCTTTTTCTGGGACATTGTCCTGCCGCTCTCGAAAACCAATCTGGCGGCGCTGTTTGTCATCACCTTTATTTACGGCTGGAACCAATACCTGTGGCCAATTCTTATCACCAGCGATGCCTCGATGGGCACGGCGGTGGCGGGGATTAAAAGCATGATCTCTTCGGGAGACGGCTCAACACAGTGGAATCAGGTAATGGCTGCGATGATCATGACGTTATTACCACCCTTGGCGGTGGTACTCCTGATGCAGCGCTGGTTTGTGCGCGGCCTGGTAGACAGCGAGAAATGATTAACTTGGTAAACGATTCATTTGGTAAACAATAAACATGGCAAATTTAAAACTCCAGGCAGTGACCAAGTCCTACGACGGACAAAACCAGATAATCAAGACTATCGATTTGGATGTCGCTGACGGCGAATTCATCGTGATGGTTGGCCCTTCCGGCTGCGGTAAGTCAACGCTGTTGCGTATGGTAGCTGGCCTCGAACGCACCACCAGCGGTGATATTTATATCAACGACGTGCGTGTGACCAATCTTGAGCCGAAAGATCGCGGTATTGCGATGGTGTTTCAAAATTACGCACTGTATCCGCACATGAGCGTGTACGACAACATGGCCTATGGCCTGAAAATTCGCGGTTTTGGCAAGGCGCAGATTCAGTCGCGCGTTGAGGAAGCGGCGCGCATACTGGAATTAGGTCCGTTGCTGAAACGCAAGCCGCGTGAGCTTTCCGGCGGCCAGCGTCAACGCGTGGCAATGGGGCGCGCCATCGTGCGAGAACCGGCAGTTTTCCTGTTCGACGAGCCGTTATCAAACCTTGATGCCAAATTGCGCGTGCAGATGCGCCTCGAGCTGCAACAGCTGCATCGCAGATTGCGCACCACCAGCCTGTATGTGACTCATGATCAGGTGGAAGCCATGACCTTGGCCGAACGGGTTATCGTGATGAACAAAGGGATTGCCGAGCAAATCGGTACGCCTTCCGAGGTTTATCAGCGTCCCGCCAGCCTGTTTGTCGCCAGCTTTATCGGCTCTCCGGCGATGAATTTATTGCCGGGTCAACTGACCACCGACGGCACGTCTCTGGTGATGGAGGGCGGCTATGAACTCCCATTGCCAAAGGCGCGACCAGAATGGGGCAGTCGTGAATTGACCTTGGGTGTACGACCTGAACATATTCAGCTAACCAATGATCCGCACAGTGGCATTCCAATGGAGCTAAAAAACCTTGAGCTGCTGGGCGCGGATAACCTGGCGCACGGGGTTTGGGCTGGAAGTGGGGTGGTGGTCAGACTCTCTCACGAAAATTGTCCGGCTAGCGGCACGTATTTACGTTTGGTTTTACCCGCTCACGCGCTACACTTTTTTGATTCGAAAAGCGGATTACGGATGGAGTGAAAATGACAGTTTGGCCTTATCCACGCATTGTGGCTCATCGCGGCGGCGGTTCGCTAGCGCCTGAGAATACCCTGGCAGCAATTGATACCGGGGCTCGCCTCGGTCACAGCATGATTGAGTTTGACGCCAAGCTGGCACAGGACGGCGAGATTTTCCTGTTGCACGACGACACCCTGAATCGAACCAGCAATGGCTGGGGCGTAGCGGGTGAGCTGAGCTGGGACAAGCTGGTGCAGCTCGATGCTGGCAGTTGGTACAGCACCAGCTTTAGCGGAGAAAAACTGCCGTTGCTCTCTGAGGTTGCGTCGCGCTGTGCCGAATACGGCATGATGGCCAACATCGAAATTAAAGGCACCACCGGGCTGGCGTATGAAACAGGTGAAAAAGTGGCGCTGGCGGCGGCTGAATTATGGCGTGGTCAGCCAGTTCCCCCGCTGCTTTCTTCGTTTGATGTGCCGTCTCTTGAAGCTGCACAGGCTGCTGTGCCTGAGTTACCGCGTGGTCTATTGCTGGATAAATGGGATGAAAACTGGCAGGCGCTCACCTCGCGTCTGGGCTGCGTTTCTTTGCATATCAATCATAAAGAGCTGACTGAAGAACGGGTTGAGAGCCTGCATCAGGCAGGTCTGCGCATTCTGGTGTATACCGTAAATAGCCCGGAAATAGCGCGGCTGCTGCTGGACTGGGGCGTGGACTGCATCTGCACCGATCGCATCGATCTTATCGGCCCTGATTTCGCGGTTTAAAGCCTTCATAAACGGTAGCGATTGATTACAGAGGCTTAAATTTACTTGGGTATTAAATGTAGTATCAAATTTAATACCCAGTGAGCGCCTAATAATTACTCATCACCAGTGCAGATACTGTGGTGTTTGTTAAATACTATTGTGTTTGATCAAATACTAAGGCGTTTGATCAAATACTAAGGCGTTTGATTAAGCTTCTGCTGCAAGCGTTGCTGATTATTATCGAGCTGGCTTTGCTGCAAACGCTGCTGATCGTTGAGTGACTGAGATTGCAGCCTTAGTCGCTGCTGCTGTTGGCTGAATTTCAGGTCTTGCTCTTGTTGGCGCTGATGTAATTGCTGATCGCTTTGCATCCGCTGCTGCATCCGTTGTTGCGCCGGATTATTCAGTAGCTGCTGCTGCCTTTCGATGGGCGTTTGGGTGATCGCGGCGAAGCTGGAAGCGGTCATTAGCATCATCCCAAGTCCCGCTAGAATCTGTTGAAAACCTTTCATGGTAAAATCTCCTGCTGGATGTTTCCTACATTAAGTTTACTTCATTAACCTGTTGTTTGGATGATTTTCGGACAAGCTCAGAGTTTGTCAAAAACTAGCGGTTTAACGGGTTTTGGGCGAAGTATTCCACCAGATAGTCGATAAATGCCCGCAGTTTGGGGGTGACGTGCTTACTCACCGGCCATAGCGCCCAATAGCCGTTCTCGGCCGCTGGCTGATCGGCAAACACTGGCAGCAGCAAGCCGTCACGCAAATAGGCTCGAACCTGATATTCCGGCAGACAGGCAATGCCAAGCCCCTTGAGCGTAGCGTCGATTATCACCCGATTGGTATTGCAAACCATGGCGGCGGGAAGCTCGGAAGCGTCAATGGAGCCGGTCCACTGTTCAATGCGCCCGGTGCTCGGATACTTGTGCAACAGGCAGGCGTGTTGCAATAAATCCAACGGCTGCTGAGGCATGCCTCGTTGCGCAATGTAGGCCGGAGCGGCAACAATGGCTCGCTGATACCCACCGAGATAGCGCGATTTCAGCCGTGAATCGACCGGCGTGCCAGTGCGGATCACGGCATCAAAGCCTTCCTCGATAATATCGACCATGCGATCGGTCATATCGATATCAAGCTGAATTTCCGGGTAGCGTTGCATAAACCCGCTGATCAGTGGCAGAACAATGACGTCGACAAATGGCAGGATGATTTTTAACTGCCCCTGCGGCGCGCGATGACTTTCCATCAGCTCAAGCTCGGCGTTTTGCACCTCGTCCAGAATGCGGCGGCAGCGCTCAAGATACTGCGACCCTTCGTGGGTCAAAGTAATGCTACGGGTACTGCGGTAAAACAGCTGTACCGATAAACGCGTCTCAAGCCGGGCGATACTTTTCCCTATCGCCGATGAAGAAACGCCTAACTGTTTCGCTGTTTCTGAAAAGCTGCGCGTTTCTGCCACTTGCACAAATATCTCGATGCCGCTCAGCTTGCTCATTATAGATCCTTCTCATTTAAGACATTTATGTCCGATATGATAAGAATTTTAGCCTATTTTTCTTCTATGTTTTTGTCTTTATCCTGTACCGCAATCTGAAGGGTGTTTTTAGCCGCTTTATAACAGGAAAAAATCATGTCGCAGTCATTACCGGCCGAAAGCCCTATAAACTCCGCAAAACTTGGCGTTCCAGGCTATTCCCCTGCACGACTGCTGAAATCCGCGTGGTTGGTCGTCGCCGTATTTATGCTTTCCAATGCACCAACGCCGCTTTATATCCATTGGAAGCAGCAATTTGGCTTTTCATCCGGTACTTTAACGCTGATTTTTGCCTGCTACATTTTGGCGCTGGTTTTCACGCTGTTGGTTGCCGGCCAGCTGGCGGACAGGTTGGGGCGTAAGAAAGTCATTATTCCCGGCCTGATTGCCTCGGTATTGGCCTGTTTGTGTTTTATCGGCGCGCAGTCGATTTATGCACTGTTGGCAGCACGTTTTCTGACCGGGATTGCAGTAGGCGTTACCGTGACCGCCAGTATGGCTGCGGTTGTCGATGCTGGTGGTGAAAGCCGTAAACGTCAGGCCGCGCTGGTAGCATCGATTGCAATGGTTGGCGGAGCAGGGCTGGGGCCAGTGATGAGCGGGGCGATTGTGCGCTTTTTGCCGCACCCGGTATTCACCGTTTTTACCGTTGAGCTGCTGGTGCAACTGAGCGCAATTATTATTGCTTTTCGCCTGCCGCCGGTGCAGCGAATCGGCGTGTCGGCATCCCGCCCGCTGCGCCTTCCTTCTATCCCGAAGAAGAATATTTTTCATCTGCTGATGGGGTGCCTGTTTTTCGCGCCGGGTCTAACCGCAACTTCGCTGATGCTTTCGCTAGGACCGGTGCTACTGAACCATTATTCGAATGCCGGTAGCCCGGTTATTGCCGGGATCATGGCCTGCGTGATGTTTACGGTCGCGGTGGGAACACAAATTTTGTGTCGTAAACTACCCATCAGCCAGGTGTTTTACATTAGCGGTACGGCGCTGATTGTGGCGATGCTGAGTATTATTGCCACGCTGCACGGCGGGGGCGTAAAAATGATTTTCATCGCCGCACTTGCCTCGGGTGCCGCACAGGGGCTCGGGCAATTGGGCGGACTGACGCTGTTGTCGATGAATATCGCCGCCGATCGTCGCGCCGAAGGCAACGCGCTGCTTAATATCGGCGCCTATATTCCGGCAGGATTACTCCCCGTTGCAACCGGCTATCTGATGGATATTACTGGCATGACCCTGAGCTTCACCCTGCTTGCCTCAACGCTTGTTACCGTGGCGGTTATAGGGCTGACGATAGCCACACGCCAACGTAATCTGGGTTAATCATCAAGCTTCTGGCGGTTCTGAAATCGCCCTTGGAGCAGAAGAAATTCCAGGGCGCGAGGCGTCTCGTACAAACGGCAAATGATTGCAGGCGTGCTGGCGCGCCGATCGGATAAATGCCTCTGTCACTGCCTGTCGCTGCTCTCCATCGCGAACGGCAGCGTACAGGCGGCTCCACAGGCCGTCACCCAAAGTTTTAGTCACTACCAGGCCCTGTTTCTCAAAGCTCTCCACTACCCAGTGCGGCAGCGCGGCAATACCCATGTGTGCCGACACCATCTGGATCAGCAGCAAGGTATTATCAACGCTTTTCAGCGCCGGACTGACTCCTGCCGGCTGCAGGAAATGTCGCCAGATATCGAGACGTTGGCGCTGAACCGGGTAAATCAGCAGAATTTCGCTGCTCAAATCTTCCGGAGTGATCACGTCTTTGCAGGCCAGTGGATGATCCGGTGCCAGCACCAGTCGAACTTCAAAATCAAACATTGGCGAATAGTGCAGGCCGCTGCGAGGAAGAATGTCGGAAGTTAAAACGATATCCAGCTCGCCCTGTTGCAAGGCCGGCTGCGGGTCAAAAGTCACACCTGATTTAAAGTCCATCAACACCTGTGGCCAAGTCTGATGAAAAGCATCCAGCGCGGGTGTCAGCCACTGAATACAGCTGTGGCATTCAATCGCGATGCGAAGCGAAGCCTGATGTGGTTCATGACAGGCCTGCAATGCCTGCTGAATTTGTGGCAATACCTGCTCCGCCAATTGCAGCATGATCTCCCCCTGCGGCGTAAAGCGCAGCGGCTGACTTTTACGCACGAACAGTCTGAAACCGAGACGCTGCTCCAGATCGCTGAATTGGTGCGACAGGGCTGATTGGGTCTGGTGTAACTGTGCCGCTGCGGCGGCAAGAGAGCCGGTATTTCGCAGAGCTTGCAGCGTCCGCAGGTGTTTCAGTTCGATCATGAGAGTCCTTCACTGTCACTGTGAATAATTTGCGCTTGTGGAATATACAGTACCTGCGGATTATGGATGTGTAAACATCTGGATGGCCAAATGGGAATTTAAAGATGACGATACTGAATCACACTCTGGGTTTTCCACGCGTTGGTTTGCGTCGTGAACTGAAAAAAGCTCAAGAAAGCTACTGGGCTGGCAACATCACTCAAGAAGAATTATTGGCGACGGGCCGCGAACTGCGCGCCCGCCATTGGCAACAACAACAGCAGGCTGGCGTGGATTTAGTGCCCGTTGGCGATTTCGCCTGGTACGATCACGTTTTGACTACCAGCCTGTTGCTGGGCAATGTTCCAGAGCGTCACCAAGGCGCTGATGGTTCCGTCGATATCGACACCTTATTTCGCCTGGGTCGTGGCCGAGCACCGACGGGCAAACCTGCCGCCGCTGCCGAAATGACCAAATGGTTCAACACTAACTATCACTACATGGTGCCTGAATTCGTGAAGGGTCAGCAGTTCAAACTGACCTGGACTCAGTTGCTGGAGGAAGTTGACGAAGCGTTGGCGCTAGGCCACAAGATTAAACCTGTGCTGCTCGGCCCGTTGACTTATCTGTGGCTAGGCAAAGTAAAGGGCGAGCAGTTTGACCGCCTGTCACTGATCAACGATATTCTCCCGGTTTATCAGCAAGTTCTGGCTGAGCTGGCAAAGCGTGGCATTGAGTGGGTTCAAATCGACGAGCCTGCACTGGTGCTGGAATTGCCACAGGAATGGCTGGATGCCTACAAACCGGCTTATACCGCGCTGCAAAGTAAAACCAGGCTGCTGCTGACTACCTATTTCGACAGCATCGGCCACAATCTGGAAACTATCCGTCATCTGCCGGTACAAGGTTTGCACATTGACGCCGTGGCGGGCCGCGATGATCTGACGGCGGTGGCCAACGCGCTGCCGAAAGACTGGCTGCTGTCGCTGGGCGTGATTAATGGCCGTAATGTCTGGCGTGCCGACTTAAGCACCTGGTTTGATCGCCTTAAACCTCTGGTTGCCGGTCGCAGTATTTGGCTCGGTAGCTCCTGTTCACTGCTGCACAGCCCAATCGATCTTAGCGTCGAAACGCGTCTGGATACAGAAGTGAAAAGCTGGTTTGCCTTTGCCCTGCAAAAATGTGCCGAGCTGGCGATGCTGGCTGATGCACTGAACAATCCGAGTGCTGAAGCGCAGAGAAAACTGGCTGAATACAGCGCCCCAATTCGTGCTCGTAAAGAATCTACCCGTGTAAACAACGCCGCTGTCGGCAAGCGTCTGGCGGCAATCAATGCCAGAGATATCGAGCGTCCAAGCGCCTATCCAAATCGTGCCAAGTCTCAGCGCACGCGTTTTAATCTGCCCGCCTGGCCGACCACGACGATTGGTTCATTCCCGCAAACCACCGAAATTCGAGGCCTGCGCCTGGACTTCAAACAGGGTCGGCTGGACAGTAAAAATTACCGCACCGGCATCAGCGAGCACATCAAGCAGGCAATCAATGAGCAGGAACGGCTAGGGCTGGACGTGCTGGTACACGGGGAAGCCGAGCGTAACGACATGGTCGAATACTTCGGCGAGCATCTGGACGGTTTTATATTTACTCAAAACGGCTGGGTGCAGAGCTACGGCTCTCGCTGCGTTAAACCGCCGGTAATCATCGGTGACGTGAGCCGTCCTGAAGCCATTACTGTTGAGTGGGCCAAGTACGCGCAGTCTCTGACCGAAAAACCGGTTAAAGGCATGCTGACCGGCCCAGTGACCATTCTGTGCTGGTCATTCCCGCGTGAAGACGTGAGCCGTGAAATCATTGCCAGGCAGATTGCTCTGGCACTGCGTGACGAAGTTGAAGACTTGGAAAAAGCCGGTATCGGCATTATTCAAATCGATGAACCAGCGCTACGCGAAGGCTTGCCTCTGCGTCAGTCCGAATGGCAGGCTTATCTGCGCTGGGCAGTTGACGCCTTCAAACTGAATGCCGCGATTGCTCGTGACGAAACACAGATCCACACTCATATGTGTTACTGCGAGTTCAATGACATCATGGATTCTATCGCCGCGCTGGATGCAGACGTGATCACCATCGAGACTTCTCGTTCAGATATGGACTTGCTGGAGTCGTTCAGGCACTTCGAGTATCCGAATGAAATCGGTCCGGGTGTTTACGATATTCACTCGCCGAATGTGCCCAGCGTGGAGTGGATTGTGGACCTGTTGCGTAAAGCTGCAGACCGCATCCCGGCTGAGCGCCTGTGGGTAAATCCAGACTGTGGCCTGAAAACTCGCGGCTGGACGGAAACACGCGAATCGCTGGAGAACATGGTGAAAGCCGCTCGGCGCCTACGCGCTGAAAACGTCTAAGAGTTAATGTGTGATGTTGTGATGTCATTGGGCGCTTCGGTGCCCTTTTTTACGTCTGATTGCCCGCCATTATTATTTTGTAACTTCTTTGATGCTGCTCTGTAGCCCCCGACACCCTTTGCCTGCCCCCAATCCTTACGCGCTAATTTGGCCGATTTGAGCCGAAATAGCAGATTTTTTACTAGGCTGAAAGGAGTAAGCCCTTTAGACAATAGTTGATTAATGATTCAACGTAAGGAGACAAAGATGAGCCGATTTAAAGATAAAGTGGTCGTCGTCACTGGCGCAGGTTCTGGTATGGGAGCTGCAACCGCGCAACGCTTCTCGGCTGAAGGAGCCATTGTTGTGCTGGTCGGACGCACTGAAGTCAAGTTGGCCAAGGTGGCTAACACGCTGGAAAATACCCACTATTATATCCACGTCGCCGATATCTCAAATCCGCAGGATGTTGAAAAACTTGCCAAAGTAGTGCTGGACAAGTTTGGCCGCGTTGACGTGCTGGTAAACAATGCCGGTGTGGTGGTGCAGGGTAAAGTCAATGAAGCCAGCATTGATGACTGGAAGAAAATTCTCGATATTGATGTCAGTGGTGTGTTCTACGCGACGCGCTTCTTTATCGATGCCTTGAAAAAGAGCAAAGGTAATATTGTTAATGTTTCATCGGTTTCAGGTCTGGGCGGTGACTGGGGCATGAGCTTCTACAATGCTGCCAAAGGAGCCGTGACTAATTTTACCCGCTCTCTGGCAATGGACCACGGTGCAGACGGTGTGCGTGTCAACGCTGTCTGTCCGAGTCTCACGCTGACCGACATGGCCGGTGACATCAAAGACAACAAGGCGTTACTGGCGAAATTCGCTGAACGAATCCCGCTAGGTCGTGGTGCCGAGCCTGAAGAGATTGCCTCGGTGATTGCCTTCCTTGCCAGCGATGACGCCCGCTTTGTTACCGGCGTTAATCTGCCGGTTGATGGAGGTTTAAGTGCCTCGAACGGGCAGCCTAATCAGTCTTAACTATTTATTTTTAACTAATTGTTCATGTTGCATGAGCATTAAAAAAGCCCCGGGGTAAATGCCTCGGGGCTTTTTGATTCCATTAATGGAAAATTCTATTAATGCGCTCGAAAGATTTACTTCACGCCATATTTGGCAAACCACGCCAGCATGCGCTGCCAGCCATCGGCCGCGGCTTCCGCGTTATAGCTTGGGCGATAATCGGCATTAAATGCATGCCCGGCTTCAGGGTAAACCACGATCTCGGCATTGGCATTGGCGGCACGTATCGCCTGACGCATACTTTCAACCGTATCCTGAGCAATACCCGTGTCCTGACCGCCGTACAGCCCTAATACCGGAGCCGTTAAGTCAACCGCTTCATCGACAGGATGAGTTGGCGTGCTCAGCGTTTTATTGCCCACCAACTTGCCGTACCACGCAACGCCAGCCTTGAGTTGCGGGCTATGAGCAGCATAAAGCCAGGTGATACGCCCTCCCCAGCAGAAACCAGTGATCGCCAATTTGCTGGCGTCACCACCGTGCTGAGCGGCCCAGTGCGCGGCATGGTCCAGATCCGCCAGCACCTGTTGGTCAGGAACTTTGCTAACCAGTTTCTCCAGCAGCTCACCGACCTCGGTGTAGTCGGCAGGATCGCCCTGACGGAAATACAGCTCAGGCGCGATCGCCAGGTAGCCTTCTTTAGCCAGTCGGCGGCAGAGATCGCGGATGTGCTCATGTACGCCAAAGATCTCCTGAACCACCAGCACAATCGGCAGTTTGCCAGTGTGTTCGGCCGGTCTTGCCAGATAGGCAGGCAGATTTTCTCCCTGCGATGGGATGGTAGTTTCGCCCGCGTGCAGGCCTTCAGTATCGGTGTGGATAGTGGTAGCGGATACAGGCGTAACGGCAGGGGAGAAACTGTCAGGTGCTTGTTTTAATTGTATTAAATCATCAGTCTTCATTGCAGTCTCCATACAAGGGTAAATACTTTTCTTTTAAAACGATGAATCGGATTTTCGAAATAAAGACTCAGTTTCTAAACTATAAGCCATAAAATGATCACATCAACAACCATAGCCTGTCATCTGCCTGCACCTTATGTAAAAAATGCTTAGGCGCGCGAAATTTGACCGGTTAGGCATAAAGACCGCAGGGATTAATCATTATAGATTGGCTTAATTGCTCAAAATTTTGTGATTTCCATCACATTTAAAATGTAATCGATGGTAATTGTAGTGTCGCTTAGCGATTCGCATCACAAAATTAAGCTGCAATGAGCGATAAAGTAAGGAGATATTATGCTCGTTATAAATGACCGAATTAAAAAGGAGTTCAATTATGTCTCAGTCTGAAGTTTTCCATCTTGGCCTGACCAAAAGCAGCTTGCAGGGCGCCACTCTGGCCATCGTACCAGGGGATCCCGAGCGCGTAGAAAAAATCGCCAGACTGATGGAGAACCCGGTACGCCTGGCTTCACACCGCGAGTTTACCTCTTGGCGCGCAGAGCTTGATGGCAAATCGGTCATTGTCTGTTCTACCGGCATCGGTGGGCCTTCAACTTCAATCGCCGTGGAGGAGTTGGCTCAGCTTGGCATCCGCACTTTCTTGCGCATCGGGACCACTGGCGCAATTCAGCCGCATATTAATGTCGGCGACGTACTGGTAACGACTGCAGCAGTCCGCCTTGATGGTGCGAGCCTGCATTTTGCACCGATGGAATTTCCGGCCGTGGCAGATTTCGCCTGCACGACCGCGCTGGTTGAGGCCTCTAAGGCGGTCGGCGCAAATATTCATATCGGCGTGACGGCTTCCTCTGACACTTTCTACCCTGGCCAGGAGCGTTACGATACCTACTCAGGCCGCGTGGTTCGTCGTTTCAAAGAATCGATGCAAGAGTGGCAGGAGATGGGAGTCATGAACTATGAAATGGAATCCGCGACCCTGCTGACCATGTGTGCGAGCCAAGGTCTGCGTGCTGGTATGGTGGCGGGCGTAATCGTCAATCGTACTCAGCAAGAGATCCCAAACGCCGAAACCATGAAGCAGACAGAAAGTCATGCGGTGAAAATTGTAGTTGAGGCTGCGCGCCGCCTGATTTAATGCTGATAATAACCTGATTTTTTCCTGATAATGCGGCGTAACAGGCGTTAACCGTGTATCTGATAAGGGCTGCCAATGGGTGGCCCATTTTTTTATCTTTTTCGGGCTATCTGGTATGGTCTTAGCACTGACCTTTGAATAATAAGAGACTCTATGACGGCAACTATTTTCCTGCACCCCTCGCTAACGCTTCTGGAAGGCGGCGTTAATTTTCGCGATCTTGGCGGTAATACCGTAGCTGATGGCCGACGCATCAAACGCGGTTGGCTTTACCGTTCAGGCGCGCTGGATAACCTGACCCAGCAGGATCAGCAGTTTCTGAGCAACATTCCGGTCAAATACATTCTCGACTATCGCGATGCCGATGAAGTCGCAGCCAAGCCCGATATTCTATGGGCCGGCTGCGAGTATCATCACGCGCCGGCGAATCCGCTGAGCCACGTGGTAAACGCTAATCTTGAAAGGCTGACGGCAGAAACTATCGCTGAATTTGATCCGCAGGAATTTATGCAGGAGCTTTATCGTCGTCTGCCATTTAATAACGATGCCTATAAAAAGCTGGTGGGTCTGTTACTACAATCCGGAGGCGGTGCGCTGGTGCAGCATTGTGCGGTAGGCAAGGATCGCACCGGCATCGGATCAATGATCGTATTGCTGGCGCTGGGCGCTGACTGGAACACCATCAAAGAAGATTATTTACTGACCGAAACCACGCTGGCAACCTTCCGCGAGAACATGCTTGATAAACTCTCGGTAACCCTGCCACCAGAAGCACTGGAAAAGTTCAGCTATGTGCTTTCAGTCAAGGAACTGTTCATTGATACCGCAATAAACGCTATCACCAATCTCTATGGCAGCACGGATAACTGGTTGGAAAAAGAGTACGGTTTGACTGCCGAAGTGCGTGAAGAACTGCGAAGTCGTTATCTGGAATAAGCCCTCTTTTAGGTTTGGTTGAGATAGCCTGCCTTTAAATATTGGAACAAAGGTTTTTTTAGATTAGTAAACAGAGGCGGTCTTTTTGAGCATCAACGAAGTTATTCAATACGTTACGGATTTTGTACGCCAACATCAGACCTGGGCTGCACCGATCGCGTTTTTCCTCGCTTTTGGCGAGTCGCTGGCTTTCCTCTCTTTATTACTTCCAGCCACGGTGATCCTGCTGGGGGTAGGGGCATTGATTGGTGAAACGGGCATCCCTTTCTGGCCAATATTTGCCGGAGCTGCAGCCGGGGCATTTTTTGGCGACTGGCTGTCATATTGGATCGGTTCCCACTATCGCGACAGCGTGCCGCATATTTGGCCATTCAAAAAACATCCGCAAATGCTGGTACGTGGTCATGCATTTTTTGAACGCTGGGGGATGCCTGGTGCCTTTATTGGTCGCTTCTTTGGCCCATTACGTGCTGTTGTTCCGCTGGTAGCAGGAATTTGCGGAATGCCGCAACGCTACTTCCAGCTGGCAAACTTTACTTCTGCGCTGGTCTGGGGCTTTGGTATTTTGGCTCCGGGGGCGTTTGGCATTAAATGGCTTAGCCAATGGTTTTAATTAAATAGTCAATCCGCAGTAAAAGGTTATTGGGCCCGTTTTCTGGAAGACGTCTCGCAAAGTTTTGGCTGGCGATTTAAAAGCATCTGGACATCCATACAGTATGCATTTACCTTGACCCTCAAGAGACTTACACAGGGGAAAATCGGTGGATATCAGCATCATTTACGCGGTGGGTGCAGGTTTGATCGGCCTTTTACTGGGCTGGCTAATTGCCAGTATGCGCCAGCAGCAGGTGCAGGCAGACAGCGATACCCGCTATAAATTGCTTGAGCAGGCACAGGCACAACTAGCGAACGAGAAAGTTGCGTCGCAAAGTGATCTACTGCAGGCCAGGCAACAGCAACGTGAAAGCGAGCTGGAGCTGCGGACCTTGCACAGCGCTCAGGCGGCCAGTGCCGAAAAACTGCAGCTGCTGGCACATTGGCAAAACGAGTGTGAGCAGCTTAATCAGGAGCTGCGGGCCCAGCGTGAGGTTAACAGCGCGCAAGAGGCCGAGCTGCGTGAAGTTGTGACTCGACTCGATGAAACAAGAATGGCCGCCGAAGAGAAACAGCGACTGTTGATCAACAGTGAGCAGCGTCTGAATAGCCAGTTTGAAAATCTCGCCAACCGTATTTTTGAACAAACAGGCCGTCGTGCCGACGAACAAAACAAGCAAAGTCTCGACAAACTGCTGCTGCCATTGCGTGAGCAGCTCGACGGCTTTCGTCGTCAGGTACAGGACAGCTTCGGTCAGGAAGCTCGCGAGCGACATACTCTGACCCACGAGATCCGCAGTCTTCAACAGTTAAATGCCCAAATGGCCCGTGAGGCGCTAAATCTTACCAAGGCGCTAAAGGGTGACAATAAAACCCAAGGCAACTGGGGCGAAGTGGTGCTGAGCCGGGTGCTCGAGGCTTCTGGCCTGCGCGAAGGGTATGAGTATCAAACACAGGTAAGTGTGCAGACTGAAAATAATAGTCGCATGCAGCCAGACGTAGTCGTGCGATTACCACAAAATAAGGACGTGGTAATTGATGCCAAGATGTCGCTGGTAGCATACGAGCGATACTTCAACAGCGAGGACGATCTCGAACGTGAAGCGGCGCTTAACGAGCACATCACCTCTGTACGGGGACATATTCGGTTGCTGGGGCGCAAGGATTACCAACAGTTACCTGGCTTGCGAAGCCTCGATTATGTGCTGATGTTCATTCCCGTCGAACCCGCTTTTTTAGTCGCTATCGATCGCGAGCCTGAACTTATCAGCGAAGCGTTGAATCATAATATTATGCTGGTTAGCCCGACGACCTTACTCGTTGCTCTGCGTACTATCAGCAATCTGTGGCGCTATGAGCATCAGAGCCAGAACGCCAAACGCATTGCCGATCGCGCGGCACGGCTGTATGACAAACTCAGATTGTTCGTTGATGACATGCAGTCGATGGGGCAAAGTCTTGATAAGGCGCAGGCAAGTTATCGCCTTGCAATGAACAAACTTGCCCAAGGCCGTGGTAATCTTATCGGCCAGGTTGAAGGCTTTAGAGCAATGGGCGTTGAAGTAAAACGGCCTATTAGTCCGGCGCTTGCCGAGCAGGCTAGCGTGGAAGACGACCCAGATTATCAGCCCTCTTTAGATGACACAGAGGCTGAGAGTCAATTACGGGAGAGGGCGCATCTGTCGACCGAAACGGCCGCTTCAGACGATGAAGAGAGTCAGTCCGCTGACGCCGAGGCCGCTTCCTCAAAACATTTTTAATTTTTTTGCTCAG
This sequence comes from Rouxiella sp. WC2420, assembly GCF_041200025.1. Lineage (NCBI taxonomy): Bacteria > Pseudomonadati > Pseudomonadota > Gammaproteobacteria > Enterobacterales > Yersiniaceae > Rouxiella > Rouxiella sp. WC2420. The sequence goes on along the minus strand of NZ_CP165628.1, from coordinate 4,991,774 downwards.
AGAGTGAACAATAATTCCGTACCTTGATCACCGCGTGCGGCGAGAATCGCATCGGTGATGGGGCTTTCCCCGGGGTTCTGGTACACTTTGCACCAGGCGATATACTGAATAAGCAGGCAGAAACATGGAAAAGCAGACGCAGGAAAATGTAGATTCACCAGAAACTACACACTTTGGATTTCGTACCGTAGCCAAAAACAACAAAGCAGAGATGGTAGCTGAAGTCTTTCACTCTGTGGCCGCGAAATATGACCTGATGAATGATCTGATGTCATTCGGTATTCATCGTATCTGGAAGCGTTATGCTATCGACTGTAGCGGCGTGCGCCGTGGGCAGCGCGTTTTAGATCTCGCAGGGGGTACTGGTGATTTGACCGCCAAGTTCTCTCGTCTGGTCGGTGAGCAGGGCGAGGTCGTGCTGGCCGACATTAATGATTCAATGCTGAAAATGGGCCGCGAAAAGCTGCGCAACAACGGCATCGTGGGTAATGTCAGCTACGTTCAGGCCAACGCCGAAGCACTGCCTTTCCCGGATAACTATTTTGACTGCATCACCATTTCTTTCGGCTTGCGTAACGTGACCGAAAAAGAAAAAGCGCTGCGCTCGATGTTCCGCGTGCTCAAGCCAGGCGGCCGACTGCTGGTGCTGGAATTCTCCAAGCCGCTGATCGCTCCGTTGAGCAAAGCCTACGACACTTATTCATTCCACATTTTGCCAAGAATTGGCGAGTTGGTGGCGCAGGATGCCGAAAGTTATCGCTATCTGGCAGAATCTATTCGTATGCATCCAGATCAGGAAACCCTCAAGGGTATGATGTCTGATGCAGGCTTTGAGAACGTGACTTATAACAACCTCACTGGTGGCATCGTTGCGCTGCATCGGGGTTTCAAGTTCTGATATGGAAATGCCGATGTTGTTGACTCCGTTATTGACCGCTGCCATTGAAACTGCCCTTAATCAGTTGCTGTTTAAGGATCGCAGTATGAAAGCCGCAAGGCTTCGTCTGGCTGGCAAAGTCTTGCGTATCGAGTTACAGGAACTGAGTTCACCGCTGACGCTAATCTTCAGTGAGCAAAAAATTGATGTAGTGGGGCAGTGGGACGGCAGTGCAGATTGCACGGTCATTACTCGTCTCTCTACGCTGCGAAAACTACGTGACCGCCAACAGCTTGCTCCGCTTATTCGCAGCGGCGAGCTGAATGTCGAAGGTGACATTCAGGTTGTGCAACAATTCTCTGCATTGATGGATATGTCCGAGTGGGAGCCTGCCGAGTTGCTGGCACCTTACATCGGCGATATCGCCGCGCAGGGTATCAGCCAGGCCGTCGCGGGTGGTTTTCGTTTCCTGACCGCAGGCGTGAAAAAACATCAGGGCCAGATTGCACAGGCTCTTACCGAAGAGTGGAAACTTGCGCCGGGCGCGCTTGAGGCCGCCTGGTTTAATGATGAAGTTTCTGCCGTCGAGCGTCAGGCCAACGCGCTGGAAGCGCGCTTGAACAAACTACTGGGAGGGAATTAATGACTCCAGGTGAAATGCGTCGCCTGTATCTGATTATTCGGGTATTTCTAACTTATGGCCTCGATGAACTGATCCCCAAGATTAAACTGACGCTGCCTTTGAGACTCGGGCGCTATCTGTTCTTCTGGATCCCGTTCCGCCATAAAGACCAACAGCTTGGCACGCGTCTGCGTCTGGCCCTGGAGGAACTCGGGCCGGTATGGATCAAGTTTGGTCAGATGCTGTCAACCCGCCGCGACCTCTTTCCCCCACATGTTGCCGATCAACTTGCTTTGTTGCAGGATCACGTAGCGCCTTTCGATGGCGCGCTGGCACGCAAGCATATCGAGCTCGCGCTGGGCGGACCGATTGAAACCTGGTTTGATGATTTCGATCAAAATGCGCTGGCATCCGCTTCTATAGCTCAGGTACATACTGCCGTCCTGAAAGAGAATGGCAAGAAGGTCGTACTCAAGGTTATTCGCCCTGACATCATGCCAATCATTAAGGCCGATACTCGTCTGATGGCACGTCTGGCCGGATGGGTTTCTAAATTGCTGCCTGATGGTCGTCGTCTGCGCCCGCGTGAGGTGGTCAGAGAATACGAAAAAACGCTGCTGGACGAGCTGAATCTGCTGCGCGAAGCGGCTAACTCTATCCAACTGCGCAGAAATTTCGAGAATGATCCGGTGCTGTATGTTCCCGAAGTCTATTCTGATTACTGCCGCGAGCGTTTGCTGGTCATGGAGCGTATTTACGGTATCCCGATTTCAGACGTGGCTGCGCTTGAAAAGCAGGGTACCAATATGAAGATATTGGCCGAGCGCGGTGTTCAGGTGTTTTTCACTCAGGTATTCCGCGACAGCTTTTTCCATGCGGATATGCATCCAGGCAATATTTTTGTTAGCTATGAAACACCTGAAGATCCTTGCTACATAGCCATAGATTGCGGCATAGTTGGATCATTAAACAAAGCTGATAAACGTTATCTAGCCGAGAACTTTATTGCATTCTTCAACCGCGATTATCGTAAAGTTGCAGAGCTGCATGTTGATTCTGGTTGGGTTCCACGTGATACCAACGTCGAAGAGTTCGAGTTCGCTATCCGTACCGTGTGTGAGCCGATTTTCGAAAAGCCGCTGGCAGAAATTTCCTTCGGTAATGTGTTATTAAATCTGTTTAATACCGCCAGACGTTTCAACATGCAGGTTCAACCACAGCTGGTTTTGCTGCAAAAAACCCTGCTCTATGTTGAAGGTCTTGGCAGGCAGCTTTATCCACAGCTAGATCTCTGGACCACGGCCAAGCCGTTCCTGGAAAGCTGGATAAAAGATCAAATTGGTTTACCGGCCATGGTGCGTGCCTTTAAAGATCGGGCGCCATTCTGGATTGAGAAACTCCCTGAGCTTCCTGAACTGGTATACGACAGCTTAAAACAGCAGCAGCTCATGCAGCACAATATTGAAAAGCTTACGCAGCGTATTGAAACGCAATCGGTGCGTGAAGTTCAATCCCAATATCTTTTAGGTATTGGCGCAGTGTTGTTGATTAGCGGTGCAGTTTTAATGGTGGGTAAAGTTGAAGTTTATCCTGCCTGGCTTATTGCTGCCGGAGTGGTCTCCTGGATTTTCGGATGGAAACGAACCAGTAAGACCGAGTAAGCCATAAAATCTATAATTGATGTTATGCGTCGTCTCTGCGACAACTGTTAATTCTTATTAAATTGAGGTGAATACCATGGGTGCATTTAGTCTTACGCACTGGCTGGTCATAGCGGTAATCGTGGTGCTGCTGTTTGGTACCAAAAAACTGCGTGGCCTCGGTAGCGATCTTGGCGCATCTATCAAGGGCTTTAAAAAAGCCATGAATGATGACGATGCGGCCAAGGCACGTAAAGAAAATGAAACAACCGGGTCTGATGCAGATTTTTCGGCCAAGTCAATTGATGCCACTAAGCCGGAAGTGAAAGCAGAAGAAACTAAGAGTCAAAACAAAGAGCAGGTATAAGCCGTGTTTGACATTGGGTTTAGTGAATTATTACTGGTGTTCGTTATTGGTTTGGTTGTCCTTGGACCAGAACGCTTACCTGTTGCGGTAAGAACTGTTGCGGGCTGGATCCGCACTTTGAGATCGATGGCTGCATCGGTGCAAAACGAGCTGAATCAAGAGTTCAAACTGCAAGAGTTGCAGGATAGCCTGAAGAAAGCTGAAGAAGCCGGATTGAAGAATTTATCTCCTGAAATCAAAGCGTCCATTGATGATTTGAAAGAGGCGGCATCTTCTATGAAGCGCTCTATTCATGAGAACCTCAGCCCGGCCGACCAGGCAATAGCCGATGCTACTGAAGGAAACACCATTCATAATCCTGTGCTCAGGGATGCAGAAGCGCATCATGATGAAGGTATTTCTCCGGCATCTGCCGAACATGTAGCGGAATCACCGGCGGTAAGCCCGACTGCAGAACATGCAGCTTCGCCGGCTATGGCACCTTCGGCGGAACATAAAGCGCAATCGACTGTTATCCCGGCGATGGAGCCTACTGTTACGCCGGTTGCTGCGCCTGTTGCTCAGCCGATGGCCAAGCCAGCGTCAGAACCTGCTGCTCAACCAAACGTTGCGTCTGCACCTGCCTCAAGGCCTGCGCCAGTGGTCGAAAACCAATCGGCGGTAAAACCTGCTCCTTCTTCACAAACAACGGGTGAACGCTAAACATGGCTGTTGACGATACACAACCGCTTATCAGCCATCTGATAGAACTGCGTAAGCGCCTGATGAACTCCATTATTTGTGTGATTGTGGTGTTTTTGGCTCTTGTTTACTTTGCCAATGATATTTACGACCTGGTTTCTGCTCCTCTAATCAAAGTCATGCCTGCGGGCGCGAGCATGATTGCAACGGATGTAGCTTCGCCGTTCTTCACGCCTATCAAACTGACCATGATTGTTTCGGTGTTTGTGTCTGCACCTTTCATCCTGTATCAGGTATGGGGTTTTGTCGCGCCAGCGCTGTACAAGCATGAACGCCGTCTGATGATGCCATTGCTGTTCTCAAGCTCGGCGCTGTTTTATCTCGGCATGGCTTTCGCGTATTTTCTGGTGTTCCCACTGGCGTTCGCATTCTTTGCGAAAACAGCACCGGCAGGCGTAGAGATTGCTACCGACATCAATAAATACCTCGATTTTGTCATGACTATCTTCATGGCCTTCGGGGTGTCTTTTGAAGTGCCGATTGCGATTATCCTGCTGTGTTGGACCGGGGTCACTACCCCAGCCGACTTACGCAAGAAACGACCTTATGTTTTGGTCGGTGCTTTCGTTGTGGCGATGCTGCTGACTCCTCCGGACGTATTCTCGCAAACACTGTTGGCGATCCCGATGTACATCCTGTTTGAGATTGGTGTGTTCTGTGCCCGTTATTATGTCGGCAAAGGACGCAACGCAAACGCAGAGGATTCGGATACGGATTCCGATGAGCCGTAAGCGATAAGATTTAAATTTTAAAACCGCCCTGTTGGGCGGTTTCTGTTTTGAGAGAGCGCTATGTTTGAGATCGGCCTGAATTTAACCAGTAACCAATTTGACAAAGATCGCGCTGCGGTGGTTGAACGCGCAAGACAAGCAGGGTTGACCGGTATGTTGATTACCGGTACTTCGCTGGAAGAGAGTCAACAGGCTCAGGCGTTGGCGGCCGAATACGCTGATTTCTGCTGGTCGACAGCGGGTGTGCATCCACACCGGGCAAGTAGTTGGAATGCAGAAGTCGAGCAGGTAATACGGACTCTGGCCGCCGCGCCTGAGGTTGTTGCCATTGGTGAGTGTGGGCTGGATTTCAATCGTAACTTTTCTACGCCAGCCGAGCAGGAACTCGCTTTTACCGCTCAGCTGAGTCTGGCAGTCGAGCTGGATTTGCCGGTATTTCTGCACTGTCGCGATGCTCATCCCCGTTTTGCAGAGCTGCTTGAACCCTGGCTGCCACGCTTGCCCGGCGCAGTAGTACACTGCTTTACTGGTAGCCAGCAAGAGTTGGAACACTACCTTTCTCTCGGGCTTTCAATAGGTATAACCGGCTGGGTATGCGATGAACGTCGCGGGCTGGAGCTGCGTGAGATGCTGCCGTTAATTCCTGCTGAACGATTGCTATTGGAAACCGACGCGCCTTATCTGTTGCCCAGAGATATGGAAAACAAGCCGAAAAATCGTCGAAACGAACCTGGTTTCCTGCCACATATTGTCAGGCAAGTTGCCTTGTGGCGTGGCAAAGATGAAGACTCGGAATGGCTGGCAAGAGTAACCGACGAAAATGCCCGCCGGTTATTCAGGCTATAGGGAAAGAGTAACTCAGATTTTTTGGAACTCGGTGTTACAGATGCTTTGTTTCACCTGTTTGTTAAGTAGATTAAGCAACAGATGGGAGCGGCGTTCGCCGTCGGGTTCAGTATAAATAGCTTGTAACCCCTCAAATACGCCTTCAATAATCAGCACCTGGTCTCCCTCATGCGGTGTCTCGGGATCGCGGACACCGGTTGGCGGTTGATGTATTATCTGCTCGATAACATCCGAGTTTACCCTGGCAAGCTGGTGTCCAAAACGGACAAAGTGGCTAACACCGCGGGTGGCACTGATAGTCGTGGTATGAATTTTTTCAGGGTCAAATGCAATAAACATATAATTTGGAAACAGAGGTTCATCTGCCATGGTCCGGCGGCCACGCACCATTTTTTCCAACTTGATCGTCGGTACTAAACATTGAACGTTTTGACGCTCAAGATGTTCCTGGGCGCGAACATGTTGACCTCGTTTGCAATACAGTAAGTACCAGCTTTCCATTTTTCGTTTTTCCTCGTGACTAACACGTTGAGAATAACAAAAGCTTTAAGGGATAAATAGCCGTTGTAAGGTCCCTCACCACCAGTGATGTTAACATTCAGATTAATAGATATCTTCGGAGAAAAATATGGAGTTGTTCCTACTTAGCAACGGTAAGCTTTCAAGCGACAGCCAACCTTTGGGCTATGCCCATGAGCAGATCAAGGCGACGTTTAAGGCGCGAAACATTACTTCGGCGGTTTTAATCCCCTATGCATTGCTGCGCAGCGACTACGACGCAAAGGCTTTGGAGCTAGAGCAGGCGTTGGGTATCAAGGTGGGCAGTATCCATCATGCGGGCGTTCCTTCTGAAGCCATCGAGCAGGCTCAGTGTATTCTGGTCAGCGGTGGCAATACCTGGATGCTGAATCAGATGCTGCATGAAAAAGGTCTGATTATTCCTGTTCAACGCGCTGTGCGTGAACGTGAAGTGACTTATATCGGCTGGAGTGCGGGCTGTAATGTAGCGACGCCAAGTATTCGAACTACTAATGATATGCCAGTGCGTAACTCGGTAGTGCTACCTGCTTTAGGGCTATTCCCTGTACAAATCAATCCGCATTATATTGACGCGCATATCAGTGGTCACATGGGTGAAACTCGCGATGAACGCATTGCAGAATTTTGTGCAGTTAATCCGAGCGAGTCTGTAGTCGCGCTGCGTGAAGGCAGCATGTTGCATGTATCAGGTAACGATCTACGCTATTACAGCGCCAGAAATGAAGGCTTTAAAGTGTTCCGCCACGGCCATGAGACGCAGGAATATCAGGACACACAAGCTCTTGCCAGTCTTGTTCCGTTCAACTGCTGCTAATGATTGAAAAGTCTGTTGGTCGCTGATTTTTGGTTCAATAAAATTGAAAAAAGCAGCCATGGCGTCCGACAGGCTTTATACTGCCTCCTAAATTCGGTAACAAAACTTATAATGACGTGCCTCGTATGAAATATCGTGACCTGCGTGACTTCCTGTCTTTGCTTGAAAAGCGGGGTGATCTTAAACGTATTACCCAGACTGTTGATCCCTATCTTGAAATGACCGAAATTGCCGATCGTACCTTGCGTGCGGGCGGCCCGGCGTTGCTTTTTGAAAATCCAAAAGGCTATGACATGCCGGTTCTGTGCAATCTGTTCGGCACACCCGAGCGAGTTGCCATGGGGATGGGTCAGGAAGACGTTAGCGCCCTGCGCGACGTGGGTGAACTGCTGGCATTTCTTAAAGAGCCTGAACCGCCGCGTGGGTTCCGTGATTTCTACGACAAGATGCCGAAATTCAAGCAAGTGCTGAATATGCCGACCAAGTGTCTGAGTTCTGCCCCTTGTCAGGAACAGATTTGGCAAGGCGAAGATGTTGATCTGGGGCGTATTCCGGTGATGCACTGCTGGCCTGAAGATGCTGCGCCGCTTATCACCTGGGGTCTGACCGTTACTCGTGGGCCACACAAGCCACGTCAGAATCTGGGGATTTATCGCCAGCAAGTGTTAGGCAAGAACAAACTGATCATGCGCTGGTTGTCTCATCGCGGCGGTGCGCTGGACTTCCAGGAGTGGTGTCAGCAGAATCCCGGCAAACGTTTCCCGGTTTCTGTCGCGCTGGGTGCCGATCCGGCAACTATTCTTGGTGCGGTAACACCGGTTCCTGACACGCTTTCTGAATATGCGTTTGCTGGTTTATTGCGCGGCAATAAAACCGAAGTAGTCAAATGCATCTCCAATGACCTCGAGGTCCCTGCCAGTGCGGAAATCGTGCTCGAAGGTTATATCGAGCCGGGCGAAATGGCACCGGAAGGCCCTTACGGCGACCACACTGGCTACTATAATGAAATAGATAGCTTTCCGGTTTTCACCGTGACACACATTACCCAGCGCAAAGATGCTATTTATCATTCGACATTTACTGGTCGCCCGCCGGATGAACCTGCGGTACTGGGATTGGCGCTAAATGAAGTCTTTGTGCCTATCCTTAAAAAGCAATTTCCGGAGATCGTCGATTTTTATCTGCCGCCAGAAGGATGCTCCTACCGTTTGGCCGTTGTGACCATGAAGAAGCAGTATGCCGGTCACGCCAAGCGCGTCATGATGGGCGTCTGGTCATTCCTGCGGCAGTTTATGTACACCAAATTTGTTATTGTGTGTGACGATGACATTAACGCACGCGACTGGAAAGACGTGATTTGGGCGATTACCACCCGTATGGATCCGGCGCGCGATACCGTTCTGGTCGAAAACACGCCGATCGATTATCTGGATTTTGCCTCTCCGGTTTCCGGTTTGGGTTCCAAGATGGGTATGGATGCGACCAACAAATGGCCGGGCGAAACGCAGCGCGAGTGGGGACGACCTATTGTGATGGACCCTAAAGTGCGCGATCGTGTTGATGCTATCTGGGATGAGCTGGACGTATTCAGCAATAAAAAGCCCGGCAACGGTAAATAATTAAAATTACTATCGACTGGTAAATGAGGTTGTGGTTTTTATAGCCGGCCAAGTTTACCATCCGTGTAGATTGATGACCCTCAGAGGGAACGCATGACAATAATGAGCTGTAAAGTGTCCTCAGTTGAGGCCATAACCGACACCGTATATCGGGTTCGCCTGCAACCTGAAGTCTCCTTTTCATTTCGTGCCGGTCAATATCTGATGGTCGTGATGGATGAGCGTGACAAACGTCCGTTTTCCATCGCCTCTGTGCCTTCAGAGAAAAATTATCTCGAATTGCACATTGGTGCCTCTGAGATGAACCTGTATGCAATGGCCGTGATGGATCGTATTTTGAAAGAGCAAACGATCAATGTCGATTTGCCGCACGGCGATGCCTGGCTGCGCGAAGACAGCGATCGTCCTTTGGTACTGATTGCTGGCGGCACTGGTTTCTCTTACGTACGCTCGATTTTGGTTACCGAGTTGGCGCAGCATCCAGATCGCGATATCTCTATCTACTGGGGCGGCCGCGAGCTTAAACACTTGTATGATTTAGGCGAGTTGGAAGCATTGAGCGTGGTACACCCGAATTTGAAAGTGATACCGGTAGTCGAGCAGTTCGAAGACGGCTGGCAGGGTAGAAGCGGTAACGTGTTGAGCGCGGTATTACAAGATTTTGAATCACTGAGCGAACATGACATTTATATCGCTGGTCGTTTTGAAATGGCTAAAGTTGCCCGCGAGCGTTTCTGCGCCGAGCGCGGTGCGGTGGAAGATCGCATGTTTGGCGATGCTTTTGCCTTTATCTAAATTTGTTAAAGAGAAAGCGGGTATTAAGCCCGCTTTCACTTATATGCAAACCTCTCCCGCTAAACCCTCTCAAAGACCGTCGCAATCCCCTGACCTAAACCGATACACATCGTCGCTACGCCAAACTGCACATCTTTACGCTCCATCAGGTTCAGCAACGTAGTAGAGATTCGCGCGCCTGAGCAGCCCAGTGGATGACCCAGAGCGATAGCGCCGCCGTTGAGATTCACTTTGTCTTCCATACTTTCCAGCAACCCGAGATCTTTGATACACGGCAGCGACTGGGCGGCAAAGGCTTCGTTAAGTTCGAACAGGCCGATATCCTCAACGGAAAGGCCAGCTCGTTTCAATGCCAGCTGCGTCGCGGGTACTGGGCCATAGCCCATAATCGACGGATCGCAGCCAACAACCGCCATAGAGCGAATTTTTGCTCGAGCTTTCAGACCCAGCGATTTAGCACGCGATTCACTCATGATAAGCATCGCCGACGCGCCGTCAGACAGGGCCGACGAGCTACCGGCAGTCACTGTGCCGTTGACCGGATCGAACGCCGGGCGCAGTGCCGAAAGTCCTTCGACAGTGGTTTCGGGGCGGATCACCTCGTCATAATTCAGACTAAACAAACCACCATCAGAATCATGGCCATAAGTCGGCACAATCTCGTTGGCAAAATATCCCGCTACCGTCGCCGCGTGAGCGCGCTGGTGGGAGCGGGCAGCAAACTGATCCTGCATTTCGCGGCTGATATGATGCATTTTGGCCAACATCTCGGCGGTCAGCCCCATCATTCCGGCCGCTTTTGCCACGGTGCGGCTCAGGCCCGGATGAAAATCAACTCCGTGACTCATCGGCACATGCCCCATGTGCTCAACGCCACCAATCAGGCTGATATCGGCATCGCCGACCATAATTGTGCGAGCTGCATCGTGCAAAGCCTGCATCGAAGAGCCACACAGCCGGTTAACCGTGACTGCCGGAACGCTATGCGGGATCTCTGCCAGCAGCGCGGCATTGCGCGCTACGTTAAAACCCTGCTCCAGCGTTTGTTGCACACAGCCCCAGTAGATATCGTCAATTTCTTTGGCATCAAACCCTGGATTGCGCGAGAGCACGGCGCGCATCAGGTGCGCGGATAAATCTTCGGCGCGGACGTTGCGAAAAGCCCCACCTTTGGAGCGGCCCATCGGCGTGCGGACCGCATCAATAATGACTACATTTTCCATGATTTCGGTCCTTATGCCTGACGGCCAGTGTTAAGCTCGGCCAGCGGTTCGGCCTGCGGATAATAGCTTTCGTTGGTCTCTGCCTTGCGGCGCAAACCGGCAGGTACCTCATACATTGGGCCAAGATGAGCGTATTGCTCGGTCATTGCGAGATAGTTGGCGCTGCCAATCTTGTCCAGATAACGGAAAGCGCCGCCGTGGAATGGCGGGAAGCCAATGCCGTAGACCAGCGCCATATCGGCTTCTGCAGGACTGGCAATAATCTTTTCCTCCAAACAGCGGACAACTTCATTGATCATCGGGATCATCATTCGGGCGATAATTTCTTCCGGGTTGAAGTTTGTCAGTTTTATGTCTGTCACTGCCAACAGTGTGGCAACTTCGGGGTCCTGCTCTTTGCGCAGCTTGCCTTTGCTGTCTTCACTGTAGCGATAAAAACCGTGCTGATTTTTTTGACCATAGCGTTCGGCATCAAACAGAATATCCACGGCGTCGCGATAGTCTTTTGCCATCCGATCCGGGAAGCCGTTGGCCATCACCGCTTGAGCATGGTGGGCGGTATCGATGCCGACCACGTCGAGCAGATAAGCCGGGCCCATCGGCCAGCCAAACTGTTTCTCCATGACTTTATCAATCTGGGCGAAATCAGCGCCGTCACGTACCAACAGGCTAAATCCGGCGAAGTAGGGGAACAGCACGCGGTTGACGAAAAATCCCGGACAATCGTTGACCACGATAGGCGTTTTACCCATCGCCGAAGCGTAAGCCACGATGCGCGACAGAGTTTGATCTGACGTTTTGCTGCCGCGAATAATCTCGACCAGCGGCATTCGATGCACCGGATTAAAAAAATGCATCCCGCAGAAGTTTTCCGGGCGCTTAAGCGCGGCAGCCAACGTATCGATAGGAATGGTTGAGGTGTTAGACGCGAGTATCGCGTCGCTGTCGAGCAGCGCTTCAGCCTCGGCCAGCACCGCCGCTTTAATTTTTGGATTCTCGACCACGGCTTCGACGACGATTTGCGCGCGTTCAAGGCCGCTGTAATTAAGTGTCGGCTGAATAGTTGACAGGATCTGCGCCATCTTCAGGCCGCTAACTTTGCCGCGCTCCAGCTGTTTGTTGAGTAGTTTAGCGGCTTCGTTAATGCCGAGATGCAGCGATTTGTCGTTGATATCTTTCATAATAACCGGCACACCTTTCAGCGCCGATTGATAAGCAATGCCGCCGCCCATAATCCCCGCGCCTAACACTGCCGCCTGTTCAGGCTTGCCATAGTTGCCCGCCAGTTTTTTGGCTTTGCTTTTAATGAACTGGTCGTTCAGGAAGATACCGACCAGAGCATGGGCTTCATGGGACTGGGCGAGGGAGACAAAGCTGGGAGTTTCCAGCGCCAGAGCCTCATCGCGTCCTAATTTCGCCGCTGCTTCGATGGTTTTCACTGCGGTCATTGGGGCCGGATAATGTTTGCCTGCAGTTTGCAGCACCATCCCTTTTGCTACACTGAAACTCATCGCTGCTTCGATAGGGCTGAGTTTTAATGGCAACAGTTTCGGACGGCGAGCGGCTTTCCAGTCAAGCTTGCCTTCAATCGCCTGACGCAGAGTAGCCAGGGCAGACTCATGCAGTTTATCTACGCTGACAACCGCGTCGACCAGGCCGATTTTCAGTGCTTCGCTGCCGCTGACATCTTTACCTGCGGCGATAATCTCAAGCGCGCTGTCGGCGCCAAGCAGTCGAGGCAAACGTACTGAACCGCCGAAGCCGGGCATAATCCCCAGTTTTGTTTCGGGTAGGCCGATGCGAGTGTCTGGCGTAGCAATACGGAAATCGGTCGCGAGCACACATTCGCAACCGCCGCCCAGCGCGTAACAGCTGATCGCCGAGACGGTCGGTACGGGTAAATCTTCCAGGCGATTAAAAATGCTGTTGGCAAAGCCCAACCAGTCATGCAGTTTTTCAGCCGGTGCAGTAAACAGCGATAAAAACTCGTTGATGTCTGCGCCGACAATAAATGCCGATTTGGCCGAGCTCAGTAACAACCCTTTGAGTTCAGTTTGTTGTTCAAGCACGGTAATTGCTTCACCCAGGCTTGCGACAGTCTGGGTGTCTAGCTTGTTGACGGAGCCTGGAGCAGCAAACACCAGCTCGGCAATGCCGTCTTCGAGCCAGTGCAGGTGTAATGTTTCGCCTTGATAAAGCATGTGTCTCTCCTGAATCATCGGTGATGATCTGGTATGACCAGATGAATGGAGTGTGGTTTTGATGTTAATGAAATGCAAACAGACTGATTGATATTTGCTGACAAGATCACAAAGCCAGCGGGGCTACGAGCGACGGTTGGCTGTGATAAGATGCGGCATCGTTTTGCATTAATCGTATGAATCCAGTAAAGGACAGGTCGATGGAATCTCTCTCTACACTTTATAAAGAACATATCGCTGTTTTACAGGCACGTGCGCTGGAAATACTGCAACGCAATCAACTCGATGCTCTGCTGATTCACTCCGGTGAGCTGCTGGGCACTTTTCTCGACGACTATAATTATCCGTTCAAGGTCAATCCGCAGTTCAAGGCCTGGGTGCCTGTCACGCAGGTTCCAAACTGCTGGCTGTGGGTGGATGGCGTCAATGCTCCGAAACTGTGGTTCTATTCGCCGGTTGACTACTGGCACAGCGTCGAGCCGCTACCAGACTCATTCTGGACGCAAGACGTTCAGGTGCTGCCGCTGGCCAAACCTGACGACATCAGAAAACAGCTGCCTGCCGATTTGTCTCGCGTTGCCTATATTGGTTACGCTCAGGGGCGGGCGCTGGAGTTGGGGATCTCTGCCGACCATCTGAATCCGAAAGCGGTACTCGACTATCTTCACTATCATCGGGCGTACAAGACCGGTTATGAAGTGGCGTGCATGCGTGAAGCGCAAAAGCTGGCAGTCAGCGGTCATCGCGCGGCGAAAGAAGCTTTCTTGTCCGGCATGAGCGAATTCGATATCAGCATGGCGTACCTTACCGCCACCGGCCATCGCGAAACTGAGGTGCCCTACGGCAATATCGTTGCTTTGAACGAACACGCCGCTGTTTTGCACTACACCACCTTGCAGCATCAGCCGCCTGCCGAAATACGCAGCTTCCTGATTGATGCCGGTGCCGAATACAACGGTTACGCTGCCGACCTTACCCGCACCTATTCTGCGAAAAGTGACAACGATTTTGCTGCTCTGGTTAAAGATTTAAACAATGAACAGCAGGCACTGATCGGCACTATCAAGCCGGGTGTGCGTTATACCGATTATCATGTGCAGATGCATCAGCGGATCGCGCGTATCCTCAAGGCGCACGAAATTATTGTTGATATCAGTGAAGAGGCAATGGTCGAACAGGATTTGACGGGGCCCTTCCTGCCGCACGGGCTGGGGCATCCGCTGGGCCTGCAGGTGCATGACGTCGGTGGATTCCAGCAGGATGAAAACGGCACACACCTCGCCGCGCCGTCACAATATCATTATCTGCGCTGTACCCGCATCATTCAGCCAGGCATGGTGTTGACGATTGAACCCGGTATCTACTTTATCGAATCGTTGCTGGCACCGTGGCGCGAAGGCAGGTTCAGCAAGCACTTTGACTGGGACAAGATTGAAGTATTGAAGCTGTTTGGTGGCATCCGCATCGAAGACAATATTGTTATTCACGACAACCGTGTTGAAAACATGACTCGTGACCTGAAACTGGCCTGATGCAGCCTTATCCTGTCCCCGCTCAATCGATCGAGATAAGCGAAGAAATAAAGAAGAGTCGTTTCATTACCCTGCTGGCACCTACTGCAGGGGTTGAGGCGGCCAAGGCGTTTGTCCAGCAGGTAAAAGTTCAGCATCCTGCGGCGCGGCACCATTGCTGGGCATTTGTCGCCGGTCCGCCGAATGATTCGCAGCAGTTAGGGTTTTCTGATGATGGAGAACCCGCGGGCACGGCGGGTAAACCGATCCTCGGTCAGTTGATGGGCAGCGGGATAGGTGAGATAACTGCCGTGGTAGTTCGCTATTATGGCGGCATTAAGTTAGGCACCGGGGGATTGGTTCGCGCCTACGGTAATGGCGTTCAGCTGGCATTGGCCCAGTTGCCGGTGATAGAAAAAGTGCCGCAGGCTGAATTTTTGCTGCAGTGCGATTACGCGCAGATCTCGCTGGTCGAAACGTTATTGCAGCAGGTCGGTGGCAGCATAGTGCAGAGTGAGTACGGCGCAGCGGTGGATCTTCGTCTCACGCTGCCCGCCCTGAGTGCGGCAGAAATAGCGGATCGGCTCTTTAATCAGAGTCGTGGTTCGTTGGTTCTGCAGCCCGTTTGATTAATTTTTTTGCAATTTATCTGCTGAGGAACGCGCCAGCATGCATTTCCGTGCCATAACCCGCATTGTCGGGGTGCTCGTCATCCTATTCTCGGGAACTATGATTATTCCCGGATTAGTGGCTTTAATTTACAGAGACGGGGCCGGGCGCGCGTTCAGTGAGACGTTTTTCGTTGCGCTGGCCATCGGGCTATTGCTTTGGGTCCCCAACCGAAAACAGCGTAGCGAGCTAAAACCTCGTGAAGGCTTCCTGATCGTGGTGCTGTTCTGGACCGTGCTGGGTAGCGTCGGTGCCTTGCCGTTTTTATTCTCCGAGCGTCCGCATCTGGGAGTAACCGACGCCTTCTTTGAATCTTTCTCCGGGTTGACGACGACCGGCGCTACGACGCTGGTGGGGCTAGACAGCCTGCCGCACGCGATCCTGTTCTATCGGCAGATGCTGCAATGGTTTGGCGGTATGGGGATCATTGTGCTGGCAGTGGCGATTCTTCCTATCCTTGGGGTTGGGGGGATGCAGCTTTATCGCGCCGAGATGCCTGGTCCGCTAAAAGATCACAAGATGCGGCCGCGTATTGCCGAGACGGCTAAAACACTGTGGTTCATCTATATATTACTGACTATCCTTTGTGCGCTTTGCCTTTGGGGCGCGGGGATGTCGGCTTTCGACGCCATTGGGCATAGCTTCTCAACTATTGCGCTGGGCGGTTTCTCAACCCATGACGCCAGCGTCGGTTATTTCCATAGCGGCACTATCAACACCATCATCGCTGTGTTCCTGCTGATCTCCGGCTGTAATTACGGCCTGCATTTCGCGATGTTCAGCGGCCGAAATCTTAAAGTCTATTGGCGCGACCCGGAATTTCGCATGTTTATCAGCGTGCAGCTGACGTTGGTAGTGGTGTGTACCTCGGTGCTGTGGCTGCATGATACTTACACCTCAGGCCTGGAAACGCTGAATCAGGCCTTCTTCCAGGTGGTATCGATGGCGACTACGGCGGGATACACCACAGACAGTATTTCTAAATGGCCGCTTTTCCTGCCTATTCTTCTGCTGTGTTCTGCCTTTATTGGTGGCTGCGCAGGGTCAACCGGTGGTGGGCTCAAGGTGATCCGTATTCTGTTGCTTTACCTGCAAGGGTCGCGCGAGCTGAAACGTCTGGTCCACCCGAACGCGGTTTACACCATCAAGCTGGGCAATCGTGCATTGCCGGAACGGATCATTGAAGCGGTATGGGGTTTCTTCTCTGCCTATGCGCTGGTGTTTATTGTCAGCATGCTTGCTATCGTGGCGACGGGCGTAGACAACTTCTCGGCGTTTGCCGCAGTAACGGCAACACTTAATAACCTCGGGCCGGGTCTGGGCGTGGTAGCAGACAACTTTCAGTCTATGAATCATGTCGCGAAATGGATATTGATCGTGACTATGCTGTTTGGTCGTCTGGAAGTGTTTACCCTGTTAGTACTATTTACGCCTACCTTCTGGAAAGAGTAGTCATCATTAATTAGAAAGGAGAGCAGATGAAAGCCCTGGTACTTTACTCGAGCCGTGATGGACAAACGCACGCTATCGCTTCTTATATAGGTAATGCAATTAAAGAAGAAGGCGAGTGCGATGTAATGGATTTGCAAGATGCGGGCAATATTGATTTGGCCCGCTACGGTAAGGTGATGATTGGCGCTTCTATTCGCTATGGCCACTTCTCTCCGCTGCTCGACAAGTTTGTTAAGCGGCATGTTAATCTGCTCAATGCGATGCCCTCGGCTTTCTTCTCGGTTAACCTCACTGCGCGTAAGCCTGAAAAGCGAACTCCGCAAACCAATGTCTATACCAGCAAGTTCCTTTTGGCTACGCCCTGGAAGCCAACATTGTGCAATGTGTTCGCCGGAGCACTGCGTTATCCACGATACGGCTGGTTTGATCGTGTGATGATTCAGCTAATTATGCGTATGACCGGCGGTGAAACGGATTCCAGTAAAGAAGTTGAGTACACAGATTGGGAACAGGTGAAGCAGTTTGCTGTAGATTTTGGCAAATTACCGGTCAAAAAATAGCAATAACGGCGCGTTTAACGGCGGTTTGGTGAAAAAAGAAACACTCGGAAAGTTTTTTCGAAAAAGAGGTTGCGGCCTTCTGAGAACTCCCTATAATGCGCCTCCACTGACCGGGAACAACGACTCCTCTAACGAGAACCAAGTCGCCAGGTTGGGAAGAGAAAAAGAAAGATTCGAAAGAAAAACTCTTGACTCTTCAGCGGGAAAGCGTAATATGCACCTCCCGCGCCGCATAAGATTCATTGCGAACAGCGGCACTGCTCTTTAACAATTTATCAGACAATCTGTGTGGGCACTCACAAGACGATATCAGCCACCTCGGTGGCAACAGAATATCAAAGGCAGCAATGCCAAGTCTTAGAGTGACCAAGCAGTAATTCATTTTTGAATTATTACGAAAGTAAACTTTGAGCACCGCTTAACTTGTTTAAGCAAATCGAACTTTTAATTGAAGAGTTTGATCATGGCTCAGATTGAACGCTGGCGGCAGGCCTAACACATGCAAGTCGAGCGGTAGCACGGGAGAGCTTGCTCTCTGGGTGACGAGCGGCGGACGGGTGAGTAATGTCTGGGAAACTGCCTGATGGAGGGGGATAACTACTGGAAACGGTAGCTAATACCGCATGATGTCGCAAGACCAAAGTGGGGGACCTTCGGGCCTCACGCCATCGGATGTGCCCAGATGGGATTAGCTAGTAGGTGGGGTAATGGCTCACCTAGGCGACGATCCCTAGCTGGTCTGAGAGGATGACCAGCCACACTGGAACTGAGACACGGTCCAGACTCCTACGGGAGGCAGCAGTGGGGAATATTGCACAATGGGCGCAAGCCTGATGCAGCCATGCCGCGTGTGTGAAGAAGGCCTTAGGGTTGTAAAGCACTTTCAGCGAGGAGGAAGGCGTTGTTGTTAATAGCAGCAGCGATTGACGTTACTCGCAGAAGAAGCACCGGCTAACTCCGTGCCAGCAGCCGCGGTAATACGGAGGGTGCAAGCGTTAATCGGAATTACTGGGCGTAAAGCGCACGCAGGCGGTTTGTTAAGTCAGATGTGAAATCCCCGAGCTTAACTTGGGAACTGCATTTGAAACTGGCAAGCTAGAGTCTTGTAGAGGGGGGTAGAATTCCAGGTGTAGCGGTGAAATGCGTAGAGATCTGGAGGAATACCGGTGGCGAAGGCGGCCCCCTGGACAAAGACTGACGCTCAGGTGCGAAAGCGTGGGGAGCAAACAGGATTAGATACCCTGGTAGTCCACGCTGTAAACGATGTCGACTTGGAGGTTGTGCCCTTGAGGCGTGGCTTCCGGAGCTAACGCGTTAAGTCGACCGCCTGGGGAGTACGGCCGCAAGGTTAAAACTCAAATGAATTGACGGGGGCCCGCACAAGCGGTGGAGCATGTGGTTTAATTCGATGCAACGCGAAGAACCTTACCTACTCTTGACATCCACGGAATTCGCTAGAGATAGCTTAGTGCCTTCGGGAACCGTGAGACAGGTGCTGCATGGCTGTCGTCAGCTCGTGTTGTGAAATGTTGGGTTAAGTCCCGCAACGAGCGCAACCCTTATCCTTTGTTGCCAGCACGTAATGGTGGGAACTCAAAGGAGACTGCCGGTGATAAACCGGAGGAAGGTGGGGATGACGTCAAGTCATCATGGCCCTTACGAGTAGGGCTACACACGTGCTACAATGGCGTATACAAAGAGAAGCGAACTCGCGAGAGCAAGCGGACCTCATAAAGTACGTCGTAGTCCGGATTGGAGTCTGCAACTCGACTCCATGAAGTCGGAATCGCTAGTAATCGTAGATCAGAATGCTACGGTGAATACGTTCCCGGGCCTTGTACACACCGCCCGTCACACCATGGGAGTGGGTTGCAAAAGAAGTAGGTAGCTTAACCTTCGGGAGGGCGCTTACCACTTTGTGATTCATGACTGGGGTGAAGTCGTAACAAGGTAACCGTAGGGGAACCTGCGGTTGGATCACCTCCTTACCTAAAGATACGCATTGTGCAGTGTCCACACAGATTGTCTGATGAAATTAACGAGCAAGAGCACCTGTTGATGCAGTGGGGGAAACCCTGCGCTGATACGAAAACGTGTCGAGTCAGTGATTCGAGACGGCATTTTCGTGTCCCCATCGTCTAGAGGCCTAGGACACTGCCCTTTCACGGCTGTAACAGGGGTTCGAATCCCCTTGGGGACGCCATCCGATAATGTGTGAAAGACATTATCACTCTGCACCTTCGCGGGTCAGAAACTATCGTAAAGATGACTTTATTGAGTCGTGTTTACGATATTGCTCTTTAACAATCTGGAACAAGCTGAAAAATTGAAATGATACAGCTGAACATAACTCTCCGTAGAAGTTTTGAGTTATGCGCACCTGTATTAGAGTCTCTCAAATAATCACGGCTACGAACGGCGTCACTCTTTATGAGTTTAAAAGACACCTTCGGGTTGTGAGGTTAAGCGACTAAGCGTACACGGTGGATGCCTAGGCAGTCAGAGGCGATGAAGGGCGTGCTAATCTGCGAAAAGCGTCGGTAAGGTGATATGAACCGTTATACCCGACGATACCCGAATGGGGAAACCCAATGTGATACGTCACATTATCGCATGGTGAATACATAGCCATGCGAGGCGAACCGGGGGAACTGAAACATCTAAGTACCCCGAGGAAAAGAAATCAACCGAGATTCCCCCAGTAGCGGCGAGCGAACGGGGAACAGCCCAGAACCTGAATCAGTTTGTGTGTTAGTGGAAGCGTCTGGAAGGTCGCACGGTACAGGGTGATAGTCCCGTACACAAAAATGCACAAATTGTGAGTTCGATGAGTAGGGCGGGACACGTGACATCCTGTCTGAATATGGGGGGACCATCCTCCAAGGCTAAATACTCCTGACTGACCGATAGTGAACCAGTACCGTGAGGGAAAGGCGAAAAGAACCCCGGCGAGGGGAGTGAAATAGAACCTGAAACCGTGTACGTACAAGCAGTGGGAGCCTACTTTGTTGGGTGACTGCGTACCTTTTGTATAATGGGTCAGCGACTTATATTTTGTAGCAAGGTTAACCGTATAGGGGAGCCGTAGGGAAACCGAGTCTTAACTGGGCGTCAAGTTGCAAGGTATAGACCCGAAACCCGGTGATCTAGCCATGGGCAGGTTGAAGGTTGGGTAACACTAACTGGAGGACCGAACCGACTAATGTTGAAAAATTAGCGGATGACTTGTGGCTGGGGGTGAAAGGCCAATCAAACCGGGAGATAGCTGGTTCTCCCCGAAAGCTATTTAGGTAGCGCCTCGTGAACTCATCTTCGGGGGTAGAGCACTGTTTCGACTAGGGGGCCATCCCGGCTTACCAACTCGATGCAAACTCCGAATACCGAAGAATGTTATCACGGGAGACACACGGCGGGTGCTAACGTCCGTCGTGAAGAGGGAAACAACCCAGACCGCCAGCTAAGGTCCCAAAGTCATGGTTAAGTGGGAAACGATGTGGGAAGGCATAGACAGCCAGGATGTTGGCTTAGAAGCAGCCATCATTTAAAGAAAGCGTAATAGCTCACTGGTCGAGTCGGCCTGCGCGGAAGATGTAACGGGGCTAAACCATGCACCGAAGCTGCGGCAGCGACGCTTAGGCGTTGTTGGGTAGGGGAGCGTTCTGTAAGCCGTTGAAGGTGAACTGTGAGGTTTGCTGGAGGTATCAGAAGTGCGAATGCTGACATAAGTAACGATAATGCGGGTGAAAAACCCGCACGCCGGAAGACCAAGGGTTCCTGTCCAACGTTAATCGGGGCAGGGTGAGTCGACCCCTAAGGCGAGGCCGAAAGGCGTAGTCGATGGGAAACAGGTTAATATTCCTGTACTCGGTGTTACTGCGAAGGGGGGACGGAGAGGGCTAGGCTAGCCGGGCGACGGTTGTCCCGGTTTAAGCGTGTAGGGGGTGTGACTTGGTAAATCCGGTTACATATCAACCCTGAGGCGTGATGACGAGCCACTACGGTGGTGAAGTAGTTGATGCCGCACTTCCAGGAAAAGCCTCTAAGCATCAGGTAACATTGAATCGTACCCCAAACCGACACAGGTGGTCAGGTAGAGAATACTCAGGCGCTTGAGAGAACTCGGGTGAAGGAACTAGGCAAAATGGTGCCGTAACTTCGGGAGAAGGCACGCTGTCGCTAGGTGGAGGAACTTGCTTCCCGAGCCGAAGACAGTCGAAGATACCAGCTGGCTGCAACTGTTTAATAAAAACACAGCACTGTGCAAACACGAAAGTGGACGTATACGGTGTGACGCCTGCCCGGTGCCGGAAGGTTAATTGATGGGGTTATCCGCAAGGAGAAGCTCTTGATCGAAGCCCCGGTAAACGGCGGCCGTAACTATAACGGTCCTAAGGTAGCGAAATTCCTTGTCGGGTAAGTTCCGACCTGCACGAATGGCGTAATGATGGCCAGGCTGTCTCCACCCGAGACTCAGTGAAATTGAACTCGCTGTGAAGATGCAGTGTACCCGCGGCAAGACGGAAAGACCCCGTGAACCTTTACTATAGCTTGACACTGAACATTGAGCCTTGATGTGTAGGATAGGTGGGAGGCTTTGAAGCGTGGACGCCAGTCTGCGTGGAGCCAACCTTGAAATACCACCCTTTAATGTTTGATGTTCTAACTCGGCCCCATAATCTGGGGTGAGGACAGTGTCTGGTGGGTAGTTTGACTGGGGCGGTCTCCTCCTAAAGAGTAACGGAGGAGCACGAAGGTTAGCTAATCACGGTCGGACATCGTGAGGTTAGTGCAATGGCATAAGCTAGCTTGACTGCGAGAGTGACGGCTCGAGCAGGTACGAAAGTAGGTCATAGTGATCCGGTGGTTCTGAATGGAAGGGCCATCGCTCAACGGATAAAAGGTACTCCGGGGATAACAGGCTGATACCGCCCAAGAGTTCATATCGACGGCGGTGTTTGGCACCTCGATGTCGGCTCATCACATCCTGGGGCTGAAGTAGGTCCCAAGGGTACGGCTGTTCGCCGTTTAAAGTGGTACGCGAGCTGGGTTTAGAACGTCGTGAGACAGTTCGGTCCCTATCTGCCGTGGGCGTTGGAAGATTGAGAGGGGCTGCTCCTAGTACGAGAGGACCGGAGTGGACGCATCACTGGTGTTCGGGTTGTCATGCCAATGGCATTGCCCGGTAGCTAAATGCGGAAAAGATAAGCGCTGAAAGCATCTAAGCGCGAAACTTGCCTCAAGATGAGTCTTCCCTGGGACTTCGAGTCCCCTGAAGGGACGTTTAAGACTAAGACGTTGATAGGCTGGGTGTGTAAGTGCAGCGATGCATTGAGCTAACCAGTACTAATGACCCGAGAGGCTTAACCTTACAACACCGAAGGTGTTTTAGAGAGACGAGACGAAAGTTTCAATGAAAATCAGCTTGTTCAAAGATTGATTCTGATGGCTGCCCTGAATAATGGGGAAAGCGGTTGGAATGAAACAGAATTTGCCTGGCGGCAGTAGCGCGGTGGTCCCACCTGACCCCATGCCGAACTCAGAAGTGAAACGCCGTAGCGCCGATGGTAGTGTGGGGTCTCCCCATGCGAGAGTAGGGAACTGCCAGGCATCAAATAAACGGAAAAACCTCAGTCGAAAGACTGGGGTTTTTTTGTTTGCCTGCTATGGCGGTTCTCTGCGCAAGCTGGGGTTTTTTGCTGTCGATGATTTAAGAAAAAAAGCGCGAGGGCGGGTCAAGAGCCGGTCAGGAACGCAAAAAAAGAGGGCCCCTGTCTGACGACAGGGGCCCTTTTGCTGTTGCGGAGGGCACAAACTCCGGTCAGCGGCTTCCCGCGGGGTGATAAAAGGCGCTGTAAGCACGAGAGAAGGGGCAAAAAAGCGCTGAAAACAGTCGCGTCAGCCCTTTCAGGATCGGGTAAACTAGAGTTAATCAGGCCCAAAAAGAGTAAAACGCGTTATGTCGACTCACGACACTTCTTTAAAACACCTTAATACTTTCTCAGTTGAGGCGCAGGCAGCGCAAATTATTACCGCAACTTGCAGTGAGCATTTAACTCAAGCCTGGCATCTTGCCCAAAAAAATCATCAACCTTTGCTACTTTTAGGCGAGGGAAGTAATGTGCTGTTCCTGGGGAACTTTGACGGGATCGTGGCAGTAAATCGCCTAAAAGGCATCGAAATCACACAAACTGACAGCGAATGGCTACTACATGTCGGAGCTGGCGAAAACTGGCATCAACTGGTTTGCTTTGCGCTGGATAACAATATTGCCGGATTAGAAAATCTGGCATTGATCCCCGGCTGTGTCGGCTCGGCCCCAATCCAGAACATTGGTGCCTATGGTATCGAACTGCGAAGCCTCTGTGATTACGTTGATTTACTTAATCTGGATAGCGGCGAAGTGTTGCGGTTATCCGCTATCGACTGTCTGTTCGGCTATCGTGAAAGCATTTTCAAGCATGCGTATCGTGAAGGGTATGCCATCATTGCTGTGGGTTTGCGTCTGGCGAAACAGTGGCAACCCAAGCTTACTTACGGTGATTTGATCCGCCTGGATGCTGCGACCGTAACGCCAAGACAAATTTTCGACGCCGTATGCGCCATGCGTCGCAGCAAATTGCCCGATCCGGCTAAAACCGGTAATGCTGGTAGCTTCTACAAGAACCCTATCGTAGATGCAAAACGGGTTAATGCGCTGCTCGCCGAGTATCCCAATATGCCGGTTTACCCGCAGGCCGATGGCAATGTAAAACTCGCCGCTGGATGGCTGGTCGAGAAAGCTGGACTAAAAGGATTCAAAATCGGTGGCGCGGCCGTACATCAGCAGCAGGCATTAGTGCTAATAAATCAAGATAATGCAACCAGTCAGGACGTAGTTTCGCTGGCTCGACACGTTCGAGATCAGGTTGCCGAGAAATTTGCTGTTTGGTTGGAGCCGGAAGTTCGATTTATCGCGGCACAGGGTGAAGTCAATGCCGTTGAGGCGCTGTCATGAAAGATATCACCGTACCGCTGCGAGTAATTTCCATCCTGTCTGACGGTGAATTTCACTCTGGTGAACAGCTGGGCTCTGAACTTGGTATGAGTAGAGCTGCAATCAATAAACATATCCAAACGGTTCGTGACTGGGGCCTGGATATCTTTACCATCCCCGGAAAAGGTTATCGGTTACCGGCAGCTATCCAACTGTTAGATCATGAAAAGATCCTGGACGCATTACCAGAGGGCAATGTCGATGTTCTACCGGTTATTGATTCAACCAATCAATACCTGCAGGACCGCATTAGCCAACTGAGTTCGGGTGACGCCTGCGTTGCCGAGTATCAGCAGGCTGGAAGAGGGCGTCGCGGGCGCCGTTGGTTCTCGCCTTTTGGCTCCAATCTTTATTTGTCTATGTACTGGAAATTAGACCAGGGACCGGCAGCAGCCATGGGGCTGAGTTTGGTTATCGGTATCGTCATGGCGGAAGTCATGCAGCGACTTGGTGCAGAAGATGTCAGAGTTAAGTGGCCCAACGATCTCTATCTCAAGGATCGTAAACTGGCGGGTATTCTGGTCGAACTGACCGGGAAAACGGGTGATGCTGCACATCTGGTCATTGGTGCGGGAATTAACCTGCGCATGCGTGAACCTGCCGCAGATGTGATTAATCAGGGATGGATTAACCTGCAAGAAGCCGGTGTTGATATCAACCGTAATGACCTGATAGCGACCCTGTTGAAAGAACTACGTGAAGCATTACGTAAGTTTGAGCAGGAAGGTCTGGCATCGTTTATTCCACGTTGGCGCAACCTGGATAACTTTATCGACCGGCCGGTTAAATTACTGATTGGGGACAATGAAATACATGGTATTGAGCGTGGGATCGATCAGCAAGGAGCATTATTATTAGAAATAGAGGGTGAAATTAAGACCTTTATCGGCGGAGAAATATCCTTACGCGGAAGGTAACAGCTCTAATTCTATTATTTTCTCAAAATAAAAGGGAGCCTTCGAAGCTCCCTTTGTCTTTATAATCATTAGCTGAGACTAATTATTTCCGCAAGCGGACACTCTCAACCGCATGATTGGCGCTTTTGGTCATAATCAAACTAGCTCGCTCACGAGTTGGTAAGATATTTTCTTTTAGATTCAGTCCGTTAATCTCATTCCATAAACCAGTGGCAATCTGTATGGCTTCCGTTTCTGGCAGCTTGGAATAATGATGGAAATAAGAATCAGGATCGGAAAACGCGCCCTGACGGAATTTCAAGAAACGGTTGATATACCAACTTTGTAATAAATCCTCTGGTGCATCGACATAAATTGAGAAGTCCACAAAGTCCGAAACAAATACGCGATGAGGATCGTGAGGATAGTCCATTCCGCTTTGTAATACGTTTAATCCTTCAAGGATTAAAATATCTGGCTGGTTAATGACCTTATTGCCATCAGGGATGACATCATAGATTAGGTGAGAGTAGACCGGCGCGCTGACGTTTTTGGCACCAGACTTCACTTCAGATACGAACTTGACTAACTGATGGATATCATAGGACTGCGGAAAGCCCTTTTTCTTCATAATCCCACGCTCATTAAGCGTTTTATTGGGATACAGAAAACCATCGGTGGTAACCAGTTCAACGGTGCGGTGCTCAGGCCAGCGACTCAATAAAGCCTGCAAGAGACGCGCGGTGGTGCTTTTGCCCACAGCAACGCTGCCTGCGATGCCAATCACATAAGGGATTTTTTGCCCGTCGGTGCCAAGAAATTGTTCAAGAACAGCCTGACGACGCAGATTCGAACTGATATAGAAATTTAGAAGACGCGAAAGCGGTAGGTAGATTTGTGCAACTTCTTCTAGAGACAGGTCCTCGTTGATACCTTTCAGTTTCATGATTTCCGCTTCTTTGAGCGTTAATGGCACTGAATCACGTAGGGCTGCCCACTGAGTTCTGTCGAACTGTAGGTATGGGGTTGCCAAAGATAAGTCTCTTTTTTTCATAAGTTAAAGTCTGCCTGTTAGCGCAGGTCAGGAAAGGCGCTGCACGCCAACTCCAGACAGTAAACCAGCTGGCTATTATAGACAGCTTGTTTTCGGGCGTAGACATTTTTCTTATTAACTTATCGATTTCTTTGATTGAGTTAAAACATTTTTGAGAAAAGATGAAAGCGAAAATTGGGGTTAAGAGTGCATAACTCATTGTTAAATAATTGTTAATGCACTCCCCGGAATTAATTTATCCGCTGGGACGAGGGAGCACTATCAGGAATCAACTGCTTAAAATATACTCTACCACGATGGCGGGAAGAGTATGATGCTGCCGTTTCAGCCGGAGTTTTACCCGAACATTGGTATCCCTGAGCCTTATAAAACGCTTCTGCAGGTGTTCCAGCCTGAATATCCAAAGACAATAAACCGCGCCGTAGGTTAAAGGCTGTATTTTCAAGTTCGCGCATAAGCTGCTTGGCGACGCCCTGACGTCTTGCAGAGGTATCTACAATCAGAGTTGATATTGTGCCGCACTGCGTTGACGCATCGCCGGATGCCAACTCTAACTGTACTGTTCCTACCAGCCCCTGCTCATTGCGGGCTATCCACAATAATCGTTGATGTTTCGAAATGGCCTCGCGCAAATCATGGAAAAACGTTGCTGAGGCTGCGGGATAATCATCATGGGATAACAGACTCTGCAATCCAACTGCATGGGTATCGTTCAACAGATGGGCCAGCTCCTCGTGATAGATAGGCAGCGTGGCGGCATTGAGTAAGACAATTTTCATATTCTCTTCTCCAAAGAAGGACGTGGGAGTATGTGATGCCTGCTCTTTTCTTTTATGAACACACTAACTCTCTCTCTTGCAAGTGCCTTGAGAAGTTCCCAGGGGATTAATATTCAGTTCATATAAAGGGTAAGCAATAAGCGCGCCAACAAGAAAACCCTTTAATTACAGGATATCGAATTGAGGAGAAGAGGGCATGAGAGCCGAAAGTGTGCGTTTGATCACTTTTATGGTGCAGGAATAAAAGAGGGTATTACTTTTTTCATCAAAAATAGGGTCTTTTTGCGGGTGTTTGAGTTTCTCCGCAATTTTACTTTCCCGCCATCGGCGAATAAATCCTCTCAACTGGCTGCTCTTTAAGCGATAAATAGGTGAAAATGGGCCAGAAAGCACTGTTTTGCATAAAACATGACCGAATGAACAATTATCGCAATTTTTTTGTTGCATGGTCCGCCAAGTCCCCATAGAATGCGCAGCACTTGATGCCGGCTTAGCTCAGTTGGTAGAGCAACTGACTTGTAATCAGTAGGTCACCAGTTCGATTCCGGTAGCCGGCACCATCAAGTACTTTAACACAATTAGGTGGGGTTCCCGAGCGGCCAAAGGGAGCAGACTGTAAATCTGCCGTCATCGACTTCGAAGGTTCGAATCCTTCCCCCACCACCATCTTCCTCTGCGAGGTAGAAACGGCATTAGCCGAATCGACCAGCCAGCAGAGTGAAAGATGAAAGTTTACAACCTTGAGTCTCCAGGCTTTCAGTTAGTTAAATGAAACAGCACGGGTCTTGAGGTGAAGGTGCGGAATTAAGTGTTTCATCGCCTTGTCCCCACCTTGATGTTCTTCAGAAAAATCAGGTAGCCGGGTTCTAGGATGCGGGCATCGTATAATGGCTATTACCTCAGCCTTCCAAGCTGATGATGTGGGTTCGATTCCCACTGCCCGCTCCAACTAACTAGATGTGCTGATATAGCTCAGTTGGTAGAGCGCACCCTTGGTAAGGGTGAGGTCGGCAGTTCGAATCTGCCTATCAGCACCACTTCTAAACTCTTCCCCCCTGATTTTCTTCTGATACTTAATTCAAACAAGCAATTGCTTGGTTGATGTGGTGATACCACCGATCTAACCGTGTCTCAGAGGGACAATCGATGTCTAAAGAAAAGTTTGAACGTTCTAAACCGCACGTCAACGTTGGTACTATCGGCCACGTTGACCACGGTAAAACTACCCTGACTGCTGCTATCACCACCGTTCTGGCTAAAACCTACGGCGGTTCTGCTCGTGCATTCGACCAGATCGATAACGCACCAGAAGAAAAAGCACGTGGTATCACCATCAACACTTCTCACGTTGAATACGATACCCCTGCACGTCACTACGCGCACGTTGACTGCCCAGGGCACGCCGACTACGTTAAAAACATGATCACCGGTGCTGCTCAGATGGACGGCGCTATCCTGGTTGTTGCTGCGACTGATGGCCCTATGCCACAGACTCGTGAGCACATCCTGCTGGGTCGTCAGGTTGGCGTTCCTTTCATCATCGTATTCATGAACAAATGTGACATGGTTGATGATGAAGAGCTGCTGGAACTGGTAGAAATGGAAGTTCGTGAACTTCTTTCTGCTTATGACTTCCCTGGTGATGACCTGCCAGTTATTCGTGGTTCAGCGCTGAAAGCACTGGAAGGCGAAGCTGAGTGGGAAGCTAAAATCATTGAGCTGGCTGGCTACCTGGATTCTTACATCCCAGAACCAGAGCGCGCAATTGACAAGCCATTCCTGCTGCCAATCGAAGACGTATTCTCCATCTCCGGCCGTGGTACAGTTGTTACCGGTCGTGTAGAGCGCGGTATCGTTAAAGTTGGCGAAGAAGTTGAAATCGTGGGTATCAAGGACACTGTCAAGTCAACTTGTACTGGCGTTGAAATGTTCCGTAAACTGCTTGACGAAGGTCGTGCAGGCGAGAACGTTGGTGTTCTGCTGCGTGGTATCAAACGTGAAGACATCGAACGTGGTCAGGTTCTGGCTAAACCAGGTTCAATCAAACCACACACCAAATTTGACTCGGAAGTGTATATCCTGAGCAAAGATGAAGGCGGCCGTCATACTCCGTTCTTCAAAGGCTACCGTCCACAATTCTACTTCCGTACAACTGACGTGACCGGTACTATCGAACTGCCAGAAGGCGTTGAGATGGTAATGCCTGGTGACAACGTGAACATGGTTGTTACCCTGATCCACCCAATCGCGATGGATGACGGTCTGCGTTTCGCAATCCGTGAAGGCGGCCGTACCGTTGGTGCTGGTGTTGTTGCTAAAGTTATCGCTTAATCGCTGATAGTTTTTTGTCACTTTACGTTGACGCAACACACACTAAAAGGGCATCATTCGATGCCCTTTTTTCTACGCTATAGCGCCAGAACCTATCTCATCAGCGATTTATCAGTCATAATCATTGGTGAGATAGGCTCTAGAGATAGCGTAAACACCGAGCGTACGTTCTAGCCTACATTCGGTTTGGTTTGCCTCGCAATGCGAGGCAAAGTTGTTTGTTCTGATTCATTGTGACGGGTTGGTTTATGAGTGCGAATACCGAGGCTCAAGGGAGCGGGCGCGGCCTGGAAGCGGTTAAGTGGATTGTCGTTGCCGTTTTACTGGTCGTAGCTATTGTCGGTAACTATTATTACCGTGCATACAGCCTGCCGTTACGTGCGTTGGCAGTTGTCGTGGTTATTGCTATTGCTGGTGCAGTAGCGCTGTTGACCCTGAAAGGCAAAGCAACTGTCGCGTTTGCGCGCGAAGCACGTACTGAAGTACGTAAAGTTATTTGGCCTACACGCCAGGAAACATTGCATACCACACTGATCGTGGCTGCTGTAACTGCAGTAATGTCACTGATTCTTTGGGGCCTGGATGGTATACTGGTCCGTCTGGTATCCTTCATCACCGGCTTGAGGTTCTAAAATGTCTGAAGCACCTAAAAAACGTTGGTACGTCGTTCAGGCGTTTTCTGGCTTTGAAGGCCGCGTAGCTCAATCGCTGCGTGAGCATATCAAATTGCACGACATGGAAGAGTTGTTCGGTGAAGTGATGGTTCCTACCGAAGAAGTCGTTGAAATCCGTGGTGGGCAGCGTCGCAAAAGTGAGCGCAAATTCTTCCCGGGCTACGTGCTGGTTCAGATGGTCATGAACGATGCCAGCTGGCACCTTGTTCGCAGCGTTCCACGCGTCATGGGCTTTATCGGCGGCACTTCAGATCGTCCAGCACCAATTAGTGATAAAGAAGTTGATGCAATCATGAATCGCCTGCAGCAAGTGGGTGATAAGCCACGTCCGAAAACTCTTTTCGAGCCGGGCGAACTGGTTCGCGTCAACGACGGTCCCTTTGCAGACTTCAACGGCGTTGTCGAAGAAGTGGATTACGAAAAAAGCCGCCTGAAAGTTTCTGTTTCCATCTTTGGCCGTGCTACACCGGTCGAGCTGGACTTCGGACAGGTCGAGAAGGGCTAATCTCCTTCCATTCCGTGCCTGCGAGCATCGGATAAAAAATAACCTGTTTCAGGTGTTGTATGAGGCGCGAAATTAAACTATAATTTCGCGCCTTTTGTTTTTATGCTCAGGCAAAATGCTGAACGCTGGTCCTTGAGATAGGCGACGGCGCAACCGCCGGGCTTAAAAACTTATAGTTAAGTTAGTATCGAAAAACCACGGGGAGCCTCTTCAAACAGGCGCTAATACCCAACTGAGGAAATTAACATGGCCAAGAAAGTACAAGCCTACGTCAAGCTGCAAGTTGCAGCCGGCGCTGCTAACCCAAGTCCACCGGTAGGTCCGGCACTGGGTCAGCAAGGTGTTAACATCATGGAATTCTGTAAGGCGTTCAATGCTAAGACTGAAAGCATTGAGAAAGGTCTGCCGATCCCTGTTGTTATTACCGTTTACTCTGACCGTTCTTTCACCTTCGTTACCAAGACTCCTCCAGCAGCTGTACTGCTGAAGAAAGCCGCTGGTATCAAGTCTGGTTCCGGTAAGCCGAACAAAGACAAAGTAGGTAAAGTAACGAGTGCTCAGGTTCGTGAAATCGCAGAAACCAAAGCTGCGGACATGACTGGTTCTGACGTGGAAGCAATGGTTCGCTCCATCGAAGGTACTGCTCGTTCCATGGGCCTGGTAGTAGAGGGATAAGAAATGGCTAAGCTGACCAAGCGCATGCGCGTGATCCGTGACAAAGTTGATGCTACTAAACAGTATGACATCGCTGAAGCTGTTGCCCTGCTCAAAGAGCTGGCTACCGCTAAATTCGTAGAAAGCGTAGACGTTGCTGTTAACCTCGGCATCGATGCACGTAAATCTGACCAAAACGTTCGTGGCGCTACCGTTCTGCCTAACGGCACCGGTCGTTCTGTTCGCGTTGCCGTATTTGCCCAGGGCGCAAACGCTGAAGCTGCTAAAGCTGCAGGCGCTGAGCTGGTAGGTATGGAAGATCTGGCTGACCAGATCAAAAAAGGCGAAATGAACTTCGACGTTGTTATCGCATCTCCAGATGCAATGCGCGTTGTAGGTCAATTGGGCCAGGTTCTGGGTCCACGTGGCCTGATGCCTAACCCGAAAGTTGGTACTGTAACTCCTAACGTTGCTGAAGCGGTTAAGAACGCTAAAGCAGGTCAGGTTCGTTATCGTAACGACAAAAACGGCATCATTCACACCACCATCGGTAAAGTTGACTTCGACGCTGATAAGCTGAAAGAAAACTTGGAAGCACTGCTGGTTGCGTTGAAGAAAGCCAAGCCTTCACAGGCTAAAGGCGTGTTCATCAAGAAAGTAAGCCTGTCCACTACCATGGGCGCTGGCGTTGCTGTTGATCAGAGCGGCCTTTCAGCAACTGTTGCCTAACTTTTAAAAGTTAGATTAAGCACAGTTTGCTTTTATCGCTTTACGTGGGCGATAGATTTGTCTAAAATCTATCCCCCGTTCGTTTTTTATAAAAGCGATAGTGTTTCGGTCGAACGAAACCAAGAATTTTTCGGTTGGAGCCTGGCCTATCCAGGCCTCCGTCCAAGACCGCAGGAGTCTCGCAAGGGACTTAATATTTCCTGCGTAGACGGTGACAGAGCCTGAATAAAAATTTTTCTTTTTAAGAATAGTTTTACTGGATTCTCTGCTCACCGTGTTTGAACGCTTATTTCCGATCCCGGTTATAAGTGATGTGAGTTCCGGGGATTTTCCCCGGCTAAATCCAGGAGCTAAAGCTAATGGCATTAAATCTTCAAGACAAACAAGCGATTGTTGCTGAAGTCAACGAAGTAGCCAAAGGCGCGCTGTCTGCGGTTGTTGCGGATTCTCGCGGCGTGACTGTAGATAAAATGACTGAACTGCGTAAAGCAGGTCGTGAAGCTGGCGTTTACATGCGTGTTGTTCGTAACACCTTGATGCGTCGCGTCGTTGAAGGTACTCCTTTCGAGTGCCTGAAAGACACGTTTGTTGGTCCAACCTTGATCGCGTTTTCTCATGAACACCCAGGCGCTGCTGCCCGTCTGTTCAAAGATTTCGCTAAAGCGAACGCTAAGTTCGAGGTTAAAGCTGCGGCCTTTGAAGGTGAGTTCATCCCTGCTGATCAAATCGATCGCTTGGCAACTCTGCCTACTTACGATGAAGCAATCGCACGCCTGATGGCAACCATGAAAGAAGCCTCTGCAGGCAAATTGGTTCGCACTCTGGCTGCACTGCGCGATCAGAAAGAAGCTACTGCTGCTTAATCAGCAACTTCATTTCTTTTCTCGTTACGCTTACGTATAAACTATTTCTGTTTTCTAGGAACAAATCGACATGTCTATCACTAAAGACCAAATCATTGAAGGCGTTGCAGCTCTGTCTGTAATGGAAATCGTAGAACTGATCGCTGCGATGGAAGAAAAATTCGGCGTTTCTGCTGCTGCTGCTGTTGCTGGCCCTGCTGCCGCTGCTGAAGCTGTAGAAGAAAAAACCGAGTTTGACGTTGTACTGAAAGGTATCGGCGCAAACAAAGTTGCAGTAATCAAAGCTGTTCGTAGCGCAACTGGCCTGGGCTTGAAAGAAGCTAAAGACCTGGTTGAGTCTGCACCAGCAGCTCTGAAAGAAGGCATCAGCAAAGACGACGCTGAGACCTTGAAAAAAGCTCTGGAAGAAGCTGGCGCTGAAGTTGAAGTTAAATAAGCCACTGCTTTCTGAGTGCGGTCTGTTTTAACTAACAGACTGATGGCTGGTGACTTTTTAGTCACCAGCCTTTTTGCGCTATAGAGTATCAGTGGTGTTTCACACTGTTTGACCACTGAACTACTCCAATATTTATTTCTATCTACCTACTTAATATATTGCCGCCGCTTGCTCTGGCTCATCCAGAGATAATGCGCAACGAAATGATTTAAGAGCGATAAAAACGAGTATTGCGGAAAGTATTCCCTTTCCGATCGACAGAAATGGTGTTGCATGAACTGTCCATCCGGGCAGACAAGATTGGGTCACTGATCAGCGAGCTGAGGAACCCTATGGTTTACTCCTATACCGAAAAGAAACGCATCCGTAAGGATTTTGGGAAACGTCCACAAGTTTTGGATATTCCTTATCTCCTTTCTATCCAGCTTGACTCGTTCCAGAAGTTTATCGAGCAAGACTCGGAAGGCCAGTACGGTCTGGAAGCAGCATTCCGTTCCGTATTTCCTATCAAAAGCTACAGCGGAAACTCTGAGCTGCAATACGTTAGCTACCGTCTTGGTGAGCCGGTGTTCGACGTTAAAGAATGCCAGATCCGCGGTGTAACGTATTCCGCGCCACTGCGCGTGAAACTGCGTCTGGTAATCTACGAACGCGAAGCACCAGAAGGTACGGTCAAAGACATCAAGGAACAAGAAGTCTATATGGGCGAAATTCCGCTCATGACCGAAAACGGTACCTTTGTGATTAACGGCACTGAGAGGGTTATCGTATCTCAGCTTCACCGTAGTCCTGGCGTATTCTTTGACAGCGATAAGGGTAAAACCCACTCTTCGGGTAAAGTGCTGTATAACGCACGTATCATCCCTTACCGTGGTTCATGGCTGGATTTCGAGTTCGACCCGAAAGACAACCTGTTTGTACGTATTGACCGTCGCCGCAAATTGCCAGCGACCATCATTCTGCGTGCACTGAATTACACCACAGAACAGATCCTTGATATGTTCTTTGACAAGGTGATCTACCAGATCCGCGACAATAAGTTGCAGATGGAGCTGGTACCTGAGCGCCTGCGCGGTGAAACAGCTTCCTTTGATATCGAAGCTGACGGCAAAGTCTATGTTGAAAAAGGCCGCCGCATCACTGCACGTCATATTCGTCAGCTTGAAAAAGATGACATTCAGCGCATCGAAGTTCCTGTTGAGTACATCGCAGGGAAAGTCGTTTCCAAAGACTACATCGATACCAATACCGGTGAGCTGATTGTTCCTGCGAACATGGAATTGTCTCTGGATCTGCTGGCGAAACTGAGCCAGGCCGGACACAAAACCATCGAAACGCTGTTTACCAACGACCTCGATCATGGTGCTTACATGTCCGAGACCGTGCGCGTCGACCCAACCAGCGATCGCTTAAGCGCTCTGGTTGAGATCTACCGCATGATGCGTCCTGGTGAGCCGCCAACGCGCGAAGCTGCTGAAAGCCTGTTCGAGAACCTGTTCTTCTCTGAAGATCGTTACGACCTTTCTGCTGTTGGTCGTATGAAGTTCAACCGTTCTCTGCTGCGTGATGAAATCGAAGGTTCAGGTATCCTGAGCAAAGACGACATCATCCAGGTCATGAAAAAACTGATCGGCATTCGTAACGGCGTGGGTGAAGTGGACGATATCGACCACTTGGGCAACCGTCGTATTCGTTCTGTCGGCGAAATGGCTGAAAACCAGTTCCGCGTAGGTCTGGTCCGTGTTGAGCGTGCAGTTAAAGAGCGTCTGTCTCTTGGCGACCTCGACACCCTGATGCCACAGGACATGATCAACGCCAAGCCAATTTCGGCGGCGGTGAAAGAGTTCTTCGGCTCAAGCCAGCTTTCACAATTTATGGACCAGAACAACCCGTTGTCTGAAATCACGCACAAGCGTCGTATTTCTGCATTGGGCCCGGGCGGTTTGACCCGTGAACGTGCTGGCTTTGAAGTTCGAGACGTACACCCGACTCACTACGGTCGCGTATGTCCAATCGAAACGCCGGAAGGTCCAAACATCGGTCTGATCAACTCCTTGTCTGTTTATGCACAGACCAATGAGTATGGTTTCCTGGAAACGCCTTACCGCCGCGTGCGTGATGGTGTTGTGACTGATGAAATCAACTATCTGTCTGCAATTGAAGAAGGCAACTTTGTCATCGCTCAGGCGAACACCAACCTGGACGAAGAAGGCCACTTTGTTGAAGACCTGGTCACTTGTCGTAGCAAAGGCGAATCAAGCCTGTTCAGCCGCGATCAAGTTGACTATATGGACGTATCTACCCAGCAGATCGTATCCGTTGGTGCTTCTCTGATTCCATTCCTGGAACACGATGACGCCAACCGTGCATTGATGGGTGCGAACATGCAACGTCAGGCTGTACCTACTCTGCGTGCTGACAAGCCGCTGGTTGGTACCGGTATGGAACGTGCTGTAGCGGTTGACTCCGGTGTTACTGCCGTAGCTAAACGTGGCGGTACTGTTCAGTACGTGGATGCATCCCGTATCGTTATCCGTGTTAACGAAGACGAGATGTACCCGGGCGAAGCAGGTATCGACATTTACAACCTGACCAAATACACCCGTTCCAACCAGAACACCTGTATCAACCAGATGCCGTGTGTGAATCTGGGTGAGCCAATCGAGCGCGGCGACGTGCTGGCAGATGGCCCATCAACAGACCTGGGTGAACTGGCACTGGGCCAAAACATGCGCGTCGCGTTCATGCCTTGGAACGGTTACAACTTCGAAGACTCCATCTTGGTGTCCGAGCGTGTTGTTCAGGAAGACAGATTTACCACCATCCACATTCAAGAACTGGCATGTGTGTCTCGTGACACCAAGCTGGGGCCGGAAGAGATCACTGCCGACATCCCTAACGTGGGTGAAGCGGCACTGTCCAAGCTGGATGAATCAGGTATCGTTTATATCGGTGCAGAAGTGACCGGTGGTGACATTCTGGTTGGTAAGGTTACGCCTAAAGGTGAAACTCAGCTGACTCCAGAAGAGAAACTGCTGCGCGCTATCTTCGGTGAGAAAGCGTCTGATGTTAAAGACTCTTCTCTGCGTGTACCAAACGGCGTTTCCGGTACGATTATCGACGTGCAAGTCTTCACCCGCGATGGCGTGGAAAAAGACAAGCGTGCGTTGGAAATCGAAGATATGCAGCTGAAACAGGCTAAGAAAGACCTGACTGAAGAGCTGCAGATCCTGGAAGCCGGTTTGTTCCAACGTATCCATTCAGCACTGGTTGCTGGCGGCATTGAAGCTGAGAAGCTTGCAAAACTGCCACGCGATCGCTGGTTGGAACTGTCGTTGACCGACGAAAACAAACAAAACCAGTTGGAACAGCTGGCCGAACAGTACGACGAACTGAAGTCAGAGTTTGAGAAAAAACTCGAAGCCAAGCGTCGTAAAATCACCCAGGGCGATGATCTGGCACCAGGCGTGCTGAAAATCGTTAAAGTGTATCTGGCCGTTAAACGTCAGATTCAACCGGGTGACAAGATGGCTGGTCGTCACGGTAACAAAGGTGTTATCTCCAAGATCAACCCGATCGAAGATATGCCTTACGATGCAGACGGTACTCCTGTCGACATCGTACTGAACCCACTGGGCGTACCATCACGTATGAACATCGGTCAGATCCTGGAAACTCACCTGGGTATGGCTGCGAAGGGCATTGGTGAAAAAATCAATGCGATGCTGAAGAAACAGGAAGAAGTTTCCAAGCTGCGCGAGTTCATCCAACGTGCGTACGATCTGGGCGACGACGTTCGTCAGAAAGTTGATCTGAACACCTTCACCGACGACGAAGTATTGCGTCTGGCAGAGAACCTGAAAAAAGGTATGCCAATCGCGACACCAGTCTTCGACGGTGCGAAAGAGACTGAAATCAAGCAATTGCTTGAAATGGGCGGAATTCCGACCTCAGGTCAGATCACACTGTTTGATGGCCGTACCGGCGAGCAATTCGAGCGCCAGGTTACTGTCGGCTACATGTACATGCTGAAACTGAACCACCTTGTTGATGACAAGATGCATGCGCGTTCTACCGGTTCTTATAGCCTCGTTACTCAGCAGCCGCTGGGTGGTAAGGCGCAGTTCGGTGGTCAGCGCTTCGGTGAGATGGAAGTATGGGCACTTGAAGCATATGGTGCCGCTTATACCCTGCAGGAAATGCTGACTGTTAAGTCCGATGACGTTAACGGCCGTACCAAGATGTATAAAAACATCGTGGATGGCGATCATCGTATGGAACCAGGCATGCCGGAATCCTTCAACGTATTGTTGAAAGAAATCCGTTCACTGGGTATCAACATCGAGCTGGAAGACGAGTAAGTTTTCACCCAATACTCCGGGCTGCAGGAAGGCGGTTAACGCGCCTCTAGTCCGGGGTATGAATAGAACACTCGCATTCACCGTGGTCACAGGGGTACCTGCCTGTTTACCAGTAGATAGTCAGGTGCCTAACAGGTCTAACCAGACGGGAGCCAATCCGTGAAAGACTTACTAAAGTTTCTGAAAGCGCAAACTAAGACCGAAGAGTTTGATGCGATCAAAATTGCTCTGGCATCGCCAGACATGATCCGTTCTTGGTCTTTTGGTGAAGTTAAGAAGCCAGAAACCATTAACTACCGTACGTTCAAACCAGAGCGTGACGGCCTTTTCTGTGCCCGTATTTTCGGACCAGTAAAAGATTACGAATGCCTGTGCGGTAAGTACAAGCGTTTAAAACATCGCGGCGTGATCTGCGAGAAGTGCGGCGTTGAAGTGACCCAGACTAAAGTACGCCGTGAGCGTATGGGCCACATCGAACTGGCTTCCCCGACTGCACACATCTGGTTCCTGAAATCTTTGCCATCGCGCATCGGTTTGCTGTTGGATATGCCACTGCGTGACATCGAACGCGTACTGTACTTCGAATCTTATGTTGTTATCGAAGGCGGTATGACCAACCTCGAAAAACGCCAGATCCTGACTGAAGAGCAGTATCTTGACGCGTTGGAAGAGTTTGGTGACGAGTTCGACGCCAAGATGGGTGCAGAAGCTATTCAGGCCCTGTTGAAAAACATGGATCTGGAAGCGGAATGCGAGCAGCTGCGTGAAGAGTTGAACGAAACCAACTCCGAAACCAAGCGTAAGAAACTGACCAAGCGTATCAAGCTGCTGGAAGCGTTCGTACAGTCTGGCAACAAGCCAGAGTGGATGATCCTGACCGTGCTGCCGGTACTGCCGCCAGACTTGCGTCCATTGGTTCCGTTGGACGGTGGTCGTTTCGCAACGTCGGATCTGAACGATCTGTACCGTCGCGTGATCAACCGTAACAACCGTTTGAAACGCCTGCTTGATTTGGCTGCGCCAGACATCATCGTACGTAACGAAAAACGTATGCTGCAAGAAGCGGTAGATGCTTTGCTGGATAACGGCCGTCGCGGTCGTGCAATTACCGGCTCTAACAAGCGTCCGCTGAAATCTCTGGCAGACATGATTAAAGGTAAACAGGGTCGTTTCCGTCAGAACTTGCTGGGTAAACGTGTCGACTATTCAGGTCGTTCCGTTATCACCGTAGGTCCATACCTGCGTCTGCACCAGTGTGGTCTGCCGAAGAAAATGGCTCTTGAGCTGTTCAAACCGTTCATCTACGGCAAGCTTGAGCTGCGTGGTCTTGCTACCACCATCAAAGCCGCCAAGAAAATGGTTGAGCGCGAAGAAGCTGTCGTTTGGGATATCCTGGACGAAGTTATCCGCGAACACCCGGTACTGCTGAACCGTGCACCAACCCTGCACCGTTTGGGTATCCAGGCGTTTGAACCTGTTCTGATCGAAGGCAAGGCAATCCAGCTTCACCCGCTGGTTTGTGCGGCATACAACGCCGACTTCGATGGTGACCAGATGGCAGTACACGTTCCGCTGACGCTTGAAGCTCAGCTGGAAGCGCGTGCCCTGATGATGTCTACCAACAACATCCTGTCACCAGCGAACGGCGAGCCAATCATCGTTCCTTCACAGGACGTTGTATTGGGTCTGTACTACATGACCCGTGACTGTGTTAACGCCAAAGGCGAAGGCATGGTGTTGACTGGACCTAAAGAAGCCGAACGCGTTTACCGCGCCGGTCTTGCTTCTCTGCATGCTCGCGTAAAAGTGCGTATTACAGAAGAGATCAAGAATACTGAAGGCGAAGTTACCCACCGTACCTCGATTATCGATACGACGATCGGTCGCGCCATCCTGTGGATGATCGTGCCAACAGGTCTGCCGTTCTCTATCGTTAACCAGCCGTTGGGCAAAAAAGCTATCTCCAAAATGCTTAACACTTGTTACCGCATTTTGGGCCTGAAGCCGACCGTTATTTTTGCTGACCAGACCATGTACACCGGTTTCGCCTATGCAGCACGCTCAGGTGTGTCTGTTGGTATCGATGACATGGTTATCCCTGCCAAGAAAGCAGAGATTATCGATGAAGCAGAAACCGAAGTTGCAGAAATTCAGCAGCAG
Source organism: Rouxiella sp. WC2420 (assembly GCF_041200025.1). Classification (NCBI taxonomy): domain Bacteria; kingdom Pseudomonadati; phylum Pseudomonadota; class Gammaproteobacteria; order Enterobacterales; family Yersiniaceae; genus Rouxiella; species Rouxiella sp. WC2420. Next base: position 4,952,091 of record NZ_CP165628.1, on the reverse strand, counting down.
TTCCAGTCTGGTCTGGTAACCGCTGGCGAACGATACAACAAGGTAATCGATATCTGGGCCGCAGCCAACGAACGTGTTGCCAAGGCCATGATGGAAAACCTGTCTGTAGAAGACGTTGTCAACCGTGACGGCGTTACTGAGCAGCAGGTTTCCTTCAACAGCATCTTTATGATGGCCGACTCCGGTGCGCGTGGTTCACCTGCACAGATTCGTCAGCTGGCCGGTATGCGTGGTCTGATGGCCAAGCCGGACGGTTCCATCATTGAAACGCCAATCACTGCGAACTTCCGTGAAGGTTTGAACGTACTTCAGTACTTCATCTCAACCCACGGTGCTCGTAAAGGCTTGGCGGATACCGCACTGAAAACGGCTAACTCCGGTTATCTGACCCGTCGTCTGGTTGATGTGGCACAGGACCTGGTAGTTACCGAAGACGACTGTGGTACCCACGAGGGTATCCTGATGACTCCGGTTATCGAAGGCGGCGACGTTAAAGAACCACTGCGTGAGCGTGTACTGGGTCGTGTAACGGCTGAAGACATCCTCAAGCCGGGTACTGCGGACATTCTTGTTCCGCGTAACACCCTGCTTCACGAGAAGACGTGTGATCTGTTGGAAGAGAACTCTGTCGACAGCGTGAAAGTGCGTTCTGTAGTAAGTTGTGAAACCGACTTTGGTGTGTGTGCTAACTGCTACGGTCGCGACCTGGCACGTGGTCACATCATCAACAAAGGTGAAGCGATCGGCGTTATTGCAGCACAGTCAATCGGTGAGCCAGGTACACAGCTGACGATGCGTACGTTCCACATCGGTGGTGCGGCATCTCGTGCGGCGGCAGAATCGAGCATTCAGGTTAAGAACACCGGTACGATTAAGCTGAGCAACCACAAGCACGTTACCAATGCTAACGGCAAACTGGTTATCACTTCTCGTAATACCGAGCTGAAATTGATCGACGAATTCGGTCGTACCAAAGAAAGCTATAAAGTGCCTTACGGCTCTGTAATGGGTAAAGGTGATGGTCAACCTGTTAACGGCGGCGAAACCGTTGCTAACTGGGATCCGCACACCATGCCAGTAATCAGTGAAGTGAGTGGTTTCATTCGCTTTACCGATATTGTCGATACCCTGACCATTACCCGTCAGACTGACGACCTTACCGGTCTGTCATCTCTGGTGGTTCTGGATTCGGCAGAACGTAGCACCGGTGGTAAAGACCTGCGTCCAGCGCTGAAAATCGTTGATGCCAAAGGCAACGACGTATTGATCCCAGGTACAGATATGCCTGCTCAATACTTCCTGCCAGGTAAAGCGATTGTACAGCTGGAAGATGGTACTCAGATCCACTCTGGTGACACCCTTGCGCGTATTCCTCAGGAATCAAGCGGTACCAAGGACATCACCGGTGGTCTGCCACGCGTTGCCGACTTGTTCGAAGCGCGTCGTCCGAAAGAGCCTGCAATCCTTGCTGAAATCAGCGGGATTATCTCGTTCGGTAAAGAGACCAAAGGCAAGCGCCGTCTGGTAATTTCTCCGTTGGATGGCAGCGATGCCTACGAAGAAATGATCCCTAAATGGCGTCAGCTGAACGTGTTCGAGGGTGAGGTTGTGGAACGTGGTGACGTCGTATCAGACGGCCCAGAGTCTCCACACGACATTCTGCGTCTTCGTGGTGTGCATGCGGTTACCCGTTACATCACCAACGAAGTGCAGGAAGTTTACCGTCTGCAAGGCGTTAAGATTAACGATAAACACATCGAAGTTATCGTTCGTCAGATGCTGCGTAAAGGCACCATCGTTAGCGCGGGCGGCACCGACTTCCTGGAAGGCGAGCAGGCAGAAATGTCTCGCGTTAAAATCGCTAACCGCAAGCTGGAAGCTGAAGGCAAAATCACGGCAACATTCAGCCGTGACCTGCTGGGTATCACCAAGGCATCCTTGGCGACCGAGTCCTTCATCTCCGCTGCATCGTTCCAGGAAACGACGCGCGTTCTTACCGAAGCTGCTGTTGCAGGTAAACGTGATGAACTGCGCGGCCTGAAAGAGAACGTAATTGTGGGCCGTCTGATCCCAGCCGGTACCGGTTACGCTTATCACCAGGAACGTGCACGTCGTAAAGCTCTGGGCGATGTGCCAGTTGCACCGCCAGTTAGCGCTGACGAAGCAACGGCTAACCTTGCCGAGTTGCTCAACGCAGGTTTTGGTAGCAGCGAAGATTAATTCTTCCCGGTGACCAAATAAAAAACCGCTCTTTATTGAGCGGTTTTTTTTTGCCCTTCATTTATCCTTCCTCTTTCAAACCGCAGATGCGTTACCTGCGCTCACTCGCCCGAATCACTGACCCGTGTCAGCTCATCGGGACTCGGCTCGCTTGCCGCCTTCCTGCAATTTGAAATCTATTGGATAAAGGATTTGCTAAATATCAGCCGATCAAAGCCTTCTTCCCAAATGCTGATCCCAGTCCTTCCAGACGGGTTGTAAACCTGCCTGCGTGAGCGCTTTGGCGACCTGTGCTGGTGGTCGATTGTCATGTGGTTCGAACTGTTCCAACTCGGGTTTATCATCTTCGACATAACCGCCGGGCTGAGTTTTTGAACCCGCACTGACGGTGGTGATCGCTACCGGAATAACGTGGTCGCGAAAATATGGAGACTCGCGGGTTGATAGCGAAAGCTCGACATCGGGCGCAAACAGTCGGAAAGCGCAAATCAGCTGCACAAGCTGTTTTTCATCCAGAATCGAAGCCGGTTCTATCCCGCCAGCGCAAGGGCGTAAACGCGGGAACGCCACGGAATAGCGACTCTGCCAGTATGTTTGCTGTAAATAGAATAGGTGTTCGGCCACCATGTAGCTGTCAGTTCGCCAGTTATTCGATAAACCAAACAGCGCTCCAAGACCGATTTTATCAATGCCCGCTCGGCCCAGCCGGTCAGGCGTTTCCAATCGCCAAAAGAAATCCTGTTTTTGACCGCGCAGATGATGCAAAGCGTAAGTCGGCGCATGATAGGTTTCCTGATAAACCAGCACCCCGTCGAGGCCGAGATCTTTCAGTTCGGCGTACTCGTGCTGATCCAGCGGCTGAACCTCAATCATCAGAGAACTGAAATGACTGCGGATCGCCGGAAAATGACGACGGAAATAATCCATCCCCACTTTGCTCTTGTGCTCTCCGGTTACCAGCAGCAAATGTTTGAAACCCAACGCATTGAGCGCCAGACACTCTTTCTCGATCTCAATTTCATCCAACGTTTTGCGTTTAATTTTATTGCTCATCGAGAAGCCGCAATAAGTGCATTCGTTGGCGCAGAGATTGGAAAGATACAGCGGAGCAAAGAAACTTACGGTGTTACCGAAACGTTGACGGGTAAGCTGCCGGGCTTTTTGCGCCATCGGTTCAAGGTAGGCCGCGGCTGCCGGTGAGATAAGCGCCATAAAATCTTCACGACTGACGCGCGGGCTATTCAAAGCTCGTTCAACATCGACTGCCGTTTTACTGTTGATGCGCAGCGAAATGTCGTCCCAGTCCAGCGTCTGCCAGTGATCCTGAAAACCGCGTCCCTGATAATCTTTCATCATCAGACATTCTCCAGAAACTGGGTTAGCGGACTGGAAGCACTGGCGTGGTTTGATTTACTGCCAAGGCCACTGATTTTCGCCAGCTGTCCGGCTTCAACGGCCAATTTAAACGCCGTGGCCATTGCCACCGGGTCGCGTGCGACGGCAATTGCGGTATTCACCAATACTGCATCGGCGCCGAGTTCAATTGCTTCCGCTGCCTGGCTTGGTGCGCCAATTCCTGCATCGACAACCACTGGTACCTTTGCCTGTTCAATAATAATGCGCAGGAACTCACGGGTTTGCAGGCCTTGATTAGAACCGATCGGCGATCCTAGCGGCATTACTGCGGCGCAACCGACTTCTTCCAGGCGTTTGCACAGCACGGGATCGGCGCTGCAATACGGCAGCACGATAAATCCCTGCTTCACCAGCGCTTCGGCAGCTTTCAGCGTTTCCACCGGATCGGGCAGTAGGTAGCGTAAATCCGGGTGGATCTCGAGCTTGATCCATTGAGTTCCCAGTGCTTCGCGGGCCAATTGGGCGGCAAAAATCGCCTCCTCGGCCGTTTTTGCTCCCGAGGTGTTAGGCAGCAGGCGTACTCCCAAAGATTGCAACGGGTTAAGAATATCGTCACCGCCGCGTTTCAGGTCGACGCGCTTCATCGCCATGGTCACCAACTGACTGCCAGAGGCGATAATTGCCTGCTGCATTAATGCAGAGCTGGCGAACTTACCCGTTCCGGTGAACAGGCGTGAGGTAAAGGTAGTATCGGCAATTTTTAGCATGGTTTATCCTCCGGCAATTGCTTGAAAAACAACAACGTTGTCTCCGTCATTCAGCCTATGCTCCGCCCAGTGCGGGCGAGGAACAATGACTTGATTAACGGCAAGCGCACTGCCAGATAGCGGTTGTTCGAGAAAGGTCAGCAGTGAATCCACAGTCAGCGGCGTGTCAAAATGATAGTCTGCGTCGTTAACGGTAATTTTCATTTGAGTGCCCCACAGACCGGGCAACCCACCGATCTCGTCAGTTGCAGAGTCCGCCAGCTTTGCTGTTTGCCGTCGAACAGTCTCAGTTTTCCGCTCAGCGGGCTGGTGGCACCGGCCAGCATCTTGATTGCTTCCAGCGCCTGCAATGTGCCGATCACCCCAACCACCGGACCTAATACTCCGGCGGTGCGGCAGTTGCGGGTGGGGGTTTCTAAATCGGGATACAGGCAGCGATAGCAGCCGTGAACATAGGGCGCTTCAATCACCAACAGCTGGCCGCTGAAGCCAACCGCGCTGCCGCTGATCAGCGGCTTTCCTGCCTCGACGCAGGCTTTGTTGACCGCGTGTCGGGTTGACATATTGTCACTGCAGTCCAATACCAAGTCGGCCCGAGAAACGATTGCCTCAAGGTTGTCTTGATTCAGACGTTCGGTAAACACTTCGGTCTGACACAGCGGATTCAATTTCTCCAACTCGCGCTGGGCAGTTTTTGCCTTGTGGCTGTCGATATCCGCCGTGCGATACAGAATTTGTCGCTGCAAATTGGAGACGTGCAGCGTGTCGTCATCGGCTAAAAACAGCGTGCCAACCCCTGCCGCCGCCAGATAAAGCGCAGCCGGAGAGCCTAGGCCACCAAGTCCGACGATCAACACCTTCGCTGCGCGGATTTTCTCTTGACCTTCCATGCCGACATCTTCCAGCAAAAGCTGTCGGCTATAGCGCATAAATTCATTATCGTTGAGCATGGTTGTCGTCCCGGTAAGGGCAAAGCTCGATTAATTGCTGCGTCGCTGCACGCCAGTCTGCTGCCTTGGTGATCGCGCTGACCACCGCCACGCTGCCAACACCGCATTCCATTACAGGCTGCACGCGCTCAAGGCTGATCCCGCCGATCGCAACAGTCGGGAATCTGCCGTTCAGTTGTTTGATGTGATGCGCCAACTCTGCCAGCCCTTGCGGTGCAGAGGGCATATCTTTGGTTTGTGTGGGAAATACGTGACCCAAGGCAATGTAGGAAGGATGCACACTGATGGCGCGTTCCAACTCGGCTTCATCGTGGGTAGAAACGCCCAAACGCAGACCGGCCTGATGAATCGCCAGCAAATCGGTAGTATCCAGATCTTCCTGTCCAAGATGAATACCGTAGGCCTGATGTTTCACCGCCAGATGCCAGTAATCATTGATAAACAGTCGCGCCTCATACTGGCGACCCAGTTTTATAGCCTCGATAATTGCCGGTTCAACCTCGGCGTCGGGCAGGTCTTTAATTCTGAGTTGCAGCGTTTTTACACCGGCTTCAAGCAATCGACGGACCCACTCGACACTGTCGACTACTGGATACAGGCCGAGGTAATAAGGCACTGCCGGAAACGGGGTAGACGGGATATTCATTTACCCACTCCTTCTTCAATTTTGTCGGCCGGATGATAAAGCTCGCTGCCGCGCTGGCGAAACTCTGCTGACATCTGCAACATGCCGGTTTCAACGATGTCGATCGGAATAGCTTGGGCTTCAAGCGCCGCGGCATATTCGCGAACTTCCTGAGTAATTTTCATTGAGCAGAATTTTGGCCCGCACATCGAACAGAAGTGTGCGACTTTTCCAGACTCTTGCGGCAGGGTTTCATCGTGATAGGCACGAGCGGTGGCCGGATCCAGTGCCAGATTAAACTGATCTTCCCAACGGAATTCGAAACGCGCTTTCGACATGGCGTTATCGCGGATCTGTGCGCCCGGATGGCCTTTTGCCAGATCCGCAGCGTGCGCGGCGATCTTGTAGGTAATCAAACCTTGTTTAACGTCTTCTTTGTTCGGCAAACCAAGATGCTCTTTTGGCGTTACATAGCACAGCATCGCGCAGCCAAACCAGCCGATCATCGCGGCGCCAATTCCTGAGGTAAAGTGATCGTAGCCTGGAGCAATATCAGTGGTTAGCGGCCCGAGGGTATAAAACGGCGCTTCATGACATTTATCCAGTTCTTCAGTCATGTTGCGGCGGATCATCTGCATCGGCACATGTCCAGGACCTTCAATCATCACCTGCACGTCGTATTCCCAGGCAATTTTAGTCAGCTCGCCCAGCGTTTTCAGCTCGGCAAACTGCGCTTCGTCATTAGCATCTTGAATCGAACCCGGACGCAGACCATCGCCGAGTGAAAGCGAAACATCGTAGGCCGCACAGATTTCACAAATTTCACGGAAATGGCGATAGAGGAAGCTTTCCTGATGATGCGACAGGCACCATTTCGCCATGATCGAACCGCCGCGTGACACGATACCTGTAAGCCGTTTGGCAGTCATCGGCACGTAGCGCAGCAATACGCCCGCGTGGATGGTGAAGTAATCGACACCTTGCTCGGCCTGTTCCAGCAGCGTATCGCGGAACATTTCCCAGTTAAGATCTTCTGCCACGCCGTTGACTTTTTCCAGCGCCTGATAGATTGGCACGGTGCCGATAGGAACCGGACTGTTACGCATGATCCATTCACGGGTTTCATGGATGTAGCGGCCAGTTGACAGATCCATCACCGTGTCCGCACCCCAACGAGTTGACCACACCAGTTTTTCAACTTCTTCTTCAATGGAAGAGGTGACCGCCGAATTGCCGATGTTGGCGTTGATTTTTACCAGGAAGTTTCGGCCAATGATCATCGGCTCAGATTCTGGGTGGTTGATATTGGCAGGAATGATTGCGCGGCCGGCGGCGACTTCGTCACGCACAAACTCGGCGGTAATATTCTGTGGCAGGTTGGCGCCAAAGCTTTCGCCCGGATGCTGTTGCAGCAGCACTTCACCGCGAATGCGCTCACGACCCATATTTTCACGCAGGGCGATATATTCCATTTCCGGCGTGACAATACCCTGGCGCGCATAGTGCAGCTGGGTCACGCATTTGCCGGCTTTAGCTTTGCGCGGACGGGGCAAGTGCTCGAAACGCAGATGATCCAGACCTTCGTCAGCCATGCGCTGCTGGGTAAAGCCAGAGCTGACCTGTGGCAGCTGTTCAGTGTCCTGGCGCGCTTCGATCCAGCGGGCACGTACTTTATCCAAGCCACGGTGCACGTCTATCTTTGATTCGGGATCGCCGTATGGGCCGGCGGTGTCATAAACCGGGATCGCTTCGTTATCTTCAAACTTCGGATCATCTTTAGTGCCGCCGATCATCGTCGGGCTGAGCTGGATCTCGCGCATTGGCACCAGAATGTCATCGTGGCTGCCCTGCAGATAAATTCGTTTGGAGTTAGGGAAGGCGACGCCCTGTAAGCTGTCGATAAAAGCCTGTGCTTCGGCACGTTGCTGACGACGATGACTGGTTTTTTTTACCGGGACATTCTGAGTATCAGGGGTGTTCGACATAGCAAATTCCTCGTTTTTGGCGATAGGGAAAATTGCTTGTCAGGAGATTTACAGCGGGAGTAAAGCGATGTGTCAGGACCTTGCGGCGCAGCAGTTTTTAACAACTACGGAGACGAACGGCCAAACGCAAATAAGTTACTCTTGTTCCCTTCGCGGGTACTAACCCGATCAGGTTCCGCGGATCCCGAATTAACGGTCTCAGCCTGGCAAATTTCCTTTTGGGAAGTCTGCGCTAGGCACTCCGACAAGAATTGGCCTGCGATTTCCAGGCCGTTTAAGAAGCCCCAATATACGAGGCTAATTATAAAACACAACCCTTTGCAGGGTTTTAGAACAAAACTGTTAAGCCGGTCGTACTATTGCCTCATCGTTTGCAACGGGTGGCAATGGCGCGATTTTAGTATCCAGAGCTAACGTAATGAGCTGATCTTCAAGCTCAAAACGGGCATCGAGTGCTTCCCCGATATCTGAGAGCGCATAGTTGAATTCGTAGATGTTCTCATCGTCGAGATCGGTTTCTGTATAACTGTCATGGAAAGCCATGATAGTTTCCGTATTGGCATCGAGCGCGGGAAAAATCCTTGCTGCCAGTAACGAAATTGCTGCTTGGGGGCCGTCGGATTCTTCAACTATCCTGTGATAAAGGTGAAAATGTCCTGCAGACAGGTAGTCAACCAGGTTATGGCAGAAGTTATCCAGGGCTTTCTCGTTCAGCGGCGTATGTTTTTCTTTATTAGGTTTCAGGCCAACGAGAGTGCAGTAAGAAACCAGGAGTTCCTTGCGCGCCTGCAGCCATTGATCGATCAACTCGTGGTTACCACCGACGCGTTGGGTCAATCTTTCAAGACGATTTAACATGGTTGAGTCCCTGTGAATAACGATAAATAGCCAATACGTTGAAGATTACTTATGTAACTTTTGTGTCCCAGACTTCTCAGTGTAGTCGAGGTTTGCAATAAAAAATGGAAATCCAAATAACAGATCAACACAGCGGCTGGTGGGTTATCAGTCTTGACGGCAAGCTGTGGTTGCCAGAGGGATCCTTGCCAAAAGGATCGGCCAGGCACTTTTCTTTTGTTGGCGATACAGGGCGACAGATCGGCGAGTGGCAGGGAGAACCGGTGTGGTTGATCCGCAAAAGCATGAAGGATCAAATGCTTTCTGCACGACAGCTGCTGGATCAGGATCGCGGATTGTTCCAGCTGGTAGGCCGTGGCGTTCAGCTCTCTGAATTCTATCGATCTCACAAGTTTTGCGGCTATTGCGGCCATGAAATGCACGTCAGTAAAACCGAATGGGCGGCACTTTGTGGAAATTGTAAAGAGCGCTATTACCCGCAGATTGCACCGTGCATGATTGTGGCTATCCGCCGCGGCAACGAGATCCTGTTAGCTCAACATGTTCGCCATCGCGGTGGTGTACACACGGTTTTGGCCGGTTTCGCCGAGGTAGGCGAAACTCTGGAAGAAACTGTCGTTCGTGAAGTAATGGAAGAGAGCAATATTCGGGTTAAAAATATCCGTTACGTCAGCTCACAGCCTTGGCCATTCCCAAATTCTTTGATGATGGCATTTATGGCCGATTACGACAGCGGCGAAATACGTCATGATCCCAAGGAGCTGCTCAATGCCGGTTGGTATCGTTACGATGCTTTGCCGTTGCTACCGGCCATTGGCACTATTGCCCGTCGCCTGATTGAAGATACCGTGGTTCTCTGCCGCGCAGAGGAAGAATCTTAGGCCCGACGTGCTACAATGTTCGCCTTATTTTTAGGCGCCTGGCTCGTGCTCACCAAAGTCAGGCTGCCCATCCGGGTCCGCCATACCCCAAAAGATCAGCAAAATATTAAAGGATCTTGTCAAGAATGAATGAGTTAAAAAACGATCGCTACCTGCGCGCACTGTTACGTCAGCCCGTAGATATTACCCCGGTATGGATGATGCGCCAGGCTGGCCGCTATTTGCCAGAATACAAAGCGACACGTGCAGAGGCAGGCGATTTTATGTCGCTTTGCAAAAATGCCGAGTTGGCCTGTGAAGTCACTCTGCAACCTTTGCGCCGTTATCCTCTGGATGCCGCGATCCTGTTCTCAGATATTCTGACCATTCCTGACGCCATGGGTCTGGGGCTTTATTTCGAAGCGGGAGAGGGTCCACGTTTCTCTTCGCCGCTGACTTGCTACGCCGACGTTGCCAAATTGCCAATTCCCGATCCGGAAGATGAGCTGGGCTACGTGATGAACGCCGTGCGAACTATCCGTAAGAATCTTAAAGGCGAAGTGCCGCTGATTGGTTTCTCAGGCAGCCCCTGGACGCTGGCAACCTACATGATTGAAGGCGGCAGCAGCAAAGCTTTCACTAAAATCAAGAAGATGATGTATGCCGAGCCTGCCACGCTGCACCTGTTACTCGACAAACTGGCCGACAGCGTAATTCTCTATCTCAACGCACAAATCAAGGCTGGTGCGCAGTCGGTGATGGTGTTTGACTCTTGGGGCGGCGTGTTGACTGGCCGCGATTACCTTGAGTTTTCCCTGAATTACATGCACAAGATTGTCGACGGCCTGATCCGTGAAAATGACGGACGCCGCGTGCCGGTTACGCTGTTCACCAAAGGCGGCGGACAGTGGCTGGAAGCGATTGCGGCGACCGGCTGTGATGCGCTGGGTCTCGACTGGACCACCGACATCGGCGAAGCCCGTCGTCGCGTGGGCGATAAAGTTGCGCTGCAAGGTAACATGGACCCGTCTATGCTCTATGCATCCCCAGCGCGTATCGAACAAGAAGTCGATACTATTTTGTCCAGCTACGGGCACGGCAATGGTCATGTCTTCAATCTGGGTCACGGCATTCATCAGGACGTTCCGCCTGAAAACGCCGGTGCTTTCGTTGAAGCAGTACACAGCTTGTCGCGCCAGTACCACCAGTCCTAAGAAAGGATTCTGCATGATCGATACCGGCGCAATGCGCGAAGAGCAGTTGATTAAGGCACAGCAGATCGTGCTGGAAGACTCGCCTTCGCCACTGCGTCCGGTGTTTATCGCGGGAGCTGATATTGGCTTTGAACAGGGTGGCGAAATTACCCGCGCGGCGATTGCCGTGCTGCGCTACCCCTCGATGGAGCTGGTGGAATACCAGATAGCCCGCATCCCTACGCAAATCCCCTATATTCCCGGTTTTCTTTCCTTTCGCGAATGCCCTGCGTTAATTGAAGCCTGGCAGATGCTGCAACATCGTCCCGATTTGCTGATGGTCGACGGGCAGGGCATTGCTCACCCTCGCAGGCTTGGCGTAGCCAGTCATTTTGGCCTGATGATTGGTGTGCCGACCATCGGTATCGCCAAAAGTCGCCTTTGTGGTCATTTTCTGCCGCTGGGCGATGCCGTAGGTTCCACACAGGCCTTGTGGGACAAGGATGAACAGCTTGGATGGGTGTGGCGCAGCAAGCTTCGTTGCAATCCGCTGTTTATTTCTCCGGGCAATGGTATCAGTGTCGCCTCATCGTTATATTGGGTTAAACAATGCAGCCGTGGATATCGTCTACCCGAGCCCACTCGCTGGGCTGACGCGGTAGCTTCAAATCGGCCCGCATTTCAGCGCTGGCAACGCCTGAGCGGCCAGCTTTAAGAATCCAGGCGTAGGAGGCTGTCATATTTTCAGGTAAACTCCCGCCCAGAAAAGTTAATGAGAAAATACCATGTTACGTAACCCGATTCATTTACGTCTGGAAAAGCTGGAAACCTGGCAACATTTGACGTTTATGGCCAGCCTTTGCGAACGTATGTACCCAAATTATCAGATGTTTTGCATTCAGTCAGGATTCGGCGAACCCCAGATTTATCGCAAAATTCTCGATCTGGTGTGGGAAACACTTGTAATAAAAGATGCAAAGGTTAACTTTGACTCCCAGTTAGAAAAGCTGGAGGAGGCAATCCCTTCTTCAGACGACTATGATATTTACGGCGTGTATCCGGCGATTGATGCCTGCATCGCCCTGGGTGAGCTGCTTCACTCGCGTTTAAGCGGGGAAACACTGGCCCACGCAATCGCTATTAGTGAAACATCAATTCGTACCGTTGCCATGCTTGAGATGACTCAGGCTGGCAAAGAAATGACCGATGAAGAGCTGAAAGTGATACCGGCGGTTGAAGAAGAATGGGACATCCAATGGGAGATTTTCCGCCTATTGGCTGACTGTGAAGAACGTGACCTCGAATTGATAAAAGGGTTACGTTCTGACCTACGTGAAGCCGCTGTGAGTAACATTGGGATAAATTTAACGCAATAAGGCAAGAAAACGTGATTTAACGCCTTATTTAGCGTATCTCAAGGCTTCACATCCGTACCCTGTCTGGTCTACATTTGGGGTGCGTAATAAAAAGTGGCTATCGGTGCGTGTATGCAGGAGGGTGCTGTCAATCGGCATATCCGTCGCACTCGATGCTTTGCAAACGATAAACACACTGTAAAGGATAACTTATGAACAAGACTCAACTGATTGATGTAATTGCTGACAAAGCTGATCTTTCTAAAACACAAGCTAAACTGGCTCTTGAATCTACTCTGTCTGCAATTACCGAGTCTCTGAAAGAAGGTGAAGCAGTACAATTAGTTGGTTTCGGGACTTTTAAAGTCAATCAACGTAACGAGCGCACTGGCCGTAACCCGCAGACAGGCAAAGAAATCAAAATCGCTGCTGCTACCGTTCCAGCGTTCGTTTCAGGCAAAGCTTTGAAAGAAGCTGTTAAGTAATTGCTTGCAGTGAAAAGAATAAACGAGGGGCCAGGCTGGTCCCTTTCGTTTATCACCACCGGACTGATGGCTGCGGTTATGGCCTTCAGTCTGGTCGGATGCAGTTCTCATAAAGATTCACCTCTCTTTAGCGCCAGCGGCTATGTCGCAGATCAAGGCATTTACCGCCTGTGGCGAGAAGACGACGATCAACACCGCCCACAAACCATTATCGACGTTTATAGCCCCTACTACGGTAAAGATACCGTCATCACGCGCTATGAATACACTGATGGCAATCTGCACCTGATTAAAGAAAGTCACGCGGCGACCAAAGAGTTGGGCGTGACGCTGCGTTTCGATCAGGAAGGCAATGTCAGCTTTATGCAGCGCCAGTTAGAAGATTCCCGCGAGAAGCTTTCGGCGGATGACATTGAGCGTTACAAGTATCAAGCCGATAAAGTGCTTAATCTCAGTAAAACCTTACGCGCCGGAAATGTGCAGTTAGTACAGGGCCGCTGGCGGCAGGGTGTGATCACGACTTGTGCCGGAGAACCAGTAACGGTAAGCCTGAATGTTAAATCGCAAGTCTGGCTGGCGAAACGTGCTGCAAGTGCTGATGACAAGCTGGGTCTGGCCTGGCTGACAGCACCTGAAGGCAACGAATTACTGCTGGTGGCCAACGAAGATTTTTGTACCTGGGAACCTCAGGCAGACAAGCTTAATTAATCTTTGGCGATCGGCATAAAGCAAAAAGCCCGCACATATTTGCGGGCTTTTTCTATTATGCAGACTGAGCTATTTCGCAGACTGAGCGGGAGTTACTTACCCTGCTCGCGGGCGATAGCGCGATAACCGATATCTTTACGGCAGAAACTGCCTTCCCATTTGATGTCCTGCGCCAGTTGATAGGCACGCTGCTGGGCGGCTTCCACTGATTTACCCAGCGCGGTTACGCAGAGCACGCGGCCTCCGTTGGTAACGACCAGCTCATCCTGTAAACGCGTTCCGGCATGAAATACTTTACCGTCTGCCACTTCTTCCAGCGGCAGGCCGTGGATCACTTTTCCATTGGCGTAATCACCAGGATAACCACCGGCAGCCAGCACCACACCCAGAGCAGGGCGCGGATCCCATTCGGAAGTCACTTTGTCCAGACGACCTTCCGCACCGGCAAGGCATAGCTCAACCAAGTCAGAGCGCAGACGCAGCATGATAGGCTGAGTTTCCGGGTCGCCGAAACGGCAGTTAAATTCAATGACTTTTGGCTGGCCATCGGCAGAAATCATCAGACCAGCATACAGGAAGCCAGTATAGACGTTGCCTTCTGCCGCCATGCCGCGCACCGTTGGCCAAATAACCTGGTCCATTACGCGCTGGTGGATCTCGTCGGTCACTACCGGAGCTGGAGAGTAAGCGCCCATGCCGCCAGTGTTAGGACCAGTATCTGCATCGCCAACGCGTTTGTGGTCTTGGCTGGTTGCCATCGGAACCACGTTTTCGCCGTCGACCATCACGATAAAGCTCGCCTCTTCACCATCGAGGAACTCTTCGATGACGATGCGATGTCCCGCATCACCAAAAGCGTTGCCTGCCAGCATGTCGTGAACCGCGGCTTCAGCCTCTTCCAGCGTCATCGCCACGATTACGCCTTTACCGGCTGCAAGACCATCGGCCTTGATAACAATTGGCGCACCTTTGCTGCGCAGGTAAGCCAGCGCAGGCTCGATTTCGGTAAAGTTCTGGTAGTCGGCGCTTGGGATCGCGTGACGAGCCAGGAAATCTTTGGTGAAAGCTTTAGAACCTTCAAGCTGGGCAGCGGCCTGAGTGGGGCCGAAGATTTTCAGTCCGGCAGCGCGGAAGGCATCAACCACGCCGATTACCAGCGGAGCTTCAGGTCCGACAATCGTCAGGCCGATGTCATTTTGCCGGGCAAACGCCAGCAGGCCAGCCACGTCGGTTGCGGCGATATCAACGTTTTGCAGCATCGGCTCGAGCGCGGTGCCTGCATTACCCGGGGCGACGAAGATTTTGTCTGCCAGGGGAGACTGCGATGCTTTCCAGCCCAGAGCGTGCTCACGTCCGCCATTACCGATAATTAAAATGTTCATTCGATGACTCCGAATAGGCGGGCGCTCAAGGCACCCGCGAGGAAATAGAGATTAATGACGGAAGTGACGCATGTCGGTGAACACCATTGCGATACCGTGTTCGTTGGCCGCTGTAATCACTTCATTATCACGCATTGAACCACCCGGCTGGATCACGCAGGTGATGCCAACCGCAGCTGCTGCATCGATACCGTCGCGGAACGGGAAGAAGGCATCAGAAGCCATTACAGAACCGGCCACTTCCAGACCCTCGTCGGCGGCTTTGATACCGGCAATTTTGGCAGAGTAAACGCGGCTCATCTGGCCAGCACCGATGCCGATAGTCATTTTATCGCGCGCGTAAACGATGGCGTTGGATTTAACGAACTTGGCGACTTTCCAGCAGAACAGAGCATCAGTCAGCTCTTGTTCTGTCGGCTGGCGAGTCGTCACCACGCGTAGATCAGCAGTTTCTACCATACCCAGGTCGCGATCCTGAACCAGCAGGCCACCATTCACGCGTTTGAAATCCAGGGCTTTCTGGCGATCTTGCCATTCACCACAGGTTAACACGCGGACATTTTGTTTGGTTGCGGTCAGTGCCAGTGCTTCATCACTCACGGAAGGGGCGATAATGACTTCAACAAACTGACGGCTGATGATGGCTTTAGCAGTAGTTGCATCTAATTCACGGTTGAATGCAATGATGCCGCCGAACGCAGAAGTCGGGTCAGTCTTGTAGGCACGCTCGTAGGCTTCGAGAATGTTTGAACCAACAGCAACACCACAAGGGTTAGCGTGCTTGACGATTACACAGGCCGGTTCAGCAAACTCTTTAACGCATTCAAGCGCCGCGTCGGTATCGGCAATGTTGTTATAGGAAAGCGCTTTGCCTTGCAGCTGTCGGGAAGTCGCAACTGAAGCTTCAGAAACGTTCTCTTCTATATAGAAGGCCGCTTGCTGGTGGCTGTTTTCGCCGTAACGCATATCTTGCTTCTTGATGTAGCTCATGTTCAGAGTGCGCGGGAACTGGCCAGAGGCTGATTCAGTGTCGCCGTGATATGCCGGAACCATGGTACCGAAGTAGTTAGCGATCATGCCGTCGTAGGCTGCGGTATGTTCAAAGGCTTTAATCGCCAGATTGAAACGGGTGGCCAGCAGCAGGGAGCCGTCGTTGGCGTCCATCTCTTCAATAATAGCGCTGTAGTCGCTGCTCTTGACGACAATAGCAACGTCGTTGTGGTTCTTGGCTGCCGAGCGAACCATCGTTGGACCGCCGATATCGATATTCTCAACCGCGTCTTCCAGCGAACAGTCCGGGCGAGAAACGGTTGCGGCGAACGGATAAAGGTTCACAACGACCATATCGATAGGCGCGATGCTGTGCTGGCCCATGATTTCGTCATCTTTACCGCGACGACCCAGGATGCCACCGTGCACTTTTGGGTGCAGAGTCTTAACGCGTCCATCCATCATTTCCGGGAAACCGGTGTAGTCAGAGACTTCTGTCACTGGCAAACCCGCATCGGCAAGCAGGCGGGCGGTGCCGCCAGTGGAAAGCAAATCCACTCCACGTTGCGAGAGGGCTTGGGCGAATTCTACGATACCGGCTTTGTCAGAAACACTGAGCAGCGCGCGGCGGATTGGACGACGTTGTTGCATGGCGGTTATATCCCTTGGCTTTGGAGTCGCAATAGAGAGCGTTACGTGAATTCAATTCTCGTTTCTTTCTATATATAGAAGAAAAAACGGCGGATTGGATTCAGATAAGGTTCCATAGATGCGGTAAGCATCATTATTGCAGATAGTATCGGTTAATTCAGACGCGCGATATTGTAGCGAAAACGATTGCGCGATGCGCGTCAATTTTGAGTTTCAATACACATTGTGGATAACTTTGTGTGTAAATCGGTATAAACCCCCCTTTTGCTGTGTATTGCAGCAAACGGTATTTTTTATTGAAATTAGGGGTTGCGGCTCCTCAGAAACTCCCTATAATGCCGCTCCATCGACAGGGAACAACGCAGCAGCAACGCGGTGTGAACAAGTCGGAAAGCATTAAAAATGATGATGACCGCGAAAATAAACGGTTGACATCAAAAGAGGAAAGCGTAGAATACGCCACCTCGAGTTAGCAAGCGAAAGCGCGTAACTCACTGCTCTTTAACAATTTATCAGACAATCTGTGTGGGCACTCACAAGACGATATCAGCCACCTCGGTGGCAACAGAATATCAAAGGCAGCAATGCCAAGTCTTAGAGTGACCAAGCAGTAATTCATTTTTGAATTATTACGAAAGTAAACTTTGAGCACCGCTTAACTTGTTTAAGCAAATCGAACTTTTAATTGAAGAGTTTGATCATGGCTCAGATTGAACGCTGGCGGCAGGCCTAACACATGCAAGTCGAGCGGTAGCACGGGAGAGCTTGCTCTCTGGGTGACGAGCGGCGGACGGGTGAGTAATGTCTGGGAAACTGCCTGATGGAGGGGGATAACTACTGGAAACGGTAGCTAATACCGCATGATGTCGCAAGACCAAAGTGGGGGACCTTCGGGCCTCACGCCATCGGATGTGCCCAGATGGGATTAGCTAGTAGGTGGGGTAATGGCTCACCTAGGCGACGATCCCTAGCTGGTCTGAGAGGATGACCAGCCACACTGGAACTGAGACACGGTCCAGACTCCTACGGGAGGCAGCAGTGGGGAATATTGCACAATGGGCGCAAGCCTGATGCAGCCATGCCGCGTGTGTGAAGAAGGCCTTAGGGTTGTAAAGCACTTTCAGCGAGGAGGAAGGCGTTGTTGTTAATAGCAGCAACGATTGACGTTACTCGCAGAAGAAGCACCGGCTAACTCCGTGCCAGCAGCCGCGGTAATACGGAGGGTGCAAGCGTTAATCGGAATTACTGGGCGTAAAGCGCACGCAGGCGGTTTGTTAAGTCAGATGTGAAATCCCCGAGCTTAACTTGGGAACTGCATTTGAAACTGGCAAGCTAGAGTCTTGTAGAGGGGGGTAGAATTCCAGGTGTAGCGGTGAAATGCGTAGAGATCTGGAGGAATACCGGTGGCGAAGGCGGCCCCCTGGACAAAGACTGACGCTCAGGTGCGAAAGCGTGGGGAGCAAACAGGATTAGATACCCTGGTAGTCCACGCTGTAAACGATGTCGACTTGGAGGTTGTGCCCTTGAGGCGTGGCTTCCGGAGCTAACGCGTTAAGTCGACCGCCTGGGGAGTACGGCCGCAAGGTTAAAACTCAAATGAATTGACGGGGGCCCGCACAAGCGGTGGAGCATGTGGTTTAATTCGATGCAACGCGAAGAACCTTACCTACTCTTGACATCCACGGAATTCGCTAGAGATAGCTTAGTGCCTTCGGGAACCGTGAGACAGGTGCTGCATGGCTGTCGTCAGCTCGTGTTGTGAAATGTTGGGTTAAGTCCCGCAACGAGCGCAACCCTTATCCTTTGTTGCCAGCACGTAATGGTGGGAACTCAAAGGAGACTGCCGGTGATAAACCGGAGGAAGGTGGGGATGACGTCAAGTCATCATGGCCCTTACGAGTAGGGCTACACACGTGCTACAATGGCGTATACAAAGAGAAGCGAACTCGCGAGAGCAAGCGGACCTCATAAAGTACGTCGTAGTCCGGATTGGAGTCTGCAACTCGACTCCATGAAGTCGGAATCGCTAGTAATCGTAGATCAGAATGCTACGGTGAATACGTTCCCGGGCCTTGTACACACCGCCCGTCACACCATGGGAGTGGGTTGCAAAAGAAGTAGGTAGCTTAACCTTCGGGAGGGCGCTTACCACTTTGTGATTCATGACTGGGGTGAAGTCGTAACAAGGTAACCGTAGGGGAACCTGCGGTTGGATCACCTCCTTACCTAAAGATACGCATTGTGCAGTGTCCACACAGATTGTCTGATGAAATAGTAACGAGCAGAAATACCTTTATAGGCTTGTAGCTCAGGTGGTTAGAGCGCACCCCTGATAAGGGTGAGGTCGGTGGTTCAAGTCCACTCAGGCCTACCAATCCTTTCCTTCTCTGCGTTGTCGCCCCACTCGTTTGCACCAAGCAAACGTCGTGTGACTCCGCCTTGATAAGAAAAAGATTGGCTGACTCATCTGAACGATGAGTGATAAAGGTATCTGTTTAGTGACTGTATGGGGCTATAGCTCAGCTGGGAGAGCGCCTGCCTTGCACGCAGGAGGTCAGCGGTTCGATCCCGCTTAGCTCCACCATATCCATACGGCTCACATCAAATACTTCAGAGTATATTGGAAACAGTATGCTGCGAAGTATTTTGCTCTTTAACAATCTGGAACAAGCTGAAAAATTGAAATGATACAGCTGAACATAACTCTCCGTAGAAGTTTTGAGTTATGCGCACCTGTATTAGAGTCTCTCAAATAATCACGGCTACGAACGGCGTCACTCTTTATGAGTTTAAAAGACACCTTCGGGTTGTGAGGTTAAGCGACTAAGCGTACACGGTGGATGCCTAGGCAGTCAGAGGCGATGAAGGGCGTGCTAATCTGCGAAAAGCGTCGGTAAGGTGATATGAACCGTTATACCCGACGATACCCGAATGGGGAAACCCAATGTGATACGTCACATTATCGCATGGTGAATACATAGCCATGCGAGGCGAACCGGGGGAACTGAAACATCTAAGTACCCCGAGGAAAAGAAATCAACCGAGATTCCCCCAGTAGCGGCGAGCGAACGGGGAACAGCCCAGAACCTGAATCAGTTTGTGTGTTAGTGGAAGCGTCTGGAAGGTCGCACGGTACAGGGTGATAGTCCCGTACACAAAAATGCACAAATTGTGAGTTCGATGAGTAGGGCGGGACACGTGACATCCTGTCTGAATATGGGGGGACCATCCTCCAAGGCTAAATACTCCTGACTGACCGATAGTGAACCAGTACCGTGAGGGAAAGGCGAAAAGAACCCCGGCGAGGGGAGTGAAATAGAACCTGAAACCGTGTACGTACAAGCAGTGGGAGCCTACTTTGTTGGGTGACTGCGTACCTTTTGTATAATGGGTCAGCGACTTATATTTTGTAGCAAGGTTAACCGTATAGGGGAGCCGTAGGGAAACCGAGTCTTAACTGGGCGTCAAGTTGCAAGGTATAGACCCGAAACCCGGTGATCTAGCCATGGGCAGGTTGAAGGTTGGGTAACACTAACTGGAGGACCGAACCGACTAATGTTGAAAAATTAGCGGATGACTTGTGGCTGGGGGTGAAAGGCCAATCAAACCGGGAGATAGCTGGTTCTCCCCGAAAGCTATTTAGGTAGCGCCTCGTGAACTCATCTTCGGGGGTAGAGCACTGTTTCGACTAGGGGGCCATCCCGGCTTACCAACTCGATGCAAACTCCGAATACCGAAGAATGTTATCACGGGAGACACACGGCGGGTGCTAACGTCCGTCGTGAAGAGGGAAACAACCCAGACCGCCAGCTAAGGTCCCAAAGTCATGGTTAAGTGGGAAACGATGTGGGAAGGCATAGACAGCCAGGATGTTGGCTTAGAAGCAGCCATCATTTAAAGAAAGCGTAATAGCTCACTGGTCGAGTCGGCCTGCGCGGAAGATGTAACGGGGCTAAACCATGCACCGAAGCTGCGGCAGCGACGCTTAGGCGTTGTTGGGTAGGGGAGCGTTCTGTAAGCCGTTGAAGGTGAACTGTGAGGTTTGCTGGAGGTATCAGAAGTGCGAATGCTGACATAAGTAACGATAATGCGGGTGAAAAACCCGCACGCCGGAAGACCAAGGGTTCCTGTCCAACGTTAATCGGGGCAGGGTGAGTCGACCCCTAAGGCGAGGCCGAAAGGCGTAGTCGATGGGAAACAGGTTAATATTCCTGTACTCGGTGTTACTGCGAAGGGGGGACGGAGAGGGCTAGGCTAGCCGGGCGACGGTTGTCCCGGTTTAAGCGTGTAGGGGGTGTGACTTGGTAAATCCGGTTACATATCAACCCTGAGGCGTGATGACGAGCCACTACGGTGGTGAAGTAGTTGATGCCGCACTTCCAGGAAAAGCCTCTAAGCATCAGGTAACATTGAATCGTACCCCAAACCGACACAGGTGGTCAGGTAGAGAATACTCAGGCGCTTGAGAGAACTCGGGTGAAGGAACTAGGCAAAATGGTGCCGTAACTTCGGGAGAAGGCACGCTGTCGCTAGGTGGAGGAACTTGCTTCCCGAGCCGAAGACAGTCGAAGATACCAGCTGGCTGCAACTGTTTAATAAAAACACAGCACTGTGCAAACACGAAAGTGGACGTATACGGTGTGACGCCTGCCCGGTGCCGGAAGGTTAATTGATGGGGTTATCCGCAAGGAGAAGCTCTTGATCGAAGCCCCGGTAAACGGCGGCCGTAACTATAACGGTCCTAAGGTAGCGAAATTCCTTGTCGGGTAAGTTCCGACCTGCACGAATGGCGTAATGATGGCCAGGCTGTCTCCACCCGAGACTCAGTGAAATTGAACTCGCTGTGAAGATGCAGTGTACCCGCGGCAAGACGGAAAGACCCCGTGAACCTTTACTATAGCTTGACACTGAACATTGAGCCTTGATGTGTAGGATAGGTGGGAGGCTTTGAAGCGTGGACGCCAGTCTGCGTGGAGCCAACCTTGAAATACCACCCTTTAATGTTTGATGTTCTAACTCGGCCCCATAATCTGGGGTGAGGACAGTGTCTGGTGGGTAGTTTGACTGGGGCGGTCTCCTCCTAAAGAGTAACGGAGGAGCACGAAGGTTAGCTAATCACGGTCGGACATCGTGAGGTTAGTGCAATGGCATAAGCTAGCTTGACTGCGAGAGTGACGGCTCGAGCAGGTACGAAAGTAGGTCATAGTGATCCGGTGGTTCTGAATGGAAGGGCCATCGCTCAACGGATAAAAGGTACTCCGGGGATAACAGGCTGATACCGCCCAAGAGTTCATATCGACGGCGGTGTTTGGCACCTCGATGTCGGCTCATCACATCCTGGGGCTGAAGTAGGTCCCAAGGGTACGGCTGTTCGCCGTTTAAAGTGGTACGCGAGCTGGGTTTAGAACGTCGTGAGACAGTTCGGTCCCTATCTGCCGTGGGCGTTGGAAGATTGAGAGGGGCTGCTCCTAGTACGAGAGGACCGGAGTGGACGCATCACTGGTGTTCGGGTTGTCATGCCAATGGCATTGCCCGGTAGCTAAATGCGGAAAAGATAAGCGCTGAAAGCATCTAAGCGCGAAACTTGCCTCAAGATGAGTCTTCCCTGGGACTTCGAGTCCCCTGAAGGGACGTTTAAGACTAAGACGTTGATAGGCTGGGTGTGTAAGTGCAGCGATGCATTGAGCTAACCAGTACTAATGACCCGAGAGGCTTAACCTTACAACACCGAAGGTGTTTTAGAGAGACACAAAGACTTAAGTTTTGATATTCAGCTTGTTCAAAGATTGATTCTGATGGCTGCCCTGAATAATGGGGAAAGCGGTTGGAATGAAACAGAATTTGCCTGGCGGCAGTAGCGCGGTGGTCCCACCTGACCCCATGCCGAACTCAGAAGTGAAACGCCGTAGCGCCGATGGTAGTGTGGGGTCTCCCCATGCGAGAGTAGGGAACTGCCAGGCATCAAATTAAGTACGAAACCTCAGCGCAAGCTGGGGTTTTTTGCTGTCGATGATTTAAGAAAAAAAGCGCGAGGGCGGGTCAAGAGCCGGTCAGGAACGCAAAAAAAGAGGGCCCCTGTCTGACGACAGGGGCCTTTTTGCTGTTGGGCCTGGGTTAAAAGGGCAATCCGCCGACTCTATTCACCCTAAACCTGGGAAAGAGTATATATATTGCGGCCTGTTTCATTAAAAGTGACCTAAAAATAGATCATAATATGACTGCTTTTTAAACGTTTTAGGGCCTTTCGTCCTCGATTTAACCACCACAAAGCCAGCCAATTTTTCATTTTTTAATAGCAAAAATCCCACTTTCCAATCCCATAAATAACCTATTGTTATGAAAATAAGTCATTAAGCTGAATAATTTTCACCTTGCACATGCAAGCTCGACATACTGGTTGAAACGCGTTATCTTCGGGCATCTAGATGTCTAAACGTATAAGCGGATGTAGTGAGGAAGTTGTTATGCCAATTCGGGTCCCAGATGAGTTACCAGCCGTGAACTTTTTGCGCAATGAAAACGTATTTGTGATGACGTCTTCGCGTGCAAAAACTCAAGAAATCCGTCCACTCAAGGTGCTGATACTCAATTTGATGCCGAAGAAGATCGAGACGGAGAACCAGTTCCTGCGTCTGCTTTCTAATTCCCCATTGCAGATAGACGTGCAACTATTGCGTATCGACAGCCGTGAGTCAAAAAACACGCCTGCCGAGCATTTGAATAACTTTTACTGCGATTTTGAAGACATCCAGCATGATAACTACGACGGACTTATTGTCACTGGTGCTCCGCTGGGTCTGGTCGATTTCTGTGACGTTGCGTATTGGCCGCAGATAGAACGTATCGTGCATTGGGCAAAAGAGCATGTAACTTCAACGCTGTTTGTTTGCTGGGCGGTGCAGGCTGCATTGAACGTGCTTTACGGCATGCCAAAAATGACCCGTGAGACCAAGATCTCAGGCGTTTTTTCGCATCAAACCTTGCAGCCACTGGCATTGCTGACTCGTGGTTTTGACGAATCATTCCTGGCACCTCATTCTCGCTATGCCGATTTCCCTATTGAGGAGCTGCGTAAGTACAGCGATTTGGATATTCTGGCTGAGTCAGAAGATGCCGGTGCCTATTTGTTTGCCACCAAAGACAAGCGTATGGCCTTTGTCACCGGTCATCCCGAATATGATGCCGGGACTTTGGCGGGCGAGTATCTGCGGGATTTGGCCGCTGGCCTGTCACCTGATATGCCAAACAATTATTTCCCAAAAGATGACCCAGAACTGGCGCCTAAAGCTAGCTGGCGCAGCCATGGGCACCTGTTGTTCACCAACTGGCTCAACTACTACGTTTACCAGATTACGCCATTCGACCTGCGCCATATGAACCCTACGCTGGAATGAACTCTCAAGTGATTGGTTCTCTGTGGGGCATTCACCTCTGTTGAACTGATCTTTAAGCAATCCCCCAAGTTTTAAAGCGGCCATTAAGTTGGCCGTTTTCGTTTCTGTAATCCTGGGTCCAATACCACGCTTCATCTACGTTCTTCTCGCAAAAATGCAATTAATGGAATCCTATCCTGTTTTTCGAAAAATAATTTATCTTCTAATTCCATGTATAAAAACGTGTTTATTTTTATTTTAAATAAAAATGGAAATCGTTTTTGATTTTATTTGTTTATTGATTATTCTTAATTCTACTGGCTATTAAATAACCTGTCAGATCGTGTTGTTAGAAACGATCCTTGAGATGTCGGGTAACACGGCCTAGATCGTTGCGTCGTGCTCAGATAAGTTAAGGCTGAGTACCTTGATAAATCAGGAGATTGTTGATGACACAACAGATAACACGCAGTTCACTCGACTTTACGCTGCCATCTTCACAGCAGACTGCCAGTGTTTTGACTGAACAGGCAGTAGACTTTTTATCCGATCTGGTGAGCCAATTCACACACAAACGCAACCAGCTGCTCGCCGAAAGAAAGGTAATTCAAGCTGGTATCGACCAAGGTGTATTGCCTGATTTTATTTCGGAAACTAATTCCATTCGTGATACCAATTGGCAGATCCAAAATATTCCTGACGACCTGCGCGATCGTCGAGTAGAGATCACTGGACCGGTTGAACGAAAAATGGTGATTAATGCGTTGAATGCCAATGTAAAAGTTTTTATGGCTGACTTTGAGGACTCATTGGCACCGGATTGGAAAAAAGTGATTGAAGGCCAAATTAATCTGCGCGATGCCGTGCGCGGAACCATCAGCTACACCAATGAAGCAGGCAAGATTTATCAACTTAAGCCCGATCCCGCTGTTTTGGTCTGTCGTGTAAGAGGAATGCATCTGCCTGAAAAGCATGTCCTGTGGCAAGGAGAACCCATCCCCGGTGGCCTGTTTGATTTTGCCTTGTACTTCTTCCACAACTATCAGGCGCTATTGGCCAAGGGGAGCGGCCCCTATTTTTATCTGCCGAAAATGCAGTCCTACAAAGAAGCGCAATGGTGGAGCGAAGTATTCAGTTTTGCCGAGGATAGCGTCGGCCTGCCGCGCGGTACTATCAAAGCCACCGTGCTGATCGAAACCCTGCCCGCGGTGTTCCAGATGGATGAGATCCTCTACCACCTTCGCGAACATATTGTTGGGCTTAACTGCGGGCGCTGGGACTATATATTCAGTTATATCAAGACACTGAAAAACTATCCTGATCGCGTGTTGCCTGATCGCCAAGTAATGACCATGGAACAACCGTTCCTGAATGCCTACTCGCGTTTATTAATAAAAACCTGTCACCGACGCGGCGCTTTTGCGATGGGTGGAATGGCGGCATTTATCCCAAGCAAAGACCCGCAGCGTAATGAGTGGGTGCTCAATAAAGTCATTAAAGATAAAGAGTTGGAAGCCAGCAACGGGCATGACGGTACCTGGATTGCGCATCCTGGCCTCGCTGATACCGCGATGGCGGTATTTAATCAGGCATTGGGCGCGCGTGCTAATCAACTCGAAGTCACACGTGAGCAGGATGCTCCCATTTTTGCCGAACAGCTGCTTGCGGCTGGCACCGGCCCGCGCACTGAAGAGGGTATGCGCGCCAATATTCGCGTAGCCGTGCAGTACATCGAGGCGTGGATCTCTGGCAACGGTTGCGTTCCGATTTATGGACTGATGGAAGATGCCGCTACTGCTGAAATCTCAAGGACTTCTATCTGGCAATGGATCCATCACGGTAAATCCTTGGACGACGGCCAGCAGGTTACCAAAACCCTGTTTCGCCAGATGTTGGCAGAAGAGATACAGGTGATCCAGCAAGAGCTGGGAGAAGAACGTTTTAGCGCCGGGCGTTTTCAGGAAGCGGCTGCGCTAATGGAAAAGATCACGACACAAGATGAATTAATCGACTTTCTTACGCTGCCGGGCTACGCGCTGCTGGCTTGATTTTGTCCCCCTACAAAACCGGAGTCACAACTATGAAAATTACTCGTAGCCAACAGATACAGCAACTCGAAGAAAGTTGGTCGCAGCCACGCTGGGAAGGCATCACGCGACCTTATAGCGCGGCAGAAGTTATCAGCCTTCGCGGTTCTATTAGTCCTGAATGCACGCTTGCCCAGCTGGGAGCGGCCAGATTGTGGGATCTACTGCATGGCGCTTCCCGCAAGGGGTACGTCAATTGTTTGGGGGCGTTGACCGGTGGGCAGGCACTGCAACAGGCGAAAGCCGGGATTGAGGCGATTTATCTTTCCGGCTGGCAGGTAGCAGCTGATGCCAACACTGCATCGAGCATGTATCCCGACCAGTCACTTTACCCGGTGAATTCAGTGCCGGAAGTGGTAACACGTATTAATAACACTTTTCGCCGCGCTGACCAGATCCAGTGGGCAAACAATATAGAACCTGGCCATCCGAGTTACACCGACTATTTCCTGCCGATTGTTGCCGATGCAGAAGCCGGTTTTGGCGGCGTGCTTAATGCTTTCGAGCTGATGAAGGCGATGGTTGAAGCCGGTGCCGCGGCGGTGCATTTTGAAGATCAGCTGGCAGCAGTGAAAAAGTGCGGTCATATGGGCGGTAAGGTTCTGGTTCCGACGCAAGAAGCGGTGCAAAAACTGATTTCTGCACGTTTGGCTGCTGATGTGCTGGGCGTGCCGACCATTTTAGTGGCGCGAACTGATGCCGATGCGGCAGACTTGATCACCTCCGATTGCGATCCATACGACAGCCCTTACATTACCGGCGAGCGCACTCACGAAGGTTTCTTCCGTACCGATGCTGGTATCGAGCAGGCGATAGCGCGCGGCCTGGCTTACGCACCGTATGCTGATGTTGTCTGGTGTGAAACTTCCACCCCAGATCTGGCTCTGGCTAAACGATTTGCCGAGGCCATCCATCAGCGCTTCCCTGGAAAACTGCTGGCCTACAATTGTTCTCCATCGTTCAATTGGAAGAAAAATCTAGATGATCAGACCATTGCGACTTTCCAGGAGCAGTTGGCTGCAATGGGTTATCAGTATCAGTTCATCACCCTGGCGGGAATTCATAGCATGTGGTTCAACATGTTTGACCTTGCACACGCCTACGCGCAGGGTCAAGGCATGAAGCACTATGTCGACAAGGTGCAACAGCCAGAGTTTGACGCTGTTTCACGAGGCTATACTTTCGCCTCTCATCAGCAGGAAGTCGGTACCGGCTACTTCGACAAAGTCACCACCATTATCCAGGGTGGGCGTTCCTCGGTCACGGCGTTGACCGGCTCTACGGAAGAGCAGCAGTTTTCCTGAAAACGCAATGGCCCGTAGCTTTATGCGGGCCTTTTTCATGCAATTTTACTGCGATCGGAGCTGAACGATGAAAACCGAACTGCTGATTGCCCAAACTATCCTGCAAGGTTTCGATGCGCAGTATGGACGCTTTTTGGAAATCACTTCCGGCGCACAGCAGCGTTTTGAGCAGGCTGACTGGCTGTCCGTGCAGCAGGCGATGAAGCAGCGCATTCATCTTTATGACCATCACGTTGGACTGGTTGTGAGTCAGCTTAAATGCATTACTGTCCCCTATTTTTATGACGCGACATTTATCGCCCGCGTTAAGCGCTGTTACAGCGAATTGTTGCCGGATTATCCTCGCGGAGAAATAGCAGAAAGCTTTTTCAACTCGGTGTATTGCCGCATCTTCAAACATCGTGAGTTAATCGAGGACCGGCTGTTTATTTTCAGCGAACAGCATCCAGATAGTGGTAAATGCCTCTCCCGTCCTTTGGCTCGAAGAATTAATCCTCGTGCTGACCTTTTGAATATGCTGCATAAATTATTGATTGAGCTGCCACTGCGCCTGACGTGGCAGGACATTCATCGCGACACACTTGCCATATCCGATGTGCTGGCTGAAAACTTTCCCGAAGACTCAATGGATCAAATTGAGTTTGAAATCGTCACCGAGCTTTTTTATCGCAACAAAGCCGCATGGATAATCGGCAAGATTCGATTACCTGGCAAGATTCATCCTTTTTTGCTGCCTATTCATCAGGATGAGCACGGAAAACTGTTCGTGGATACTTGCCTGACCGAGCATGATGATGCCAGCATTGTTTTCGGCTTTGCTCGTTCATATTTTATGGTTTATGCCCCTCATCCCGGCGCGCTGGTTGAATGGCTGCGGGAAGTTCTACCTTCAAAAACAACCGCTGAGCTTTATAGTGCGATTGGTTGTCAAAAACATGCAAAAACAGAATGTTACCGTGAGCATCTGCGCTACATGGCTTCGAGCAGCGATCCCTTTATTATTGCTCCGGGCGTGAAAGGCATGGTGATGCTGGTATTTACCCTTCCCGGCAGCGATAGGGTATTTAAGGTTATCAAAGATCGTTTTGCACCGCCAAAACAGGTGACTGAACAGCGAGTACGTGAATGCTATCAGCTAGTTAAAGAGCACGACCGTGTAGGCCGTATGGCCGATACTCAAGAGTTTGAACATTTCGTTCTGCCCAAAGATCGTATCTGTCCTGAGCTGATGGCAGAGCTACAGAAAGAAGCTGGCAACAAAATCCAGGATCTTGGTGATAGCATTGCCCTGAGCCATCTCTATATTGAACGCCGCATGACCCCGCTAAACCTCTATCTCGGCCAGGCAAATTCAAAACAGCTACACGAAGTAATCGAAGAGTATGGTAATGCAATCAAGCAATTAGCGGCGGCAAATATTTTCCCCGGCGACATGCTGTTTAAAAATTTTGGCGTCACTCGCCACGGTCGCGTGGTGTTCTATGATTACGACGAAATTTGCTACATGACCGAAATAAACTTCCGTGATTTACCCAAGGCCCTTTATCCGGAAGATGAGTTGGCAAACGGCCCATGGTACAGCGTTGCCGACAACGACGTTTTTCCAGAAGAGTTTCGCTATTTTCTCTGTAGCGACAAACGCTTGCGGCCATACTTTGATGCTCTGCACGGTGATCTTTTTTGCGCTGATTACTGGCGCGGGCTGCAACAGCGTATTCAGGCCGGGCATGTCGAAGACGTGTTTGCCTACCGTCGCAAGCAACGATTTATCCATCGAAATATGCAGCGCCACTCGTACTCAAAGGCGCTGCCGATGCAGTTGCCTATTACCGATTAGTGTTTGCCTCCGCCGTAAGCTTGCGTAACTTCTTTCGCTGCATGGATGACTAAGGCCCCAAGTTCGGTTACGCGGTCATCGGTTATCCGCGATACTGGGCCCGAAATAGAAATTGCCGCATAGGCATCGTTATGCTCGTCATAAATACAGGTCGCCACGCAGCGCAATCCCAACGCATGTTCTTCATCATCAAAGGCATAACCGCGCTTACGCGTGTCAGCCAATTCTTGCTTGAGATTGACCGGTGAGGTACGCGTCATCGGGGTATAGCTGTGCAAACCAATTTTATGCAGCATCTTTACCAGGCGGTCTTCCGGCAGAGTCGACAAAAACGCTTTACCTGCTCCTGAGGCATGCATTGGCAGCTTGCCGCCTATCGGTGCCGACATGCGCATAAGAGCGTTACACTGCACCTGATCGATGATGATCGCCTGATAGTCACCGTGATCCAGCACGGCCAGATTCACCGTTTCGCCCGATTCTTCCATTAATCGCCGCAGCATCGGATGCACCATCGCCAATAAGTTACGGCTCTGCAGGAAACTGCTGCCGACCACAAAGGCGTGAGAGCCAATTGTCCACAACCCCAAATCACCGACCTGACGAACAAAGCCCTGTTGCTGCATGGTTGTCAGCAACCGATGTGTCGTTGAATTAGGCAATCCTGCCTGCTGCGCCAAGTCAGTTAGCGCCACGCTTCCCTGAGCTTCCGCAATATATTCAAGCAGTTTTAATCCTCTAGTGAGGGATTGCACCTGACCAGTGGCAGCACTGGTGCTGGTCGACGGGCTTTTAACTTTTTTTGCGCGTTTTCCTGCCGGAGCAGAAGAGGTCACCATGATGCTTCCCTTTCAGCGTTGCCTAAGATACCGGCTTTAAAATATTATTTTGGAATTGGTTTTCGTTTTTACAGTATGGATCGCAAACAACTTTTGCGCTCATCCGATGTGTTGCAGACAGTTTGGAATAAAGCTCGAGGAATTGATGAAAAAGTCTCACGTTGTCGGCAATCCTGCCCATAGCCGAGGTATGCTAGGATGATTGCCGGATTTTAGTACAGTAAATACGTATAGAATGACCACAAAGTCAGGCCAAATTGTGTTGGTAGAAGCAGATTGCAAGTGATGAGGTGAAAGTGACAAATCGAGTAAACGCACTACATGAGCAGCTGGCAAAGCGGATCTTAGTCCTGGATGGCGGCATGGGTACCATGATCCAAAGCTATCGTCTGGAAGAAGAGCACTACCGTGGCACACGTTTTGCTGACTGGGAAAGCGATCTCAAAGGCAATAATGACCTTCTGGTACTGACTAAACCAGAAGTGATCACCGCTATTCATTATGGTTATCTTGAAGCCGGTGCCGACATACTCGAAACCAACACCTTTAATGCCACGCCAATCGCCATGGCCGACTACCATATGGAATCACTGTCAGCCGAGATAAACTACGAAGCTGCGCGTCTGGCACGTATTTGTGCTGATGAATGGACCGCACGAACTCCAGAAAAGCCGCGTTATGTCGCCGGGGTGTTAGGTCCGACCAACCGCACGGCCTCGATCTCCCCGGACGTCAATGATCCTTCGTTTCGCAATGTCTCTTTCGATCAGCTGGTGGAAGCTTACCGTGAATCGACCCGTGCATTGATTGAAGGCGGTGTTGATCTGATCATGGTGGAAACGATCTTCGACACCTTAAACGCCAAAGCTGCGACCTTTGCCGTGGAAACCGTGTTTGAAGAGATGGGCGTGCTGCTGCCTGTCATGATTTCCGGCACCATCACCGACGCCTCCGGGCGTACGCTTTCAGGGCAGACCACAGAGGCTTTTTATAACTCGCTGCGCCACGTTAAACCACTGACCTTTGGCCTTAACTGTGCTTTGGGCCCTGACGAGCTGCGACAATACGTGGCCGAGCTGTCGCGTATCTCCGAATGCTACGTCACCGCGCACCCTAATGCCGGCTTGCCCAACGCTTTTGGTGAGTACGATCTCGAAGCCAAAGAAATGGCCGAGCATATCGGTGAGTGGGCGAGATCAGGATTTCTGAATATCGTTGGCGGCTGCTGTGGCACCACGCCAGCACACATCGCGGCCATGGTTAAAGTGCTTGAAGGCGTACCACCTCGCCAACTGCCAAAAATCCCGGTGGCTTGCCGCCTTGCCGGTCTAGAACCTTTAACCATTGACGCACAGACGCTTTTCGTTAACGTCGGTGAACGCACCAACGTGACCGGCTCCGCGCGCTTCAAAAAATTAATCAAAGAAGAGAAGTATCTCGATGCACTGGCGGTTGCTCGTCAGCAGGTTGAAAGTGGCGCGCAAATTATTGATATCAACATGGACGAAGGCATGCTCGATGCCGAAGCCGCCATGGTGAAATTCCTGCATCTAATTGCCGGTGAGCCTGATATTGCCCGCGTGCCGATCATGATTGACTCTTCAAAATGGGACGTCATCGAAAAAGGCCTTAAATGCATCCAGGGCAAAGGCATCGTTAACTCGATCTCCATGAAAGAAGGGGAAGAGGCTTTCCTCAAACACGCTCGCAAAGTTCGCCGCTACGGCGCCGCGATGGTGGTGATGGCCTTCGACGAAGTAGGGCAGGCGGATACTCGTGCTCGTAAAATTGAAATCTGCCGCCGTGCTTACAAGTTATTAACCGAAGAGGTCGGATTTCCACCGGAAGATATCATTTTCGACCCGAATATCTTTGCTGTGGCGACCGGTATCGAAGAGCATAACAATTACGCCGTCGACTTTATCGAGGCCTGTGCCGACATCAAGGCCGAGTTGCCACACGCGCTGATTTCTGGTGGCGTCTCCAACGTTTCCTTCTCGTTCCGCGGTAACGACCCGGTGCGCGAAGCAATTCATGCCGTGTTCTTGTATCACGCGATTCGTAACGGCATGGATATGGGCATCGTTAACGCTGGTCAGCTGGCGATTTACGACGATTTAAGCACCGAACTACGTGACGCGGTTGAAGATGTGATTCTTAACCGGCGTGAGGACGGTACCGAGCGTTTGCTCGATTTGGCCGAGAAATATCGCGGTAGCAAAGACGATGGCGAAGCGAATAAACAACAGGCTGAATGGCGTGGTTGGGAAGTTAAAAAGCGTCTCGAATACTCATTGGTGAAAGGTATTACCGAATTTATCGAGTTGGATACCGAAGAAGCGCGTCAACTGGCAGCAAGACCTATCGAAGTGATCGAAGGGCCATTAATGGATGGCATGAACGTCGTTGGTGATTTGTTTGGTGAAGGAAAAATGTTCCTGCCGCAGGTGGTAAAATCTGCCCGCGTGATGAAGCAGGCGGTGGCGTATCTTCAGCCGTACATTGAGGCTAGCAAAGAGAAGGGTAAAACTAACGGTAAAATCTTGCTGGCAACAGTAAAAGGCGACGTTCACGACATCGGAAAAAATATCGTCGGGGTGGTTCTGCAGTGCAACAACTATGAAATCATCGACTTAGGCGTTATGGTCCCAACCGATAAAATTCTTAAAACCGCCATTGAAGAAAACGTCGATATTATCGGGCTTTCTGGACTGATCACGCCGTCTTTGGATGAAATGGTCAATGTGGCGAAAGAGATGCAGCGTCGCGGTTTCACTATTCCACTGCTGATAGGCGGTGCAACTACCTCTAAAGCCCACACTGCGGTGAAAATCGAGCAGAACTATAAAGGTTCAACCACTTACGTGCAGAATGCTTCCCGTTCTGTTGGTGTAGTTTCCGCCTTGTTGTCCGATGAGCAGCGCGATGCGTTTATCGAGAAAACACGCAAAGAGTACGATACGGTGCGTATCCAGCATGCGCGCAAGAAACCGCGTACTCCGCCGGTAAGCCTGGAAAAAGCCCGGGCCAATGCTAGCCAGCTTGATTGGGAGAGCTACACGCCACCGGTAGCCAGGCGTTTAGGCATTCATCAGGTTGAGGCCAGCATTGAAACATTGCGTCGGTACATTGACTGGACGCCATTCTTTATGACCTGGTCGTTGGCAGGAAAATATCCACGTATTCTTGAAGATGAAGTGGTCGGCGAAGAGGCCAAGCGCTTGTTCCAGGATGCCAACGACTTACTGGATAAGCTTTCACGCGACAAATCGCTTAATCCGCGCGGCGTATTTGGTTTATTCCCGGCTAATCGAGTTGATGATGATATCGAAATTTATCGCGACGAAAGCCGAGAAGAAGTGCTGGTGGTTAGCCACCATCTGCGCCAGCAAACCGAGAAAACGGATTTCGCCAATTATTGCCTGGCTGATTTCGTCGCACCGAAGTCCAGCGGCAAAGCTGATTACATGGGAGCCTTTGCCGTAACCGGTGGTTTGGAAGAGGATGCCTTGGCCGAGGCCTATGACAAGCAGCACGATGATTACAATAAAATCATGATTAAAGCGCTGTCTGACCGTTTGGCTGAAGGTTTTGCGGAATATTTGCATGAGCAGGTGCGCAAGCTTCACTGGGGCTTTGCAGCAGATGAAAACCTCAGTAATGAAGAATTAATTCGTGAAAACTATCAGGGGATACGCCCGGCACCCGGTTATCCGGCCTGCCCGGAGCACACTGAGAAAGGACAAATCTGGAAGCTGTTGGATGTCGAAACCCACACCGGTATGCAGTTGACTGAGTCATTCGCCATGTGGCCTGGTGCTGCCGTTTCTGGATGGTATTTCAGTCATCCCGAAAGTAAATACTTCGCCGTGGCGCAAATCCAGCGCGATCAGGTTGAAAACTACGCAGCGCGTAAAGGTATGCCAATAACTGAAGTTGAGCGCTGGCTGGCACCTAATCTTGGTTATGATGCTGATTAACCTGATTATGTGACTTACCCATTTTGTGAAGCGCTAAGCACTCCTTCAATTTGGTATGAGTCTGAGTAGTGCTTCAATTTGGGAGGGGCTAAATATTTTCTCGCGAACGAGAGAGGGTTAGGGAGGGGAGCTGCCATCTTGGGCTCCCCAGCAAATCCTTATCTATTTCGTATTGCTTACCCCACCTCAACATCTATCTGCAAGGCATCATAGCGCCAGTATTCCAGATCGCAGTCAATGATCCGATCCTGTTGATCGCGGTTGATTCGCGTGATCACTAACGCCGGACTTCCCGACGTAACTTTCAGTGCGTTAGAAGCTTCTGTGGGTAATCGTGTCGGCACCATATCAAAACGCACACGGCCATATTTTATCCCATAGCGAGACAAGTACAGATCGGTCAAGGATCGGGTGAGATCGTCGTTAATGATATCTGGAAAGAACTGTGGATTTAGATAATGTTCAACGTACAGCACAGCCCGGCCATCAATGTAGCGCAGTCGACGGATGCAGTAGATCTCACTTTGCGGTGGCAAATTTAACTTCTGGCACAGGCTGTCACTGCCTTTAATCTGGCTGGCGTCGATAAGCTCGGTCTGTGCGATTCGCCCCTGCTCCTTTGCCATCGCGTGGAAATGACTGCGCTGAAGCGGATTATAAAGAATACGTGGCGGCGATATAAACCAGCCGCGGCGCACTTCGCGATAGATAAGCCCCTGTGCCTCAAGCTGGCTTAGCGCCTCTCTCAGAGTAATACGGGTAGTGGAAAACTGCTCGCTCAGCGTTCTTTCCGAGGGCAAGCGTCCCTCGGCTGAATAAAGTCCGGCAGTTATTTTTTCACTCAATGTTTGGCAAATAGTTGCAACAGTGGTCTGGGATTCACTCATCAATATTCAGCCTCATTTCAGTGCATTTTTGCACCACTATGGCAATTAAAGGTTGAAGATTTGTGCACTTGTTAACAGCTATTCGCTTAAAAATGCTGCTTTATCACGCTGTCATATAATTATCACAAACGATCGTTAGATTGGCTTGGATCTTGCTGGACTAGACCAGCACTCACACACACTATCATCTGGAGCATCAGTTATGAAACAGTTGTTCGCTTCTGTGTTAACCACCGCGCTCGTTATGACAACGACTACCGCGTTTGCTGCCGAATCTCTGGCCAGTCTTGAAAAAGCCGCTAAAGCTGAAGGCACCGTGAACAGCGTTGGCATGCCTGATTCCTGGGCAAACTGGAAAGATACCTGGAATGATTTGAATACTAAATACGGCATCAAGCATAGCGATACTGACATGAGTTCGGCGCAGGAAATTGCTAAATTCCTGGCAGAAAAAAGCAACGCCAGTGCAGATATCGGTGATGTGGGGGCGGCATTTGGTCCAATAGCGGTGAAAGAGGGCGTTACTCTGCCTTATAAACCAAGTACCTGGGACCAGGTGCCTGCCTGGGCCAAAGACAAGGACGGTAACTGGGTGCTGGCTTATACTGGCACTATCGCCTTTATCATTGATAAATCTCAGGTTAAAGACGAGCCACACAGCTGGGCTGACCTGATGAAAGGCAAATATAAAGTGACTATCGGCGACGTGAGTACTGCAGCGCAGGCAGCTAATGGCGTTCTTGCGGCCACTTATGCCATGGGTGGTAACGAGAAAAACCTTAAGCCGGGTCTGGATTACTTTGCCAAGCTGGCGAAGGCAGGGCGTTTGAGCCTCACCGACCCGGTTATTGCCTCGCTGGAAAAAGGCGAAGTTCAGGTTGGCGTAGTCTGGGACTTCAACGGTCTTAACTATCGTGACCAGATTGATAAAACTCGTTTTGACGTGGTGATCCCATCAGACGGCAGTATCACTTCGGGTTATTCCACCATCATTAACAAATACGGTAAGCATCCAAACGCGGCAAAATGGGCTCGTGAATATATCTTCTCCGATGCCGGCCAAATCAATCTGGCCCGTGGTTATGCGCGTCCAATCCGTGCCGAACACTTGACGTTGCCGGATGATGTAAAAGCCAAACTGTTGCCTAACAGTGAATACGCCAACGCGCATCCGATTGCTGATCCAGAAGCCTGGAACAAGAGCGCCAAAACGCTTCCAAGGCTTTGGCAAGAGCAAGTCATGATCAATCTCCAACAATAAATCCTCGTTATCTTTCGTGCCTCAGGCGCGTTGGCAGCGCGGGCTTACCCCAGTCACTTACTTGTGTAAGCTCCCGGGGATTCGCCTGCTTGCCGCCTTCCCGAGACGCGAAATCTTTAGAGGATTGATTTTAATCGTTATCTTTCGTGCCTCAGGCGCGTTGGCAGCGCGGGCTTACCCCAGTCACTTACTTGTGTAAGCTCCCGGGGATTCGCCTGCTTGCCGCCTTCCCGAGACGCGAAATCTTTAGAGGATTGATTTTAATCGTTATCTTTCGTGCCTCAGGCGCGTTGGCAGCGCGGGCTTACCCCAGTCGCTTACTTGTGTAGGCTCCCGGGGATTACGCCTGCTTGCCGCCTTCCCGAGACGCGAAATCTTTAGAGGATTGATTTTAATCGTTATCTTTCGTGCCTCAGGCGCGTTGGCAGCGCGGGCTTACCCCAGTCGCTTACTTGTGTAGGCTCCCGGGGATTCGCCTGCTTGCCGCCTTCCCGAGACGCGAAATCTTTAGAGGATTGATTTTAATCGTTATCTTTCGTGCCTCAGGCGCGTTGGCAGCGCGGGCTTACCCCAGTCATTGACTTGTGTAAGCTCCCGGGGATTCGCCTGCTTGCCGCCTTCCCGAGACGCGAAATCTTTAGAGGATTGATTTTAATCGTTATCTTTCGTGCCTCAGGCGCGTTGGCAGCGCGGGCTTACCCCAGTCATTGACTTGTATAAGCTCCCGGGGATTCGCCTGCTTGCCGCCTTCCCGAGACGCGAAATCTTTAGAGGATTATTTTCTCTCCTTTGTAAAAAGAATGAGGGATCTTTCATCGGTAAAAGAAATGAATCGTTCGTTCATCGATGAAAAATTTAAAGCTCTTTCCATGCATTGAATTTCATAAACTTTTATCAGGGTATTACGTAATGAAGAGCATTCTGGTGGTACTGGACGGCCTGAATTATCAGGTTGCCCGCGAAGCAATGGGATATTTACAGGCACAGTGCGCTGCGGGACGCGGGCGCTTGTATCAACTGGAATGCGAACTACCGTCACTGTCACGCCCGCTGTATGAATGCATTCTTACCGGCGTGACGCCCGTGCTGAGCGGTATCGTACATAATCATGTAGACCGCTTATCGACTGGGCGCAGTATTTTCCATTATGCCCGCGACGCCGGTTTAACCACTGCGGCGGCGGCCTACCATTGGGTTAGTGAGCTTTATAACCGCACGCCGTTTACTCCGGCGCGCGATCGCCATACCGACGATAAGAGTCTGGCGATTCAGCACGGTCATTTCTATTACGACGATACCTATCCCGATTCACATCTGTTTGATGACGCCGAAAGCCTGCGTTTAAAACATGATCCAGACTTTTTGCTAATTCATCCGATGAATATTGACGATACGGGCCATAAGTTTGGTCTCGATTCGATGCAGTATCGCAACAAGGCGCGCGTCGCTGACGGTATTTTGTCGCACTATCTCGGCACCTGGCTCGAAGCTGGATATCAGGTAATCGTCACCGCCGATCACGGTATGAACAACGATCGCAGCCACGGCGGGATTCTGCCAGAAGAGCGTCAGGTCCCGATGTTTGTGTTTGGTAACGCCTTCAGTTTTAAAGACGCCGCGCCGCTGCAAACTGAACTCTGTGGCACCGTTTGTGAGTTGCTTAATGTCAGCCATGACAAGCCACACTGCGCGGATTTACTGGCCTGATTCAGGTCGAGAAGATGGGGAATAAGGGATGAAAGCTAAGTGGCTTGCTCTGCTTTTTGTGCTGCCTTTCGCGGTGTTCTTCATCGCTTTTCAGCTTGCGCCGCTGGTCTGGGTCGCTGTAAGCAGTTTTTATAGCGATACCTATGAAGCCTGGGGATTCGGTAATTACAGCGATATTCTGACCTCGCCGTTCTATCTACAAGCGATGAAGTTCTCACTGGATATCTCTGTCTGGTCAAGTATTTATGGTCTGCTGATCGCATTGGTTGGTAGTTACTCACTTCGCCAGCTGGGCCCGACCAAGCTGCATGATTTTGTGATGTCATTTACCAATATGACCAGCAATTTTGCTGGGGTGCCGCTGGCCTTTGCCTTTGTGATTCTGCTTGGCCTAAACGGTACCCTGACGTTAATCCTGAGAAAATATGGTCTGATGAATAGCTTCAATCTGTACTCCAGAGATGGCTTGATCGTGCTTTATACCTATTTTCAGATCCCATTGGGCGTTCTGCTGCTTTACCCGGCGTTTGACGGGCTGCGAGAAGACTGGAAAGAGTCGGCGGCGCTGCTCGGCGCAGGCAAATGGCGCTTTTGGCGCTACATCGGATTACCGGTGTTGGCCCCGGCTTTAATGGGCACCTTTGTTATCTTGCTGGCTAACGCGCTGGGGGCTTATGCCACAGTCTACGCTTTGACCACTGGCAACTTTAACGTCGTGCCTGTGCGAATCGCCGCGCTGGTCTCGGGCGATATTTCCCTCGATCCGAACATGGGTAGCGCGCTGGCGATATTGCTGGTGCTGTTAATGGCGGTCATCACGCTGGTGCATCAATGGCTGTTGCGCAGGAGCTATGTCAATGTTCGCTAAGGCTAATTTTTTGACTATCACTGGCCTGGAGGAAAAATATGTCGCGCGCTGAAAGTATTTATCACCGCCTGATTGTCTGGGTGCTGTTTATTGTTCTGATGTTACCGCTAGCCGCAACGCTGATTTATGCGCTGGTGGAGGACTGGGGAGCAACCATTCTGCCGAGCGGCTTCACCATGAAATGGCTTGTCTCGCTATGGAGCGATCCGCGTTTTCTGGTGGCATTGGGGCATTCACTGTTGATCTGTCTGGGTACGCTGGTGTTCTCGCTGGTGCTGATCCTGCCACTTATGTTTGTGATTGCTTACTATTTCCCAAGGCTAGATGCACTGATGAACGTGCTGATCCTGTTGCCGTTTGCTGTACCGCCGGTGGTCTCTTCGGTGGGCCTGATGCAGCTCTACTCTGCGCCACCGTTTGAACTGACCGGCACGCCCTGGATTTTGATTGGCTGTTATTTCACTATCGCGCTGCCGTTTATCTATCGGGCCATATCCAACAATATTCAGGCCATTAATATGCGTGACCTAATGGACGCCGCCCATTTGCTCGGTGCCAGCACCTGGAAAGCCGCATTGCTGGTGATTTTGCCAAATTTGCGCAAGGGCGCGACTATCGCGGTACTACTTTCGTTCTCGTTTTTAATTGGTGAGTTTGTGTTCGCTAACCTGCTGGTCGGCAGCCGCTATGAAACATTGCAGGTCTATCTCTACAATATGCGCAATGGCAGTGGCCATTTCACCAGCGCATTGGTTATCTCCTATTTCGTGGTTGTCCTGGCATTTACCTGGGTGGCTAACGCAATGAATAAAGGGAAGCGCTAATCATGTCCTATTTGCAAGTCACCCAACTCAACAAACATTACGGTCAGACGCAGATTTTCAATAATATTGATTTTAGCGCCAAAGAGGGCGAGTTCGTTACGCTGCTTGGCCCGAGCGGCTGCGGAAAGTCTACGCTGCTGCGCTGTCTCGCGGGGCTGACTTCGGTCGACAGCGGGCAAATTTTGATTCAGGGTCAGGACATTGTTCCACTTACGCCGCAAAAACGCGGGATTGGCATGGTGTTTCAGAGCTACGCGCTGTTTCCCAACATGACGGTTGAGGGGAACGTAGCTTTTGGCCTGAAAATGCAACGC
Source organism: Rouxiella sp. WC2420 (assembly GCF_041200025.1). Classification (NCBI taxonomy): domain Bacteria; kingdom Pseudomonadati; phylum Pseudomonadota; class Gammaproteobacteria; order Enterobacterales; family Yersiniaceae; genus Rouxiella; species Rouxiella sp. WC2420. The sequence goes on along the minus strand of NZ_CP165628.1, from coordinate 4,912,425 downwards.
ATTTCTGCCAGTGAAACGACCCGCCGCGTGGCTGAAGTGTTAGCGCTGGTTGAGCTAAACGAGTTTGCCCGCCGCTATCCGCATCAGCTTTCCGGTGGGCAGTGTCAGCGTGTGGCGCTGGCCCGTTCGTTGGTCACACAGCCGCGCCTGCTGTTACTCGATGAGCCTTTATCAGCCCTCGACGCCCGTATTCGTAAACATTTACGCGAACAAATCCGCCGTATTCAACGCGAAATGAACCTAACCGCCATCTTCGTTACTCACGATCAGGAAGAGGCGCTGACCATGTCGGATCGTATTGTTTTAATGAATAAAGGACAAATCGTACAGAATGGCGACGCCGAAACATTGTATACTGCACCGGTCAATGCTTTCGCAGCCGGTTTTATTGGCAGCTATAACCTGCTGACAGCCGAACAGGCACATACCTTGACCGGGCAAAGTTATCCCTCCCAGGTCGCCATCAGACCGGAGTCGATTGCGCTTTGTGCGCCAAATCAGGGAATTCCCGCCCGTATCCTGAATCACAGCCTGCTTGGTAACGTCGTTCGTTATCGTGTTATGGCTCACAATGTCGAGTTATCGGTGGATGTTTTAAACCGCTCCGTTGAGTCTCTGTATGCCGATGGCACAGATATTGGTCTACAGTTAGATCTTGATACCTTGAGAGAAGTTGCATGAATCTGGCGCTATTTGATCTTGATGAAACTCTGATCCATGGTGATTGTTCCAGCCTGTGGTCAGCTTTTATGGTCAAGCAGGGCTGGGTTAGCGATCCTGACGATTTCCTGCAACAAGACGCCGAAATGATGCGCCTGTATGCCGTGGGTCAAATGGACATGACGGAATACATGAACTGGACGCTAACTCCGCTTAAAGGTCGCAGCGAAGATGATGTGGCCGCGATGGTTGAGCGGTTTGTTGAGGAAGTGATTGCCGGAAGGATTTACGCCGATGCGCGAAAATGCCTGGCCGAGCATCAGGCGAAAGGCGATCGAACGATTGTAATTTCTGCTTCTGGTGAACATCTGGTTGCTCCAATTGCTAAATATCTGGGAATTGACGAAACGCTGGCTATCGGTGTCGAGACTCGTGAAGGTCTTTTTACCGGCTTTACTCAAGGCGTGCTGACCTTTCGTGAAGGAAAGGTGACGCGGCTGATGGCCCTTCTCGAACAGGACGATAGCCTGCTTGCCAATGCCAGTTTTTATTCGGACTCGCACAACGATTTGCCGCTGCTGGCTAAAGTGGGCAAACCCTGTGCCATTAATCCGGATGCCATCCTGCTCCAACACGCCAGGCAGGCAGGATGGTCTATACACGCCTGGCGCTAAAGGAGTTCTTGTTTAGTGTTAACTCTTCTTCATTTGCTTTCAGCGGTTTCATTACTCGTATGGGGTACGCACATTGTGCGTACAGGGATCATGCGCGTGTTTGGTGCCAATTTGCGCCGCGTCCTCAGTGGTAGTGTAGAAAAAAAACCGCTGGCGTTTGTTTCAGGTATCGGCGTGACCGCGCTGGTACAAAGCAGCAACGCCACTGCATTACTGGTCACTTCCTTTGTGGCTCAGGGACTGGTGGCACTTTCGCCGGCGCTGGTGATTATTCTCGGTGCAGACGTCGGGACAGCGCTGATGGCGCGTGTGCTGACCTTCGATCTTTCCTGGCTTTCCCCGCTGCTGATTTTCGTCGGTGTGTCGTTCTTCCTGAGTCGGAAACAAACGCGCGCCGGTCAAATGGGCCGTGTAGGGATCGGTCTTGGGCTAATCTTGCTGGCGCTGGAGCTGATTGTGGCTGCCGCGACGCCAATTACTCAGGCATCCGGGGTCAAAGTACTGTTCTCGTCGTTGACCGGCGATACGATTCTTGATGCGCTGACCGGAGCAGTTTTTGCCATCATCAGTTACTCAAGCCTTGCCGCGGTGCTGCTGACCGCCACGCTGGCCGCAACCGGTGTTATCTCGCTAAAAGTTTCACTCTGTCTGGTTATCGGAGCCAATCTCGGTAGCGGTATTCTGGCAATGATCAATGCCAGTAAACAAAATGCCGCCGGACGCCGGGTGGCGTTAGGTAGTTTGCTGTTCAAGCTGATCGGCTGTGTCATTGTGTTGCCGTTTATCGGGCCGCTCACCGGGCTACTGGCGAAAATCGGCATTCCCGACGAAGAACTGGTGATCTATTTCCACGTATTTTACAACCTGATCCGCTGTCTGGCGCTGGTGCCAACGGCCGGAATGATGGCCAGAATCTGTGAGCTGTGGATTGCCGATGTGCCCGAGGATGACCCGCGTCTTCGTCCGCGTCACCTGGACGTCAGCGCCATCGATACTCCTTCACTGGCCCTTGCCAATGCGGCGCGTGAAACTTTGCGAATGGGCGATGTGGTTGAACATATGCTTATTCTTCAGCATGAAGTCATGCATGGAAAAATCACTAATGATCGCGAGGTTCGCCGGCTTGATGACGACGTAGACGTGCTATACACCGCCATCAAACTGTATTTGGCTCAGATTCACAAAGAAGATTTAGGCGAGGATGATTCCCGTCGCTGGGCCGAAATTATCGAGATGGCGCTAAACCTGGAGCAGGCTGGAGATATCATCGAGCGTATGACTGGCGATATTGCCGCTAAATCGCACGACGCCCGCCGCGCATTCTCTGCGGAAGGTCTATCGGAGCTTGATAGCCTGCATGAGAAGCTGGTGGATAACCTACGTCTGAGTCTCTCTGTTTTCCTGTCCAGCGATATGACCAGCGCTAAGCGTTTACGCCGCTCAAAGCACCGTTTCCGCCTGCTCGACCGCCGATATGCCCATGCCCACGTTGATAGGCTGCATCAGCATAACGTTCAAAGTATTGAAACCAGCTCGCTGCACCTTGGCCTGCTTGGTGACATGAAACGCCTCAACTCGTTGTTCTGCGCGGTGGCCTATAACGTGCTCGATAAAGACGAGAAAGAAGATGAACGCGAAGATCTCGACGATCTACCTGGGCTGGCAAAATAAGCTTCTGGCCGCGTAAAAACAAAAAGGGTCACGATATTCTCGTGACCCTTTTTTCATTGCTCTAACGCGAGATTATTTATGCGCGTTCTTTTCATCATTTTTCACCGGACGACCCGACCAGTAACCAGCAAGCAGGGAGCCTGAAAGGTTGTGCCACACGGAGAATATTGCACCCGGCAATGCGGCCAAAGGGGAGAAGTACAGTTTGCCCAGAGTCGCGGCCAAGCCGGAGTTCTGCATTCCGACTTCAAGCGCGATGGTGCGACAGGTCGTTTCATCGAAGCCAAACAACTTGCCACCCCAATAGCCGCTGAGCAGGCCGATGGCGTTGTGCATGATAACCGCGATGACCACTACCAGACCCACGGAACCAATCAGACTTTGGCTTCCGGCAATCACCGCGCTGATGATGGCCAGAATGCACACCATGGAAAATAGCGGCAGAACAGGCTCGATACGTTTGACGACTTTGGTAAACAGGTGATGAACAATCAGGCCGGCCAGGATCGGCACCACAACAATCTGCAGGATACTGAGCAGCATGCCTTCCACGTCGACCTTGATATGAGTGTCAACATACAAGCGAGTCAGCAACGGCGTGGCGAATACGCCAACCAACGTTGAAACAGAAGAGATAGTCACGGACAGCGCCACGTCGCCTTTGGCTAGATAAATCATCACGTTGGATGCAGTTCCGCTGGCCACGCTGCCAACCAGAATCATCCCGGCAGCCAGATCGTCAGGCATGTGGAACAGTTTGGCCAATAACCACGCGGCTAGCGGCATCACCAGGTAATGCAAGAACGTGGCAGCCGCGACTGGCGCAGGGCGGGAAAGTACGCGTTTGAAATCGCCAAATTCCAGTGTTACGCCCATCGCAAACATAATCAGCATCAGCAGGGTGCTGACGTGTGGGCCGATAGGAGTGAATGTCGTCGGTGTATAATAGGCGGCAACCGCCAGTAAAACTGCCCATAATGGAAACAGGCGTGTGATTTTAGCTAACATGCAGGGAAACCCTCTGTATTTTATCGTTTTATTATGGATGTTGTGTTTTTTTAGTTAAAAAAAACCGGGTCTTTCGACCCGGCTTATTCACACTACTCGCTGGAATCGTAAATCGATTAGTCCTGCTCGAATAGGTTGTGATGTAGTTTCTGAACCACTTGATTGGCGTCATCGCCGGGAACCAGGAAGCACAGGTTATAGCTGCTTGCGCCGTAACAAATCATCCGAATGTTAAACGGGTCCAGAACGCCAAAGACTTCTTTACCGACGCCACAGGCCTGTGAAAGCTTGTTGCCGATAATAGCGATCAGCGCAAGATTCTCTTCAACCTCGACGCGACAGAGTGAGGAAAGCTCGGTCAGCAGAGAGGTGGTCAACAGGCTATCGCCTGAAGATGTGGAACCGGTGGTATCTAAAGTTAACGCAACACTGACTTCTGAAGTTGTGATCAAGTCCACGGAAATATTGTGGCGAGCCAAAATGTTAAACAATTCAGCCAGAAAACCCTGTGAATGCAGCATGCTCAGGCTATGCAAGGTCAGCAGCGTTTGCTTGCGACGCAGAGCCAGCGCGCGGAACAGTGGCGGGTTCTCGGTGGTATCACAAACCAGCGTACCGCCAGCTGACGGGTCTTTGCTTGAACCGACGAATACCGGAATGCCGCGGCGAACCGCTGGCAGCAGAGTCGCAGGATGCAGCACTTTAGCGCCGAAGGTGGCCATTTCAGCAGCTTCTTCAAAGGCAATGCGATCAATGCGTTTTGCACCCGGCACCAGACGCGGATCTGTGGTGTAAATTCCTGGTACGTCGGTCCAGATATCGACACGAGAAGCGTGCAACGCTTCACCCAGCAGAGCCGCAGTGTAATCGCTGCCGCCGCGGCCCAGAGTTGTTGTGCGCCCCTTCGGCTCGGCACCGATAAAGCCCTGAGTAATAATCAGCGCTTCTTGCAGGCGAGGGAGAAGTTGTTGCGTTGCCAGTTCCAGCAGAACCTGCGTGTCTGGTTCGGCGCGTCCAAACCGGTCATTGGTGCGCATGATTTTACGCACGTCGAACCATTCGGCAGAAACATTTCTCTGGCGCAGAATTTCAACAAACAGCAGGGTGGACATCATCTCACCGTGGCTGACCAGCTCGTCGGTCAGTGCGGTTGAGGTCGCCAGGCTTGCCGCCTCGGAAAGCATGCTGATATTTTCCAGCATACGTTCGATTTCTTCGTGGATTACCGCAGGCTGATCCAGACAATCGATAATAGCGTGTTGAATGCGGCGAATTTCGCTCAGCAAGAATACGCGACGATCGTTGTCTACGCCTTCGGCCAGCTCAACCAGCAGGTTAGTCACCCCGGCAGAAGCGGATAAGACCACGACGCGGACGTCTGGATTGGATAGCACCACATCGGCGCTGCGGTTCATGGCTTCGAAGTCCGCCACGCTAGTACCACCAAATTTGGCGATGACCGTGTTGCTCAGTGGCGACAAGTCTGCGTTGCGGGGTGCTGCTTGATTCATTTGAAACCTCGTGTCAGGGTCGCCCTTCTTAAGACGGCCTTTTTAATTGCATATTCCTTGGCACAAGGGTAGAGCGGGAAACGGGAGCAGGCGTAGAAATGCTACGATACACCCAGAAGCGCCCCACCATGCCAATAGCTCTTTGAGCTATAGCGGTGACAACCCAGGGGATTCAGCCCCTGTAGTCGATCTTTTCCCAACCGTTGGGTGTCTGACCTCGGCGTCGCACCCCATAATGCACCTTCGCAGGATACGGTTCCTCCGATACATTGCCTGGGCGACGCGCCTCTTCTGGCCCATACGCGCGGACGCGTATAAGTTAGGCGCTTAGAAATAACGGGTTCTGTGTCATCTGTCAACGATCAGAAGCCATCTCTCTCACATTTTGCAGCATTGTCATCTATTATTCATTGCGGTATTTGACTATTAGGCTTCAAAGCCAACTGTTACTGCCTATTGCAAGAAACGCAATAAATGCATCTCATCTATTAAAATACCAGATACAATCAAGGCAGTTGCGCTAAAAAATAGTCAAGATGTCACCTTACATTCTCAGCCTAAGAGCATTGCTATGAAAAATATCAATCCAACTAAAACCGCTGCCTGGCAATCCCTGCAGCAGCATTTCGATAAAGTTAAAGATGTAACGATTAGTCAACTGTTTGCAGAAGATAGCGACCGTTTCTCCAAGTTTTCAGCCACCTTTGAAGATCAAATCCTGGTGGACTTCTCCAAGAATCGCATCTCTGAAGAAACCCTGAGCAAACTACAGGCGCTCGCCAAAGAAACCGAGCTGCAAGAAGCTATCAAGTCGATGTTCTCGGGCGAAAAAATCAACCGCACCGAAGACCGCGCTGTATTGCACGTTGCACTGCGTAACCGCAGCAACACGCCAATCGTGGTTGATGGCAAAGACGTCATGCCAGAAGTCAATGCGGTACTGGCAAAAATTAAAGGCTTCACCGAGCGCGTGATCGGCGGAAGCTGGAAAGGTTACACCGGCAAGCCAATCACTGATGTCGTCAACATTGGTATCGGCGGCTCCGACCTTGGCCCGTTCATGGTGACCGAGGCGCTGCGTCCTTACAAAAACCATCTGAACATGCATTTCGTTTCCAACGTTGACGGCACCCACATTGCCGAAACGTTGAAACCGCTGGACCCTGAAACCACGCTGTTCCTGGTGGCGTCCAAGACCTTCACTACTCAAGAAACCATGACCAACGCCCACAGCGCGCGCGACTGGTTCCTGAAAACAGCGGGTGATGACCAACACGTTGCCAAACACTTTGCGGCGCTGTCTACCAACGGTAAAGCCGTTTCCGAGTTTGGTATTGATACCGACAACATGTTCGAGTTCTGGGACTGGGTCGGCGGTCGTTATTCTCTGTGGTCCGCTATTGGTCTGTCGATTGCCCTGTCAGTCGGTTTCGAGAACTTCGAAAAACTGCTGAGCGGCGCACACGCGATGGACAAACACTTCGCAGAAACTCCGGCCGAGAAAAACTTGCCGGTTATTTTGGCGCTGATCGGCATCTGGTACAACGATTTCTACGGCACTGAAACTGAAGCGATTCTGCCATACGATCAATTCATGCACCGTTTCGCGGCCTATTTCCAGCAGGGGAATATGGAGTCCAACGGTAAATATGTTGACCGTAACGGTAGCCCGGTAACTTATGAAACAGGTCCAATTATCTGGGGCGAGCCGGGCACCAATGGTCAGCACGCGTTTTATCAGCTGATTCATCAGGGCACCAAAATTGTACCTGCGGACTTCATTGCTCCGGCAATCAGCCACAATCCGTTAAGCGATCACCACGCCAAACTGCTGTCTAACTTCTTCGCACAAACTGAAGCGCTGGCATTTGGTAAATCGCTGGAAGTTGTAGAGGAAGAGTTTGCGGCGCAGGGTAAAAAGCCTGAAGACGTTAAACACGTGGCACCTTTCAAAGTGTTTGAGGGCAATCGCCCGACCAACTCCATTTTGCTGCGCGAAATTACCCCGTACAGCCTGGGTGCGTTGATTGCGCTGTATGAACACAAAATCTTCACTCAGGGCGCTATCCTGAATATCTACACCTTTGACCAATGGGGCGTAGAATTAGGCAAGCAGCTGGCTAGCCGTATCCTGCCGGAGCTGGAAAGCGATGAGAAGGTTAGCGGACACGACAGTTCTACCAACGGTTTGATCAATCGCTTCAAAAACTGGCGCGGTTAAGCACGACAATCGGTAATAATGCTGCATTTGCCGAAGTAACCGTTTGAAGTAATAAGGGCTAACTGCTTGTCAGTTGGCCCTTTTTCTATACAAAAGACCCCATAATAAAAAATTGTGTAACCTTCCGAATATCTGCCTTTTCCGACCTAAACCCTGTGGTATTCTTCTGCCATTCAACATTAAAAGTGGGATGTACATCACATGGCAGGGTCACACAAGTCAACGATGGTTGCAGTTATTATGCAGCGAATCTTAAACGTTTTTTTACTGGGGCTGGCGGCGATCCTGATGCTCTTTCTAGGCCGGGAAACCTATCATCTGGCGCTGGTATTGTTCGTTAACAATGACGAATCTTCTTCCTATATGCTGATTGAAGGTATTGTCATTTACTTCCTGTATTTCGAGTTTATTGCCCTGATTGTTAAGTATTTTTCTTCGGGTTACCACTTTCCGCTGCGTTACTTTGTTTACATCGGCATCACCGCGATCATTCGCTTTATTATTGTCGACCATAAAAGCCCGGTAGACACTCTGCTCTATACCGTGGCGATCCTGGTGCTGGTGGTTACCCTCTATCTTGCAAACGGCGAACGCCTGAAACGCGAGTAAAACTTCTCCCCGGCGGGATTACCGCCGGGGTAATCTGCGCTAGAATACCCTCCTGATTTCCTTTATTCGGTAGAGCCTGCTACCCACTCGGAGTGTATCGATGTCTGAGTCAATTGTTCCTTTTCCTGATGCTATTCATTGGTTTGAATACTCTTCTGACGTCCCTCCCGAGGTTGTAGACTGGCTGCTGGAAATGGGCTCGATGACCCGTCGTTTTGAGCAGCACTGTGCAAAAGTCAGTGTGACTCCGCAGCGTGAGGGATTTATCAGCCGAGAAGAGCTCAGCGATGAAGAGGCTGCACAGCTGCCGCCAAGCGAGCGTTATTGGCTGCGCGAAGTGGTGCTGTTTGGCGATGAGGTTCCATGGTTGCTGGGCCGAACAGTGATCCCGGTAGAAACACTGACCGGCCCCGATCACGCACTGGTCGATCTTGGCACCTTGCCGCTGGGGCGTTATTTGTTCAGTGGAAATCAATTAAGCCGTGACTATATTCATCTTGGACAGCAGGCAAAGCACTGGGCCAGACGTTCACGCCTGCGACTTTCTGATAAGCCTCTGCTGCTCACTGAAATCTTTTTAACTGCTTCACCCGTTTATCAATCATCCAATAAAGCCGAAACGGGCAAGGCGTAATCACACTATATCAAGGGAGAACAATAGGTTGATAGAGACTGCAAAGCAGGGACAATGGCGTGACTACTGCCGTTTGATGAGAATAGATAAGCCGATTGGCTCACTGTTATTAATGTGGCCGACGCTGTGGGCGCTGTGGTTGGCGAGCGACGGTAAGCCACCCATCAAGATCCTGATTGTGTTCGTGTTGGGAGTTTTCTTCATGCGCGCCGCGGGCTGCGTTATCAATGATTACGCCGACAGAAAAGTAGACGGTCATGTCAAACGAACCGCTGCACGCCCTCTGGCGAGTGGCGCCGTGACCAGCGGACAGGCCAAGAAGTTGTTTGGCGCGCTGGTGCTGGCTTCGTTCTGCCTGGTGCTGTTGCTAAACGGCAAAACTATTATGCTTTCAGTCGTTGGACTGGCGCTGGCGTGGGTTTATCCTTTCGTCAAACGTGTTAGCAACCTGCCGCAAGTGGTGCTCGGTGCGGCTTTTGGCTGGGCTATTCCGATGGCATTTATGGCGGTAAGCGAATCGCTGCCGCTGAGCTGTTGGTTGCTGTTTATCGCAAATTTCTGCTGGACCGTGGCTTACGATACTCAGTATGCAATGGTTGACCGCGACGACGACCTCAAGATTGGTGTGAAGTCTACCGCCATTCTGTTTGGTCGCAATGACAACCTGATCATCGGGCTGTTGCAGCTGGCTACGCTGGTATTGATGGCGCTGGTAGGGCATTTGACTCATCTTGGCGCGCCATTTTACTGGTCGCTGTTATTAGCCGGCTGCCTGTTTGTCCATCAGCAAAAGATGACTGCAAAACGCGAGCGCGACCAGTGTTTTCAGGCTTTTCGTAATAACAATTATGTCGGCATGGTGATGTTTATCGGTATCTTGCTTAGTCTGACGATGAGCGCCGCATAGCTTCCAGCTACATAAGAAAAACCCCGGTAAACGTTGAGCTTGCCGGGGTTTTTTATTTCAGCGTAAAAAGCCGTAATTAGTGGTCAGTATCTCTGACGTCTATCTTGGCTTCGACGGGGGGTTCGGTCGCCAGCGGCAGCTCGGACGGCATGCCAGCGCTTTCGATAGTCAAACGAATGTCTGGCGTAATCAGATCTCTGAGGATGGTGTAAATCTCGAAGGTATGCTCCGGGATAGCATCACCAATATCATTGATATAACCTTCATCGCGCAATGTGCCTACCAGTGTAGTAAACACTGCTTTATCAAAGAATTCCGGCGCGTTGATACCGTGCAGCACGGACAAACGCTGCGCCATAATCCGACTTTCTTTTTCCAGCGCGCCGCGACTAATGCTCGGGTTGTTGCTGAGTAGCGAAAGGGTGATTGCGAAGCGTTGCAAAGTTTCGCGCACGCCCGCAGCCAGCAGCTGGAGAGGGCGGCTGCGTAACGGATTCAACATCAATTGATCGCCGTCGATCAGAATAAGCTCCTGACGCACCAGCTCGGCACTCAACACTTCAAGCAACGCCGGAAGCTGTTCTTTGCTGTAATGCATAAACAGTTCGGCTTTAATCATTGGATAGATAAGCTCGACCTGACGCAGCACCTCAGTCTTGCTCACCGTATTATGATGCAACACGATGCTGGCGAGCAGCGAAGGCATGACCAGCAAATGATGAATATTATTGCGGTAATAGGTCATCAGCACTGCCTGATCGCGCGGCAGAATGATGATATCGCCAATATTGTCCTTCTCGACCTGGAACTTGTTCATGTTCAGGGCGTGATCCAGCAGCTGGTCAGCGGTCAGGTCAGGCACCGTCGAGTCAGCAGTGTACGGCGCATTGCGCAACAGTTGCAGATAACAATTGAGCTGCTCAATCAGTTGCTCGCGAGTCAGTGAGCGCTGACGCGAAGCCAGCAACGCGGTTGAGCACAGGTTCATGGCGTTGGCTGCCGCAGCATTGTTGATGCGTACCATGATTTTGTCGGCGATGTCTTGCACGGTTGGCGTTAGCCAGCTTGGACGGTGTGCCTCGATAGGGTCAATCGAGTCGCGCCACTGAGGGACCTTTTTATTCAAATAAGGCGTCAGGTGCAGCGGCTCGCCAAAGTTTACGTAGCCTTGACCCAGGTTGCGAAGTTTGCGCAAACCATTGATCATCTGCAGGAAGCTTTCTTTCTCTTTCGTTGCCCCGCGCAGCTCTTTGGCATAGGTGCCTACCTCCATCACGTGTTCGTAACCGATATAAATCGGTACCAGAGTGATAGGGCGTGAACCGCCGCGCAGCATGGCCTGAATAGTCATGGCGAGAGTGCCGGTTTTTGGTTCCAGCAACCGGCCAGTACGCGAACGCCCGCCTTCGACAAAGTATTCTACCGAGTAACCGCGACTGAACAGTTCACCGAGATATTCGCGAAATACCGTGGAGTAAAGTTTATTGCCTTTAAAGGTGCGGCGAATAAAGAACGCCCCAAGACGGCGAAAGATAGGACCGGCTGGCCAGAAGTTCAGGTTGATACCCGCAGCAATATGTGGAGGAACCAGCCCTTGATGGTAAAGCACGTAAGACAGCAGCAGGTAGTCCATATGGCTACGGTGGCAGGGCACATAAACGATTTCCTGACCATCTTGAGCCAACTGACGCACGCGCTCGGCATTGTGTACATTAATGCCTTTATACAGGCGGTTCCAGGTCCAGCCCAGAACGCGATCGGACAGGCGAACGGCTTCATATTTGAAGTCGGCGGCAATCTCTTCCATCAAGTCGATGGCATTCTGTTGTGCCTTGTCATGAGAGATTTTCTTGCTGCGCGCTTCGTCTTCCACCGCTTTTTCGATGGCTTTCGAGGCCAGCAACTTGTTAAACAAGTCTTGTCGAGCGGGCAGGCGTGGACCTACTGCAGCCAGTCGCTGACGGGAAAAATGCATGCGCGCGACGCGAGCCAATTTGTGGGCTATCGTCTTGTCTGTGCCATGCTGGATGGACATATCACGCAGAGAAACGGTATTGGAAAAGCGCACAAAGCTGTCACGCCCCAGCCACCACACCGCGAAGAATTTCTGCACGCCGTTCAACACGCGCAAATGTGGCGTTTCCTGACCTTCACGACCCGGAGCGCGACCAAACATGACCGAAACTGGCAGCATCTGAATATCCAGATTTGGATTATTACGATGCAGATCCAGGTAATCGTGGAACAGTTTTACTGATTCCTGTTTCGGATGATAATAGGAAAATACGCGAGGACCTTCGCTGACGAAAACGTGGCTTGGCAGATGCACGCCATCGATTTCAAGGGGAATTAGCGGGTCGGGAAGATTCTGCGCCAGGCACTGGGTTCGCAGAGTGAGAAGATCGGCCTTAGAGTTGTAAGGCAAAACGTACAGAATTGGACGAGTTGGATCTAAACGCAACTCCGTCACCGGATCTGTAGGAACGACCTTGCTTCTTACCAGCAAAGAAAGCGGTAAATTCAGCAAGGTATAATAAAGTCTACGCCATCCTGACATAAAAAAACGTAAAGCCTCTTGTTAGCAAGTCGCCGCAAGGATACCAGAAAGCTGGTATGAGATCTGTGGTGATAGAACAACGAAATCAGGCTAAAATGCCTATAAACAAACTTAAGACGTAAAATATAATGCCAAATCAGGTCACTGGATTCACCCGTATATATAAGGCAGCGGGCTATTCTTTAAAAGGATTAAAAGCGGCATGGAAGAATGAAGCCGCTTTTCGAGAGGAAGCTCTCGTTGTGGTCCCTGCTATCTTACTGTCATTTTACCTTGATGTGAGTAGCGTCGAGCGTATTTTAATGGTCGGAACGCTGGTTCTGGTGATTCTTGTCGAATTATTGAACAGCGCCGTTGAAGCTGCCATCGATCGCATCGGTCCAGACATCCATGAGCTTTCCGGTCGCGCCAAAGATATGGGTTCTGCAGCGGTGTTTATCGCCATCGGTTTTGCAATCTTTACCTGGGCGGTAATCCTGCTGCCGCGATGGTTATAATTTATAAGTATTTCAATGTCGCTTTTTGTTCACTCTTTGGTTTTCATTCCACCATTACCTGTATATACTCACAGCTAGACTGTATAAACAACCAGGGGGCGGAATGAAAGCACTAACGGCCAGACAACAAGAGGTCTATGACCTTATTCGCGATCATATCTCCACCACCGGTATGCCGCCAACCCGTGCAGAGATTGCCACTCGTCTGGGGTTCCGCTCACCTAACGCAGCAGAAGAGCATTTGAAAGCTCTGGCGCGTAAAGGGGTGATTGAGATAGTTTCAGGTGCTTCTCGCGGCATTCGCTTGCTGATGGAAGAAGAGGAAGGTCTGCCGCTAGTTGGCCGCGTTGCCGCCGGTGAACCTCTGTTGGCAACCCAGCATATCGAAGCCCATTACCAGGTTGATCCGTCAATGTTCAAACCTAACGCCGATTTCCTGCTGCGCGTCAGCGGTATGTCGATGCGTGATATTGGCATTCTTGATGGCGATCTTCTGGCGGTTCATAAAACGCAGGAAGCTCGCAACGGTCAGGTTGTTGTCGCGCGCATTGACGATGAAGTTACCGTTAAACGTCTCAAAAGGCAGGGTAACACGGTGCAGCTTCTGCCAGAAAATAGCGATTTCGAACCAATTATTGTCGATTTGCGCCAACAAAATTTCAGCATTGAGGGTCTAGCCGTCGGCGTCATCCGCAACGGCGACTGGTCTTAACAATTCCGGTCTCAGGCTGTCCGCCATTAGCATGACGATACTCTTAGTATCGTCATGCTCAAGTGATCCTGTAATCTCTGTATCTCTGTATCTCTGTATCTCTGTATCTCTGTATCTCTGTATCTCTGTATCTCTATATCTCTCTCACGCACGCACGCTACTCCCTATTTCTCCTGCGTTTTACGCTTTATTCCTCTCATAGCTTACTTGGTAGGCAAGATTTTCTCTCAGCCGCCGTCGTGAATGTTAGCTTAAATGACTTTTAAGTATCTTCGACAAAGCGCTATGGGTGCTGGTATTACCAATTGAATTCTCCAAATTATCGTCACGCTTTGAGTGGGAGAAGCTATTCCCGTAACGTGGTCTTTTACAGCTTTGTTTAACATATTCAGGTTAGGCTTCCACCTATTCAGAAATAGTATTGAGTTCTAAACTAAACGGATAGAAAATTTCACGGAGAAGATTGTATGCCTTTTCAATCATTATTTAAAAAATCCAAAAATCCAGCTTTTTCTAAGCAAGCTATTAAAAAAAATAACATTAATACTATGGTAAATAGCCTTGTCGATATTGTTATTGCAGGGCAAGGGGGGAGTAAGACTCTGAATGATAAAAGACTTGCTGATACGTCCGTAAAATTACAAGAATTTTACGGACTGCTGGTAGAGGATGGAAATCTTACAGAGAAAGGGCAAATTTCAAATAATTCTAAAGGTTTCAAAACTCCTCCTGAAAACCTTGTCAATCAAGGTGGCTTGAAAAGTAATTTTTACATTTTTTTAACAGCTTACATGAAGGGGTGTGAGGACGGTCAAATTTATTGCGGGCAGAATCTAAATTCAGATATATATGAGTGGACGAAACAAGTTATCAATAAACAACACAAACATTTTACTCCGACAGCCGCAAAAAGCTTAATAGATAAGATGAGTAAGGCAGCAGATCTTCGGATTAGCGAAGCGGAATTTAAGAAAAATCCTGGTGCCCGGAATGCGGAGACTCTGGATGAGGCCATAGATTTTGTCTATTTCATGGCTGGCAGGTGTGATAATGAAACCGCGTGGAAGGATTTTGGGGTTGAATTATATAATGATAAATGGCCAGATTTAAATAAAATAACTTATACAAAAGCTCAACAGGTCTATAAAAAAAGGAATGATGCTGGTGATTACCGGCTTGTTCCAGAAGACAATTGATACTCATCGATTTAACCAACTCTTTAACTAACTCTTAGTGCATCTCGATTCGGCGTTGAAGCTAGTGGCCCCTTTAGAAGCACGATAGCTGGTTTTAAATGCTTTAGATTAATCCTAGTTATGGCTTTATCCCCTAAAATATCCTGCATGGTCGAAACCATCGACTACAATTAGTTATGTTGATAAGCATTTATCTAATGCAGTAAAACCTAAGCTTAACAGGAGAGTTTATTATGAATAAGGACCAAGCAGACGGTAACTGGAAGCAGTTCAAAGGTAAAATCAAAGAGAAATGGGGTAAGTTGACCGACGATGACCTGACCGTGGTCGAAGGTAAACGCGATCAGCTTGTAGGGAAGATTCAGGAAAGATACGGATATCAGAAAGATCAGGCTGAAAAGGAACTTAAGTCCTGGGAATCAGATAACAAATACCACTGGTAAGTGCTGATATCTCTGAATCTGCATCCTGAGAATTAAAGCTGCTCCTACCCAAGGCGCTTTTCAGGATGCAGGGTACAAGGATGTACCCAATTAATTCATTTATATCTAAACATTTCGCAAACCTTCATCGAATTACCTTCATTCCTTTGTAAATCGACTCATTGCGCATGCCTGATTTTGTCGCTGCACTAATCCGACTCGCTATAACGCAGATAACCTGCAATCAATGCCCCAGCCTTGGTATCGGTAGGATGCGTCGTGCCATTCATTACAGGAACTTCAGGAAAATCGAAAGGTGAGACCCCTTCAAAACACGCCACGTTGATGCCGTATTGCGACGGATTGGAACGACGTTGGTGATGGGTATAAATACCGCAAACCGAGCAAAAGAAGTGTTTAGCCGTTTGGGTGTTAAAGCGATATTCGGTGAGTTTATCTTCACCGCCGAGAAAGGTGATATCGCCTAACTGGGCCGAAACCGCGACTGCACCGCGCATTCGGCATAGTGAGCAGTTACAACGCCTGATGGTGTTGAAGCCGTCGGTGAGCTTTACGCTGAATTTTACGGCACCGCAATGGCAGCTGGCATTAAATAGTTTGTCCATAAATCCCTCTAAAAAGTCTTAACACTTATAGAGTAGAAGCTTTAACGCTTTTTCACCGCAATGCTATGATCGTGTTCGCAATGGTCATGACTTTCACAAGACTCAACAACCGCGCATTCAGCACAAAGTCCATGGGCTTCAACCACGGAATGACGCAGGGCGAATCCAGAATCCTTTGCCAGTTTGGCGAGTCGTTCTTCAATGCCGTCGGTGGTTTTTTCTGTCACCAGACCGCAGCGATCGCAGATAAACAGCGCCGAGGTATGACTAGGTTCTTCGAAATGATGGCAAAGCACATAGCTGTTAGCAGACTCAACGCGATGGATAAAACCTTGCTCAAGCAAGAAGTCCAGCGCGCGATAAACGGTCGGCGGCTTAGCCTGCGGCTCAGTTTTGCGCAGAAGGTCGAGGAGGTCATACGCGCTGATTGCACCCGGTTGCTCGGTCATCAGACGCAATACCTCAAGCCGCTGCGGGGTAAGCCGAACGCTACGTTGCTGGCATAAGTGCTCGGCTTGAGTGAGGAGAGTTTCCGTATTGGTTGAGTTCATCGCGACGTCTCTGCATAAATAGAAACACGATTTTATCACGCTTCTTGGCGATCGCCGAGCGCTACGCCTCAGTTACTTATCGTCCTCAAAGTTTACAGGGTAATTATTTTGCGATCAGTTTATCTAAGGATTGTCGGGAATGGCCACATTTCTGCAGTGCGCGTTCATAACCGACATTATATCCAGCTTCAAAATCTTCTTTGGCAAAACGAATTCTGGGGATTGAGTAAAGCTGTCGGCGTAAAGTAATAGCGCCCATTTCGGTGGTGACTATTTCATTCATGTATTTATCAAAAGCGTTCATAAATATCCTCACTAATCTCGAGGGAGAGGTTTTATATTCAATGCCTTGACCGGTTGCCACTCACCATCGGTACCAAGATGTGCGCAAACGCCGCGTCCTGGAGCAACAACGAGTCTTGGCACGCCGTCATCGTCGATAATGCGACAGACAAAACCAAATTTGGCCCATACCGGATAAAACTTGCCCGCTGTGAAATAATCACATTGAGTAAATCGGGTGAGAATATATTCTTCTGGTTCTTTCATCCCGGCCTCTTAATAAAAATGTTTTTTAACGATGTGATATTTTTTATTACTCAGGTTTGTTAATTCTTCTGAGTATTATCGCAATTGCCTTAAATAAATAGGTGGAATCATTCCTTGGATCTAAAACCTTTATTGGCAGCATCCCAACGTCAGGCTCATCTATGTTATAGTAGGGAATACTTCAGCTAATTCCGGTATCCACGTACACCATGATTTTGTGTACTGCATGGCGTACGGAGAAAGCGTCAATTAGCCTAAATAGATAAAAATGCTCGAAAATAAACCAGAATCTTTAGCTACAGACACCCTTGAACACGCCGATCGCTCCCCTGCATATTCAGCACAGCGGTTTTCCATTGCGCCCATGCTGGATTGGACCGATCGCCACTGCCGCCATTTTCATCGCCTGATGAGCCGTGAGGCACTGCTGTACACCGAAATGGTCACCACCGGCGCTATCATTCATGGCAAAGGCGATTATCTGGCGTTTGGCGATCAGGAACATCCGGTTGCGCTACAGCTGGGCGGCAGCAATCCGCAAGATTTGGCGATCTGCGCCAAACTGGCCGAGCAACGCGGCTATGATGAAATCAATCTCAACGTGGGTTGTCCTTCCGATCGCGTGCAAAACGGCATGTTTGGTGCTTGCCTGATGGGGCAAGCAGCTTTGGTTGCCGATGGCATCAAAGCCATGCGTGATGTGGTTTCCATCCCGGTAACGGTAAAAACGCGCATCGGCATCGACGATCAGGACAGCTACGAGTTCTTGTGTGATTTCGTGCAGCAGGTTTCCGAGCGTGGCGGATGCGACACTTTTATTATTCACGCGCGCAAGGCCTGGTTATCTGGTTTGAGCCCGAAGGAAAACCGCGAGGTGCCGCCGTTGGATTACCCGCGTGTTTATCAACTTAAACGCGATTTTCCGCACCTGACGATAGCAATCAATGGCGGTATCAAGTCGCTTGAAGATGCCAAACAGCATTTGCAGCATATGGACGGAGTCATGATTGGCCGCGAAGCCTATCAAAACCCTTCAATGTTGCTGGACGTCGATCGCGAGCTGTTTGGCAGCCAGTCTCCAGTGCTTACTGGGCCAGAAGTGATCCGTGCGCTGTATCCTTACATTGAAAGCGAGTTGTCCAATGGAACCTATCTGGGGCACATTACCCGCCATATTCTCGGTATTTTCCAGGGGATACCGGGAGCGCGTCAGTGGCGCAGGCATTTAAGTGAAAATGCGCACAAGCCGGGAGCAGGCGTCGACGTAGTTGAGCAAGCGCTGGCGATGGTAACGCGTCCGCAAATGGCAACCAGCGAAGCCTGAACCTCGAAGTCCCTGTCGAATTCACCAAAAGTTAGTCTTCCTGACTAAATCCCTAAACCCGCCAATCGCGGCGGGTTTAATAAGCCCTTGAATATCATAAATTTAAAATCCCTGCCTCTCTGGCACGTTTCTTGATAGTTCCTCGTATATAACATTTTTTATTTTTAATTTTTTTCAGTGCCGAATTTGGCCTGAGGCTGGCAGATTCCAGCTTGATTGTGCTTTGAGGAGTTTAGTTATGTTGGAAATACTCTTTGTGCTCGGCTTTTTCTTTATGCTGTTGCTGACAGGAATTTCACTGCTCGGGATGCTCGCTGCACTGGTCGTTGCATTTGCCGTCATGATGCTGGGCGGGTTTCTGGCAATTGTTATAAAAATGTTGCCTTGGCTGGTTCTGGCCGTCGCGGTGGTATGGATTTATCGTGCAGTGAAACAGCCCGAGAAACCTCGCTATAAGCGCAGACGTTTCCCGCGAATTTGATTGATCGCGCGTTTAAAATATAAACACCATGCTTATCAGCGCGATAGAAAAGAAAAAGGCGAGCGACCGAATGTAATCATGCTGCCATAACTTTTACTTATGTGGGCTTGATCACAGGTTGAACTATAAAATGCCTTTGCTGTGAATTAATCATATTTTTTAACATAGGTCGCTGCTAGGATGGACGTATCGTCGATGGCGAAAAATTTTCATCCGATCTGGTGAGGTAAAAAATAGTCGCTCAAGCGACATCGCCCCCAGGTTAACCTTGCAGTAACCTACAGGCAGTACCGTTCTGAACTCACATGATTGACGTAGGAACAGCATCAGAGGGCTCCCTAACCGGAGCCCTCTTTGCATCTAAAGCGCAGACGGCCTTATTTGCCAGGAATCAGCAGACTTGAGCCGCTGGTCGCTCGGCTTTCCAGCGTTTCGTGCGCTTTGCTTGCCTGCGACAGTGGGAATTTCTGCTGCTCTTTGACATCCACTTTGATTGCACCGCTAGAAATCAAAGCAAACAGCTCGCCGCTGGCTGCTTCCAGTTCCTGCTGATTGGTAACGTAGTTGTTCAGGGAAGGGCGAGTCACAAACAACGAACCTTTCTGGTTCAGGATCCCTAAATCAACGCCGGTAACCGGGCCAGAAGCATTACCGAAGCTGATTAACAGGCCGTGGCGTTTAAGGCTATCCAACGAAGCTGGCCAGGTACTCTTACCCACCGAGTCATAAACTACTGCAACCTTCTCGCCACCGGTCAGTTCCTTGACGCGCTCGGCGATATTCTCTGTCTGATAGTTAATCGTTTCCCAGGCACCGTGGGCTTTCGCCAGCTCGGCTTTTTCATCGGAACCCACAGTACCAATCAGCTTGACGCCAAGCGCCTTGGCCCATTGACAGGCAATCAGCCCAACACCACCGGCGGCTGCGTGGAACAAAATAGTATCCCCCGCTTTGACTTTATGAGTCTGGCGGAAAAGATACTCAACCGTCAGGCCTTTCAGGAATGAAGCTGCGGCTTGCTCAAAGCTGATGCTATCTGGCAGCACGGCGACTCTGAACGCCGGAACATTGTGAAATTCGCTGTAAGAACCCAACGATGACTGTGCGTACACCACACGATCGCCAACTTTCAGGTGCTTAACATCAGCGCCAATTTTAGCAACTACGCCGGAAGCTTCGGTTCCCAGCCCGGACGGCAGCGAAGGCGTTGGGTAAAGACCGCTGCGAACATAGGTGTCGATATAGTTGATACCAATAGCCTTGTTCTCGATTTGGACTTCGTTCGCAGCTGGGTCAACGGGTGTAAAATCCACATATTCCAAAACTTCTGGTCCGCCTGTGGTGCTAAATTGAATACGCTTGGCCATTATTGTTCCTCGCAATGGGGTCTGATTTTTACCCTACGCTAATTGATTGAGCCGATCCAGTCGGGGTGTGCTGCTGCTAAGACCGTTTGGAAATGAGGCATCACAACAGATTATAATTCGGTATACTGACGCGTTATTAGCGTTCGCACTGACCCTCAGGCTGCGTCGTCACGCCAGTTATTCATAGTAGGAAAGTATTGACCAATGGCCGGAAACAACAAACCAACCAACAAACCGCACGAACCCCGCGATCGTCAGATGGAAGGGCTAAAGCTTCCGCCACACTCAATTGAAGCCGAGCAGTCTGTGCTGGGTGGGTTGATGCTGGATAACGAACGTTGGGATAACGTTGCCGAGCGCGTGGTCAGCAATGATTTCTTCAGCCGCCCGCATCGCCTGATTTTTACCGAAATGCAGCGCCTGTTGGAGATGAGCAAGCCAATCGACCTGATTACCCTGTCCGAATCTCTTGAGCAGAAAGGGGATCTGGACTCTGTCGGTGGTTTTGCCTATCTCGCAGAATTATCTAAAAATACCCCAAGTGCGGCTAACATCGGCGCTTACGCAGACATCGTGCGCGAACGTGCGGTAGTGCGTGAAATGATCTCGGTCGCCAACGAAATTGCCGATGCCGGTTACGACCCTCAAGGTCGCAGCAGTGAAGACCTGCTGGATCTGGCCGAATCCCGCGTATTCCAGATTGCCGAAAGTCGGGCTAACAAAGATGAAGGTCCCAAGAGCGTTGACCGCATCCTTGAGAGCACAGTGGCGCGTATCGAAGAGCTGTTCCAGCGACCGCATGACGGTGTGACCGGCGTATCAACCGGTTATAGCGATCTCGACAAGAAAACCGCCGGACTGCAAAAGTCTGACCTGATTATCGTCGCCGCCCGTCCGTCGATGGGTAAAACGACCTTCGCCATGAACTTGTGTGAAAACGCCGCGATGATGCAGGAAAAGCCGGTGCTGATTTTCAGTCTCGAGATGCCCGGCGATCAGCTAATGATGCGTATGCTGGCCTCGCTTTCCCGCGTTGACCAGACCCGTATTCGTACCGGTCAGCTTGATGATGAGGACTGGGCGCGTATTTCCAGCACCATGGGTATTCTGCTCGAAAAACGTAATATGTATATCGATGACTCGTCAGGCCTGACTCCTACTGAAGTTCGCTCCCGCGCGCGCCGTATTTTCCGCGAGCACGGCGGCCTTAGTATGATCATGATCGACTACCTGCAACTGATGCGCGTACCTTCACTTTCCGACAACCGTACTCTGGAAATTGCCGAGATTTCCCGTTCTCTCAAGGCGCTGGCTAAAGAGTTGCAGGTGCCGGTAGTGGCATTGTCCCAGCTGAACCGAAGCCTGGAGCAACGTGCAGATAAACGCCCGGTCAACTCCGACTTGCGTGAATCGGGTTCCATCGAACAGGATGCCGACTTGATCATGTTTATCTATCGCGATGAGGTTTATCACGATAACAGCGAAGAGAAGGGCATCGCGCAGATCATCCTCGGTAAGCAGCGTAACGGCCCGATCGGGACAGTGCGTTTGACGTTTAACGGGCAGTGGTCACGATTCGATAACTATGGCGGCCCACAATACGACGAAGACTAGTTTTTAAGGCTAGCTAATTTGATCCCATCCAGAAGGAAACTTGATGAAGGCGGCTACGGCTGTAATTGATCGCCGCGTTCTGCGTCAAAACCTGCAACGCATCCGTAATATAGCTCCGCAGAGCCGGGTGGTCGCGGTGGTGAAGGCGAACGCCTACGGGCATGGCCTGCTTGAGGCTGCGCACAGTTTGCAGGATGCTGATTATTATGGCGTTGCGCGGCTCGGCGAGGCGCTTGCGCTACGTGCAGGTGGCGTGCTCAAGCCAATATTATTGCTGGAAGGTTTCTTTGCTGCCGAAGATTTGCCGCTGCTGGTGAGGCACGGAATTGAGACGGCAGTACACAGTTCCGAGCAGCTTGAGGCGCTTGAAAATGCCGAATTGGCCGCTCCGCTCAAGGTGTGGTTGAAAATTGATACGGGCATGCATCGCCTGGGCGTTGCACCTGAAAATGCTGAATCTTTCTATCAGCGTCTTTTGCAGTGCGCTAACGTTATTCAGCCGGTGAATTCAATGAGTCATTTCAGCCGCGCCGATGAGCCGGAAAGTGACTACACCTTAAAGCAGATGCAAAGCTTCCAGTCGGTAACTCAGGGTAAATCAGGGTTGAAATCAATCGCCGCATCGGGAGGAGTGTTGCTGTGGCCGGCTTCGCACCTTGATCTGGTTCGCCCTGGCATCATCCTTTACGGAGTATCGCCATTGGCTACTGCCGAGGCCAGCAGCTTTGGTCTACAGCCAGCCATGACCCTGACTTCAAGCCTGATTGCCGTGCGTGAGCATCGCGCGGGAGAGCCAGTCGGCTATGGTGGGATATGGACCAGCGCCCGAGATACTCGCCTGGGCGTGGTGGCTATTGGCTATGGCGACGGTTATCCGCGCAGTGCACCCAGCGGCACGCCAGTATTGGTCAACGGGCGCGAAGTCCCAATTGTCGGGCGTGTCTCAATGGACATGATTTCTGTAGACTTAGGCCCGGACGCGCAGGATAAAGTCGGCGATGAGGCTATCCTTTGGGGCGCGGAATTGCCGGTAGAGCGGATTGCCGCTTTCACCGGCATTAGCGCCTACGAGTTGATCACTACCCTGACATCCCGCGTCGCCAGAATCTACTTAGGCGATTGACTCAGCGGTAAAATCTCGATAAAGCGCAGCTTTCGAGCCGCGCCTTATTGATCTATAAAGCCTTCATCAGGATTGTTTCGCCAGCCATTGACCCATGATTTTCTGATAATCGCCATTGGCCTTGCTCAGATGCAGCCACTGATCGACATACATCTTCCAGCTAATATCATCTTTTGGCAGCAGATAGGCCTTCTCGCCAAACTGTAGCGGCTTGTCAGGATTCACGGCACACAGCTTTGGATAATGCTTCTGCTGGAACAGCGCTTCTGAAGCATCAGTAACCATCACATCAGCTTTTTTATCGACCAACATCTGAAAAATGGCCAGATTATCGTGAGACAGTGTTAAATGCGCATCGGGTAAGTAGGCGTGGACGAAGGCTTCATTAGTTCCACCTGCCGGCTCGATCAGGCGAGTGGCAGGTTTGTTTAACTGCTGCACGGTTTGAAATTTTTTAACGTTCTCACAGCGCACAAACGGAATTTTACCGTCCTTATCCAGCACATTGGCGAACCAGGCTTTTTGCTGGCGTGGCAATGTGACGGAAATCCCGCCCATCGCGATATCACAACGGTTTGAAGTCATATCTGCCATCATGGTCTTCCAGGTGGTTGGCACCCAGTTAACTTTCACGCCCAGACTGGCAGCCAGCGATTCGGCCATCGCGATATCGATGCCTTCATATTTCCCGTCGGCACGCAAATAGGTGTACGGCTTGTAATCACCGGTGGTACAGACATTTAGCGATCCTTTCTGAATCACTCTGTCGAGGTGAGATGAGTTCCCTTCTGCCTGGGCCGCAGTGGTAACGCTCATTAATAGGCTGATAGAGAGGAGTATTTTTTTCATCAGATTTCCTTGCCAGCGGCTTTTATACCCTCATATTCCTCAATCAGGCATTGTTATTGCAAGGAAAATAGTGATTTGAGATCAAAAAGCCACCGTCAGCGCACAAAGCAACGGTTTGGCTAATAAAAAACTGATAGTGTGTTAAGTAATAAAATTTATAAGTAGGTAATAAACCATGTATAGCATTGACGATTACGACTTAAAAATCCTCACCTTACTGCAGGCTAATGGGCGTTTGACCAATCAGGAACTCAGCGAAATTGTCGGCCTTTCGGCATCGCAGTGTTCGCGCAGAAGGATCAGCCTCGAGCAGCAGCAAATGATCATGGGCTATCACGCCCGTTTGGCTCCTGAAGCTTTAGGGTTGGGCATGATAGGTCTGATTGAGATAAGGCTTATCAATCATTTACCTGAAAATGTTAGCGATTTCCACCAGATGCTGGAACAGGTTGATGCCGTCATTGACGCCTATAAAACCACGGGTGATGCAGACTATCTTCTAAAGGTTGCCGTCGCAGACTTAGCCGGTTTAAGTACTTTAATCAGCCATATTCTTTCGGTACATAAAAGCGTGGCGCATATTAAAACCTCTGTGGTGCTCAATCGTATCAAGGAAAATGGCCTGTTAACTTCGCCAATTGAACCCGCTGAAAAACCCGCTTAAGTCACCTCTATAATACTGCTCCAAGTTGGTGCAATTTCACTAGCTTGGTGCGTTAAAAGGTGACTTTATGCATGAAAATGTCACTTTAAAATGAATAAATGCGTGAGATGATTATTTTTATAATTAAATTCGGTTGATTTGTGCAAAAGTGATTGCCTTATTTGGCCCTGTCGTTAATTATCTATGAAAATTCATGGCCCCAGCAGGCACGCATAGCCTGCGCGGTATTTTCATATTTAAAATTTACAGGCAATTTTATGGATAACACAGACAGCATTACACCGCCGCAGGTTGGGCATACCTGGCTTGAAGACATGCTCGCTATCTTGATGGGCACATTGATGGTTTCGTTTGGCGTCATGATGTTGCGCCAGTCAGGTGCTTTGACCGGCAGCACGGCGGGTCTGGCATTCCTGATCCACTACCTGACCCACTATTCCTTTGGCGCGGTATTTTTCACCATCAATCTACCATTCTATTGGCTCTCGATTCGCCGCATGGGATGGCCATTTACCATCAAGACCTTTAGCTCAGTGGCATTAGTCTCACTTTTCACCAGCCTGCACCCGCTGTTCATCCATTTTGATCACCTTGAGCCTTTTTATGCGGTGCTGTTTGGTAACGTGATTATGGGCATGGGCTTTATTGTACTGTTCCGCCACAAGGCGAGCCTCGGTGGCATGAATATCTTGTCCCTGTATTTGCAGGATAAATACGGTATCCGCGCAGGCAAATTACAAATGGGCGTCGATTTTGTGATTGTGCTGGCATCGCTGTTTGTGGTCAGTATTCCCATGCTGATTGCCTCAATCATGGGCGCGTTTGTGCTCAATCTGATTATTGCCATGAACCATCGCCCTGGGCGCTATAGCGTTTAAGTGGCAAATTCCTGAATTTGCCTCGCAACAACGCAACATTAAAGTGATTTTTTTGAGCAATATTTGTTAGTCTAAGAAATAACAAAAAACAGTAAATCGTCGCTGCTTCGACATAACAGATCCCCCGCAGAATGGGAATTCTGGCGCTTGTCCAAGAAAAAGAAATCCAAGGAGAAATACCGTGTTCCAACATGTTGATGCTTATGCCGGTGACCCAATATTGTCGCTGATGGAAAGCTTCAAGAACGACCCAAGAGAGAAAAAGGTAAACCTGAGCATCGGTCTTTATTACGACGATCATGGAATTATCCCACAGCTTGGGGCAGTCGAAG
Organism: Rouxiella sp. WC2420; assembly: GCF_041200025.1. NCBI lineage: Bacteria > Pseudomonadati > Pseudomonadota > Gammaproteobacteria > Enterobacterales > Yersiniaceae > Rouxiella > Rouxiella sp. WC2420. Next base: position 4,886,788 of record NZ_CP165628.1, on the reverse strand, counting down.
CCGCTGAAAACCAGTTGAATTCCGTGGCGCAAACTGCGTCGGTTTATTTGCCGATGGAAGGTCTTGGCGCTTACCGCAGCAGCATTCAGAGCCTGTTGTTTGGTGCCGAACACTCTGCTTTACAACAGCAGCGTATCGCGACTATCCAAACTGTAGGCGGCTCTGGCGCGCTGAAAGTGGGCGCTGACTTCCTGAAATATTACTTCCCTAATTCTGAAGTGTGGGTGAGCGATCCGACCTGGGACAACCATGTCGCAATCTTCTCTGGCGCGGGCTTCAAAGTTCACACCTATCCCTACTTTGATGGTGAGAAACTCGGCGTAAACTTTGCCGGTATGCTCGAGAAGCTGCACACTCTGCCAGCGCAAAGCATCGTATTGCTGCATCCGTGCTGCCACAACCCAACCGGTTCTGACCTGAGTCAGGCCCAATGGGATCAGGTTATTGAACTGGTTAAGCAGCGTGAGCTAATCCCGTTCCTCGACATCGCCTATCAAGGCTTTGGCGTAGGCATGGAGCAAGACGCCTATGCGATACGCGCGATGGCTGCTGCCGGCGTCAACATGCTGGTCAGCAACTCCTTCTCCAAGATTTTTTCACTCTACGGTGAGCGCGTTGGTGGCTTGTCTGTAGTGTGCGAGAACAGTGAGGCCGCGGGTCGTGTATTGGGGCAGCTGAAAGCAACGGTTCGCCGTAACTACTCAAGCCCGCCAAACTTCGGTGCTAAAGTGGTTTCTACCGTTTTAGGTGATGCCGAACTGAAAGCCCAGTGGCTGGCGGAAGTTGAAACCATGCGTACTCGCATCATCGAAATGCGCCAGACGCTGGTTAACAGCCTGAAGAAATCTCTGCCGGGTCGTAACTTCGACCACTTGCTGCAACAGCGCGGTATGTTTGGCTATACCGGCTTCAGCCCGGCTCAGGTTGACCGTCTTCGTGAAGAGTTTGGCGTCTACCTGATTGCCAGCGGTCGCGTCTGCATCGCCGGCCTGAACCACCACAATGTGGAGCAGGTTGCAGCGGCGTTTGCTGCAGTAGCAGGCGAGTAAACGCTTAGCTCGCTTTTTCCGTTCAGGAAAAGCCAACAAAAGTCGGCGTCATTGCGCCGACTTTTTCTTTTAAACTAATCTTGAATTTTCACCACGACACGTCCGCGAATCTGGCCTTTCATCAACCGATGGGCAGCCTCAATGGTTTCATCCAGCGTAATTTCCTGACTGATGGATGCTAGCAGGGAAGGATCTACTAACTCGGCCAGCCGTGCCCAAGCCACCTGACGTTCCTCCGCTGAGCGAGTCACGCTGTTGATTCCGGCGAGAGTGATATTGCGTAAAATAAACGGTGCGACGCTGGCCGGGAAATCCATTCCCTGTGCCATCCCGCAGGCTGCGACGGTGCCACTTTCTTTTATGCTGGCGCAAACGTTGGCCAATGTGTGACTGCCTACTGAATCGATCGCCGCCGCCCAGCGCTCTTTTTGCAGCGGTTTACCCGGTTCGCTTAATAAGTTGCGATCAACGATTTCACAGGCTCCGAGCTGAGTTAAATATTCTGCTTCCTCCGGTCTGCCAGTCGATGCGGCTACCTGATAACCCAGTCGAGCAAGCAGGGAGATAGCGAAGCTGCCAACGCCGCCGTTTGCACCGGTCACCAGCACCGTGCCTTTATCGGGCGTCAGGCCGTTTTTTTCCAGAGCAATAATTGCCAGCATGGCGGTATACCCAGCGGTGCCGATGATCATGCTGTCTTTCAGGCTTATCGCAGCAGGGACCGGGGTAAGGTATTGCGCATCTATACTGACTTTTTGCGCCAGTCCACCCCAGGCCTTTTCCCCAAATCCCCAGCCGTTAAGCAGCACGCGATTTCCAGCGGCAAATTTTGGGTTACTGCTTGTTGAAACCACGCCGGAGAAATCAATACCGGGTACCATTGGGAAGCTGCGCACGATGGGACCGCTGCCGGTGATGGCCAGTCCGTCTTTATAGTTCAGCGTGGAATAGTGTACATCGACCACGACTTCACCGGCTGGAAGCTGGCTTTCTTCAACGTCTTTTAGCGTAGCCTGGTAATGATCATTTGATCCATCAACTGTTTTTTCTATCAAGATAGCTTTAAACATTTTGAACTCCAGATTTAATGCTGACGTCGGGTTGGCGAGGCAGCCCGGCCAGAAAGAGGGTGATAAAATTATTTAAAGGATCGGCATTGCCGTTGAGCTTGGCGCGCATCACGGCACCTTCCCATCCGGCCCAAAAATAGGTTGCCAGTGCATGGCAATCGGCCTGTTGATCAAGAGTTTTCTGCTGCCGGGCAAGCTCGAGACATTGCTCGATTCGCTGCTCCCAACTGCGCAGGATCGCGATAATCCGTTCGCGATAATCAGTGGGGAGATTAGAGACTTCTTGCCCCAGATTGCCGATCAGACAACCGCGACGGAAATGGTATTTCGCCATACCTTGTGCGGCATCTGTGACAAAAGCCTGAATCCTTTCGAGTGGGGCAACATTTTGATTGAGAAGGCATTTATCCAGTTTGTAGGCAAAAAAGCGCGCATAGTTTTCAATAATTGCCTGGCCGAAGGCCTCTTTACTGTCGAAATAGTAATAAAACGAGCCTTTTGGCACGCCGACCTGACGCAAGATCCCTTCGATACCTGCAGCGGTAAAGCCTTGCTCGGTAAGGACGGCGGTACCGCAGCGGACCAGCGCTTCGCGAGTATCAATGTTTTCGCGCCCGGCTTTTGGCGGACGACCACGGCGTGGTTTTGGGGCTTCAATGGTCATCCGTTAAATATAGACCGATCGTCTTGTTAAATCAAAAGCCTAGAAAAGAACTTATACTTTCATTGATTTTTATCAAATAAGGAGAGCGCTATGTGGTTTCAAAAAGAGATCAAACTGAAGCAACGAACTCGTGGTTTTCATTTGATCACCGATGAAATTTTGCAGCAGCTGCCCGAGATTCGACAGCTGTCGATAGGCCTGTGCCACGTATTTATCCAGCATACTTCGGCCGGATTAACCATCAACGAAAATGCCGATCCCACCGTGCGGCAAGATTTTGAGGGCTTTTTCAATCGCACGGTAAAAGAAAATGAGCCTTGGTATCAGCATGATTACGAAGGCAGTGACGACATGCCAGCGCATCTCAAAAGCAGCCTGCTTGGCTGTAGCGTGAGTATTCCAATCAGTAACGGGCGTTTAAATCTCGGTACCTGGCAGGGGATTTATCTCTGCGAGCATCGCAATCACGGGGGTTCCCGTCGTATCGTCATCACCCTTAACGGTTCATCCTCGGCAAACTAGCGCTGAATTTTGTTAACTGGGTTGCAGTTGTGTGTTTTTTGTCCAGATATACTGCCTGCTCAATTTCCAATGCAAGGCGTCAATAAGATGAATAATACTCAACTGCTTGATTATTGCCTCTCTAAACCCGGAGCTCAGCAGAGCACAGAAAATCAGTGGCAGGCCAGCCAGATCAAGGTTGCCGGGGTGATGTTTGCCATGCTGCGCGATATCAAAGGCCATCCGGCAATTTCGTTAAAAACGGGTCATCAGACGGCGGAGAATCTGCGCCATCAGCATCCTGAGATTATCGCCTGTGACTGCCTTAACAAGGCTCACTGGAACAGCGTCCTGCTTGATGGCAATCTGCCAGACTCGCAGTTTTATGCGTTAATTGACAGCTCGTATCAGCTTGTTCTATCTAGCCTGCCCGAAGAAAAACGTCATGCGATTGCCAGCTAATGTTGCAAGATCCTTTAGGCCCAAATCCCGGTGCTGAGTGTTGCAGGCGAGAATTCTATATCGCTTCCTTGCCACGGCAGCAAACCGGGAAATCGCCATGCGGATGTCACATGCAAACACCAAAAACGCTCGGCACCCTTAAGTTTGTGCTGGGCATCAACCTGCCAATTTAACTCGGTATGGCCCTGCAGGTGCAATACGTCACCATTCACAAAATCCATAAATAACAGTGCCGCGCGCGGTTCTGCCAGCATATTGCCGAGGGTGTTCATGTAGCGGTTACCGCTGAAATCAGGCACCCACAGGGTCTCGCCAACAATTTTCACAAATCCGGGATTGCCGCCTCGGTGTGAAATATCCACCCCGCCAGTGGATGAACCAGCATGGGCGTGGGTTGCTACGAAAAAAGTGTCCGCTGAGGCGATCATTTCACGCGCTTTGCTATCTAATCCGCTGAGATGAGCAATTGCTTCGAATTCACTTTGGCGTGGTGTGATTTTCCGACGCTGAATATATTTCGGGCAGTTGCCAAAACTTTGCTTAACGGCAAGCTCAAGCCGATTTTTATCCATCCGGCTAATTACACCGTTGACCCGATTTCTGCGCCGATTGCTGAAATCCAGACCCAATGTCCCTAATTCTTTGCCAGATTGTAATGCCGATAACGCCGGACAATCTTCGCGCCGTGGTGAATTGATGCGCAAATGGCTGTTGTCCACGGTGCTAATAAATCCCGGCGGACCACTGAGTACGGTCGCAACCGGCCAGCCGTGGTCATCCAGAGTTGCGATATAAAAAGACGGCAGCCCGGCGAAGAAATCACGGTGCTGCTGCGGCATGGAAGGGTAAATTCCAGCTGAGCCGACCATAAATCCGGCCAGCGTCTGTGCTCGTTTCTCATCCGGGTGGAAAATTTCCATCGCATCACCTCGTTACTGAGCAGGCTTGGGCAAAGGCAGCGGCGGCGTTGCGATAAAGCCCGGCAGGCTTTCAATACGCAACAGCCACTGTCTGATAGCGGGAAAAGCTTCGAGCGAAATCCCGCCTTCGGGAGCAAGAGCGACATAGCTGTAGCAGGCCAGATCGGCTACCGTAGGTTGATCTGTTACCAAAAATTCGCGTTGACTCAGATGTAGCTCGAGCTGAGGCATAAATTTTTTCGCGACCTTCACCGCAACGGGGTAATCTTCCGGCGTGCCGAATTGCGCAATCAGCCGCGCCGAAGCTGGCCCGTAGCGAATTTCACCTGCCGCCTTGCATAGCCATTGCTGCGTATGTGCCGCTGCTACTGCATCTTCAGGAAGCCAATGAGTGCCCGGGGCATAGGTTTTCGTCAGATAAATCAAAATCGCGTTGCTGTCGGCAATGACCGTTTCGCCATCGACCAGTACCGGGATTTGTCCCCAAGGATTCAGCTTGCGAAATGCCTCGGTCGCCCGTAATTCTGCTCCAGCTTCGATAAATTCATACTCTAGCTCAAGCATTCTCAGTAGCAGCGTGACGCGATGAACGTGTCCTGAAAGCGGTGTGCCATAAAGTTTTAGTCTAGTCATCAGGTTTCTCCCTTTAGGTTTCCATCCAGATTACTCTTACAATAGATGAAAGGAATCAGGGATTATTGAAATTGATAATTTCACTAAATGGAATAATTTATGGATCGCCTTGATGAACTCGCTATTTTTCTTGAAGTGCTGAATCAGGGCAGTCTTGCCGGAGCCGCACGCAGGCTCCGGCGTTCGGCTCCTGCAGTGACACGCGCAATTGCCTCGCTGGAACAACGATTTGGTGCAAGGTTGGTGGAGCGAACGACAAGAAGTTTAGCGCCGACCGAGGCGGGAGTAAGGCTGGCAGAGCAGGCGGCTAATATTTTGAAAAGCTATAACGAAGCGGTGCAAGATACTGCCGAAACTCAGCTTAAAGGACTGCTGCGCGTGACTGCTCCGGTACTGTTTGGCCGGCGACATATTGCACCGCTGGTCATGGAGTTCCAGAGTTTACATCCCGAGATTCAGATCGAACTACTGCTTAGTGATAGAAATCTTGATCTGATTGAACAGGGGATCGATGTCGCCGTACGTATCGGACATCTTGAAGATTCCTCAAAGGTTGCGCGGCGGCTGGGGCAAGTTAGTCTCGTTATGATTGCCAGTCCACAATATTTGGCCGCGTATCCTGACCTGCGCCATCCCTCTGAGCTGGCAAAGCACCAAATAGTGTTGAGCAGCAGCGATACGTTCAACGAATGGCGGTTTGGCGCCCACGAAGAAGGGCCGCGCCTCAGGCTTTCGCCTCACTTGGTGTTTAATGATGTTGAGACCCGAGTGCTGGCAGTGAAATCAGCAAAAGGAATTGGCAGATTTCTATCCTATCAGGTGGCCGACGAATTGGCCGATGGCACGCTGGTCAGACTATTGCCAGAGTTCGAACCCTTGCCGCTCCCAGTGCAGCTGGTGGTACAAAATATTCAACTTATGCCGTTTAAAGTCAGAACCTTTTGGGACTTTATACGCACCAGATTACATGACTTACCTCAAATTCACGCGTAGTAGTTTCAACGAATAATTATCAGTATAAATAAAATAAGAAACAGGCCATATTAATCATGATGTTAAATTATCAATACCATGATTATTAAATTAATTGTTTTTATTTTTAAATTAATTAATAAAACTATTATCGCGGTCCGCAAATAACACTCTAACTTGTAGGTAGAGCTTGCTTAGTTATGTTTTTTAAATAACTTCGCAAGCCACGAGAGTGTTTTGATAACACATCAAAATGTAAGTTAATTGTCTGAATTATATTTCCAGATGTTTGAGTAATATTTTTTTGATAATTAAATCTAACTGTTAGAGGTGAAATTATGGCGGGTACAGCGATTACAACCTATACTTTTTCTGCAGGAGCTACACTGAGTTCGACTGCGGATATCATTACTGATGGAAGCTATTTATATTCCTGGACTGGCACATATCCAAAAGTTGTGGCAGCTTCAACAACAGCAACTTCAACGGGAGGAATTGGACTGGGTGGCTGGTCAATTCTTGGTGATGCGGTTCTACGTTCTAACCTTTCTTCGACCAGTGATTCTCTCGGTGATGCTTTAATTGGGGTAAAGCAACCTTATGATGGGGCTGTAGCACGAAACCAGTCTGATAAAAACGCTGAATCAATTAGCCTTATGGATGCAGGTGGTACCCGCGATGCTTTTGACCCATCTAAATTGGAAACTGCTGTAAAATCAGTGGCTAACGAAAATAGGATCCCTTACTTTGGGGCTAAGCAATTTGCTTTTCCACAGCAGACCGTTAAAGCTTGGAATTGGCTTGACGGGCTTGAAGACAGAGGTGCAGTTGCATCCTTTAGTAATGTAGTTACCCCTGAGAGTAATGAACCGATAACTCAGGTTGTAGGCTTAGGATCTGCAGAAGGTCTCGGCACTTATTCCGATCGAGATTTCGTCCTTCTATTCGGGCAGATTGAGGGGCCTCCAGCATTACTTTCAACTTCTAATACTACCTTCACGACTAATACAATTACTTCCACTGATATAAGTTCTGTAAGCACACACTTACGGGCAGGTCAAGTTATTGATGTTACTGACTCATCAAATTCTAACCTTATTTACAGCGGTTTGATTCAGACGTTATCTAATACAACCATCACTATTGATACAGCCTGGTATTTAAAGGGAGGTAGCGGATCGACTGGTATTCCGTCGGCCTCTTCGACAGCAATTTTTGTTCCTAATACTAAATTTTGGGGACAGAATCTAAATGTTACTCTTGACGCAGGTTCCCAAGCCACATCTATGGTTGGATATGAGTTGGGGATGCTAAATAATAAAACCGATGATTATGTTGGATATGGTTTCGACTGTGTAAACTTAGGAAATTATGGTATAGCAACCGGTTTCCAAACTCGGGGTAACTTCAATATTGGCTTTACAACCTATACAGGAGCGCAATATGGATTTGTATCCTATGACGCAGCCGCAGCGGGTTTTTGTTCTGTGGGTGATACCGTTGGCGCAATATTTAGAAATAACTCCTATGGTGTCCAAGTAATCGGGGCTACAAACTATCCACTAACTATTGAAGATGAAAATAATAACTTATTAATCGGTATTAATAGCAGTGGTGCAATCGAATCCCTAAGATATGCTCAGGCTGTAGTAGACGTTGGAGAGACGATACTATCTTATAGTACTGTAAACTTCGCGACTCCAACGGTGTCAGGAGATTCTATTAATCTTCCAACATCCAGCAGTGGTCGAGTTATTTATATTAGAAACTTATCCGGAACAATCGCATTATCACTTGTCGGCCCCATTGACCCTAATGTAAATGGAGGTAAGAATATTAGTCTCGCTGCTGCAACGACTATTCAACTCTATTCTGATGGGAATTATTGGTACCCAATGTCGCAAACTTGATCACTAAAAGACAAGCAGTTATCTCAGTTTCATGCATAAAAAAAGCGAGTCAGAAGACTCGCTTTTAACGTATTTGCCAAGCAATTAATTAAGCCGCTAATCAGGCAGATTTTTTATGCTTCAGCATATGACGTTCCAGCAACGGTTTCAGGAAGCGCGCGGTATGCGATTCCTTGCATTCCGCTACCGTTTCAGGCGTACCAGAGACTAGAATTTGCCCGCCGCCGTGACCACCTTCAGGACCCAGATCAACAATCCAGTCAGCCGTTTTGATCACGTCAAGATTGTGCTCAATCACCACGATGGTATTGCCCTGGTCACGCAGCTGATGCAGTACCTCAAGCAACTGCTGGATATCGGCGAAATGCAGACCGGTAGTCGGCTCATCGAGAATATACAGCGTTTGGCCGGTGCCGCGTTTTGACAGTTCACGAGCCAGTTTGACCCTCTGTGCTTCACCGCCGGAAAGTGTCGTCGCTGACTGCCCAAGGCGAATGTACGACAGGCCCACATCTATCAGAGTTTGCAGCTTACGCGCCAGCGCCGGAACGGCATCAAAGAAATCTCGTGCTTCTTCGATAGTCATGTCCAGCGTTTCGTGAATGCTCTTGCCTTTGTACTTAATCTCAAGCGTTTCACGGTTATAGCGCTTGCCTTTACACTGATCGCAAGGCACGTAGATGTCAGGCAAGAAGTGCATCTCGACCTTAATCACGCCGTCACCCTGGCAGGCTTCGCAGCGTCCGCCCTTGACGTTAAAGCTGAAACGCCCTGGCGTATAACCGCGAGAACGTGACTCAGGAACTCCAGCAAACAGCTCGCGCACCGGGGTAAAGATACCGGTATAGGTTGCCGGGTTTGAGCGCGGTGTCCGACCAATCGGGCTTTGGTCAATATCGATAACTTTATCGAAATGCTCAAGACCCTGGATGTCGCGATACGGCGCGGCTTCGGCAATCGTTGCGCCATTAAGCTGGCGCTGTGCCAGCGGGAACAGTGTATCGTTGATCAGCGTCGATTTACCTGAGCCGGAAACTCCGGTAATGCAGGTAAACAGGCCAACCGGCAGCGTAAGGGTCACATCTTTAAGGTTATTACCGGTTGCGCCCACCAGTTTTAATACTTTGGCTGCGTCGGCGGGTACGCGTTGCTCCGGTACGGAAATTTCACGCTTGCCGCTGAGATACTGCCCGGTCAGGGAATTCTCGGTGGCCATAATGTCTTCTGCTGTGCCTTCGGCAACCACTTCACCGCCGTGCACGCCCGCTCCCGGACCAATATCGATAATATGGTCGGCGGCACGAATCGCGTCTTCGTCATGTTCAACCACGATCACGGTATTGCCGAGGTCGCGCAGGTGAATCAAGGTCTCAAGCAGGCGTTCGTTATCGCGCTGATGCAAACCGATAGACGGCTCATCCAGTACGTACATCACGCCCACCAAACCAGCACCAATCTGGCTTGCCAGACGGATACGCTGCGCCTCACCGCCGGATAGTGTCTCCGCCGAACGTGACAGCGACAGGTAATTTAAGCCTACGTTAACCAGGAACCTCAGTCGGTCGCCGATTTCCTTCAGAATCTTCTCGGCAATCTGCTTACGTTGGCCGGTGAGGTTCATGCTCAGGAAAAATTCCATGGCATGACCAATGCTGTAATCGGAGATTTCCGGCAGCGTGGTTTCCTCAACGAACACGTTGCGCGCTTCTTCACGCAGGCGCGTACCTTTGCAGGAGGCGCAGGGGCGATTGCTGATGTATTTCGCCAACTCTTCACGCACCGCGCTGGATTCCGTCTCTTTATAGCGACGCTCCATATTATGCAGCACGCCTTCAAACGGATGGCGACGCACCGAGGTATCACCACGGTCATTAATATATTTAAATTCGATAGTCTGCTTGCCCGACCCGTGCAGGATGGCGTGAACCACGTCCTCGCTAAGTTCGTTGAAGGAAGATTCGACGTCGAATTTGTAATGCTCGCTCAAAGAACGCAGCATCTGGAAGTAGTAAAAGTTACGGCGATCCCAACCACGAATCGCGCCGCCGGCCAATGACAGCTCCGGATTCTGAATTACGCGTTCTGGATCAAAGAACTGCTGAACGCCCAAACCGTCACAGGTCGGGCAGGCACCGGCCGGGTTGTTGAACGAGAACATACGCGGTTCAAGCTCGCGCATGCTGTAGCCACAAATCGGACAGGCAAAGTTGGCCGAAAACAGCATTTCTGGCACGCTGGCGTCGTCCATATCGGCAACTACAGCAGTACCGCCGGAAAGCTCCAGGGCAGTTTCGAATGACTCGGCCAGTCGTTGCGACAAATCGTCACGTACTTTAAAGCGGTCAACGACGACTTCAATGCTGTGTTTTTTCTGCAGCTCAAGTTTAGGCGGATCAGAGAGATCGCAAACTTCGCCGTCGATCCTTGCGCGGATATAGCCCTGTGCGGCGAGGTTTTCCAGCGTTTTGGTGTGCTCGCCTTTGCGATCCTTGACGATAGGCGCCAGCAGCATCAGGCGTTGGCCTTCCGGCTGTGCCAGCACGTTATCTACCATCTGACTGACAGTTTGTGCCGCTAGAGGCACGCCGTGTTCCGCGCAGCGCGGCTCACCCACACGGGCGAACAGCAGGCGCAGGTAGTCGTGGATCTCGGTAATGGTACCGACCGTTGACCTTGGGTTGTGCGATGTTGATTTTTGCTCAATAGAAATCGCAGGTGACAACCCTTCAATGTGGTCGACATCCGGTTTTTCCATCAAGGACAGAAATTGGCGTGCGTAGGCGGAAAGCGACTCGACGTAACGGCGTTGGCCCTCGGCATACAAGGTGTCAAAAGCCAGTGAGGACTTGCCAGAACCGGATAATCCGGTGACAACAATCAGTTTGTCGCGCGGAATAATCAGGTTGATATTCTTGAGATTATGGGTGCGTGCGCCCCGAACTTCGATCTTATCCATTCATCATTCCCGGAATAACTTGAAAGCTCACCGTGCCGGTGACTGTCCGTGATGCGCGTGTGGAATTGCATACCCGCTTGCCGATAGATTCGGGTATATCCGCCCCAGACACTGCATCTGAATCAGAAAATTGGGCACAGAAAGTACGAAACGAGTAAGTATGACACAAAAAAACCTGAATGGATATCCAGTACAAGCCTGCAAACTTGTCGAGTCTGTAAACATTTCTGGAATCCACATTCAGAGTATTATATGCAATCCGCCCATGCTAAAATTCATGGTTTATACTGTACAAAATTAACTCATCAGGAGAGTCGACATGGCCAGCAGAGGCGTAAACAAAGTGATTCTGGTTGGGAATCTGGGTCAGGATCCCGAAGTCCGCTACATGCCTAACGGCGGTGCTGTTGCCAATATCACCCTGGCAACTTCTGAAAGCTGGCGCGACAAGGCGACCGGCGAACAGAAAGAGAAAACCGAATGGCACCGCGTAGTGCTTTTCGGAAAGCTGGCAGAAGTAGCAGGTGAATACCTGCGCAAAGGCTCTCAGGTTTATATTGAAGGCGCATTGCAGACACGCAAATGGACCGATCAGGCCGGTGTTGAAAAATACACGACTGAAATTGTGGTCAACGTTGGCGGCACCATGCAGATGCTAGGCGGTCGTGCTGGCGGCGGCGCTCCAGCAGGCGGCGGTCAGGCTTCTGGCGGTCAGCAGGGTGGTCAGGCTGGTTGGGGTCAGCCTCAGCAGCCACAGGGCGGCAATCAGTTCAGCGGCGGTCAGCAATCTCGCCCGGCAGCTCAAAACAATGCCCCTGCGCAAAGCAACGAACCACCAATGGATTTCGACGACGATATCCCATTCTAAGAACTAAAGTTTTTAGAAGAACTGTTCTGACTCCTGCCTTTTACAGGCAAGTATCTCGAACATCGACCCCGCTAATGGCGGGGTTTTTTTTGGCTTTTACAAAGCACTGTTACTGTAGATATTTATGTTGAATCTCTATAGAAAGGATAAATAAGATAGAGGGATGATTTGCAAAGGATGTGACTCATGAAATCGGCGGACACAGGTGTTGATTTTCAAAGACGGATGGATGAAAAAGCCACTGAAAATCAGTTTGTTTTAGATGAGCACCAGCGGCACGTTATTGCCCGACTCGATAACTTGATGAAATCCGGTTTAACGGTTAAGAAAAGCCTGCTGAAAAAGTCCAAACCATTGGGCGGCGGTGTTTATATCTGGGGAAAAGTAGGGCGCGGCAAAAGCTTTATTGTTGACAGCTTTTTCTCCGCGGCGCCGATAAAGAAAAAACGCCGGGTGCATTTTCACGATTTCCTGCGCGATTTACATCGCGGTATGAATAATCCGCAATCCGCTGATAACAGTATCGATGCGGTGCTTGGCGCTCAATTAGGTGACTGCCAATTAGTCTGCTTCGATGAACTGCATTTGCACGATATCGGTGATGCAATGCTGATGAAAAGCCTGCTTGAGCTTATCGTCAAGCGCGGTATTGTTTTGGTGGCAACCTCGAACTATCCTCCCGAGCAATTATTATCAAATCCGCTATATCATGCTCGTTTTGAACCCTCTATAAAGCTTATCCGACAGTATTTAGAAGTGGTCGCACTGGATGGAAGCCTTGATTATCGCAGTCTGGGTACTAATCATCTTACACCTTTCTGCGAAGGGGCTTATCTATTCCCCGGCACACCCGCTCAACGCCTTGAATACCAGCTGCCAGCAGCATTGCCCACCAAGATCTCTATCGCCGTGGGCAATCGGCGTCTCAGCCTGCTCTCGCCAGCGGAAAATTTTCTGCATTTTTCATTCGAAGATTTGTGCGAGGGCCCGACCGCAGTGATCGATTATCTGACTTTATGCGCAGAATATCGACGCTGGATTATCCAGGACGTTCCTGCAATGGCAGAGGTTTCACCCGCTACGCAGCAGCGATTTATCAATGTCATTGACGTGTTGTATGACCAGCAGTGTCAGCTGTTTATTATTAGCCCGTTCACGCTGGACCAGATGACTCAGGGCGCGGAACAGGAAGATATTCAGCGCACTCGCAGCCGTTTGCAGCAGCTAATATTCCATGTGCTGCAATAGCCTCTGATTTCCAAGAATCAAAAATTTCTCTCTGCTGGTGAAAATGGGGCGGCTTTCAGTTAGTTGAATGTTGGCCCTGAATTTCAAACTTAGCCCCTTTTATGACAATCTCACTAAACTGCAAATGATGCATAAACTCTCTGAGAATCAGCAGCGTAGCAGCAAAATCGTTGCCATCGGGAATGCCTTCAAAGCTGGCTGGCCGACCGTTAATGACCAATGCCAGACGGTCAAAGGTTCGTTCTACTGCATCGAGGGAAAGGGTCATCTGCTCATTTTCAGCCACGCCTGAAAGGCGTGCAATGGCACGGATATTATTGTCTTCACTGTATAATGTCGCACCCGGTAATATGTCATGGCGCAGACGATACACCTCATCTTCCACCATCATAATCGCGTTTTCCATTTCATCTGGCGTTGGCGGCTGATGGCGAAAATATCCCAGCGAAGTCAGCTGTGAACCCAACGTAAGCAGTTGTAGGTCACCATCAATAAGAACCTGCGTTTCTTCACTGCCAATATGTAGATAAATAGATGAAGAGGTTGATGCCATTCCTTTTTTCTCTCGTAAAAAACTGCCTATAAAAAGCATCGTGCCGCGAGATATCGCGTCTTGAAATAAGGTCAGCTTGCGCATAAATAACTCTATAAAGAAAGATTAAGCAATCTGGCTGAATCTGCCAATTTATCGTGAACCTATTTTCGTTTATTGCGTGCTCGCCAAGCTGGTAATCAGGGGCAAATAACCGTGAGTCTGGCGCATTAATACCAGGTCTTTGCGTCGCACCACGTTGGTTGGATAAGGCGTATCGAGATTACAGGTATCGACAGTTAAAGAAATATCACCCTGTGACTCCACCAGCAGACTTTCGTGGCGAGGAAAGGCAAAGGTGTCTGGGCCAAATATCCCGCTTAGCCCCTGATATTTACCTTCTTCATAGACATTGGCGTAAGCCAGATAACAGTTGTTTTCGCCGGCACGAACGCGCGGCAATAGCCAATGGTAGGCGTCAGGCCCGGTTGGGATCGGGTAGTTTTGCGGGCTGATGCTGCCCGCGTGCGCTCCCGGCGTCGGGCCTGCAAGCGCCGCCGGGCAAGCGATAATGTCGCAGCCGCGCAAGGCCAGAATGCGGCCAGATTCGGGGAAGGCAAGATCCTCGCCGATCAATAATCCCATTCTGCCACAGGGAAGATCGACAGTGACCCAATGATCCCCGGCTGTCGCCCATGTCCTTTCCTGTTGATTTAAATGGATCTTTCGATAGCTGCCAAGCAAACCAGCAGGGCCAATGGCAACGGCCGTGTTGTAAAGTTTGCCTTTGGCCGCCTCGATTATCCCGATTACCAACGTCATTTGCAGAGTGATTGCCAGCTTTGTCACTGCCGCTAATTCCGCGCCATCTAAATGCAAAGCCTGATCGGCATGCTGGAATGCGCCGGTCAGTGACAGCTCGGGAAATACCATCAGTTCGCTGCCATTTTGTCGCGCAGCAGTCGCTAATCGTCTGATTTCAAGAAGATTACTCTGCACGTCATTCAGCGGTTGAAACTGGCCAACCGACACGGTTGACTGTTTTCCTACAGGCAATGGCGAGCGCTGATAGAGACCGAAGAAGTCCAGCGGATTCCAGGTAAAGCTGTCGTTCATCAGTTCCAGATAGGTTTCTGGACGTCGCTGAGTCACGCGCGAGGCTTTTTCTCCTCGCTGTAGCAGAATTTCGCCTCTCACCACACCATTGCCACTGTCTATGCTGGACTGCACGCTGCCGTCAGGATTAATGATGCAGCTACCGCCGCTAAACTGCACGCCTCGCTCCAGCCCCCAGCGGTTGCTTTCAACGAGATAACAGTCATTTTCCCATGCGCGATTGATCCAGTAAGGCGCGGGAGTTCGCTCTGCCAGCCAGTTGCTGATATGGCAGATAATTTCGGCATTCTGCACTCCGGCCAAACGAGCAGTTTCAACAAAGTGAATATCCATGCAAATCAGCATTGCGATTCGGCCGACCGGCGTGTCGAATACCGCATGTCCTTTATCGCCATTGGCTGCCCATTTCGGCTCTGAAATATACGGATGCGTTTTGCGGTGGGTGCCTATTACCCCTTCAGGCCCAATCAGCACCGCCGAGTTGTAATAGAGATGAGTGGTGGCATCGACCTCGGGCATGCCAAGCACCAAATAACACTGGTGACGCGCCGCCAGCTCGGCAAAGCGCCGCGTCGTCGCACCAGGAATGGTGTCTACATAGGGAGCGACTTCTTCGCGACTTTGCCAGCAATAACCGCTGACCGCCATCTCAGGCATCACCAGCAGTTTCGCGCCTTGTTCGGCGGCCTGCTCGCAAAGTCTCAGCAGAGCCGCGATGTTCTCTTCCTGGCGAAACATCGTAGGTTCGAACTGTATCGCAGCAACGTTCAATGTCATGGTTGATCTCCAGCATGGGGCAGTGGGTTTCATGTCGATAATGAATTGATATCTAATGAATTAGCCATGCGGAGAATTAAGCAATTGTGATGCCAAACAAAAGAGTACGTTTAACTCTATGAATATAAAGTGTTTTAAAAGAAAGGGCGCCAGTCAACGCGTTCAACCAGGAGCAACCTGCTTCAAAACAGAGCAGGCTTTAGGCGGGATAAGTATTAAGCCTGGCAAACTCTTTAATCATCCAGTCGATGAATACGCGCACGCGTGGAGAAAGTTGGCGATTCTGCGGATACAGCACTGAAACTTGCAGCGAACCTGCGGGGTATTGCGGCAAAATATGCACTAAAAGACCTTGTGCCAGATCGGCCGCCACGCCGTAGTGTGGAACCTGAATAATGCCTAATCCTCGCCGCGCCGCTTCTTTCAAACTTTCAGAACCACTAACGGAAATACTGGTCGGCAGGCTGATAACTTTTTCTTTTCCTTCGATATAAAAGCTCAACGGCAGAATATTGCCTGAGGCGCTTGAACGGAAACCCACCATTTTATGTTGCTGCAACGATGCCAAGTCCTGCGGAAAACCAAATTTTTCAAGATATTGCGGACTGGCACAGGTCACTTCCTGAAAACGGCCAAGCGATCGGGCTACCATATCACTGTCTTTTGGCTCACCCACCCGGATCACGCAGTCGATGCCTTCGCGTACCAAATCTACCAGCCTGTCGCCCTCACTGACTTCCATTTCAATATCTGGATACAGCGCTAAAAAATCTGTCAGCCCAGGGAAAACAAAATGACGGGCCAGTGCGGGATTGACATCAATACGCAGCAGTCCCTTGGGTTTAGCATCGGCAAAGGCCATTTCAGCGTCTTCGACATCGGCCAGAATACGCAGGCAACGCTGGTAATAGGCTTCGCCATCCAGGGTTGGGCTTACGTGGCGGGTCGTTCGTTGCAGCAAGCGGACCTTCAGGCGAGTTTCCAACTGTTTAATCGCATCGGTCACTGTCGATCGCTTTAAATCCAAACCCTCTGCCGCCTGAGTAAAGCTTCGCAACTCAACGACTCGGGTGAACAGCCGCATGCTGTCGAGTTTATCCATCAGTATGGCCTTTATTGTTCATTATTTTCGGATAGTGAAAACGAATATTGGGGGATTATTCGCCGTAGTTCATAGTGCATGATTTGTTCACCGGCCAGCAAGCCTGGCTTTATCCAATAGCGGCTAGAGGAAAAACATTATGACCATTCAACACGCAGAAAATAAAGTCGCGTTAATAACCGGCGCATCACGCGGTATCGGCGCAGCGATAGCGCAACGTCTGGCCGCCGACGGTTTTAACGTGATTGTTAATTACGCTCGCGGTGCGGCCGAGGCTGAAGCTTTGGTGCAGAAAATTGTTTGGGCAGGCGGAAAGGCGATCAGCGCGCAGGCGGATGTCAGCGATGCTGCCGCGGTGCGTAAAATGTTCGACAGCGCCGAGCAGGCCTTTGGCGGCATTGATGTGTTAGTCAACAACGCCGGGATCATGTCACTTTCCTCGATTGCCGACTTTGATGATTCGGCTTTCGACCGGCTGATCGACATTAATCTGAAAGGCACCTTTAATACCCTGCGAGAAGCGGCAAAACGCCTGCGCCACGGCGGTCGAGTCATTAACTTTTCTTCCAGCGTAGTCGGTTTGTACCAGCCGACGTATGGCGTCTATGCCGCGACCAAAGCAGCAGTAGAGGCGATGAGCAAAGTGTTGACCAAAGAGCTTCGTGGCCGGGAAATTACCGTTAATGTGATAGCTCCCGGACCGACGGCAACTGAACTGTTTCTGGACGGAAAATCACCGCAGCTGGTGGAGCATATCGCCAAACTTGCGCCGCTCGAGCACCTCGGTCAGCCGCAGGACATTGCCGCCAGCGTGGCCTTCCTGGCTGGCCCCGATGGCGCATGGGTCAATGGACAGACGATCAAAGTTAACGGCGGTATAATCTAGCCGCCAGTCTGTAGATACTCTCTCTGGGGATATCTTTTTTAATCCTCAATATAGCGCAGGTTCTTTTTTGCTCGTTGATCAACCTCAAGACTGAAAATATCGGGGCGAGAATAGTGACCAACCGGGTCGAAATCGTAGCGCGCGCCAACCAAATCATCGGTGTTGATCTCGGCAGTCAGTAGCCCTGCTTCGCCTTTTAATGGACCCGCCAGCACATCGCCCAGCGGGCCGACAATCACCGAGCCACCGTTGATCAACGGGCGTTGGTCGTCCCAGTGTTTAACCTTGATGCCAAGCTGAGCCGGCGAGGACTGAAACTGGCAGGCGCCGACGACAAACATTCGCCCTTCGTGCGCGATATGGCGCATCGAGCATTGCCAAATATCACGCTCATCTACTGTCGGCGCACACCACACCTCAACGCCTTTGCCGTACATCGCCATGCGCAGCAGCGGCATATGATTTTCCCAGCAAATAGCGCTGCCGAGGCGGCCCACCTTGGCGTCAACAACCGGCAAAGTAGATCCGTCGCCCTGGCCCCAAATCAGTCTTTCAGTTCCTGTTGGCATCAGTTTGCGATGTTTGGCGACCACGCCTTTACCGGGTTCAATAAATAACGAAGAGCAGTAGAGTGTTGAGCCGCTGCGTTCAATCACGCCAATCACCAGGCTGGCTTGCGTTCGAGTAGATAATTCTGCCAGCGCCTCTGTTTCTGCACCGGGCACGTCAACGGCATTATGAAAATAGCGTGTAAAATCCTCACGGCCTTCCGGAAGGCGATAACCCAGTCGAGTACCAAAGATTTCACCTTTCGGATAACCTCCGAGCAGGGCTTCGGGCATCACCACCAGACTGGCACCAGAATTGATAATTTGTTGTTCATAAGACAGAATTTCTTGCAGCGTCGCGGCTTTTCCTGCCGGAGAGGAACCAATTTGCAGGGCAGCAATAATTGAAGCAGGCATAAAATTATCTCGACTCGAAGAGGATGAATTTCTATTCTGCTCAATTCCTGACATTAATCTATGCCGATTCATTTATGACTGATATTGATAAAATTAATATCGAGGCTATCGATCTCAATCTGCTGAAAGTGCTCGAAGCTTTGCATGAAGAGGGCAGTGCCAGCCGTGCAGCTGTGCGTCTCGGACTGACCCAGTCAGCGGTGAGCGCCGCGCTCGGACGATTACGCCGTCTGTATGACGACCATCTGTTTGTCCGTACCGGACGTGGATTAGCCCCGACGCTGCGCGCCAATGAGCTAAAACCGCTGGTCAGTGAGGCGCTCGATAAGTGCCGGCAAAGTCTGCAACTGGTATCGGGCGTGCGTGCCGGTTATGCCGGACGTTCCCTGTCTCTAGGCCTTTCAGACGATTTCGAACTGGCGTTGGGCAGGCAGTTAATTGACCGCCTGGAGCAGGAAATGCCCGGCTTGCGCATTGTGTTTCGCCAAACGCACAGTCGTATCGTCGGTGAGATGCTGATGAATCGAGAGGTAGATTTAGCCATTGCCTCAGGGGGATTTACCTCGGCGGCGGTGGGCAGTGAAACTCTGGGGGAAGGTCGCTATGCCTGTTTAATCGACTCTCGCCAACCGCTGATGGCCGGAGAAATCGATAACACTAATCATCTGAGTCTACAGGCTTTTTTGCGCCGCCAGCATTTGCTGATCTCATCGGGTGGCTTTATCGGTATGGTAGATGAAGTGTTGATTCCACAGGGTTTAAAGCGTTCTATCAGGGCTTCGACCACCCATTTTGCAGCATTGCCGTATTTACTGCTGGGCAGTGACGCGCTGGCAACAATCCCTCTGCATGCAGCCAGAACACTAGCGGCGTTCCACCCCTTGAAATTACTCTTTCCGCCAGTGTCTATGCCTGCCTATTCGGTTAATCTTGGCTGGCGACGCGATGCGTTGCGCGATCCGGCGGTGTTGAAAATGAAGCAGATTATCAGTGAGATTTTTTCCGGCTTCGACTGGCAAAGCGAAGCCGGTGGGCAATGATGGCTAGCTTAACGCGGGCCTGGTTTTCATTCTTTCACTTAGCCAGCGCGGGCGGTAGAACATCACCAGATTACCCAGCAGAATCAACGCCAGACCAATAACCGCATTGGTATGCCATTGATAACCTTCATAGAAAGTGGATACAGTCAAGGCAACCAGCGGGAACAGCAGCGTACTGTAGGCCGCCTGACTGGCTCCGATGCGGGCCACGAGTGTAAAATAAAAACCAAATGCGACTACAGAACCAAATACCGCCAGATAGACCAGCGATCCGGTGTAGCTTGCGGTCAAGTGAACGGCAAAAGAATCTCCCTGAGCCAGACTTAGCAGTAACATTATTGCGGCGCCGTAACTCATGGCGTAAGCATTGGTACTGAGCATATCCAACCCATGTTTTTTGTGTCTGGTACTGATCATATTGCCCAGAGAAAACCCGTATGTGCCGAGCATGCTGAGGCCAATGCCTTTAAGCAGCTCCGGGGCAATGTGCGCCGCGCTAAGGTCATGCCAGAACAACATCACAATGCCGACCAACCCCAAAATAGTGGCCGGGATCAGCGCGGGTGACATTTTTTGGCGGAAGAAAAGCATGCCATTGAAGGCATTAAACAATACCGCCATTGAGAAAATAACTGATTCCAGGCCACTGCTTATATAGGCTGCCGCGTGATAAAAACAGTAAAAATTAAAGGCAAAAACACAGCACCCCTGTGCGACACAAAAAAGATGATCTTTAATCGCAATTTTACGTAAACGACGCGTGACCAGCAGAAAAATCATTAATACCGCTGCGGCCATTAAAAAACGGTAAAAAATAGAAACGGTGACCGGCACGACACCTTGTTGAAGATAGATGGCAAACCAGGTGGTGCCCCAAATCAATATTACGGAAATATACAGCAGCGCATTCATAGAGTTATCCGGCCTGAAGAGAAATAATTTTCGTTGATTATCCTTTCAGGCAATGACAGTTGCCTTTCTGTGATTGCGGTCAGTTGCATATTCTTGCGGTTTATTTTCTAAAAAGGCTGTCAATGCTCGCGCTCGACCCTGCCAAAACAGTAAACTAACGCTATTCATTCACCAGGGAGTCAGACTATGCCACGCCGCTATCAGTCGTTCGAAACGCTGACCAAGCATCATGCCACCTTGCACGACACCGTGCATTTAGGGTCTGGCATACAGTTGGCTGCCTGGTCGAATAAAAATGACTGCGTTACTCAGGAAGATCCTGATCACCACACGCTGAGTTTATACATTGCGGACGGCTATGAGTGCTATCACAAAACGCGCTCTGGCTGGCAAAATGGCGGCGGCCCGGATCGGTTTTGTCTGATGCCGAAACATAACGTTTCGAGTTGGGACGTGCGCGGTGATCTATCGTTTGTACATATGTATTTCACTGATGATCATTTGCGTAATGTGATTGAACAAACCTGGGATCGCAGCCCGGCGAATATTCTCGTAGACGAGCATGTTTTCAGCGAAGATCAGCAAATAACCCAGCTTTATCGACACTTTTTATTGAGTTGTCAGTGGCAGGAAAACAGCAATCAGCTGATGCTGAGCACCGCCACCAATCTGCTGGTTACCCATCTTGCCCGCAGTTATACCCATCTGCAGTGGGCGCTGCCAACCGTGCGCGGAGGCCTGTCACCTTCGGTGCTAAATCGCGTCAAAGAGTATATTCACGGCCATCTTGGCTCATCGTTGCAACTGTCAGAACTGGCTGATATCGCAGGCCTTAGCGAATATCATTTTGCTCGCATGTTTAAACAATCAATGGGCGTTGCACCGCATCAGTATGTAATGAATGCCCGGTTGATCCGCGCCGAAAGTTTGTTGCGTAATACCCAGTTAGATATTACGACCATCGCGCTGGACTGCGGATTCAGTTCCCCGAGTCATTTCAGTAATCGTTATAAGTCATTGCGTGGTATTGCCCCTTCCTCACTGCGCCAGAATTCGTTGCGCAAATTCTAAATATTGTTTTCTTGCTGTCCCATTACACCCTTTTCAGTGATAGGTTATTTCAGTCTGATAAAGAAGGGTTATAACTCAAATGCCAAAATCCGCTCCGCAAATTGAAACCTCAAGATTAATCCTGCGCGGTCATGTCATTGATGACTTTAATACTATTGCCGACCTGTGGGCAGACCCGGAAATGGTACGCTTTATTGGCGGGGTGCCTTCAAGTCGCGAGGCGAGCTGGACCCGGCTTCTGCGCTATGTTGGGCACTGGCAGCTAATGGGATTTGGCTATTGGGTGATTATCCATAAAGATTCGGGCCAATTTGTTGGCGAAATCGGTTTTGCAGACTTTCAGCGAGAAATGCAGCCTTCGATGGATAACAAAGCCGAAATGGGATGGGTGCTAAGTCCCAAGTTTCACGGCAAGGGTTATGCCAGCGAAGCCGCTATGGCGGTACTGGACTGGGCCGACACCCATATTCCGCTTCAGGTTTGCTGCATCATTAATCCAGAAAACGGGCCGTCTATTCGCCTGGCCGAGAAGAATGGGTTTACCCTTCAGGCAGAAACGTCTTATCAGGGCGCCAAAGTCCGTCTGTTTACCCGCCCCGTGGTTGTAAAACTAACAGCGAACATCGCTGATGGAGAAAACCGGTTATGTTGAAAATATTGGGAAAATCGACGTCGATAAATGTTCGTAAAGTGTTGTGGACCTGCCATGAACTCGGATTGGACTATAGCCATGAAGAATATGGCGGGGATTTTAAATCGACGACGACAGAAGAATTTAAGGCGCTAAATCCTAATTCTCTGGTGCCGGTAATTATTGATGACGAATATGTGTTGTGGGAATCCAATACTATTTGCCGTTATCTTGCGGGCAGAGAAGGGCGCGACGATTTGCTACCGCAGTCGCCACGCGAAAGAGCCAAAGTCGAGCAGTGGATGGACTGGCAGCTAGGCGATCTTAATAACGCGTGGCGCTATGCCTTTATGTCTCTTGCCCGGCATAGCCCGGCACACAGCGATCCCGACTTGCTTGCGGGGAGTATCAGCGAATGGAATCGTTTGATGGAAATTGTCGAGCTTCAATTGCAAAGAAGTGGAAACTATATTCTCGGCGAACGTTTTACCCTGGCAGACGTGGTGATTGGCATGTCTGTGAATCGTTGGGTTATGACTCCGATGGCTCGGCCAACCCTTTCTGCGGTGTTTTCTTACTATGAACGCCTAAATCAACGCGAGGGATATCAACTGTTTGGCCGTAATGGCAGCGTTTGATTTTAGATAATTTGCCCCTGACCGAGGCTTCGGCAGGGGCAGTAAATTAATTTTAAATAATTACTTAAAATCAACCATCATTAGCTCTGGAATAGAATAGCCACGAGTTGAACTAACGCATTTATCAATATATTGAGTAAACGGCATTGGGCGTGGAATACCTAAATCCAGCAGGCGTTTATTATCAAATTTCACATTCAACTGTGCAAAGCCGCCGTATAACTTAATGGCGCGAAGAATTATTTTATCATTACACGGACCGAGAACATCTTTGAATTGTTTCCGAATGCCGGTAAATTCCTGATAACTTATTGTCTCATACTCTTTAATAATTGCTGGCGCGTTATTCGCCTTGGCAATATATTCATCTATGGCGTAGAAAGGCGTACAAAGTTCTTCGCCAGACGAAATATGATAAAAGTCGTGTTTAATATCTTCATTCAGGCAAAGATTAACCAACGCCATTGCGCAATAATCTACCGGAATAATGTCAACTTTATCCTGAATCTGGCAGGTGAACTTTTTAAGTTTAACCGCCATTAGGAATACCCAGAAAATGCTGCTCGATGGAGCGCAACCATATTGCGTGTGGCCAACAATAATTGAAGGACGTGCCACCACGAAAGGCAGTTGCGGGCACAGTTCGCGCACGCGATTTTCCAGCTCTCGCTTGGACGCGGTATACTGTACCAAGTCTTCATTATGCGTATTATCAGGCATATTTTCATAGAAAACGCTGTCTTTGTCTGGCATCGAGGCCATAGCGGTTCCTACGTGGACAAAACGCTTCAGGCTTTTTACTTTTGCCATCCGTTGAGCAAAAGCTAAAGAGCCGTCGACATTAACGCGCCACAGTGCCGGGTTATTACCGAAAGATGCAATCGCTGCGCAGTTAATAACGTACGAAACTAATTCAATACGAGGATCTTGAACAAAGTCCTCAGGTTCTCCCAGATCGCCAATTAAAATGTTTTCTTCTTTTATGGTGGCTAGCTGTGAAGGAGTTAATCCAAACTTTTCTAAATTATTTCTTATTCTTAATAATCCAGCTGCAGAGTTTTCAGCACGGACTAAAAGTAATAGGTTAAATGGATTGTTTTGGTATTGGCGTAATAAATTTTCTACAACAGCACCACCAACAAAGCCGGAGGCGCCTGTAATGAGAATGCTTTGCATTTTTTAAATCTCAACGGGAGGACACACAGCTCACACTATCACCTATTTGTTAAACCATTCATATACTGAACCTCGTGGAAAATAAACGGAGGTTAAACGGAGGTTAAACGGATGGTGGGAAATATGTTAGTTTAGTATTAACCTTAGTTTTACATTAATAAATATTTTTATTTAATTTTTAATATGTCCTAATTGATAGATATTAGTGATGTCGTTGCTCACTTTATTATCTTCATTGCCTTTTGCAAATTTTTCTTTATGAGCTGAAAGTCGGAATGCGGGCTCTTGACGTCGAAGTAAAATTGTCAGCTATTTTCTGTGTTCAAAAATTGCGGTAAAGATCTCTGCCTTCAACGTATGCAGTGAGGTATGACTACGATAAACTGAGGGCAACAGGCTATCCTGAAGGGTAGCAATAGCGAAGGATTAAAGGAATTTTGTGCGGGGAGATTCCCACGCGCGCATAAATAAGGTACAAGGCTGCATGAAAATCCCAAATAGAATCCAACCTCTGGTGGATGACGGCCTGATCGATGATGTGGTCCGTCGACTGAAAAGTGGCAAAGAGGCCGACGTGTACACCGTTTTATGCGGTGAGGAAATCCGCTGCGCCAAGGTTTATAAAGAAGCCACTCAGCGCAGCTTCAAGCAGGCCGTTCAGTACCAGGAAGGGCGTAAAGTCCGCAACAGCCGCAGTGCGCGCGCCATGCAAAAGGGTTCTAAGTTCGGTCGCAAACAGCAGGAAGAAACCTGGCAGACGGCTGAAGTCGATGCGCTATTCCGACTGGCCAACGCCGGTGTGCGCGTCCCACAGCCCTATATCTGCCTCGATGGTGTGCTGTTGATGGAACTTATCACCGATGGCGAGGGCTTGGTTGCACCACGTTTAAGTGATGTCACTTTTACCGAACAGGAAGCGGTAACAGGGCACGACATTATGATCCGTAATATCGTACGTATGTTATGCGCCGGAATCGTGCACGGCGATCTGTCAGAATTCAACGTGCTGCTGGACGCGCAAGGTCCGGTGATTATCGATCTGCCTCAGGCCGTGGATGCCTCTGCCAATAACCATGCAGAATCCATGTTCGAGCGCGACGTAAACAATATGACCGATTTTTACGGCCAGTTTGCCCCTGAGTTGCTGAAAACGCGTTACGCCAAAGAGATTTGGGCGCTGTATGAAGAAGGCAAACTCACACCACAAAGCGTATTGACCGGCCAGTTTGCCGAAGATACTCACGCAGCCGATGTCGATTCTTTGCTGGATGAAATCACTGCTGCAGAAGACGAATACTATGATCGCCAACGTGCTCTGAAAGAAAGAGACTAAAGGTTCCTCGCAAATCCTTCCCGAAATAATATTTCCTGCGCCGCTGTGGATAACAAAAAATCTGACAGCGGGTTAGCCGCCTCGTAGCACTGCGCAAAAGCATAATCCGCCTGAATATTATAATTCTCCGGTATGTCTATCACGGCTAGGTCCTTGCACAACCTCAAACGACGCGCATAGCTGGCATAGCCGACGAACAGGTCACACTGGCCGCCACGAATCAACCACGCAGCAGCGAGCTCTCCATTCGGAACACTTTGGCTCGCCGGGCCGCCTACCAGTTTGAGTGACGATTGCTGTAAATATTCGCCCAAACCAGCATGGTGCCTTTCAAGAGTGTCGAACAGCTGCCAGGTATAATCTCCAGAAGGATCGGCAAGCGGGGTGGAAGTGCCGACTTTCAGCGCACGGTTGCCCAACAATGCCAGCCACGAGGGTTGAGCAGCGAGCAATTCTTTGCGTGCCGTCAGGCATAGGCGGTTACGGGTAAAAACCTCGACGCGAGAAGCCAGCCCGAGTGCTTTCAGGCGCTGGGGATGGGCAATATTGGCAGAAGCGAACAGATCAGGGCGCTCACCTTGCTCAATGGATTCTCTTAGCAATCCGGCAGGACCAAATCGAGTATCGACCTCAATACCGCTTTGCAGGGTAAAAGATGTCATCAGAGGTTGCCAGACTGCACGCAGGCTTCCAGCCGCCAGTACTTTAAGCGACAATTCGCTCATCAGGATTTGTTTCCGGCTTTGGTTGTAGCAGCTTCTGGGGCCACATAGTTGGTGCGATAAAATTTCTGATAATACGCATTTGCCTGTTTCTGCATATCAATGTCGCTAAACTTCTGCGGATAAAGCTTTTTCGCCATCCACAGTTCACCGATTGCCAGCGCTTCGGGCATTGGATAACCCCACGCCTTGGCGTACTCGGGCATTAAATAGACGCGATGATTTTTTACTGCATCTATGACCTGCCATTTGGGATCGCGCTCGATCTCGCCGACAACCTTTGGATAACGGTCCTGTACGAAAATAACCTGCGGATCCCAGGCGATCACCTGCTCGAGACTGACCTGTTTGAATCCTTTGACTGTTGATTCTGCGACATTAAAAGCTCCGGCATGATTCATCATCAATCCGGTATATTTGCCAGAACCATAAGTGGTGAGGTCGGGGTTAGCCATATAGACCCGAACGCGCTGCCGGGGTGAAATGGATTGCAGCCTGTCGCTGACCATTTTACGTTGCGCAAAGGTGTAGTTTATGAGCTCATCAGCATGATGCTGGCGATTAACGACTTCACCAATCAAGCGTATACCGTTTTTTAGTCCCTGGTTATAGGCCTGCTCTTCGTTGTCCATCACCGGGTTCATTTTAGCTTCTTCACCCGGTTTATCCTGACGTAAAGAGATAGCCACCACCGCGATGCCAGCCTTGGAAATCTGCTCGATCATCTCCTTTGGCGCGTAGTTGGTGACGAACACCACCTGCGGATGCAGCGCAACCAGACTTTCTAAATCTACGTGCGTCAAATCCCCTAGAGCCGGGGTTTTAAGCAAAGCCGGATCGAGCCGCGCGTAGCCATCACCGAGCTGTTGTTTCCAGTTTGCGAGCACGCCAACAATCTTGCTGCTGGCGTCTAATTGAACCAGCAAGTTAAGGGTCTGGTGTTGAAGCACGACAACCCTGTCAACCTGATCGGGAATCGTCACCTGACGCCCAAGCTGGTCAGTAACCTGTCGTGACGCCAAGGCTGAAAATGAACACCAACTCAGCGCGCTGGCGAGTACGACTATTTTGAAAGTATTAGCCCTGGTATTGGAAAGTTTTTGCAAAGTGCTCACCGAGAAACCTCAATATACGTTGTGTTTTTCAGTATATAGCGGTGAGCGCTTTATGAACATCGCAACGCTTATTTACGCCCTTCAACGAGCATTCTTACCGCCAGGCCGCTGAGCACGGTGGCCATCAGCCAGCGCTGAATCAGGGTCCACAGCGGGCGGCCAGCCAGAAATGCGGCGATATAACCGGCGGAAAGGGCGATCAGCGCATTCACACAAAAGCTAATCATGATTTGTGCGCTGCCAAGTACCATCGACTGCATTAACACATGGCTTTGTGCGGGCACGATAAACTGCGGCAGCAGGGAGAGATAAAGCACGGCCGCTTTTGGGTTCAACAAATTAGTAAACAACCCCATGGTGAAAAGTTTACGCGGGCTATCTTTTGCTAATTTGCGGACCTGAAAAGGCGAGCGGCCTCCGGGGCGAATCGCCTGCCATGCCATATACAGCAGGTAGACTGCGCCACAAAAACGTAGAGTATCGTAGGCAAAAGGCACGGCCATCAATAGCGCGGTGATGCCGAGCGCCGAGAACACCATATAAAAAACAAACCCCAATACCACGCCGCCCAGCGAGATAAGCCCGGCTTTTGGGCCTTGGCAGATAGAGCGTGAGATCAGATAAATCATATTTGGACCGGGGGTCAGGACCAGTCCAAGGGCGATGAGCATAAAAGGCAACAGGTGGGCGGCATCAGGCATGGCATTCTCCAGAAAGGTTTTAGAAAACTCACTCCGCTAGATATAGAGGTTTTGCTCAACTTTTAGCAAGCGCTCGTCATACTTTGTTCATCATTTTTGGGTCAAACTGTCATAAAGCCGTGCAATGTTACTTTCCGGACAGGTAAAAATCGTTAACCGGAGAGGCCATGTACAGCGATACCCGAAAACTGATTTCACTGCAAAATCCCGCGGTGCTGGTGGTGGCGCATCGTGGTGTATGGACGCGCGCTCCTGAAAATTCTCTTTCCGCCCTGGAAGAAGCCATCAGCGTAGGGGCAGATATTATCGAGATCGATACCCGGACCACCGCCGATCATCAGTTAGTGGTAATGCATGACGCCTGGCTAGACAGAACCTGCGACCATCAGGGCGAGGTAGTACATATGCCGTTCTCCGAGGTGCGCCGAGCACGCCTTCGTGGCAGTGATGGCCGTGCAGGAATGGTGGTCACCGAAGAGCGAGTGCCTCTGCTGGAAGAACTGCTCGAGGAAGCCCGTGGACGCATCATTGTCAATATTGATATCAAATTCGAGCGCGATCGTCAGCGAGTCATGGACCTGATACTGGACATGAATATTGCCGACGGCGTGCTGCTTAAAAGCAAAATCGATCTCGCGACCCAGACTTTCCCACTGGATATGACCGACAGTCAACGCCGTATTCCCTTCATGCCAATAGTTACTGCCAATTCTGGAAGCTTTGCCGAAGATTTACGAAAAATCGAGGACTTTGGCGCGCAAATAGTGGAGCTTAACTTCTCTGATTTGGCGGATGTGACGGCGGCAAAAGAACAATTAAGGCGTCTGGGGATCCGTCTGTGGGTGAATACGCTGGATGAGTCTCACCCGCTGGATTATTGTGATAGCCGCGCTCACCAGCATCCGGGAGACGTCTGGGGTACGGTGATTGAGGCGGGTTTTGGCGCAATTCAAACTGACAGCGTCAGCCAATTGCGTCGTTGGTTAAAGGATAAAGGACGTTAAAATGAAAACCGAAATTTCCGATCGCTTGCAGATTGCCAGCAAGATTGCCGCGCAGGCGGCCGAACTGGCGCTGAGCTTCTTTCACCGCCGTAGCGAGATTGACGTCAGCAGCAAACGAACCCAGGATTTTGTTTCTGAGGCTGACGTGGCGGTCGAAGAGTTTATCCGCCAACAGTTACATGAAAACTTTCCAGGCGACCCCATCATTGGTGAAGAGATGGGCGGCCATTTAAGCGATGCGGCCTGTTGGGTGATCGATCCGATTGATGGAACGTCCAATTTTTTGCGCGGCTCGCCGCTGTGGGGCGTTTCGCTGGGGCTGGTGGAGCGTCATCGGCCGGTGATAGGCGTCGTGGTGCTGCCGGTGCTTAACGAACTATTTGCAGCAGAAAGCGGCAAGGGGATCTTTCTCAACGGCAAACCTTTTACTCGAGACGATCCCTTTGCGGATGTTCAAGTGCTGTCGCTGGGCGATAGTGCCGACGATCAGCTAGGCGAGGCTTCGGCATTTTATCGCGGGTTGCGCGAGGCTGACTGGTCGGTACACTGCTACCGTTGTACCACGGTGGGCATGGTGTTTGCTGCGAAGGGCGTAATAGACGGACATCTGCAACGCCGCACCACGCTGTGGGATATTGCTGGTGGCGCGGTGCTTTGTCAGGAAGCTGGACTGGAAACGGTAGTTAATTTCGGTAGCGAAGGGATCCGTCATTTGTCGGTTGCCGCCGGAACACCAGCTTTGATGGCTGCCGTCAGGCCGCTTTGGCCTGACCTGGCGCCACGTTAACTTGAGCCGGGTTGGATTGAGATGTCGCAACGAAACAACCCGCCGCTTGTCTGTTTAGGCAAAGTAAAACCATGCGGTTTCAATCAAACCCTCATTCACTTCAAACACGGCCATGCTTTCAATGGGCAAATCGCCCAACCCGTGGATTTTCTCCAGGTCAAAGACTTTATTGCCTAACACGGTGCGCGAAACCAGCTCGGCCTTGAGTTTGGGATTATTGAATCTATGAGCGGCGTAGAATTCGCTAAGTTGCTGTTTCCCTTCCATTGCCGGCTCGAGAGAGGGCATGCGAAAGGCAGTAAATGATTCACTAAAGCAGGAGACAAAGGTCTCAAGATCGTGTTGATTATAGGCGGCGAACTGTTTTTCAATGACGGCGGTAACATTATCCATTATCAATCCTTGTTGAATTTTAATTCTATTTAAATGAATTTTTATTCAATCTGGTATTTTTGTGCTCTCTTGTCAACATCATTGTGCGATAACTCCTTAATAGCTCTTGGGGGATGATCAGTAGTCTATAGTTAACAATTAATTATGATCATAACTCTGGAGTGGAATGCATGATAATCCTACATCACCTGAACAACTCGCGTTCGCAGCGAATTTTGTGGATGCTAGAAGAGTTGCAGCTGCCTTATACGATTGAGCGCTATCAGCGTGACGAGAAAACCATGCTGGCACCCGCCTCGTTAAAAAAAATTCACCCGCTGGGTAAGTCGCCAGTGTTGCAGGATGGTGACCTGATTATTGCCGAGTCGGGCGCGATTATTGAATATCTGCAAGAAACCTATGACCCGCAAAATACCCTGAAACCAGACGATGCCGCCGAGCGCCTGCAGTATCGTTACTGGCTGCATTATGCCGAAGGTTCGCTGATGCCGTTGCTGGTCATGAAGCTGATTTTTGGACGTCTGGGCAAGCCGCCGATGCCGTGGCTGATCCGCCCGATTGCGGGTGCGATCGGCAAGGGCGTACAGCAGAATTATATTGATAAGCAACTCGCTACTCATGCGACTTATCTCGAAGATCATCTCAGTAAAAATGCCTGGTTTGCTGGCGATGAATTTAGCGCAGCGGATATCCAGATGAGCTTCCCGATAGAAGCATTCGAAACGCGTGGCCCGATGGATAAATGTCCACATCTGCAACGTTGGCTGGATACCATCAAGGCCCGACCCGCTTATCAGCAGGCATTGAAGCAGGGTGGCCCCTACCAGATCGGCCGTTGATCCTGCCAATAAAGATCCTCCTCGCGGGGATCTCTAAAAAGGGATCCTTTAACGCCATGCAGCCGGGTTTTGCGCAGTAAGGAGCGTTTTAAAGTTAACCTTTCGCAACTTTTTAGTTTGAATGCCTTTAAAGTGAGCGAAAATCCGAAAAACATCGCCAAACGCAGTTGAAACTGGAGCATTAAAGGCTGGATAATCGTTTGCTTGGTCGTATCTACGATTTTTACAACCGCCGTACGCGATGAGAGTTAACCGTTTGCCCCGACTTTATGTTGATTATTCGACGATGTCTAACGCCGTTGAACAACTTCATGCATCCTTTAGTCGGGTAGGGAAGCGAACGACAAGAAACGATTTCATAATGACCACGCAGGCATTTCAGTAGCACATTCAGAGGACTCCATCATGTCTCAACACCAGTCTCAAGCGGGCGGCAGCGTGACGCCTAAAGGATCGCTTGATGCTTTCTTCTCGATAAGCGCGCGCGGCAGCAATGTTCGACAAGAGCTTATCGCAGGCCTCACGACTTTTCTGGCGATGGTTTACTCGGTCATCGTTGTTCCCTCGATGCTGGGTAAGGCCGGATTTTCTCCAACCGCCGTTTTTGTGGCTACCTGCCTGGTCGCCGGTTTTGGTTCGCTGCTAATGGGGCTGTGGGCCAATCTGCCATTGGCGATCGGCTGCGCGATTTCTCTGACCGCCTTTACCGCCTTCAGCCTGGTTATTGGCCAGCACATCAGTGTGCCAGTCGCGCTCGGTGCGGTGTTTCTGATGGGCGTGCTGTTCACTGTTATCTCTGTTACCGGTATTCGCTCGTGGATTTTGCGCAACTTGCCGACCGGCGTTGCGCACGGCACCGGGATTGGTATTGGTCTGTTTTTGCTGCTGGTAGCCGCCAACGGCGTGGGTCTGGTTATCAAGAACCCGTTGGATGGTTTACCGGTCACGCTCGGCGCTTTTACCTCATTTCCAGTGGTCATGACATTATTGGGACTGGCCGTGATTTTTGGTCTGGAAAAGCTGCGCGTGCCGGGTGGTATCCTGCTGGTGATCATTGCTATTTCTGTTATTGGCCTGATTTTCGACCCAGCGGTGAAGTATCACGGCCTGTTTGCCATGCCCTCTCTGTCGGATGCCGGGGGGCACTCGCTGTTCTTTAATCTCGATATTTTGGGCGCTATGAAAGCCGCCGTATTACCGAGCGTACTGGCTTTGGTCATGACCGCAGTTTTTGATGCAACGGGCACGATTCGCGCTGTCGCAGGTCAGGCTGACTTGCTGGATAAAGACGGGCAGATTATCAATGCCGGTAAAGCGTTGACCGCCGATTCAATGAGCAGCATTTTTGCCGGTTTGGTTGGGGCGTCACCGGCGGCAGTCTATATCGAGTCCGCGGCGGGCACGGCGGCAGGCGGTAAAACGGGTTTAACCGCTACCGTGGTCGGCGTCCTTTTCCTGCTGATGCTATTCTTGTCGCCGCTGTCTTATCTTGTTCCGGCCTATGCTACGGCCCCTGCGCTGATGTACGTTGGACTGCTGATGCTGAGCAATGTTACCAAGCTGGACTTCAGCGATTTTGTCGACGCAATGTCGGGTCTGCTGTGCGCCGTGTTTATCGTACTGACCTGTAATATCGTCACCGGCATTATGCTGGGCTTTAGCTCACTGGTGGTGGGGCGCATTTGTTCGGGAGAATGGCGTAAGTTAAATCTCGGCACCGTGATCATTGCCGTGGCGTTGGTAGTGTTTTACGCCGGAGGTTGGGCGCTTTAAATGATTTTTCACCCTTCCTCAATCAGCGAGGAAGGGTTTTTCACTCAGTCGCATTCATAATCCAACAAAATTTGTTAACAACATTTACACTTCAATTTTAAGACGTCTGCAAATTCTCTCCGCTACAAAAATGTTTTACTATCAAACTGTCGTGCAGGTTTAGCCTGCGTCCAGCTTTAAGCATTAACTAAAAACAAGAGTCTAAGGAAAGCATGGAAATATTTTTTACCATTCTGATTTTGATTCTGGTGGTGTCGCTCTCCGGTGTCGTTACCAGGATGTTACCGTTCCAGGTCCCACTTCCTCTGATGCAAATCCTCGTGGGGGCTTTGCTGGCCTGGCCTAACTTTGGTCTTCACGTCAATTTTGATCCCGATCTGTTCCTGGTGCTGTTTATCCCGCCATTGCTGTTTGCCGATGGCTGGAAAACGCCGATGCGCGAATTTTTGCACAAAGGGCGAGAAATCCTTGGCTTAGCGTTGGCATTGGTGCTGGTGACCGTCGTTGGGATTGGGTATCTGATTTATATGATGGTGCCGAATATCCCACTGGTCGCCGCTTTTGCGCTGGCTGCCGTGCTGTCACCGACCGATGCCGTGGCGCTGTCCGGTATTGTCGGTAAAGGCCGCATTCCAAAATCTATTATGGGCATCCTCGAAGGCGAGGCGCTAATGAACGATGCGTCAGGCCTGGTCGCGCTGAAATTTGCCATCGCGGTTGCTTTGGGAACGATGGTGTTTACAGTACAGGGCGCAACTGTCGAATTCCTTAAAGTGGCGGTTGGCGGCATTCTGGCGGGCGTTGCAGTCACCTGGTTGTACAGTAAATCACTGCGCATTATGAGCCGCTTGAGCGGGGATGACCCGGCTACGCAAATTGTTCTGCTGCTGTTGCTGCCTTTTGCCTCTTACCTGATTGCCGAACATATTGGTGTGTCGGGAATTTTAGCCGCCGTGGCCGCCGGGATGACCATCAGCCAGTCGGGGATTATCCGTAACGCACCTCTGGCGATGCGCCTTCGCGCCAACAGCGTCTGGGCGATGCTGGAGTTTGTTTTCAACGGCATGGTATTTATTCTGTTGGGCCTGCAGCTGCCGGGGATTCTTAAAACCTCGCTGGAATTGGCCACTCACGATACCAGCATTGAGACCTGGCACCTGTTTGCCGATGTTGGCATCATCTATTTTGCGCTATTGCTGCTGCGATTTGCCTGGTTGTGGCTGATGAAGAATTTCAGCAATCAACTGCTCAAGAAAAGGCCACTGAAATTCGGCAGTTTTTCGACGCGTGAACTGTGGGTTGCATCATTTGCCGGCGTACGCGGCGCGATTACTTTGGCCGGTGTATTGTCGATTCCTTACAGCCTGGCCGACGGTTCCGATTTCCCCTCTCGCTATCAGCTAGTATTCCTGGCAACGGGGGTGATTTTGTTCTCGCTGATTGCCGGTGTGATTGCGCTGCCATTACTGCTGCGCGGGGTCGTGGTCGACAAATCATCCTATCGTGAAGAAGAACGCATGGCGCGATCTGTGGCTGCAGAAGTTGCAATCGAAAGTCTGCACAAGATGGAAGAACGCCTTGCCGCTGATTCGGAAGAGAATATCGATGAGCAAACGCTGAAAGAAATCAGCTCGCGCGTGGTGGGGAATTTGCGGCGTCGAACGGTGGGTAAAGATGATATCGAACAGGCCCTGATGCTTGAAAATCTCGAACGTCGCTTCCGTTTAACGGCACTGCGGGCCGAGCGTGGTGAGCTTTATCATCTTCGCGCGACGCAGCGAATCAGCAATGAAACGCTGCAAAAATTGCTGCACGATCTCGATCTGCTGGAAGCATTGCTGGTCGAAAAAGAAGTGTAATTTAACGCGATTAATGTGAAATCAAGATGCCCGCCGGTTGATTCCTGCGGGCATTTTTTATGCTTAATCGTTGCGGCTGGTTGGCGGCAAAATACTCTCGGGCCAGAATTCACGACTGCGTGCGATCCATGCCTGCGCGCTTTGAGACAGATAACTGCCCTGACGCCAAATCAGGCCCAACTGCCACAACAAAGTCGGCGCCAGCGGCAAGCAAAGCAGCTTCGCGTCATCCAGACGCTGGCAAATCGGCTCGGGCAGAATAGCAATCCCCATTCCCGCTTCGACCATCGCCGCAAGGAAATCCCACTGACCGCTGCGTGCGGCAATCTTTGGCGTGAATCCGTGGGCGCTAAAGGCATCCAGTAACTGGCGATAAAGCGCAAAGTCTTCGTTATAGATGAGGATACTTTCTTCGGCTAATTCGGCAATGGCAACCGCGCTGCGATCAAGCCAGCAAGAGGTCCGAGGAACTACCACGTAAAGCGGGTGGCTGAATAAAAGTTGAGAGGTGATGGGCAAGCCGGGATCGATAGGCAGGGCGGTGAGTGCCAAATCCAGCTCACCGTTCAAAACCGCCTGCTGTACCGTCAGTCCGCCAAACTCTGAAATAATCAGTTCAATACCCGGATAGCGCTGACGAAATTCGCCAATCAGCGGTGCCATCTGCGTGCCGACCATCGGTGGAACGCCAAGGCGCAGCAATCCACGCTTTACGTCGTTGATGTCTTCCAGTTCAGCTTCTAGTTGGCGAAACTCTTCCAGAATGTTCAATCCACGCTGGTACAACGCCTGTCCACTGTCGGTTAACCGCAGTCGCCGCCCTTCGCGGAGCAATAACGTGCATTCAAGCTCCTCCTCAAGATTACGCAACATTTTGCTAATTGTCGGCTGAGTCACAAACAGTTTTTCTGCCGCACGAGTAAAACTCTGCTGGCGTACGACTTCAACAAAATAGCGCAGGGTGCGAACGTCCATAAAGCTCCAGGTAACAAAACATTCCAATTTGGAATCATTTGGATAATTTTAATTCATTTCTTAACCTATTTCTCCAGGCCGTATACTGCAAGCTCTTAATTCTTCGTCCTTTGAGGTCATCCCCGATGATGTTGGCGTTGCGCATGAAAGCGCCGTCGTTGCTCACTCGCTTTCAGGTCCCGATTCAGGTCGTGCTTTATGCGCTACTTTTTATGCTGGCCGATCGTCTGGTGATTTTGCTGCACCTGCCACTGCCGGCCAATATTGTCGGTATGTTGATGCTTTTGCTGCTTATTGCATTCCGAATACTGCCTGTTGGCTGGGTTAAAGCCGGGTCAACCTGGCTGTTGGCCGAGATGCTGCTGTTTTTTGTGCCCGCCGTGGTGGCAGTGGTTAATTACGCCCAATTGCTGATGGTCGAAGGCTGGAAAATTTTTCTGGTGATTGGCATCAGTACGCTGTTAACCCTTGCAGCAACCTCGTTAGTGGTGGACCGGGTTTATCAGTTCGAGCTCAGAATGGCAGAAAAGAAAAATGCCGCCGCGATGGAAAAGGCTGAGCATGACTGATCTGATATTAAGTGTTCTGTGCTTCGCTGTGACGCTGGGGCTGTATTACGCCAATAAACGACTTTACCGCTGGCGAAGAACGCTGCTTTTTATGCCGTTGGTGTTTACCCCGATTGTGCTGGTCGTGCTGCTGGTGGTGACTCGGGTTTCCTATCAGGATTATATCGGTGAGACCCATTGGCTGCTGTGGCTGCTAGGGCCATCGACTATTGCCTTCGCGGTACCGGTCTATGAAAACATGGCGATTATTCGCCGTCATTGGATTTCATTATCCGCAGGTGTGTTGACGGCCGTTATCGTGGCGGTATTTAGCTCGGTGTGGCTGGCGCGTATGTTGACTCTGCCGGAAGAGATTCAGCGCAGTCTGGCCGTGCGATCCATTACTACGCCATTTGCATTGGCTGCGGCTAAACAAGAGGGCGGTCAGCCTGATTTAGTCGCGCTATTTGTCGTTATAACTGGCGTATTTGGCATGGCGGTTGGCGACCTGTTGTTCCTGCGTCTGGCAGTGCGTAGCGCGCTGGCGAAAGGGGCTGGTTTAGGGGCCGCGTCTCACGGAGCGGGCACGGCAAAAGCCTATCTATTGGGTCCACAGGAAGGTGTCGTCTCTAGCCTGGTAATGATGCTGGCGGGTGTGTTGACTGTAGTAATAGCACCGCTGATTGGGCGATATATGTGGTAACTCCAGCGCTGGCATATCTTGTTACGCCGGCGAACATCATAATATTGATAAAACCGGCAGCACCTGCCACCGGTTTTATCATGTGCTAAAAATCAGTGAATAATCTGCGCCAGGAATTCACGAGTTCTTACCGATTTTGGATTGGCAAAGAACTCTTCCGGCGGTGCCTGCTCGACAATTTCTCCACGGTCCATAAAGATAACCCGGTCTGCCACCGTGCGCGCAAAGCCCATCTCGTGGGTCACACACAGCATGGTCATACCTTCGTCTGCCAGACCAATCATGGTATCCAGCACTTCCTTCACCATCTCCGGGTCCAGCGCCGAGGTGGGTTCATCAAACAGCATTATTTTCGGCTTCATACACAGAGAACGGGCGATCGCCACGCGCTGCTGCTGTCCGCCTGAAAGCTGGCCGGGAAACTTGTGCGCATGCTCGGCGATACGCACGCGGTGCAGGTATTTCATGGCCAGTTCTTCCGCTTCTTTCTTCGGCATTTTGCGCACCCAGCAAGGCGCCAGAGTACAGTTCTGCAATACCGTCAGGTGCGGGAACAGGTTGAAGTGCTGAAACACCATGCCGACTTCGGTTCTGATGCGCTCAATGTTGCGCAAATCATCGTTTAGCTCTGTACCGTCTACCACGATGCGACCCTGCTGATGTTCTTCAAGATGATTAATGCAGCGAATAGTCGTCGATTTACCGGAACCCGAAGGCCCGCACAGGACGATACGCTCGCCCGAAGTGACGTTTAGGTTGATGCCTTTTAATACGTGGAACTGCCCGTACCACTTATTAACGTCTTCCAGCGTGATCATCATTTTTTTAGTTTCAATGACGTTATGTTCGGTCATGGTGTACCTCAGTGTGCGGAGTGCCCGGTGTGAAAGCGTCTTTCCAAATGTTGGCTATAACGCGACATGCTAAAACAGAAAATCCAGTAAACGGCAGCGGCAAAGACGTAGCCTTCGGTCGACATTCCCAGCCATTCAGGGGCGACGGTCGCCTGCTGAACGCTGCTGAAAAAGTCCATCAGACCAATGATGATTACCAGACTGGTATCTTTGAACAACGCGATAATGGTGTTGACCAAACCGGGTATTACCATCTTCAAAGCCTGCGGCAAGATAACCAGCATCTGGGTTCTCCAGTAGCCCAAAGCCAATGACTGTGCGGCCTCGGTCTGACCTTTTGGCAGTGCCTGCAGGCCGCCGCGCACCACTTCGGCAACATACGCCGACTGGAACAGCACCACGCCAACCAGCGCACGCACCAGCTTGTCGATGCTGGTGCCTTCACTCATAAACAGCGGTAGCATCACCGACGACATAAACAGCACAGTGATCAGCGGCACGCCGCGCCAGAACTCGATAAAGATCACTGACAGGATGCGCACAATCGGCAGACTCGAGCGGCGCGCCAGGGCTAGCAGGATCCCCAGCGGAAGTGCTCCGGCAATGCCCACGGCGGCGATCACCAGCGTCAGGGTGAGTCCGCCCCATTGATAGGTCTCAACGCGGCTGAGGCCGAAATAACCGCCATACAGCATGAACCAGGTAAACACCGGAAAGGCCACTGCCCAGCAGGCAATATACAAACCCCGGCGCGGCATGGCCGAAAGGAACATCGGCACCAGCGACAGCAGCCCAACGATTAACGTGGTATTAATGCGCCAGCGTTGATCGGGCGGGTAAAGTCCATACATAAACTGACCGAAACGGGCGTGGATAAACACCCAGCAGGCACCGTCTTTGGTACAGTCTGCACGGGTGCTGCCGACCCAGTTGGCCTTAAAAATCACCCAGTTCAACAGCGGCGGGACCAGCTCCCACAGCAGCCAAAAGAAGAACAGGGTCAGCAAGCTGTTAAACCAGCTGGAAAACAGGTTCTTACGTGCCCAGAGCACGGCGTTGCCTATTGGCGTACCGGGCTTGGCACCTCTGACGGAGTGAGGGACAGTTGTCATCGTCATTCGTTTCCCTTAACGCTCAACCAGCGCGATGCGGCGGTTATAAATGTTCATCAAGAACGAAATCACCAGACTGATAATCAGGTAAACCGACATCGTGATGGCGATAGTTTCGATTGCCTGACCGGTCTGATTCAGCACCGTACCGGCAAACAGCGACACCATGTCTGGATAACCGATGGCCGCAGCCAGCGAGGAGTTTTTGACAATATTGAGATATTGGCTGGTCAACGGTGGGATGATCACTCGCATCGCCTGCGGCAAGATAACCTGTCGCAGGGTGACCGGATTTGGCAGTCCCAGCGAGCGAGCCGCTTCATGTTGTCCATAAGAAACAGACTGAATACCGGAACGGATCACTTCGGCGATAAACGTCGAGGTATACACCGACAGCGCCAGCGTTAACGCGCCGAGTTCGGGGATAAGCACCACGCCGCCGCCAAAGTTAAAACCTTTAAGTTTTGGAATATCCCAGTGCAGTGCGGGTCCGAAAATCAGATGAGAGATGGCCGGAAACAGCACCAGCATTAGCACGCACCACGGCCAGATACGCCATACCAGCCCGGTGTGAACCTGGCGGAAATGGTTATAGCGTTTCAGGAACAGGATCCCGCCAACGGCCAGCACTAACGCAATCACGGCTGCCCAAAAACCTGTCGCCATCTCCGGTGAAGGCATGTACAGGCCACGATTGCTGGCAAAAATGGTATTGAACGCATTCAGGCTCTGGCGCGGTCCCGGTAAATTGCGCAACACGGCGAAATACCAGAAGAAGATTTGCAGCAGAGGCGGAATGTTGCGGAATGTCTCAATGTAGACGGTACACAGTTTGCGAATAAGCCAGTTGTCGGAGAGTCTTCCCAACCCCACGATAAAGCCGAGAATGGACGCAAAAACTATACACAGCGCCGACACCAGTAAGGTATTCAGCAGGCCGATAAAAAAGACGCGCCCGTAGGTATCGCCTTCGTCATAACTTATCAGGTGTTGGACGATGCCAAAACCGGCACCGCGGCTCAAGAATTCAAATCCCGAGGTGATCCCTCGCGTCGTTAGATTGGTAATCGTGTTGTGTAACAGGTAGCCAAAAAAGGCCACCAGCAACACCACCG
This sequence comes from Rouxiella sp. WC2420, assembly GCF_041200025.1. Lineage (NCBI taxonomy): Bacteria > Pseudomonadati > Pseudomonadota > Gammaproteobacteria > Enterobacterales > Yersiniaceae > Rouxiella > Rouxiella sp. WC2420. Next base: position 4,846,856 of record NZ_CP165628.1, on the reverse strand, counting down.
CGAGAATTTGGTACAACCAGGCGCGAACTGCAGGATTACGCAGTGTAAACGCGACTTTTTCGGATGGGCGTTGCGACATAAGAGCCAGCCTCAGTATGCGGTAATTCGAGTGTTACAAGGTCTTGGTGGAAGCGGCATGCCAAGAGCTGGCATGCCAACATCCGGCAGGAATTAACGAACCGGTGGTGCGTACTGGATACCGCCTTTGTTCCACAGCGCATTCTGGCCACGAGCAATTTTCAGCGGGCTGCCCATACCGACGTTGCGGTCGAAACTTTCACCATAGTTACCCACCTGTTTAACGATTTTCACCACGAAATCGTTAGGCAGTTTCAGGTCTGCGCCGTAAGTTCCAGTTTTACCCAGCAGGTTGCCCATGTCTGGCGTGGTTGGATTGGCTGCCATCGCTTCAACATTTTGCGAGGTTACGCCCATCTCTTCGGCATTCAGCATGGCAAACAGTGACCAGCGCACGATTTCCAGCCAGTCTTCGTCACCGCGACGCACCACAGGGCCGAGAGGTTCTTTGGAAATGACTTCTGGCAGTACGATGTAGTCATCGGGTTTGCCCAGAGACTGGCGCAATGCATACAGTTGAGACTGATCAGAAGACAGCGTATCGCAACGGCCAGATTCCAGCGCTTTGGCGCTGTCGCTCGAACGGTCGAAGGTGACCGGTGTGAAGGTCATTTTGTTGGCTTTGAAGTAGTCGGCTACGTTCAACTCGGTGTCAGTACCGGCCTGCAGGCAGACAGTTGCGCCGTCCAGCTCTTTCGCGCTCTTGAGGTCGGCTTTCTTGTGCGTCAGGAAGCCGATGCCGTCGTAATAGTTTACGCCAGCGAAAATCATGCCCATGCCGCCATCGCGGGATGAGGTCCAGGTAGTGTTACGGGAGAGGATGTCTACTTCACCTGACTGTAACGCGGTAAAGCGCTCTTTCGCCGTCAGTGGGGTGTATTTCACTTTGGTCGCATCGCCGAATAGCGCAGCCGCGACTGCACGGCAAACGTCAACGTCGAGACCGGTGATGTTTCCCTTGTCGTCCTTGGAAGAGAAACCAGGCAAACCGTCGCTGATACCGCATTTGATAAAGCCGTTTTTCTTAATTGCGTCCAGAGTCGTTCCGGCGTGAGCCTGTCCAGCCAGGGTAACGAAACTTGCGGCGGCAATCAGCGTTGAGAGCAGTATTTTTTTCATAAATCGTCCTGTGAGGCGAGAGCGAAAATTATTATTTTATGAGTGCCGGAGCACCCTGTCTGTTTATGGGGCAAAGCCCTTTGCTCTGAATCGTACGAGCAAAACGGCTAAAGCAAAGGGAGTGCCAACATTGAAAATGCTTAGCAATCAAGTACCGTTACGTAATTGAACAGTAACATTGATCTGCATCAGGAGATTTATTGACCTAATTTAGGGCGCTGTAAACATCTTTGCTGCAAAATGGTGCGCACCATTGCAAAATTTCGGGGAGTTAGATACCTAATCGATGATTTTAATAACATGCGGTAATATTTTTACGATGAATGAATCATAAGTGTGACAGGATTTATCTGATGAGAAGTAATGAGAGACATTGTGAAAAATTTGCACACAACATTAAAAGGAGGGTGGAAAAGGAAATAAAAAAACCCGACACGATGGCCGGGTTGATAGCTTGCGCGTTTTTCAATCAATAGAGCGAAGGTGCGCCCTCAGGACGAGTTTTGAAGCGGCGGTGTAGCCAAAGGTATTGCTCCGGCGCACGCATGATTTCTTTTTCGACAACGCGGTTCATATACGCCGCTGCCGCCAACTCATCATCGATTGGATAACCGGTGAGGGCAGGCTGGATAACCAGGTCATAACCCGCGCCTTTGTCTTTGCGGATCAGAACAACTGAAACTAGCGCCGGTTTTGCCAGACGGGCCAGCATAAACGTTCCACTGGTCGTTGCGGCTTGATCGACAGCAAACAGCGGAGCAAATACGCTGCCGCGCGGGCCGTAGTCCTGATCTGGGGCAAACCAGACCGCTTCACCCTTTTTAAGCGCGTGAACCATTCCGCGTAAGTCTTTGCGATCCAGCATCGCTTTGTTCGAGCGCAGACGACCCCAGGTTTGAACAAACTCCATCGCTTTGTTGTTGTGTGGTCGATACATCGCCATCATCGGCTGGCAGAGGCCCATAGCGCGGCCACCAAGTTCAAGTGACATAAAGTGAACGCCGATAACCAACACGCCCTGATTGCCTTGCTGAGCCATTTTCAGATGGTTTAGGCCGCTGACTTCAAACCAGCGTTTGACGCGGGTATCGGACCAGAACCAGGCCATACCCGTTTCTAGCAGACCCATGCCGAGAGACTCGAAATTTTTAACTATTTTTTGCTCAATGACATCGCTGGGCATATCGGGAAAGCACAGCTCTAAATTGCGGCGCGTAATAGAAACGCGGCGTTTAAGAAAACGCATGGACGTGCGGCCGAGCCAGACGCCAAGACGATATAAAACCGGATAGGGTAGCTGAACCAGCAAAAACAGTACGCCCAGGCCAAACCAGGTCAGCCAGTAGCGGGGACGTAAAAAAGACTTTTTAAAACTTTGGGTTGGAGCGGTCATGTAATTTCAATCATCAATATGAGTGAATTTAGGTAACGCGTACGGAAAAGCTTAATCGCGATACGTGCTTGGTTTGCAAATATTCGGACTACCGAATGCAATATAAGTTGTGCAAAGAGCACAAATTCTCGAATCTTTACATTAAAAGGCGGGATCGCGGGGCTAAAAGGCTATGCGTAGGCGATTGGCGGGCGAATTCGACTCTTGTAGAACAGTATAACACGTCTTTAGCCGCCGATAGGTGAGGGAATAATGCTAATTTGAGCGAATTTTGCGCGATGATTATGTCTGTTTGTAAATAGAAACGAGGGCTGAAAGGCTAACGATTAATCATTAAAAATAGCGTTGCTGTAAAAGATCTTTCTATCTGGTAATGAAATTATCTTCTAAATGTAAATAAACCGTAAGGTCTGATTTTTTAGGATATTTCAGGGTATGAGTTCTTCATGCTGTCGTTGATATTCCTCGCTGTAGATGTTGCAACAACAAAATAACTCAAAGGATAAACCCATGAAGAAGACAACTTTAGCCATGATTTTTACTGTGCTGGCCAGCAATGCCGTTTTAGCTACCGCTCATGCCGAAGGCCCTGAAGGTCATCGTCCACCGCCACCGCGCCACATTGTTCATCACCCGGTGCATCGTGTGATCCACCACCCGGCGCCGCGTCACCAAATGCCAGTACGTCACGAACCTGTTCGTCACGATTAGTTTTTTATATTCCTGTAAATAAATCATTACCGGGGCATCGTTATTATACGTTGCCCCTTTCTTTTTTATGCTCAAACAAAAACAAAAAGGCGCCCTATCTTTCGATAAAGGCGCCTTTTTTCAAACACTTAACTGATTAGTATCAGTTCATGCCGTATTTTTTCAGTTTCTTACGCAGAGTACCGCGGTTGATACCCATCATCAGGGCTGCACGAGTCTGGTTGCCACGGGTGTACTGCATCACCATGTCCAGCAGTGGCTGTTCAACTTCAGCCAATACCAGCTCATACAGGTCATTGACGTCTTGACCGTTCAGTTGAGCAAAATAGCCCTTAAGTGCTTGTTTTACCGAGTCACGCAGGGGTTTTTGGGTTACCTGATCCTGAGAATTAACGGTAGAAACGGTCAGTACATCAGAATTCACGCGTTGTTCGAACATAGTTCTGTCAGCTCTTTTTTGTTACGCAAGATTTTCGAAATATGCTTCCAACGCCTCCAGCTGTTCGCTGGCATCCTCTATGGCGTTGAAGGAGCGCCGAAACTGGTCATTCGGGGCATGTTCCTGTAAATACCAGGAGACGTGCTTACGGGCGATACGGAATCCTTTGCCTTGACCATAAAAGTCGTGCAGTTCCCGTACGTGCCCTATCATCAAGCGCTGTACTTCCCCAAGTGGTGGCGGCGGTAACAGCTCCCCTGTGTCCAGATAATGCTGGATTTCCCGGAAGATCCAGGGTCTCCCCTGAGCGGCACGTCCTATCATCAGAGCATCAGCTCCAGTGTAGTCGAGCACCGCTCTGGCTTTATGCGGGTCAGTTATGTCGCCATTCGCGATAATCGGAATGGAAACACTCTGCTTAACTGTCCGAATACTGTTGTACTCTGCTTCTCCATTAAAGAGGCAGGCACGGGTTCGGCCATGAATCGTCAAGGCCTGAATACCACAGTCTTCAGCCAATTGGGCAATCTTTACACAATTCCGGTTTTCCGGATCCCAACCAGTACGAATTTTCAACGTGACCGGCACATCAACCGCGTTAACCACTGACCGGAGGATCTGTTCGACCAGATCCGGGTACTGTAGCAACGCAGAGCCTGCCAGTTTGCGGTTCACTTTCTTGGCTGGGCAACCCATATTGATGTCAATGATCTGAGCACCGGCCTCCACGTTAATACGGGCGGCGGCGGCCATATCTTCAGGGTCACAACCGGCAATCTGCACGGCGCGTATCCCTGACTCATCACTATGTACCATACGCAAACGCGACTTATCCGTACGCCAGACCTCTGGATTAGAGGACAGCATTTCGGATACTGCCATTCCAGCACCCATTGAATGACATAAGGCACGAAACGGTCGGTCTGTAATACCGGCCATTGGGGCGGCAATCAGGCAATTTGTAAGCTGGTGGTGTCCAATGCGCATACTAGGAAAGACCATACTGAAGTCCGCAAGGGCGCGTATATTACGCATTTTTCGCGGGATATGAAAGGCCAAACTTTAACCAATTAGCCGTGAAAAAGCACCTTTGCATCAATATTATGATGTTAATAATTATTTTTTATAGTAAAAACAATAATTTATGAGTTAATGCTCAAATTGTGCGCTTCAATAATTTACTTACTTATCGCTGATTAAAGGCAATATAACAGCGGATTCTAAGGGGAATATTGCGCTTTTAAGTAGCAATAACCGGGTCAATTCCGTGATACGTACCGCATTTTTGTTAAAAAATAACCAATGTCTGGTCAAAATTGTTAACTGTCAGAGATGCAAAATTGGTTAAAGAGGGTATGAAGATAGCGATGTAACAGCAAGGGGGACCGGCTCCCCTTGCTGCCAGGCAGAAAATCAGGCTTTTTTAACGCCGGTAATACGGCACCATTCTTCTTTCTCGGCCACCGGGTCCAGAGTGAATGTATTCTGGTAAGCTTCAGCCACGCCCGCTGCCTGACTCGCCAGAACGCCGGAAAGGCCAAGATGACCTCCGGTTACCGGAAGCACGCTGATTAGCGGTGCCAGCTCGCGCAGAGGGCCAGCAAGGATGTTGGCCACCACCACATAGGCGGAAAGATTGTCGGGCTGGTCCTGAGGCAGATACAGTGACAAACGCTCTGAGACACCGTTACGTTGCGCGTTGTCGCGACTTGCCTGAATAGCCTGCGGATCGATATCGATACCGATAGCCTGAGCAGCGCCGAGCTTTAGTGCGGCAATTGCCAAAATGCCTGAACCACAGCCGAAGTCGATTACCGTTTTGCCTTCGAGGTCCAGTCCGTCGAGCCATTGCAGGCACATCGCGGTAGTCGGATGCGTGCCGGTACCAAAGGCCAGACCAGGGTCGAGCATTACGTTAACCGCGGTCGGATCCGGCACGTCGCGCCAGCTTGGGCAAATCCATAGGCGCTCGCCAAAACGCATCGGGTGGAAGTTATCCATCCACTCGCGTTCCCAATCTTTGTCTTCCAGCTGTTCGATTTTGTGCGCAAAGCCTTTACCCAGCAGCGGTTCGTTTTCCAGAATCGCCACCACCATTTCCATATCTGTTTCGGCATCATACAGGCCGATGGCATCGGTATCGCCCCACAGCAAGGTTTCGCCCGGCAGCGGTTCGAATACCGGATTATCATGGGTATCGAGGAAAGTCACAGACACCGCGCCGCTTTCGGTCAGGGCATCGCTGAGCGTTTCTGCGTCCTGAGCGTTGGTATTAATTTTCAGTTGGATCCAAGGCATAGCCATTCTCTTCTAACAATTTGTTTTGTCTGATTTCGCCCAGTCGATTGCCGATGAAAAATGCCAGCAGGCTGAGCAGCAATGACGGAACAATCGGATGTAAACCTGCGATGTGCAGGTCAATAGTGGCCAATAGGGTATAACAAACCGCGCCAGTGATCATTGAGGACAGCGCACCGACAGCGTTGGCACGCTCCCAGTAAAGCCCCAGTACCAGCGGCCAGAGGAAGACCGCTTCTAATCCACCAAAGGCCAGCAGATTAAGCCAGATAATCATCTGTGGCGGATGCCAGGCGGCAAAAACTACCAGCAGGCCAATGACTAGCGTCGCCAGGCTTGAGAAGCGTTTTAGCCGGCGCTCATTGCGCAACTGAGCCGGTCGCACGCCAAGGTAGAGGTCTTTAACGATGGTAGCCGAAGACTGTAACAGCTGCGCATTGATGGTCGACATAATGGCGGCCATTGGCGCGGCGAGGAAGATCCCTGCGGCAAAAGGTGGCAGCACGGTGATCATCAGGGTCGGGATCACTTGATCGGGGATCTTAAGGTCCGGGAGGATCGCGCGACCTAACGCACCAGCCAGATGCATGCCAAACATCAGCACTGCAATCACCAGAGTACCGATCACGATGCCACGGTGCACCGCCTTGCTGTCGCGATAAGAAATACAGCGCACGGCAGTGTGCGGCAGGCCAATTACGCCAAAGCACACCAGCACCCAGAATGAGGCCATAAACGGCAGTGACAGCACGTTATCTGCGCCCGTAACCGATACCAGTTTGGGGTCAATATGTTGCAGTTTGTCCACCGCCGCGTGCAACCCGCCTGCAGTGTGGATAACCGCCACCAGCAGCAAAACGGTGCCGAGCAGCATGACCAGACCCTGCATTGCATCGTTGAGCACGCTGGCCCGGAAGCCGCCAAACGAAGTATACAGCGCAATACTGACGCCAAAAATCAGCAGGCCGGTATCGTATGGAATGCCCGCCACTGTTTCAAGCAGGCGCGCACCGCCAACGAACTGTACGGTCATAGCCCCAAGGAAAGCCACCAGCAGGCTCAGGCTGGCGAACCATACCAGCAGGCGGCTTTTGTAGCGCGCATAGAGCATGTCGTTGAGAGTAACCGCATTATAGCGGCGGGCCAGAATCGCAAACTTTTTGCCTAGTACGCCCAGCGACAGCCACATCGCCGGCAGCTGGATCATCGCCAGCAATACCCAGCCCAGACCGTATTTATAGGCTGCACCCGGTCCGCCGATAAACGAGCTGGCGCTGATGTAGGTCGCCGTCAGCGTCATGGCGAGCACGAAACCGCCCATTGAGCGATTACCGAGGAAATATTCGGTCAGAAAATTACCCTGCTGGCGGCGAGTATAGGCAAATACCGACAGGCCAAATACCAGCAATAAATAAGCCACCAGCGGCAGCAGAACTTCAGTCCGCATGATTATCCTCCAACGGGATATCACGATAAATAACGCGCACCATCAACCAGCTAAGCAAGATAAAAATCAGCGGGATAAGCAGGCATGCCATTTCAAACCAGTGGGGAAGGCCAGTGATGCCCTGAGTATCGTTGGGCAGATAGGCGGCCAGCGACCAGGCAATCATATAGGCAATGGTCAGGCCGAAAGCCCAGCGTGCCTCTCGATTGGCCTGTAAGAAGCGTTTATCGACATGCATTCACATGCACTCCTCAGAAACGAAAAAAGGCCGGATTATCCGGCCTTGTCACCTTACACCCTTGCTGCATTGCTACAAGGTCAAGGATTAAGGATTTTATAGTTGCAGAATGCTTATTCCTGCAAGCCGAGTTTCTTCTCGAGATAGTGGATGTTGGTGCCACCGTTCTGGAAGTTCTCGTCGTTCATAATGCGCAGTTGCAGATCAACGTTGGTTTTGATGCCATCGATAATCAGCTCGGCCAGCGCATTTTTCATACGGGAAATCGCCACATCGCGGTTTTCGCCGTAAGTGATCAGTTTACCGATCATGGAATCATAGTACGGAGGCACGGTATAGCCAGCGTAGATATGAGATTCCCAGCGCACGCCGAAACCACCAGGAGCATGGAAACGTGTGATTTTACCTGGGCTTGGCAGGAAGGTATTCGGGTCTTCGGCGTTGATACGACATTCAACAGCGTGTCCCTGAATACGTACTTCGTCCTGCTTGATTGACAAAGGTTGGCCAGCGGCAATGCGCAGCTGTTCTTTGATCAAATCAACGCCGGTGATCATCTCGGTAACCGGATGCTCAACCTGAATACGGGTGTTCATTTCGATGAAATAAAACTCGCCGTTTTCGTACAGGAATTCGAAAGTCCCTGCGCCACGGTAGCCGATGTCTACACAGGCTTTAGAACAACGTTCGCCGATGTAGCGACGCATTTCGGCAGTGATGCCTGGCGCTGGCGCTTCTTCGACAACTTTCTGGTGACGACGCTGCATGGAGCAGTCACGTTCAGCCAGATAGATTGCGCTGCCCTGACCGTCAGCCAATACCTGAATTTCGATATGGCGTGGGTTTTCCAGGTATTTTTCCATGTAAACCATGTCGTTGTTGAAAGCCGCTTTGGCTTCAGCACGCGTCATGTTGATGGACTGTTCCAGATCTTTCTCTGCGCGAACAACGCGCATACCGCGACCGCCGCCGCCGCCGGACGCTTTGATGATGACCGGATAACCGATGCGCTTACCGAAAGCACGGTTTTTTTCCATATCATCGGTCAAAGGACCGTCGGAGCCGGGAACGCAAGGTACGCCAGCTTTTTTCATCGCGTTGATTGCAGAAACTTTGTCACCCATCAGGCGAATAGTTTCAGCTCTCGGGCCGATGAAGATAAAGCCTGAACGCTCGACTTGTTCAGCAAAATCAGCATTTTCGGACAGGAAGCCGTATCCGGGATGGATAGCCACTGCGCCAGTGATTTCAGCCGCAGAGATGATCGCCGGGATATTCAAATAGCTTTTGACTGAAGGTGCAGGCCCGATACAGACAGTTTCGTCTGCCAGCAGCACGTGTTTCAGGTCGCGGTCGGCGGTAGAGTGCACAGCAACGGTTTTGATGCCCAGTTCTTTACAGGCACGCAAAATGCGCAGGGCAATCTCGCCGCGGTTAGCGATTACAATTTTATCCATGGTACGCCTCGTTATTCGATGACGACCAGCGGCTCGTCGAACTCAACCGGTTGGCCGCTTTCAATCAGAATGGCTTTAACCACGCCAGATTTGTCAGCTTCGATCTGGTTCATCATTTTCATTGCTTCAACGATGCACAGAGTGTCGCCCACGTTGACGCGTTGACCCACTTCGATGAATGCTTTGGCATCTGGGCTTGGCGTGCGGTAGAAAGTCCCTACCATTGGCGAACGAACGATGTGACCACTGATAGCAGCAGGTGCAGCTGCTTCAGACGCTGCCGCAGGGGCAACAGCTGCAGCCAGAGGCTGCTGTGGAGCAGGCATGGCGTAAGCCTGTTGCATCATTGGGTAAGCTTGTTGTGGTGCTGCGCGGCTGATGCGTACTGATTCTTCACCTTCAGAAATTTCCAGTTCAGAAATGCCTGATTCTTCAACCAGTTCGATCAGTTTTTTGATTTTACGAATATCCATGGGTGTGATTCCGTACTCTATGCGAAGTAATTAATTGGATTTTGACAAGCGGTTAACCGCTGCCTGTAAAGCAAAATGGTAGCCATCTGCGCCAAGTCCACAGATAACGCCCACCGCGATATCGGAAAGATATGAATGGTGTCTAAAAGCCTCGCGAGCATGCACGTTGGACAGGTGGATCTCGATGAACGGGATCTGCACTGCCAGCAATGCATCACGAAGCGCCACGCTGGTATGGGTAAAGGCTGCGGGATTGATCAAAATAAAATCAGTATTTCCCCGGGCCTGATGGATCCTGTCAATCAGGAGGTGCTCTGCGCTGGATTGCAGATGGCTTAACGCAACGTTTGCTGCGGCAGCCTGCTGTTCCAAACCTTTAACAATATCGTTAAGCGTGGTACTTCCGTAGGTTTCTGGCTCACGCGTTCCCAATAAATTCAGGTTGGGACCGTTGAGAAGCAAAATGTCAAACTTATGCGCCATTGTGAGCCTATCTCCTGCGATTAGTACGAGGTCGAAGAAAATACCTTGCCGAAGCCAATTTGTCACCTATTTCATAACAAATCAACCCAGACTTTTCTTAGGAAAGGCTGCATTATATTCATATCGAGGGAAATAGCCGCCAAATACTGGTCTTATCAGCGAAGATTATCAACCCTCAGTTTGAAACTGAGGGTTACAGAAGGGGAGTTTGGCGGAATAACCTGCGAGTTTTCGGCGATTACCGAAACCACTGACGAAATTTCTTGTAGCGAAGTGCCAGCAAGATCGCGGCAATTAGCGCGTAAATGAACGGTTGTGGCGAAAAAGTCTTAACTGACCATAAATAGTGAATCGGGGCCAAAATCGCAACAATATAGATACCGTTATGCAGGGTCTGCCATTTTCTACCCAACTTACGCTGTGAACAAAGCGTCGACGTTGCGGCTAAAACTAACAAAATTATCCAGCTAATGATACCCAGCGTCAGATAAGGGCGTGAAATCAGCTCGCTGCCCAACAGCCTCAGATTATCAATCCCTAGCTCAAGGAATGAATAACTCAGCAGGTGAATTGTTGCCCAGGCAAAGCACCACAGGCCCACCAGTCGCCTGACGCGAATTAAGAGCGGCTGTTTGCCGTAGCGAATAATCGGTGTGATAAGCAGGGTCGCCAGCAGCAGTTTTAATGTCATTCTGCCGGTAAAATGCTGAATATCTTTTGCCGGATCGGCGCTGAACCATCCTTGATTAATAGAAAGGAAGATCCATAAGAGCGGCAAAAAGGCTGCCAGATGAATGACCACCTTGAGCCAGAAAATTTGTTTTAACGATAGACGCGGTATCTTCATTAATAGTTCGCTCGCAAATCCAGTCCTCGATACAAATGCCCGACCTCTTTCTCATAGCCGTTAAATAGCAGTGTCGGCTGGCGTTTCACGTCAAGAATGCCGCCAGAGCCGATAAAGCGCTCTGTTGCCTGTGACCAGCGAGGATGATCGACGTGCGGATTCACGTTGGCATAGAAACCGTATTCGTTCGAAGCAATCTGGTTCCAGGTCGTCGGCGGCTGCTCTTTTACCAGCCGAATATGCACGATTGACTTGATGCCTTTAAAGCCGTATTTCCAGGGAATGGTCAGGCGGATTGGCGCACCGTTTTGCGGCGGCATACTTTTGCCGTAAACGCCCACCGACATGAACGCCAGCGGGTTCATTGCTTCATCCAGTCGCAATCCTTCAACATACGGATAATTCAGGCCACCGCCGATAAAGCGGTCTTTTTGTCCTGGCATATGTTCAGGATCATACAACGTAGTGAAGGCGACAAATTTTGCATCGCTGGTGGGCTCAACCATTTTAAGCAGCGCGGAAAGCGGGAAACCGACCCACGGCACGACCATCGACCAGGCTTCGACACAGCGCATACGATAAATACGTTGCTCAAGTGGAAAACGTTTGAAGAAGTCGTCCATATCCAGCGTAACCGGCTTGGTCACTTCCCCATCAATGGTGACTTTCCACGGAGATGTCGGCAACTGTCCGGCATTGGCGGCCGGATCGGCCTTATCCAGCCCGAATTCGTAAAAGTTATTGTAGCCGGTGACTTTATCTTCCGGCGTCAGCGGCAAATCGGCCTGATACTCTGCCGGCCTGGTGAAGTCCAGCGGTTTGCCTGCGGGCGCTTTAGGGCGATCGTGACCTTTAAACCATGACAGCACATCAGCCTGTGAGGTTGAAGGAAGTGCCATTGTCGCGGCGCTAAGCCCCAAGGCTTGCAGCACTTTGCGGCGGTCATAGAAAATACTTTCTGGGGTAACGTCTGCTTCGGTTAAGACTTTTTTATGGCTCATAACATGCTCCGGGAGAATGACCCTCGGTCTTTAACGGCTCCGGGTAAGTTAAAATTATTTTCATAATAAGAATTATAGTTAGAGCATGGCGTTAAATGCCTACTTTAACCAGAGCTCAAGGGAAAATACGAAATTTCGCAGGTCAGGATTTTACGGTCTAAACGGCGCAAAACTGTCAATACATAAGAAATCTGAATTAAATAAATGATCGCTGTCTATGCTATTTATATAGGCTGGCCGCCAAGCAGCAAGACCGGCCGCATCAATTAGTGAAAAAACACACCACATAAACTGAGTAAGGCACAGGGATGCGATTTACTACCAGATTATATGCGATGATCTCAATGCTGGTCGCGCTCACCGTTTTCCTTATGTTGGTGGGCGTTACGTTCAGCTTCGTTTACTTGAACAAGCAAAGTTCTGAACAGCATTTACGTGCGCTCTCGACCTCGGTCGATCAGACCCTGCTTGCCAACCCGCCTTCATCACTGCAAAACTGGCTGCCGCTGGTGATGAATCAGCTGGATATCAGCAGCCTTGAAGTCGTGGCTAATCACGGCGCGGTTTACAGTCACGATACTGAAACCAGTAACGGCAACGTATGGGACAACCACGCGCCTGACTTTATTACCCAGCATCTCCCTTTGCTCCATCATCCTGACCTGAGCCTGAAAGTCGTTTATCTCGATCCGGTCAGCAACTATGCCCGTTCAATGCGCACCACTCTTTATATCAGCCTGGCAATATTACTGATCATTGCTGCCACCCTGGCCACGTTTCGCTGGGTGCGCCTGCAAACCAGCGGCGTTGAACGATTAGAAGACCGTTCCACGAGAATCTTGCGCGGCGAGCGCGATAATCTGCCGTTGGGCGATGTCACCGAATGGCCGCTCAACTCCAGTGCGGCGATAGACAAACTGCTGGTTGATCTCAGCGAGGCGCGCGAACAACGTAGCCGCGTTGACACCTTAATCCGCGCTTTCGCTCAGCAGGATGCTAAAACCGGCTTGAGCAATCGATTGTTTTTTGACAACCAGCTGACTACCGAGCTGGAAGAAGAGGGTGCTTACGGCATTCTGATGCTAATCCGCCTGCCTGACTTCGACACCCTGCGCGATACACACGGTCAGGCGCCGGTGAAAGATCTGATGTCATCTATCGTTAATTTACTTTCAACCTTTGTGATGCGCTATTCGTCAGCGCTGCTGGCGCGTTATTACCACAGTGATTTTGCCGTTCTACTGCCGCACAGCACCTTGAAAGAGGCGGAAGTGATGGCTGCACAATTAGTGAATGCGGTGGGCGCATTGCCGTCAACTTCGATTATCGACCGCGATGCGCTTCTATATATAGGCATCAGTTCTTATCGATTTGGACAGACTCTGGAGCAGGTGATGGATTACGCCGAGCAGGCGACACGTCACGCAGCTTTCCAGGGCAGCAACAGCTGGTCGGTTTATGACAGCAACGTGCCGGAAAAAGGGCGCGGTAGCGTTAGATGGCGCACGTTACTGGAAGACACTCTTGCGCGCGGTGGGCCACGGCTCTACCAGAAACCGGCGTTGAACAAGGCCGGAGTACTGGATCACCGTGAGGTGCAGCGGCGCATCTTTGACGGAACGCGTGAGCTGCTGGCCGCCGAGTTTATTCCGCTGGTGACCCAATTTGGCATGTCGCAAAGTTTTGATCGTCGAATGATCAGTCAGATAATTCCGTTACTTGCACAGTGGCCGGACGAGACGCTGGCATTTCACCTAACGGTTGATTCATTATTGCAACGCACTTTTGTTCGCTGGTTAAGAGATGTACTGCTCCAGTGTGAAAAAATGCAGAGAAATCGAATTCTTATTGAACTTGCAGAGGCCGATCTCTGTCAACATACCGACCGTCTTCGTCCTGCCCTGCGATTGTTGCAAGGATTAGGGTGCAGACTGGCGGTTTCACAAGCAGGTCTGACAGTGGTCAGCACCTCTTATCTGAAATCTTTCCAGGTTGAAAGGGTTAAACTTCATCCGGGATTGGTTCGCGATATCGATAAGCGGGTTGAAAATCAGCTGTTTGTGAAAAGTTTGCTAAGCGCATGCAAAGGCACGCAGGCCAAGGTTTACGCCTCGGGTGTTCGCACAATTGATGAATGGCTTGCTCTGTTGGAAACAGGTATTCACGGCGGTCAGGGTGATTTTTTTGCTACGCCACAGGTCATCGACCCGGTCAGTAAAAAATATTCACACAACCACGGACTTTAAACTGATCCCAACGGTAAAATTTAACGTAGAATGGCGCACCCCTGCCATTTACACAGAGGGGCAGCCTGTATCAGCGCGTTAATTAATCCCTTGGTGCTGAGTAATTTCAGGTAAAGTGTAAGAATTCATGTGCGATGTTTGTGACTTGACGGGTGCCTGATTGAGTTAAGCTGAGTCTGTGATTCAGGTTTCCGCCGCAGTGTATTAAATCACCACGTTAAGTGACGAACGTCGCTGACAATTTTCACCGAAGCAGAACGTTTTTGCGCCTTGTCGCTGCTTCGTGTGGTTGGTAAAGTAGGCGGATTTTATTTTCCGCCCCCAGCTAGCAGGATTATCCTTTCGTTATGTTTAAGAAATTTCGCGGCATGTTTTCCAACGACTTGTCCATCGACCTGGGTACTGCCAATACCCTTATTTATGTAAAAGGACAAGGCATCGTGCTGAATGAGCCATCAGTGGTGGCTATTCGTCAGGATCGTGCTGGTTCACCTAAAAGCGTTGCGGCCGTAGGCCACGATGCTAAACAGATGCTTGGTCGTACTCCAGGCAACATTGCAGCTATTCGCCCAATGAAAGACGGTGTTATCGCCGACTTCTTCGTCACCGAAAAAATGCTGCAGCACTTCATTAAACAGGTTCACAGCAACAGCTTTATGCGCCCAAGTCCGCGCGTATTGGTATGTGTGCCAGTTGGCGCGACTCAGGTTGAGCGTCGTGCAATCCGCGAATCTGCACAAGGTGCAGGCGCGCGTGAAGTATTCCTGATTGAAGAGCCAATGGCTGCGGCTATCGGCGCAGGCCTGCCAGTTTCTGAAGCTACCGGTTCAATGGTAGTGGATATCGGTGGTGGTACGACCGAAGTGGCCGTTATCTCCCTGAATGGCGTGGTTTATTCTTCTTCCGTACGTATCGGTGGTGACCGTTTTGATGAAGCCATCATTAATTACGTGCGTCGTAACTACGGTTCACTGATTGGTGAAGCCACCGCCGAGCGTATCAAGCACGGTATCGGTTCTGCTTATCCGGGTGACGAAGTTCACGAAATCGAAGTTCGCGGCCGTAACCTGGCCGAAGGTGTGCCACGCGGCTTCACATTGAATTCCAACGAAATCCTGGAAGCTCTGCAGGAGCCTCTGACCGGCATCGTTAGCGCGGTGATGGTTGCTCTGGAACAGTGTCCTCCAGAATTGGCGTCTGATATCTCTGAGCGCGGCATGGTACTGACCGGCGGTGGCGCACTGTTGCGTAACCTCGATCGCCTGCTGATGGAAGAAACCGGTATTCCGGTAGTGGTAGCAGAAGATCCACTGACCTGCGTTGCTCGCGGTGGTGGTAAAGCGCTGGAAATGATCGACATGCACGGCGGCGACCTGTTCAGCGAAGAGTAATTTCACTGAATAATCAGTCACTGGCAAGACGTGTATGCCCGAGTATTTGAAGCTGCAGCGGATAACATCATCCCCGTGCAGCTTCAGGTACTATTGGGATAGGGAAAACTAGCCTGCCGCGGAAGAGGGCTGCCCCCCTTTATATCCTGCTACTATTCCTGTTAGGGTAATGTTTCGCTCAGATCGGCTAAATTTTCTGCTGCCGAGGAACTCGCATATTTTATGAAGCCTATTTTTAGCAGAGGTCCGTCTCTGCAGTTGCGACTTTTTTTGGCTATTCTTACGGCCATCGTACTGATTTTTGCCGACAGTAAGGTAGGTACGTTCGTCAAGATCCGCACCTACATGGATACTGCCGTCAGCCCTTTCTATTTCTTGTCCAATGCGCCAAGAGAATTTCTGGATAACGTCTCTCAGACCTTCGCGTCTCGCCAACAGCTCGAACTCGAAAACCGCGCCCTGCGCCAGGAATTGCTGCTGAAAAACAGCGATCTGCTGCTGCTTGGTCAATTCAAGCAGGAAAATGCCCGTTTGCGCGAGCTGCTGGGATCGCCACTGCGTCAGGACGAGCATAAAATGGTCGCGCAGGTGCTGTCGACCAGCAACGATCCTTACAGCGATCAGGTGGTCATTGATAAAGGCAGCAACCGTGGCGTTTATGTCGGTCAGCCAGTGATCAGTGACAAAGGCGTGGTCGGTCAGGTTATTGCCGTGGCCGCCGCAACCAGCCGCGTGCTGCTGATTTGCGATGCTTCCCACGCTATTCCAATCCAGGTTTTGCGTAACGATATCCGCGTTATCGCTGCCGGTAGCGGCTGTGCTGACGATCTTCAGCTCGAACATTTGCCGGCCAATACTGACATTCGCGTCGGTGACGTCTTAGTGACCTCAGGCTTGGGCGGTCGCTTCCCTGAAGGTTATCCGGTTGCGGTGGTGTCTTCAGTCAAGGTCGATAATCAGCGCGCCTACACCGTTATTCAGGCGCGTCCAACCGCCGGTCTGCAACGCCTGCGTTATCTGCTGCTGTTATGGGGCGCGGATCAAAATGGTGACAAACCAATGTCGCCGGAAGACGTGCACCGCATTGCCAGCGAGCGTTTGATGCAAATGATGCCTCAGGTTCTGCCACCTCCAAATGAAATGGGCCCACCGGCTCCGGTTCCCGCGCCGGCAACGGGAACGATAACCGCACCAGTGACGACTTCGGGCGGCAGGCAATGAACGGCTACCGCAGCCACGGCCGCTGGATAATTTGGCTATCCTTTGTGGTAGCCATGATGTTGCAGGTCATGCCGTGGCCTGACGAAATCTATATGTTCCGACCTTCATGGCTGATGCTGATCCTGATTTACTGGGTGATGGCGTTGCCGCATCGGGTTAACGTCGGCACCGGTTTTCTGGTCGGTTTTTTCATGGATCTGGTTTTAGGATCTACACTGGGAGTGCGCGCGCTGGCGCTGGCCATTACCGCTTATCTGGTTGCCTTCAAGTTTCAGCTGTTCCGAAACATGGCACTTTGGCAGCAGGCGCTGATCGTGATGCTGTTGTCGATGGCGGTTAACGTCATTGTTTTCTGGGCCGAATTCCTGGTAGTTAACGTGACTTTCCGACCACAGATTTTCTGGAGCAGCGTCGTGGACGGCGTGCTCTGGCCTTGGCTGTTCTTGCTGATGCGTAAAATCCGTCGCCAATTCGCCGTACAATAAGGGCATTATGACTTTACTTTATCTCGCATCGGGTTCACCGCGTCGCCGTGAGTTATTAACGATGCTGGAGTTGCCCTTTGAACGCCTGACCACCGACGTGGCCGAACAGCGTCAGCCGGGCGAAGCGCCCGAGGACTACGTTCAACGTTTGGCGCTAGATAAAGCCCGTGCCGGGGTTATTGTTGCTCCGCAGGACTTGCCCGTTTTAGGCGCAGACACTATTGTGGTACTTGATGGACGTGTTTTGGAAAAACCCGCCGATATTCAGCAGGCTGCTGAAATGCTGGCGGCGCTTTCAGGACGTCAACATCAGGTGATGACCGCCATTGCCTTCGCTGACTCTGAGCACCACCTCACTGCGATGGTTGTGACCGATGTCACCTTCCGAACGCTTTCTTCGGAGGATATTCAGCACTATATTTCCAGCGGCGAGCCCATGGATAAAGCGGGGGCCTACGGTATTCAAGGAAAGGGCGGATGTTTCGTCCGTGAGATCCGCGGCAGTTACTATGCAGTAGTGGGACTCCCTCTGGTTGAGACTCAGGAACTGTACAGTAATTTTGTTGCACTACGCGTTCTTAGGAGAAAGCATGACGGCTGAATTACTGGTCAATGTCACCCCATCGGAAACGCGGGTGGCTTACATCGACGGGGGCATCCTGCAAGAGATCCACGTTGAGCGAGAAGCAAAACGTGGTATTGCAGGGAATATTTACAAAGGTCGCGTCAGCCGTGTCCTACCCGGAATGCAGGCGGCTTTTGTTGATATTGGTCTGGAAAAAGCCGCCTTCCTTCACGCTTCTGACATCATGCCGCACACTGAGTGCGTGGCTCGTGACGAGCAGAAAAACTTTAACGTGCGCGATATTGTCGAGCTGGTGCATCAAGGCCAGGATTTGATGGTCCAGGTGGTGAAAGATCCGCTGGGCACTAAAGGTGCGCGTCTGACCACCGACATTACTCTGCCTTCGCGTTACCTGGTATTTATGCCCGGCGCTTCACACGTGGGTGTTTCCCAGCGAATTGCCAGTGAAGCCGAGCGCGATCGCCTGAAAAGAATCGTTTCTGCCTACTGCGACGAGCACGGTGGTTATATTATTCGCACCGCAGCCGAAGGGGTCCGCGAAGAGGAACTGGCACAGGATGCCGCTTACTTAAAACGCCTGTGGACTAAAGTGATGGAGCGCAAACGCCGCAACGTCACCAAATGTAAACTTTATGGCGAGCTGGCACTGGCTCACCGCGTGCTGCGCGATTTTACCGGTCAGGAGCTGAATCGCATTCGTGTCGATTCGCGTCTAACTTATGAACTGCTGATCGAGTTTACCAGCGAATATATGCCTGAGCTGACCGACAAGCTCGAGCATTACAGCGGCAAACAGCCAATTTTCGATCTTTATGACGTAGAAAATGAAATCCAGCGCGCGCTGGAACGCAAGGTTGAACTGAAATCTGGCGGCTATCTGATTATTGATCAGACTGAGGCAATGACCACCATCGATATCAACACCGGTGCGTTTGTCGGCCATCGCAATCTTGAAGAAACCATCTTTAATACCAATACGGAAGCGACGCAGGCTATTGCCCGCCAACTTCGACTGCGTAATCTCGGCGGCATTATCATCATCGATTTCATCGACATGGCCAATGACGAACACCGCCGTCGCGTGTTGCATTCGCTGGAGCAGGCGCTGTCGAAAGACCGCGTTAAAACCGGTATTCACGGTTTCTCTGCGCTGGGGCTGGTAGAGATGACCCGCAAAAGAACCCGTGAAAGTGTGGAACATGTGCTGTGCAGCGACTGTCCAACTTGCCATGGCCGCGGCACGGTTAAAACGGTCGAGACAGTTTGCTACGAAATTTTGCGCGAAATCGTGCGCGTTCATCATGCTTATGATGCAGACAGATTTTTGGTTTACGCCTCGGTCGCCGTTGGCGATGCCCTGAAAGGCGAAGAGTCTCACGCTCTTGCCGAAGTCGAAATTTTCGTTGGCAAACAGGTCAAAGTTCAGATTGAACCGTTATACAGTCAGGAACAATTTGACGTTGTCATGATGTGATTATAAGAATTGACGGATTAATTTAGGCATTTTTTTTATGTAGGATCAAAGAGCGTCGTCGATTTCAGCGCTGATTGTAAGACAAGGAGATTAAGTGTGAGGCGACTGCCCGGGATACTGTTAACCAGCTTCGCGACGATTGTTGTTATCGTCGCGTTGGCGATCAGTGGGCTACGTCTGGCGCTGCCTCAGCTTGATCGATTCAAACAGCCGATTGTCGATAAAATTCAGGCCATGACCGGCGTGCCGATTAGCCTCTCTCAGGTTAACGGCAGCTGGAAGACTTTTGGCCCAACGCTTGAAATTCGAGATCTGGCCATCTCTCTGCCGGAATCTTCCTCTAAGGTGCAACGTATCACCATGGCGCTGGATGTCTGGCAATCCTTGCTGCATCTGCGCTGGCAGTTCCGCGATCTGACTTTCTATAACCTGCAGCTCGATTTTAATTCAACCCTGGGCGGTGACGGCGACAAGCACAAAAGCCCGGTAGGTGCCGATCGAATCAGCGAAATCTTCCTAAAGCAGGTTGACCACTTCGACCTGCGCAATAGCCGCATTAGCTTCAAAACGCCTTCCGGCCCACGGGCAGAATTCGACATCCAGCAGATGACCTGGCTGAACTCCAAGAATCGCCACCGCGCCGAAGGGCAGCTTGGTTTATCGAGCTTCAACGGCCAGCACGGTATTGTGCAGGTTCGTATGGATCTCAACGATAACGACGGTTTGCTGAATGACGGTAAAATCTATCTGCAAGCCGATGATATCGACATGAAGCCGTGGTTCAGCCGCTGGCTGCGCAGCAATACTGGTTTAGACAGTGCCAATTTCAGTCTCGCCGCGTGGTTAACCCTGCGCGATGGTCAAGTCTATGCCGGTGATATTCATGTAAAAGATGGCGAGGCCGTCTGGCATACCGACGGCCAGTCGCATCGTTTGGATGTGGATGATCTGACCCTGCATGGCAATCGTCAGGGTAGCGGCTGGCAAGTGGGTACGCCGCAGCTGAATCTGAAAACTGACGGGCAGGCTTGGCCGCAAGGCTCATTGACCGCGCTTTATCTACCCGAAAATGGTGTAAGCGATAACAGCCAGTTCCTCGGGCCGGATCATCAAGAGCAGCTGCGGCTTCGCGGCAATAATATTCAGCTCGAAAGGATCGGGCCGATTATCCCGACCATTTCGTTTTTAACTCCGGCGCTGCTGGAGCGCTGGAAAGATCTCAAGCCAACCGGCATGATCGACCAGCTGGCGTTAGATATTCCGCTCAAGCAGCCCGAGCAAACTCGATTTGATATGAAATGGCATGATGTTAGCTGGACCCGCTGGGAGCTGCTGCCGGGGGTGAATAATTTTAGCGGCACCTTGAGCGGTAGCGTGCCTCGCGGGCGAATGACGATAGGTTTGCAAAACAGTCAGCTGCCTTTTGGAGACGTGTTCCGCGCGCCGCTGGAAGTCAGTCAGGCTAGCGGTACCTTCGATTGGAGCAACAATGATCAAGGTTGGTCGTTGTGGTCAAAAGACTTGGATGTTAAGGCCAAAGGGTTGTGGGCTACCGGCGGTTTTAGCTATGAACAGCCGAGCAAAGGCCAGCCATGGCTGAAAATTTTATCTGGCGTTCGCGTTTATGACGGCGGACAGGCGTGGCGCTATTTCCCGCAAAACCTGATGAGTAAAAATCTGGTGGATTATCTTGGTTCAGCCATTTTGGCCGGACAGGTTGATAACGCCACGCTGAGCTTTAACGGTAATCCACATGATTTCCCGTTCAAAAATAATGAAGGGCAGTTTGAGGTCTGGGTACCGCTGCGCAACTCGACCTTTAAATTCCAGCCTGAATGGCCTGCGCTGACTAACCTTGATATCGATCTCGACTTCTTGGACAACGGGCTGTTCATGAAAGCGGCACACACACAGCTCGGTAATGCAGTGGGGAAAAATGTTGTCGCCAGCATTCCAGATTATGAAAAAGAAAAACTGTTAATCGACGCCGATGTTAGCGGAGAGGGCAAGGACGTTGGCGAGTACTTTATGCAAACTCCGCTCAAGGATTCGCTCGGTGCGGCACTAAAAGAGATCCAGATTGGCGGCAATGTCAGTGGGCGCTTACATCTCGACATCCCATTGAATGGTAAACAAGTTCGTGCGACCGGAGGTATTAATCTCAACAATAACAGCCTGTTTGTTGCGCCTCTGGAAAGCAAAATCAAAAACCTGACTGGCCAGTTCAGCTTTGATAATGGCAATCTGGACAGTAATTCAATGACAGCGACCTGGTTTGGTCAGCCGGTAAATATTAACTTCAAAACGTTCGATCAGCCTGATAACTATGAGATTAATATTGGTTTAGACGGCAACTGGCAGCCTGCAAAATTGCCGGGCTTGCCTAAAGCCATTGCAGCCAAGATTTCAGGCGGCGCCAACTGGAACAGTGCGGTCGACATTTTGCTGCCACATAAAGGCACACCAACCTATAAAGTCACGGCTAACGCGGACTTGAGGAATGTGAGTAGTCACTTACCTAATCCCTTAAACAAAGCGCCGGGCAAAGCTTTGCCGCTGAATGTTAACGTTCAGGGTGATTTACACAGCTTTAACTTAAACGGCGTGCTGGCCGGTAAAGATCGCTTTAACAGCCGCTGGTTGCTGGGTAAACAATTGACTCTTGACCGCGCAGCGTGGGCGATTAATACGACTAAAACTCCCGCGTTGCCTGCTACCAGCAGCCTGACACTGAATTTGCCAGCCTTGGACGGAGAAAACTGGCTGGGGCTGTTATCACCGGATAAAGCGACGCAAAGTCAAAATACCAAAACGGTCGGCTTTGGTTTCCCTAACCAAATTACCGTGACAACACCGCGACTGACCTTGGCCGGGCAGGGTTGGAATGATTTAACGTTGGTCTCGACTCATAACGACGATGGCATGCATATCAATGTCAAAGGCAAAGAGATTGATGGTACGCTGGATATGAACAACAGCGGCCCGTGGCTGGCGAATCTGCGCTACCTTTACTTCAATCCTCAATGGGCAACCAGCGGCAGCAGCGGGCAAAATCCGTTTGGCAGTCATCTTTCATTCAGCAACTGGCCTGCGCTCAATATTCGCTGCGAAGCCTGTTGGTTTATGGGGCAGAGCCTGCGCAAAGTTAACGCCGATCTGGCTCCGCAGGGTAATCAACTGACCTTGCGCAATGGCCTGATTGATACCGGCGAAGGGCGGCTTGATATACAGGGCGAGTGGAAACAGGATGCACAAAATCAGGACAGCACCGCGCTGAGAGGCAATCTGAGCGGCAAAAATATTGATCGCTTTAATTCGTTCCTCGGCGTGGCGACTCCGCTTAAAGGCGCACCTTTCAAAGTCGATTTTGATTTGCATTGGAAAGATGCGCCGTGGAAGCCAGATGTGAAAACCCTTAACGGCACGCTAAAAACCTATCTCGGCAAAGGTGAGATAATCAACATGGGCGGCGGCCGTGCCGGGCAAATACTGCGTCTGGTCAGTTTCGACGCACTGTTGCGCAAACTTCAGCTTGATTTCCGCGATACCTTCGGCAAAGGCTTCTACTTTGATTCAATCAAATCTGACGCCTGGATTAAAGATGGCGTGCTTCACACCAATGATCTGCTGGTCGACGGTTTAGCCGCGGATATAGCCATCAATGGCAACGTGAATCTGGTCAGCCAGCGTCTGGATCTCGAAGCGGTGATTGCTCCCGAGATTTCAGCGACCGTCGGGGTTGCCACTGCTTTCGTGATTAACCCGATTGTCGGCGCTGCGGTGTTCGCCGCCAGTCAGGCGCTCGCCCCGCTGTGGAATAAGATTTCGCTAATTCGCTATCAGATTGACGGCACCATTGAACAGCCAACAATTCATGAAATCTTGCGCCAATCGAAGGCAGATAAAAAAGCGCTTAAGGTTCCAGCACCTTAAGTCTGGTCTTTCAGTGTTGAGCAACTGCATACTGTGTTAGGCTGTACATTGACTTTTTATGACCAAAGAGAGTGAAGAAATTATGAGTCTGGCCCTAGTCAGTGAGCGTTTACTAACCGCTAATAATCTGAGTCAACAAGACCTGTTTACGGTATTAGGCCAGTTGGCTGAGCGCCGTCTCGATTATGCCGATCTCTTTTTCCAATCCAGTTTCCATGAAGCCTGGGTCATTGAAGACAGCATTATCAAAGACGGTTCATACAATATCGACCAAGGTGTCGGCGTTCGTGCGGTAAGCGGCGAGAAAACCGGTTTTGCCTATGCCGATCAGATTACCCTCAATGCGCTTAACCAAAGTGCTCAGGCCGCGCGCAGCATCGTGCGCGAACAGGGTAACGGCAAAAGCCATACTTTGGGCGCAATCCAGCATGCTGCACTGTATTCGCTGGCCGATCCGCTGCAAAGCCTGCCGCGTGAAGAGAAAATTGCCCTGCTGCACCGTGTCGACAAAGCCGCTCGAGCTGCCGACAAGCGGGTAGTTGAAGTCTCCGCCAGCATCACCGGCGTATATGAAAGCATTTTAGTTGCCGCGACCGACGGCACTCTCGCAACAGATATTCGCCCACTGGTGCGCTTGTCTGTTAGCGTGCTGGTTGAACAAGATGGTCTTCGCGAACGCGGTTCCAGTGGCGGCGGCGGTCGTAGCGGCTACGAATATTTCCTCGAAACCGTAGATGGCGAAGTTCGTGCCGAAGCCTTTGCCCACGAAGCAGTGCGCATGGCGTTGGTTAATCTTGGCGCTGTTGCTGCCCCGGCTGGCGCGATGCCAGTAGTCCTGGGCGCAGGCTGGCCGGGCGTTTTACTGCACGAAGCGGTTGGGCACGGACTGGAGGGCGACTTTAATCGCCGCGGTACCTCAATGTTCAGCGGGCAAATGGGCAAACTGGTGGCTTCCGAGCTGTGTACCGTTGTTGATGATGGCACTATGCAAGGCCGTCGTGGTTCAATCTCGGTAGATGATGAAGGCGTACCGGGGCAGTACAACGTGCTGATTGAAAACGGTATTTTGAAAGGTTACATGCAGGACAAGCTCAATGCGCGCCTGATGGGCGTGGCTCCGACGGGTAACGGTCGCCGCGAGTCCTATGCACATCTGCCAATGCCGCGCATGACCAATACCTATCTGCTGGGCGGTCAATCTACCCCGGAAGATATTATCAGCAGCGTCGAGTATGGTCTTTATGCACCCAACTTTGGCGGCGGCCAGGTGGATATCACCTCTGGAAAATTTGTCTTCTCAACCTCAGAAGCCTATCTGATTGAGAAAGGCCGTATCACCAAGCCAGTGAAGGGCGCGACCCTGATCGGTTCAGGTATCGAGGCAATGCAGCAGATTTCCATGGTCGGTAACGATCTGGCGCTTGATAAAGGCGTCGGCGTTTGTGGCAAAGAAGGTCAAAGCGTCCCGGTCGGCGTGGGCCAACCTACGTTGAAACTTGATTCCTTAACCGTTGGCGGCACTGCCTAAAAATAATCTTCTTACTTGAAGCCAGTGCTGCGTTAGCTGCGTTCGCAAACCCCAGTCACTTACCTGTGTAAGCTCCTGGGGATTTGCTCTCTTGCTGCCTTGCTCTGACTCCAATTACTTGATTATTTGGCATAATCTTCTTACTTGAAGCCAGTGCTGCGTTAGCTGCGTTCGCAAACCCCAGTCACTTACCTGTGTAAGCTCCTGGGGATTTGCTCTCTTGCTGCCTTGCTCTGACTCCAATTACTTGATTATTTGTATAATCTTCTTACTTGAAGCCAGTGCTGCGTTAGCTGCGTTCGCAAACCTCAGTCACTTACCTGTGTAAGCTCCTGGGGATTTGCTCTCTTGCTGCCACATGGCAACACCAAGGCCTCGTTTATTAAACTTTATGTTGTTCAGTAAAATCCTTTTAAGTGGAAAGGTTCTTATTTCGCCCCCGGCTCTCGTTTGCGGTGCTTGCGGTAAACCTTACTCACCTCTTTGAAATATTCCGTCAGGTAATTTATGCACACCTGCACTTTCAACGGCAGCTTGTCCTTTTCCGTATGCAAGGCGTAAACTGGGCGCGGCTCCGACTGATAATTACCAAACAGAATCTCGACCTCTCCTGAGTTAATCTCATCAATCACCCACATCAGCGGAATATAGGCGATACCCACGCCCGACGTTAGCCAGCGGATGATGGTTTGCGGATCGTTGGAGACAAAACGCCCCTCCGGCCTGATGCGAATCGGTTGACCCTCAGGTGAAACCAGATCAAATTCACTGTCAGGGCGAATGCTGTATTCCAGCCACGAAAAATTTACCATGTCTGTCGGAGCTTCAGGCTTGCCGTTCTCGATCAAATAATTTTTCGCCGCACAAACTACCATCGGCATTGTGCCAAGGTGCTTTGAGAACAAACTCGAGTCTTGCAATTTACCGACGCGAATCACAATATCCAGCCCGTCAGAAATTAAATCCGGCGCAGGAATTCCCGTTACCAGATTCACGGTCAGGCCTGGATACTCGCTGAGCATCTTGACCGTCATTGCTGCAAGGACATTTTGTGCCATTGTCGAGGAGCTGCCGATGCGTAATGTACCCGTTGGTGTGTTGTTAAACGCATACAATTGTTCATGAACTTCATGAACGTTATGCAGCATTTTATGGCAGCCCTGGTAGTAAATCTTACCCGCTTCAGTTAAGCCGAGACTGCGAGTGCTCCTGTTTAACAACTTGATTTGTAATTCATTTTCAAGCTTGGAGATGCTTTGGCTAATGGCGGAAACGCTCATTTGTAGACGAGGCGCTGCAGCGGTATAAGAGCCGCTTTCAACCACTTGAGCAAAGATTGACATGCGTTTTAATCGATCCATTGTTAAGCCCAGCTTAAAAGTGATTGTGATCACAGAATGTTGATGTCTTGATAATAAGCAGGCTAATATACTGGTCGAGATAAAAGCCTCAAGTTCGGATGCAGTAAAATTAAGTATCTTACCTCCGCCGACTTTTCTGGCAATCCTACATTACCCCTCTGCGCAACCTTTAGAGATTTTTCTCTCGAAGTGCGCTGGTATTGTTGAAAATTTTGAATCAAAAACGCGCGCTAATGTTAAAATTAATAAATAATATGAGGGTTGCTGTGCGTCACTACCTTTGTGGTAAGAGTCTAAGGAAATATCCATGAGTTTGCTTCCGGTAATGGTGATTTTCGGATTGTCGTTTCCCCCGGTGTTCTTTGAAATACTTTT
Organism: Rouxiella sp. WC2420; assembly: GCF_041200025.1. Classification (NCBI taxonomy): domain Bacteria; kingdom Pseudomonadati; phylum Pseudomonadota; class Gammaproteobacteria; order Enterobacterales; family Yersiniaceae; genus Rouxiella; species Rouxiella sp. WC2420. The sequence goes on along the minus strand of NZ_CP165628.1, from coordinate 4,820,272 downwards.
GGCGCTAGCGATATTTTTCATACTGCGCCGAATTTTGACACCTACCGGGATTTATGATTTTGTCTGGCATCCGGCATTATTTAATACGGCATTGTATTGCTGTCTCTTCTATCTAATATCCTGCATTTTCGTCTGAGGCTGTCGTGAAAAACATTTCAATAAAAATAATACGTTACGCAATAACGTTTATCATTGTGGTCCTGGCCGCCATCGCGATTTTCCGTGCCTGGGTCTTTTATACAGAATCACCTTGGACGCGTGACGCAAAATTTACCGCTGACGTTGTCGCCATGGCTCCAGACGTTGCCGGACTGGTCACCTCCGTTCCTGTTGAAGATAACCAATTAGTGAGCAAGGGCCAGGTGCTGTTTACGATTGACCAGCCGCGTTATCAGGTGGCATTGGCTCAGGCCAATGCCGACGTATCCTATTATCAGGCGCTGGCAGACGAGAAAAAACGCGAAGCGACTCGTCGTGTAAAACTCGGTACTCAGGCAATGTCTATCGAAGCTATCGAACAGGCAACCAACGACCTGCAAACTACCATGCAACAGCTGGCGAAAGCCAAGGCAACGGCAGCAGGAGCGGCGCTGGATCTGCAGCGTACTACCGTGGTTGCTCCGGCTGATGGCTGGGTCACTAACCTTACCGTTCACCCAGGCGACTTCGTGACTCGCGGCCAGACTACTATCGCGCTGGTTAAAGAGCACACCTTCTATGTACTGGCGTATATGGAAGAGACCAAGCTGGCTCGCGTTAAACTTGGCGATCGTGTCGAAATCACCCCGCTGGGCAGCAATAAAGTTCTGCACGGTACTGTGAACAGCGTTGCGGCAGCGGTGACAGACAGCAGCAGCACCGATTCCAGTGATGGCCTGGCAAGTATCGACAGCAACCTCGAGTGGGTTCGTCTGGCGCAGCGCGTACCGGTAAAAATCACTTTGAATGATATGGACGAAAAACACCCGTACCCGGCAGGCACCACGGCGACAGTTGTAGTGGCTGGTGAGCACGACCGTGCAGAAAATGGCTCATGGTTTACCAAATTCCTGCACCGCCTGCGCGAGTTTGGCTAAGAGAAAATAAATGATTAGCCCATCTCTGTTGCGCATGCGATTTGCCTGCAAGTTGACTTTTGCTATCCTGGGCGCATTGGTGTTTGGGTTTTATCTCAATCTGGAAACCCCTCGATGGTCGGCGATGACCGCTGCCATCGTAGCCGCCGGACCCGCCATGGTCGCCGGCGGCGAGCCGTTTGCCGGGGCAATTCGGCATCGTGGGATATTACGTGTTATCGGCACTTTTATTGGCTGTATCGCCGCAATTACTATCGTAATGACCTTTGCTCGCGCACCTGCACTGATGCTGCTGGTGTGCTGCCTGTGGGCAGGCTTTTGCACCTGGTGGTCTTCAATCGTTCGCGTTGAAAACTCCTATGCTTTAGGGCTGGCCGGTTATACCGCGTTAATCATTGTGGTGCTCGCCTCATCTAACCTTACCGAAACTCCGCAGTTTGCCGTTGAGCGCTGTAGCGAAATTGTCGTCGGCATCGTTGCTGCGATCGTGGCCGATCTGTTGTTCTCTCCTCGTTCGATCAAAAAAGATATCGATCGTGCCGTAGACCAGCTGATGCTCGACCATTTTAAATTGCTTAAACTCAGCCTGAATCAGGCCGAAAAAGAAGATATCGACAAGGCGTGGAATACCCTGGTTAAAAGCTCCACTGCAATCAATGGGATGCGAACCAGCTTGATGATGGAGTCTTCCCGCTGGCAGCGCGTAAATCGGCGCATAAAGGCGTTACATAGCCTGTCGCTGAGCATGATCACTCAAGCCTGCGAAACCTTCATTATTATGCAGACCACGCCAGAGCTGGTGCCTTCCGAGATTGTTCTACTGGTCAATGAACCTATCGAAAATCAGGATGACGTGCGTAAAATCCTTAAGCGACTGCGCAAGATTGGTAATGATCTGACAGAGGAAAACGTCGCACTACCTCTTTATTCGTGGATTGGTTCCGCCAGCCGCGCATTGTTGATGATCAAAGGCATACATACCAACGGCAGTATCAGCAGTACAGAAAGCAACGTGCTAAACAGTGAAGTGGTGATCAAGCCTGCCTCAGCTGAAATGCACCACGCGCTGATTAACGGGCTGCGTACTTTTGTTGCCAGCGCCGCGGGCTGTTTACTGTGGTTATGGACCGGCTGGACTTCCGGCTCAGGCGCGGTGGTCATTATTGCGGTTATCACCTCGCTGGCGATGCGCACTCCGAACCCGAAAATGATGGCGATGGACTTTTTGATCGGCATGATGGCCGCCATTCCTATCGGTGGGCTTTTATATTCCGTGGTTATGCCCGCGACTCAGCAAAGCCTGTTCCTGCTGTTGCTGGCGCTGGGGATTTGTATTTTTATCTGCGGAATAGAGGTGCAAAAACGTCGTCTGGGGATTTTGGGCCTGCTGGTCGGTAGCATCAATATTCTGGTGCTCAGCAATCCAATGAAATTCAATATTTCGACATTTTTGGACAATGCCACCGGTCAGGCGATCGGCTGCGTAATTGCACTGCTGGTACTGATGCTAATTCGCGACAAATCGCGTGATAAAACCGGGCGTACACTGCTTAATCGCTTCGTGAGCAGTGCTGTTTCCGCGTTGACCACCAAAGCCTATCGCCGTCGTGAGAACCATCTTCCTGCGCTTTATCACCAGTTGAATCAGCTGTTGGTTCTGTTCCCGAACGACATGGGGAAATACCGTCTGGCGTTGCAACTGATTATTGCCCATCAACGTTTAAAGATTGCCGAAGTCCCGGTTAATGAAGAATTGTCGGCGTTTCATAAACGAATTCGTAATACTGCCGATCGTGTGGTTTCATCTCAGAGTGAGGGCAAACGCGAATATTATTATCAGCGTTTGTTAAGTGAAATGAGCGAGTATCAGCAGAAGCTGGTGGAATACGATGCGCCTCTCAAAGTGACTGAGCCGGTCAGGCGTTTATACGATTTGTTAAATAATTATCAGCGCGCGTTCTTGCAGTAATCACTGAACAGCGAACAATAAAAAAGGCTGACTCCTCGCGGTGTCAGCCTTTTCTTTTACTTAATGATTACTGATAGGCAGACTTTACCTTCACCGGAGTGACATCATCCTCTGGTTCATCTTCATCGTGCGGAATCACCAGCGTTTCATGACCTGAAGCAACGCCCCAGTAGTAGCAGACCAGCGTTACTATGATCAGCAGCACCATATCCATCGGGCTGGAAATCGCGTTGATACCGCCGTATGTGCCCAGATAAGACAGCACCAGCACTATCAGGTAGTACACCAGCAGCCAGATTGAGCTCTTAACATCGCGTCCGAAGTTCTCATCTTTTTTGCCGAACACTACGTAAGCAACCCAGGCAATCAGCAGAATCGGGATCAACAGAATGTTCACTGACCAGCCGCTCCAGTAAATCAGCAGGCTACTGGCGATGAACGCCAATGGGCTGATCAGGCCAAAGACCGGCAGTTTGAACGGACGTTTCAGACCTGGCAGACGAGCGCGCAGCACGCCAGCATTGACCGGACCCGGCAAATAGGTAAACACCGTTGCCGACGTTACCGCACCAATCAGTCCACCCCAAACCTGGAACTCGGAAGGCAGAGTCCAGGCAATGGCCAGAACCAGCGACAGCCACAGCGCACCGCGCGGAACGCCGGACTTAGGGTCAACTTTTGCAAAGATGTTGAACAGGTGTCCATTCTTCGCCCAGGCAAACAGCACGCGCGAAGCACCCGCGAGATAAATGTTACCGGTACCTGCTGGAGAGATGACCGCATCGATCAAGATCAGGTTAATCAACCAGGTAATGCCCAGACTGCGTGCCAGATCGGCATAAGGAGACTGGAAGACGCTTTTCAGGCCAACCCAGCCGTGCGTGCTCAGCAGGTCGGTTGGCACCGCGCCCATGAACGCAAATTGCAGCAGGATATAAACCACAAAGCTGATGGCGATTGCCAAAACGATAGCAATAGGAATGTTGCGCTGCGGATTTTTCGCCTCGCTGGCAAAGTCCACGGCCTGACGGAATCCGAGGTAGGCAAACACGATGCCTGCGCCGGTCAGAGAAGAGAATACGCCGTGCGCGCCGCCAGGATTGGTGCCGGGAACCTCAAGGTTAGCGCCGTGGTAGTAACCAAACAGCGTGATGATCACCATTACCGGAACGATAAATTTGAAGGTAGTAATGATGGTATTGATACGGCCAAAGAACTTGACGCTCCAGTAGTTCAGCAGGAAAAAGCCTACCAGCAGGAGAATCTGCATAATGAAACCGAGAGTCGTCGGGCTGCTGTCGGTGTTACCTAACGCCGGCCACCAGTACATTGCGTACTGACGCACAGCCTCAACCTCAACCCCTGCTGTGGAGGTGTAGGCCAGCAGCGAGCTGACGCCGATAACAAATCCCACCACGTTGCCGTGAGTGTACTGCGGATAACGCACAAAGCCGCCAGCGCGAGGAATTGCCGCAGCGAGTTCAGCAAACACCAAACCAATCAACAACACCATTACGGCGCCAAGTAACCACGCCCAACCGGTTAACCCTCCTGCATACCCAGAACTTGTCAGTGCCGCGTAGAGCCACCCTGAGCCAATCATTGAACCCACACCCAATAGGGTAAGATCCACCAGGCCTAATTTTTTTTTCAATGTCCCCTGAGTCATAGCGGTCCTCTTTAGGGTATAGAATTTGATGAATGACAGAAACCATCTCTGTTAACGTTTTAAGAAACATCAACCATCCCTTTTTGATGCATAAAACTAATGAGCAGGAACCGTGCCAGACTGTTAAACAGCCGATAGAATTGTACTAATAGCCTGCATATAGAGGTTATTCGCATTATTTGCGTGCTATTTATAAGCTGCATTGCACCGAAATGGTGCGCAAGGACTCTGGCAAGCGATGGGGGAAATAGCAGAAATTGGTTAAAAAGTAGCATGAAATACTGGGGTTAAGCTTTCTGAAAAGCACAGTGCGCTGAGTAGATACGCCTACAGTGAGGGTTTTAATGACTATACTTAATCATTAATTATCTTTGGTTTTACGGCCAGAAACCGACGGCCCTCGTTCAGGAGAAACACTCATTATGTCTGCTCAACAGAAGAAAATTTCCGAACACAATTTGTTTAAAACTGGCTATTTTGTTGCTGGCCAGTGGAAAACTGCCAGTGAAACTTTCGATGTCGACAACCCTGCAACGGGTGAAGTTGTCGCGAAAGTCGCGCGGGCGGGCAAAGCCGAAACTGAAGCGGCGATCAAGGCGGCCAGCGACGCATTCCCGGCCTGGCGTAAAAAAACGGGAAAACAGCGTTCCGAGATCCTCAATCGCTGGTATCAACTGATGCTGGAGAATAAACAGTTTCTCGGCGAACTGATGGTTGCCGAGCAAGGCAAGCCACTGAAGGAAGCGCTGGGTGAAGTCGAATACGCCGCGAGCTTCCTGCAATGGTTTGGCGAGGAGGCAAAACGCGCCAACGGTGAAATCATCCCGCCGGTAAAAGCAGGATCCCGGATTCTGGCAACTCGCGAGCCGGTTGGGGTTGTAGCGGCTATCACGCCGTGGAATTTCCCGCTGGCGATGCTGACTCGTAAGCTTGGCCCTGCATTGGCCGCCGGTTGTACCGGATTAATCAAACCGGCCAACAATACGCCGCTGTCAGCCTTTGCTCTGCTGGAGCTGGCTAAGCAGGCAGGCGTGCCGGACGGCGTGCTCAATGGTGTTGCCGGAGACACTTCAGCCATCAGTGACGCCATTATGGCCAGTAGCGCGGTGCGCAAAATTTCTTTCACGGGCTCGACTGCGGTAGGTAAAACCCTGGTGCGTAACAGCGCCGACACCATGAAAAAAGTGTCGATGGAGCTGGGCGGCAATGCTCCTTATATCGTCTTTGACGATGCCGATATTGATGCCGCACTGGAAGGCGTCCTAGCCTGTAAATTCCGCAATTCCGGCCAGGTTTGTGTCTCGATTAACCGAATTTATGTGCAGGACGGTATCTATGACACCTTTGTCAGTCGTCTGGCCGAGGAAGTTGGCAAACTTAAAGTAGGTAATGGCATGGACGAAGGAGTTATCGTCGGTCCGTTAATTAATATTAAAGGTCTTGAAAAGGTCGAAGAACACGTTAAAGATGCTCTAGAACACGGCGGAAAACTGCTGGTGGGTGGCGAACGTCACAAGCTGGGGGGGAATTTTTTCCAACCTACGGTGATTGGCCTCGCCAATGACCAGATGAAAGTCGCCGCCGAAGAGACCTTTGGCCCACTGGCTGCCTGTTTCCGTTTTAAAACGGAGGAAGAAGTGATTGAGCGAGCCAACAATACCGAGTTTGGTCTGGCGGCATATTTTTATTCGCAAAACCTCCAGCGAGTGTTCCGCGTTGCCGAAGCCATCGAGAGCGGCATGATCGGCATTAACGAATGCTCTCTTTCAACGGAAGTAGCCCCGTTTGGCGGGGTGAAAGAGTCCGGGCTGGGCCGTGAAGGTTCAGTGTTGGGGCTGGAAGAGTATTTACAGGTTAAAACTCTGCATCTGGGTAATCTGTAACGTAAATGGTTTAATTTAGAAAGTAGGTGACAATGAGAGCAGTAAACACGTGGGTTCGGGCTCATTTGCTATTGGCGGGGCTGCTGGTCATGTTCTGCGGCAGTGCATCGGCGAAAATGAGTTTTTTCCATCCTGCGCAAGGGAATATTGAATCGCTGACGGCGGAGAATACCGTGGTCAGCTATTTGCAGCAGAATCACCGTCTGCCAGACTATTTTGTCACCAAGAAACAGGCACGCCAGGCTGGATGGGACGCGCGATCCGGCAATCTTTGTCAGGTATTGCCGGGCAAGGCAATCGGTGGCGATCGTTTCTCCAATCGCGAGAAAACGCTGCCGTCTGCGCCCGGTCGAGTTTGGCGTGAAGCGGATATTAATTATCACTGCGGACGACGCGGTGCCGATCGCGTATTATTTGCCAATGATGGCCTGATTTATGTCAGTCGCGATCACTACAAGAATGTTGTGCGGGTGGAGTAAATCAAATGAAAAAAGTGGTCTTCGATTTCAATCATATCCCCGACTTGGCAGCCTTCTATGCCGATTTTGCCCGCCAGTTCGGTATCGGCGATCATTTCGGTGCCAATCTTGATGCCTTATGGGATGAGGTTACAGGTAGCATTGAGCTGCCGGTCGAAATTGATTTCACAAATCTGAATGCTGCTCGTAAACGCAAGTTCGGTTCACTGGTGCTGTTGTTTGAAGAGGCGGAGGAGGAGTTAGACGGTGCCTTCACCTTCAATCTTTTTCCCCTGCGTAATTGAAGCTGTAGCTTTGCTATTCAGCCCATCCCTGGGCTCTCGGGAATTTACTCACTTGCCGCCTTGCTACAACTCCAATTACTTTGGGAAGATTGCAGTATTAAAGTTGTGGCTGGGTGAGGATGGTTCGCGTACTTGAAAGTTGAAGTCTGATTTTTCAGAAACTAAAAAACCATTCTTTAACCATTCAGTTATTCAATGGAATAACCCAGTAATTGACGCTGTAGCAAGGCGGCAAGCAAACGAATCCCGATGAGCTGACACAGGTCAGTGATTCGGGTGAGTGAGCGCGGCCAACACAGCTACAGCTTCAAGAACGCAGGTTAGTCCTCAAGGACGAAGGTTAGTTTCGTGCCTCGGCAAGTTCGCGAAGGTACTGGAAGATCTGGCGATAAGCCTTGGGTGGCTTGTTCGCAGCTTTCTCTTTTTGCGCGTTACGCACCAGAGCACGCAGCTGTTGGCGGTCGGCTTCAGGATAGAGATCCAAAACGGTCGGGATCACATCGTCGCCTTCTTCAACCAGACGGTCACGCAGTACTTCAAGCTTGTGGAACAGCGAAACCTGTTGGTTGTGGCGGTTTTTAAGCTTGTCGAGCGCAGTCTGAATCGGGTCTATGTCGCGCGAACGCAGCATTTTACCGATAAGTTGCAGCTGACGACGGCGGCCTTCTTTTTTAATTTTCTGAGCTAAATCAATCGCTGCGCGCAGATCTTCATCAAGTGGCAGTTTGTCGAGTGAGTTTTTACCCAGATCAACCATCTCGGCACCGAGATCTTTCAGTGCTTCGGCATCGCGTTTTATTTCACTTTTGCTGACCCAGATGATCTCTTCATCTTCTTCGTTGTCCTCTTCAGGAACATCGTCGAGCCAGTCTTCTATTTTCTTAGTCATTATGGATCCTTAAAATTCTTGGCCGCATTATCGCACGGTTGGCAACAAAAGACCCAGCCGGAATGCGAAATTGTACTAAGTCTCTGTTAGACTCTGAAGAATATGGAACTAATTAACTCCAACTTTTTACTTAAAACCTTATTCAAAAGAAGGGCGGGCTGATGAACGTAACCACTCAAGTGGCAGAGCAACGTAAAACGCTGGAACAGGCCGTAGCGCAGGCCCTGGAGTTAGCGAAAGCCGGTTCTGACGGTGCGGAAGTGGCGGTCAGTAAAACTACCGGTATCGGGATTAGCACCCGTTTTGGCGAAGTTGAAAACGTTGAATTCAATAGCGATGGTGCACTGGGCATTACTGTCTATTATCAGCAGCGCAAGGGCAGCGCGTCCTCGACCGATTTGAGCCCCGATGCTATCGCACGTACCGTGCAGGCGGCGCTGGATATCGCACGTTACACCTCTCCAGATCCTTTTGCTGGCGTGGCCGATAAAGAGCTGCTGGCTTTCGAAGCACCGGATCTCGACCTTTTCCATCCTACCGAACTGGACGCCGATCGCGGTATTGAGTTGGCCGCACGCGCTGAACAAGCGGCTTTGGCTGCGGATAAGCGCATCACTAACACCGAAGGCGGCAGCTTTAACAGTCACTATGGTCTTCGCGTATTTGGCAACAGTCACGGGATGCTACAAAGCTACTGCTCGACTCGCCATTCGCTTTCGGCATCGGTCATTGCAGAAGCGGCCGGAGATATGGAACGCGATTACGCTTATACCATTGCTCGTTCAATCAATGACTTGAAAAGTCCTGAGTGGGTGGGTGCCGAATGCGCACGCCGCACTCTGTCACGCTTGAGTCCTCGCAAGTTGCCGACCATGAAAGCACCGGTGATGTTTGCAGCCGAAGTCGCGACAGGCCTGTTTGGTCATCTGGTCGGGGCCATTAGCGGTGGCAGTATTTACCGTAAATCGTCCTATCTGCTCGACAGCCTGGGCAAACAGATTCTGCCAGACTGGATTACCGTTGAAGAGCATCCGCATTTGCTGCAAGGGCTGGCGTCCACGCCGTTCGACAGCGAAGGTGTGCGCACTCACCGTCGTAATATCGTCGAAGACGGCGTTCTGCAAACCTGGCTGTTGACCTCTTATTCGGCGCGTAAACTGGGTCTGCAAACTACGGGTCATGCGGGCGGCATCCATAACTGGCGCATTGCGGGTCAGGGTGATGACTTTAACGCGATGCTGCGCAAGCTGGATAAAGGCCTGCTGGTGACTGAATTGATGGGGCAGGCGGTAAGCGGCATTACTGGAGATTATTCCCGTGGCGCAGCCGGTTTCTGGGTTGAAAACGGTGAGATTCAGTACCCGGTAAGTGAAATCACTATCGCCGGTAATCTGAAAGATATGCTGCGTAATATGGTCAGCATCGGCAGCGACATTGAAACCCGCAGCAATATCCAGTGTGGTTCGATTATCCTGCCAGAGATGAAAATAGCCGGCGAATAATTTTCCAGGATCTTCAAACAGCGGCGGGCCATTCGTCGCTGTTCTCCCCTCTGCACGACTTCACGTTCTGAATATTCTTTACAAAAAACTAATGCCACTTTGCCGCTGTTACATCTATGTTAATAACAGCAATAGTCACACAAATAATGTCGTTATTTCCTATAAAAATACAAATGGAAGGTGAGCATGCACAAACATGTGATTGCAATAGCTACAGTGGCACTGCTGGGTTGGAGCGTACAGACGCTGGCGGCAGATTTAGAAACGGATATGGACACCATTTCCGATAACTACAGTAAAGTCATGAAAACCGATAATAAAGCCGACTTTGTTGCCGGTCTGGCGAAAATGAAAGCCGCGGCGGAAGATGCCAAAAAATCCAAGCCACCAAAACTGGACTCGAAACCCGATAACAGCCCAGAGATTCAGGATTACCACAAAGGTCTGGATAATCTGATTAGCCACATTGACAAGGCGTCTGAGCTGGCCAATGCCGGTAAGATGGCCGATGCCAAGAAAGAGGCCGATGGTCTTAAAGCTATTCGCAACGAAAACCATAAGAAATTCAAATAACCTACGAAATGATTTAGGGTGGGAGGCCAGCGTCTCCCATCCAGTATTTTCCAGTCATTTACACTGCCAAATCCGATCCAGCCAGCTCATCTAACTCAGGTATTCTATTTTTGAGAAATAGATCTACTTGATGCCCGCTATTTCCAGTTTGAACTGGAAAAAAACAGTCTACACAGGTCTTGTCCCTGCGAGTAGGGTAAGAACAGATGAAAGGTTATTGCCATAACATCATTTTAGAGCACGCATTTTGTCAGTAAAAATAGGATCGCATCTGTAAAAGGGGCAGAGCAGATTGTTATGAATAATGCACTTGAATTAAAAGATGCGCCAGAAAGAACCGAGCAGTTATTAGCAGATATTCAACGAATGTTGAATGCCGAGAATATATTTACTAATGACGTTCAGCAGCAAATGTTGACCTCTCATGTAAAAGCGATGGTGTTACGCTCAATTACCGGCGAACCTTTACCCGAGGTTGAAAAGGAACTTTTTGATGAAATTTCGCCAGAGTCAATGAAGATGGCCGAAGAGGTGGTCAATTGGCTAGGGAATTTACCGATCGAGGAAGCGTATTTACTCTCGGTACATTTTGAAGTGGCGAAAGACAATAATCACTGATCGACTTTTATTTTTAACCTTACAAATTAATAAACAACTTATCTGGAGATTCAAATAATGGGACAAGTCATCGTAGTAATTGGAGATCGCTTAGGTAAAGGCCAGAAAGTTGCTGCAGGTGTGGAAGCCGCGGGCGGGAAAGCCATTGTTATTCCTGGCGTTGCAGCTGATATGAAATTGGGCGACGTGATGAACGCGGAAGGAGCCAGCTTTGGTATCTCTTTCTGCGGCAGCGGCGGCGCGGGTGCTATCACGGCACAAAATAAATATAAATATAAAGCAAAACACGGCATGCGTTCAGTGGATGAAGGCGTGACGGCAATTAACGAAGGCTGCACCGTATTGGGTTTTGGCTTTATGGATAAAGAAGAGCTGGGTCAGAGATTAGTTGAAACTTACATTAAGAAAAATGGCCAATCGTAATGAAGCAACAATTAACCACGACGGTAAGAGTTGAGGGCAAAGGCGAAACCAAGGCTGCGGCTTTTTCGTCGGCGTTGAGTCAGGTACAACGAACCGTTCTTAAATCTACTGATAATATTTTGCTGCGCATTGAGCCGCAGGACGTCAAAGTCATTACAGCAGAAGAGAAGATCACTCACGAAAAGTTTTTATTCTTTTTTCTGCCAAGAGAAAGGAAGAGTTATCACGTGGCGTTAGATATTACCGTCAACATGACAGTAATTAATACTGAGCAGGTCATATTCACCAAGAAATAAAGGCTCGACAGGTTTAATGCTGCCTCTGCAAAGAATGCAACCTTGCCCGCACGAGTCAATATAATCACAAGGATAACCTGATGTTTCTAATTATCTTATTTAAGTCGCTTATTATCGGCGGACTGGTAGGGGTTGGCGTAGGTGCAGGTGCTGCACGTATGTTCCATGCTCCGACCGTGCAAGGAATGGGGGCTTTTCGTACGCTTGGGGAACTCAACTCCTGTGAAGGCGATCCTGCCTCACACTTCTCTTTCGGACTGGGCTTCTTCTTCAACGCCTGGGCGTCCTCAGTGGCGGCCGGTTCCTTCACGCAGGATGTCGACCACCGGATTATTCCAAACTGGGCCGCGGCCGTGTTGATGATGAAAAATCGCAACGTGGCCGAAACCCTGCACGATCCGCGCAAAATGGCGATCGCGGGTGGCATCATCGGCATGATCGTGGTGGCTTTCCTGAACACCACGGCCTCTGCCGTACCGCCTGCATTGCAGGTTACCGCCATCAAGGTGCTGGTGCCTGCGGCCAACCTGCTGGTTAACACCGTAATGCCGGTAATTTTCTGGCTCGCGGCTATCGATGCAGGCCGTCGCTCCGGCTTCTGGGGCACCATTTTTGGTGGGCTGGCTCAGTTGATCATGGGCAATGCTGTGCCGGGTCTGGTACTGGGGATCCTGATCGGCAAAGGCGTAGAAGAGGGCGGCTGGAACCACGTCACTAAAGTCATGATGGGCGCAATTATCGCGCTGTTCGTGCTTAGCGGCTTCTTCCGTGGCTTCGACGTCAAACTATTGCAGTCCTTCATGCTCAACGTGCCGACCTGGCTGAACGGCATTCACAACTCACTCAGCGGCAAATAAGGGGTTCATGACAATGGAAGAACAAGCCAAAACCGGTTTCTGGTACGCCGAGTGGTCATTCCCGATCTTTGTCGGGCTACTTTCCGCCGGGGTATTTGCCGGTACACACATGTATTACCTGTACGGCATCGGTGCCTTCAACGAAGTGGCGTTTGTGTCAATGTTGCGTTCGGGCATGGACACCGGCGTGTATGGCGCGGTAGCCGCTTTCGGTGCCAGCTTCCTGTTTGCGCGCATCATTGAAGGCTCGCTGGTGGGGATTCTGGACATCGGCGGCGCCATTCAAACCGGCATCGGCCTCGGCGTTCCCGCGCTGCTGCTCGGCTCGGGGATCCTGTTCCCGGTGACCAACTTCGCGGCTTCACTGGTAACGGGTTTAGTCCTCGGACTGGCCGTGGGTTACATCATTATTTTGGCACGTAAGTTCACCATCAATCAGGGTAACTCGACTTACGGCGCTGACGTGATGATGGGCGCAGGCAACACCACGGGGCGTTTTCTCGGGCCACTGATTATCCTGTCTGCAATTTCGGCCTCGATACCGATCGGTTTGGGATCACTGCTGGGTGCGCTGGTGTTCTATCTCTGGAAGAAACCACTGACTGGCGGCGCGATCCTCGGTGCAATGATCCTTGGGGCCATCTTCCCGATTTCACTGTAATGGTCTAAAAATGCACAGGTTTCAAGGAGAAATGCCGTATGTATGATTTGATTGTCAGACAAGCCAAAAAAACAGACGGCAGCCTGATTGATATTGCGATTCTGGACGGCAAGCTGGCGGCAATTGGCCAACTTGCTACCACAGAAAGCGCCAGGAGAATCCTCGATTTAGAGGGCAAATGTTGGGTCAGCGCAGGGTGGATCGATTCCCATGTGCATTGCTATCCAAAATCGCCGATTTATCACGATGAGCCTGATTTGATCGGAGTCGCCAGCGGTGTGACCACGGTTATCGATGCCGGTAGCACTGGTGCGAACGATGTCGATGATTTCTATCGTATTACTCGCGATGCCAAAACTAACGTCTACGCCTTTTTGAACATTGCCCGCACCGGTATTGTCACGCAAAACGAACTGGCCGACATGACACAGATAGACAAGGTGGGTGTCCGTCAGGCGATTGCCAACAATCCTGGTTTTATCATTGGCCTCAAAGCGCGGATGAGCAGCAGCGTCGTGGGCAAAAATGGTATTCAACCTCTGGTGCGCGCCAAAGAAATTCAGAAGGAAAACAATCAGCTGCCGTTGATGGTACACATTGGTAACAACCCACCCAATTTGGATGAGATCGCCGACCTGCTGGCATCAGGCGACATTATCACCCACTGCTTTAACGGTAAGCCTAATCGCATTCTGACCCCGGAAGGACAGCTGCGCGACGCGATTAAACGCGCACTCGAACGTGGCGTAAGGTTGGACGTCGGGCATGGTTCAGCGAGCTTCAGTTTTGCGGTTGCCGAAGTGGCGATCAAGCAGGGCATCATTCCGCACACCATCAGCTCGGATATTTACTGCCGCAATCGGATCAACGGCCCGGTGCATAGTCTTGCGACGGTGATGTCAAAATTCTTTAGCGTTGGCCTCACGCTGGCGCAAGTTATTGATTGTGTTACCAGCCATGCCGCGCAAGCGCTGCGCCTGCCCAATAAAGGTCGCCTTGAAGTGGGCGGTGATGCCGATCTGACACTGTTTGCCGTTGAGCATGCACCGCAGATATTTGTCGATTCAGAAGGTCAGTCGGTCAAGGGCGACCGCATTCTGGTGCCACTGGCGGCGGTTGTCGCCGGTGAGCCGATATTAACGGATGAAGGGAAGTCAAAAAATGTCTTCAATCTATGAAAAGTATGATTTAAAACAAGTGATTAATGCCTCTGGCCGCATGACGATTCTCGGCGTGTCCACTCCGCGTGCGGACGTGGCTGAAGTCGTAAATTATGGTCTGAATCATTTTTTCGAAATGAAAGATCTGGTCAATAAGACCGGTGCCTACATTGCCAAACTGTTGAACGTTGAAAACGCGGTTGTGGTTTCCTGTGCCTCGGCGGGCATCGCGCAATCCGTGGCGGCCATCATTATTAAAGACGATGCCTGGTTACTGGAAAATCTGCATGCCGCACCACTGACCGTGGCCAATGAAATCGTACTGCCTAAAGGTCACAATGTTAACTACGGCGCGCCGGTTGCGACCATGGTCAGCATGGGTGGCGGTAAAGTGATCGAGGCCGGTTATGCCAACGAATGTTCTGCTGCACAGCTGGCTGCGTCCATCACAGCGCGTACCGCAGCCATCTTGTATATCAAATCCCATCACTCGGTACAGAAAAGCATTCTGTCGGTGGCAGAAGCCGCTGAAGTGGCTCGCGAACACCAACTCCCGCTGATCGTTGATGCAGCGGCAGAAGAAGATCTGACCTGCTACTACCAGATGGGCGCAGACCTGGTGATTTACAGCGGTGCAAAAGCATTGGAAGGCCCGACCAGTGGATTGGTGTTGGGCAAAAAGCAGTACGTTGAATGGGTGAAGCTGCAATCCAACGGGATTGGCCGTGCCATGAAGGTCGGCAAAGAGGGCATTCTTGGGCTAACTCAGGCGATCGAAAGTTACATCAGCCAGCCAAAAACTACCGGCCGGGAAATGGTCGATAAAATGACGCCGTTTATCAACAGCCTTAACGATTTGGACGGAGTTTCGGCCAAAGTAGTGTGGGACAGCGCCGGGCGTGATATTGCGCGTACAGAAATCACCTTTGACGAAGCGCGGCTAGGGTGGAAAACCAAGGCCATTGTCGATGCGATGAAGACGGGCGAAATTGCGATTTATTTCCGTGGCTATCGCGCCAATGAAGGAAAGATTGACGTCGATGTCCGTAGTGTAACGCCGTCGCAACTGGTTACCGTAGCCGAGTGTTTTAAAGCCTTGTTTAGTGGAGAGAAACCATGAAGCTGACCCCGAATTTTTATCGCGATCGCGTTTGCCTCAACGTGCTCGCCGGTTCGAAAGATAATGCCCGTGAAATTTATCAGGCGGCTGAAGGTCACGTGCTGGTTGGCGTGCTGTCAAAGAATTACGCCGACGTCGAGAGTGCCGTAGCAGACATGAAAGAGTATGCCGCGCTAATTGAAAACGCGCTTTCCGTTGGACTGGGGGCGGGCGATCCGCGTCAGTCTCTAATGGTCAGTCAAATTTCTCGGCAGGTTCAACCACAGCACGTAAATCAGGTATTTACCGGCGTCGGCACCAGCCGCGCGTTGCTGGGCCAAAACGACAGCGTGGTCAATGGACTGATTTCCCCGACCGGCAAAGTGGGTCTAGTAAAAATTTCCACTGGCCCACTGAGTTCGACCGCCAGCGACGGCATTGTACCTGTCGACACGGCAATCGCACTGCTGAAAGACATGGGTGGCAGCTCGGTGAAATATTTCCCGATGGGCGGCCTGAAAACTCGTGAAGAGTTTGCCTGTGTTGCCCGCGCCTGCGCGGAGCAGGATTTCTGGCTGGAACCGACCGGCGGTATCGATTTGGAAAATTTCGAAGCGATTATGGAAATCGCTCTTGAGGCCGGAGTCAGCAAAATCATTCCACATATTTATAGCTCGATTATCGACAGTGCCAGCGGCAACACCCGCCCTGAAGATGTCAGAACCTTGCTGGCGAGTGTGAAAAGGCTTTTGGCCTGATCGGATTTTTCGGGTTGTAAGCGGTTGTTCTTTCCATTAAAAGCATAAGAGGAACTATGAGAAACTGGCTACGTATTTCAGGTTTAACCTCAGCGTTGCTGGCAGCTTCTGCCACCCCGCTGTATGCAGCAGAGAAGGCAATGACTCCCGAGACATCTCATTATGCCTATGTAGGCACTTACAACCCGAACGGCGAAGGCGTTTATCGCTTTAAAGTTGATGCCAAATCTGGGGCGCTGAGCGACAAGACCTTGGTCAGCCAACTGCCGAACCAGTCGCAGATGGTGGTGGGGCATCAGGGCAAAACTCTGTATGTCGGCAGTGAAGTCGACAATTACAACGGCGGTAAGCACGGTTCAGTCGCCGCCTATCATATTAATCTCGAAGATGGCAGCCTGAGCCTGATTAATCAGGTCGATTCCCAGGGTGCGGGTCCGGTATATCTTTCACTGACTCCGTCAGGGGATCATCTGCTGGTCGCGAACTATATCAGCGGTGTCGTGGCGGCCTTCCCCATTGACAGCAGCGGCAAGCTGAGTGATGCCAGTTCGGTGCATCAGGATTCTGGTCCTGCGGGCGCGGGAAAACCCGCTGCGGCAGCCGAGGGCAGCTTTGCCATCAGCGATCATAATGGTCCCCATGCCCACATGATTGCCACCGCTCCTGGCAGCAAGTTTGTTTTCTCAACCGATCTTGGTTTGGACAGAATTTATCAGTGGAAGCTTAATCCGGCAGATGGTCAGCTGGTGGCAAACGATCCGCCGTTTATCAATGCCTCATCTGCGGGAGCAGGTCCACGCCACTTTGTGTTCCATCCCAACGGAAATATTGTATTTTTGGTCAATGAAGAAGCCTCGATTCTGACCAGTTATCGATTCGACAAGAGCAAAGGCACGCTCACCCAGCTGCACAGTCTTTCCACGCTACCGCCCAATTTCAAAGGGACCAACTTTGCAGCCGGGATAGTACTCAGTAAAGACGGCAAGCATTTGTATGTCGCTAATCGCCTGCACAACAGCATTGCGCAAATTAACGTCACCGGCAGCGGTGACATGCACTGGGCCGATGAGTTCTGGACGCGAGGCGATTATCCGCGCACGCTGACGTTATCCGCCGACGGCAAATACGTTTATGCCATGAATCAGCGCAGCGATAACATCACTCGATTCAAAGTTGAGAGCAGTACTGGAAAATTAATTTTTGTCGACGATTATACTGCGGTTGGCAGTCCGTCGCAGATGGTCATGGTGCCTTGATAACAGAAGGTTTATGGTGAGATTTCCCTATCAACGATTAGCCGTATTGTTTGATGCCTTGCAGTCGGAAACGCTGCCTCAGGATGAGCTGGCGAAACGCCTGGCTGTTTCGACGCGCACGGTGCGCGCCGATGTCACCGCGTTGAACGAAATCATGCAGCAATACGGCGCGTGCTTTGTGCATAATCGCGGCAGCGGCTACCAGCTGAAAGTGGACGATGCTGCGCTGTTTTCCATGCTGCAGCAGCCCGCGCGGCCTGATAACCCGACGCCGCGCAGTGCTGCCGAGCGGGTAAACCGGTTGCTTATCCGCTTTCTCACCTCCTCCTTTTCCTTAAAACTGGAAGATCTGGCCGACGAATGGTTTGTCAGCCGGGGAACCCTGCAAAATGACATGCCCGATGTCCGTGAGCATCTGGCGCGTTACCATTTGAATATCGAGGCCAAACCGCGTTACGGCATGAAGCTGTTTGGCTCCGAGCTGGCTATCCGCGCCTGCCTTACCGATTTGCTGTTTCAGCTTAACAGCGATGATCAAATCAGCCCGTTCCTCAAGGCTGAAAGCCTCGAACCCGAGGCACTCCAGCCACTGACCGATTTTATGCATCAGCTACTGCTGCAGTCATCGATTCAACTGACCGACGAAGGCGAAAAGTATCTGATTCTGTATTGCGCAGTGGCGGTGAAGCGCATTGCCGGTGGGTATCCGCTGACTGATTTCGATGCGGAAGAGCAAGAGCCGGGCGTGAAGAATATCTCGGTTATGCTAGCCGCTGAGCTGAAAAGAATGGTCGGTAAAGAAATTCCTGCTGCCGAAGAGGCTTATTTGCGGGTGAATATTGCCGCCAGAAGGGTACAAAGTATTCTACCCACTGATATTAACGCTGACGACGAGGAGTCGCTGGTCGATTATATCTTGTCGTATATCAATGCTCACTATAACTATGATCTGCAAGGTGATAAGCAGCTTCGATCAGATTTGCTGACTCACATCAAAGCGATGATCACTCGGGTTAAATACCAGATCAATATTCCTAATCCGCTGCTGAATAACATCAAACAGCATTATCCGATGGCTTACGACGTTACGCTGGCTGCGGTTTCAAGCTGGGGAAAATATACCCCTTATAGTCTGAGCGAAAATGAAATTGGCTTCCTGGTGCTGCATATCGGTGTCGGACTTGAGCGGCATTACAATATCGGCTATCAGCGCCATCCGCAGGCGATGCTGGTGTGCGACACCGGTAATTCCACCATTCGGATGATCCAGGCTCAGATTAGCCGAAAATTCCCACAAATTGTTATTACTCGCGTTATTTCGCTGCGAGAGTACGAAAAGCTTCAGCATATCGACGAAGATTTTATCATCGCAAATGCGCGCGTTGCCGAGCGTAATAAGCCGGTGGTGGTCCTTTCTCCATTCCCGACTGAGTTCCAGATGGAGCAATTGGGGAAACTGGTGCTAGTGGACCGTACGCGGCCATATATGCTGGAAAAATTTTTCGACCAGCGCCACTTTATGCGCCTTGATGAACCTATGACTCAGGCGCAGTTGTTTCGCAAAGTGTGCAGCCAGCTTGAGGAAGAGGGGTATGTTGATGAGGAGTTTCACCCTTCGGTGGTTGAACGCGAAGAGATTGTTTCGACCATGCTGGGTGAAGGGATCGCGCTGCCGCACTCGTTAGGACTGTTGGCCAAAAAAACGGTGGTAATTACCGTGCTCTCACCCCAAGGCATCAAATGGGGGGATGGCGAAACGGCGCATGTCATCTTCCTGCTGGCGATAAGCAAGGCCGATTATGAAGAGGCAATGGCGATTTATGATCTGTTTGTCACTTTCGTGCGCGAGAGATCGATGAGCCGCCTGTTAACCAGCAAGAGCTTCGATAGCTTCAAGGAGATTGCGATAGATTGTTTGAGCCGGATTTAAAAGGATTTTTCTCAAACAGGGCGGCGTCTGCGGCCCTGTCAAAAGGCTTAGTCTTCATCAAACCCTGAATTAATCAGGTTGATGACAGCCTCCAGCGCTTCTGCTTCATCGGGACCGGTGGCTTCGATTTCAATTTCTTGACCTTTAGGGGAATCGAGCATCAGCAATGCAATAACGCTGCTTGCTTCGGCCTCAATACCCGCGTCGTTACGCAGCATCACTTCCGATTCAAAACTTTGTACCAGCTCGAACAGCTTCATGGCCGGTCTTGCGTGCATTCCCAGCCTGTTTTTAATCTCAACCTTTTGTTTTATCGACATAACTTTTACCGTTATAAAGAGAAACTGTCACGATTTGCGCTTTTCAAGCGTGCGGTGGCGGGACTGTACGTTCTTGCCACGGGAACGAAAATAGTCCGCGAGCTGCTCGGCCACGTAAACCGACCGATGCTTACCCCCCGTACAACCGATTGCTACCGTTAGATAGCTACGGTTATTGGTTTCCAGCATCGGTAGCCATTGCTCGAGATAGCTGCGCGTTTGATAGATAAAATTATGAACTTCAGTATGGCGATCGAGGAAGGCGGCAACGGGTTTGTCCAGGCCGGTCATCGGGCGCAACTTCGGGTCCCAATGTGGATTTGGCAGGAAACGAACGTCGAACACGTAATCTGCATCGATAGGAAGGCCGTGTTTGAAACCAAAGGATTCAAACACCATCGTCAATTCACGCTCGCGTTTGCCCAACAAACGGGTGCGCAGCATTTCAGCCAGTTCATGCACTGACATCTCGGAAGTATCGATAATCAGGTCAGCGCTTGAACGCAATGGCTCAAGCAGCTCGGCTTCTTGATCAATCGCGCTTTCAAGAGACAGATTCTTGCTGGAAAGAGGGTGCAAACGCCGAGTATCGCTATAGCGACGGATCAGCGTGTTGCGATCGGCATCCAAAAACAGCAGCTGTGGCGAGAAGCTGTCCGGAAGCTGAGTCATGGCATGTTCGTAAACTTCAGGCGTCTCTGGCATATTGCGCACGTCGATACTTACTGCGGCTGAAGTATTACGTTCGGCCAACTCTCTGGCGAGCTGAGGCAGTAAAACGACCGGCAAATTATCAACGCAATAAAAGCCCATATCTTCCAGCGCACGGAGGGCAACGGACTTCCCGGAACCAGAACGGCCGCTGACAATCATCAGCACCATTATATTCTCTCCCAAAAATACTTTTGTCTTTCAAGTTATAGGGGTGCTACTCGTCTTCGGTAATAATCTGGAATAACTCTTCGTCGCTTTGTGCCCCGCGCAGACGTCGACACACTGCTTTATCAGCCAGCTTTTTGGCGACCAGAGACAGAGTATGTAAATGGGTTTTACATTGATCTGCAGGAACCAACAAGGCAAAAAGCAGGTCCACCGGCTGATTATCCACTGCGTCGAAAGCAATCGGCTGTTCGAGTTGGATGAATACGCCAACGGCTCGCAACGTGTCTTCTTCGAGTTTTCCATGAGGGATCGCGATCCCAGCACCAATCCCGGTACTGCCCATGCGTTCACGGGTCAGAATGGCATCGAAAATCACCTGTGGCGAGAGGTTCAGCTGTTTGGCTGCCAGTTCGCTAATGATTTCCAGTGCGCGTTTTTTACTGGCGCAGTGAACATTGCTCTTGGTGCATTCGGCATTTAATACCGAGGTCAACTGCAGTGCTGTATCGTTAATCATCTCATTTTCACTTAGACTGATCCCAAAGATTTATCGGCTCGCACTTTACCCTCTTAACTTGAAGTTGCACCTGTTTTAGTAGCAATTTCAAGTACCAAAGATAAAAATAGCGAACCGATATAAAGTTAAGGATCAGTGCTGTTTCAGTTTGTCTTTATGCTTATTAAGCTGTCGGGCCAGTTTGTCTACCAGTCCATCGATAGCGGCATACATATCCTGATGTTCCGAGGTTGCATGCAACTCACCCCCGTTCACGTGCAACGTAGCTTCCGCCACTTTTTGCACTCTCTCAACGCTCAATATTACGTAGACCTGGTTAATACGGTCAAAATACTGCTCTAGTTTCGCAAACTTTGCGTTCACAAACTCTCGCAGAGGTTCGGTAATTTCTACGTGATGCCCGGTAATATTGAGTTGCATGATGTCTTCCTTCTCTGTTGAGGTCAAACCAACTGTTTACGCTGGTTTGATGGCGGGATTGACAAAGACTCTCGGTATTTCGCTACAGTGCGTCGTGCCACCATAATGCCTTGATCCGATAGCATAGTGGCTAACTTGCTGTCGCTCAGAGGTTTGACGGGGTTTTCCGCCGCGATTAATTTTCTCACCAGTGCGCGGATTGCCGTGGAAGATGCTTCACCACCGCTATCCGTACTTACATGACTGGAGAAGAAATATTTTAATTCGAAAATGCCTCGCGGACTGTGCAGGAACTTTTGCGTAGTCACACGGGAGATTGTCGATTCGTGCATATCCACGGCACTGGCGATATCTGCCAGCACCATGGGTTTCATAAACTCTTCACCGAGATCAAAGAATGCCTGCTGCTGCTCAACAATACAACGTGTCACTTTCAATAATGTGTCATTGCGACTTTCAAGACTTTTAATCAACCACTTGGCTTCTTGCAGGTTACTGCGAATAAATTGTCCGTCGCTATCGTTACGCACTGAATTACCCATCGCGGCGTACTGTTGATTGATCTTCAGGCGTGGAATGCTGTCTGAGTTTAATTCTACCGTCCAGATTTTGCCTACTTTACGTACCAGCACGTCTGGAATGACATATTCGGATTCACCGGTGTTGATCGACTGTCCAGGCCTTGGGTCCAGAGACTGGATCAGCTGCATGGCACCTTTAAGTGTATCTTCTTTTAAACGTGTTGAACGCATCAGCGCACGAAAATCGTGATTTGCCAGCAGATCGAGATGTTCGCTGACAATCAGGCGTGCTTCGGTCAAAAACACGGTTTCAGAAACATACTGCGATAGCTGAATCAGCAAGCAATCACGCAAATCTTTCGCCGCTACGCCGACCGGGTCAAAACGCTGTACGCGCTTGAGCACCGCCTCTACCTCATCCATGCTGACTTCTTCATCGCCAATACTTTCGAGGATGTCGTCCAAAGATATGGTGAGATAGCCGGTGTCATCGACAGCGTCAACAATCGAGGTTGCAATAGCGCGATCGGTATCGGTGAAGGGTGTCAGTTCGACCTGCCACATCAGATAGTCTTGCAGAGTCTGAGTAGTTTCACCCTGATAGACCGGCAGCTCGTCGTCGCTGTAATCATTGCCGGTGCCCGAAGGCGTACCTGCGGTGTAGATTTCGTCCCAGGTGGCGTCGAGTGGAAGTTCCTCGGG
Source organism: Rouxiella sp. WC2420 (assembly GCF_041200025.1). NCBI lineage: Bacteria > Pseudomonadati > Pseudomonadota > Gammaproteobacteria > Enterobacterales > Yersiniaceae > Rouxiella > Rouxiella sp. WC2420. The sequence continues at coordinate 4,797,528 of NZ_CP165628.1, read as the reverse complement.
CATGTCTTTCTGCTCGAGGGCTTCGCGGGTATCAAGCGCTTCGTTTTCAGGGGCTTCTACTGAGTCTATTTCATCGTGCAGATCGGATTGTTCCAACAGCGGATTGCTTTCCAGCGCCAATTGTATCTCTTGCTGGAGTTCAAGCGTGGACAGCTGCAACAGGCGAATTGCCTGCTGTAGCTGCGGTGTCATTGCCAATTGTTGGCTGAGCCTGAGTTGCAAACCTTGCTTCATATCTTGGATTCTTTCCGTTTTTAAAAATTCGCCGATAACTTAGATGATTAAAGACGGAACGCTTCGCCCAGATAAACGCGTTTAACTTGCTCATCCTGCAGGATTTCTGCAGGGGTGCCGTGAGCAATAAGATGCCCCTGGCTTACAATATAAGCACGCTCGCACACATCGAGCGTTTCACGGACGTTGTGGTCGGTAATCAACACACCAAGCCCGCTGTCACGCAGGTGTTCAATTATTTTTTTGATATCGATAACTGAAATTGGGTCAACACCCGCAAATGGTTCATCCAGCAGGATAAATTTCGGGTTGGCGGCCAATGCACGAGCGATTTCTACACGACGACGTTCACCGCCTGACAGTGATTGCCCAAGGCTGTCGCGCAGATGGGAAATATGAAACTCTTCCATCAGCTCATTGGCACGAGCAACGCGCTGTTCTTTGTTGAGATCCTCACGAATCTCCAGCACCGCCATCAGGTTTTTGAACACGCTCAGACGACGGAAAATTGAGGCTTCCTGTGGCAGATAGCCAATCCCGCGACGGGCACGAGTATGGAGTGGAAGCAGACTGATATCTTCGTCATCAACCACAATCCGCCCTGCATCGCGTTGAACGATACCGACCACCATATAAAAGGTGGTGGTTTTACCTGCGCCGTTTGGCCCCAGCAAGCCGACGATTTCGCCTGACTTGACTGACAGACTCACGTCTTCAACAACTTTGCGGCCTTTATAGGCTTTAGCCAGGTTTTCTGCAATTAATGTTGCCATAAGTTAGTATTTACTCTTTTTCGGTGCTGCAGCCGGTGCGCCAGGAGCTGGGGTTTTTTCCTGAAGCTGAGAAGGTATCAGCACGGTGGTTACACGGTTGCCCTTGTCGCTAAATGCCTGCATCTGCTGCTGCTGCACCAGATAGGTAATGCGGTCGCCTGTAACGTTGCTGTCCAGCTGTTGCAAATAAGCTTTGCCTGTCAGCGTAATCAGATCTTTGTCAACTTCATAGCGGACTTTCAGGGAGTGCCCTTGAATCGGCTTGCCGTTGTCCTGCATCTGGTAGAAAGTCACCGGGTTACCGAAGCCTTCGACGATTTCTTTGCCAGATTGACCGCCAGGGCGAACAATGGTCGCGCGATCGGCATGAACCAGAATACTACCCTGTTTGACCACAACGTTGCCCGTAAGGGTCACGGTATTGGTATTGATATCCACAGCCTGATTGTCAGAAGTGACCGTCATTGGCTGCTGCGTGTCGGTTTTCAACGCCAGCGCCGGGATGCTTACCGCTAACAGCGAGGTGGTAATCAACAGGTTACGGATTTTATTTTTTGCTTGGAATTTCATAATTAGTATTTACCTTCTCGATCAACTGTGCGGTTTTATTCCTCAAATTTCCACGCATTCGCATGCCGTTAGAGGTGAAACCTGTACCGTAAATGTAGACTTCGTCGTCTGACGCTACGTCCTGTGTGACCAGGTTAACCTGGGCATTGTCTGTTTTTATTCTTTGCAGCTGTGACGTTGTTGGCGTCAGACTATCAATTTGCACGTGACCATAAAGATACAACATTTTATCGTTGGTCAATTTTGCGCGATCGGAACGGATAGTCCAGGTCGCGACGCTGGTGTCTGGATCATACGTCGTCACAACCGGGTTGGTGAACCATGACACGAGATCGGTCGTATAATATTTAACTTGCTCGGACACCAGTCTGTAATTCAGTTTGCCGGTCGGATCGTACACCACTGTTACGCTGTGCTGGCTCTGATAAGTTGGATCCTGTGTATTCAGCGGAGGTGCAGGCGCTTTATTATCGTTATCCGATATCGTCCAGCCAATCAGCACCAAAACCAGCAGGCCCAGCAACAGAGTCATCCAAAGTCTTGTTTTGCTCATATCGACAGCCCTTTGGCGTCCTCCAGCTTGCCCTGTGCCATTAAAATCAAATCGCACAGTTCACGAACTGCACCGCGTCCACCTGCGATGCGAGTAATATAATCAGCTTTGGGTAGCAGGATCGGGTGGGCATCGTTAACAGCAACGGAGAGACCGACTTTCTCCATCACCGGCCAGTCGATCAAGTCATCACCAATATAGGCAACCTGCTCAGGTTGCAGCGATAGTGTATCTAACAGTTCGCGGAAGGCCAAAAGCTTATCAGACTGTCCTTGATAAAGATGGCGGATGCCCAGCGTTTTAGCACGATCTTCCAATAATTTGGCCTTGCGCCCAGTAATGATTGCCACTTCAATATCTGAAGTCAGCAGGCAACGGATCCCATAGCCATCGCGCACGTTGAAGCTTTTCAATTCTTCGCCATTATTTCCCATGAAAATCAGGCCGTCAGACATTACGCCATCAACGTCACAAATCAGCAAGCGGACAGCTTTGGCTCGCTCCAGCACTTCTGCGCTAACGGGACCATAACAGGTATCCACATTGGCTGCGCTATTACTCATTCGGGCAGTTCCTTACGTTACAGGCCAGGTTCAAATTTTCTAAATTAAACAACACCGGCACGCAGCATGTCATGCATATGTACCACACCCAGCAGACGGTCGCCATCGGCCACCATGACGCAGGTAATGTTCTTTTCCTGCATCAGATTCAGGGCATCGACTGCCAGCAGCACCGGGCGAACGCGAATGCCGCCAGGGGTCATCACGTCGGTAATTTTTGCTTCATTGACGTTAACACCCATATCAAAGATACGGCGCAAATCACCATCGGTGAATATGCCTTCGATTTTCATTAAATCGTCGGTGATCACCGTCATACCAAGATTTTTACGGGTGATTTCGAGCAGGGCATCACGCAGTGAGGCATCGCGGCTAACCTGCGGGATTTCACTGCCGGTATGCATGATATCGCTGACTCGTAAAAGAAGTTTGCGACCCAGTGCGCCGCCCGGATGGGACAGGGCAAAATCCTCGGCGGTAAAACCGCGCGCTTCAAGCAGTGCGACGGCAAGAGCATCGCCCATCACCATTACCGCAGTGGTGCTGGTGGTGGGCGCAAGGCCTAACGGACAGGCCTCTTTCGGCACTTTGACACAAATGTGCACGTCTGCTGCTTTACCCATCGAACTTTCGGGATTGGCAGTCAGGCAAATCAAGCGAATATCCAGACGTTTCAGCACCGGGATCAGCGCCAGAATTTCGTGCGACTCTCCCGAGTTGGAAATAAGGATAACGATATCCTGCGTCGATACCATCCCGAGATCGCCGTGGCTGGCTTCAGCCGGATGGACGAAGAAAGCTGGCGTGCCGGTGCTGGCAAATGTCGCGGCCATCTTGCGGGCTACGTGTCCGGATTTGCCCATACCCATCACGATAATTTTGCCGCTGCACTGGAACATCATCTCACAGGCGCGGGTAAAATCGTCGTTGATGTATTGGTCGAGCTGTTCAAGTCCTTCCCTTTCGGTTAACAACACCTGTTTACCGACCTGGACGAAATTAAATTTTTCGTTATCAAATGTTGTCATCGTCAATTCCTGTGACTTTGCCTGAATCGTTCGTTATTTAAACAAATTCTATCAGATCTAAAAGGCAACGCTGGTGGGCATGTAGAAAAGCACCGCCAGATAAGCGATAAAGCCGAACAGCAGCAGCGCGCCTGCCAAATGACCAATCCGATGTTTACGCATCAGGCAAAGTCCGGTGAGCACGACGCTGACAACCAGCATCACCCAATAATCCCGATGGAATGCATCGGGATTAAAATGTCCCGGTGCTACCAGAGCGGGCAGCCCCAACACCAGGCACATATTAAATATATTCGCGCCAATGATATTGCCCAGTGCAATATCGTCTTCGCCTTTTATTGCTCCGGCAATAAAGGTTGCCAGCTCAGGCAGGCTAGTGCCTATTGCTATGACCGTCAGGCCGATGACCAGTTCACTGACGCCAAAATAGCGCGCTATGACCGAGGCGTTATCGACAATCATGTTCGACGCCAGCGGCATGATAATAAAACCCAGAGCCAGCCACAAAAATGCTACTGTATTGCTTCCGTCCTGGGGTAACTCCGCCATTTGTTCACTAGTCAGTGTGTCCTGGCCGATTTTTTGCGAGATCCTGGCAATCTTCACCATTAGCATCAGGAACACCGCTGCAGCAATAATCAGCAACACGCCGTCCCATCGACTAAGCTCACTGTCGCTAAGCACAAAACCACACAGCACAGTAACGACTAACATTAGCGGCAGTTCGCGTCGCAAGATATCAGAACGAACGGAAAGTGGATGAATTAGCGCGGCACCGCCCAAAATCAGAAGAATATTAGTGATATTGGAACCAATGACATTGCCTACTGCCAAATCCATCTGGCCATTTATTGCTGCTGTCGTTGAGACAACCAGCTCGGGCAAGGAAATTCCCACGCCGACGACCGTCATACCAATTATTAGAGGGGGAATGCCGATTGAGGCTGCCAGAACTGAAGCTCCGTACACCAAACGATCGGCGGCATACACTAACAGAAACAAGCCGACAATCATTAGTACACTAGCGAGAAGCATGAAAAATCCTTTATTGGGTATAATGCAATGTTCGTAAGTCTGGCAAGGAACCAAAATAAGTTTGATCAATCTGGTTTCAGGCAAAAGACCCGAGCAGAATTGAATAGGGTTCCATAATAGCGATTACCTTGGCTTCTGACTTTCTGTTTTGACAATTTAATGCTTCCCGATATCGATCCGGCCGCAAAGCATGATTTTGACCGTCTGAGGCTTAAAAGTAAATCAATGGCAACTTTGGTAACGCAATCGCGGTAAGTTTTTGTAAAATGTCGGGTGTTGGCAAGCTCGTTTAGGCCAAATTTATAGATAGAGTTCTACCCTTAATGGGATCACATCTTGCGTTCGCCCAGAGGAAGAGACAAATGAGTCAGAGCGAAGCGAATTTGGTGGTCATCAAAGGCATGAGTTTCATGCGCGGTGACCGTCCCATTTTCGAAGAGATAAACATGACCGTGCCCAAGGGCAAAGTGACCGCAATCATGGGGCCATCGGGGATCGGTAAAACAACCTTGCTACGATTAATCGGCGGACAACTTACGCCGGACAGTGGGGAAATTTGGTTTGATGGTGAAAATATTCCTGCGCTGTCTCGCCGTAAGTTGTACGAATCTCGCAAGAAAATGAGCATGCTGTTCCAGTCTGGTGCGCTATTCACTGACCTGACTGTGTTCGAAAATGTTGCCTTTCCGCTGCGCGAGCACAGCAAGCTGCCGGAAGAACTGCTCCGAACTACTGTGCTGATGAAGCTCGAGGCAGTAGGGTTGCGCGGTGCGGCTGAACTGATGCCTGCGGAACTTTCTGGTGGCATGGCGCGTCGTGTGGCGTTGGCGCGTTCAATTGCCCTGGATCCCGAACTGATTATGTTCGATGAGCCTTTCGTCGGCCAGGATCCGATCACCATGGGCGTGCTGGTCAAGCTTATCGACGAGCTTAACCATGCGCTGGGCGTCACCTGCATCGTTGTTTCGCACGATGTGCCTGAAGTCCTCAGTATTGCTGACTATGCTTATATCGTTGCTGCTCAGCATGTTATCGCTGAAGGGACGACCGAGGAATTGCAAAATAATCCAGATCCACGCGTTCGCCAGTTCCTCGACGGGATCGCCGATGGACCGGTGCCTTTCCGTTTCCCTGCCGGTGATTACAAGACCGAGCTGCTTGGATGATGGAGTTGTAAATCAATGTTAATTAGGGCGTTAGCGTCAATAGGCCGCAGCGGTTTGGCAACCTGTGCGTCATTCGGGCGGGCGGGGCAGTTGCTGTTCCGTGCGCTGGTAGGGCGGCCACAGTTTGCCAAACAATGGCCATTATTAGTCAAACAGTTATACAGTGTTGGGGTATTGTCACTGCTGATTATCGTGGTATCTGGCCTGTTTATTGGCATGGTACTGGGTTTGCAGGGCTACCTGGTATTGACCACTTACAGTGCCGAAGCCAGCCTGGGCATGATGGTGGCGCTTTCGCTGCTGCGTGAACTCGGACCGGTTGTTACCGCGCTGCTGTTCGCCGGTCGTGCAGGTTCGGCACTGACTGCCGAAATCGGTCTGATGAAAGCCACAGAGCAGATTTCAAGCCTCGAAATGATGGCAATCGATCCGCTGCGTCGCGTCGTTGCTCCGCGCTTCTGGGCTGGTTTGATCACGATGCCTTTACTTACGGCTATTTTCGTTGCAGTGGGTATCTGGGGCGGATCGCTGGTCGGTGTTGACTGGAAAGGTATCGACAGCGGCTTTTTCTGGTCAGCGATGCAAAATGCCGTAGAGTGGCGTCAGGATTTGCTCAACTGTCTGATTAAAAGCGTTGTTTTTGCCATTACCGTGACCTGGATAGCGCTTTTCAATGGTTATGATGCAATCCCGACCTCTGAAGGGATTAGCCGGGCTACAACTCGTACCGTCGTGCACTCGTCACTGGCGGTGCTGGGTTTGGATTTTGTGCTGACAGCACTGATGTTTGGGAATTGATCCATGAAAACTAAAAAGAGTGAAGTCTGGGTTGGGGCATTTATGCTTATCGCATTCTGTGCCGTGTTGTTCATCTGTCTGAAAGTCGCTGACATTCAGTCATTTGGCTCCGATCCGACCTACCGTATTTATGCTGATTTCGATAATATCGGCGGACTTAAAACTGATTCACCGGTCAAGATTGGCGGCGTGGTCATTGGTCGTGTTAACAAAATCACTCTGGATAAAAATATGTCCCCGCGCGTAGCGATGGATATCGACCAGAAATATAACCAGATCCCAGATACCAGTTCGCTGGCCATCCGGACTTCAGGCCTGCTGGGTGAACAGTTCCTGGCACTGAATATTGGCTTCCAGGATCCGGATATGGGCACCACTATCTTGAAAAATGGCGGCACCATTCAGGACACGAAATCGGCTATGGTTCTGGAAGATTTGATCGGCCAGTTCCTTTACAAAAGCGGCGGTAAAGACGACGCCGCGAAATCGGGTGATGCTTCAGCTACGCCGGATAGTGCTGCTGCGCCTGGTTCTGCCGGGGCTTCACAAGATAGTTCTGCTGCGCCAGATACTGCGCCTGCTCCATCCGCTCCTGCGGCCAAAGGTAATTAAGAGGATTTTTTATGTTTAAACGTTTAATGGTGGTTGCTTTACTGATGATCGCGCCCCTGGCTGCCAATGCGGCTGCTACGGTGGATAAAACTAATCCCTACAGCGTGATGAATGCCGCCGCCAATGCGACCTTTACTGCACTGAAGGCCGATCAGCCACAGATCCAAAAGGACCCAAATTATCTGCGTACCGTAGTGCGTGAACAGCTCCTGCCTTATGTGCAGGTTAAATACGCCGGTGCGCTGGTATTGGGTCGCTATTACAATTCAGCTACTCCAGCTCAGCGTGAAGCCTACTTCAGCGCGTTTAGCGATTACCTGCAACAGGCTTACGGACAGGCGCTGGCGATGTATACCAACCAGTCCTATCAGGTTCAGCCTGCTCAGCCTATTGCCGCGGGCACCAATATCGTTGCCATTCGCGTGACTATTACCGATCCAGGTGGCCGTCCTCCTATTCGTCTTGATTTCCAATGGCGTAAAAACAGCCGTACCAACGAATGGCAGGCTTACGACATGATCGCTGAAGGCGTCAGCATGATCACTACCAAGCAGAACGAGTGGGCAGACATCCTGCGTCAGAAAGGCATCGATGGTCTGACTGAACGTCTGAAATCAGCAGCAGCTCAGCCGATCACTCTGCAGCAGAACAAAAAATGATTAACGGACTGCACTTTGAATCATTGCAGCAATGCCTGATCCTCAGTGGCTGCCTGGACCGAGAAACGCTGCTTCCTCTTTGGGAGCAGCGAGAAAGTCTGCTTAAAGGCGTTACCTGCATTGATGTGGCTCAGCTTGAGCGCGTTGACTCATCAGGTTTGGCGCTGCTGGTGCACCTGCGCGATCTGGCGGGCAAGCACGGTGTTGAATTGCAGATTTCTGGTATCACCGATCGTTTACGTACATTGGTCGAGTTATACAATTTGCAGGGGATAATTCCTCTCGAATCGGAGGGTTAGCAATACCCCTGCGAAAATTTTTCTGCGATAAATCGCTATTCAAAACAGGGCCCCTGTCTGAAACTCTCATGCAGGGGCTTTTTGATGGTTTAAGAGTTGGCCGGATCCCTATAATATGTTCGGCTATGACTTCCCATACGATTAAAGATTAAACGGGTTTTATGGAAACTAACGAAATTAAAGACGTGCTAATGGCTGCACTGGCCCTCGATGAAGCACACGTAACCGGCGATGGCAGCCACTTCCAGGCTATCGTTGTTGGCGCAATGTTTGACGGCATGAGCCGTGTTAAAAAACAGCAGGCCGTATACGCGCCGCTGATGGAATACATTGCCGATAACCGCATCCACGCACTCTCTATCAAGGCTTATACCCCGCAAGAGTGGCAGCGCGATCGCAAGCTCAACGGCTTTTAAGGGTGACGGGCAAGCGTTGCTGCCGGCCATTTTGTTATACCTAAAGAATTTCGATAACAGATAAGAGAGCAATAATGGATAAGTTTCGTGTACAGGGCGGAACCCGCCTGAGTGGAGAAGTCACGATCTCTGGTGCGAAAAATGCCGCACTGCCTATTTTGTTCGCCGCACTGCTCGCTGAAGAACCGGTAGAACTGCAAAACGTTCCGCATTTGAAAGATATTGATACCACCATCAAACTTCTGAACCAGCTGGGTGCTAAAATCGAGCGCAACGGTTCTGTGTGGGTTGATGCAAGCGGTGTTAATGAGTTTCGTGCGCCGTATGATCTGGTAAAAACCATGCGTGCCTCTATCTGGGCGCTGGGTCCTCTGGTTGCGCGTTTTGGCCATGGTGAGGTTTCCCTGCCAGGCGGCTGTGCGATTGGCGCGCGTCCTGTTGACTTGCACATTACCGGTCTTGAACAGCTTGGCGCGAAAATCGTGCTTGAAGAAGGCTATGTCAAAGCTACAGTTGATGGACGCCTGAAAGGTGCGCACATTGTGATGGATAAAGTCAGCGTGGGCGCGACGATTACCATCATGACTGCGGCAACGTTGGCAGAAGGTACCACTGTTATCGAGAATGCAGCCCGTGAGCCGGAGATTGCCGACACCGCTGCGTTCCTCAATGCAATTGGCGCCAAAATCTCTGGCGCGGGTACCGATCAAATCACTATCGAAGGCGTTGCTCGTCTCGGCGGCGGCGTTCACCGTATCGTGCCAGACCGTATCGAAACCGGCACTTTCCTGGTAGCTGCAGCGATTTCTGGCGGTAAGGTTGTTTGTCGCGAAACCCGTCCAGACACTCTGGATGCGGTATTGGCCAAACTGCGCGAAGCGGGTGCCGATATTGAAACCGGTGAAGACTGGATTAGCCTGGATATGCACGGCAAGCGTGCGAAGGCCGTTACTCTGCGTACCGCGCCACATCCGGGCTTCCCGACCGATATGCAAGCCCAGTTCAGCCTGCTGAATCTGGTTGCTGAAGGTACGGGTGTGATAACCGAAACCATCTTCGAAAACCGCTTTATGCATGTACCAGAATTGATTCGCATGGGCGCACACGCTGAAATCGAAAGCCACACTCTGATCTGCCACGGCGTTGAAAAACTGTCTGGTGCTCAGGTAATGGCCACCGACCTGCGCGCCTCTGCCAGCCTGGTGCTGGCCGGATGTATTGCAGACGGCGTGACTATCGTTGACCGCATCTATCACATTGACCGTGGTTATGAACGCATTGAAGATAAGCTGCGTTTGTTAGGTGCCAAGATCGAACGTGTGAGTGGCGCAGAATAATCTGCAATATTTGCCGTTAAAACTGTTGTTTTAAGATAAATAAAAAGCCGGCTAGGGAAACCTTACCGGCTTTTTTATATGTTTAATTAACAAATTATAATTCTTATTAATGGATGGTTGTTTCAGCGTAATAAGCAAGAAAAATATCGCTTGCACGATAATCTAATGTTAATGTCTTGGGTTTTATAAACATTCAAAAAATTGGCATGCCATTGCCTAACGTTCAGAACTTAATATACCTTCCTTTGCCTATTAACTGGCATTAGGTCACCCTGGTGAAGGCATCGGTATGGATTAATTAATCTTAAGGTTATAGCATCAAAGTGAATAGATAAACCGTAATGACTACGCTATCGCCAATTATCAATATAGGGTAATTGGGTGGCTGATTTACATGAACTCTAATCAGGATGGATAATTAAATGGAATTAATCGTTAGCGATATATCAAGTATTAAAGAAGAGCAAACTATCATTGATAACCTGTGGGAATATAATTCTCACGTAACGCCTGTCGATATAAAGCCTTTACGCGTAGTAGCGAAAAATGAAAGCGGCGATATAGTTGGCGGGTTACTCTCCAGGACCTGGTGGGGTGGGCTGGACATTCAGTATCTTTGGGTCGCGCAAGAGAATCGCAAAATGGGGCTAGGAAAAAGGCTTATGCAAACCGCGCAGCTTGAGGCAATTGGTCGAGGCTGCCATATGGCCTATGTCGACACTTTCAGTTTTCAGGCGCTGGGATTTTATCAACGTTTGGGGTTCAGGCAGTATGGTGAATTGGCAGAGTTCGCTCATCAGCATACTCGATTTTATTTATCTAAAAGATTGAGTTTAGATAATTTAAGTGAATTATTAGTTCAGTGGCATGACGAAAATGATAAGTAATCATCAGGTTATTGAAAATACGATCGCGATGATCGAACGCTTGGATGAACCCTGGGGCATAAAAGATAGCACTTCAAATCATCTTTATATGAATATGGCAGCGCTTCGTTATACCAATACTCCAGACACTTTTGATGTCGAAGGAAAGCTTGATAACGAGTTTCCGACAGAATGGAGCGAGCTTGCAGATGATCTGCAAGAACATGACAGGCTCACGGCAGAAATGTTTCGGCGGGTTACAGTTATAGAAACGCATTATTGGAATGGAAATTCCTTCATAGCACCTTACATTAGCGAGAAGATCCCGCTTTTTGGTCAATCAGATAAATGTATTGGGACTTTATGGAATGCGCGGGAAGTTCACACGCACTCCCCGTTAATTTATATCAATCAACAAAAGCCATCTATTTTAACCACTCAGGCTTCCGTTGAGTTATTTAAAACTAAAGAGTTACATGTAATTTTCCTGTTATTACAAAATTTATCCTGTAAAGATATGGCAAAGATATTAAATGTTTCCCACAGAACCATCGAAGCTAGATTAAATATCCTTTATCAGAAGTCTCACGTTCACTCTATGCACCAGCTTAAAGAGTTTTGCAGGAACCTTGGATTAGACAAATATATCCCCGATTCTCTGTTATCAAAAGGTATTCAATTTATTTAGGGAATAAGATAACGATGAGTTTAATAGAAAATTATCCTGTAAGCCGTGTGCCTATCGGAGAAAGACTATCATTTTTAAGTGTGACATTAGTTCATGCTGGCATGTTGACTGCTTTAGATCAATTTATGTTGGGTGCCGTACTCGGCCATTCAATGACACTGACCGATGCTTTTTTAGCGATCTTTATTGCCAGTGTTATCTTCGGCATCGTGACCTTCGCAGTGGGTTATGCAGGAATGAAAGAGGGGCTTTCAAGCAGCTTGTTGTCACGCTGGTGTGGTTTTGGGCGAGTCGGTTCACTGTTTGTTAGCCTGGTGATTGCTGTAAGCCTATTAGGCTGGTTCGGCGTGCAAAATGCAGTATTTGCCAAGGGTTTAAATTACGCCTTAAACGACAGATTTGGTTTCGCCTGGTCTGCGACTTTCTCCGGCCTGTTTCTTACTATTTTGGTCGCCTTTGGCTTCAAAGCGCTAAGGTTTACCGCACGGATCGCCGTGCCGCTTTTTATTGCTGTCATTGTAACGGTCTCTATTCTTATTCTAAGCGGGCACAAAAGTAGTGAGCTTGTTAGCGCAATACCCGCCGGGGTTTCCATGTCCGTGCCTGCCGGCATCACCATGATTATTGGCGGATGCATTGTTGCCAGCCTGATTACGCCGGATATGAGCCGCTATTCAAAAAGCGGACGGCATGTTTTCTGGATGACGATTGTTTCGATTATTATTGGCGAATTTATAATTAATGGTCTGGCGATATTATTGGCGAGGGCTGTCAAAAGCGCCGATGTGGTGAGCATTATGGCTGAAACAGCAGGGGGAATAGGCCTTCTGGTCGTGGTGTTTTCTACGTTGCGGGTTAACGATATCAATCTCTATTCTTCATCACTCGGCATTGCTAATTCAATTTTCGCGATTACAGGTAGAAAAGTTAACTTCACTGCAATTATTTTAACCGTCGGCTGTATAGGAACCGGTCTTTCGGTCGCTGGAATTTTAGACCGATTCATAGACTTCCTTACCCTGCTTGGTGTGGTCTTCCCGCCATTGTTAGGTGTGATGATAGTCGATTATTACTTTCTTAAATCCAGCAGGGCATTGTTAAAAGCAAGCCGCCTTCAGGGAAAGCTGCCTGAAGATGAGCACATTCCCACAATCGGTTGGACGGCGATTGTATGCTGCGTCATAGGCGGAGCTGTAGGTTTTACAACGTCCTGGGGCATTCCGGCTCTTAATTCGCTTTTAGCGGCGAGCCTCCTTTACTGGGTTATAGGTATTTTCTTTAAAAAGTAAAAAGCCGGAAGAGTTTCCTCTTGCCGGCTTTTTAATGGCTTTTATCTGAGAATATCGGCGGTTTAGTGCTCCGGATATTCCTGGATAGTAACCTGTAGGGTGATTTGCTTGCCGTTGCGGTTTATTACCACCGGGATCACCGCACCCGGGCGGATCTCGGCTACCTGGTCCATGGTTTCAATCGCCGAAATGGCTGGTCGATTATTGACGCTGACAATGACGTCTTGTACCTGGATACCGGCGTTGGCGGCTGGGCCATTTGGTGTAACTTCATTCACCACAATACCCTGTAAATGATCGACATTGGCAGTTGGACCATGCAGGGGAGAAGCTTCGCGCCCAGTAATACCGATATAGCCGCGAATAACGCGACCATCGCGGATCAGCTTGTCCATGACTTTGGTTGCCAATGCGGTCGGGATGGCAAATCCGATGCCTTCTGGCGCTGGCCCATCTTTATTTTGATCAAACGACAGGGTGTTGATACCCATCAGCTCGCCAAGAGAGTTCACCAGCGCACCGCCAGAGTTGCCCTGGTTGATGGCTGCATCAGTCTGCAAGAAATTCTGACGGCCAGAAGGGCTAAGGCCAATTCTACCCGTGGCGCTGATAATGCCCTGCGTGACAGTTTGCCCGATATTGAAAGGGTTACCAATTGCCATCACCACGTCACCGACGCGAGGCATGCGTTTAGCGTTAATCGGGATCACTGGCAGATTGGTGGCATCAATTTTCAGTACCGCCAAATCAGTCAGGCTATCCGATCCGACCAGAAGTGCATCAAAAACGCGTCCATCCTGCAAGGCGACAATGATTTGGTCGGCATTATTGATCACGTGTTTGTTAGTCAGTATGTACCCTTTATCGTTCATGATAACGCCTGAACCCAGAGTACGTATCTGTAACTGATTTTGCGTGGAATCGCCCATGTTACGGTTATAAACGTTGACTACCGCAGGCGCAGCAAGGCGAACCCCCTCGTTGTAACTGGCAGGCTGTTCACTATGATGGCTAAAATCATGCTCAAACATCGGTTCTACGATGGTTTTACGCAGCTTTGGCACGACGGCCAGCAAAATGGCGGCAACAATAAGACCGATGAGTGCGGATCGCAATAGCTTAACAAACATGAGGTTTTTGGGGTCGTAAGAAAATGTACTTGAAGGATAGCATGAAGTGTTTGGGCGTAGTCTACACTACGCCCAAATTATGTTACGGCATCAACAAATAAATGCTCTGGCCTTTACGCATCACGCTAATGGCGATGAGGTCCGGTTTGCTTTCCAGAACTTTACGGAAAGCATCGAGGTTGTCGATTGGTCCACGATTGACCGCCACAATGACGTCACCCGCCTGGAATCCAACCTGATCCGCCGGTGAACCTTTGACGACATCATCAACCTGCACGCCTTTGCCCGTTTTGCTATCAACATTGCTTAGCGTGGCACCGGTCAGCGCCGGATTGATTTTTGCCAATTCCACGACAACTTCAGGACTTGCGCCCAAGGTAACGTTGACGTCCATTGCTTTGCCGTCGCGCAGAACACCCAACTTCACAACAGCACCCGGGCCGAGGGATCCTACTTTTGCGCGCAGCTCGGCAAAGCTGCTCAGAGCCTGGCCGTCGAGAGTCACCACCACATCACCGGATTTAATTCCGGCTTTGGCAGCGCCAGAATCTGGTAACACTTCATTGACGAACGCACCGCGCTGGCTGTCGAGCTTGAATGCCTTGGCCAGGTCCGAGGTCATCTCGCTACCGCGGATACCCAGCAGACCGCGCTTCACCTGACCAGACTCAATCAGCTGCTTGCTGAGATTCTTGGCCATGTTGATAGGGATAGCAAAGCCAATCCCCATGCTGCCACCTTGAGATGAAAGGATGGCGGTATTGATGCCAATCAGCTCGCCGTTGAGGTTAAGCAGCGCGCCACCCGAGTTGCCGCGGTTAATTGAAGCATCGGTCTGAATAAAGTTTTCCAGACCTTCGAGATTCAAACCGCTGCGGCCCAGCGCAGAAATAATGCCTGAGGTTACGGTTTGCCCCAATCCGAAAGGATTACCAACGGCCACGGCGAAGTCACCAACGCGCAGTTTATCAGAGTCTGCCATCGGGATTTGAGTCAGGTTTTTAGCGTCTTTCAGCTGAATGATGGCGATGTCGGACTGGTCATCTTTGCCAATCAACTTGGCGTCGTACTCACGGCCATCATTAATTTGTACGGTAATTTTGTCGGCGTTGCTGACGACGTGATTATTGGTCAGCACATAGCCCTTGGCGGCGTCGATAATCACGCCCGATCCCAAGCCTTCAAATTTCTGGCCGCCCTGCTGCTGAGCGGGGGCATCCGGGCCAAAGAAGAATTTAAACTGTGGTGGTACCTGATCGCTTGGCGGCTGGGTACCAGATACTTGCACGCTGACCACTCCCGGCAGCACTTTTTGCAGCATTGGGGCCAGGCTGGGCAGAGTTTGTCCCTCAACGGCAACGGGCAGGGCAGCGTTAGCTATCTGAAAAGAAGAGAGGCTTAATCCAAGGCTGATAGCCAGTGCACTGAGTAGAAATGATTTTTTCATTTGGATCACTCTCCGAGAATTACTGCAGATGACGTGCCAAAAAGAGCCAGTGACTGAGGCCACTGGCTTGATGCTACTTATTTGCGGATTGGGCGATCGCCAGTACGCAGCAGGCCTGAAGCACCGTCGGAGTAGTCGCGAGGCATTTCAACCGGAGCCTGATCGTTATCGGCTTCAGAGCCGGTCAGGCGATAGTTGAACGGATTGTCCTGCACAGGCTGGTCTGGTAACAGGTTGTTGGAACTTTTCGCCATGTGCTGGTAAAGCTGACGATAGTCTGTCGCCATATTATCAAGCAGCTCGGCGCTGCGAGCAAAGTGCCCCACCAACTCCTGGCGGTACTCTTCAAGCTCGGCCTTGCTCTTGTCGATCTCGTTTTGCATCACTTGCTGATCGCGTAATTTACGATTGCCAAAGCGCATCGCTACCGCCCCAATGACGATACCGACCACTAATCCAATGAGCGCGTACTCCCAAGTCATAATAACTCCTATTATTGACAACATTGTCCTGTAGGGCTTTTTGGCGTAACTTTCTTACCAATCTTTTTAAACAAAACTTTTACATGGCAAGCTTTACGTCAAACAGATAACCACTATAACCGTTAACCTTGGGTTAGTGGAATCCTGTGGTAACTTTCGCAGCGGCTCGGTGTGGCTTCAGATGCGCCAAGTGCAGCAAAAGCGGCGAAATAGTGGAAAAATCTGTGTTAAACGTCATGAAAACATCGCCACGAATAACTGAAAATATTTTCTCAGGGACGTTCAATATCATGCAATCAAAAACACCGCTTACCTCTTATCAGACTGCACTTGATGCCGGAGAGTTCCAGCCGGATGCTGTACAAAAGCAGGCTGTGACTCGTCTTGACGCCATTTATCAGGAATTGGTAGCGAAAAAACCAGCAGAATTGCCCGAAAGCAGCGGCTGGTTAGGTAAGTTATTTAAAAAGAATTCGGCCAAGGCGACGATTCGCCCGGTGCAGGGTCTCTACATGTGGGGCGGAGTGGGGCGCGGTAAAACCTGGCTGATGGACATGTTTTTCCATAGCTTGCCGGGCGATCGTAAAATGCGGTTACACTTTCACCGCTTTATGCTGCGTGTGCATGAGGAGCTGACCGAGCTGCAAGGCCATTCAGATCCATTGGAACTGATTGCCGACCGTTTCAAACAGGAAACGGACGTGCTGTGCTTCGACGAATTCTTTGTTTCGGATATTACCGACGCGATGCTGCTGGCTACGCTTTTACAGGCGCTGTTCGCCCGGGGGATCACGTTGGTCGCAACCTCTAACATCCCACCGGATAATCTCTATCGCAATGGGCTGCAACGAGCGCGCTTCCTGCCTGCCATCGCGTTGATTAATGAATTCTGTGATGTGATGAACGTCGATGCCGGCATCGACTATCGGCTGCGGACGCTGACCCAGGCCAATCTTTGGCTGACACCGCAAGCAGGTCAGACGTTGAATGATCTTGCAGCCCCGATGCAGCAGATGTTTGGCAAGCTGGCGGGTAAATCTGGTGAACCAGCCGTTTTGCAGGTTAATCATCGCCCTCTCAAGGCTATTTCCTCTGCGGATGGCGTACTCGCGGTTGATTTCCATACCTTGTGTGAAGAAGCGCGCAGCCAGCTCGACTACATTGCGCTTTCAAAGCTCTATCACAGCGTGATATTGCATAATGTGCCGGTGATGAACGCCGATCAGGAAAATGCCGCACGTCGCTTCCTGGCGCTGGTGGACGAGTTTTACGAACGTCACGTCAAGCTGGTAGTTTCAGCAGAAATGCCAATGTACGAGATTTATCGTGGCGAGCGTCTGAAGTTCGAATATCAGCGCTGTTTGTCACGTTTGCAGGAAATGCAAAGTGAAGAATATCTTGCTCGCGAGCATCTCCCTTGAGGCTGGCGAAATAGTGCGCAATAAATGTTCATCTTCGATACAATGGAGAAAGCAAAAAACTTCACTTTTTTCCAAAAAAGGGTTCGATTTTTGCTGGGGACTTCTCTATAATCTTGCGACCCCACGTTACAACAAAGTTTTTTTCCCGAAACTTTATAGTGCCGGCAATGGCTATTCGAAGGGGTAGGTTTGCTGGACTGATGGTCGTGTGAACCTCCAATACTTATTTTGTAAACTGTGTTTGAAAAAATGTAGTTTATAAAACATATAGGCGTTTGGGTGTTCGCCAACGTGTAACTTAAATTGGGTAAGCTTTTAATGAAAACTTTTACAGCTAAACCGGAAACAGTACAGCGTGACTGGTTCGTAGTTGACGCAAGCGGCAAGACCTTAGGTCGCCTGGCCACTGAACTGGCTCGCCGTCTGCGTGGCAAGCATAAAGCGGAATACACTCCGCACGTTGATACTGGTGATTACATCATCGTTCTGAACGCAGAAAAAGTTGCTGTAACCGGCAACAAGCGTAACGACAAGATTTATTACCATCACACCGGCCACATCGGTGGTATCAAACAAGCGACCTTTGAAGAGATGATTGCTCGCCGTCCTGAGCGTGTGATTGAGCTCGCGGTTAAAGGCATGCTGCCGAAGGGTCCGTTGGGTCGTGCAATGTACCGTAAACTTAAAGTTTACGCGGGCAATGAGCACACTCATGCGGCACAGCAACCGCAAGTTCTTGACATTTAATCGGGATTATAGGCAATGGCTGAAAATCAATACTACGGCACTGGTCGCCGCAAAAGCTCCGCAGCTCGCGTTTTCATCAAACCGGGTAGCGGTAACATCGTAATCAACCAGCGTAGCCTGGAACAGTACTTTGGTCGTGAAACTGCCCGCATGGTAGTTCGTCAACCTCTGGAACTGGTCGACATGGTTACCAAATTTGACCTGTACATCACTGTTAAAGGTGGTGGTATTTCTGGTCAGGCTGGTGCTATCCGTCACGGTATCACCCGTGCACTGATGGAATATGACGAAACTCTGCGTGGCGAACTGCGTAAAGCAGGCTTCGTTACTCGCGATGCTCGTCAGGTTGAACGTAAGAAAGTCGGTCTGCGTAAAGCACGTCGTCGTCCTCAGTTCTCCAAGCGTTAATTTGCCTCCTGCTTCGGCAGAGGGTTGGGATTTCGGTCCCTTCCAGGCATTACGCTACAAAAACCCGGTCTTGTACCGGGTTTTTTTTCGTCTCAAAATCCTTGTTTTATGCTGCTAATTAGCGCCTGAAAAACATTTCCATACGAAATCGCATCTGACATCCCCACAGAACGAGCAAAATCTGGTAAACTATCACACACTTTTGCGCCTGTTCGCCGAGCCGTGAACCTTGCTGAACTTGCTGGCTCTGTTCCCCCGCTTTGGCTTATCTACGAAACTGTGGGTTACAGGTGAAATGTGCCCGAACTACGATGGGCATGATTATTCAGGATAGCAGCCTGATAGTGGCTATTCGCAGTATAATTCTAGATAAACTTGGAGGTTTTCATGGCTGTCGCTGCCAACAAACGTTCGGTAATGACGCTGTTTTCTGGCCCGACCGACATTTTTAGCCATCAAGTACGTATCGTACTGGCGGAAAAAGGTGTCAGTGTCGAGATAGAGCAGGTAGAAATGGATCACCTGCCACAGGATCTTATTGACCTCAACCCGTACCGCACTGTGCCTACGTTGGTCGATCGTGAGCTGACCCTTTTCGAATCCCGCATCATCATGGAATACCTTGATGAGCGTTTCCCGCACCCACCGCTGATGCCGGTTTATCCGGTTGCCCGTGGTGAGAGCCGTCTGATGATGCACCGCATCGAAAACGACTGGTATTCTCTGCTGCGTCAAATCGAGCAGGGTTCTGCTGCCGAAGCCGATGCAGCTCGCAAGCAACTGCGTGAAGAGCTGCTGGCTATCGCGCCAATCTTCTCTTACATGCCTTACTTTAAGAGCGAAGAGTTTAGCCTGGTCGATTGCTACCTGGCTCCGCTGCTTTGGCGTTTGCCAGAGTTGGGCATTGAGTTGTCTGGTGCCGGTTCTAAAGAGCTTAAGGTCTATATGACTCGCGTATTCGAGCGTGATGCATTCCTGGCGTCTTTGACTGAGCCAGAGCGTGAAATGCGTCTGAACGGTGGCCGGGGTTAAGTTATGGAGATGACAGAGATGTCTCCTCGCCGTCCCTTCCTGCTGCGTGCGTTCTATGACTGGTTGCTCGACAACCAGTTAACGCCGCATCTGGTGGTCGATGTCACCCAGCCGGGTGTGAGTGTGCCGATGGAATTTGCTCGTGATGGGCAAATTGTTCTCAATATTGCGCCGCGTGCGGTTGGCAGCCTTGAACTTGGCAACGCCGATGTCCGTTTTAATGCACGTTTTGGTGGCGTTCCGCGCGAGGTTTTCGTACCTATCGCTGCGGTATTGGCTATCTACGCGCGCGAGAACGGCGCAGGCACTATGTTTGAACCTGAGCCGGGTCTTGATGGCGAGGGTGAATTCGAGCACCTTGAAGAGCAAAATACTGAACCGACTATGTCAGTGATCGACGGCGATCTGCCCGATAACGCTGAAGACGGTGATGATGAGCCGCCAACGCCGCCACGCGGTGGGCGTCCATCGCTGCGCGTCGTTAAATAAACAGCGTCGCAGTTCAGAGCATAAAAAAAGAGACCGCATTTGCGGTCTCTTTTCACATCTACAGTTCGCGAAGTTTTAGACTTCCAGGAAGCACATAATACCGTCAGCGGCTTTACGGCCTTCTGCGATCGCTGTGACTACCAGGTCTGAACCACGAACCGCATCGCCACCAGCGAAGATTTTCGGGTTGCTGGTCTGGAAGGCGTTTTCGCTGCCTTCTGGTGCCAAAATACGGCCCTGATTATCCAGCTCAACGTCGTGAGCGGCCAGCCATTCCATCTTGTGTGGACGGAAGCCAAACGCCATTACAACGGCATCGGCATCCATTACATGCTCAGAACCAGCAACGATTTCAGCACGGCGACGGCCCTGAGCATCTGGAGCACCCAGTTCGGTACGCGCCATGCGAACACCCGACACGCGGCCAGAGTCGTTCAGCTCAATGCTCAGCGGTTGCAGGTTGAATTTGAATTCAACGCCTTCTTCGCGGGCATTTTTCACTTCGCGGCGTGAGCCTGGCATGTTTTCTTCATCACGACGATAAGCACAGGTTACTTCGGTCGCACCTTGGCGAATCGAGGTACGCACGCAGTCCATCGCGGTATCGCCACCGCCCAGAACTACCACGCGTTTGTGCTCCATGCTGACGTATGGCTCGTCTGGCTGGGCTTCAAATTTCATCAGCTGTTTAGTATTGGCAATCAGGAATGGCAGAGCGTCGTACACACCCGGCGCATCTTCATTCTCCAATCCACCGCGCATAGACTGATAAGTCCCCACGCCCAAGAATACGGCGTCGTATTCTTCCAGCAGTGCATCCATGGTCACGTCTCTGCCGACTTCAGTATTGAGTTGGAACTCGATACCCATTTCGGTGAATATTTCGCGCCGCGTGGTCATCACTGATTTTTCCAGCTTGAACGAAGGAATGCCGAAGGTCAGCAGCCCACCGATTTCAGGATGGCGATCGTAAACTACTGCCTTGACGCCGTTACGGGTCAGCACGTCGGCACAGGCCAAACCTGCCGGACCTGCACCGATAATCGCTACACGTTTACCGGTAGGGTGCACATGAGACATATCAGGACGCCAGCCCATCTCGATCGCTTTATCATTGATATAGCGCTCAATATTACCGATGGTGACGGCTCCAAATTCGTCGTTCAGCGTACATGAACCTTCGCATAGGCGATCCTGCGGACAAACGCGCCCGCAGACTTCTGGCAGACTGTTAGTCTGATGCGCAAGATCTGCCGCTTCCATGATACGCCCCTCATTGGCCAGCTTCAGCCAGTTAGGGATGTAGTTATGGACCGGGCACTTCCACTCGCAATAAGGGTTACCACAAGACAGACAGCGGTCCGCCTGTGATGCAGCCTGGGTTGCCGAGAACGGCTCATAAATTTCGACAAACTCAATTTTACGGATCTTAAGCGGTTTCTTTGGCGGATCAACGCGCTGTAAGTCGACAAATTGATAAACGTTTTGACTCATCTTAACCTCTTACTGCGCTTGAACCCGCAGCTCGGCTGCGGAACGACTACGGTGACCCAACAATGCTTTAACATCACTGGACTTTGGTTTTACCAGGGCAAATTTAGGCGCCCATTCAGGCCAGTTCGCCAAAATCTCTTCACCACGGGTCGACGCGGTCAACTGTACGTGTTCGGTAATCAAACCACGCAAGTGTTCTTCATGGATTGCCAAATCTTCAACCTCGAGCACTTCGACCAGCTCAGGGTTAACGCGCTTGCGGAACTCGCCGTCTTCATCGAGAACGTAAGCGAAACCGCCGGTCATGCCTGCACCGAAGTTCACGCCGGTACGACCCAGAACGCAGACGATGCCGCCCGTCATGTATTCACAGCCGTTATCGCCGATACCTTCAACCACGGTGATAGCGCCGGAGTTACGCACTGCAAAACGCTCACCTGCACGACCCGCTGCAAACATCTTGCCGCCGGTTGCACCATACAGGCAGGTATTGCCGACAATGCTGGCTTCGTGACTGCGGAATGCCGATCCAATTGGAGGACGGATTGCAATACGCCCGCCGGCCATGCCTTTACCCACATAGTCGTTCGCATCGCCGGTCAGCATCAGGTCAACGCCGCCTGCGTTCCAGACGCCGAAGCTCTGGCCAGCCGTGCCGTTGAAGTTGATGCGCACTGGATCTGCCGACATTCCCTGATCGCCGTGCTTCTCGGCGATAGCGCCAGAAAGCAGCGCGCCAACAGAACGGTCGGTGTTGCGAATATCAAAGTAGAACGCCTTGCTCTGCTTCGCTTCAATGTGCGGTGCAGCCTGCTCCAGAATATCTTTGTTCAACTGACCTTTATCAAAGGCTGGGTTGCTCTCGGTGCAGTACACCGCCTTGCCCGGATGCGGGGTCGCGGTAACCAGCAGAGGAGACAAGTCCAGCTTGTTCTGTTTCGCAGTAAAACCGTCCAGCTCGACCAGTAAATCAGTACGACCAATCAAGTCTACCAGCTGGCTGACACCCAGCTCGGCCATGATTTCGCGGGTTTCCTGTGTAATGAACTTGAAGTAGTTCACTACGCGCTCAGGCAAGCCGTGATAATGGTTGCGGCGCAGTTTTTCGTCCTGGGTTGCCACACCGGTTGCGCAGTTGTTCAGATGACAAATACGCAGGTATTTACAACCCAGAGCCACCATCGGGCCTGTACCGAAGCCGAAGCTTTCCGCACCGAGGATTGCGGCTTTAATTATGTCGGCACCGGTTTTCAGACCGCCATCAACCTGCAGACGGATCTTGTGACGCAGGCCGTTGGCAACCAGCGCCTGTTGAGTCTCAACCAGACCCAACTCCCAAGGGCTGCCTGCATATTTCACCGAGGACAGCGGGCTTGCACCGGTACCGCCGTCGTAGCCGGAAATGGTGATCAAATCAGCATAGGCTTTCGCCACACCGGTCGCGATGGTGCCAACGCCTGGTTCAGAAACCAGTTTGACGGAAATCATCGCCTTCGGGTTCACCTGTTTCAGGTCGAAAATCAGCTGTGCCAAGTCCTCGATTGAGTAGATATCGTGGTGCGGCGGAGGTGAAATCAGCGTCACGCCTGGTACGGAATAACGCAACTTGGCGATATAAGGGGTAACTTTATCACCCGGCAACTGACCGCCTTCGCCCGGTTTTGCACCTTGCGCAACTTTGATCTGAATAACGTCAGCATTGACCAGATATGCCGGGGTCACGCCAAAGCGGCCCGAAGCAACCTGCTTGATGCGCGATACTTTATTTGTTCCGTAACGTGCCGGATCTTCGCCGCCTTCGCCCGAGTTGGAACGACCGCCGATGCTGTTCATCGCTTCAGCCAGTGATTCGTGGGCTTCAGGGCTCAGAGCACCGATAGACATCGCCGCCGAGTCGAAACGGGTAAACAGACCTTCAGCCGGCTCAACCTGATCGACAGGAATTGGCGCGCCTTTCGGCGTGATTTTCAGCATGTCACGCAGCATGGAGGCCGGACGTTCGTTGACCAGCTTGGCATACTTTTTATAGTCGTCGTAATCGCCGCTGTTCACTGCCGTTTGCAGAGTCTGCACTACGTCAGGGTTATAAGCGTGATATTCGCCGTCATGCATGTATTTCAACAGACCGCCATTGTCCAGCGTCTTGCGTTTCAGCCAGGCGCGTTTGGACAGATTTTGCAGGTCCATCTGGAAATCACTGTAGCTGGCACCGCCGATACGGCTGACAACGCCAGGGAAGCAGAAGTTGCTCAACTCTTTATGCAGACCCACGGCTTCAAACAAGCGTGCGCAGCGATACGAGGCGATGGTCGAAATGCCCATTTTGGACATGATCTTGTACAGGCCTTTGTTGATGCCGTTACGGTAGTTCAGCATCACTTCACGATAATTTTTATCGATGACGTTTGCGTCAACCATCTTGGCCAGTGTTTCATAGGCCAGATAGGGATAAACGGCGGTCGCACCGAAGCCGAGCAACACGGCAAAATGGTGCGGATCGCGGGCGCTGGCGGTTTCAACAATGATGTTGGCGTCGCAACGCAGGCTCTTCTCGACCAGACGGTATTGCAGCGCACCCACGGCCATTGGCGCAGGCAGCGGCAAACGGTTCTGGGCAATATTACGGTCGGACAGCACCAGCAATACGGCACCCTCACGCACTTTGCGCTCGCCTTCGTCACACAATTGCTTAACAAACTGCTCCATATCCATTTCGGCTGGATCGTAAGTCAAATCCAGAGTCTCGGCGCGGTAGTACTTGCTGTCGAGCGTGGTTAACTGAGTAAAGTCGGAGTAAAGCAGGATCGGCGATTTAAAGCTCAGACGGTGTGCCTGACCTTCGGCTTCGCAGAACACGTTCATCTCGCGGCCAATGCTGGTCGCCAGTGACATGACGTGCGCTTCACGCAGCGGGTCGATTGGCGGGTTGGTAACCTGCGCAAACTGCTGACGGAAATAGTCATAAATGATGCGCGGACGACTGGACAGCACGGCGAAAGGCGTATCATCGCCCATGGATCCGACCGCTTCCTGACCATTCTCACCCAGCACGCGCAGGATGGAGTCCAGCTCTTCGCTGCTGTAGCCAAACTGCTTCTGATAAGTTTCCAGCAGTGAGTCATCAAGCTCGCGCTTGCCTACCTGATCGTCAGGCAAATCTTCGAACGGCACCAGACGCTGAACGTTTTTTTCCATCCACTGCTTGTAAGGGTGACGACCTTTCAGATCGTTGTCCGTTTCTGCAGAATGGTGAATCTTGCCGCTGCGGGTGTCGATAACCATCAGCTCGCCAGGTCCAACGCGGCCTTTTTCAACCACTTCATCCGGCTGGTAATCCCAGATACCGACTTCAGAGGCGCAGGTAATTAGCTTGTCCTTGGTGATAACATAGCGCGCAGGGCGCAGGCCGTTACGGTCAAGGTTACAGGCTGCATAACGACCGTCGGACATTACGATGCCTGCAGGGCCGTCCCACGGCTCCATATGCATGGAGTTGAAGTCGAAGAATGAACGCAGATCCTGATCCATATCCGGGTTCTGCTGCCAGGCTGGCGGTACCAGCAAACGCATGGCGCGCAGCAGGTCCATACCACCGGCGAGGAACAGTTCCAGCATGTTATCTAATGAACTGGAGTCGGAACCCGTTTCATTGACAAACGGAGACGCATCCTGCAGATCGGGGATCAACGGGGTTTTGAATTTGTAAGCACGGGCGCGCGCCCATTGACGGTTACCCGTAATGGTATTGATTTCGCCGTTGTGCGCCAGATAGCGGAACGGCTGGGCCAGCGGCCAGCGTGGAACGGTGTTGGTAGAGAAACGCTGGTGGAACAGGCAAATGGCCGATTCCAGACGCAGGTCTGCCAGGTCAAGATAAAAGCGCGGCAAGTCTATCGGCATGCACAGGCCTTTATAGATATTCACCGCATTGGAGAAGCTACAGATATAGAACTCTTTATCTGGGGTCTCAGTTTCGCTAATGCGTTTTTCAATGCGGCGGCGCGCCATGTACAGGCGACGCTCCATATCACGCGGACGCCAACCGGCAGGCGCGTTGATAAAAATCTGTTCGATGCGCGGCATTGAAGACAGTGCGATCGAGCCGAGAACGTCAGGGTTCGTCGGGACATCACGCCAGCCTACAACCGACAGCGTTTCATTCAGAATTTCTTCTTCGATGATGCGGCGGCTTTCGGCTGCGAGCTCATCATCGTTATTGAGGAAGATCATGCCAACGGCATAGTTTTTCGCCAGGCGCCAGCCGCGCTCTTCGGCGATCATCCGGAAGAAACGATCCGGTTTTTGTAATGACAGACCACAACCGTCGCCAGTCTTTCCGTCAGAAAGAATTGCGCCACGGTGTTGCATACGTGCCAGGCCGTGAATGGCCGTGCGGACGACCTTATGGCTAGGTTCGCCTTCAATATGGGCGATCAGGCCAAAGCCACAGTTATCCTTCTCATGGGATGCATCATATAACATAACGTGAACCTCCCCAGGCTCTGCGAGACTCTCACACCTACTGCGAGGGAGCAAAATAACGGCTGACTCAGCGTTTAACGCACTCTAATGGTGCGATTTTGGCTGACATCCTCCGTCAGTAGCCCCTCGTGACGGTTCTCACAAGTGGAATATGACTTGTTTTAATGAGGGAGTCTTCAATTACTGCATAAATATGACGAGTTGTTTGCTCATCGATTTTTAACTGATAAAGAGTGCTTCCAGCGGACTTCCAACTTAGCGAGAAAGCGTTCTTAGGTCAAATATCGGTTGACGCATTGCCAAAAAGGTCGTTTTATCAATTAAGATATTGAATTATATGATTTAAGTTGTTTTTTAGTAGCCATATTAACAGTGTGGAGCAGTGGATGAAGTGTGAGCTGTCTCACTGTAGTGTATGCTGCATATCTGTTCACCATGCTGGAATGGAATGTTTTGCCAGCGTTTTATTCTGCCAAATGCCCTTGAGGTGTGCTTTATTGCTGTTTTTAATCATACGGTAATAATGTACTAATAAGAGTCGCATAATAAGAATTATTCATAGCGACAGGAATGACTTTATTTGCAGTAATACTGCATAGTTATTCTATGTGATTGGCGGTTGGGTTTAAAAACGCTAATAAAGAAAAGATAAAAGCCTTTAGGGGCTTGGCCTTGGCACATTCAGGCGGGGCGCTATTTATAATCTGCGGGTCGGGAATAGTCAATAAACACCATTTTGAATCATTGCACCATTGCTCGTTCATCCACGGTGCAGAGTTGGCAATGTCAGCGTTAAAAGTCTCTTCTGAACTAATATCTGCGTCATTTTTCACCCCATTTGCGGTATCATTTGTCTCTACTTTATTCCAGTCGGGTTGGGGTATTGACGATTTTTTCTCAAGGAAAGGCTATGAAGCAAATCAGATTACTTGCTCAGTACTATGTTGACCTGATGGTCAAGCTCGGGCTAGTCCGTTTTTCGCTGTTGCTTGCCTCGGCGCTGGTAGTATTGGCAATGATTGTGCAAATGGCCGTAACCATGCTGTTGCGCGGGCAGGTTGAAAGTATCGATGTAGTGCGTTCGATATTTTTCGGCCTGATCATTACTCCGTGGGCGGTTTATTTCCTCTCGGTGGTGGTCGAACAACTGGAGGAATCCCGTCAACGCCTGTCGAGGCTGGTCGATAAACTTGAAGAAATGCGTCATCGTGATTTGACACTCAACGAGCAGCTTACAGAAAATATTAACCAGCTGAACCAGGAAATTGCCGACCGTATCAAAGCCGAAGAGGCGCGACTGGCGGTAGTCGACAAACTCAAGCTGGAAATGCAGCATCGCGAGCAGGCACAAATTGAGCTTAGCCAGCAGTCAGCCTTGCTGCGCTCATTCCTCGATGCCTCACCCGATTTAGTTTACTACCGTAACGAAGATAAAGAGTTCTCTGGCTGCAACCGTGCCATGGAATTACTGACTGGATTAAGCGAAAAGCAGCTGATCGGCCTGACTCCAAATGACGTTTATTCCCCTGATATTGCAGAAAAAGTCATCGAAACCGATGAGAAAGTGTTCCGCCATAACGTGGCTCTGACCTATGAACAGTGGCTGGTTTATCCCGATGGGCGAAAAGCCTGCTTTGAGTTGCGTAAAGTTCCGTTTTACGACCGTATTGGGAAACGCCATGGCTTGATGGGCTTTGGACGAGATATAACCGAGCGTAAGCGCTATCAGGACGCGTTAGAGAATGCCAGCAGGGAAAAGACCACCTTTATCTCAACGATCAGTCATGAGCTTCGTACGCCGCTTAACGGAATCGTGGGCCTCAGCCGCATTTTGCTGGACACCGAGTTGGACAGCGAGCAGCACAATTATCTGAAAACCATCCACGTCAGCGCCATTACGCTGGGTAATATTTTCAATGACATTATCGAGATGGATAAACTCGAGCGCCGCAAGGTGCAGCTCGACAACAATCCGGTCAACTTTACCGATTTCCTCTCCGAGCTGGAAAACCTTACCGGTCTGCTGGTGCAGCCAAAGGGGCTGAAATTTGTAATGCAGCCAGATATCCCGCTGCCGCACACCGTGCTCACAGATGGCACCCGTCTGCGCCAGATCCTCTGGAACCTGATTGGCAATGCAGTGAAATTTACCCATCAGGGAGAAATTGTCGTGCGCGTCCATCATCAGGAAAACGACCAGCTGTGCTTCGAAGTACAGGATTCCGGAATGGGTATTCCGCAGGACGAGCAGGACAAGATTTTTGCCATGTACTATCAGGTCAAAGATCAGAACGGCGGTAAACCAGCGACCGGCACAGGTATTGGTCTGGCAGTTTCCAAACGACTGGCGCAGAGCATGGGTGGCGACATTCTGGTCAATAGCCGTCCAGGCAAAGGTTCGTGCTTCACCCTGACGGTCTGTGCGCCATCGCTGGATTTGCCTGAGAAAGAAATTGATGAGGATGACATCCTGCCGCTGCCGGCATTGAATATTCTGCTGGTGGAAGATATTGAACTCAACGTGATTGTTGCGCGTTCCGTTCTTGAGAAGCTGGGAAGCAGTGTCGAGGTGGCGATGACTGGCCAGGCGGCGCTGGAGATGTTCGATCCTCACGAATTTGACTTGGTACTGCTGGATATCCAGTTGCCAGATATGACCGGCCTCGACGTGGCTCGGATCCTGCGCGAAAAATATGCCGGACAGTCGCTGCCGCCATTGGTTGCACTCACTGCCAACGTGCTGAAAGATAAAAAAGAGTATCTCGAAGCGGGCATTGATGACGTGCTGAGCAAGCCTCTGTCTGTACCGGCGCTGACTGCAATGATTCAGTTGTTTTGGGATCATCAGCCAGATCACGAGCCTTCTCCAGCAGAGGGAAAACCAGGTAAGAGCAATGAAGAACTGCTTGATATCGCCATGCTTGAGCAATACATGGAATTGGTAGGGCCCGGATTAATTCATCAAAGTCTGGAGATGTTCGAGCAAATGATGCCGAGCTATCTCGAAGTGCTTGATTCCAATATGACCGCGCGTGACCAGGCAGGGATTGCCGATGAAGGGCATAAAATTAAAGGAGCCGCCGGGTCTGTGGGCCTCAAGCATTTACAACAGCTTGCACAACAAATTCAGACTCCTTCACTACCCGCGTGGTGGGATAACGTTCAGGATTGGATTGAAGAGTTGAAACTTGAATGGCGCAATGACGTTAAAACGTTGCGTGAGTGGACGACAAAAGCTGAAAAAAAATAACCCCAGCCTAAGCCGGGGTGCGCGAATACTGCGCCAACACCAGGGAAATGGGTAACCCGCGTATCGTTCTACTAAGGGTAATTATTCGCAGGCCTTGGTTAATCAGATGTATAAGTGTAATACAACTTTAGGTAATCAACATAACAAATATCAGTGAAGCTGTTACGAGAATCATTAAAAACTGTGATGTAGATTAATCTTTGTGTGTACAAAAGTTCAAGCGCTAATCTCAGTAAATTTTGGACAGGGCTATTTTAACCGCTCAATGAACTAATCATTGTGAGGTAATTTGAAGAGCGTTTGCTGATTCATAAGCCTGTTTCTGCATGGTATCCGCTGAAAAAATGTACTTTAAAAGCACAATGTATGGTTGGTGGGTTGATGCAACTTGCTGTAATAAATAACTTATCTGAAAATGGCAGACAGACTGGCAGCGATTTATAATAGACATAAAGAAATTAGCCAGGTGTGAAAAAATTTCACTTTAAAGCCTAGGTAGGAACCGGTTCCTTTCAGGCGTTATTTATTCGGCAAACAGCAAAATTTTCACCGATAACTGTCTGGTAATACAGTCAGGCTTGTTAAGTAAAAGTAAACGTTTACACGATTTTTATCCAAAATTGATAAGAAATGCAAACCAATTAGATTTGAGTTATTTCCAACTGTACTAATTGCGAAAGAAATTATTTCTATCAGGTATTATGTGTGGAAAATCGAGAATTTAAATTCGGAACTCATTGATGCGTTGGGCGTAGATACCGTATGTTAAACGGCGATAGGTTCATTTTCTGCCTATGATAGCGACAGGGTTTGCATGCAAAGAATTGCCTCAGCTTGCGCACAACGCGGCGTTGATGTGGGTATTGATAAGTTGATCGGAAGTGTCAGGGATTGTATTGAATGCGCAAGTCACTAAAAAAGACACCGTTATATAAGCCATTTTTGTGGCTTAAAAGAGCCATTATTTCCTTGCTTGGTATCTGGTTAGCCGGAATTGTATTTTTTTCGTTTTTACCTGTGCCTTTTTCAGCTGTAATGGTTGAAAGGCAGATTTCAGCTTGGTTGAGCGGTGATTTTGGTTACGTAGCTCACTCAGATTGGGTATCAATGAATGAAATTTCTTCACCTATGGCATTGGCTGTGATGGCAGGTGAAGATCAGAAGTTCCCGGAACATTGGGGATTCGACGTCGACGCCATTCAGTCCGCTTTGTCCCATAATGAGAATGATGACGCGAATATTCGTGGCGCTTCGACACTTTCGCAGCAAACTGCTAAAAATCTTTTTCTCTGGGATGGACGCAGCTATTTACGTAAAGGACTGGAGGCTGGTTTAACTGTCGGGATTGAAACCGTTTGGACTAAACGGCGAATTCTTACTGTTTATCTTAACATTGTGGAATTTGGTGACGGCGTGTTCGGCGTTGAAGAAGCGGCTCAGCATTTCTTCCATAAACCCGCCAGCCGGTTGACTGCTTCACAGGCGGCATTATTAGCTGCCGTATTGCCTAATCCACATTTGTTTAAGGTCAATGCACCTTCAGCCTATGTGCTCAGGCGCCAGCAGTGGATCCTGAGACAAATGAGTCAGCTGGGAGGCGATTCCTTCCTTGCAGAGCATAAGCTACACTGAGTGATGATTACAATCTTCAAACATTGGTACCTCTTTGACGTTAATGTTATGTAGAGGTGTTAATATTCAGAATAAGCCTAGTGCAATTGAATAAACTTGCTGTGGCCCTTGATAAATCGCTAAATTTCCGATAATTGAGAGGCTCTGTAATAATTAATTGGTCATAAGGTCTGAAGGAAAAAATTCTTCACGGCAAATAAGCATTTTGGGTTGTAATCTCTTATAAGGTGATGCAATTTTATATTGATATAGCTGGCGTGCAATTTCTCTTCCAATTTCTTCAATATGAACTTGTCATTTGCTAAATGAAGTAGGGAGTTAGCTGCCATGAATCCGAAAGGTGATGTGGAGCAAGCTCCACTCTAGTTTCAAGAAATTCAGAATACAATCAGAATGATACTGTTCATCTGTAAGAGCATATTCTTAAACTTGTTTCAGAAGCGTTTCTCTTGGTCCCCTTCTTCAAAGCTGTTACTGTTTTATAAAACCAGCATTGTTACTTTTTAAGATAAAATATTAGTTACTCTGTAGGTTTTTTTTGGTAAAAGTTGCTTAGTCTTTATAATGTAGGAATGTTTTCGGTATCCATCAGGGGGGATGTCAGTGCGTTGGTAGCTGTAGAGCCAAGGGCGGTAGCATAAGCAGACAAAATTTGCCACTGATGATTTTAACTAATCATCATAGCAACATAGGGCAGAAATGGACGATTTGCCCTGATTCTACAGGCGGGTTTTGTGGTCTTGCTGGTAAAAACAAACTAAGTAGTTATTAAGTTCAAGTATGGTCACTGCAGGGGGGTATCTTAACAAAGTAGGTTCTGCCAGAGTCGGTAAAGGTTTGGAGCTTAACCAGCAAATTTTTCAGCTTTCTGGGAGCAAAAAATGGCTAATCGTTTTAGAACCCTATTTAAGCGTTATGACTCTATTTTTGGAAGTGGCCCAACCGACTGTGGTGATCGGAAAGCGGTCTAAAATATTTATTCGAGGCGTAAGGAAACATGGTGGTTGGCTTGGCAATGAAGAATTGCTGGGCTATATCAAAAGTAATATAACCTTCGACTCTGTCTATCAGTTAACGGATCTGGCTTGCCAGCGCTGGGCAAAAGATCAGAGAATAACAATCAGGAAAATACCGCATGTCATCAGTAAATTCAAATAAGCCATCAAGTCCAGAGTCAGATGAGATAGATCTTGGACGCTTAGTTGGTGAATTAATAGATCACCGAAAATTGATTATCACTATTACCGTTGTATTTACCTTATTAGCACTTCTCTATGCAATTTTTGCCACACCTGTCTATCAAGCAAACGCTTTGGTTCAGGTTGAACAGAAAAAAGGAAATGAACTTTTAGATAATCTGAGTAAAATGTTGCCAGATTCACCTCTTTCTTCTGCACCCGAAATTGCACTTTTGCAGTCACGTATGATCCTCGGCAAAACTGTTACTGACTTCAATCTCCAAGCGGATGTCAGGCAAAAATATTTTCCTCTAATTGGTAGAGGATTAGCATCCATGCTTAAAGACAAGCCTGGTAAGATTTCTGTTACAAGACTATATCTACCAATTGTTGATGGTGAAACCCCGAGCATAACATTAACAGTCAAAGACAAAACTCATTACCATATAAAAGGGACAGATTTTGAGCTTAATGGGGAAGTAGGAACATTACTTCAGGATAAGGGCATCTCATTATTTGTTAGCGAGCTAGATGCTGCACCAGGTACTGTGTTTAGTATAGATTATTTAACAAAACTTGATGCTATTAATAACTTAGGGAATAATTTCACGGTTGCAGACCAAGGTAAAGATACGGGTGTTCTTAATTTAAACTTGGTCGGCACAGATCCCGAGCTAATTAGTCAATTGTTAGATAATATATCTGAGAATTATTTAGCACAAAATATCGCTCGCCAAGCAGCTCAAGATGCTAAAAGTTTGGATTTTTTAAATCAGCAATTGCCTAAAGTGCGAGGAGATTTAGATAACGCCGAGGATAAGTTAAATGCATATCGTCGTAAAATAAATTCTGTTGATCTCACTCTTGAAGCAAAATCGGTTTTGGAACAAATTGTCAATGTTGAGAATCAACTAAACGAACTGACATTCCGTGAGGCTGAAATATCTCAGCTTTATACTAAAGATCATCCAACATATAAGGCCCTGCTGGAAAAACGAAAGACGTTAGAAGATGAAAGAGATAAATTGAATAAAAAGGTTTCTTCAATGCCAACTGATCAGCAGGATGTGCTTCGTCTTAGCCGTGATGTTGAATCAAGTCAAGCAGTGTATATGCAGTTGCTTAATAGACAGCAAGAACTTAGTATCTCTAAATCTAGTGCCATTGGGAACGTAAGAATTATCGACTCAGCGGTCACTATGCCAGTGCCTGTAAAACCTAAAAAAGCATCAATAATAGCAGTAGGGTTAATTTTAGGTTTATTCTTGTCTGTAGGTATCGTCTTATTAAAAGTTTTCCTCCGTCGAAGTATTGAGTCTCCTGAACAATTAGAGGAAATCGGCATTAATGTTTATGCCAACATTCCTGAATCTGAGTGGTTGAACAAACGAACAGGATGGAATGACAAAAGTAGTATTAAAAATAAGAAAAACCTTTCGAGCTTCTTGGCTGTTGAGAATCCAACGGACCTTTCGGTTGAAGCAATTCGAAGTCTTCGTACCAGTCTGCATTTTGCTATGATGGAGGCGAAAAATAATATCCTTATGATATCGGGTGCTAGTCCTAACGCAGGTAAAACCTTTATAAGTAGTAATCTGGCTGCAACTCTTGGATCTTCTGGTAAAAAAGTACTATTTATTGATGCTGATATTAGACGTGGTTATGCACACAAGATATTCAGTCACGAACCTGGAACTGGTCTCTCAGACTACCTTTCAGGTAAAGCTACAATTAAAGAAGTTATTCGTCCTGTAACTATCGCAGGTTTTGATTTTATATCGCGTGGACAAATTGCACCAAATCCTGCCGAGTTATTGATGCATCCTCGCCTCGAGCAGTTGTTAGATTGGGCACAGGAAAATTATGATTTAGTGATTATCGATACCTCACCAATATTAGCTGTGACAGATGCTGCAATTGTTGGTCGCTACGTTGGAACGACATTGTTGGTAGCACGATTTGAAGTTAACTCAGTCAAAGAACTTGAAGTTAGTATTAAACGGTTTGAGCAAAGTGGGGTTCCTGTTAAAGGTTGCATTCTTAACGGTGTTGTAAGAAAAGCAAGCAGCTATTATAGCAACGGTTATAGTTATTATGGTTATTCCTATTCTAAAGATAAATAATATTTAAATTATGGGAATGTCGTTAATGATGGCATTCCCTTATAAAAATTTATTTATAATATTGATCTTTATTCATGTTGAAAGTTTTACTTTCATTAACTTCATAATTAAATATACAAAAAAATCAGTCATTCGCCGTTTTTTTATAACAAAAAAGATGCCATCTCAAGTTAATTGTGTATTTCATATGGAGTTCTGATGGAAAAAACTTACCTAATTA
The DNA here is from genome assembly GCF_041200025.1 of Rouxiella sp. WC2420. Classification (NCBI taxonomy): domain Bacteria; kingdom Pseudomonadati; phylum Pseudomonadota; class Gammaproteobacteria; order Enterobacterales; family Yersiniaceae; genus Rouxiella; species Rouxiella sp. WC2420. The sequence goes on along the minus strand of NZ_CP165628.1, from coordinate 4,763,107 downwards.
TTTTACTGCTAATTAGTGGCGCAGCTAGTAGTGCAGAAAACATCCTCATAAATCCAATCGGTAAACCTGAACAAAAAGATTTCAGTATTCCTAAAGTTTATCTATCGAGTGTTTATGCTGGAAAAAATACTTATGGAATGCGTGCGAATGCTGTCGTTGCCGCGTTCAAAGGTAATTCCGATGGTCCATTTGACTTTCCTATTTTGGGGTTTCCTGATATTAAATCCATGGGAAGTTATTCAGACCGTGACTCTGTAACGCTATATGCAGACAACACCTCAGCGCCTTATAAATCTTGGGAGCGGATAAAAAATACTAAATTCACACCGACATCTGTAGAATCAGATAATATAGTCAGTGAAAATATCAAAGTCGGTATGATATTAGATACTGATAGTTCACCTAAATGGTCTACTTATGTAACTTCAGTGCAAAAAAATAAAATAACTACCGCTGGATGGGTTAATATTGGGAACCAGTTAATTGGAACGCCAAAAAATGGTACGGATATTATTGTTAACCCCCTTACCAAAATTTGGGCAACAAATTTTAATGTTTTTATGGATTCTAATGGCAGAGCTACTAGTGCAGTAATTCAAGAAAATGGAATGGTTAATAATAAGGTTAGCGAACCAATAACTATAAATGGGATCGATAATGTTATATTACCTCAATCTAAATTTGGTGGAACCGCTGCATTTTTGGCTAGAGGAGCTAATACAGAGTTTCTTCAGCGTTGGAAAATAGGATTCGATTCTCAAGGAAGTGATATAAATTTTCTTAGCACAGACTTAGGTGATAATACTCCTGCTCCATCTATTGGCTTTTCCGAGGCTTCTAGGGCGACTGATGGAATGGTATTCAGTGGAGCAAACGTCAATTCATCTATTACCTGGAAACACGGAGAACGTGTGATTGCATCAATTGATCCTGAGGGATTAGTTACCAGGCAAGGTTATAAAATAGCTGTAGCAAGCTCAAATATGCAGTTGTCAGATTATATAGGGCGTTATTTAATTAGTGCTCAAAATGATATAACATTGAAATTACCTGATAAAAAGAATGTTTTCCCCGGATACACATTGAAACTCACTAAGGTATCAGGTAATGGTAAGGTTGTTTTCACATCATCAGATAGTTACATAAATGGCTCGCATAGTGCTGAAGTATTAGGCGAAACATGGAACAAAGAAGCCATATTTGACGGTACTTACTGGTATGTTGAGTGATCATTTTATAGTGCATTCTTGTAAATAAACTGACAGTGAATAAAGTAATTGTTTTTGTAATTAGGAATTTTATCTCTATGAACTTAACGCTAACGGAGTGTACTAGTGGCTAGATCTAATGTTGCTCTACATTCTGCGATGAACATCAAACCGCGTACCTCAATGGCCGACTATTTACTGAGTATATTCTTATATATCAGCATAGTTTTACCCTCAGGCTCAATATTGGGTATAAATGTCAAAATTATCAGCTTGTTGTTATTTTTTTTGGGATTGCTGCTTCTGCGTCATGGAGTTATTATTCCAAAGATTATTATGTCTTTAGTGCCAATTTTTGTTTTTCTTTTTCTTGAGTTAACATTATCATTGTTTTTTCTTCAATATGATGACTCATATATGATTGCACAAGCGAAGGATATATTTGTATTCTTTTTAATGTTCTATGTTTGTATTATATTTGCTGAAAATAGAAATGGCCTTGAATCATTAATGGACAAAATCACGTCATCCATTTTTGTCGTAGGTATAATAAAGATTTTAATATTGGTTTATTCTTTTGTAACAGGTATTCAAATATCAACTGTTATCCAAAAAATAGCCGATATTTACAATGTAAGCATCATGTCTTTTGACGTTGAAGATTCATCAATCTCAAGGATAAACTTTACATCAGACTCGATAATTTTCATTTGCATTTTTTACCTCTTCATGAAAATGTTTCGTGGGAAATTTAGCAAAAAAGATATTCTTTACTTAATGGTCATATGCTTCTCTGCCCTTATTACAATGTCACGCTTTCAATGGGCAACATGCTTAGCTTCTATACTCTTTGCCGTTTTAATAAATGTCAGAAAGAAAAAGTCATTCATTGTAATGGTATTGGTTTGTGCTGCAGCAGTCTTCTCTTTATCTTTCCAATCAGTTCAGGAAATGATAACAACTCGGTTTGACCAGAAATTAGTATCCTCTTCTGATGGTGCCAGAGATCTACAAAGAGTTGGAATCGAGAAAAAAATAGATCAGTCACCTATACTTGGTAATGGAATAGGATATTACATACCAGATGTTATAAGAAGCTCTGATGCTAAATATTCATATGAACTTCAGTTATTAGCTTTAATTATGCAATTAGGAATGATTGGTTTTTTAGCTGTTATGATTATGATTTTATTACCGCTACTCAAAGCTGCTTTAGGGATGTCAATTATAACTTATTGTTGCTTTACAATTATGACTTTTGTTTGGATCTCTGGGGCATTATTTAACCCTATATTATTTTCGTCATCTGCTGGAGCAGCCATGGCAGCGTTATATGCAATTGCTAAAATTCCTTGGATGCAAAAGAGCGAAAAAATATAAGAACTTTCTAATGTGTTTTTTTAAATAAAGATTGTAGATATTGAATTTTCTTGCCAGTACGTATGATAGTTAAAATCTAAGTTTATACATATTGCTAGAAAGCAGCCACATCGCATTTGACTTTATTCATTATCTGCTTTAAATCATCCCCCTGAGAGGTGGTGATTTTTCCTGCGAGGTTATAGTCTGAAGAAAGGCCTTAGTCAGATAACTCCAGCCAACTCACCACAAGTAAGGCAACCATTGACATGAGTTTTATACATTTTGACAGGCAGTATTAGAAGTTACATAAAAACCCTATAATTTGTTCACCTCTTCTAAGGGGCCATTTTTAAAGCCATCTCTGTAAGAGGTGGCTTTTTACTTTAATGTCAAACGAGTCTTTTTTAGATTTTTTTCTTTTAAAATTCGGCGGATTTATAGGGATTCAAATACGTGAATTAAATAAAAAACTTCAATACATTGAAATAGAGAGATATATATTAATAAAGGCTACCGTACTCTTGGTGTCAGACTCTCTCAACAGTTCTCATTAGTTGAGAAACTCAGAGCGCGTTTTTTCGTTGCCGCTGCGTGCAAGGTGTTTGGGATTCATCGCAGCAGCTATAAATACTGGCGGCTGCCAAAGAAGCCTGATGCCACACGCGTGACATTAGTCAGCCTTGTTCGAGAAAGCTATCGCGAAAGTCACGGCTCCGCAGGCGCACGTAATATTGCCGTGATGATCACCACCAAAGGCGTAAAAATTGAGCCGCTGGCGGACAACAAAGCTACCGGTTGGTTGGATGCTGCTTAAAGGTAGAGCTCTGTCCATAGCCTGGTAAGCGCGAGGACAGCTCGCTAATGTGCTGTATGACTCGAATCAGGGCAGCCACTATACCAGCAGGAGTTTCAGACAGTTACTGTGGATATATCAAATAAAGCAAAGCCTGAGTCGCAGAGGAAATTGCTGGGATAATAGCCCAATGGAACGGTTCTTCAGAAGCCTGAAAACAGAGTGGATGCCGGAATGTGGGGACGAAAACTTTAACGAAGCCAGTACAGCTATAACGAATTACATAACGAGATATTACAACCAGCTCAGACTTTATCAATATAATGATGGTTTGACGCCGAATAAATCAGAACAATTGTTCTGGAAAAACTCTGAAGCCGTGGCCATTTTTTTGACCATATATGGACGCCCGGGTGTTACAAGTACTGGTTCGATACGGTTTGCGACCATATATCCGGCGTCGTTAGTGGGTTAATTTACCCGCGCAATGATGTTATCCGAGCCCTGTTTCCTTATCACTACACCGGTATATGATTACCCAGGTCAACTTCAGGCTGTTACAGGGACGGTAGCCGTTTTCTCATCAGTGCCTGCAAACTCAGTTAAATAAGTTTCTGTAAATTGCTGTTTTTAGCTAATTCATCGCAACGGCCTTCTGCATATTAAAATCAACCCCATCGGTCAGCACACGCCAGATAATTCTCGTCAGTTTATTCGCCAGTGCAACCGTGGTTTTCAGGAACCCCCGACGAGCTTCAAGCCTTTGCAGCCAAAGACCCAGGTTGTCATCACGTTTTTTCACGCAGCGCATCACCGAGCGCGCGCCATGGATGACTAATGTTCTCAGGCTGCGATTGCCGTTTTTGGTCACAGAGGATAACCTTTGTTTTCCTCCTGAACTGTGCTGCCGGGGGACTAAGCCGCACCATGCGGATAATTCTCTGCCGTTGGAGAACTGTACTGCATCCACTTCACCGATAAATGCTGCAGCGGTAAGCGGGCCAACACCAGGGATCGTTAATAGATGGCGATAAGCTGTTTGTTGTGAAGACAATGCAGCAATTTCTTTATCCAGATAGGTGGCGCGTTCACTGAGCGCCTGCATATCCTCCCGCAATGAAGAAAGCAATCGGCGAAGCGTGAAAGTTAAATCGTTAGATGCATCTGCAATAAGTTCAGGTAGCTGCTGCTTGAGACGCTGGATCCCAACTGGAAGAATGAGGCCATTTTCAGCGAGCAGAGAACGAAGCTGGTTAACCAGCGCGGTTCTCTGCTCAACCATCAGTTGACGGGTATTCCGCAGCGCTTTGATATCCTGCTGTTCCGTGGTTTTGACCGGAACAAAGTGGATACCCGGGCGGCATGCTGTTTCACAAATTGCCAGAGCATCGTTTGCATCGTTCTTTTGGCTTCTGACAAATGCTTTCACATGCTGCGCGGGTATAAGCCTTACGCTATACCCTATAGAACTGAGGGTTCGCCCCCAGAAATGTGAGGTTGAACAAGCCTCCATTTCGATTAAAGTACCCGGCTCAAACTGGCGAAGAGTATCCAGCAATTTCTGACGTGATATTTTTCTGTTCCAGGCAACGGAACCATCAACCATCCAAACACATACCTGAAAAACAGATTTGGCAATATCGATACCAACAACTCTGATCGTGTTCATGTGGTGTTACTCCCAGATTAATTCAGTCAGTAAAAGTATGGCACTGACTACGTTAGAAAGGGGCGTCCATCACATCACTACATTATCATCCCATAAGCGCAGCAACATTATCCAATTGCTCAATGTTGCTGCGCATGCCTATCCCATCGTTACTCACTTATTTAACGTAAGTAAATGCCGTAGTGACGTGCTTAACCCCGCTGACGGCTGCCGCAAGTTTGGCCGCTGCCTGACCTTGCTGCTGCGTGACCAGTCCCAACAAGAATACTTCGCCGTTCTCGGTGGTGACTTTCACATTGGAGGATTTCACCTGATCGCTGGTTAACAGCTGCGAACGTATTTTTGTGGTGATCCAGGTATCTCCCGAAGCAGTCCCCAAACTCACAGGAGTGCCGAGACGGATTTCATTATAAACGTCCGTTGCGCCATCGACTTTCATTGCAATCTGTTTGGCATTGTTGGCCATGTCTGTAGTGGGCGCCTGGCCTGTCAGCAGCACTTTGCCTGAATACGCGGTAACGATAATGCGCGCTTTGTCTTTCAAATCCTTGTTGGCACTAATTGCGTTGGAAACGCGAGCCTCTAACGTGCTGTCATCAACCTGGGTTCCCACCGTGCGCGGGTCGGTGCCCGTTTTGGTTGCTACGCCTGCCGCTCCGACAACCGCAGCGGCAACACAGCCTTGTAACAATAGGGCGCTAAGCACTACAGCAAAGAGGTAACTTGCCTTCATTGGATCTCCTTAATCGTCCTGGTGTGGAAATAGCGTGTTATCTATCAAGTCACAGAGGCAATTAACGGTAAGCATGTGCATTTCCTGGATACGCGCGCTACGATGAGAAGGGATGCGGATCTCAACGTCATGCGTACCGAGTAGTCCTGCCAGCTCGCCGCCGTCATAGCCAGTAAGAGCAACAATGGTCATATCCCGTGTCACAGCAGCTTCTACTGCTTTGACAATATCACGACTGTTACCACGAGTCGAAATCGCCAAAAGTACGTCACCTGCCTGACCTAAGGCCCTAACCTGCTTGGCATAAATCTCTTCATGCAGGCGATCGTTGGCGATTGCGGTTAAAACCACGGTATCTGCAGAGAGTGAGATTGCAGGAAGGCTAGGACGTTCAGTCTCAAAACGATTTATCAGACAAGCGGCAAAATGCTGGGCGTTTGCTGCCGAGGTTCCGTTCCCGCAGCAAAGGATTTTATTGCCGTTCAGCAGCGATTGCACCAGCGTCATCGCGGCTCTGGAAATCGCATCTGGCAGCGCTTCTGCTGCTGCTATTTGAGTTTGGATACTTTCGGTAAAGCAGGCTTTGATTCTTTCCAGCACGTTATTTTCTCGTCAGTCAAATGTGTTGGCACGCCGGGGAAGCGCCGGTGCGTGTCCATCAGTCTTGGTACTATCCTTGCGCATTGAATGCATCTGGCAGCCATTCTATCTGGCAACCCGTGATGGCTAAAACATCAAAACGGCAAGATGATGTGTCAAAGCTTGCATCGTGTTGCGCAAGCCAGAAGGCCGCAGCACGCAACAGGCGCTGCTGTTTGGGGTATGTCACACTGGCCGCCGCACCGCCGAAGTTGGCATTGCGGCGATATCTAACCTCGACAAATACCCAAGTTTGCTTATCTCGCATGATGAGATCCAACTCACCGGCACGGCAGGATACGTTTGCTGCTATAAAGCTCAGCCCCGCCCGTTCGAGATAACGTCTGGCCAACGCCTCATAGCTTGCGCCAATCTGGCGGCGAGTCGGTTTATCAGTATTCATTGTACGTCCTTGTACCCGATACCCTAAGCGTTAATGCCGCAGCGGCGTCGAGCACCAACCGCAGCATTAAAATTCAGAATATTGATGCAAAGACTATGATGATACAGGAACTAAAGTGCCCTGACGGTATTGTAACCAAGGTAGCTGGCGATGTATCACACAATTGCTGTTTGCAGACAGATTACCGGTGGTGCCGGAAAGCTGGAAGCCAGACAATTGGCGGATTTGAGCAAAATGATTCGCCAAATTATAAGCATCAATTCCCATCGCGTAGAGCCGCACCAGAGAGTAATCATTATTAAACTTGCTGGTTGCCTGCTGCATTAGTCCCGGATTGGCACCGGCCAGCAACGGAATATCGCTGAACTGCAAGCCTTCCATTTCCAGGCGGTAATCCGGACCTGCTCCGGCCTGATAGCTGCGCGAGCTGGCATAGAGTGACGGTTTCACGCGGGTATTGATAGACAAATCAATCATTGGCTTGATCAGAGTGAGCTGATCCTGCGCGGCGACGATATAAATAGCGTCTATAGTGCCCGAACCGTCTGTAGAGCCGGCGGTAACTTGAGCATCGCTCGGCGGCGAAGGGATGGTAATTCCACCGATAGTCACGCCAGCTGGCTGGGCTGGAGCCGCGTTCGCCAAAGTAATTGGCGTGCCGCTCAGACGCAGACCGCCACCTCGGCTCACCTGTTGTTTGAGGTCGGCATAAGAACCGATAGTCTGTTTCAACACGGTTTGGCCGCCTTGCTTTTGCCACTCATCGGCAAAGGCCTGCGCGATACGATCGCCAAAGTCACCGGCTGGAACCATCAACAGTGGCATTTGCTTATGCTGGCCAAAGATATGGCGCGCGGCGTCACGTGCTTCATCTTCAGGAGATAGCGCAAAATAGCAGATATTCGGGCTATTGGTTTCGGTTGTTGGCTGGTTAAGTGCCAACACGTTCAGTGAGGTTTGAGCCGAGGTCAGGGAAGTCACCTGATCTTTGAGCAGTGGACCGACAGCCAGCGTCGCGCCGTCTTGCTTGGCCTGAGCCAGCAGGGCAGGCAGCGGTTGACTGTTGGTATCATACACTTTGACCGTTGCTGAAGGCATTGATTGAACCGGAGCCGGCGCGGCTGGGGCAGCAGCGGGAACGGCGGCGGGTGCAGTCGTCGGTGTGCCTTGTGCTGCCGTCACGTCGGGTGCTGAAGTGCTCACTGCGGCATTAGGGTCGGCTGGTGTCGCGCCTGGCGTCACAGCTGTAGCAGGGGCTGCGGCAGGTTGTGCAGGCTGAGCCGGTGCAGCGCCGTTAGCCTGGCCGTTTACCGCCGCGTTGAAACCTTGCTCAATGGCGTTACCGTAGACCTGCGCAGCACCGCTTAACGGCAGCAGCAGGGCGATGGTTTCCGTTGAACCTGGTTTGAAGTTAATGACGTTGTTAAGTGCGGTTGGCAAGGTTTTAGCCGCCGGATTGTAAGGATAGCGCTTCTGCCAGTCCTGAATGCCGGCTTTCAGCAAGTTTGGATCCTGTTTATTGGTCTGCCACAAATTAAGCAGGTCCAGCCATCCTTGCAGCACATTCTCATTGGCATTGATGACGATGGCGTTAACGTCCTGGGTTGAAAGCTGAGTGAGCGCCAACCAGGTTGCATCGATATTATCCTGATGCTCTTTGCCCTGTAACAGCGGCTCTTGTGCAATATAGGCACGCAACAGCGGCAGGCTGGCACGGCCCTGACTCGACGTAATCAAAGCTTTGTAGTAGCGAGATTTCTGATCGGCCGAGAGGGTATCGACGTCAAGCTTGCCCAGAGTGATGCTGGCTGACTGATTATTTTTCTGCGCGATCATTAACTCGGCACTAAGAAGCTGTTGCTCTGTTTGCTGGGCATTGGTCAGGCCCTGCTGAGGCAGCTGACTGAACTGAGACGCGGCTTCAGGAACACGGTTTTCACGTAACAGGGCATGAATCGCAAGTAATTGCCAGTTAGCCTTGTTATCATCACTGCTCTGCTGCGCCTGTTTCAAATAGTAGTCGGCGCTGCCGGTGCCCGCATCCTGTACGCTTTCTTTTGGCGTCTGCGGAGCCTGGCTCGAACAACTGGCAAGTAACATCGCCACGATAATTGCAGGGATCAAACGCCCCGTGCGGGTACGAAAAGTAGTTGAGGAAGGCATGCTGTTTCCAGTGATGTTTTTTTCAAGATGCTCAATATTAAATCGGCAATCCGGATGAAACAATGAATCAACACGATCAAGCAGATATTTCTGCATCAACGCTGTATGTGGTACCGACTCCAATCGGCAATTTGGGAGACATCACGCAGCGTGCTTTAGCCGTGTTGAGCAGTGTGGATTTGATTGCTGCCGAGGATACGCGGCATACCGGATTGCTGCTGCAGCACTTCGCTATCAGTGCAAAAATGTATCCTCTACATGACCATAACGAGCAGCAAAAAGCTGACCATCTTTTGTCAAAACTTCAGGCTGGTCAAAGTATTGCGTTAGTTTCTGATGCCGGAACTCCTTTGATTAACGATCCGGGTTATCACTTGGTTCGTCGCTGTCGCGAAGCTGGCATTCGTGTGGTGCCATTGCCGGGAGCCTGTGCGGCAATAGCTGCTCTTAGCGCTGCCGGTTTGCCGTCGGACCGTTTTTGTTATGAAGGTTTTTTGCCGGCCAAAACAAAATCACGCAAAGACACTCTTCAGGCGCTGATTGAAGAGACTCGCACCATGATTTTCTATGAATCGACTCACCGCTTGCTGGAAAGCCTTCAGGATATGGTCACTGTGTGGGGGCCGCAGCGTTATGTGGTGCTGGCTCGTGAGATAACCAAGACCTGGGAGTCAATCCACGGTGCACCAGTGGGTGAGCTGCTGGCCTGGGTGCAGGAAGACGAAGTCCGCAAGCGTGGCGAAATGGTGTTAATCGTGGAAGGGCATACCCCTGACAGCGAGGCGCTTCCGGCTGAAGCTTTGCGAACGCTGGCGCTGCTGCAAAAGGAATTGCCGCTGAAGAAGGCTGCTGCACTTGCCGCCGAGATCCACGGCGTGAAGAAAAATCAGCTTTATCGTTATGCGCTGGAAAAGCAGGGCGACGAGGCGGGTGAAGAGGATGAAGAGTAAGGATTGACCAATAGGTTGGCTTATCGTCACATCTGCCCTATACATCGGCGCGCGAACCCCCTATAATCCGCGCCGGAGTTGACCAGACAGTCGCCGCTTCATTGCCGTCCCTTTCGGGGGAGACAGATGAAGGGGAGGAAAGTCCGGGCTCCATAGGGCAGGGTGCCAGGTAACGCCTGGGAGGCGCAAGCCTACGACTAGTGCAACAGAGAGCAAACCGCCGATGGCCCGCGCAAGTGGGATCAGGTAAGGGTGAAAGGGTGCGGTAAGAGCGCACCGCGCGGCTGGCAACAGTCCGTGGCACGGTAAACTCCACCCGGAGCAAGGCCAAATAGGGGTTCACATGGTACGGCCCGTACTGAACCCGGGTAGGCTGCTTGAGCCAGTGAGCGATTGCTGGCCTAGATGAATGACTGTCCACGACAGAACCCGGCTTAACGGTCAACTCCACTCCATTAAAAACCCCGCTTCGGCGGGGTTTTGTCTTTTCTGAAGCACGGCAAGATGAATGACTGTCCACGACCCTCTCTATGAAAGGAGGGCGGCTTAACGGTCAACGCCACGCCATTAAACACCCCGCTTCGGCGGGGTTTTGTCTTTCTGAAGCACAGTAAGATGAATGACTGTCCACGACCCTCTCTATGAAAGGAGGGCGGCTTAACGGTCAACGCCACGCCATTAAAAACTCCGTCTCGGCGGGGTTTTGTCTTTTTATTCGTTATCAGACCGGTAAATCGATCAGCAGCGCCTGCAATGTCGTGCGGGCAGTCACGGTGAGAATATTTTCCTGATGAATAAACGCGCCGTCGCCGCATACCAGATTCTGTTCGGCGTGAGTGTCACCGCCCTGAACCTCTATCTGTCCGTGAATGGACTGGAGATAAGCGCGCGGGCCGTTGATTTTAAATTCCAGCATCTCGCCTGCTTCAAGACTGATGTGATGAATCCACACTTGCTGGCGGAGCTGTAGGCTATCATTTTCGCCATTCGGAGAAGCCAGGAGGAAATGATCTTGCTCACCGAGCGCAATTTTCTGAATCAGCGGATTTTCATGTTCCGGGCATGCATCAAGCCAAAGCTGCATGCGGGTCAGCGGTTTGTTCTGACTCGGATTGTGCTCGCTGTAACTGACATTTGGTTGGGTAGACAACAGGGCCGCTTCGCCTGCACTCACCAACACGCAGTTGCCTTCACTGTCGCGATACTCGGCATCGCCCTGTAACACCAGATTCAGCACGTCAACGCGGGGATAAGTGCGTGGCTGGAAGCTGGCACCCGGTGCCAGCACTTCCTGGTTTAGGACGCGCAGCGAGGCATAGCCCATCAGCGTCGGGTCAAAATAGTGTCCAAAGGAAAAAGTGTAACGTGCCTGAAGCCAACCAAAGTCTGCTTTCCCGCACTCTTGCGCTGCTCTGCTTTTAATCATAGCCGTTGGCTCAGTTAAAAAAATCGATAGATAAATGGTAAGCGTCTGGACGCGTGATTGTTAGCCAGTTAATCTGGTCGCTATATTCAAATTTCCTGACAGAGAAAAACAATGGCCAAGGACCGAGCGTTAACTCTTGAAGCACTGAGAGTTATGGATGCGATTGATCGCCGTGGAAGCTTTGCCGCCGCAGCGGATGAACTCGGGCGTGTCCCTTCTGCACTGAGTTATACCATGCAAAAGCTCGAGGAAGAGTTGGATGTGGTGCTATTTGACCGTTCAGGGCATCGTACCAAATTCACCAACGTTGGCCGGATGTTGTTAGAGCGTGGCCGCGTGCTGCTTGAAGCGGCCGATAAGTTGACGGTTGACGCAGAGGCGCTGGCCCGCGGTTGGGAAACGCACATTACTATCGTCTGCGAGGCTTTGGCTCCGGCAGCTCAGCTGTTTCCGCTAATCGAAAAGCTCGCGCTAAAAGCCAATACTCAGGTCTCGCTGATTACCGAAGTGCTGGCGGGAGCGTGGGAAAGGCTGGAAAATGGCCGTGCGGACATCGTTATCGCGCCGGACATGCATTTCCGCTCTTCTTCTGAAATCAACAGTCGCAAACTTTACAAGCTGATGAGTGTTTATGTTGCCGCACCGGACCACCCGATTCATTTGGAGGCTGAGCCGCTTTCTGAGGTGAGCCGAGTGAAATATCGCGGGATTGCGGTGGCAGATACTGCCCGCGAGCGCCCGGTATTGACCGTGCAATTACTTGATAAACAACAGCGTTTGACGGTCAGTAGCCTGCCGGAAAAACGCCTCGCGCTGTTGGCGGGTTTGGGCGTTGCAACCATGCCTTATCCGATGGTCGAACAGGATATCGCCGAGGGTCGCCTGCGGGTCGTTAGCGCGGAATACAATCGCGAGGCGGATATCATTATGGCCTGGCGTCGCGACAGTATGGGCGAAGCCAAGGCCTGGTTCTTGCGAGAGATCCCTAGACTGCTGGCAACCCGTTAGTCTTCACGAGCTCCAAATCGGATATCACGTCCGTGTTCGGCCTCGAGATCCTGTGCTGGCCCGGTCGAGATGATGCCGTAAGGGTTGATGGTGGCGTGACTGCGATAGTAGTGATTGCGGATGTGCGCCATATCAACGGTTTCGGCAATGCCCGGCATCTGGTAGATATCGCGCAGGAAGCCGTAGAGGTTGGGATAGTCACTGATACGATAGCGGTCGCATTTGAAATGAGTGACATATACTGGGTCAAAACGAATCAGCGTGGTCCATAAGCGTAAATCGGCTTCGGTCAGCTGATTTCCGGTGAGGTAACGCTGTTTCTCAAGCATTGCCTCTGCCTTCTCGAGGGCAGAAAATACCCCTTCCACCGCCTCGTCATAGGCTTCCTGACTGGTAGCAAATCCGGCTTTGTACACACCGTTGTTAATCTGCGGGTAGATCCATTCATTCACTTCATCAATCTTTGAACGCAAAGCATCGGGATAATAATCACCGGCACGGGCGCCAACAGCATCAAAAGCATTGTTGAAGATGCGCATGATATCGGCAGATTCATTGCTGACGATGGTTTGTTGCTGCTTGTCCCACAGAATTGGCACAGTGACGCGGCCTGTATAGTCATTCTGCGCGCGCAAATATATCTCGTAGGCATAGTTCAGATGATAAAGATCGTCGCCGGTTGTCGCAGGGAAATCAGTGGCGAAGGTCCAGCCATTTTCGAGCATTAAAGGATGAACTACGGAAACCGTTATCAGCTTCTCAAGTCCTTTAAGCGTGCGCATCACCAGAGTTCGGTGCGCCCACGGGCAAGCCAGAGAAACATAGAGATGGTAGCGATCTTTCTGGGCGGTAAAACCTCCAACGCCGTGAGGACCGGGTTGACCGTCCGCAGTGATCCAGTTGCGAAACTGCGATGTTGAACGTTTGAAATGCCCGCCGGTTGACTTGGTGTCGTACCAGATGTCATGCCATTTACCTTCGACCAGCTGTCCCATGGTGGTTCTCCCGTTTATTCCTGCTTTTAAAAACGACAGGAATATTCAAACCGTTAATGTGAAATGAAAAAGGGCGAGGTGATTGCTCACATCGCCCACAAAATTATTTGCCGATGATCCACTGACCCAAGTATAGCGCGTCAACTGCGGTGCCTGAGAAGTGTTGGCGATGGCTTACCAGTTCTTTTTCAGCAAGCGGTCGATGCTGAATGCGCCTGGACCCGCTGCAAACAGTACCAGGTAGCCGCCAGCGATGGTTAAGTTTTTCATAAACATCATCTGGTTAACAGGCACCGAGAAGTCTACGTGGAACAGCAGTGCGGTCAGGATAGTAAAAACTGCGGTGATAATCGCCGTGGTGCGAGTCAGGAAACCAAACATAATTGCCAGACCGCCGCCGAATTCCAGCAGAATGGTCAACGGCAGGAAGAAACCAGGCACGCCAGCAGAAGCCATGTAGGCCGCAGTTGCGGTATAAGCATGCATTTTGCCCCAGCCTGCAACGATGAACAGAATTGGCATCAGGATGCGAGCGATCAGTATGGCGGTGTTTTGTACTTTGTTCATTGCCTGAAACTCCGATTAAGAAGGCCAAAAAATTTGGCTTTAAAATGACATTTAGTTTAAAAGCCTCGCCGGTTTGTATCCGTATCGTGGCCTTGTCTGTGTTGATGACGCTGATAATAGGGGGAAAATTCGGAGTTTGTAAGCAAGTAAAACTGTTTATTATCATCAAATAAATTGAATTAATTCCAATGAAAGAAAATTTTTTGATGATGATGTGGTTTTAACTGATTAATTTCAAAGGGGAATAATTCAGAAAGGTTATCTTTCGGCTAAAACATTCTGTGGAAAATCTGCACATTTAAAAGCATCAGGACAATGGGGTAGGGGGAGCTGGGAAGACAGGGAAAAAGGCTGCGGGGAGCAGCCTTTACTTACTGAAAGTTTTACGGAACAGGCGAACGGTTCCCCAAATGCTAAAAGCCCTTTTGGACCAGCGAATCAAACGGCTAGGATGTCGGATGCTGTAAATTGCCGCCGCACTGGAAGCAACAACCAAATATTTGCGTGCGTCAAAAAGTTTGACCCACACATGGTCGAGTTTTGTGGTGGAATCCAGCCAGTGATCGGCTGCGATCGCAAGATCGGCGCGTTCGCGCTCGATCTTGCGGAGTAACCTGGCTTTTTCAATTACTGGTGCCGGTTTGCTCATTCCTGATCTTCCTTCTCCAGTAACGCGCGATCGATCTTCAACTGCCTGCGCGAGGCGCTAAGCAAGGTCGAACGCCGGGCTTTACCAATTGTCCAGGCGCCTAAAATGACTGCCAGCAACAGTAAAACTGCCGTTGATACGGCCATTGCCATTAGACGATGGGCCGGGTCGATTGCGATAAATAGCACAACCAGCAGCCCCATCAAACCAAAGGCGGTGAAAATCAGGGTGATACACGCCATCAACAACAGCTGGAAAAGGTTTGCTTTCTCTTCTTCCAGCTCGACGACGACCAGGCGCAGGCGTGTTTCAATCATCCCGACCATAATAGTCACGATACGTTGAGCGCTGTCGAGAATGCCTCTTCCCGGTCCCTGTGGAGTTGTTCTTGGAGTTTCTGCCATAGGATTAACGGCGTGCTAACAGTACGCCAATCACAACACCGACTGCAGCACCAATACCTACGCCAGTCCATGGTTTGTCGTGAACGTAATCGTCAGCTTTGCTGGCAATTTCTTTGGTTTGGCTGGCAATTTTTTCACCAGTATCACCCAGGCGTGAGCGGGTGTCTTTCAGCAAGCCTTCTGCTTTGCTACGCAGTTTGTCGAGCTCTGCTTTTGGCTTATCTGTTGAGGTCTGGAGTACTTCTTCAAGGGTATCTGCCAATGATTTCAGTTCAGCACGCAGATTGTCGGACGTTGAGTTACTAGCCATAATTCGTCACTCCATAACTTTATGATAAGAATATTAAACATAGCGGATTTTAATGACAGTGCAAATGCGATTTCTCTGGTATTGGACATAAGCATTATTCTGCCAGCTTAAGCACAATTTTTTGCTAATGAGTTGAAACTTCATTCAACTCGTGTAATGCCTCATCAAGTTTCTTCTGCTGTTTCGCAATTTTTTCTTTATTGCCGCCGGCCTGTACTTTTTTAAGTTCTCGGGTGCGTTCGTTAACCTTTTCCTGTTTTTCAGCAATTTTCTGCTGCTTATCCTTTTGCAGGTCGGCTTCAGTACAGTGAGCCTGACTCTCATTCAAGGCTTTTTGCAGCCCGGCGATTTGATCTTTGTTGTTGTGCTGGTGGGCATATTCAAGCTGCTGTTTAATTTCCTGCTGTTTGGTGGCGCAGGTCTCCGCCGGTTTGGCAGCATAGGCGGTAGAAGCTAGCGCCAGAGTCGGTAACATTAACAATGCGGCTAATGATGTTTTCATTATTCCCTTTCCTATTTTATTGATGAGGGCGTAAGAAGCGCCTCTTCCTTGCCGATCAGATCCACGCTGCGCAGCTTCGGCAGATGAACGATTAATGTCTATGAGGTAACTATAGTGAGGCGCGATAGAAAAGCTATTAAGCAAACTCTGAATAAAAGTCAGGCAGGATTAGCCCATTTTTGGCTGATCACGAGCGATTTTACTGGCCCAGTCATGCAATGGAGCAGGGCTGAAAGGTTGAATGATATAACCGCCATGCAGAAGGGACTTGAGTGTTTCCCGAGCCAGATGCTCCTGCTGAGGTGAGTGCAGTTTGACTACCAGGCTGCCGTTGGCTGGAGTGATACTTTCGATTTCCACGCCGCGCTGGCTAAGTCCCTGATAAAGAGAGAAACCATCGGGAAGATCTTCGCCAGGCTGGGTTGGACTAATCTTGAAGGCTTCGGCATTTACAGGCATTTTTGGCAAAGCAATAACGCCCACCGTGGTCAACATTAGCAGAACCACAAAAGTCAGAGGCCAAAGAATATATTTCTTTGAAAAAGTTAGCTTGAACATACTGCATACCTTGCCGGAATATTCGATTTCATGCGTTTTTTCCTTTGGCGACTCGGTCGGCCTTTTTCTTTTTCCACAACACGATCACTGAGCCAACAAGGCCGATAACCAACAGCAAGACAGGCAGTACCATCAGGCACAGCATGAGCTGGTCTTCATACTTTCTGAACAGCGGCGTTTTACCAATGAAATAGCCCAGGCTGGTCAGAATAACTATCCACAAGAACCCGCTAATCCAATTGAAAAACTGGAACCGGGCATTGCTAAGACCGGATATTCCGGCAATCGTTGGTAATAATGTCCGTACAAAAGCTAAAAAACGGCCAACCAACAGCGCCGACAAACCGTGTTTGTGAAACAGTTGGTGCGCACGCTCATGGTATTGAACTGGAAGATGCCCCAGCCAACTTTGCACTACGCGCGTATTGCCCAGCCACTTGCCCTGAACGTAACTCAGCCAGCAGCCCAGGCTGGCTGCTGTTGTAAGCAACACTATTACCAGCGGAAAACTCATCGCGTCTTTTGCTACCAGCACGCCAACCAGAATCAATAAGCTATCGCCGGGTAAAAACGCGGCAGGCAGCAGGCCATTTTCAAGAAAAATGATCACGAACAGCACGATATACAGAGTCCAAATCAGCGAAGGATTGGCCAGTGTTTCGTAATCCTGTTGCCAAAGGGCATGCATAAGTGAGCTGATAATTTCCATGTGTCCTGAGAAACTCCATAGATTTCAAATGGTGAGCGAACAATTTGCGGAGAGATTTTCTCGACGCCAACCGCTTACCGATATTGTGAGTTTCCCGTTGTGCATCATGCACACAGCCTGCGATTCGAAAATGTTGCCTAAGCAAAGAGGCCGTAAGAAAACTGGTCTAACTGTAACAAAGTATCAATCGCCGAAATAGCCCATTGATGCGTTTAGTGGCCTTTGGTTTAACTTTGAGAGGACTTTTTACACTGGCTGACATTACTGGAAGTCGTTTGACATTTTTTATAGAAAATCGGGATGAGGCAGGCGGCCCAGATTGGTGCCGCCATGAGTTCTAAAAGCGGGGATTATGCTTTGTTTTGGCCTGATGCAGCCGTATCGAGATCAACCACTGGATTCTCAGTATAAAGGTAGCGATCGACATTAAATTCAAAGTCATCGCTGGTGGCGCGGAACAGCATTTGTTTGGTATTTTCAAGATGTTGCCACATCGCCAGCTTGGCCGCTTTGGGATCTCGGCGGATTAGCGCCTTGAGGATCAGGTCGTGATCTTCGCACCAGCTCTCAATCGATTCCTCATCGATATGCTCGTGCAGCTTGCGCCAATAAGGATTGTGCAAACGCTGGCTCCACATTTTTTCGACGATCACCGCCAGCGCGCTGTTTTGCGTCGATTGCGCGACCTGAATATGAAACTGTAAATCCCACTGCGAATCGCGAAAACGGTCTTCTAGCCTGGCCTGCTCCTGGATTTCCATTAGGCGCATGATGTCCTGCTTGTTTACCTGAGTCGCGGCGAACTCGGCAATATTACTTTCAACCAGTTGACGGGCCTGCAGTAATTCGAAAGGCCCGGCGGCATCAAATTCGCCATCGGATCCCGGTAACAGCAAGTTTTTTTGATGGTTGGACATTACGTGGATGCCGGAACCTTTCCTGACCTCCACATAACCCTCGACCTCGAGCATGATAATCGCTTCTCGCACCACAGTACGACTGACGCTCATTTCCTCTGAAATCAGCCGTTCGGCGGGCAGTTTTTCTCCGACCGGATAAACTCCTTTTTCGACGCGATCTTTCAGCGTCGCGGCAAGTTGTTGGTAGAGACGTCTGGATTCAGTCGGTTCCATGATTAAAGGCTCTTTAGTTGAGGTGCTACAGGTATCAGAAGATATTTGATCAGTTGTTATACCAGTATAAGAGCAATGATGCAGCAGTGGAAAGGGGGCGCCCGTCTTGAATAGCGATCTTCAGGTTTCGCTCAGGAATTTAAGACGGGCAATGATAAATTTAAGCTTTGGCGGCATGCATTGGCGCAGTAACCGGGTTAACGGCGGAGCGGTTTTGCAGCACGGTCCAGATAATGATCGCTCCCAGCAGGTCGAACACAGACAGCGCGGCAAACAGTGGGCTGAAGCCGACGGTATCAGCCAGCGCACCGACAACCAGCGCAAATAGCGTACTTGCGGTCCAGGCAGCCATACCGGTCAAGCCGTTGGCAGTCGCAACCTCATTGCGGCCAAACACGTCAGAAGACAGAGTGATGAGCGAACCAGAAAGCGACTGATGCGCGAAGCCACCGATGCACAGCAGGCCAATGGCTACATACGGGCTGGTAAACAGGCCAATCAAACCGGGGCCAATCATCAGCAATGCACCCATGGTGACCACCAGTTTGCGCGAAACAATCAGGTTAACTTTGAAATACTTCTGGAACAGCGTTGGCAGGTAACCGCCTACGATGCAGCCGAGGTCGGCAAACAGCATGGGCATCCAGGCAAACATTGCAATTTCTTTTAAATTAAAGCCATAGACCTTGAACATAAATAACGGGATCCAGGCATTAAAGGTTCCCCAGGCAGGTTCTGCCAGAAAACGGGGTAGTGCAATGCCCCAGAACTGGCGGTTGCGCAGAATTTCCCTGACCGACATCTTTTTCTGATTGGTGGTTTGATGCTGAGCTTCCTGGCCGCCAAGAATGTATTCCCGTTCTTCTTCACCAAGTTTTTGCTGATCTTTCGGATGCTTATAAAATACCAGCCAGCATACGGCCCAAATCAGGCTCAGCACGCCAGTAATCACAAAGGCCATCTGCCAGCTGTGCATGACAATCGCCCAAACCACCAGCGGTGGCGCGATCATCCCGCCAATCGACGAACCAACGTTAAAATAGCCCACCGCAATCGAACGCTCCCTGGCAGGGAACCATTCGCTGCTAGCCTTGAGACCGGCAGGGATCATCGCTGCTTCGGCCATACCTACTGCGCCACGAGCGATCGCCAGCCCGCCCCAGCTGCTGGCTAACGCTGTCGCGGCACAGAACAGCGCCCAGAGAATGGCAAACATCGCGTAGCCCACTTTAGTGCCCATCACGTCGAGCACGTATCCCGCCACAGGTTGCATCAAGGTATAGCAGGCAGAATAGGCGGCAATAATATAGGAATACTGTTGTGTGGTGATGTGTAGCTGGTTTTGCAGCGTTGGGGCAGCAACGGCAATGGCATTGCGTGTCAGATAACCCAGTATGGTACCGACCGTGACGAGTCCAATCATGTACCAACGTAACCCTTTGATCTTACGCATTCAACTTTCTCCAAATAAGAATCAGGCAGTGGATTTCACGTCTGCTGGTCCCCTGTTTTGCGGGGACAACCATGCCGTATGAACCGCAGAACGTTGTGGCAAACGATCACAACTTGATCCTCACAGGGCGAAATCAAGATAACTTGTCATACAGATTTAAAATTTGAGTGATATCACAAAATCACTTTTAAATAGTGTGGATAATGATTGGTAGAATGATTTATGTGACAAACTAAACAAATTCAGGTTATTAGCGGGTTTTATGTGATCTTGGCTAGGTTTTTTAGCTTACTGGTGGCTAAAATAAACACTGGACGATAGATTTAATTGGTGTGATAACTTTTCTTAAGATGCATAAAATCAGATCGCAATCAGATCATAATCAGACCTTACTCAGGTTTTAATCAGATCGGAATGGAAGAAGAGGAATTCAACATGTCGCAGTTTTTACCGGAAAATTTCTTGCTTGATACTGAAATTGCCCGCCGTCTTTATGATGAGTACGCCAAAGACCAACCGATATTCGATTACCACTGCCATTTACCTCCTGAGCAGATTGCTCAGAACTATCATTTTAAAAACTTGTATGACATCTGGCTGAAAGGCGATCACTACAAATGGCGGGCGATGCGAGCTAACGGCGTGCCTGAGTCAATGTGTACCGGCGACGCTAGCGATCGGCAGAAATTCAATGCCTGGGCCGCGACTGTGCCGCATACCATTGGTAATCCGCTGTATGTCTGGACCCATCTCGAGCTACGCCGACCTTTTGGTATCACCGGTAAACTACTTTCGCCAGCCACTGCTGATGAAATCTGGGATCAAACCAACGATCTCCTTGCGCAGGATCGCTTTACCACGCGTGGGATCATGCAGCAGATGAATGTCAAAATGGCCGGTACCACTGATGATCCAATAGATTCTCTGGAGCATCACAAAACTATCGCCGATGATACTTCATTCAAAATCAAGGTATTGCCGAGCTGGCGGCCTGATAAAGCCTTCAATATCGAGGCTCCCGGTTTTAACGATTACATGCAGCGTCTGGCGCAGGTGGCTGATACGGAAATTTCGCGTTTCAGCTCGCTGTGCGATGCATTGAAGAAACGTATGGATCATTTTGCGGCGCACGGTTGCAAGGTTTCAGATCACGCGCTGGACGTAGTGGTTTACGCCGAAGCTGACGAAGCCACGCTCGACGCCATTCTGGCTCGTCGCCTCAGCGGCAAGCTGCCAAACAAAGAGGAAATTGCGCAATTCCGTACTGCGGTGCTGCTGTTCCTCGGTTCTGAATATCACCGCCGTGACTGGGCGCAGCAGTATCACATCGGCGCGCTGCGTAATAACAATCAGCGCATGCTAAATATTCTCGGTCCCGACGTTGGTTTCGATTCTATCAATGACCAGCCGCTGGCCGAGCCTTTGTCACGTTTGCTGGCAGCACAGGGCAACAACGGCGGTTTGCCAAAAACCATCCTTTATGGCGTAAATCCGCGTGATAACGAGGTGCTGGCGACCATGGCAGGTAATTTCCAGGGTGAAGGCGTGCGCGGCAAGATGCAGTACGGCTCGGCCTGGTGGTTTAACGATCAAAAAGATGGCATGCAACGACAAATGTTGCAGTTGGCAAATATGGGCCTGCTCAGCCGCTTTATTGGCATGCTCACTGACAGCCGCAGCTTCCTGTCGTATACCCGCCATGAATACTTCCGCCGCATCCTGTGCCAGATGATTGGCCGCTGGGTGGCTGAAGGAGAAGCGCCCGATGACATCAAGCTGTTGGGCGAAATGGTTAAAAACATCTGTTTTGACAATGCAAAAGAGTATTTTGCGATTGAATTGCACGGCGGTTGAGAGTGGTCAAAGGCAATCATTGGCTGATGAGGTATTCAGCCAATGCAAAATCAGGTTTTGCAGCGCTCGTCAGATGCAGCAATAAATCAGCAGCAAACTCGTTGCGCAGCGGTTACGGCAGAGGGGTAAGAAGTTATCTATGAAAAGTACCATTCAGATTCATGCCGCGGATAACGTTGCCGTAGCGCTGCGCGATTTGGCTCAGGGTGAAGAGATTACCGTAGGCGGGCTGCAGTTTGAATTGCCACAGCCGGTGGCGCGTGGGCACAAGTTTGCCCTGCGTCTTATCGACAGTGGGCAAAATATCATTAAATACGGACTGCCAATTGGTCATGCGCTTGGCAATATTCAGCCGGGTGAATATATTCATTCGCAGAATGCCAAAACCAATCTCAACGATCTGGATCAGTATCAATACCAGCCGGAATTCAGCGTGATCCCGCCGCAGATGGCGGATCGCGAGGTTGCCCTTTATCGCCGCAACAATGGTCTGGTGGGGATCCGCAACGAACTGTGGATCGTGCCAACTGTCGGCTGCGTTAACGGGATTGCGCGCATGATCCAACAGCGATTTTTGAAAGAAACAGCGCAAGCTGAAGGCATCGACGGCGTGCATCTGTTTACCCATCCTTTTGGCTGCTCCCAGTTGGGAAAAGATCATGAAAACACCCGCATCATGCTGCAAAACATGGTGCGTCATCCTAATGCCGGAGCGGTACTGGTTATTGGATTGGGCTGCGAAAACAATCAGGTAGACGTATTTCGCGAAACGCTGGGAGAAATTGATCAGCAGCGGGTGAGTTTTATGGTTTGCCAGAAGTTTGACGACGAAGTCGAAGCCGGGGTCGAGCTGCTGCACGCGCTGTATCAGGCGATGTTGGTGGACAAACGCTCTGCGGGCAAGTTAAGCGAGCTAAAATTCGGGCTGGAGTGTGGCGGCTCGGACGGTTTGTCCGGCATTACCGCCAACCCGCTGCTTGGCCGCTTTTCTGATTATGTAATCTCCAATGGCGGCACCTCGGTGTTAACCGAAGTTCCGGAAATGTTTGGTGCAGAACGTATTTTGATGAGCCGCTGCCGCGACAGTGCAACTTTCGACAAAACCGTTGATATGGTTAATGATTTCAAACGCTATTTCATAGCCCATCAGCAGCCTATTTATGAAAATCCGTCGCCGGGCAACAAGGCGGGCGGCATTACCACGCTGGAAGAAAAATCGCTGGGATGCACGCAGAAAGCCGGGCAGAGCCAAGTGGTCGACGTGCTGAAATACGGTGAACGACTGAGTCGTCCCGGATTAAATTTGTTGAGCGCGCCGGGTAATGATGCGGTGGCTACCAGCGCGCTTGCGGGCGCAGGGTGCCATATGGTGCTGTTTAGCACGGGTCGCGGCACGCCATACGGCGGATTCGTGCCCACGGTTAAGCTGGCGACGAACAGCGAGCTGGCCAACAAAAAGCCGCACTGGATCGATTTTGATGCCGGGGCGCTGATCCACGATACGCCGATGGATCAGCTGCTCGTGGAGTTTGTCGATTTGATCGTCGCAATTGCCAACGGTCAGCCGAGTAAAAATGAGCTGAATGATTTTCGCGAATTGGCGATTTTTAAAAGCGGTGTGACTTTGTGAGAGATATTGTCCGATTTGTTAAATAAAGGTAGCATCATGCCGCGTTTTGTTAATCAAAGCGCCACTGCTTTCTGCCTGACGTCCCCGGAATAGGTACTCAAACAGAAGGTTTTTACGGGAATTTCGGGGATGTCACCGCATGACGTATTACTGGTTTGCTCAAGGCGTTGGTTTGCTGGCATTTTGTGTTGGTATAACCATGTTTTTCAACCGCAGCGATCGCCGCTTTAAGCAACAGCTTTCAGCCTATAGCGCAATTATCGGCATTCATTTCCTGCTGATGGGGGCAAACTCGGCGGGTAGCACAGCACTGCTCAACGCCGTGCGCACTCAGCTGGCTATGCGTACCCGCAGCCAATGGGTAATGCTGGTTTTCATCGCTTTGACGCTGATTTTCGGGCTGGGCAAAGCCAAACATCTCATGGAATTGTTGCCGGTGATTGGCACAGTGGCCAGCACGTGGGCGCTTTTTCGCACCAGTGGCATGAAAACTCGCTGTATTATGTGGTGTTCAACCTGCGGTTGGGTAGCTCACAATATCTGGCTGGGATCGATTGGCGGCACGCTGATTGAAGGCAGCTTTCTCATCATGAACGGCTTCAATATTATTCGTTTTTATAGAATGCAGCAGCGCGGTATCGATCCTTTTGCCGTCGAAACAATGCTGGAAAAGAAAGAAGCGCAGCTTGAGCAGAAAGAAGGGCAGGCAGAAACGGTTTAAGAAAATGGCCTCTGCAATAGAGGCCATTTCAGGCTGCAATTCTGGCCGCTATTTTATAAATAGCTTCAGGTAACTGCTAATCAAGTTTCAGCGACGGCAACTGGGCAAAAATACTCAGCAAGCCTTCTCCCCAGCCTTTGCGGATCATCTGGAAATAGGGATGATCCTCGGTGATGCGATGCTGCTGCTGTTTGCTGAAACTGTCTTTTGGATAGATCATCACATCAAGCGGCAACCCCACAGACAGGTTACTGCGCAAGGTCGAATCCATCGAGATTAACGCGCACTGCATCGCCTGATCCAACTCGGTATCATAAGTCAGCACCCGATCGATGATTGGCTTGCCGTACTTGCTTTCACCCACCTGAAAATACGGCGTGTCGTGCGTTGCCTCAATAAAATTGCCTTGCGGATAAATATGGAACAGGCGCATGCCTTCGCCCATAATCTGCCCGCCTAACAGCAGGTTGCAGCTAAAATCAGTCATGCTGCCCTGATTTGCACCGCTGTCACGAGCAATCACCTCACGCACCGTTTCGCCCAACAGGCTCGCCGCATCATACATTGACTCTGCGTTGAGCATATTTGGACGATCCGGGTCCAGGCAACGTCGGTGCAACAGGCTGAGAATGCTCTGTGTGGTCGCCAAATTGCCGGCACTCTGGATCACCAGCAGGCGTTCATCGCTCTGATGAAACACGTGCAATTTGCGGAAGGTGGAAATATGGTCCACTCCAGCATTGGTTCGCGAGTCCGAAACAAACACCAGGCCAGAGGACAATCGCATGGCCACACAGTAAGTCATACCAGTTACCTATCTAATTCAACGTTAAGTTATTGAGGGATATCGAGCATTTGCACTGCTGCAATAGTATGCATATCTTCGCATCCTCCCCCCAGCCGAATGCCGCGCACCGGGCAGGCATCAAGATAATCTATACCGATAGCCAGTTTCAAATGTTGATTGGGCTGGCAAGTATTATTGGTCACATCAAAACTCTGCCAACGATCGTCGAGCCAGGCCTCGGCCCAGGCGTGAGTCGCCACATGTTCGCTGTCTTCGCTGTACAAATAACCGCTGACGTAGCGCGCAGGAATGTTCAGACTGCGGCAGCAGGCCAGGAATACGTGAGTGTGATCCTGACATACTCCCTGCTCGGCACCAAACGCCTGCGCGGCGCTGTCTTTTACCGTCGTGGTGCCGGGACTGTAAGGCATTTTCAGCAGCAACTCGCCCATCAGTTTGCACAGGCTTTCATGCTGCGCCTGCGGGCGATAATAGCGTGAGGCGAAATCGCGGATCGCCGCATCGGCGTGAGTCAGCGGGCTGGTGCGCAGGAAAACCAGCGGCGAAAGAATGCCAAAATTATCATCTTCGACGTTATCTTCAATTTCGACCACGCCGTTGGCCTCAATGGTGATCGCCTGGTGCGGCTGATCGAGGGTCAGGACGTGCAGCACGTTACCGTAAGCGTCGATAGTGCGGGTGGCATATTCCGGCAGACTCAATTCCCAGGAAAGTATCTTCTGGTGGCTGGAGTTCTGTGGGGTCAGACGCAAATACTGGGTACTGCGTTTAACCTGTTGCGCATAGGTGTAATGCGTCTTGTGGCTGACGTTAAGCTTCATTGTGCCTCCAGATATGTTTGATGAACGCTTTCTGCAATCGCGCTGGTTTGGCTGAGGAAGTCGTTGAGCCAGACGCTGAGGCCAATTTCCTGAATTTCAGCCAGCGTTGAAAAGCGCAACTGGGCGTGCAAGGTATGGGCGCGGCGGCGCGGGAGATTGCCCGCAGATCCGCCAATTAATTCAAGCTGTTCGGTGATCACTTCGACGCAGGCAAGCAGCGATCGCGGTAGTTCGCGGCGCAGGATCAGCAGGTCGGCAATGGTTTCCCGGCT
This sequence comes from Rouxiella sp. WC2420, assembly GCF_041200025.1. Lineage (NCBI taxonomy): Bacteria > Pseudomonadati > Pseudomonadota > Gammaproteobacteria > Enterobacterales > Yersiniaceae > Rouxiella > Rouxiella sp. WC2420. The sequence continues at coordinate 4,737,367 of NZ_CP165628.1, read as the reverse complement.
AATCTGCTGCTTATACAAAGTATGGAAGGCTTCACGGGCGCTAACCGCTCGCAACAGTGTGTCCATGCGGTAATATTCACGGACCGGATCTTCATCAGCGTCGAGCAGCTGATTTTTTGCTTCCAGCAGACGGGCGGTGCTGTCCGCACGCTCAAGCATGGTGCCGAGGCGGATAAAATTCAGCGCGTCGCTGCGAAGCAAAGTGCCAAACATCGCGCCACGGAACAGATGCGAGCGCTCTTTAACCCAGTCAAAGAAACTGTCTGCTCCGGAGGAACCGACACCCTGACGACGGATAATTTTCATCTCGATCCACGAGGCGTTGATGCTCTCCCATACTTCTGAAGACAGGCTGCCGCGCACCGCATGAGCGTTGTTCCAGGCCATCTGCATGCAGCTGTAGATACTGCTGTGGTTGGTGCTGTCGAGGGCGAAGAAATTCAGCAGATTGTTCATGGTGACTTGCTGGTAAGTCTCATTAAACACGGTTTCAGTCCCGGTCAGCAGCAAAGGCACCAGCAGGTCATGATTACTGTCGCGAATCGACATCATCGACAGCTTGTTGGTCACATCCATCAGGCGGGCAATATTTTCGGCGCGCTCCAGATAACGGGCCATCCAATAGAGTTCACTGGCTGTTCTGCTTAGCATGCGTCATCCTCCAAAACCCAGGTATCTTTGGTGCCGCCACCCTGAGACGAGTTTACCACCAGTGAACCTTGCGATAGCGCCACGCGGGTCAGGCCGCCCGGCACCAGACGAATTTCAGCACCGGTAAGGGCAAAGGGACGCAAATCGATGTGGCGCGGCGCGAGGCCTTCTTCAACAAAAGTTGGGCAAGTGGAAAGCGCCAGCGTGTCCTGCGCAATATAGTTTTGCGGACGAGCGCGCAGCAGCTCGCGGAAAGTCGCTAACTCTGCCTGAGAAGCTTTCGGGCCAATCAGCATGCCGTAGCCACCTGCGCCGTGAACCTCTTTCACCACCATTTTTTCGAGATTGGCCAGTACGTAAGAGAGATCTTTCTCTTTGCGGCACTGCCAGGTGGGCACATTGTTGAGGATCGGATCTTCCGAAAGATAGAAGCGGATCATCTCCGGCACATACGGATAGATCGACTTGTCATCGGCGACGCCGGTGCCAATCGCATTGGCCAGCACCACGTTACCGGTGCGATACACCGACAACAGGCCGGGAACGCCGAGCATAGAATCGGCGCGGAAGGCCAGCGGATCGAGGAATGCATCGTCGAGGCGGCGATAAATCACGTCAACTTTGCACGGCCCGGCGGTGGTGCGCATAAACACTGCGCCTTCTTTAACAAAAAGATCCACGCTTTCGACCAGCTCGACGCCCATTTGCTGGGCCAGAAAACTGTGTTCGAAATAGGCACTGTTAAAACGACCCGGCGTCAAAACCACCACGGTAGGATCATTGACTGGCGTGCTTTCGCGCAAGGTTTGCAACAGATGGGAAGGGTAACGGGACACTGGTGCAATGCGCTGTTCGCTAAACAGTTCTGGATAAAGCCGCATCATCATTTTGCGGTTTTCCAGCATGTAAGACACGCCGGACGGGGTGCGAAGGTTGTCTTCCAGCACGTAATACTCGCCGTCACCGCCGCGAACCATGTCGGTTCCGGCAATGTGGGCATAGGTATCGCGATGTAAATCAACGCCCTGCATGCAAGGTTGGTATTGCTCGTTTGCTAAAACTTGCTCTGCCGGAACCAGCCCCGCTTTAAGGATTTTTTGATCGTGATAGATATCATGCAAGAAACAGTTGAGTGCCTGCACGCGCTGACGAATACCACGGTCGAGCATCTGCCATTCTTTGGCCGGAATGATGCGCGGCACGCTGTCAAACGGGATTAGACGTTCAGCGCCGTCATCGTCTCCATAGACGTTAAAGGTAATTCCCACCCGATGAAACAACAGCGCGGCTTCCTCTTTTTTGCGCTGTACGGCCTGTTGATCGGCCTGCTGTAACCATTGCCAGTAGGCGTCGTAATGACTGCGGTGTTGCCCTTCAGCCATTAACATCTCATCAAAAAAGGGTGAATCGGAAAGGTCAATATTTATCATCATCACCTCACTGACATAACAGGCTAGGGTTTTTTCATATCTAAAACTTATAATTGGCCTAAAAGATTGCCTTGGCATTAATCAATACGCATAAACTGTGCCAGCGTGCATAAACGCGGGAAAAACGCTGTTTTTGTGGGGAGATCGCGCTTTTACAGTGCGAGAAAAGACGCCGTGTCGGCAAAAATGATCAAAAAAAGTGCATCAGATTTAATTATGGTCGCTGATGAAGCAATCACAAGGTCGAGAAGGGGCTAGGTGGGATTTGGCGATAAAAAAGGCCAGCACGCAGGCTGACCTATTTTGATCAAAAGGGAAACTTAACGACGAACGGCGATAGCTTCGATCTCAATCTTCACGTCTTTTGGCAGACGGGCAACTTCTACGCAAGAACGAGCCGGGAATGGCGCGTTGTGCTCGGTGAAAAAGGCTTCATAAGTCGCGTTAACGGTCGCGAAGTCGTTAAGATCTTTAACGAAAACGGTAGTTTTCACGATGTCGGCAACTTTGAGGCCTGCGGCTTCAACGATAGCCTGCACGTTTTGCAGTGACTGACGCGCCTGAGAAGCGATGTCTTCAGCAACGTTACCGGTTTTAGGATCAACAGGGATCTGGCCGGAAGTGATAATCATGCTGCCGAGATCGACACCCTGAACATAAGGACCGATAGCCGCCGGTGCGTGTTCTGTACTGATTTCGCGAGACATACTGATTCCTCGTTGAGTTTAAAAGCTTTGCTGAGATAAAAATTGTCGAGACAGTATAAGGAGCGGGGCGCAAGAAAGCATCCCCCAATCTCCCGCTGGCAGCGACTATTCGTTATTCAGCACTACCTGATGCTCAAACTCTTTCTCGCAGTATTTACACTGCAGGTGTATTTCGTTTTGACGATTTTTAACCGCAAAACTTGAGGCTACCGGCTCAAAACGGCTGATGCAGTTGCCGTTCGGGCAGCGCAGCACGCCTTCGATGCGGTCCGGCAGGCTCGGATGCAGCTTCTTCACTACCACGTAATCATCGATGCGATTCACCGTGGCGTGCGGCGCATAGACCGCCAGCTGATTGACCTGTGGCTCGGTGAGAAAGGTGTTTTCAATTTTGATAATGTCTTTGCGGCCCAGCTCGTTTGACGGCAAATTCAGGCCAATGGTAATGCGCTGGTCGGTCTCAGTCAGTTTGAACAGCGACAGCAGCTTAAAGCCCACCTGCGCCGGGATGTGGTCAATCACCGTGCCACATTTAATGGCTTCAACCTGGAGTTTGTTATCTTGCGTCATGATGCGCTCCTTATTCTGCGGTGTCTGCGTTTAAAACCAGTGCCAGCAAGGCCTGGCGGGCGAAAATCCCGTTCCCGGCCTGTTGGAAATAGTAGGCGTGAGGGGTGCTGTCAACGTCGGTAGTTATCTCATCGACGCGCGGCAGTGGATGCAACACTTTGAGATGCGGCCGGGCGTCGGCCAAATCAGCTGCGCGAAGGATGAATTGCGCTTTGACGTTGGCATATTCCGAGGGGTCGAGACGCTCTTTCTGCACGCGGGTCATGTAAAGAATATCCAGCTCCGGCACGACTTCATCAATGCTTTCATGCAGGCTGTATTCAATCCCTTTTTCTTTCAGCAGATTGAGGATGTATTCCGGCATTGCCAGCGCATCCGGGGCGATAAAGTAAAAGCGATTGCCGTTAAATTTCGCCAGCGCCTGTGCCAGGCTGTGCACTGTGCGGCCGTATTTCAGATCACCGACCATGGCGATTTTAAGATTATCAAGACGCCCCTGGGTTTCCTGAATGGTGAACAGGTCGAGCAGCGTCTGAGTCGGATGCTGGTTGGCACCGTCCCCGGCGTTGAGGATTGGAATTCCGCCTGAAAACTCGGTCGCCAGACGCGCCGCACCCTCTTGCGGGTGACGCATGACAATCGCATCGACATAAGTACTAATCACCGAGGTGGTATCGGCCAGCGTTTCGCCTTTTTTGCCCGCCGAAGTGTTGCTGCCGTCGGCAAAACCTACTACCGATGCGCCCAAACGATGGATAGCGGACTCGAACGACAGGCGAGTACGGGTCGAGGCTTCAAAAAAGCAACTGGCGATCACTTTATGTTTCAACAGTTCTGGCTGCGGATTGGCTTTCAGGCTGGCGGCGGTGTCCAGCACCAGCTCAAGCTCTTCACGGCTGAGATCGTTAATTGAAATAATGTGTTTTTGATACAGCGGATTGGCCATTGTCGCTCTCCTCTACGATGACAGACAAAAAAAAACCCCTCAATGAGGGGCTTTCAGCGATCGGTGGGTTATTTTCAAGCCCATATTCAAAACCATTGGGAGAGACAACGGCTGAACGCCGCCTACTGGCACAGGGTTCGGTGAAGCATCGAATCGCGGTGTGTTGTCGTTTTTCATGTCAGTCTCCCGGCAAATTGTGGCGCATTATACGCGCACGAATTCTGCCTGCAAGAGGGTAACTTCACCTTTTTGCTTTGCGAGGTCTGCCTGTGAGCAATCGGTTGGCATCGGACCTTTTCAGCGAGATGTAAATCTTTTTCCGCCAACGACGCAGCCTGCCCAAACGTTCAGGAGCTTTGAGTTTGTGCTCGATCCATACCACTTGCCACGGCTGCAGGCGCATCTGGCCGTTAAACGGTTCACCGCTTATTAGATCCTTGCCGTCAACTGCCAGCTTGAAAGGCTGCGACTGACTACTGATGTTGAAGATACAGCTGATGCGGTTCTCTGATTTTGGATCATAGCGTTCAAGCGCAAACAGCTTATTGCCAAGCTCCAGGATCTTCTGTCCGGCCTGTGGCGAGAAAGCAGGGCGGTTGCGGCGGATATCGATCAGTTTTTTAAGGCCATAGAATACTGCCGATCGCAGCGATCCCTTGGTCGCCAGATCTTTTTCGACATCCTCAAGTTTGAGCTTTTTGCGGTTTATCCGTCGGCTCAGGCCAGACTGGTGCATGCCATCCAGATCGTTCTCACTGCCCAGCAGACTGTGAATATAAATCGCCGGAACGCCCATAACTGACAGCAACAGTGACTGCGCCGCCAGAAACTTGCGCGCCTTCATTTCGACACTATCATCAATTTCAGTGATGGCGCTGAGGTAATTAATATTCAGCTCATACGGCGAGTGAGTTCCGTCACCGTTGTCTTTATAGGAAACTCGACCTTCTTTGCGCTGCGTTTCCTGCGCCAGATATTTACGCTCGTCGTCGTCGAGAAAGGTCTCAGTCGGGCGCAGGCCAATACCATCGTGGCTGGAGAGAAAATTAAAATAGGTGGTTTTCGGATAGTGCGCCTCGGCGTTTAAACCCTGCGCCCATTTGGTCAGCGTGGTGGTGTCTTCACGCAGGAAAGCGTGCAGCGTCAGCGGCGGTAGCGCGAACTGATACACCATGTGTGCCTCGTCGCCCTCGCCAAAATAGCTGATATTTTCATGATGCGGCACGTTGGTTTCAGTGATGATGCGGGTGCCGGGGATCACCTCGTCGAGAATAGTGCGCCACAGCTTGATGATATTGTGAGCCTGAGGACGGTGAATACAGGTGGTACCCATTTCTTTCCAGATGTAGCCAATCGCATCCAGACGAATCGACTGCCCGCCGCTGGCAGCGTATTGCAGGATCACGTCAATGCTTTCCAGCAAAACCTGAGGATTCTTGAAATTAATATCAATCTGATCTTCGCTGAAGGTGGTCCAGAGATACAGCTCTTTGCCATCGGCCTTGATAAACGGCGTCAGCAGCGGCGAGGCCCGGGGGCGCACCACACGGCTGTAATCCAGCTCGGGATTGGACTCGATAAAATAGTCGCGAAAGTAAGGCTCGTCGTTGATATAGCCTTTCATCCAGTCGCTGGATCGCGAGATGTGATTAATCACGCAGTCGAACATCATGTTGAAGTTGGCGGAAAGATGGTGAATATCGCTCCAACCGCCGAGATGTTCGTCGATGCGGCGATAGTCGATGACGCTGAATCCATCGTCGGAACTGTAAGGGTACATCGGCAGAATATGAATATCGCTGATGGCGTCTTTGAGGTGCTTGCTGGCAAAATCGTTGAGCGTCGCGAGAGGAGGGCGCTGGCCTTCAGAGAGGGTATCACCGTAGGTAATCAGGTAAATGTTAGTGCCATCAACCCACTGGTCAGAGCGGTGTGCACCGTAATTCCATTTCTCACCGAGATGCAGAATTTTTTTAATCAGATCGCCAATGTGTTCTTTGGGATAAACCCTGCTCAGCAGACTTTCCAGACGAAGCACGAACTCGGGATTCACAGCACCCATAACGGTTCCCTTATCTATTCACATTGTGAAAGATTAGTCGATAAAAGGCTTGGCTGAGGCATAAAGAAGGCTAGAAAGTGCAACAATGCATGAGGATAGGACGAGGAAAAGGCAGCCCACCAAGGTCTGGCGGGCTGTATTGATCAATTAGTGCTTACAGGCTGCCGAGGGTGGCAACCATAACCGCTTTAATGGTGTGCATGCGATTTTCAGCCTGGTCGAATACTACGCTGTGCGCCGATTCAAACACTTCGTTCGACACTTCCATGCCACCCGGCAAATTGTATTCTTCAGCCATCTGACGGCCCAATGTGGTTTGGTCATCATGGAAAGCCGGCAGGCAGTGCAGGAACTTGACCTGAGGATTGCCTGTTTTGGCAATCATTGCCATATTCACCTGATAAGCACGTAGCAGATTAATGCGCTCTTTCCATACTTCCTTCGGCTCGCCCATTGAGACCCAAACGTCGGTATAAAGGAAGTCGGCGCCTTTAACGCCAACGTCGATATCATCGGTCAAGGTAATGTTGCCGCCGTTCTCCTGCGCCAGATGTTTGCAGTTTTCAACCAGCTCGGCATCCGGCCAGCAGGCAGCAGGTGCAACTAAACGCAGATCCAACCCGCACAGCGCCGCCGCTTCAAGCAGCGTGTTACCCATGTTATTGCGCGCATCGCCAAGATAGGCGAGCGACATCTGCGACAATTCTTTCCCCGGCAGCTGTTCCTGCATGGTCAGCAGATCGGCCAAAAGTTGGGTAGGATGAAACTCATTGGTCAGCCCGTTCCAGACGGGCACTCCGGCGTATTCAGCCAATGTCTCGACGTTTTCCTGACCAAAGCCGCGATACTGGATGCCATCGTACATTCTGCCCAGCACTCGCGCAGTGTCCTTCATCGACTCTTTATGGCCAATCTGGCTACCGCTCGGGCCGAGGTAAGTAACTTGTGCTCCCTGATCGTAAGCGGCAACTTCGAAAGAGCATCGGGTACGAGTTGAGTCTTTTTCGAAGATGAGCGCAATATTCTTGCCTTGCAGATAACGTTTTTCGCTGCCGTTTTTCTTGGCAGTTTTCAAATCAGCCGACAGTTTCAGCAGGGTTGCGATTTCTGACGGGGTAAAATCCAGCAGCCTTAGAAAATGGCGTTTGCTTAACAGACTCATGTGCCTATCTCCGAAACATTTATAATGAATTAAAATTCAATTTATATGTATGAATATGCAATTACAACCCCAAAGTAAAAACTTTATCGTTTATGTTGGAGGCAAGCCGTCTGCTGTGTGAAAATAGCGTCTAAACGTCACATTGATTGAGGACTGAGGCATGGCAAACCGTGAATTGCTAGACGAACAACGTAATGAGACCCGCTTAATCATCGAAGAGCTGTTGGAAGACGGCAGCGATCCTGACGCGCTTTACACTATTGAGCATCATTTCTCTTCCGAGAAATTCGAAGTTTTAGAGCGAGCAGCGGTAGAAGCCTTCAAACTGGGCTATGAAGTGACTGATGCCGAAGAGCTGGAAATTGAAGATGGCTCCGTGGTGATGTGCTGTGATGTGATTAGCGAAGTTGCGCTGAATGCTGAACTGATCGACACCCAGGTTGAGCAGCTGGTGGCGCTGGCTGAAGCTAACGGCGTCAACTATGACGGCTGGGGCACCTATTTTGAAGATCCGAACGGCGAAGACGGCGACGAAGAAGAATTCGACGAAGAAGATGAAGAAGAAGACGAGCACGTTGCCCCTAAAAACGTGATCGACAAAGATGACGACGGCAAACGCCACTAATAGTCATGTAAATGTAAAAAAGCCGACTTAGTCGGCTTTTTTATTGCATAAACATCGCGTTAAAGAGTTTTCAGCATTGTGACTTCACAGTCGACGTGGCCGGTGCTGCCCATCGCGCCGTTGATATGTTCGAAGCCAAGATGCTCGTAAAGCGCAATCGCTTGAGTCAGGCTGGCGGTAGTTTCAAGATAACACCGTTTGAAGCCCTGCTCTTTGGCGTGAGCCATCACCTGAATCGCCAGGCGTTTGGCCAGCCCTTTACCGCGCAGGCTCGGCATAAAATACATCTTCTGCAATTCGCATACGTCGTCATCAGCGCCGATTAGTGCGGAAACACCGCCGCCTCCGGCTATCTGCCCGTCAAGCTCGACGACCCAATAGGCGCTGCGCGGCTGGCTGTACATTTCGCACAAGGTATCCAGATTGGGATCGGCCACGGTATAGCCTTTATCGGCAGTTAAACCAAATTCTGCAGACACGGCGCGGATCACCCTTGCGATTTCGGCATTGTCATCGCAAGTGATGCGGCGCACCACGACGTTCTGTTGTGTTTTCACGGCTGTAGTCATAATTGCTCTTATACCCATTATTTTTGAAGCCACTGCTGCGTTATTCGACCCAGTCACTTATTTCAGTAAGCTTTTGGGAACTCATTCACTTGCCGCCTTGCCGTGATTCCAATGACTTAGGTTTAATATTGTTGAAGTGGTTAGCTATTTTTTATTCGTATTTAATACCGCGTGCAGGCGATTTTTGCAATTCCAAAAAAAACGGCGGAGCTTTTCGCCCCACCGTTTTTAAAGATTGCCGTATCAGCGAAGATTACAGAGCAGCGATAGTAACCTGCTGTTCTTGAATCTTAACTTTGGCTTCGGCAAATGCTTGCAGTCTTTCGCGTTCTTTAGCAACTACGGCTTCAGGAGCGCGAGCCACAAAACCTTCGTTGGAAAGCTTGGCTTCGATACGTTCAACTTCTGCGTCAAGTTTGGCGATCTCTTTGTTCAAACGTTCCAGTTCTGCTTCCTTATCGACCAGACCGGCCATCGGGATCAGCAGTTCTGCACCCTCAACCAGTTTGGTCACAGAAACTGGACCTTTATCGCCCGCAACCAGCACGGTGATTGACTCCAGACGCGCCAGTGATTTGATAAAGCTCAGGTTCTGCTCGACGCGACGCTGTGCATCGGCGCTTGCGCCACGCAGCAACAGCTCGAGAGGTTTGCCCGGTGCGATATTCATTTCAGCACGCACGTTACGGATAGCGATGATCGCCTGCTTGATCCATTCGAGATCGACCAGCGCGGCCTCATCGGCTTTATCCGCCGAGTATTCCGGGAAAGGTTGCAGCATGATTGTGTCAGCTGTGATGCCTTTCAGCGGTTTCACGCTCTGCCAGATGGTTTCGGTAATGAATGGAATAATCGGGTGCGCCAGGCGTAGCAGGCCTTCCAACACTTCTACCAGCGTATGGCGAGTGCCGCGAAGCTGAGCTTCGGTGCCGTTATTCATAACTGGCTTGGTCAGTTCCAGATACCAGTCGCAGAACTGGTTCCAAGTGAATTCATATAGAATGCTGGCCGCCAGGTCGAAGCGGTAGCCGTCCAATGCTTCACGGTAAGCTTTTACGGTACGGTTATATTCTGCCAGGATCCAGCGGTCAGCCAGAGACAGTTGCAGCTCGCCGGCGCTCAGACCACAGTCTTGATCTTCAGTGTTCATCAGCACGAAACGGCTGGCATTCCACAGCTTGTTACAGAAGTTGCGGTAGCCTTCAAGACGCTTCATGTCCCAGTTGATGTCACGGCCCGTCGAGGCAAGCGCCGCCAGGGTAAAGCGCAGGGCGTCGGTGCCGTGCGGTTCAATACCGTTCGGGAACTGCTTTTCGGTGCGCTTGCGGATTTTTTCCGCCAGCTGCGGCTGCATCATGTTACCGGTGCGTTTCTCCAGCAAATCTTCCAGCGAGATACCGTCGATCATGTCCAGTGGATCGATAACGTTACCTTTCGACTTGGACATTTTTTGCCCTTCGTCATCGCGGATCAGGCCGGTCATATAAACAGTGTTAAACGGAACCTGTGGCTTGCCGTTTTCGTCTTTCACGAAATGCATGGTCATCATGATCATGCGGGCGATCCAGAAGAAGATAATGTCAAAGCCGCTGACCACAACGCTTGAAGGATGGAAAGCTTTCAGGTCTGGCGTTTCGTTTGGCCAGCCCAGCGTCGAGAAGGTCCACAGGCCAGAAGAGAACCAGGTGTCCAGCACGTCTTCGTCCTGGCTCAGAACAACGTCTGCGCCCAGGTTGTTTTCGCTGCGCACTTCTTCTTCGTCACGACCGACGTAAACTTTGCCTTCAGCGTCGTACCAGGCCGGGATACGGTGACCCCACCACAGCTGACGAGAAATACACCAGTCCTGAATGTCGCGCATCCAGCTGAAGTACATGTTTTCATACTGTTTTGGTACAAAGTTGATCTCGCCTTGCTCGACCGCTTCAACGGCAACTTTTGCCAGCGGAGCAGTACGCACGTACCACTGGTCGGTTAGCATTGGCTCGATAACTACGCCGCCACGGTCGCCATAGGGAATGGTTAAATCATGAGGCTTGATGTCTTCCAGCAGGCCCAATTCTTCGAAGGCGGCAACGATGGCTTTACGCGCTGCGAAGCGCTCCAGGCCACGGAACTGCTCGGGAATTTCATTGCTGCACGCGTCGCTTTCTTCGCCTTTGGTGTCGAACACCTCGGCGGTCTGGCGGATATCGCCGTCGAAAGTCAGAATGTTGATCATCGGCAGGCCGTGACGTTTACCGACTTCATAGTCGTTAAAGTCGTGGGCTGGGGTGATTTTCACACAGCCGGTGCCTTTATCCATATCGGCGTGTTCGTCGCCAAGAACAGGAATGCGGCGGCCTACCAATGGCAGGATAACTTCTTTACCGATCAGATCTTTATAACGCGGATCTTCTGGATTAACGGCAACACCGGCATCGCCCAGCTCGGTTTCGGGACGGGTGGTCGCAACCACCAGATAGTCTTTACCGTCAGCGGTTTTCACGCCGTCAGCCAGCGGATAGCGCAGGTGCCAGATGGAACCTTTGGATTCACGGTTTTCAACTTCGAGGTCGGAAATCGCAGTACGCAGTTTCGGATCCCAGTTCACCAGGCGCTTGCCGCGGTAAATCAGGTCTTCTTTGTACAGTCGAACAAACACTTCACGAACGGCGTTTGACAGGCCTTCGTCCATGGTGAAGCGCTCGCGCTCCCAGTCCACGGAATCGCCCAGACGGCGCATCTGGCGGGTAATAGTGCCGCCCGATTCTGATTTCCATTCCCAGATTTTGTCGATAAAGGCTTCGCGACCGTAGTCTTTGCGAGTCTTGCCTTCTTCAGCAGCAATTTTGCGCTCTACTACCATCTGAGTAGCAATACCGGCATGGTCGGTTCCCGCCTGCCACAGGGTGTTTTTACCCTGCATGCGCTGATAGCGGATCATGGCGTCCATGATGGTTTGCTGGAAAGCGTGACCCATATGCAAGCTACCGGTAACGTTCGGCGGCGGGATCATGATGCAGAAGCTTTCCTTACTGGTATCACCGTTAGGCTTGAAATAGCCCTGTTCTTCCCAGTGCTCGTAAAGCGGTTGCTCGATATCTTGCGGGTTATATGTCTTATCCATTTCGCTTCGTTAGTCTGTAGTCGTTGTATTGACGTCCGGCGGTGTCGCCGTGGTCAAATTGAAGCCGACGCTGCGATAGGCTTTGTAGCGTTCGCGCGCCAGCTGCTTTAAAGAATCTTCGTAAGGAACGAAGTCTACCACTTCATGGAAAGCGGTGGCAAAATCTGCAAATTGCCCAAGCAGGCTGATCAGCAAATCTCGCGGCGCATTTCCGCGTTTTCCGGGCCAGCATAGCTCGACGGGGGCTCCGAATCTCGGGCCTTCTCCTGCCAGATTATGCGGCACAAACTGCTCGGCATCACGTTTCCACAGCGCTTCATCAAGACGTTCGGCCTGCTTTTGGTCTTCACAGGCGATCAGCACGCGCTGACCTGCGCGATAACGCCGGGCAGCAATCTGGCAAGCCAGATCTTCATGGCCGCTCAGCTCGCCGTCGACGTCGGGTGAGTTAAGTAGAAAAAATGTAGCCTGTTTCATGAGTGTCTTCCTGACGCCATCCCCCGCAACGCAATGCGCGAGGGAGGCGTTTACATCAATTGGCGATTAATCGTCGCCGTTGAGACCAGCACGGTTCAACAGGAATTGCGACAACAGCGAAACGGGACGACCCGTTGCACCTTTGTTTTTTCCTGAACGCCATGCGGTACCGGCGATGTCCAGATGCGCCCAGTTATACTTCTCGGCAAAGTGTGACAGGAATACGCCAGCAGTGATAGCACCACCCGGACGGCCACCGATGTTTGCCATATCGGCAAAATTCGATTGCAACTGCTCGTCGTACTCGTCGCCCATCGGCAGACGCCATGCGCGGTCACCGGCCTGTTCAGAAGCGGTGATCAGCTCATGCGCCAGCGGATTGTGGTTCGACAACAAACCGGTGATGTGGTGACCCAGCGCAATCACGCAGGCACCCGTCAGGGTGGCGACATCAATAACCAGTTCCGGATCGAAACGCTCGACGTAGGTCAGCGCATCGCACAATACCAGACGGCCTTCGGCATCGGTGTTGAGCACTTCAACGGTTTTGCCGGACATCGTCGTCAGAATGTCGCCCGGACGGAACGCGCGACTGCCCGGCATGTTTTCACAACCGGCCAGAACGCCGACCACGTTAAGTGGCAACTTCAACTCGGCCACGACACGCATGACGCCGTAAACCGTTGCCGCGCCACACATGTCGTACTTCATTTCGTCCATGTCGGCGGCTGGCTTGATGGAGATACCGCCGGAATCAAAGGTCAGGCCCTTGCCAACCAACACAATCGGCTTGGCGTCGGCATTTGGATTACCTTTATATTCCATCACTGACATCAGTGATTCGTTTTGCGAACCCTGACCCACTGCCAGATAGGCATTCATTCCCAGCTCTTTCATCTGCTGTTCGCCGATGACGCGAGTCGTGATGTTGCTGCTAAAAGCATCGGCAAGCTGGCGAGCCTGCGAGGCAAGATAGGCTGCGTTACAGATATTTGGCGGCATATTGCCAAGATCTTTCGCGGCCTTCACCCCGTAAGAAATCGCCAGGCCGTGAGCTATTGCGCGGTCACCGCTATTTAGCTCGCGACGCGTCGGCACGTTAAATACCATTTTACGTAACGGGCGACGTGGCTCGACCTTATTCGTTTTCAGCTGGTCGAAGGTATAAAGTGACTCTTTCGAGGTCTCTACGGCCTGACGCACTTTCCAATAAGTATTACGTCCCTTGACGTGAAGTTCGGTGAGGAAGCAAACCGCCTCCATCGAACCGGTTTCGTTCAGGGCGTTAATCGTTTTCTGGATGACTTGCTTGTATTGGCGCTCGTCGAGTTCGCGTTCTTTCCCGCAGCCTACCAAAAGGATGCGCTCGGACAGAATGTTTGGAACATGGTGCAGGAACAGGGTTTGCCCTACTTTTCCTTCCAGTTCACCGCGGCGGAGCAGGGCGCTGATATATCCATTGCTGATCTTGTCGAGCTGTTCAGCCATAGGGGATAGGCGGCGAGGTTCAAATACGCCGACTACAATACAGGCACTGCGCTGTTTTTCCGGGCTACCGCTTTTTACACTGAACTCCATGCACTCTCCTGAATCTTAAAGACAAAGGCGGGGGGTACGGATAGAATGGGGCGTCCGTTACACTCTCCCGTCATTGATGTAATGACCTGTGTTAACCTATACGGCATAGAAATTTATTTTTGGCGGCTATAAGCATCTTCCTATAGGTCACCCAAATTTACGGTGTTGTAATACTATTTTAGCTGTGAAGGTTGCCATATGATGAGAAAAAATGACGGATTAGCGATGAAACTATCGATTTTCCTGCAAAAAGACAAGTTTTCACAGGCGTATTCAGCGTGATCATCATTAGATATCTGGTTAGGGAAACCTTCAAGAGCCAATTTGCGATCCTGTTTATTCTGTTACTAATCTTCTTCTGTCAGAAGCTAGTCAGGATACTGGGCGCGGCAGTCGATGGCGATATCCCAACAAATTTAGTCATTCAGCTGCTTGGTTTAGGCATTCCTGATATGGCTCAACTCATCCTGCCGTTAAGTCTTTTCCTGGGGCTGTTGATGACCCTGGGTAAACTCTATACTGACAGCGAAATCACCGTTATGCACGCCTGTGGCCTAGGAAAAAGGTCATTAATCGTTGCTGCCATGTCTCTGGCGCTGTTTACCTCTGTTTTCGCCGGTATCAATGCTTTTTGGGTCGGTCCCTGGTCCTCCAAGCATCAGGATCAGGTCATGGCTGATGCCAAGGCAAATCCCGGTATGGCGGCTATGGTCGCGGGACAATTTACGCCTTCACAGGATGGCGGTTCAGTGCTGTTTGTCGGTAACGTGCGCGGCAAAGAATTCCATAACGTTTTCCTGGCGCAGCTCAGGCCTAACGGCAATCAGCGTCCATCCGTGGTAGTAGCCGAGAAAGGCCATATGGATCAACGTCCGGATGGTTCCCAGCAGGTTACTCTGGATACCGGTACTCGCTACGAAGGTACCGCATTGCTACGTGACTTCCGCATTACCGATTTTACCGATTATCTGGCGGTTATTGGCCATCGTACGGTTGAGCTTGATGCCAGCGACGTTGAGCAAATGAGCATGACGTCACTGTGGAATTCCAAAGCCAAAGAGGCTAGCGCGGAATTGAACTGGCGTATTACGCTGGTAGTTTCCGTGTTCTTGATGGCGCTGATGGTAGTACCGCTTTCGGTGGTCAATCCTCGACAGGGGCGTGTACTGAGCATGCTTCCTGCGATCTTCCTTTACCTGGTTTTCTTCCTGTTACAGAGCTCGCTGAGATCGAACGGTGAGAAAGGTAAACTTGATCCTATGTTCTGGATGTGGGCAACCAATCTGGTTTATTTCGCCCTGGCGGTGATACTCAATATGTGGGACACGCTTCCCCTGCGCAGACTACGTGCACGTTTAAGAGGAGCGGCCTGATGTTTGGCGTATTAGATCGTTATATCGGTCGAACGATTTTTAATACCATCATGATGACGCTGTTCATGCTGGTTTCCCTTTCCGGGATTATCAAGTTCGTCGACCAGCTGCGTAAAGTCGGGCAGGGGAGTTATTCTGCATTGGACGCCGGAATTTTTACCATTCTCAGCGTGCCGACCGATATTGAAGTGTTTTTCCCGATGGCTGCGCTGCTTGGGGCTCTGCTGGGACTGGGCGCGCTGGCAACTCGCAGTGAGCTGGTGGTTATGCAGGCTTCCGGTTTTACCCGTATGCAGGTGGCATCTGCGGTCATGAAAACGGCTATCCCATTGGTATTGCTGACTATGGCGATCGG
The DNA here is from genome assembly GCF_041200025.1 of Rouxiella sp. WC2420. Taxonomy (NCBI): domain Bacteria; kingdom Pseudomonadati; phylum Pseudomonadota; class Gammaproteobacteria; order Enterobacterales; family Yersiniaceae; genus Rouxiella; species Rouxiella sp. WC2420. The sequence goes on along the minus strand of NZ_CP165628.1, from coordinate 4,721,753 downwards.
CGAATGGGTATCACCAGTGGGCGACCAAATGGCGCGTAACTACCGTGCGCAGCAGCTGTTCGGCGGTTCGCTGGTATCAACGCAAAACGGTCTGTGGGCGAAAGATGGCCCCGATTTTATCTTTATCGAACACGTGGTCGGTGATAACCAAATCAGCGGCGTTAACATCTATCACTTTGATGATAATCATAAACTGCTGTCAGTGCGCTACGCGACCTCGGCGCAGTATGAGAATGGCAGCTGGCAGCTTTCTCAGGTTGATGAATCAGTGCTGGGAAGTCCAACCCGTATAACCGGTTCGCAGACGCTAAACGGCGTATGGAAGACAAACCTGACGCCCGACAAGCTAGGCGTGGTGGCGTTGGATCCGGATTCCCTGTCGATCAGCGGCCTGTATAACTACGTTAAGTACCTCAAACAAACCGGGCAGGAAGCCAAACGTTATCAGCTGAATATGTGGCGTAAAATCTTTGCGCCATTGTCCGTGGCGGTAATGATGCTTATGGCGCTGTCATTCATCTTCGGACCGCTGCGTAGCGTGCCGATGGGGGTTCGTGTGTTGACCGGTATCTGCTTTGGGTTCCTGTTCTATGTACTTGATCAGATTTTTGGTCCGCTCAGTTTGGTCTACAATATTCCGCCATTACTCGGTGCTGTATTGCCAAGCGGCCTGTTCTTTGTGATTAGTACCTATCTGCTGTTAAAACGTAATTAGTTTAGTTGATGATGGCTATTAAAAAGCAGCTCGGTTGAGCTGCTTTTTTGCTATATAACGCCTGAACAACTGAAGTTATATTTCGTTGTTGCGAACCAGAGAGGCGACCAGATCGTTCACGCCATCGCTCATGTTTTTAAACTTGGTTAACTGAGAACGGGTCACCACGACAAACACGGCCACACCACGCTGCGGCACCATGGCCATGTAAGTGATAAAGCCGCCGCCGCCGCCAGTCTTCTCAATAATACGTGGCCAAAGCGGCGACGGTGCCATGGTTATCCACGCCATGCCTAATTCATAGGCCGGACCAGGCACGTCCATGCCCTTCAACGCCGCCAGATCGGTACGGCGATAATACATCTTCTGAGCCAGCGCCGCGGTCGCACTCTGCTTGCCATTTGCCAATGGCATAAACTGCTCCATCCATCGGCCCATATCGGCCGGGGTCGAATAGACTCCGCCGCTGCCCGTTGCTGCCGTAGTATTCACGCAAGGGCTTGGATGCATGCCCTCCATCAGACGCGAGCACTGGGCTGGAGTGGGTGTATAGGTAGTGTCAACCATGCCATTCGGTTGGGTGATCAGCTCGCGGAACAGCTGAGTGTAAGGTTTGTGAGCCGCATCGGACAATGCATCCGACAGCAGGTCAAAGCCCAGATTCGAGTAGGAAGCCTCTGCACCCGGCGGGACTTTCAGCTTGGCGGACTGCAACCAGTTCCAGCGTTCAACGCGATTCGGCCAGGTGAACACTGGGCGATGCGGTGCACCACCCGGCTGCTCGCGCGGTAGGCCGCTGGTATGGGTGGCCAAACTCAGCAAAGTGATAGGCATGGTCGCGCTGTAATAAGGCACAAACGCGCCGGCAGGGGCGTATTTGTGCAGCGGATCGGTGATCTTCACCGTGCCCTGTTCTGCCATTTTGACCAATACTTCACTGGTCATCAGCTTGCTGAGAGAGGCAATACGGATCAGCGAGTTTTCACGGGGCCGAATACCCGATCCCGCCTTTGTTTCACCAAAGCTGCGAAAGACCTGTTGCTTGTTATCGACGACCACCAGGGCCATGCCCATAGCGCCGCTGTTAAAGAAAATATGTTCTGCGTGGTCATCGACCACCTGAGAAGCCAGACGTTGGGTCTGAGCCTGACTCAGCATTGGCATGCTGGCAAAGGCCATAGCTAACAGCGAAAGGGTGAATTTTTTCAACGAACGCGTATCCATTCTTAAATGGTGAAAGGGAAGAATGAATTTATCTTAATGTGATAAACGCAGAACCGCATGAGGAATTCGCCGCATGTAGGAAAAATTTACAGTATTAATGGGGTGTTAGGATTTCGGGGTGATCTTAAATCCATTCATCCTGCTTTGACCGCATCTTTCATTAGGCTTGATAGGTGAAGCCGTCGCGGAGTTTGCTTCGCGTACACCGATGCTGCAAACGCAGTGATTCTTTGGGGCGAGTCCAGGGGGCAAAAGTAAGTAGAATGAAGATGAAATTTGTCGAAATATCAAACGGTCGGTGGATTAATGCCGGTTTTTTCAGCACTTAGCATCAGAATGCATGGATTACTATTGCGTAGGTGTGTTGGAAAGGTATAATGCACCCGTTTTCCGCATACTACTTGCAGTGCCGAAGTGGCGAAATCGGTAGACGCAGTTGATTCAAAATCAACCGCCGCAAGGCGTGCCGGTTCGATTCCGGCCTTCGGCACCATTAGTAAGTATGAGAATCAAGTCACCTACGGGTGGCTTTTTTTTTGGAGAAAATTTGGGTTCAATGAGATGATTGCCTGACAAAATCTTCTAAAAACCTATCACTTCTTCACGAGAAGGGCTCATCGTTAGTACCTCGCGTTCAACAACTCACTGAAATAGAGTAAAGATATAGACACGATTCAGAGAAAGTCAGCAACCATTAATCCATAGCGGTTCAGCAACTGCCTGAACTGGTTATCCAACTGCGCCAACCTTTGCGGGGTTATCTCCTTGTTTGCCTGCTTGTCCTCGTCAAGTTTACGTAACGACTCTTCGACCGGGATTGCACGGTTTAATGCCTGCTGGATGGCAAATACAGACGTTTTGAGCTGCGAAACGGTCATGTAATGCCCGCGTTCTTCGTCTAGCTCGTTAAGTTTATCCGCCAACTTTTGCAGTTGTAGATTGGCAGAATGCCAGCCTGGAAGATTTTCAGTGGGTATGGCATTGGCCTTCAGTTGTTGAGTCCAATCCTTGATTAGCGATAGAGCCTCAGGATCTTCCGGCCATAGGACTTTCACCTGATGCACCAGTTTATTCGCTCTGTCTTGCGGCCACAGGGGTGACAGGTCGGCAAGATAATTGATGTGTTTCCTGGTAATGGCGATCAACTCAGGGCCTTGCTTTTTGAGCATCCCGACATTATTGATCCTCATACTTTCAAGGGATTGCGGGTTTAATGGGGCTGGCAATGCCTGTAGAGTGGCCAATACCTGCTCTTCTGCCGATGAATGAAAAAATACCTTGGCCCCCGCAGTAATCGCACCGAAAAACGTCACTGTAAATATTATGCCCGCAACAAATCCCCACCACTGAAGTAGAGGTTTAGCCGTAGGTTCAGGAGAGATAATAATGACAGGTGCTTCGGTAGCTGTCTGAGGCATATATATCCACGGTTGGCCGTGGTCTTCTACCTCTCCTTTCTTCGCAACGGCTTGCAGCACTGCCGGGACTGCCGGGTCAGCGTGATTATTCTCCAGCCGCATTGCCGCGTTGTGAAGATAGGCACTCACTTCACCGAGCTGACTGACGTTTTTCAGTTCAAGGCGTTGCAGAATGTCGCACAGCGAATTAAGCAGCTTTTCTGCATGATAAACCTGCGGCAAATCGTGATATTCCAGTCGAATACTTCGAAATCGCTGCTGTAGGCGTTGGCTAAGACTACTCAGAATTTCCACGCGTGCATGCACGGCCAATGGCCACAGTCCAGCCCACTGTCGCGAGAGCAACGCTTCTATAATCCCAAGCCCTTCACAAAGCCCTGATAAACCTGTGAGATGCATTCGAGCCTGGGTAAACCAGGAAGCGGTTTGCAGTTCGATCCCGTTTTGCTGGAAAAGGCTGAGACTTAGCCGTTCTATTTTTTTCCAGTTAACGTCGGGGCGCGCCGGGTGTGTCAACTTGCTCAACTCTTGGTGCAAGGCGGCGTAATCAGCAAGCGTGCGCGGGTCTCCCCCGGTCCGTAACTGGCGGTTATTAGACATGTAGAATCCCTGAATTTAGGCGTAATGCTGTTTTTTGAGATGCCGGAGAAGTACGCGGCCTTCCGGCATAAAAGTGGTGCCGAACCTGACCAGGCCAAAATCTTTGAGTTCGGCATCAATGCCGTATTCTAAAAAACCCTGCGTGGACTGCGGCAGCAGTACAACATTCAGGCTGTTCAGGCGCGGTTCATATTTCAGCAGTGTGCTGGACAATACTGCCAGCAGTGAATGTGCGGAGCCGGGCATCCCCTGTAGAATTTTGCTCATGTCGGGCAGGCCATAATCAGGTAGATGACTCAGCGTTCCAGCGCGACAGTTAAGCACGCGCTGCATGTTGTCCAGCACAGACAGGATGACCTGATTCTCGTCGCTGACCTGATGAAGCTCGAGTCCGCCAGTAAAATTACCGAACAGTATTTCATAGAGAGAGGGCCGCAGCATTTACCTATCCTTTAAAGGAAGCAGTGCCAGGCTATGATTATTTAGTTCAATTTGGCGAGGCTCGTCAGGGTCTAGATCGTTGCGATTTATCACTATTCGCCAAGTGTTGTTGTTGATGTCCGGTGCCAGAAACAGTGCAGCAACTGCAACATACTGAGCTTCTTTTTCCAGCGGCACGTCAATGCTCACGGCTGTTCCAGGACGAATGCGAAGATCCTTTTCCGCCAGTAAATCGCTTTTTATCGCCTGATTATCTTCGCTAAATAACAATGGGTAATCGGCTCCATCAAACTTTTTACGATCTCTTAATTGATAGATACGCACGATGGTTGCCAGCGGTGCTCCGATTTCATTGTTGTTTGACGCTTCGCGCGCTTTGATATCCAAATGTAGATTATTCACTTGTTTGTAAAAAATAGATCGGGTCATAGCGACCGTTCCCTCGATCACTGTTTGCGTCAGGCCGCATCCGCAAAGAGTCAGTGCTGCAATCAGCATTATTAATGAATTACGAGTTTCACCAGCGATAATCGCCATGTTCTGTAACCTCCCTTGAGTGTGGATTTTCTTGAACTCGCTGGTAGCGGCCCAGATTAATGATCAGCAGTTCATTGCTGGTCTCAGTAGATGGATCGGCACGCAGTGCTCGCATCACCGCAGTTCTGCCTAGAAGGACGCCGGTTGCTCGTGGCTGGCAGGAAACTTGTGCATCGGGCAGCAGTTTTCGCGAAACCATCAGTTCTAAGCGCACATGTAGCCTTGATCCAAGGTATACGGACAGCAGCGCCATCAAATCTGCATGTATTTGCCCGCCGGGCAGCCATTTCCTGACGTCATCGGGGTCAGTGGTTTTTAATTGCAGTAAAACCTGACTGTTTATATCGATGGCATGGCTTCCCATCACTGGATTTAAACTCAGGCTGATTGGATGATTCACGCTTATTGCCAGCGGATTACGCAGCGGTATGCGAAAGCGATCGTGGGCCACCAGACGTGCTTCGGTATTGGGAGCCAGTAGCTGCACCAGCGAAATAATCCCTTCGCGGGTTCGTGTAGGCAGTCGCATCAGGCTGGTCAATGCCAGAAAGCGAGAGACTGGCGTCGCAATATTTTGAGCACAGCCGTCAATTCCCAGCCCACAAAGGCTTAGCAGGTATTTAGACGTTTTATCGGTGCCACCAGGCTCAAAGGTGGCCGGATAAGAGTATTTGCGCCAGATGCGGTAATACTGGGTCGTGAGGCGGTGGTTAAAGATATCCAGAAAATCACTGACCGCCTCATGCCCTTCTCGGCGCTGGGTAATGTCATCGATATAGCGAGTGGGTAATGGCGATTCCACGCCGTATAAACCAATAAAAGTGGTACGAATAGTAGAGGGAATGGGTGTTTGTTCTGATATCTCAAGCGGCTTGAATTCGCTGGCCGGAAATCCCATTCCGGGATGAGGTCTAAAGCGAATCGGATCGTGTCTTATCTGCCAGTGGCTACCCAATGCAGGTGCATCTGGCTGACTTTGTTCAAGTAATTGGCAAAATCGATAAAACTGGGTGTAAGGAAGCTTATCTCTTAACTGCTCGATCAGCCTGGCAGGCGCTGATTGTGGTTCTCTTTCCATCGGATGCATTTCCCATCGGGCTGAACGATTAGCGAGAGTTGATTAAATAAGTGGATGTCTGCGTAGAGAGCAAAAAAGCGATTTAGCATTTCGCCAAACAGGTGAATGTCACCTTCACCAGTAAAACCGTTACTGTCCAACGTTACTTCGATATCAATCCCACGCAGCAGAAAGCCTTTCTCAAAACGTTGGATTTGGTGATGCTGTACTCGTTGAATGGCATCAAGCCGCCGATTATTGAGCTCGTCTCCCTGCCAGTTATAAAGTTCCAGCGTGCCGCGAAGCACTTCGGCGCTGCTCATCAGATTTAGGTAGCTTGAACCAAGATGGCTCAACACTCGCCACTGAAAGTGATCTTCTTTCGGAGGGTAGGCGGGCAAAGAGGGTTTACAGAGATTGCGTACCCGTAACGTTGTTTGCAGCCCCGATTCGCAGCTGTCGAGCAAGGTACTTTGCAGTGCCTTATGCGGCAGCTGGCCGTTAGTCCCGGTGATTCTCAGCGATAAGGCTTCGCGGTCAAACAGCCGATCGGCCTCCCACTGTTGCCCACCGAGGATCAGCCAGGTTTCGTGCATTCCGGTGACTCCCCGTTTGATGCGGGTATGAAAATAACGTACAGGCGCGTGCCGTCTCTGCATGCCGCCTCGGTGACGAAAGCTGGTAAACGGCACATAGCTGGCGTCGGAGGTGCGTTGGGAGCCTACCACCGAATCGACGGAATAAATTTCGGTATTGCCGTCCTGCATACGGCGAGGACGTAGCAGGTACTCACTCTCCAGCCCATTGACAATGAGAGGATCTGCCTCCAGTGAAAACAGGTTGATTACTGGTATGCAATGCAGTTTTAGTGCCTCATCTGTAAGCGGAAGGTCATTTGGCCATTGGCTGCTGAGCACCACTTCAATATCAAAATAGTTTATACCGGCTGGCAGCTTCTCCATTTCTAGCCCGTTGAGGTGCACAAACATAAACTTTTCACGAAAGGTGAAATATTCCAGCAACAGCTGATAACCGCTAAAGGCGCCTTCTCCTTTGGGCCATAGCAAGTCTTCATCGGTAAAACCTCCGGGAGAAAACCAGCCCTCCAGTCTTCGCCGATCGCCCTGATCCGGCAGTCGCAAATACAGCTCTGCCTGACGGCGGGTCAAGGCCAGATGAAGCGCGCTGCTAACTGCCGGCTCACCCGGTAGGTAAAAACAAAGACGATGCAAATCCACCTGCGCCCAATCGGTCTGCGGGCTACAGGCCAGCCGCAAACGTAGCAATGAACGCCCATCGGGTTCAGTGACGATAGCGACCTTTGAGACTGCTAGTGGATTGAGGACCATATTGCGTGTCGTGCGATATTGGCAGATGGTATTTTTCGGACCCACAGGACGGGAATAAACCTCCATTCCCAAAGGAACAATTTCAGCAACTTTCATTGCCAGCAAATCCGGTGTCAGCTCAACAATCGACAGCGATGGAATGGTGCGCAGATAGTGCGGCCATAACATGCTGACCAGCCCCTCTGTAAGTTCTGGCAAATCATCATCAATTTTTTCACGCAGCCGGCCCATGGAGAAGGCGAAGCCTTCAAACAGGCGCTCAACGTAAGGATCGGCGGTTCCGGGTTTATCGAGGTCCAGCATGGCTGCTTTATCAGGGTGACTTTGAGCAAACTCTTTTGCCGCATCGCGCAGGTAGCGCAGTTCGGCCTGGTAATAATGCAGGGTTAAGTCATTCATGGCTTCTTAAGATCGGATAGGGGATTTAATGACACAACACCGCAGCGCGTGAAGGGTCGAGGGCGATGAGTCCGGCGAGCAGAGTTTCCATTTCGCTTTGCAAACGGGATTTATCAGACTCTGAGCGGGTGGTTTTCATGCGCATCAGTTTCAGGCGACGGGCTTTTACTTCAAACATTAGCTCGGGTTCCCACTGGGTGAGGGTGATTTGAGACCCGCTGCCGTCAAGCTCGTTCAAAAGATGTAGCGCCATGTGATTTTTACCATATTGCTCGGCAACCCTCGCCATCAGTAACCGCAACAGCCATTGTTGACGCGGCGACTGCATGCCCGGCCGTTTCTGCAGCCATTCCAGTGCGGCTTCAATGCCGTTGCTGTCGGCCTGTGCCAGAGCTTCGGGCTCAAGTTGTAAAATATCCTCATCTGCGACAATTGCCGCTACGGCGGGCGGGCTTCCCCTGTTTTCTGGCGAATCGATAACGTGGTGATTGATCCAGTTCATCGTCACCTCATCGGCGAATGGCGTACCATCGTTGAATGCCAAACTTTCTAGACCGGGCAGTCGAGTTAATAAGGTGTTCAGATCCTGCTTAATGATCTCGGCCCAGTGCTCATAGGGTTCACCGCTTTTAATCAGCGCCTGATGGATATACCACTGCACGTCTAACCACAGATGATTCACTGCTTGCCCAAACAGGCTATCGGTCTGATCCAGAAGCTCGAGCCAGCTTTGCTGTAGGTAAAGTCGTTTGAGCAGTGCACGATTTTCCGGTTTTGGCGGCAATAGCCGAGTGCGTCCGTCAACACCCAGTGGCGGCAGCTTGTGCAGAGTATCCAGACGTACACTTTTCATCAGACGATGACCGGAAAGCCAACCGCCTGGTTGATTACGCAGATATGCTGCCAGCAGCTTGGCCTGATCGAGCAAATCTCGTCCTGAAGTGACAGGGACGAGTGTCAGTGAGTTGCCCGAATTGGAGGCTGAGATGTTGGCAGTACCGATGCTGTTTTGAGGGATTACCGCGTCGGGGCCGCCAGACTGAGCCAGGCGACTTTCCAGCGTGGCATAAAGGATGCCTAAATCTGGCCTGGAAGCATCTTCCCAGCCAGCAGTACTGTCTTCTATTAACGCCATAGCCCCGACAATGCGTTCGAAATCATCTTTGTTCACTTGCGGATAAAGCGAAAGGCTGTCCAATACCCGGCTGCCAGCCAGCCAATCTATTGCCAGCTTGCGGCTGTTGCTACGTTGTGGATGCAGCTGATTGCCAAAGTTCTGCAGCAGCCCGGCCAGCAGAGCCAGCCCTTCGGCCAGACCGATTTCGCCCTGTTGGTGCAACCGTGCCCAGATGTAATAGGTCGCTACTCGAACATCTTTGCAAGTCGAGGTCAGTAGTTTCTCGGCTAACACACAGATTAAATCTGTGTCCGCGCCTGAGAGTTTATTTACCTCCTCGCGCATTTGCTGAAAGTCATCTTGATAGCTGGGATCACTTCCTGTCGGTGAGTGTTCTAAAATTGGAGCAAGCCACTTTTGCCAAAGCAAGATCTGCCGTTGCACCTGCTGAGAAAGTAAGGATCGATCGCCGTTGCAGGCCATCAGTATCGTAGTTAAGTTCGCCATCAGCTTCCTTCCTCTGTTGCCCCAATGCTGAATATTTTTGACGGTAAAACAAAATTACGCAGCTGAAGTAAAGCTAACGGACCTTCTCCGGTCTCGGTTCGCAAGGTGTAATTGAGGGGCCAGCCATCATGAGTTTTCCAGCGAAGATGAAAGCTGCTGTTGACTCCCTGATAGGGCGTTACCTCGGCTTTATCGAGCAGGCGAATCAATCCCCAGGCTCCCTGAAGGTCGGCATATTGCCGAGTGCCTGCCTGAGTGCTTATCCAGCTTAGGCTCGCGCCGGGAGCCTGCGTATCACCCGGCCAGGAAAACCGTTTCCAGTTTGGTAGCTGGTTGTAATAGCTAAGCTTTTGGTTATCGACGATCAAATCTGTCTGCATTATGTCTTTGGCCGTGGCAGGCCGCAGTTCAAAATGGATCTTTGCCTCGCCGTTGATAAAAACGATCTCGGACAGGTAACTTAACGTGTCTATTGCCTTGAGAAATGCAAGGTTGAAAGTAAGCCCTTGTGCATTGATTCTGTCCTGTACCCAGTGACTGCCTTCTTTATGCAGTACGCCGTTTAATCGGGTTTGCAGAAAACGCGTGATACGTCCGCTCTCTCCGTTGAGATAACTCCCCAGCAGTGGAAGCGAGACCTCACTCGCAGTATTTTTAAACGGATAACGTCCACCGAATTTGTTGTTCCAGTCATCAACGATGACTGCCCGCCACTGGGCATTGAGGCTCTCTGCCGCAGGAGTTAAAACCTGTTGCCAAGCCTGCTCCATCGGCTGAACAAACATAGTTTGTCCGAATCCGTTCCATTCCCGGCCGAGGCTAGCAGCCAACAGGCTCCCATAATCGCGGGTTTCGGTAAGATCAATTGCTTTACCTTGAAACACGGTTTGGGCAAGTGTCTGAGTCATGGCCTGAGGATCGGCAGCATTGACCACTTGCTGGAGTTTAAGGCGTACCTGGGTGACGCGGGTCAAAAAGGTCTTCAGATTCAGTGGGATATTGCCCTGCGTGCCGGTCTTGCCATCCATCAGTGAGATAAGCGGACCAAAAGTGGCATCCAGTGGTCCGCGCTCGCCAGACTGCTGGTCGATGGCCGGTTGTTCATCGCGGTTTAACAGGTTTTTTGCCGATTTGACCAGCGAATCTGAGATAGCGGCGCTGGATTGCCCCGTTTTACCCTGCATACGTAGCGTATTCATTAATGCAACCAGCGGTGACTGACGGACGTCGGCTATTAGCGTGAGCTGATCGATAGCATCAGAAAAGGTTTTTGCCTGTTGCCAATGTAGGCCGTTGAGGAATTTTAACCAGCTTGCAGAAAAATCGGCGAAATAGCGGTCTCTGAGCCGCGATTGCAACGCCTCTGGCGAGTCCTGTTCGAGAAAGGTGTTTTTATTCTCGCCGAGCACCCAATCCATCTCCTCGCGGCGATCGCTGCTCATTTTTTCAATCGCCGGTTTAACCGCCTCGTTCCACGCTTTACGGGTGAACTCCCCCGGAACGGCAGTCATTGAAGAGGCGGTAGTGAAAATACGCGCGGCGTCTGTATCGCCGGTCATATCAGCCAGGTTCATATCAACATACTGCTGCGCTACCTTTGCCAGCATCTTTTGATACAGCGAATTTTCACTGTTAAGCAATCCCATTTGACGGACCAGCAGAGTTTGTACCTGATTGACCCATTCTTCATCGGTAGCCAAACGCCATTGTGGATGATAGGGGAGGTTGCGGGCATAGAAATCTAACAAGGGAGGAGCAATGTCTTGCCATATGTCATCAGTTAAGTCTTTGCGCTGCGGCCAGTTAATCAGCAGGGTTTTAGCAAACCAGGAAGCATCCATTTTCTCTGGTTGAGCCAGCATCAAATAGAGTTTTAATTGCTGGTAAGCAGCCTGCAATGGTTGATCACGTGGTGAGGCGGCAACGGGGAGTCGAGCCAAAAAATTGAGATTTTCTTCTAAATGAAGCGCAACTGCGTCACGAATAAGAGGAAGGCCGCTGGCTTCATAATGCGGCCAAAGTGCCGTCAGTAAAGTATCATTCTGGCTTAGTCCAAAGCGGCTATACCATGGCGAACCCTTCAGTTGGCGATACTGCAGGCTGTCGAGTATTTTCTGCACATCAAGCTGCGCATGTAGACGTTCCGAAACGGAGTGAATCGTATTGGCTGCTAGCTTGACCTGCGCTGAGCTGTTGATCACGGCGTGACGGTTAACCGTGAATGAGAGCACCATCCCTACGGCCCAAAGCAGCATTGCTGCTGCAATGATGATTCTCAGCATTTTACCCCATACAAATCCCCGCTTTTTTGCAGCCAGCCCAGTGGGTAATGAGCAAAGAGAATCAATCAACACATCCCAGCGCTTATCTTTTTGCCAATGATGTTTTACGCTACGTTTTGTGTTGAATGATGCAGGACTAAAAATAACGCCAGCGAGTGGAGAAGGGCGATAAGGGTTAATTAATGCCGACAGCGGTTCTGCAATGAAGCCTGAACGATGCGCTAACAGGTCTGCCAACTTTAACAGGAATAAATGTTGAGTACGGTCGCTAACCTGCTGGATCCCTCGCTCAATTAAAGTGGGTACAAGTTCGGCTAGCCGAACGCCCAGCTCCTGTGGATTGCATCCGGCTGGCAGCAAACAGCCGACAGATTGAGTAACGCGATCGGCGTCATTATCTTTAATTGATTGCAAGGACCAGACATACAGCGGCAGTCGCCAGCCGAGCCGTTGGTAAAGATTAGAAAACCCTTGCGCTATGGCATCCATGGTATCAGGTAGAATGGGTTGGTATGGCTCTCCACCTTCGGTTTTTGCATAATGCGTTAAAGCTGATGTCACCCAAACTATGCCGTCCAACGGTCGACGACGTAAAGCACGTAAAGCATTGAACCAGTCAGAGTCTAATGACGTTGAAGGTTCGCCACCCCAAAGCAATATTGTGCGATTCCCCTCCTGCCATAATTGCGAGGTCAGTCCCGGCACGAGAAGTTCCACGTCGGCAGTGCTGCCAGTAAGCAGCAGAATTTGTACCTTACGGGGCCAAAACCGCCCGTAGTTATCGCGTTGAGCCAGAAACAATCTCGTCAGGGTTTCGTGATGTTGCGCTGTTTGAGCAAGACGCGATTCTTCCTGAGGCAAGTTGTGATCCTGTCTGGCTTTGCGGCGGTAATATATCTCTTTTACATTCAATGATATAGAAAGAAAATAACGTGTAATGGCAAGCAACAGACATGCGCAAGTCATTGTTAGTATTTTTTCTGTTGCGGTAGTAATGCCTATGCTTGGGCCGTAATGGTTGATCAGCGCCCAAATAACGGCAATTCCTGCCAGTATTAATGCTAAACGCCCCGTGCGACCGAGCCAATTACCCGATGTGCTCATTTTCACTTCCTAATGTGACGGTACTGACAAAATGCTCCTGCCCCGAAGAGCAAAGCATCAATAGTGACTCATCGCGGAGATTGGCCAGTTCTGCCGCGAGCGCAGTTAATAACCAGGGCGAGGAAGGTCCGGCTATGCCGCACCATTTTTCCAGCAATTCGTTTTCAGTAACTTGCCAGAGAGTTCCATGGATAGAACTGAGAGCAGAAAGATCTGCTGAAAAATCCTCCCATTTCCGGGCATCCCCGAGTATGCGAGATGTATGGCGGGCGGCGGTCTGGGTTTTAATAAACAGGGAGATTTCTTGTTGAAACAACAACATATTTAGAGGCATCGGGCGTAGCAGGCGTACCTGGGCAGGCAACCGGTATTTGTTCACTACGTCATCACTGGTCAGCAGCAGTGCAGCCAACCCATCGGAATAAGACGCTTCACCATTTAACTGTATTATCAGGATTAAATGGACATTCTTAACAGGCTGTTTCAGGCGTTCTTCAACCCAATTCATTGATAAGGCGCTGGTGGCGATAATTTCATCGGGGACTTTATGCTGGTGGAAAAGCGTTGGCCAAAGCATGACCAAAGCCTGAGTCATCGCACTGGAGTCCAAATCAGTTACGAGGGTAACTGCGAGAGGCAGATGGACCGGTAAATTATTTAACTCATTTTTAATACCCGAAATGCACAAATTGATGGTTGCCGCATCACTGAGTGGCAAATCAGCAAGCCGCCGACAGCAGCCCATCTGCCAGGGGATATCGTTCGCCGAGCCATTGCAGATAGTTTCGGCAGTAATGCTGTCAGGTAATGAAATACTACTGCCAAGAATAACAAGGTGGCGTTCCGACCAAGCCTGCCACTGCTGATGTCCAAACTTTGCTTCCTGCTGGAAAAATTTATATTCATCGACTTTCTTGCCCCACAGCCAACAACGAAAACTAAATAGCAGTAGCCAGGCCGCAGGTGGGGTAATTGATAGCCACCAGATATCAACTCTGGTCAGTAGTTCAATTAACTCTGATGCATGTAGAATAAATAGCAGTACTCCACTAAATACTGCCATGACTCCCGCCAGTAGCCATAAAAGGAATAAGGGCGCGGTGGGTAGTTTCGGTGTTATGGTCTCAGCCTTTTGCCAGCCCATAGTTATCCTTTAAGTCTTCTGTTATTAATTAATTACGGCAAAGTATGTGAAGTGAAGTTCTTTTAAGCTAATAAGGGTAATTAACCAAGGGGGGTATTTTTATTAAGGTATTGTTTGTTGATTTTTAATAGTTAATTAGCGATAGCTATTTGGATTTGATATATTTTCATTGAGCCTCATCTTCATATCCTGAAGGGAATGTTATCGGCAATGTCTCCATAGTCGACGGACCTGTTTTTATCACGTTGGTGGCCTTAAGAAAAATATTACCTGAGCAGCCAAGTTCAATATTTCCTCCGCTAAATTTTATATAGGAGCCGCCACAAAGCAGCACCAACTCCTGATTGGCATTTATCGTGATTTTCCCCTCGGAACTACTGATAGTCACATCTTTCTTGGCAGAGGTATTAAGAGCATCGCCCTGGGCCCGAATATCAACTTTGCCATTTCCGGCGAAGAGCTGCATACCTGCATTTCGAGCAAACAGGCTGACAGCATCGCCAGCAGCAACCGTAAAAGATTTAACAGCGCTAATATCAGTATTTTTTCCTGACATCACGGCAACGCTTTCACCTCCGGAGGCAAGGCGAACAGCAGAAAGGCTAACAATACCCACGCCCGCAGGCGCATGAGCCAGAAGGCCGGGCATCTTCATATATTTTAAAGCTTCATTGAGTGACTTTTGGCTATCCATATCGGCCAGTGATGCCTTTGCTGTCTTAACCGCGACCTGCAAATTCCTGGCCAGCGTCAAGGCCTGTTCAAGCTGTTCAATGGCACTGTCCATTTCCAGCATTTTTTTTCCGGCATTGGGCTGTACATCTGCCGTCAATAACAGCCCTTTACCTCCTCGGATGCTGACCCAGTCATCCGAGCGGAGCTCCGCACCTTCGCCTCGTAACTTTCTTTCTTTATCAACAATATGGCCAAGGTTAAGCTGGGTTTTGCCGCCATATACTGTGCTTAGTTTTATATGTTCTTCGCCGCGCTTATCTTCCATCCGCAGCTTGTTAAAAGCAGGGGTACGGATGATATTACGAGTGTTGTTTGTTTCAGTGACGTGGTCGGTATGGCGTGAGTCATGCAGAACATGGGCAATATAAGGGCGATCGGGATCGCCATCGTGGAAAGCTATTGCCACTTCTGTTCCTTGGATCAGTGGAAAATGAAGCCCATATAAATCGCCGCCGTAAGGTTTAGCGAGACGTAGCGGCATGCTTTCTTGCCCCTGAGGCTTATTATCACAGTCTGCATCAAATTTTACCCGATACATGCCCAATGCATCTTGCCAGGCGTAAATATCATTATTCTTTGCACTCGTTACACGCGCAGCCATGGTTCCGCTGACGATGGGCCGAGGTTTAAGTTGTGGCCGCCAGCATAGGGTTTCACTGTAAGGCACGGCGGCAATAGTCACTTTCAAAGCATCCTTTCGACTCGCGCTAAACCCGGTGCGTATGAGCACCATTGGCAAGGAAAGCAAGTCTGGCAGGGATGAAGGTATTAACCTATCAGTCACGGTTAATACCTGGGCCGGCTGTAGATTTGAATCAGTACTGATTGCAGTAATTAAAGTCTGAGCACATAAAAATCGTTCGTGATCCAGCAGGGCAAAGAAATTAGCGGTTTCGGCTGCTGGCTGAGTTTTTTCACCCACTTCCAGATGCCTGGGCTTATAGTGATAAGCCTCGCCATAAGTTATTCCAGCCCTCTCGCCGCCAGTGATATCGGCATTGGTAGACTGCAATAATTTATGGGCTTTACGATGGTTGTAGTCTTTGGCGATTACGCTGGCTTGCACGACACCGTGCCGTACATTTAAACCCCAAATAGAATCAACGCCGCTGTCATTCATCCCTGAAGGGTTGCTCAATGGCAGAGATTTACCAAACTGATATGCACTTTGTTTATCTGCAAAATGCACAACTTCGGTCTGAGTATCCGGCTGTAGGGTAAAGAAATAAAATATTCCCACCTCGGAAAGCAACCGTTCAATAAAGGCAAAGTCGCTTTCCTGATATTGATTTATCTGCTCGCGCTTAGGGTAGTTTTGCTTGAGTGTAAAAGCATACTCCCAGCTTTTAAGGCCGTGCTCTTTAAGAACCAGCTCTATAATGTCTGGTACAGATTTATTGACAAAGAATCGATGAGTACGGAATTGTTTATTTAATAGCGCGAGGAACGGCTCAATGATGATTTCATATTTAACCTGATCACGAGTACCCATTATGCGCTGAAAACTAGTGATAACACCATGAACTATCTTTCCTGTTAATGGATTGAGCAGCCCTCCAACACCCATAGTCAACGTTGCTGGTTTATTTAATAATGATTCGGGATTTAAATCTGTATGGAAAGTTGTAAAACGAATAGTGTAATGATAAAGGGCGCTAAGTTGCTCCAAGCCATTAAAGTCCTCAACGTCCAGTTCGTGAGGGCAAGAGGGAATATTCAAAGTATAACGATTAAGTGTGATTCCTGTGAGTTCAGACAATGAGTTCACTATTGATTTCCCCGTATGGCCTTGATGTTTTTTTATTAAGGAGTGGCGTGTTATAGACTCGGCTGTTACATATTTTCAGACTGATTTTCAAACTCTAACGTTATTCCTTGCTCCTCACACCAGCCAAGAGTTAGCAAGGAGGATTTCCACTGAGTTGGCTTACGGCTTAATAGTTGTTGACTCAGCACTGGCAGAATTTGTTGATTTAGTAGGTTATTGATGTTTCGCGCCCCAGCATCAGGCAGAAGGCAGGCGGCAACCAAAGTATCGTAGAGACGATCTTGAATGATGCATTGCAGGCCATAATGTTTGTTCAGACGTTTTGTAATCTGCCTCAATTTTATTTCAGCAATGTTGCGAAGCGCGTCGGCGTTAAGCGGCCGATAGATTAGGGTCTGAAAACGAGCAAGAAGAGCCGGCTGAAAATGGTTGCGCAGTATCGGATGAATAAGTTCGTGCAAATTACTGTGGGTTGACTCCGGCTGGTCATCGAGCCGTTGCATCAATCGGTCGCTGCCTAAATTAGCTGTCATTAGAATCACAGTATTACGAAAATCAATTTCGCGCCCTTCGCCGTCACGCATTATTCCTCTGTCGAAGACCTGAAAAAAAAGATTAATAACGTCACTATGCGCTTTCTCGACTTCATCAAGCAGCACCACGCTGTAAGGACGTTTGCGAACGGCTTCGGTGAGGATGCCCCCTTGCCCATAACCGACATAACCCGGGGGCGAGCCTTTAAGTTGAGAAACGGTATGAGCCTCCTGATACTCCGACATATTGATAGTTATCAATGATTTTTGGCCACCAAAGAGAGTCTCGGCCAACGCTGCCGCAGTCTTGGTTTTACCTACGCCGCTGGGACCCACTAACAAAAATACCCCTAATGGACCCTTCTCTGAGGTCAATCCGGTTTTAGCTGCACGCAGGCGTTGGGCCATTGCCGTTAGCGCCGCATCCTGGCCTATAACAATTTCGGCAAGATGGCTTTCCAATAGTAGCAAATCACTTTGCTCATCTTTTAGCAGGCTGCCGAGCGGAATACCGGTCCAGTCCGCAATCACTGTGGCGACGGTGCGAGCATCAACGTCGAGCGATAACAGGGGATTATTCCCTTGAGTATCGCTTAACTGCTGTTGCAGTTTTTTTAAAATTCCGGGGTCCGCAGGTTGCTTACGGGCTTCAATAATCAAAGAAATTAGGCGTTTTTCTTCTTTATATTGTTGCTCGGCGGTCTGCTGCTCAGTAGTCAATTCCATATGGCGCTGATCAATCTCTTTCAGGCGGGAACATCCTCGATCAGGCATTAGCCGTTTATCCTGTTCGATGGCTTGTCGTTCCATCTCCAGCGCCGCAAGCCCGGAGTTAATCTGCGTCAGTGCTTCCGGCTGGGCATCTATACTCATGCGCACCCTCGCGCCTGCGGTATCTAGTAGATCGATAGCTTTGTCAGGCAGCTGTCGGCCAGTGAGAAACCGGCGTGAAAGGTTAACTGCAGCGATTATCGCGTTATCAAGAATATGTACACCATGATGCTGAGCGTAGCGACTTTTCAAACCACGCAGCATCATGCTGGCTTTTGCGTCGTCAGGCTCATCCACTTTGACCATCTGGAATCGGCGTTCCAGAGCGGCATCGCGTTCAAAATACTGTTTGTACTCAGACCAGGTCGTGGCAGCAATAGTACGTAATTCTCCCCGTGCCAAAGCGGGTTTCAGCAGGTTTGCCGCGTCTGCGCCACCGGCCAGATTGCCTGCACCAATAATAGTATGGGCTTCATCGATAAACAGCAGAATTGGCGCTGGTGATTGCTGCACCGCTTCGATCACATTCTTCAGACGCTGTTCGAACTCACCTTTGACGCCTGCACCCGCCTGCAATAGACCAAGATCTAAAGTGCGCAGGCTAATCGATTTTAAACTTTCCGGCACATTCCCCTCAATAATGCGTAGTGCGAGGCCTTCGACCAACGCTGTCTTGCCCACTCCCGGCTCCCCCACCAAAATGGGATTGTTTTTACGACGCCGTGATAGGATGTCGATCATCTGACGGATCTCGGTATCGCGGCCAAAGATCGGATCAATCTGCCCAGCTTTGGCTTTTGCCGTGATGTCTACGGTGAACTTGTTTAATATTGCCTGCTGAGACTCGTTTAAGTTCAGCCTATTTATACTGGTGTGCGGTGAGAGTTCATGTTGCGAGGCAAAGGGAACAATTAAATCTGCTGGCTGCTGTAATTCTGGGCGCTCATCCGATTGTTGGTTTAGTAAAGGTAAAAGGCGCGTTATTTGGGCAGAGCTTAGACTGAATAGCGGCCATGTCCCTTCACTGCGCAGCAACTGCGGTTGTGAAACTAATGCTTTCAGTAGATGTATGCTACGGATATGTTTGGCATTGTCCTGTAATGAAGCCGTCAGCCATGCAGACTGCATCAGCGCATTCAATGACTCGGATAAAATCGGCGGGGAGTTTATCGAATGCGCGAGTTGGTCGAGATGGGTTAGTAGATTTTGCCAAAGGTTGTCCATATTCCATTCATAGCGGCGGGCCAAAACGGTGATATCACCCTCGCCTAATTCCAACAGTTTCAGAAGCCAATGCTCAATGGTTATCTCGGCGTGGGCGCGGTTATGGCAGAGAGTGGCGGCCGCTTCAAGTGCTTTTGCACAGTAGGGGTTAAGGCGACGGAGTAGATCGGCTGACTGATTTTCCACACTGTATTCCTTTTTGAATACGCTACCGCCCGTAGCCTTTCCTTTGCAGGAACCCAGGCCCATAGGGTCGATGTCCGAATTATTCCGCTGTTGGCAAAAAGACCTGATTGAGCCGTTTTGCCAACAATAAAAGCAGCAGACGACGAATCGTCTGCTGTGAGGTTTTACGCAGTTGCGCGTTCGTTCCAGGAGTCAGAGTGAATAATGTTGCCGTCTTTATAGGTCCAGGTGATTTTTTCGTAACGTAATTCAATGAGTTCAAGATGGTTATGTTTTTCAAAGGCAGGATCTTTGGTGTCGTGCATTTTTGGCGAGACTTTCACCAGTTTCACGTTCTCGAGCTTGGTTGTGTAATACACCACTTCCTCACCTGAAGAATCGATGCGGTACCATTTAAACTCGGCCGATTTCAGAGTTTGGCCAGTAGTGACTGCTTTGTATAAATAAGGGCTCGAGCAGTCGATTTCTTTAGTGAACAGGAATGGGGTGTGAATACGGGTACCGGTCAGCTTGCCGGTGTTGTTATCTGTGGGGATATAAAGGCTATGATCTTGCGCAACCACTTCGATACTGCCTTCGCGGTCTTTGACTTCCACAGCCCCTTTGATGTTGGTGCCACCGTCGTCTTTTAGCCAAAGATAGATTGGAATTGCCATGATTTACTTCTCCTTGCTGGTTGTTATTCCGGTATCAGAATCTGATGCCAGTTGATGTTTTCTCGTTGGGCAGCCGTTGGCCTGCGTTTGCAGAGTAATTTCGACACGTCGGTTAGCCGCTCGGCCTTCTGTGGTGTCGTTCGATGCTAAAGGGCGTCTGGCGCCATATCCCTTGATAACAAAACAGGACGGTGAGATTTCGCTGGTTGCAAGCATCCAGCTTCTAAGTGCTTCGGCGCGTTTTTGGGACAAAACCTGGTTTTTCCGGGTATCGCCTCTGCTGTCGGTATGGCCTGCTATTACAATTAACTTGCCGGGTTGGGATTGAATGTTGATGAGTGCCTTGATCAATACTTTGTTTGAATCTGGCTTGAGGGCAGATTTGCCGACGTCAAAAAGTGACAGGCTGTCGATACTTAGCGTCTTCGGCTGCTTGTCGTTTGTCTTGATAACAGGTGGCGGCGTTGGAACTGGTAGAGGCGGCGACCCGCTGTTGATAGCCGCGGTGAGCGATGCAATCAGCCGCATCCCTTGATAAAGACCAAGAGACATATTCATTGGAGAGCCATCAAGCAACCAGCTATCCAACAATTGTGCATCCGCGCGAAGCTGCTGCCGGGCCTGAGTTTTAGCGGCTGGGAGAGTACCTGTCAGTCCGTTATATAATGACAAGTGATCGCCTACGCTTTGGATTAGACGCTGGTTATTGAAAAATGAGCCCAATAGCGCAAACAGTAGAAAAATCCCGCCAAGAAGCCCAAAAAGTTGCCAGGTTTGCATCAGTCGTGAGATGGCACGGCGTCGAGGTAAGTAGGGCAGCAGAACTTCAGGCAAGGTTAAAGATGATGGGATACTAGAAGCCAGGATTGGCAAGGATGTAATCGTGGCAATATGTCTCTGCCAAAGATTGCCAGCAGCGCATTGCACCGGCATAAAACAGACGCCACATGCGCAGGGGATAATGGGTAAGGCATCTCCCTGTGGTTGCGACAAGATGCTTTGAATATTAGCTTGGTACCAAGACTGTAAGCTTTCCAACCATAGCGCAATGCTGAATCTTTCCTGAAGGTTGCAAGCAGCCTGATGATGGCTCCATTTCTCCAGTGGGATAGAGACTGAACCCGCCTCGTGAACCTGAATCCCTTTTTGAAAAGGAGTGATCGTATACCAGCGATCTGCCTGCTCGGAAGGGTTTCCAAGAGATGAAATCCAGAGGCTAAACCACACTGGCGGGACGCCGTTTAGCCAACATTTGCACTGTGCGATGCCCCGCTGCCAGCTTCGCAGGGACTGCGCAACCTCATCAATCTCTTGGTGTTGCTCCGGTACGATGGCCATTAATATAGATATTTGGGCTATTAGCGCCGGGCGTTCAGTAGAAAGGATTTGCGCAATAATGGGCAGTTGTTCCGGCGTTTTTACCGGTAAATAAAAGCTCTGAGGAGATTCTCGAAAGAGCTTCAATGTTGAAAAAAGAGTTTTATGGTCGGCACAAACTAAAATGACCGCCCCCTGAAAATCCTCTGGCGGCAGAAGTGAATTTCCGAAATGCTGGTGAGCAACTTTGTGAAGACAATACCTGCGCCACTGAAAGTAACCGGTCGTAATGCTGATTGTGGCCGTCAGCAGGCTTAAAACTATTTGGTCACTGGCAGGCAAAATCCAAATGCCGAGAATTAGCCATAGCGCAAGGCTGGTCCCAACAAGCAGCATTATTAATCGGATTGGTCCACTCATCTGCTATTGGCTCCCGATCAGTTGCGTCACCATGTGTGCCAAGGTGGTGGAGAGTGTTAACCACAGTGCAAATAGAGCTGTTGAACCTGCCGCCCATAAGAGCCAGTAATTCCTTGGACTAGAGTACAAATGCGATGGGCATGATATAACCGGCATTTCCTGTGAAGTCGTAAATGGGGGGACTAGCTTGCTTAACTTACGAACGATATCTTCTCGGCGCTGATCTCCTGTATGTCGATAACAGCCGGTAAATCCCAGGGAGAGGGCACGATAAAAACAGGTCAGTACTGCCGTATCAGGCGTTGGATCCTTTAAAACAGTGCGAATACGTTCCCAGAGTTCTTCACCGGCGTTGAGGGTATTGAAGTAGCGCGCCTGAAGCGGGTCTTGCAGCCATTTATTGTAACCGCTGTCCTTTTGTTGCCTGTTTAGGACACTTTCATCCAACAACGCGCACTGGGTATAAAGCATATGGTCGCAGCTGATATTGCTAAAACCAGCTTGCGATAAAGTCTCGCGAGCGATGTCGATCCACTCGCAGGCGCGTTGATATAAAGCTTCGCCATCTTCAATCTCATGGCCATTACGTAACTGGCTGACCATTAACCAACATGGATAAAACACCTTATCAACCATGGAGATATTTATTTTGCTCATGAGCGCAGCACCGCGAAGAGTTCGAGTTTAATATCCCCCAGGGAACCGGGTGTATAAAAAGCGCAATTGCCGGCATCCAACATGGCTTTGGCTTCAGGGCTGCTCAGGTTTAGAGCAAAGTATTGATTTTCAAGGCGTAGCGGGATAGCTGCCGGAACGTGGGACAGTGCCTTCATCACTACACCGCTCAGCGCAATGTTGACCACGTCAGTCACATCTTCAAAGCTGCCGGCCTTACATAGCAGTGGGAACTGTGTCTGCAATAGGTGATTTGGGATTGAAGAGCGAACTGAAAGATAGAAATCGGCCTCTTCCCGCAGGCGGGCATCAAGCAGAGAACTGGTCCAAAATTGGCCTTTGTGTACCAGTTCGATTACCACCATGCGCGAAGGTAGACTCGTTTCGAGCAGGGCATCGAGCAGGGCAAAAAGAGGTGGGAATACCTTTTCTGGCGTTGTGTGGAGGTAAGGTGGGATGTCCTCTGATTTATGCTCAAGAGAAAAGGTCAGCAGGCTCCCGGCAAGGCGAACCAGTTCACGGTAAAATAATTCAGGGTGCCGGAAAGGAGTTTGATAAAGTTCTCTTAATACCGGCTCGGTGCTATTTAACGCATTGAGCAACCAAAACAGTGAGACATCTGCTACGGCAAAGTCAGCCATACGCTCATTGCTCTCGCGGCGCATGGTCATCAGGCGGCCACGGCGCGCCTGCAGACGATGTAGTAAATCTCCTAATCCGTTCAATACGACCTGACTAGCTGCTAGAGACAGCATAGGCGGGATGAAATTTTCATCCTGAACCCACAGGCTCTGGACATTGCGTTTTAATCTCACGATAGGACAGATTAAATAGGCGCTGTTTTCCTGGTGGGCAAAACGCAGTGTGATAGCGTGGCGCATGACTGCCAGCTCACTTCGTTCATGCCCGGCAAGCTCCTGTACTGTTATCCACTCTTGTTGCCAGCGACGGGGGCGTTCGCTATCTTGCCCATTGTCCAGATTGCCGCCATTGGCTGAAAGTAAAGGTAAGGCCAGCACCACGTCAACGCTATCAAGATTTGAAATTTTAGAAAGATCACATGCAGGAGGCAGGTTATCGGCCAATTCGGTGTCTATTTGTGTACCATCGGGAAAACGAACTACAAGTTGCAGCGCATTTAGGCGCTCCAGCGCCAGTGATCCACTGTCAAACGTTGCTTTGATCACTCCCCAGGGATTAGCGAGTGCCATATGTGCAATGCCGTCTGCGACATAGGCATCCCAACGAGCCTGTTGCTGGAATTGCTGTGGAGTCAAAAAAGCCCCGTCGTTCCATAACGGACGAAAAATTTTCATTGTATTCCCGCTATGCCTTTGCCTTTGGCATTTGAGAAACCAGCGACAGGTTCACGTCCATGCCTTCAACCTGAAAGTGCGGGACGGCATAGAGTTTTACTCGGAAGAAACCAGGATTGTCCTCGATATCTTCGACCGTAACTTTTGCATCACGCAGTGGATGCGAAGCCTGTAAGTCGTCGCCGGGATCAGTCATTTCAGTGACCAAGGTTCGCACCCAGGTATTAAGTTCAAGTTCGAGCAGGCGGCGATCTTTTGTCGTACCAATGTTTTCGCGCTGGATAAGCTTGAGATAATGCGCGATGCGCGATAGTAGGAAGACATAGGGCAGACGCGAATTTATCCGGCTATTGGCGGTTGCATCAGCAGTGTCATAAATTGCCGGTATCTGTGCCGAATTTGCAGAGAAGAAGCACGAGTAATCGCGATTTTTGTAGTATGAAAGAGGGATGAAACCCAGATTGGAAAACTCGAATTCACGAGTCTCTGAAATCATGACCTCAGAAGGAATTTTTACCTGATTACCCGTTCCTAAATCGTAAAGATGAATGGGGAGATCGGTGACTGCGCCACCCGCCTGTGGACCACGAATTTGTACGCACCAACCATTTTTAATGAAGCTTTTCATCATGTTGGCCGCAAAGGCAAAAGAGGCGTTAGTCCAAAGATATTTCTGATGATCCGGGCCTTTGACTTCTTCGACGTAATTGAAACTGCGCACTGGCAAAGTATCGGGTCCGTAAGGCAAACGGCCCAACACCCTGGGCATAGTCAGGCCGATATAACGAGAGTCATCTGTATCTCGAAACGCTTTCCACTTAATGTATTCCGCGCGTTCAAAGTAATTGCCAATGTCTTTTATTCCCGCAACTTCTTCCATTGATTTTTTTAGAAAGAATTCAGGGCCTACTGATCCAATGAAAGGCATATGTGCAGCGGCAGAAACTTTTGAAATATTTTTAAGTAATGCAATATCTTGTGGACTGGCGTCAAACTCGTAGTTTGAAATGACAGAAGCAATGGGCTCTCCGCCTGGCGTATCGTATTCCTGGATGTAAGTATGGCGATACATCCCGCTCTGAATTATTTCAGGGCAGTCCTCGAAGTCTTGGCGCAAGTCATTTTTCGATACGTCGAGTAGCTCAATTTTGACGTTCTGACGAAAGTCGGTACGATCAACCAGAAATTTTAGACCTCGCCACCCTGACTCAACTCTCTGAAAATCAGGATGATGCATAACCACATCTAATTGAAGGCTGATTTGCTCGTCGAGCATGGCTATGTGGCCATCCAATAGTGTTTTATCCAGACGATCGACTTTTTGGCCAGACTGTTTGAGGCGTTCCAGAAATACCTGAACCGCAGCAGTAACGCGTTCATCGGTAGTGACATCAGACAAAGCCTGATTGTCCTGAAAAAGGTTAACGTCACCCAAACACGACACGGGAGTAAGATTTATTTTTTTAAACAGAGACACATAAACACTTTCGGTGTCTCCAATTTCCAGAAGGCTGGTTTTATTTTGTGGTGTATTTTCTGCAATAACAGACATGAGCATCCTCCGGTGTAATCCGGTTCAGTCAGAGTTAGGCGTTATCAGGGGCGAGTGCCGCCAGTTCATTACGTAAGTTTTCGCTCAGTGCATCGTCTTTGAGGATTGCCTCAAGTTCTTTTCGAAAGGTGGCGTTATCTAAAAGATTAGATTTGAGGTCACGTAAAAGATTGCGCATTGCTAGCATTACACGCAGATGCGGAATTTGGCGGGCAACTTGTTCGGGTTCGAAATCTTTCATATCATTGAATATAAGAGAAATATTTTCTTCACTGTGGTTGCCGGCCTGAGTGTTTTCTACAGTTA
Organism: Rouxiella sp. WC2420; assembly: GCF_041200025.1. NCBI lineage: Bacteria > Pseudomonadati > Pseudomonadota > Gammaproteobacteria > Enterobacterales > Yersiniaceae > Rouxiella > Rouxiella sp. WC2420. Next base: position 4,696,400 of record NZ_CP165628.1, on the reverse strand, counting down.
GATTCAACGATGGACGATATTCGGCGAGTACGCTGTTAAAGTTGTTTTTATTAATATTTACCTTATCGCGATCTGATAACAAACGTTTCTCTTTGCCATTACTGTAATCACCCATAATCATTAATTTTAAAGGTAGCTCTGTTTTTTTATTTTTTCCGCCTGTGTGTAGGTCAAGTTTAATATTAACGCGTGCTTTAGGGATCTCATTCTGGAAGCTGTTAGTCATAGTTAGTCTCATTTCCTGTAATTAAAATAGTGTTTTCTCGACGTACTGGTAATTGGTATTTTTGCTTCATGTCTGGCCATGGCAGAAAATTAATTTAAATACGTTCACTACAATAATGCGAGATGGCTGACTTGTGGCCTTATAATATTCCTCGATTGCAATTAATCAATATCGGCAAGTTTAATGTAATAAAAAAGTTAGGTTACTGTTATGAAATAAAAGGATTTTATTTTTAAAAGTTTTTTTCAAAAGGGTTTTTTATTTTTTTAAACATTGGTTTTTTAGAAATGGTTTTAGTTAATGGTTTTTTGAGTATTTAGAATTATATTTATTACTTTTCTATTGGTGGTTTATTTCCAATAAATTTCTTATTTTGCGGTTTTATTTATTTTTTCAAAAGGAGCGCTATTGTTTTTTTCTCATTGTTATGAGATATAGGGTCTGATTGATTGGATGACTGTTGTGTAAGAGGGGAATACCACCTTTGAGCAAGAGTTTATTATTAATTAAACTACGTTTCCAATTTAAAGAAATTATTTGCTGTTATGTAGCCGTCTGAGGGTGCCATTAATATTAAATTTTTTTACCGAATAAATTATATCTTAAGTCATTCACTAACAATGCGAACGAAAATACGACTCAAGTCTACCCATGCTAAAGCATGCTGATCAAAATTCTCGTTACTCCATCGTATCGCAGTTTACGAAACAGGTTTTCATTGTAGAATGTGGAAGCGATCAACAATTGATCTCGTATCCAAACATTTCTGTTTACAAAACTTATCCCGACCCAGCTTGTTGATTCCACTCAATATGTCAAAAAAAGACTTTCCATGACTACAGCTCTCAGGCACATAACGTTAGAAGGTTTAGGCATAACTGATTTTTCAGCCTGCTACACTTATTCCCATTCGAGTAAAAAACCAGAGGCAAAGAATAAAGATGGCGAGCAATAAAGCGGTCAACGCAGGATTACCAGAGCCAACACGAACTTTACTGTTGAGCGGTGATAACGTTGAGAAAAAACGCGAAGAAATTTTGACCTATTTTAACCAGACCTGGGAATTGTACGAGAGCCTGTTCGAATGCCTGACAGACGAGCGTGCCTACTTCACGAAGGCGATTTCCCTGCGTCATCCACTGATCTTCTATTTTGGTCATACCGCTACCTTTTATATCAATAAATTGATGGCTGCGGGTCTGATCGATGAGCGAGTCGATTCGCACATCGAAGCGATGCTGGCCATTGGCGTTGATGAGATGAGCTGGGACGATCTGGACAACAGTCATTATGACTGGCCATCGGTTTGCGAATTGCGCGACTACCGCGGTAAAGTCAATCGCCGTGTGGTTGAACTGATTGAAACCATGCCGATAACACTGCCGCTGGATTGGGAAAGTCCGGCGTGGATTATCATGATGGGCATTGAGCACGAGCGAATTCATCTTGAGACCTCGAGCGTGCTGATGCGTCAGTTGCCGATCGAGTGGTTGCAGCCACAGTCTCATTGGCCAGCCTGCCAAAAAGCTCGTACCGATCGCACGGCGGTGCCTGAAAACTCATTAGTATCATTGCCGGAAACTGCGATCACGCTGGGTAAAACTGATGATACCTACGGCTGGGACAACGAATACGGTAGCTACGAGAGCAAAGTTAGCGCGTTTAAAGCCAGTAAAATGCTGGTTAGCAATGCTGAGTTCTTCGAGTTTGTGCAGGCCGGTGGTTATCAGGACTCGCAATGGTGGGATGAAGAGGGGCAAGGTTGGCTGTCATTCTCTAAAGCAGAAATGCCAACATTTTGGGTAGGTTCGATAACTGACCCTGCTAATCTAAAATTGCGTCTGCTAACGGAAGAAGTGGCGATGCCATGGGATTGGCCTGCCGAGGTTAATCAGCTCGAAGCCGCGGCTTTTTGTCGCTGGAAAGCGGATGAGACTGGCAAGTCAATTCAGTTGCCAACGGAATCTGAATGGTACGTGCTACGTCAGCAGGTTGAAGGCGATCAGACCGACTGGCAGAAAGCACCAGGTAATATCAATCTGGCCTGGTGGGCGTCGAGTTGCCCGGTAGACAGTTTCGCGCAAGGCGATTTTTTTGATATCGTGGGCAACGTCTGGCAATGGACTACGACGCCAATCAGCGGTTTTGACGGTTTCAAAATTCACCCTCTTTACGATGATTTCTCAACTCCGACCTTTGACGGCAAGCACGCTATCATCAAAGGCGGCAGTTGGATTTCAACCGGTAACGAGGCGCTAAAGTCTGCACGTTATGCATTCCGCCGCCATTTCTTCCAGCATGCCGGTTTCCGTTATGTGGTTTCCACGCATCAGGAGAAAGTTACCATTAATCCTTATGAAACCGATACGCTGGTTTCCCAATATCTTGATTTCCAATATGGTCCAAGCTATTTCAACGTGGCGAATTATGCACGGGCGCTGGTTGATATCGCCGAGCAAATTGTTGAGAAACGCGGTTCGGCGCTGGATATTGGTTGTGCGACCGGACGTGCTAGCTTCGAGCTGGCCCGCACTTTCGATAAAGTCACTGGAATGGATTACTCTGCACGATTTATTGACGTAGCTCTTTCCTTGGTTCGTGGTGAAGAACGCCGCTATCTCATGCCGGAAGAGGGCGATCTGATGCAATATTGTCAGGCAAGCCTGTCTGATATTGGTATTTCGGCAGATCAGGCGGAGCGCGTGAATTTTGTGCAGGGCGATGCCTGTAATCTAAAACCTCAGTATCAGGCTTACGATCTTGTGTTGGCATCCAATCTTGTGGATCGCCTGCGCGAACCTAAACGCTTCCTGCGCGACATTACTACTCGTATTGTCAGCGGCGGTATTCTGATGCTGTCTTCTCCTTATACCTGGCTTGAAGAGTTTACGCCTAAGGAGAATTGGATCGGTGGTGTACGTGAAAATGGAGAGGCGTTAACCACCTATCAGGCATTACAGCGATTGCTGGCGGCTGATTTTGTTGAAGTTCAGACTCCGGTTGATGTTCCATTTGTTATTCGTGAAACGGCTAGAAAGCACCAGCACACGGTGGCACAACTGACCGTTTGGCGTAAGCGTTAAAATTAGCCGGCTCAATACTGTTGAGCCGGCACTTAATTATCAGGTTTTTCTCAGAGTTTCCTCAGGCTTTTCAAGTTTCATTTCTGCTTAAACTAAGCGGCTTCTTCAAGCACCGTTAAAATCGACACTCATTTATTTATTCTAATCATCAGGTAGTAGAATTAAACAGTTTCAATGACAAATGAAAGGTAATCAGAATTCACTCCTATAAGAGATAATGAATTATCTTCCCATCATATTTTGCTAATTATAATCTGAATATAATGTGATTTTTTCATGAGTAATTGAGATGTGAAGTAAAAGTAAATTACATGTTTTCATTATCTGATAAAACCCTGAGAATGTGACCTGTGTCCATGGCCCAGGTGGAGCGGATATGATATGTTCCAAATCAACTTATTGGCTCTAGTGATAAATTAACTAAATCTGATAATTAAAAATTTTTTAATTATCAGATTTACATTAAGAAAAAACTCTCTTGTACGCAGACTGAATTAAGGATTTTTTATGGCAAGTAATAAAGTGCCCTTGCGAGAGGGGATTTATTATAATTCGACATTTTCGTGTCTGGAGAGCACCGCCGGTGATATTCACCTAACACCCAATGAAAAAAAGATACTTGAAATAATATTGGATAAGCGCGGGCGAAAAGACACCATCATTGACGAAATATGGCATCAAAAAGGCATAGTAGTTAGCGAGTCTAGTTACCATCAGTTAGTGAAAATGTTGCGCAGGAAATTTACAGCCGCGGGTTTACCCTCTTCTTGTCTTAAAACCATACCTCGTTATGGCATTGTGTATGTCAACGAGGCGGTGATAAAACCTGAGTGTTTGCCTGACACCTACCGCTGTCTCCCGACTGCTATCAAGGAGCTGCTTCCTTACGGAGCAGGGGGGGATGTCATCACGCAGGCAAATTTTTTTGCCCCGCAATATCTGGGGCACAGCAAGTTATCGTCCAGGTATTTTACTGTTTTCATTATATTTACTGCATCTTTATTCATGTTTGCCTTGCTCTCAAACACTTTCTCGTCGAATTACTTCAAGCAAATAAAATATCTCAATCAGGTGAATTATTACATGGCACCTTCGGCGCAGGTATCTGAGGCAATATGGCAGCGAATTGAACAACATATTTTACCAATGACGCGTGAGGTTTATGTTGCATCCAACGGTCCAAAAATGTGGGTAGCCTACTGTGAAAAGAGCATCTATAAGGATAACGCGCCTTGCGCTTACGAACATTTTTCTATGTATTAGCAGCCGCAATGGCATTAACGTTGGCCGGATATTTTATCAGCGTCAAACTGTTCCTCAATAACGCTTTACCCAATGTGCCTTGCAGCATGGAGATCACCCATGGGGAATTCATCAATGATCAATATAATCATTACCAGTTCAACGGCAGCATCACGCTGTGGTTGAAATCTAATATGATCACAATTTTTGGTGTCTATGATACTCGCGACGGTAAGAAGCAGCTTAATCGGAGTTTGATGCTTGAGCGTGTTAGCAAGCAAGCTAACGTTTTAACGGCCTATGTTAAAGCCGCCAATATCGCTCCAGGTGATGAGCTTCACGACATAGGGAATTTTTTTGCAGCCAAAGATCAGTCTTTGACCTTCCATTTCCATGAAATTAAACGAGGAGAGTATCTGGTCATGATCAATAATAACTGGGTCTCGCTCTGTAAAGAACATTGAGCAAAGTAAAAGGTTGTCGAATGAGTTCAAGACGATTCACTACCTTAATGTGATTTAATATTTTTAAGGCAAGTTATTTTTGACGAAAATAGCAGGGGGATTCGCCATAAAACTTCAGAAAAGCACGGCGCATCACTTTAACCCCCTTAAAATCCACACAGGCTGGCAATCTTGTCGAGTGACATCCGCCCCTGAATCACATGATTACGAGCAACCTCGGCACGAATTTGCGCAATGGCTTTAGCGGGGGAAGTGCCGGTTTCCTCTTTGAACAGCCGGCTAAACTGTCTGGCGCTAAGATTAGCTAATTCTGCTAATTGCGTGATTGAGACCGTGCTGCAAAGATTTTGCCTGATATAACGTAATGATGAGTTAATTCGCTCGCTATTGCCGTGACAGGAGAAGTTTTGTAATACCGCAAGTTGGCTATTATTTTCATATTTATTAAATAATCGTTCAATAATATTCATCAAATGCATAGCTTCAGCCGCACCGGATTCTTCTTCAATAAATGTTAATATCAAATCGATACCTGCCCAGTGCCCGCTTGCCGCCCAAACATGATTATTATATATCAAGACCGATTCTTTTTTTAGATCCACATTCGGCATTGCGTTATCAAACGTAGAAAGCTGATAACGCTGATTTTCCTTTTCCGCTGAAGCTAAAAAGGAAAGTGGAGAAATTAAACCCTTAATCGTAACAGGTTCAATGCCAAGGTATTTTACCTTATGACTACTGTCATTCTTCAGATCGGCCAGGGAGATATTATTCCAGGTGGGGTAAAAGCTTCCTGGGTTTTCCATAATAAACAAGCTATTGAGCAAGGATAGGTTTTTGCTGGTCGCGGGGCTGCACTCAACCGGAAGTTGGCAGGCGCTAAAAACAGTTCCCCCATCGGATGAAAACAATTTAAGCTGATAGCGCTTTTTTTTCATTCTAATTGAGTTGGCTAAATCCAGCGCGGCGGATAAACGTGAAAGTGTTAACATATTAAATCCGTTGGAAATAAAACAGCCGATTTTTTTCATTATGGGCGCTCTGATTAGCTCAAATCATCCAGTATGAGTGACTTGTTAATTTACGTTTAAGGTTTAATCAATATTAACTAATAGCGATGGTTTTATATGAATCATTATTTTTATTGATAGGATAGTAATGTGGAATGACTCATTTCGTCAATATTGAACGCCCCTACTGTTGGCTGTATTTATTTATCACGTTGTGGTTTGGTTTATCAATGTGCGCATCATCACGCAATAATATATAAATCTCGGCAATAATAACTTTGCAATTATAACGCAAACATATCGTTAAAATTTTCACTATGCTTGGAGAGATTCTTGGCTTTGGTTAGTTTGAACGAATTAATAAAAAACTCACCATGACAATTTGACAGTATTTTTATCACCACAAAAGGAGTTCATCCGGTATGTCTAATTTCTTCATGAACGACCGCAAGACGCTGATTAATGACGTAATTGAAGGGGTGATCTTAACCTCACCTTTCAAGAATCTAGCCAAATTGGATGTAGACTCAGCGATTCGTGTCGTGGTCAGAAGCGACTGGGATAAAAAGAAAGTTGCGCTAATTTCTGGCGGTGGTTCCGGCCATGAGCCTGCTCACGTTGGCTTTGTGGGTAAAGGCATGCTAACTGCTGCGGTATGCGGTGACGTATTCGCTTCACCGAGTGTTGATGCAGTGTTGAATGCGATTGTTGCAGTCTCTGGCGACGCCGGATGTTTACTGATTGTGAAAAACTACACAGGTGATCGTCTCAACTTTGGTCTGGCGGCTGAAAAAGCTAAACACCTCGGCTATAAAGTCGATTTAGTGATGGTGTCTGATGACATTGCTTTGCCAGATAATAAGCAGCCGCGCGGCATTGCCGGCACAGCTCTAGTGCATAAAGTCGCGGGTTATGCGGCTGAGCAGGGCAAGTCGTTGGAAGAGGTGACTAAAATCGCTCAGCAAGCCATTGATGCCACCTCGAGCATCGGCGTTGCCATGCACGGGTGTAATTTGCCGGGTGGAGATGACGAGGAAGAAGAGAGCGATCGTATCGCTGCCGGTCACGTTGAGTTAGGTCTCGGAATTCATGGTGAACCGGGTGTGTCAGTTTTGAAAACACATAATAGCCAAAAAATTGTTAAAACACTGGTCGAATTGCTGCAAAAAGAGCTGAAGAAAAGCCACAAAGTTGCGGTGCTGATTAACAATCTTGGCGGCGTTTCACCGCTGGAGATGAATCAGATCACCAAAGAGCTAGTACATTCTGACCTCGCTAGCGCCATCAAGTATCTTATAGGCCCTGCCGCACTGGTGAGCGCGTTGGATATGAAAGGTTTCTCACTCTCAACCATCGTGCTGAACAAGGACATTGAAGAAGCTTTATTGGCAGAGGTTGAAGCCTCGGGCTGGCATCCGCTGGTCAAACTCGAGAAATTGCCACTACAGAAGGTTAAATTAATTAGCCAGAAAGTGAAGATCAAAGCTTCGAGCAATGCAACGGTTGGCAACATTGTGAAAGTGATTACAGAAACACTGATTTCGCTGGAAGGTGAATTGAACAAGCTCGATGCCAAGGTGGGAGATGGCGATACCGGCTCGACTTTTGCGTCGGGCGCCAAAGATATTCTCGAACTTAACGAAGGCAACAAACTGCCACAGGACGATCTCGCATCGTTGTTCGCGGTTGTCGGCGATCGTCTGGCGACAGTGATGGGCGGCTCGAGCGGCGTATTGATGTCGATATTTTTTACCGCTGCCGGGCAGAAAGTCGGCGAGCAAGGATCGCTTGCCGAGTCCCTGCTGTTTGGCCTGGAGCGCATGAAGCATTACGGTGGGGCTGATTTAGGCGATCGCACGCTAATCGATGCTTTACAGCCAGCTTTGGAAGCGTTGGATAAAAAAACAGGAGATTTAGCCGGTGCAGCCAATGCAGCGGCCAAAGGAGCCAAAGACACCGCGAGCATGAAAAAAGCCAACGCGGGTCGGTCCTCATATCTCAACAGTGACAGTCTGAAAGGGGTGAAAGATCCTGGCGCGGTAGCGGTTGAACACGTCTTTGCTGCGTTATTGGCACAGCATAAATAACTGGGACAGTTTAATGAGCCGAGATATGAGCAGTCCTGGCATAGATTGATATTTTCTGTGCTCTCAAACGCCTGATGCCCTTGTATCGGGCGTTTTGTTGTTTCGACCTGCACTAGATAATAGCTAATATATTCAAATAATTGGCTATAAATTGTATCTGGGCCAATTTTGATAGCGTTCTAACGGGGTCTCAGGAATGTCACTTTTTGCTTCTCTCTCAGGGTGCCAATCACAGTTATTTATAAAACATAATGCTAATTGCACAAAAAGCATTCAACAAACGGATGCGCGATGAGAAAAGTTGCTATATGCTACTGGTTATCATTATCAGTTGTCGTGGGGCAGCAGCATGATTGCAGCAATAGTTACGGCGTGTGGATTTTGGGGAGTGAGTTGGTCTTTTGGCAAGCGTTTGTCTAGCGGATGGGGCGTGTTATTACCTTGTGCACTGCTGCCCGTTTTAGCGCTGGCAAATCTGTCTTTGGATCATCTGAAGTGTCTGGTGATTACCGCGATGCTGGCGACGCTTATCATGTTGTTCCACAGCAAACTGAGACATTACTTGTTGCTGCCGTCATTTATGGCGTTGGCTGGCGGACTGGCTGCTGTGTCGGTAAACTTTAATTTGATGTAAAAAGAGAGCTAAGCTTTAGTAAAAATTTTTTCAGAAATAAATAAGATGATTTTTAACGTCTTGAGTTGAAAAGAGATTCTTGCGGAGAGTAAGGCGAGTGTTTTGAAGCTGTTGTATTTTAGAGCAATAGTATTTTGAAGCAGTGGTATTTTGAAGCTGTTGTAAGAGTCATCTGGTGCGAAGAGAGGGACTTGAACCCTCACGTCCGTAAGAACACTAACACCTGAAGCTAGCGCGTCTACCAATTCCGCCACCTTCGCACAAATGATTACTTACTTGCGATAATTCTGTTTCTTTTGGCATCTACGATACAAACACATTGGTGCGAAGAGAGGGACTTGAACCCTCACGTCCGTAAGAACACTAACACCTGAAGCTAGCGCGTCTACCAATTCCGCCACCTTCGCAACGTTCTGCGTTGTACTGTTTACTGCCTATGGTTGTTTGGTGCGAAGAGAGGGACTTGAACCCTCACGTCCGTAAGAACACTAACACCTGAAGCTAGCGCGTCTACCAATTCCGCCACCTTCGCAAACCGTTTCTTAACGTATAAAACATCGTCTATACGAGTAAGCAACCACGGGGCCGAATTCTAGAGATTTTAGCGAGGGCGTCAATAGTTATTTCATTGAAAGGCGATGATTGCTGTAAAAAAGCGCAGTTTTCGCCCAAATAGCAGGATATTCAAGCGGATGATCTGCTTGTCGTTGGTTTTATAGGCGTTTTTTGATCGCCGACTTTACTTGTTTATAATCGTGAAAACAGTTCAATAAGCCAGTCGAGCAGCACTCGGACGCGCGGCGCCAGAAAACGCCCAGGTGGATACATAATGTACAGCGGCATGGGCGGCGGAGTGAAACCAGGAAGCACCTCAATCAATTCTCCACGCGAAATATCCCCCGCGACGACACGTCGTGAGGTCTGAATCAGCCCAAATCCAGATTTTGCGGCTGCAATGTAGGCGTCTGCGCCGCTCACGGTCAGCGTGTGATCCATCATTACCTGCTGGACTTTCTTGTTGATAACAAATTCAAGATGCGATTCGGGGCGTTGGTGGGCAAAAAAATAAGCTACGGCCCGATGCTGCTTAAGATCAGCAATGTTGACGGGCACGCCGTAGCGCTGCAAATAATCCCTCGAGGCACAGGTAATCTGCTCCAGCATGGCGATAGGTCGCGACTGAAGATTCTCGTTTTCCGCAGGCCATGCGCGGATCACGCAATCGACACCCTGATGCAGCAGATCAACCGCATTATCATTAGCGCTGACGGTAAGGCTTATCAGCGGATAGCGCGCGGAAAACTCTTGTAGCGCGGGCAGCACGATTTCACGCGCCGCAGAATGGGGCATATCAATGCGTACATGGCCTTCAGGCTGTGCCTGATGGTGTGCAAACAGATTGTGCGCCTCGTCGAATGCCGCCAGCAGTTGCAGGCAGCGCTGATAATATTGCTCGCCTTCCTCGGTAATTTTCACCTGTCGCGTGGTTCGCAGAAAAAGTCGCACCCCAAGACGTTGCTCGAGCATCTTTAAAGTGGTGCTTACCGTGGCGCGCGGTAAATCGAGATCTTCCGCCGCGCGTGTAAAGCTACCCAACTCTGTTATGCGGGTAAAAATCCGCATCGCCTGAATCTGATCCACGCTGGTTTCTCATTGTTTGCGATTTCTGAACAGTGTTGCACAGATTAGCGGATTTATCTTTGAGCGGTAAACAACCAAACTGATTTTCATCGACGGAACAATCAGAGGGAATAAACATGCAACAACGTAAATTAGGCAAAAACGGTCCAATGGTCTCGGCGCTGGGTTTAGGCTGCATGGGGATGAGCGAATTTTACACCGGCAATATGGACGAGAAAGAGTCGCTGGCGACGCTGGACCGCGCGCTTGAGCTAGGGGTGACCATGCTTGATACCGCCGACATGTATGGCCCTTATACCAATGAGGAACTACTGGGCAGAGCATTGCAGGGGCGTCGCAATCAGGTATTCCTGGCAACTAAGTTTGGCATCGTTCGTGACCCGACGAATCCTCATGCCAGAGGCACAAACGGACATCCGGACTATATTCGCAAGTCAGTGGAAGGTAGCCTAAAACGCCTGCAAACCGATGTAATTGACCTTTATTATCAGCATCGCGCCGATCCTGCTGTACCGATTGAAGATACCATTGGCGCGCTGGCGGATTTAGTGCGTGAAGGTAAAATCCGTTATATCGGCTTGAGTGAGGTGGGTACCGCCACGCTTGAGCGGGCGCACGAGGTGCATCCGATTAGCGCGCTGCAAACAGAATACTCGCTGTGGAGCCGCGACGTGGAAGAAAGCATCCTGCCAGCCTGTGAGCGTCTGGGGATTGCTTTTGTACCTTATAGCCCGTTAGGCCGCGGTTTTTTGACTGGCACCATTCGTTCGCCTGAAGATTTAGCCGACAATGATTTCCGCAAACATAATCCGCGTTTTCAGGGGGATAATTTCGAAAAAAATCTGCAGTTGGCGGATAAAGTGGCCGAACTCGCCAGCGAGAAAGGCGTGAAGCCTTCCCAACTGGCGTTGGCGTGGGTGTTGGCACAGGGGGAAAACATTGTGCCAATCCCGGGAACAAAGCGTCGTATTTATCTTGAAGAGAACATCGCCGCGCTTGATGTCATCCTGAATGAAGCCGAACTCGCGGCGATCGAAGCTGCTTTTCCTCTGCACTCTGCTTCTGGTCAGCGGTATGCGGCAGAGATGATGCGTATTCTTGGCAATTCCTAGCTATATCTTTCGAGCTACAGGTACGTTCGCTGTCCTCAGTCGCCCCGGTCACTTACTGATGTAAGCTCCCGGGGACTTCTTCAGTTGCTGCCTTCCTGTCGCTCGAAATCTATAAGCTATTGTCGCTATATCTTTCAAACACAGGTGCGTTCGCTGTCCTCAGTCGCCCCGGTCACTTACTGATGTAAGCTCCCGGAGACTTCTTCAGTTGCTGCCTTCCTGTCGCTCGAAATCTATAAGCTATTAATTTTCTGATTATTAACGCTTTTTCTTTTTATCGTCGCGCGGCGGACGGCCACGGGTGGCTTCGTACACTTTGAAACGGCCGTTCTGCGCCAGTACTTCATGGTTACCGAAGGTAGCGTCTAAAAGCGCCGCATAAGGCAGGAAGGCGTTAGCCACGATACGCAGTTTTCCGCCAATATTCAGGTGGTTAACTGCGCCGCGGATCAGCTGCTCGGAAGCGTGCAGGCTGGTTTGCAGGCCTTCGTGGAAAGGCGGGTTCGAAATGATCATGTCGAAACGGCCTTTGATGTCGGAATAGACATTACTGGCAATCACTTCGCCGGTTAGCCCGTTGGCTTCAAGCGTAGCACGGCTTGCGGCCAGTGCGGCGGCACCGACATCACTGAGGGTGACTTTCATTTTTGGCGAATAAGTTGCCAGCACAGAAGCCAGCACGCCGGAACCGCTGGCGATATCCAACACTTTGCCTTTAATTGGCTCTTCAAAGCTGTTGATCAGCAGCAGGCTGCCGCTGTCCAGACCTTCTCGGCTGAATACGCCTGGCAGGGTTTTGATGGTGACTTCTTCGACCATATAAGTCTGCCACCAGTCTTCGGCGTCGAACTCTGGCTGCTTTTCCAGACGGCCATGATAGAGGCCACAGCGGCGGGCGCTGTCAATTTTATCCAGCTGGCAGAACTCAGACAGGATTTCTTCCGCACTGCGCACGCCGCTGCGGTTTTCACCGACCACGAACACGTCAATGCCCAGTGGCAGGGTAGAAAGCAGGTTGAACAGCTGGAACTTGGCTTCCTGCTTGCTCTTCGGCCAGTAATAAATCAGCAAATCGCTGGCAGCGATAAACTCGGCATCCGCCACCAGACCAAACTGCACGTCATCTTTCAATGAAGCGCTGAGCATTTGCCAGTGGTGATATTGATTGGTATGGACCCGCACGTTTTCAGCATCGAAATCGGCTGGCAGGTCATCTTGTAAATCGCCGGCGAACAGTACGCGGCGGCCGGTAAAATCATCGCTGTGGCGCAGTATGACTTCACTGGCCGGGGTTAATGCTGACATCAGATAAGGCTCCTCAGGAATATGGGCGGCATTATAGAGGTTTATTGGCGCAGGTTCGATGTGTTTGCTAGCATAGCGCGCTATAAGAGTCGCCAACGGGCAGGAAAAAGCATGGCTTCAAGACGAGACTGGCTATTACAGCAGCTGGGAATAACCCAGTGGACGCTGCGTCGCCCCACGGTTTTACAAGGTGAAGTGGCCGTCAGTCTGCCGGACCAGACAAAGCTGTTAATTGTTGCCGACGTGCTGCCGCTGGAAGGCGATTTATTGGTAAAAGACGTGATCCGCAGCCTCAATCTGCACGATTCGCAGGTTTATTGCCTGCAAACGGAGCAGGTCGCGATGCTGCCGGAAGACACGCACTGCAATACCTGGCGACTGGGCATTAGCGAACCGTTAACGGTCGCGGGTGCGCAGTTATCTAGCCCGGCGCTGGCCGAGCTTTCTCAAGACGCTGGAGCCAAACGCGCGCTCTGGCAGCAGATTTGTGAAAATGAACAACATTTCTATCCTGACCCCCGCGGATCTGACGCGCGCCTTTGAGATTGAACAGGCCAGCCACGCCTTTCCCTGGAGTGAAAAGACGTTTGCGACTAATCAGGGCGAACGTTATATCAATCTCAAGTTAGAACAGCAGGGCAAAATGGTAGGTTTTGCGATTGTGCAGACCGTGCTGGACGAAGCCACGCTGTTTAATATTGCCATTGATCCCGCCTATCAACGGCAGGGATTGGGGCGTATTTTGCTCGAAGAAATTCTCGCTCAGCTTGAAACTCGCGACGTGTTTACGCTTTGGCTGGAGGTTCGCGCTTCCAATCGTGGGGCAATTTCGCTGTATGAGAGTATGGGATTCAACGAGGTTTCGATTCGCCGTAATTACTATCCAGCGGCCTCCGGGCGCGAAGATGCCATTATCATGGCATTGCCGATTGGCTGAAAAAGCGGGCATTGCGCCCGCTTGTTGCTTTCTTGAATTTGGAAAATTATTCGTGGCCGTGGCTTCTGTGTTTGGTTACCAAGCCTAGAATCAGACACATCACGAATACCACCAGATACAGGCCGTTGGCGGTTGCCAGTGCTGCGTGAGCACCGTTTTTTGCCACAATCGGGCCGGTAACCACAAAGGTTAACATGGTGCCAACGGTGCCGCAGGTCAGGATAAAGTTAACCAGTTTCGGCGAAGATACTTTGGTCTGCAAAGAGCCTAAAGTAATGATTGTGGTGTAAATCGCGCTGGAAACAAAGCCCAAAGCCAAAATCGCGTAGGTCAGATGATCGACGTTGGTGGTTGAGATAAACAGGTACATCGCCACTGTCGCCAGCAGAGTTAACAGGGTCACGATGCGCTGCAAATCGAAGAAGCGCAGCACCACGCTAAACACCCACATACCAATCATATAAGACAGCCAGAAATCGCTGACCAGCTTGCCTGCCTGATTGATGTCGAGGTTAAAGGTTTTCGTAACGTATTCTGGTACCCACTGAATAAAGCCCAGCTGGCCAAGGATGTAACACAGCGCAGCAATCGACAGAAATAATACGCCAACACCCCATTTTTCTTTCTCGACCGGCTTGCTCAGCGTTTCAGCTTTCTTGCCCAGCACCGGGAAATCGGCTATCAGAGTCAGCACAAAAATTGCCAGATACAGCACGCCGATGCAGGCATAGACCCAGTACCAGCCGATGCTTCGCGCCAGCAACATGCCCGCCACTACCGGGAAAATCATTCCCGCCATGCTAAAGAATGAGTCAGTAAACAGCAGACGCGACCCGCGCTGACGCCCTTCATAAATGCTGGTAATAAGGAAGGTGCCAATCGACATTGTAATGCCGCTCACCATTCCAAGCACAAACATGCACAGCGAAAATACGCTGATATTTTTGCTTAGCATGAGTCCAGCCACCGCCAGCACCATCAGCACGAAGCCAAAAATCAGCTGACGCTTCAATGGGATAACTTCCATCAGCCAGGCATTGAGGAAGATAGCAATTAAAATACCGGCATTGAGGAAGGTAAAGGTGTTACTCATGCTGGAAACAGGCAGGCCAAAATATTCAGCAATGTTGCCCATTACCATGCCGGTGACAATCACCAGCGCGCCGGTGAGTCCATAAGAGAAAAAGCTAATCCAGGTGAGAAGCAATCGATTACTTTTAGTCATTTAAGATACATCCTTGTGATGTATAAGAGGTTAAAACCCGCAAAAAGGTTAAATATCAGTGGTCAAGACCACTATTTTGTAGCGATACAACTTTTATTGGCCGATTATCCAGAAAGGCGTAGGCCAGTTTTGTGATGGGACAGGTATTTTTAATGCAAGGAAAAAACTTATGCAAAAAATATATGTGATGTTCATCACATTTTGATGTAAACAGGCTGAACAGGGCACGGATTTTGAGCACAGCCGATCGTGGCAATGACATTTCTGACCAAGATTTTACAGCTCGCGCGCAGTGAATATAAAAGCATTGATTGTCTATCCCTGCCAAATCATAGAAAATAGCCGGCTATAACTTTTATTACCGCTTTGCCTGATGCCGTTCTGGCTTAAAATCAATACCGATGCAGGGCGGACAACCGCAGAAACGTGGAAAAACATGTCTCCTAGTGAATACGCCCTCGAAGTCGCCAAACGTCGCACCTTCGCAATTATCTCGCACCCCGATGCGGGTAAAACCACCATTACTGAAAAAGTGTTGTTATTCGGAAACGCTATTCAGACCGCCGGTACGGTAAAAGGCCGTGGTTCCAATAACCACGCGAAATCCGACTGGATGGAAATGGAAAAGCAGCGTGGCATCTCCATCACCACCTCGGTGATGCAGTTTCCGTATCACAATGCGCTGGTTAACCTGCTCGATACCCCGGGACACGAAGACTTCTCCGAAGATACCTATCGTACTCTGACCGCCGTTGACTGCTGTCTGATGGTTATCGACGCCGCAAAAGGCGTTGAGGATCGAACCCGTAAGCTGATGGAAGTCACCCGTCTGCGCGATACCCCGATCCTGACCTTCATGAACAAGCTTGACCGCGACATTCGTGACCCGATGGAAGTGATGGACGAAGTTGAGCGCGAGCTGAAAATCGCCTGTTCACCGATTACTTGGCCTATCGGCTGCGGCAAACTGTTCAAGGGCGTTTATCACCTCTATAAAGATGAAACTTATCTTTATCAGACGGGTAAAGGTCACACGATTCAGGAAGTTCGCATTGTTAAAGGGTTAAGCAATCCTGATCTCGATGCTGCCATTGGTGAAGAGCTGGCGATTCAGCTGCGTAGCGAGCTGGAACTGGTGCAGGGTGCATCGCACGAATTTGACCACGAAGCCTTCCTCAGCGGCGATTTGACCCCAGTTTTCTTCGGCACCGCGTTGGGTAACTTTGGCGTTGATCACATGCTCGACGGTCTGGTGGAGTGGGCGCCTGCGCCTCAGCCACGTAATACCGATGTGCGTGAAGTCGTGGCCGCCGACGAGAAATTCACCGGCTTCGTGTTTAAGATTCAGGCCAACATGGACCCGAAACACCGTGACCGCGTGGCGTTTATGCGCGTCGTTTCTGGTCGATACGAAAAAGGCATGAAACTGCGCCAGGTGCGTACCGGTAAAGACGTGGTAATTTCCGATGCGCTGACCTTTATGGCGGGTGACCGCTCGCACGTTGAAGAGGCCTTCCCCGGCGATATTATCGGCCTGCACAACCACGGTACCATTCAGATTGGCGACACCTTTACTCAGGGTGAAAACATGAAGTTCACTGGTATCCCGAACTTTGCTCCTGAATTGTTCCGCCGCATTCGTCTGCGTGACCCGTTGAAGCAAAAGCAGTTGCTTAAAGGTCTGGTTCAGCTGTCTGAAGAGGGCGCGGTGCAGGTGTTCCGTCCGCTGATCAACAACGACCTGATCGTTGGCGCGGTGGGTGTGCTGCAGTTTGAAGTCGTGGTTGCGCGACTGAAAAGTGAATACAACGTTGAAGCAATTTACGAATCAGTAAACGTTTCAACGGCGCGCTGGGTTGAATGCTCTGACGTGAAGAAATTTGAAGATTTCAAGCGCAAGTGTGAAGTGAATCTGGCGTTGGACGGGGGTGATAATCTCACTTACGTTGCTCCATCAATGGTTAACCTTAACCTGACAAAAGAGCGTTATCCTGAAGTCGATTTCCGTAAAACGCGTGAGCATTAATTTGCTTTACGATGCCCTTTAGCGGCAACTATCGACCAATCAAGACGGCCACTGTGCCGTCTTTTTTTTCGTCATTCGCATCGCAAATTAGTTTCATTTGGAAACTAGTTTGTGCGTTTTTAGCGCTTTTTAGCCTAAAAATAGCCCATAATGCTCAGACTTATCTGTATTACAGGTAAATAACCCATTCTTACTACAGTTTTGCTCATCGTCGGCTATATTTAATAAACGCACAACGAAGGGCAGTGGTAAACGCTGGTCTTTCGATACTAAGTAGAGACTTGTGCTGAGTTGTTAATTCATTACAGCTTAAATATCACAGTGATGTGGTCACAGTAAAAGCTTAAAGTCGTCACGACCATGTGACGGAAACAGCTCTCAAATTATGAGCTGCCAAACTGTTAAGGAAGAAATCGATGAAAAAGTCTAATTTTGCATACTCAATGATGGCTGTAGTTCTGGGTACCGCCCTGATGAGCGGTAGCGCGTTGGCTGCTTCGACAGATAGCACAACGGATTCTGCGGGTGCAAAAATCGATAGCTCCATGAGTAAAGTTGATAGCTACATGAGCGATAGTGCAACCACCGCTAAAGTAAAAAGCGCACTGGTTGATGATAAAGCGATCAAAAGTACTGATATTTCAGTCAAAACTAACAAAGGCGTCGTGACGTTGAGCGGTTTCGTCGGTTCTCAGGCCGAAGGTGAACAGGCCGTCGCGGTGGCAACCAAAGTTGAAGGTGTTAAATCCGTCAGCGACAAGCTTCACACCAAAGATAGCAAAACGCAGTCCGTAGGCGGTTATGCGGGTGATACTGCAACCACGACTTCAATCAAAGCTAAACTGCTGGCCGATGACCTTGTGCCTTCACGTATGGTGAAAGTTGAAACCACCGATGGCGTAGTTCAGCTGTCAGGTACGGTAAAAGATCAGGCTCAGTCCGATCGCGCCGAAAGCGTTGCCAAGACCGTGAGTGGCGTTAAGAGCGTCAAGAACGATCTGAAAGTTCAGCCTTAATATCGTTGATTGATAATGTTGCTCATCTCAGCGATGGGCAACATCTGATTACCGAAGTTAGCTGAAGAATGTCTTAAGCACCACGAGTCACAAAAAAAGAATACTGACGGATTATTTACGTGAAAAATCACTGGGTTTCCGTCCATTTTTGAAATTCCGAGCTATCTTTAATACTGTACTTCAAATAAATGTATCTACAGTTATCAACCGTTATTCAGGACGCATTACATCAGCGAATAACGGACGAAAATTTAATATAGGGTAAGGAGAAGCTTATGTTTCGTTGGGGTATTATATTTCTTGTCATCGCGTTAATCGCGGCAGCGTTGGGCTTCGGTGGACTGGCAGGTACAGCGGCCTGGGCTGCAAAAGTAGTCTTCGTAGTCGGTATCATTCTGTTCCTGGTCAGCCTGTTTACCGGCCGTAAGCGCTTATAGCCCTTATAGAGTTTCAGGCAGTGATACTGTTAAAAGATAAATTATTTATCTGATATATCCCGGAGATTAATAAAGAGTAACGTTATTAAAGGCACAGGGAAGTACAAGGAAGAGCCTGACGTTATTTTTTAGCCCTGACAATGAATGGCGGGGCAAATGGTTAACAGGAAGTAACGATTTAATCTCCGGGATTTTGCAAGAACATTACCGATCGGGAAAAGACGGAGTATGCTCATCATAGAATCAATATTGTTGAGGAACCTCTGTTGGGATATAGAATTCCGGTCACGCTGGGAAATATCGAACCCCTGGCTTATAAACCCTATTTACCTGGTAAAATCGCACTGGTTTGTGAGGGCGGTGGCCAACGGGGTATTTTCACCGCAGGCGTGCTCGACGAATTTCAACGGGCGGGCTTCAATCCATTCGATCTTTTAATCGGCACTTCTGCCGGTGCTCAAAACCTTTCTGCTTATGTTTGTGGTCAAGCTGGCTATGCTCGGCGGGTAATCACACGTTATACCACCAGTCCGCAATTTTTTAATCCTCTACGTTTTGTACGTGGCGGACACCTGATTGATCTCGATTGGTACATCGACGCTATCTCCCAAAGTATGCCGCTGGCCATTGATTCGGCTGAGAAATTGCTGATCGACGGACGTGAATTTCTGATGTGTGCCTGCCGTAGCGACGATTACACTCCAAATTATTTTGCCCCAACGCGTGAAAGCTGGCTGCCAGTCATTAAAGCTTCGAGTGCGATCCCCGGTTTTTACCGCATGGGCGTTGATCTCGACGGAGTCAGCTATCAGGATGGCGGGATCAGTGATGCAATTCCGGTCGAAGAGGCCTATCGCCGCGGAGCCGACACAATTGTGGTGATCCGCACCGTACCTTCTGCAATGTTTTATACGCCGCAGTGGATGAAGCGTATGGAGCAGTGGCTGAGTGAAAGCAGCCTGCAACAGTTGGTGCATATGGTGCAGCATCACGAGCAAAGCTATTACCGTATTCAGCAGTTTATCGAGAATCCGCCGGGCGACCTGCGTATCTTCGAGATTTTCCCGCCGAAACCGTTGGCGAGTCATGCTTTAGGCAGCCGTTTACCGGCGCTGAATCAGGATTATCATTTGGGTCGCCGCTGTGCGCGCTATTTCCTGTCGATTGCTTCACACTGGTTGTTGCCGCGTGAAAAAGATCAGCCGATGCCAATCATGACGCCGCGTCCGATCAGAAGGCCGAGCATTATTGTGCCGCCAACTGTCTCGCCAGAAATCGAGCTGCCGGTCAGTGCTGCCGCGAATCAGTCTGATTTGAATCAGCGCGAGTCTATTGAGGTTGATCAGATTTTGCCTGACCAGATTGCGTTGGCCGATATCAATCTCGATAATACGGTTCGTCCCGCTCTTAGCGCCTTTAAGGATGAAGCTGCGCGGGTGGTTATCAGCCCGATAGCAGACAGCGTGGTTGCCGATCCGCCATTTAAGGTTGATCCCACTGTGGCCGCCAAAGGAATAGAAGGAGAAGGGGACAAGTTGTGAAGCCGGATTTTATCGATACCCACTGCCATTTTGATTTCCCCCCGTTCACCGGTAATGAGACACACAGCCTGCAACTCGCCGGAGAAGCAGGAGTGAATCAATTGATTGTGCCTGCGGTAGAAGCCGATCGCTTTGAGCGAATATTGATGCTTGCCAAAGATCATCCCCAGGTCTTTGCCGCTCTGGGCCTGCATCCTATCTGTATTGAGCGTCACAACGAAGCCTCTCTGGCGAGCCTGACCGAACATCTTGCAACGCGAGACAATAAGCTGGTGGCGATTGGCGAAACCGGGCTGGATTTATATATGGAAAATCCCGATTTCGAGAAGCAGCAGTGGCTGCTGAAAGAGCAATTCAAGCTGGCAAAACTGCATGACCTGCCGCTAATCCTGCATTCACGGCGTACCCACGACCCGCTTTCTGCCATGCTGCGTAAAGCCGACTTGCCCGCAACTGGAGTGGTGCACGGATTCGCGGGCAGTCTTTCTCAGGCTCAAGCCTTTGTGCGCCTTGGTTTTGCAATCGGCGTAGGTGGCACTATCACTTATGAAAGGGCGCACAAAACCCGGCAAGTCATGGCGCAACTGCCGCTGTCGTGTTTATTGCTGGAAACTGACGCCCCCGATATGCCATTGCAGGGTTTTCAAGGCCAGCCAAATCGCCCGGAGCGCGCGGCGCAAGTGTTTAAGGCGCTGTGTGAGTTAAGGGCTGAATCTACAGAAAAAATTGCTGATGCGCTGATGAAAAACACACGGCGAGTGTTCAATCTTCTAGCTTAAATGTTATTTAAATAACATTCTCCTCGAGATTTTTTCTCGCGCCCGAGAAGGATTTTTATTATATTCCTGTGAGTGATATCTCGGCTATTGCCTTAAATGTTATTTAAATAACATCGCGCATTGAGTTACTATTCTCTCTATCAAGAGTTATCCCTCGATTTACAGTTGTCATGCCACAGTTGTCATGGTTGAGGTATACACTTTTATCACTGCCCAAGACTGGGCAAACGGCCTCTAAATGTGATTTAGATCTCATTTTTTTGAGTAACGTTGCAATCAATTTTCATTTTGTGTGAAATACTGCACACCATAAATGGCGCAAACCTGTTCAAATAGTCTCAACAGGTGGGTGATTGCCTCTGTCTGCTCGCCAAAATGAGGGAGTGTTTCTGGCGTATTCAGTCAAAACATTTGCGGCTGTATGCACAGCGCTGACGGCCTGTCAGAACTGAAATTTTGGAGAGTTATATGACTGATTTAACCGCAGCGGCGCAGCGTGCGCTGAGTCTGATGGATTTGACCACCCTGAACAATGACGATACCGATGCCAAAGTTATTGCCTTGTGCGAAATGGCGAAAAGCCCGGCTGGCAACACGGCCGCAATCTGTATTTATCCGCGTTTTATTCCGATTGCTCGCAAAACGCTGCGCGATCAGGGCACTCCAGAGATACGCATCGCCACGGTGACTAACTTCCCGCACGGCAACGATGATATCGAGATCGCCGTCACCGAGACCCGCGCGGCGATTGCCTATGGCGCTGATGAAGTTGACGTGGTGTTCCCTTACCGCGCGCTGATTGCCGGTAATGAAAAGGTCGGATTCGAATTAGTTAAACAGTGTGCCGAAGCCTGTCATGCCGCCAATATTTTGCTGAAAGTGATCATCGAAACCGGTGAGCTGAAGCAGGAATCGCTAATTCGCAAAGCTTCCGAGATTGCGATTGGCGCGGGTGCAGACTTTATCAAAACGTCGACCGGTAAAGTGCCGGAAAACGCCACGCTGCAAAGCGCCGAGCTGATGCTCCAGGTGATTAAAGACATGAACGTTGCTCAGTCGGTGGGTTTCAAACCGGCGGGTGGCGTGAAAACTGCTGAAGATGCCGCGCAATATCTGGCGCTGGCCGATAACATTCTTGGTCGCGAATGGGCCGATGCCCGCCATTTCCGTTTTGGTGCCTCAAGCCTGTTGGCGAGTCTGCTGACCACGCTGGGACATCAGGGGCAGAAATCCGGCAGCGGTTACTGATTGCTATGGATCGGGGCGGCGATGCTGGCCCCGATTTGTCTTACGTTGATGATTTCCTTTTCGTATCCAAATTAGGGTGAGAACGTGGCATCTGTGCAAAAAACCTTTCTGGCTCAAGAAATAATTCGTAAAAAACGTGACGGGTTGCCGCTCAGTGAAGAAGAGATCCGCTTCTTCATTAATGGCGTTCGTGACAGCAAAGTCTCTGAAGGGCAAATTGCCGCGCTGGCAATGACCATTTATTTCAATGACATGAACATGGATGAACGCGTTGCGCTGACGATGGCAATGCGTGATTCCGGTACGGTACTGAGCTGGAAACATTTGTCGCTGAACGGACCGATCGTTGATAAGCATTCCACTGGCGGCGTAGGCGATGTTACTTCGCTGATGCTGGGACCGATGGTGGCGGCGTGCGGCGGCTATATCCCGATGATCTCCGGTCGCGGCCTGGGTCATACCGGCGGGACGCTCGATAAACTCGAGAGTATCCCGGGGTTTGATATTTTCCCCGATGACGATCGTTTTAGAAAAATTATTCAGGACGTCGGCGTGGCGATTATTGGCCAGACCAATTCGCTGGCACCGGCGGACAAGCGTTTTTACGCTACCCGCGATATTACCGCCACGGTCGATTCGATTCCGCTGATCACCGCCTCAATACTGGCGAAGAAATTAGCTGAAGGATTGGATGCTCTGGTGATGGATGTCAAAGTCGGCTCCGGGGCATTTATGCCAACCTATGAGCTGTCGCAGGATCTGGCACAGGCCATTGTAGACGTCGCCAACGGTGCAGGATGTAAAACCACTGCGTTGCTGACTGACATGAATCAGGTGCTGGCTTCCAGCGCGGGTAACGCGGTTGAAGTGCGTGAAGCCGTGCGCTTCCTCACCGGTGAGTATCGTAGCCCGCGTCTGCTTGAAGTGACGATGGCGCTGTGTGTCGAGATGCTGTTATCAGCCGGACTGGCGAAGGACGACGCCGAAGCTCGCGGTAAACTGCAAGCGGTGCTGGACAACGGTCGCGCGGCAGAAATCTTTGGCAGAATGATTGCGGCACAAAAAGGCCCAATCGACTTTATTGAAAATTACGATCGCTATTTGCCTCAGGCAACCTTGAGTAAAATGGTGTATTCGGAGCGGGCCGGGATTGTTGGCGCGATGGACACCCGAGCTCTTGGACTCAGCGTGGTGGCCCTGGGCGGCGGGCGTCGCCGTGCCACCGACGCGATTGATTATAGCGTTGGGTTAACGCAAATGGCGCGTATCGGCCAGCAGATCGATACTCAGCAGCCGCTGGCAATGATTCACGCCAACAGTGAAGAGGCGTGGCAACAGGCCGCGGAGGCAGTGCGTGCAGCGGTAGTACTCAGTGACGTGGCTCCGCAAGACCTGCCTGTAGTCTATCGCCGTATCAGCTAGCGCGATTTGCCTCGTTAACCCATTCATCAAAAGCGGTGCTTTAATGGCCGCTTGCAACGCGTAGTAATGCGCAGGAGAGCAAAATGAAACGTACATTTATCATGATGTTGGACTCATTTGGAATTGGCGCCAGTGAAGATGCCGAACGCTTTGGTGACGTGGGTTCCGACACGCTGGGCCATATTGCTGCGGCCTGTGCCCGTGGTGAAGCCGATGTTGGCCGCAAAGGGCCGTTGCACCTGCCGAACATGACGGCGCTGGGCCTGGCGAAAGCCGCCGAAGCTTCGACCGGTCATTTCCCGGAAGGTATGGATCCCGATGCTAAAATCATTGGCGCTTATGCTTATGCCAGCGAGCTTTCATCCGGTAAAGATACGCCGTCAGGTCATTGGGAAATCGCCGGAGTGCCGGTATTGTTCGACTGGGGCTATTTCTCGGATGTGGAAAACAGTTTCCCGCAAGAGCTGCTCGACAAGCTGGTAGAGCGCGCCGATCTGCCGGGTTATCTCGGTAACTGCCACTCGTCAGGCACCGTAGTGCTTGATGCTTTAGGCGAAGAACATATGAAAACGGGCAAGCCGATTTTCTACACTTCTGCCGATTCGGTGTTCCAGATTGCCTGTCACGAAGAGACTTTTGGTCTCGAACGTCTTTATGAGCTGTGTGAAATCGCTCGCGAAGAACTGACCGAAGGCGGTTACAACATTGGCCGCGTGATTGCGCGTCCGTTTGTTGGCGACAAAAAAGGTAATTTTGAGCGTACTGGCAACCGTCACGATTTGGCGGTAGAGCCACCGGCGCCAACAATCCTTAAAAAGTTGGTCGACGAGAAACAAGGGGAAGTGGTATCGGTAGGCAAGATTGCCGATATTTATGCCCACGTCGGTATCACCAAAAAAATTAAAGCCACCGGTTTGGACGCTTTGTTTGATGCCACCGTTCAGGAGATGAAGCTGGCAGGTGACAAAACTATCGTTTTCACCAATTTCGTTGATTTCGATTCCTCTTACGGCCACCGTCGCGATGTTGCCGGCTATGCCGCTGCACTCGAATTATTTGACCGCCGTCTGCCAGAGTTATTAGAGCTGGTCAAAGACGAAGACATTATTATTCTGACTGCCGACCACGGCTGCGACCCAACCTGGCGCGGTACCGATCACACCCGTGAACACATTCCGGTGCTGATCTACGGACCAAAAGTGAAACCAGGATCCCTGGGTTATCGCGACACCTTTGCCGATATCGGCCAAACCGTTGCCAGTTATTTTGACCTGTCGCCAATGGAGTATGGAAAATCCATGCTTTAAGACGAATTTTTTGAGAAGATTCGAATTAATTACTCAGAGCAATACCCGTGATATTTTTGATTGCAGCAGGGCAGCAAGTTAGCTCATCTGCAGCTCAAAAGATGAAGGGTCAATAACAAAAGGAATGTTTACTATGGCAACGCCACACATTAACGCAGAAATGGGCGATTTCGCAGACGTAGTCCTGATGCCTGGCGATCCGTTACGCGCTAAACACATTGCAGAAACGTTCCTGGAAGATGTTAAACAGGTCAACGACGTACGCGGTATGCTCGGTTTCACCGGCACTTACAAAGGCCGCAAAATTTCCGTAATGGGTCACGGTATGGGCATTCCATCCTGCTCAATTTATGCGAAAGAGTTGATCACCGAGTTTGGGGTGAAAAAAATCATTCGCGTAGGTTCCTGTGGCGCGGTGCGTGCGGACGTCAAGCTGCGCGACGTGGTAATCGGCATGGGCGCCTGCACCGATTCCAAAGTTAACCGTATGCGTTTCAAAGACCATGATTATGCGGCCATTGCCGACTACGACATGGTGCGTCACGCGGCAGATGCTGCGGCGGCAAAAGGTATCAAAGCGCGTGTTGGCAATATTTTCTCCGCCGACCTGTTCTATTCACCAGACCCGCAAATGTTCGACGTGATGGAAAAGTACGGCATTTTGGGCGTGGAAATGGAAGCCGCGGGTATCTACGGCGTGGCTGCAGAATTCGGTGCTAAGGCGCTGGCTATTTGTACCGTGTCGGATCACATCCGCAGCGGCGAGCAGACTACTGTAGCCGAGCGCCAAACTACCTTCAACGACATGATTGAGATCGCGCTGGAATCCGTGCTGCTAGGCGACAAAGCCTAAGCCGGTTTTACCTCGAGAGTAGTAAAAAAACGGAGGCCAATGAGCCTCCGTTTTCATTGATAACAGCTTGTTTTTCTATTCATTGCTGCCGTTTGATCTATTCATCAATCGATTCATTAATCGATTCATAAATCGATGCCGTGATGATAAAACCTGAAGATATTCTACGAGAGGGGCCCGCCGGTTCGTCAGAACTGACGGCTGAAATCAACCGCCTCGCCTGATTACTTATCTTTATTCTTTTCGTCTTCTTCTTCTGTCGGCTCAACGCTGCGTTGCAAATTGCGATGAGCGGCCTGTACGGCTTCCAGCTCTGCTTCTTCTTCCTGGGTAAGCACCACTTTTTCTTCGACCCTCTCTTCGGCGATAGCAATCACCAGCGGCTCGTTATTGTGCGCCGGCAAGTCGTCGTCTTCGTCTCGCTCTCTTAGGCGGGTACTGGCGGTCAGCAGGAACGGTGACTGTTCCCAACGGCTGCGGCGGCCCTGCAACAGACTGCGGGCGAGGATAATACCAATGGCCAGTGAAAGCAGCATCATCAGGCGCAAAAGGTTGGTCGTGTTATCGACCTGTTTGGCCTCGGTCGCCAGTACGTGGGTATCCAGCGTCATGCGCAGGAAGCCGCTAGGACCGTCTTTATCGCCGATGGGTTGCACTATCTGATGATTGAAATAACTGCCCGCGCGCTTGCCGTCGAGCGCCAAACGATCGCGAACCGGCACTGTCTCGCCTGAATGAGCAATCAACGATCCGTCGAGCTGGTAAACACTGGCATCCAGTATGCGACTCTGATCGGTAAGTTGATTTAAAATAGTAGTAATCTGAGCGATGTCCGCGCCATCATTTTGGCTGTCCATTAGCGGTGCCAACGAGAATGCCACCTGGCGAGCAAGTGTCTGGGTCAACTGTTCGACCTGTTGGGATCGCGCTAATTGGTGTCCTAGGCTAAAATAGGACGCGCCTTGCATTAATAAAACTAATAAAGCCAAGCAAATCAGCACGATAACCGTGCGGTGTCTGCGAAGTTTCAGTTTGGCCTCTGCCATTCTGTTTCCTTAAGGTATTCGACGACTTTAATGTTGCCAGAAGCGTTGGCGATAAGGTAGCTTGATGCGTCGTTTTATCGCGGCCCCTCTGCATTTCGGCAGAGTATTTGCTCTTACAGGAGAAATCATGCCAAACCGTCTGACCTATTGCGATCTTCCTTCCGAGATCCACCAATGGCCGGGACTTCCACTTTCACTCAGCGGTGACGAAGTGATGCCGCTCGATTACCGGGCCGGACACACTGGCTGGCTCCTGTACAGTAGAAAGCTCGACAAACTCAGTATCAGTCGCTTCCAGAGCCAGCTAGGCCGCGCTCTGGTGGTGGTCAGTGCCTGGATGGTCGAAGACTATCAGGTCGTGCGCCTTGCTGGTCCGTTGACGCCAGACGTTTTCGAGCTGGCCGAGCAGTTCGAGTTCGACATCACCCCGCTGCGAAAAGTGCCACACATGCGCACTCCGGGCCTGCTGGTGATGGACATGGATTCTACTGCAATCAAGATTGAATGCATCGATGAAATTGCCAAACTGGCCGGAGTTGGCGAGCAGGTGGCGGAAGTTACCGAACGTGCGATGCGCGGCGAGCTTGATTTTGCGGCCAGTTTACGTCAGCGCGTGGGCACGTTAAAAGATGCCGACGCCAATATTCTACTCAAGGTGCGTGAAACCCTGCCACTGATGCCGGGCCTGCGTAGTATGGTGGCTCGCCTGCAAGAGTTGGGCTGGCACGTGGCTATCGCTTCAGGTGGTTTCACCTACTACGCTGATTACCTGCGCGGCGAGCTGAATCTGGTTGCTGCAGTCGCCAACGAGTTGGAAATCTATGACGGCAAGCTGACTGGTCAGGTGCTTGGACCTATCGTCGACGCGCAATACAAAGCCGATACCTTGCTGGCGCTGGCCGAAAAACTCGGTATTCCCGTTGAACAGACCGTGGCGATTGGCGACGGAGCAAATGATTTAAAAATGATGTCGGTCGCAGGACTGGGCGTCGCTTTCCACGCTAAGCCGAAGGTCTATGAACAGGCCGAGGTCTGCATTCGTCATGCCGACCTGATAGGCCTGCTTTGCATTCTTAGCGGCAGCGTGGCGTAATTGATTTAACGGGGCGTTCGCGCTTCAAAACGAGGTAAGTTGTGGCAAAAGCAGCAAAACGAGCGTTCGTATGTAATGAATGCGGCGCAGATTATCCGCGCTGGCAGGGGCAATGCAGTGCCTGTCAGGCCTGGAACTCCATTACTGAAATCCGCTTGGCTGCTTCCCCAACCGTGGCTCGTAACGAACGTCTCACCGGCTATGCGGGCGATGCGGGAGTGAGCCGCGTGCAGAAGCTGTCGGAGATCAGTCTCGACGAAACCCCGCGCTTTAGCACCGGTTTTAAAGAATTTGACCGCGTGCTGGGCGGCGGCGTGGTGCCGGGCAGCGCGATCCTGATCGGTGGTAATCCCGGTGCGGGTAAAAGTACGCTGCTGTTGCAGATCCTCTGCAAACTCGGCGAAAACATGAAAACGCTGTACGTCACGGGTGAAGAGTCACTGCAACAAGTGGCGATGCGCGCCCACCGCCTCGGATTGCCGACCGCAAATATGAACATGTTGTCGGAAACCAGCATTGAGCAAATCTGTCAGATAGCCGATCAGGAGCAGCCAAAGCTGATGGTGATCGACTCCATTCAGGTGATGCACATGGCGGATATCCAGTCGTCACCGGGTACTGTGGCGCAGGTGCGTGAGAGCGCCGCCTATCTCACCCGCTATGCCAAAACGCGCGGTGTAGCGATCGTGATGGTGGGACACGTGACCAAAGACGGTTCCTTGGCCGGTCCGAAGGTGCTGGAACACTGCATCGACTGTTCAGTTTTACTCGACGGCGATGCCGATTCGCGTTTTCGCACCATTCGCAGTCATAAAAACCGTTTTGGCGCAGTTAACGAGCTCGGCGTATTTGCCATGACCGAACAGGGCCTGCGCGAAGTAAACAATCCGTCGGCGATCTTCCTGAGCCGTGGTGATGAAATCACCTCTGGTAGCTCGGTAATGGTGCTTTGGGAAGGAACTCGGCCGCTGCTGGTGGAGATCCAGGCGCTGGTGGATCACTCGATGATGGGCAATCCGCGTCGCGTTGCGGTTGGGCTTGAACAGAATCGTCTGGCGATTTTGCTGGCGGTGCTGCATCGTCATGGCGGCCTGCAAATGGCGGATCAAGACGTGTTCGTCAACGTGGTTGGCGGCGTGAAAGTCACTGAAACCAGTGCAGATCTGGCTTTGCTGCTGTCGTTGGTATCAAGCCTGCGCGACAGGCCGTTACCGCAGGATCTGGTGGTGTTCGGCGAAGTCGGGCTTTCCGGTGAGATTCGCCCGGTACCTAGCGGGCAGGAGCGTATCAGCGAGGCGGCCAAGCATGGTTTCAAACGCGCAATTGTGCCGCACGCCAACGTGCCGAAAAAACTGCCGGAAGGCATGAAAGTTTACGGCGTCAAAAAGTTGGCAGACGCCTTGGCCATCCTCGAGGATCTCTAATTAATACAAGGACCCGCTATGCCGCAGTTTGATTATCTTAAGGCAGCGATTAAGCAACAGGGACGTACGCTGCAACAGGTGGCGGAAGCCAGCGGCATGACCAAGGGCTATTTGAGCCAGCTGTTGAATGACAAGATCAAAAGCCCCAGCGCGCAGAAGCTGGAGGCGTTGCATCGCTTTCTTGATCTCGAATTCCCGCGCCGCGAGAAGAAAATCGGGGTGGTGTTCGGCAAGTTTTATCCGCTGCATACCGGGCATATCTATTTGATTCAACGGGCCTGTAGCCAGGTTGATGAGCTGCACATTATTCTCGGCTATGACGAACCTCGCGACCGCGAACTGTTTGAAAACAGCTCGATGTCGCAACAGCCGACCCTGAGCGATCGCCTGCGTTGGCTGCTGCAAACCTTTAAATATCAGAAAAATATTCATATTCACGCCTTTAACGAAGAAGGCATGGAGCCGTATCCGCACGGCTGGGACGTGTGGAGCCGGGGCATCACCGCCTTTATGCAACAAAAAGGTATTCACCCCAATACCATTTATACCAGTGAACAAAACGATGAGCCGCGCTATCGCGAGCATTTAGAGATCGATACGGTACTGATCGATCCAAAACGATCGTTTATGAAAATAAGTGGCTCGCAGATCCGCCGTGACCCGTTCCGCTACTGGGACTATATTCCGACCGAAGTGAAGCCATTCTTTGTGCGCACGGTGGCGGTGCTCGGCGGTGAATCCAGCGGAAAATCAACGCTGGTCAACAAACTGGCGAATATTTTCAACACCACCAGTGCCTGGGAATATGGGCGTGACTACATCTTCTCGCACCTCGGCGGTGACGAGATGGCGTTGCAGTATTCCGATTACGATAAAATTGCACTCGGTCAAGCGCAGTACATTGATTTTGCTGTTAAATATGCCAACAAAGTCACCTTTCTCGATACTGACTTTCTGACTACTCAGGCATTTTGCAAAAAATACGAGGGGCGAGAGCACCCGTTTGTGCAGGCGCTGATCGACGAATACCGCTTTGATCTGGTGATTTTGCTGGAGAACAACACGCCATGGGTTGCCGACGGACTGCGCAGTCTGGGCAGTTCTCTGGATCGTGCGGAGTTTCAAACCATGCTGGTCGAGATGATGGAGAAAAACAACATTTCCTTCACTCACGTTACGGCATCTGATTATGACCAGCGTTTCCTCGACTGTGTAGAGCTGGTGCAGAACATGCTGGGCGACGAAGGTTCAACTATCGGTTCCTGATGGCCAATGTCTTATCAAAAAAAACGGCGTTACTGCACCAGGCAGCGACGCCGTTTTCACTTTTACCTCTGCCTTAATCCTTTTTCGCTCTCAACTTGAAGAAAATCGTTCTGAAATTGAGGAAAATTGAATGCCAAAGGGTTAGAAAGTCACCACCACTTTGCCCTGCATGTGCCCATCGTTTACTTTGTCATGCGCAGACTGGATGCTTTCAGTCGTTAAGCCGCTAATCGTTTCAGTCAGCGTGGTCGCAACCTTGCCTGCGTCAACCAGCTCGGCAACCTGTTGTAAAATATGGCCTTGCTCGCTGATGTCCGACGTTTTGTACATGCTGCGGGTGAACATGAATTCCCAGTGCAGCGAGGCGCTCTTCAGTTTCAGCTGGTTTTGGTCCAGCGGTTTTTCATTTTCAACGATGGTGCAGATTTTACCCTGCGGAGCAATCAGTTTGCCGATTGCTTCCCAGTGGCCGTCGGTATCATTCAGGCAGAAAATATAATCCACCTGCTTGATGCCCTGTTTTTCCAGCTCGCCAACCAAATCTTTATAATTTACGGTCAGGTTGGCACCGCGCTCTTTACACCAGGCGGCAGACTCAGGACGAGAAGCGGTAGCGATAACCTTAACGTTGCTGCGCTGCGCCGCAAACGGAATTGCCAGTGATCCTACGCCACCGGCACCGCCGATGATCAGCAGGGTTTTATCGGCACCGGCTTCCTGAATTTTCAGATGTTCAAACAGACCTTCCCACGCGGTAAGGGCGGTCAATGGCATAGCGGCCGCTTCGGCCCAGTTCAGAGAACGCGGTTTTTTTGCCACGATACGTGAGTCAATCAGTTGCTCGCTGGCATTGCTGCCTGAGCGAGTGATATCACCGGCATACCAGACTTCGTCGCCCGCGCTGAATACGCTGACTTTGGCACCGACAGATTTCACCACGCCGCTCGCATCCCAACCCAGCACTTTAGGCTGCTCGAGACCGTTTTTAATCGCGCCCTGATGTACCTTGGTATCCACCGGATTAATCGACACGGCTTTCACCTCAACCAGCAAATCGTATTCGCCGACTTCCGGCTGTGGCAGTTCAATGGCGATAAACTGCTTCAGGTTTTTTGGATCCACGGCAATAGCTTTAATACTCATAGCAACACTCCCATTAGGTTTAGATGTTTTTAACTGACTTCAGTGTAGCCGCCTTCAACCAAGCTGATAAGATGGACAATAATTAACAAAGTGTTCGGCTGAGGTGAACAATTGTGTTTAAACAACTTCAAGACATGGCACTGTTTGCGCTGGTGGCAGAAACCGGCAGCTTTACAGGCGCGGCCAAACGCGCCGGTTTGCCTAAATCCAGCGTCAGCCAGCGGGTCAGTCAGCTGGAACAAGGTTTAGGCATCCGCCTCCTGAATCGTACTACGCGGCAGTTGAATCTGACTTTTGCCGGTGAGCGCTATCTGGTTCACTGTCAGGAGATGCTGCTGGCCAGCGAACGCGCCGATCAGGCAATTCAACGCCTGAAAGACAATCCCAGCGGACGTCTGCGCATCACCAGCCCGGCCGGTCTAGGCGCGACTCTGCTGGCACGAATGAATGCTGAGTTTTCAAAGCGCTACCCTGATGTGTCGCTGGAGGTTTCCGTCTCTGACCAACTTATTGATTTAGTTCATGAAGGTTTTGACGTGGCGTTGCGCAGCGGTAAGCCGCAGGATTCTTCGCTGATTGGCCGCTCGCTTGGTGAAGGACCGCGCTATTTGCTCGCGTCGCCGGACTATCTGGCCCAGCATCCTCCTCTTAACTCGCCGCAACAGTTGGAGGTGCATCGCTGTATCGGCCATCAGGCCTGGAAAGAGTGGGTGCTGCGCAAAGGCGATCATTATCATCGCTGGATGCTGCCGCCTGCGCACCACACTGACAATTTGCTTTACGCCCGAGAATGCGCGATTGCCGGGGCCGGGATCACGCTGCTGCCCGCTTTTATGAGTCACGATGAAGTCCGGCAAGGGCAATTGGTGCGCGTGTTGCCGGAATGGGAGGCTGAGAGCAATTCGCTGTATCTGGTGTATCCGAGCCGCAAGCTGAATTCGCCCGCGCTGGCCTGTTTCATCGATTTCATGATTAACGATTACGCTTTCGCCGAGCACTATATTGCCGCGCTTTAGGCAATAAAAAACCCGGGCTGACTGCGCCCGGGCTTGCTTGACCATCCAAATAGTTTACTTGGTGATCTTTTTGTATTTAATGCGACGTGGCTCCAGCGCTTCTGCACCCAGAGTACGTTTTTTGTATTCTTCGTATTCG
This sequence comes from Rouxiella sp. WC2420, assembly GCF_041200025.1. NCBI lineage: Bacteria > Pseudomonadati > Pseudomonadota > Gammaproteobacteria > Enterobacterales > Yersiniaceae > Rouxiella > Rouxiella sp. WC2420. Next base: position 4,663,678 of record NZ_CP165628.1, on the reverse strand, counting down.
GTAAAGTTACCTTCGAAGAATTCAACTTTGCCTTCATCCTGATAATCAAGGATGTGGGTGGCGATACGGTCGAGGAACCAGCGGTCATGGGAAATAACCATCGCGCAGCCAGGGAACTCCAGCAGGGCGTTTTCCAGCGCGCGCAGGGTTTCAATGTCCAAGTCGTTGGTTGGCTCATCAAGCAGCAACATGTTGCCGCCAACCTGTAACAGTTTGGCCAGATGCAGACGACCGCGCTCACCACCAGACAGCTCGCCAACGCGTTTACCTTGATCAACGCCCTTGAAGTTAAAGCGACCGACATAGGCACGGCTTGGCATTTCAGTCGTGCCGATGCGCATGATGTCTTGACCGCCAGACACTTCTTCCCACACGGTTTTGCTGTTGTCCATCGAATCACGGAACTGATCAACAGACGCCAGTACCACGGTTTCACCCAGCTCGATGTTGCCGCCGTTAGGCTGTTCCTGACCTGACATCATGCGGAACAGAGTCGATTTACCCGCGCCGTTCGGACCAATGATGCCGACAATCGCCCCTTTCGGCACGGAGAAGGACAGATCGTCAATCAGAACACGGTCACCGTAGGACTTGCTCAGATTGGTCACTTCAACCACTTTATCGCCCAGGCGTGGACCCGGTGGAATAAACAGTTCGTTGGTTTCGTTACGTTTCTGGTATTCAGTGTTGTTCAACTCTTCAAAGCGAGACAGACGGGCCTTGCCTTTAGACTGTTGGCCTTTGGCACCCTTGCGCACCCACTCCAGCTCTTTTTCGATCGACTTGCGACGAGCCGCTTCAGAAGAGGCTTCCTGCGCCAGACGTTCGTCTTTCTGCTCAAGCCAGGAAGAGTAGTTGCCTTCCCATGGAATACCTTCACCACGGTCAAGCTCGAGGATCCAGCCGGCAACGTTATCGAGGAAGTAGCGGTCATGGGTAATCGCTACAACAGTACCTTCGAAGTCGTGCAGGAAGCGTTCCAGCCACGCCACGGATTCAGCATCCAGGTGGTTGGTCGGTTCGTCGAGCAGCAGCATTTCCGGCTTCTCGAGCAGCAGGCGGCACAGCGCAACGCGGCGACGTTCACCACCGGACAGGTTGGCAATTTTTGCATCCCAGTCCGGCAGACGCAGCGCATCGGCGGCACGCTCGAGCTGAGTGTTCAGATTATGACCATCGTGCGCCTGAATGACTTCTTCCAGCTTGCCCTGTTCGGCGGCCAGTTTATCGAAATCAGCGTCTGGGTCGGCATAAAGTGCATAAACCTCATCCAGGCGCTTGAGCGCACCCACGACTTCAGCCACGGCTTCTTCTACTGACTCGCGAACGGTGTGTTCCAGATTAAGCTGAGGTTCCTGCGGCAAGTAGCCAATTCTCAGGCCCGGCTGTGGGCGTGCTTCCCCTTCGATATCGGTATCGAGGCCGGCCATGATGCGCAGCAGGGTAGATTTACCTGAACCATTCAGACCAAGAACGCCGATTTTAGCGCCCGGAAAGAAGCTCAGGGAGATGTTCTTTAGAATATGACGCTTTGGCGGAACGACTTTGCCAAGGCGATGCATGCTGTATACGTATTGAGCCACGTTGTTTTGAGCCTCTTGCTTGCAGGCCGGTTGCTGTGAACAGGTCAGGTTGACACTGAGCGCACTCCGGCAGATTAATTTCAGCCTCGCCTGATCGCGGCAAGACTGATAGATGTTCCGACTGCGAAGTTTAGCCTGTTTCAGCCTAACTCTCACCCCCCAACACTAAATAGATCTGCGTGATAAAAAATTCAAATCCGACGCTATTTCTTCAAACTGTGTAAAGTTTGTGGGCTTAGGCGCGCATTCCTTCATTTCTGCTGATGAATAGATTAGCGTATGCACTATCAAGATCAGCACAGTCGATAAGCAACACAATCAGCGAGGATAAGGTAAGTATGGTCAAGGCGGACAAGTGGCGATTACTGACAGTGGGACTGTTGTTAGCGACAGCTACGAGCGCGGCTCACGCCGATTCACTCGATGCGCAGCGTCAGCGGTATATGCAGATCAAACAGGCATGGGATGCCAATCAGCTAGATGTTGTCGGCCAGCTGATGCCGACCCTGACCGATTATCCTTTATATCCTTATCTCGAATATCGTCAGCTGACACAGAATATTGCGCTGGATACGCCGCAGCAGATCACGGCCTTTGTGCAGGCCAATCCGACGCTGCCACCTGCGCGCTCTCTGCCTGCCCGCTTCGTCAATGAACTGGCCAACCGTCAGGACTGGCAGGGACTATTGGCCTTTAGTCCGCAGGCACCCAAACCGGTTGCCGCTCGCTGTAACTACTATTTTGCCAAATGGTCTACCGGCCAGCAGCAGGTTGCGTTAGATGCCGCCAAAGATATCTGGCTGACGGGCACTTCTCTGCCTGCGGCCTGCGATAAGCTGTTTACCGTCTGGCAGCAGGCCGGAAACCAGACCGCGCTCACCACTTTGCAGCGCATTGGCCTGGCGATGAAAGCCGGTAACAGCAATCTGGTGAATTTCCTGGCCAGGCAGTTGCCGCCGGATTACCAGACCATGAGTGACGCCTTGCTCAAGCTGCAAAACGACCCGACTACCGTTGAAAGTTTTGCCCGCACCGTGGGGCCGACTGATTTTACTCGCAACGCGGTGAGCATCGCCTTTGCCCGCGTGGCGCGCGACAACGTGGAAGATGCGCGCTCGATGTTACCGATTCTTGCGCGATTGCAGAAAATGGATGACAGCGATCGTCTGGAAATGGAAGAAACTATTGCCTGGCGCTACATGGGAAGCGATGCAACGCCCGAGCAGGCGGCGTGGCGCGACAATGTGATCCTGCGTAGCAACTCGACTTCGCTGGTAGAGCGCCGTATTCGCATGGCGTTGGCCGCCGGAGACCAGCAGGGCCTGGCTCGCTGGATGGCGCGATTGCCTTCTGATGCAATGCAAGAGGATGAATGGCAGTACTGGCAAGCCTCTTTGCTGATTGATCAAGGCAAACGCACCGCCGGCCAAAACATGCTGCGCACGCTGATGCAAGGTCGTGGGTTCTACCCGATGGCGGCGGCACAGAAGCTTGGCGTGCCTTATCCGATGGTGATTTTGGTTGCCGCCAAGCCGGACAGCAGTCTTGATAAATCACCTGAAATCGCCCGCGTTCGCGAGCTGATGTATTGGAACATGGATAACCTGGCGCGCACCGAGTGGACCTATCTGGTGCAGAGCCGCAGCAAGCCGCAACAGGAAGCGCTGGCCCGCTATGCCTATGAAAAGGGCTGGCCGGAGCTGAGCGTGCAGGCGACTATCGCAGGTAAGCTGTGGGATTATTTGCAGGAACGCTTCCCACTGGCCTGGTCACCGGAGTTCCGTCATGCTACGGCAAATAAAGGGATTACTCAAAGCTACGCGATGGCGATTGCCCGTCAGGAAAGTGCCTGGAACCCGATGGCCCGTTCGCCGGTCGGTGCATCAGGTCTGATGCAGTTAATGCCTGCTACAGCGGAACACACGGTGCAAATGAACGCCATTCCTGGCTATAGCAACAGCAGTCAACTGCTCGATCCGCAGACCAATATTACGATTGGTACCGGCTATCTGGAATACGTTTATCAAATGTTCGGGCGTAACCGTATTTTGTCGAGCGCGGCTTATAATGCGGGCCCTTCAAGAGTGAATACCTGGCTGGGCAATACGCAGGGGCAGGTTGATGCGGTGGCGTTTATCGAAAGTATCCCATTCTCCGAAACTCGCCGGTATGTTAAAAATGTGTTAGCATATGATGCATTCTATCGTTACTTTTTACATCAGCCAGCCAAAATCTTAACAGATGCGGAGTGGCAGAGGCGTTACTGATTTCTACGCCATTATGATATGCTGCTGTACTAGTTTAATAGTATGGCAGCGTATTCATGGCACAAGACTCTGTAAACGACCCGGCTCTTTCCCAACAAGGCAATGAGGACTGGCAATGTTTTATGACATTGCTACAGCAATCTTTTGCTGAAAATTTGCACTTTCCTTTGCTTCAGCTGTTCCTAACGCCCGACGAACGCACGGCGCTTGGGACGCGATTAAGAATTATTGAAGAGTTGATGAAGGGGGAGATGAGTCAGCGAGAGCTGAAGAATCAGTTGGGGGCGGGGATTGCGACGATCACGCGCGGTTCAAATGGGCTTAAGTCTGCACCGCCGGAGCTGAAAGCCTGGATGACAGCGAAGCTTTTAAATGCTGCGGACGACGAGCAAAGCGCCTAGTCGCCCGCGCGGAGCCATCAGTGCGTCTGTGAGCGGGTCTGATAAATCGCGTTATGAAAGGGCGCCAGGGCCAATACCAGCGCCTGATGATAAACGCTGGTTCGCGTCAGTTTACCCGCACTGAAGATGCCAATCGCACCGCCTTTGCGTTTAACTTCGGCAATTCCAGAAAGTTTTTCCATTTCGTCGCCCAATTCACTCCCCTGATTTATCTCCTGTAATATAATTTCAGGCAACATAAGGCTGGCAGAGCGCGATTCGCCGCGTTGGTGCATGTTTTCAATCACCATCCACGCAAAAGTCATGTTGTCTTCGATACCGGCTTCTATTCCAACCCAGAAGTCAGCTTCAGGGCGAATCTGGCGAGCGCTGATGACGCGATGTCTTGCGCCAGTGCGGGTTTCGATACTGCCGATTGGCTGCTCGGGAACGCCGCTATCGACGTCAATGCCTTCAATATGGAAGGTATCGGCACCGAAGATGTCCTCAAAAGCCATGGCAATTGCGTTAATTTTTGCTGGGTTAGTCGTAGCAGCGATAACGTGATACATAGATTTTATTGTCCTTAGCTTATTTCACGCAGTATAACGGAAAAAACTCATGTTACAGGTATATCTCGTCCGTCATGGCGAAACTGAATGGAATGCCGCACGTAGAATCCAGGGACAGTCAGACAGTCCATTGACAGAAAAAGGCGTCTTCCAGGCCAGGCAGGTTGCTGAAAGGGTGCGCAATGAGGGTATCACACATGTGATATCCAGCGATCTGGGTCGCACAAAACGCACGGCACAAATTATTGCTGATGCGTGTGGCTGCGAAATCATCACTGACCCACGTTTGCGTGAGCTGCATATGGGCGTGCTGGAAGAGCGTGAGCTGGACAAACTGTCTCAGAAGGAAGAGGCCTGGCGCAAACAGATGGTCGATGGCACCCCTGAAGGGCGTATTCCTTCAGGTGAAACGATGAGTGAACTGGCTGCGCGTATGCAGGAAGCGTTGAACAGCTGCCTGGATTTGCCAGCGGGCAGCAAGCCGCTGCTGGTAAGTCATGGTATCGCGCTGGGTTGCCTGATCAGTACCTTACTGGGGTTGCCTGCTCATGCCGAGCGCCGTTTACGTCTGCGTAATTGCTCTCTTTCGCGTGTCGATCACCAGCAAAGCGCGTGGTTGGCTAATGGATGGATTGTGGAAACTGCGGGGGATATTGCACACCTCGACCAACCTGCATTGGACGAACTACAGCGATAAACAATTTTTGTGGTTCGGGCGGGGAAGATTTAATGCTAAACAGGCGCAGGCAGGTTTGAATTCCTGTCGCGTCTGTTTAGTATTTAGCGACGAATTGGGATCAGATAATCGCAATCCAGCTCTTTCGGCGGTTCAGTACCCATGACTTTACGCGTTGGGTGGAAGCGCTCGATGTCCTGACCTTTACGGCGAGTCAGTTTCAACGTTGGCAGGCAGGTGGTGTAAAGCGTCAGAATAAACTCCTGCAAGCCTTCAGGTGTTCCTTTGAAACGGAACAGTGCAAATTCACCTTCAGTAAGCACGATTTCTTTGCCTTCTGGCATGTTTTCAGTCAGATAGCTTGGCTCAATGGCAGTGGTATAAAGCACTTCCTGCTCGTCGTCTTTGTCCTGGCTTGGCCTTGAATGATGCAGACCATAAAGCAGCGGCGGTAACTCAGCGGTTTCACCAATATACTGACGCCAGAAATGATCGCGCATTTCGTTTCTGTAAGTAGTAATTTGCTCCAGCGTGCAAGAATAGCTCTGAGTGACGCCAATCAGATGCTTTTCTGGCAGTGATAAAAATTCTGGCTGCGGCAAAATAAAAGCCCCAAGACGGATAGGCGGACAAATCCCGAAGGAGTGCCAATCTTCAGAGCGACGGTATAGTGCAGGCGTTTGTGCAAATTGCTTTTTAAATGCTCGGGTGAAAGTCTGCTGAGAGTCAAAACGGTATTGCAATGCAATATCAAGAATTGGACGACTAGTCAGACGCAGTGCCACTGCAGCTTTTGAAAGCCTGCGAGCCCGAATGTAAGCACCAATAGCATTATTCGTGACATCCTTGAACATCCGCTGCAAGTGCCATTTCGAATAGCCTGCTTTTGCTGCAACGTTGTCGAGTGATAACGGCTGGTCCAGGTGTGTTTCTAACCAGCTGAGAAGATCACGAATGATTCCTGCTTGATCCATAGATCATCCTCGTTGAACTAATATAGGCGCGTAGTGTTGTTAACCCGTTTATGATAGCAATTTTTTAACAGTAAAACTCGCAGATATTTTTTAGCATACCGTGCGATTTTGAACAAAAGATGGCGTAAAGTTTCTCGATTTTGTGAGCTTGCGCAGGAAATTTGGATGGTACGATTGGCCAACTCATCAATAAAAGGATTTGGGGTAACTCAATGAAAAAATGTCTAATTTTTGTTCTCGGTGCACTGTCATTCGGTGCAACCGCCGTGCAGGCCGAGCAAATTGGCTCAGTCGATACTGTGTTCAAGCTGCTTGGTCCGGACCATAAGATTATTGTCGAAGCTTTCGATGATCCAGATGTTAAAAATGTAACCTGTTATATCAGCCGGGCTAAAACTGGCGGCATCAAGGGCGGTCTTGGACTTGCCGAGGATACTTCGGACGCGGCGATTTCCTGCCAGCAGATTGGGCCGGTCGAGGTGTCGGATGATATCAAGAAGAGTGGCGACAAGGGAACGGTAGTATTTAAACAGCGGACATCACTGATCTTCAAGAAACTTCAGGTGGTGCGTTTTTACGATCCGAAACGCAACGCGCTGGTTTACTTGAGTTATTCAGACAAAGTGGTAGACGGCTCGCCGAAGAATGCCATCAGCGCCGTGCCGATTATTCCATGGGGTAATCGTTAACTGAGAGTATTGCAGGTAAATAACCATAATATTTAAGGCCAGCTCTCGCTGGCCTTTTTACTAGTTACAGACCGGTTGGCAACCCGTTTGTTAACGATGCAATGATCTCATTGCTAAGCTAGTCCCCGAAGCCGAAAAGCCACGGGTAAGATTTTATTCTTCCAGGTCGCCGCAGAAGCGATAACCTTCACCGTGAATGGTGGCGATGATCTCTGGAGTATCCGGGGTAGCTTCGAAATGCTTACGGATACGACGGATGGTCACGTCAACGGTGCGGTCATGAGGCTTGAGCTCACGTCCGGTCATTTTCTTCAGCAGGTCACCACGGGTCTGGATCTTGCCCGGGTTTTCGCAGAAGTGCAGCATTGCACGAAATTCGCTGCGCGGCAGCTTGTACTGTTCACCCGCCGGGCTAACCAGTGAGCGGCTGTTGATATCCAGCTCCCAGCCGTTGAAACGATAGCTTTCTACCAAGCGACGTTCTTCACCCACCGGGCTGAGATTCATGGTGCGAGAAAGCAGGTTGCGCGCACGAATAGTCAGTTCATGTGGATTGAACGGCTTGGTCAGGTAATCGTCTGCGCCGTACTGCAGGCCGACAATCTTGTCGACTTCGTTGTCGCGTCCAGTCAGGAACATCAGCGCCACGTTGTTTTTCTCGCGCACCTCTTTTGCGAGCAACAGGCCATTTTTGCCTGGCAGGTTGATATCCATCAACACCAGGTTGATATCGTTCTCAGACATAATGTGATGCATCTCTGCACCGTCACTGGCTTCAAAAACCGTGTAACCTTCTGCCTGGAAAATACTTTTTAAAGTATTACGTGTTACTAATTCGTCTTCGACGATAAGAATTTGGGGGGTCTGCATTTTTGCTACCTAAGATTGCCAACAAATAGAAAATAGGAGTACAGAAGTCTTTGATATACAAATGAATTAGACAGTTTCTTGTTCGGTTTCACTCGTTACATGACTAAAGTACGTAAACGCGTTCTTGGTACACTTTCCATCAACGGCAACAACATCGCCAGCTCAGTTGGGTAACCACTTCCTGCAGTCCCGTTGGTACCTTGAGCGGCGCATATCCTAACCCTATTAACAGCAATATAACAGCGAGTACCGAAACTGCCACTCAACAAAACTACGCTTTGTTGACATATATCAATTTCAATTGTAGCACGGTAACAGAACGGTGAAAAATACTTAAAATCCGGCACCGCTGACTTACATTTTGCGGTTTATTAAAATTTTTTTGATAAATAAATAACGTTAAGTTTCAAAAAACTTAACAAATCATATTATTAAAGCTATGAGCATGATTTATAATCATAATTAATCAATGCCCTGAATGGTTATACTATTCAAACTCCATAAAGTAACCTGAACGCTTTCCCTCCAGGCATTACGACAACATATTCGAAGACTGTTAAACGGATGTGAATTATAATTGTGCTCATCTCGATTGTCTGTTGCCTTAAATAAAATGAAATGGCGACCTACTGATCTTCTTTAATCTGCATTCTTCAGAGGTAGCTCATGCAACTTCATATTATTCTCGTCTCTCCGGCACGGCCTGAAAATGTAGGTGCCGCGGCGCGAGCAATGAAAACCATGGGCTTTGCTTCATTACGCATCGTTGAAAGCCAGGCTCATTTACAGCCAGAGGCTGGATGGGTGGCTCACGGTTCAGGCGAAATCTTACAAAATGCCCAACACTTCAACAGCCTGCAAGAGGCATTGGCTGATATCGATTTTACTGTCGCAACCACTGCACGTAGCCGCGCTCGTTTTCATTATTACTGTACGCCGCAGGAACTTGAAGCCCAGCTTACCGAGCGGCAAAGCTGGGTTAACAATGTGGCGCTGGTGTTTGGTCGCGAAGATTCGGGCCTGACCAATGAAGAGCTTGAGCTGGCTGACCTGCTGACGGGTGTGCCGATGGTGGCTGATTATCCTTCATTGAATCTAGGACAGGCGGTGATGGTGTTTTGCTATCAGCTTTCTTCACTTAATCAGCTGGCGCAAAAACAGGCGGTGCAGGCCGAGCCGGGTCAGCTGGATGCGCTGCGTGCGCGAGTGTCGCGTTTACTGGTCAATCTTGATGCTCAGGATGACCAAAAACTGGGTGACTGGTTGCAGCAAAGATTGGGCGTTCTCGAACAGAGAGACGCCGCGATGTTGCACACTTTGCTGCACGATATCGAAAAAAAATTAGCCCACTGAGGTTGGCGGTATATTCTCGTTCACTGAGTGTTTTGTCTAACCTTTGTGCGAAATAATGGTTTTATTATCTAAAAACGTCCCGAAGTTGTGGTTTAATTCGCTGCTCGGTTGTTCATCGATTTTAGAGCGAAAAATCGAAAAAAATTGACTTGCTGGTCCTTATGCTTTAGCTAATAGGGCAGACAGAGTAAAAACTAACAAGATAAACACAAAAAACCAATGCGACACATCAGCCTGAACACAACAATTATTACCACCACCATTACCATCGGTACTGGGGCGGGCTGACGCGTACAGGAAAAACAGAAAAAAGCCCGCACCTAACCAGTGCGGGCTTTTTTTTTACGGCTACATTCCCTTGTAAAAATTGCTGATTATGAGAGTAGGAGAAACCAGAAATGCGAGTGTTGAAATTTGGCGGGACTTCAGTAGCAAATGCCGAACGCTTCCTGCGGGTTGCGGAAATCATGGAGAGCAATGCAAGTCAGGGACAGGTTGCAGCGGTATTGTCAGCCCCGGCTAAAATTACCAATCATCTGGTCGCGATGATCGAAAAAACCGTTGCCGGGCAGGATATCCTGCCGATCATGAGCGATGCAGAACGCATTTTTGCCGAGTTGATCAATGGATTGGCTGACGCGCTGCCAGAATTTGACCTGCCAGCCACCAAAATGTTTGTCGAGCAGGAATTTGGCCAGCTTAAGCAACTATTGCACGGTATCGGCTTGTTGGGGCAGTGCCCGGACAGCGTCAACGCCAGCATCATCTGCCGTGGCGAAAAGTTATCGATTGCTGTTATGGAAGCGGTGTTTAAAGCCAAAGGCTTCGGCGTAACCGTGATCAATCCGGTTGAAAAGCTGCTGGCCGTGGGTCATTACCTCGAGTCTACCGTTGATATCAATGAATCCACCGCGCGCATTGCCGCCAGCAATATTCCTGCAACCGACATCGTGCTGATGGCCGGTTTCACTGCAGGAAATGATAAAGGCGAGCTGGTGGTGCTGGGCCGTAACGGTTCAGACTATTCCGCCGCAGTGCTGGCAGCCTGTCTGCGCGCCGACTGTTGCGAGATCTGGACCGACGTTGACGGCGTATATACCTGCGACCCGCGTATTGTGCCGGATGCACGTCTGCTGAAATCAATGTCTTATCAGGAAGCAATGGAGCTTTCGTACTTTGGTGCCAAAGTTCTGCATCCACGGACTATCACGCCTATCGCTCAATTCCAGATCCCGTGTTTGATCAAAAATACTTCCAACCCGCAGGCGCCAGGTACTTTAATCGGCAGCCACAGCGCGGGTAGCGAATTCGAAGATAAAAATACCCCGGTCAAAGGCATCACCAATCTCAATAACATGGCGATGATCAACGTGTCCGGTCCGGGTATGAAAGGCATGATCGGCATGGCAGCGCGCGTGTTTGCGGTGATGTCGCGCTCAGGTATTTCAGTCGTATTGATCACCCAGTCCTCTTCTGAGTACAGCATCAGCTTCTGCGTGCCGCAGGGCGAGCTGGTCCGTGCGCGCAAAGCGCTGGAAGATGAATTCTATCTGGAATTGAAAGACGGCCTGCTGGAGCCGCTGGATGTTACCGAAAAACTGGCGGTGATCTCGGTTGTCGGCGACGGTATGCGCACACTGCGCGGTATTTCGGCGAAGTTCTTCTCTGCCCTGGCGCGTGCCAACATCAATATCGTCGCTATTGCGCAGGGATCTTCCGAGCGTTCCATTTCCGTAGTGGTGAATAATGATGATGCCACCATGGGCGTGCGCGTAAGCCATCAGATGCTGTTTAACACCGATCAGGTCATCGAGGTGTTCCTGATTGGCGTCGGGGGCGTGGGCGGGGCTTTGATCGAGCAGATTCGACGTCAGCAGGCGTGGCTCAAGGCCAAGCACATTGATTTACGCGTTTGCGGTATCGCCAATTCCCGAGCAATGGTGACCAAAGTACACGGCATTGCGCTTGAAAACTGGCGTGACGAGCTGGGCGCCGCGCAGGAGCCGTTCAATATTGGCCGCCTGATCCGCCTGGTGAAAGAGTATCATCTGCTGAATCCGGTCGTGGTTGACTGTACATCCAACGAAGCGATCGCTAATCAGTATGCCGATTTGCTGACTGACGGTTTCCACGTAGTAACGCCGAACAAACGTGCCAACACGGCATCGATGAATTACTACTATCAGCTGCGTAAAGCGGCCGCCAGTTCGCGCCGCAAGTTCCTGTATGACACCAACGTTGGTGCCGGTTTGCCGGTCATTGAAAATCTGCAAAATCTGCTCAATGCGGGCGATGAGCTGGTGCGTTTCACCGGGATCCTCTCTGGTTCGCTGTCACAAATCTTTGGTCAGCTGGACGAAGGCGTTTCGCTGTCCGAAGCCACTTTGGCCGCGCGGGCCAGCGGTTTTACCGAGCCTGACCCGCGTGACGATCTGTCGGGAATGGACGTCGCACGTAAGTTGCTGATCCTCGCCCGTGAAGCCGGTTACAAACTTGAGCTTTCAGACATTGAAGTCGAGTCGGTTCTGCCGGTATCCTTTGACGCCAGCGGTGACGTAAACAGCTTCCTGGCTCGCCTGCCAGAGATTGATGCTGAATTTAAACAGCGCGTGGCCGATGCCGCCGCTGAAGGCAAAGTATTGCGTTATGTCGGTGCGATCGACCAAGGCCAATGCAAGGTCAAAATCCTTGCTGTCGATGGTAACGATCCGCTGTATAAAGTTAAAAATGGCGAGAATGCGCTGGCTTTCTACAGCCGTTATTATCAACCGATTCCTCTAGTATTGCGCGGCTACGGTGCGGGTAACGATGTTACTGCGGCTGGCGTCTTCGCCGATCTTTTGCGAACGCTGTCATGGAAGTTAGGAGTTTAATATGGTTAAGGTATATGCCCCGGCATCAATTGGTAACGTTAGCGTCGGTTTTGATGTGCTGGGTGCGGCAGTTTCTCCGGTAGATGGCTCGTTGCTGGGTGACTGTGTGACCGTCGAAGCCGCCACGACTTTTAGTCTCACCAACGGTGGGCGCTTTGTTTCCAAGCTTCCAGACAAGATGGAAGACAACATTGTTTATCAGTGCTGGCAGCGTTACTGTCAGGAAATCGGCAAAGAAATTCCGGTGGCGATGACGCTGGAAAAGAATATGCCAATTGGTTCAGGGCTGGGTTCCAGCGCCTGTTCTGTGGTCGCCGGTTTGATGGCGATGAACGAATTCAACAACAATCAGCTCGATGACACCAAAATGCTTGAGCTGATGGGCGAGCTGGAAGGGCGTATTTCTGGCAGCGTGCATTACGACAACGTGGCGCCGTGCTATCTGGGCGGTTTGCAGCTGATGCTCGAGGAGCTGGGCATTATCTCTCAGGACGTACCTTGCTTTGATGACTGGCTGTGGGTGATGGCGTATCCGGGAATTAAAGTTTCTACCGCCGAGGCGCGCGCTATTTTGCCTGCGCAGTATCGCCGCCAGGACTGTATCAGTCACGGTCGCTATCTGGCTGGCTTTGTTCACGCTTGCCATACGCAACAGCCTGCTTTAGCGGCTAAATTAATGAAAGATGTGATTGCCGAACCTTACCGCACTCGTTTGCTGCCGGGCTTTGCCGAGGCACGAGCCGCCGCTGAAGAAATTGGCGCGCTGGCCTGCGGAATTTCAGGATCGGGTCCGACGCTGTTTGCAATTTGCAACGACGGCGATACGGCAAAACGCATGGCTGAATGGCTGCAGAATCACTATCTGCAAAATGACGAAGGCTTTGTTCATATTTGTCGCCTGGATACCGCAGGCGCGAGACTATTGGGATAATCAATGAAACTGTACAACCTGAAGGATCACAACGAGCAGGTCAGCTTTGCACAAGCGGTTAAGCAAGGTCTGGGCAAGCAACAAGGACTGTTTTTCCCGCTGGACTTGCCTGAGTTTGAGCTGACCGAAATCGATCGCTTGCTCGAGCTGGATTTTGTGACTCGTAGCAGCCGTATTCTTTCTGCTTTTATCGGCGATGAGATCCCGGAAGAGCAGCTTTATCAGCGCGTTAAAAATGCCTTTGCTTTCCCGGCACCAGTGAAAAAAGTTGAAGAAGACGTCGCCTGTCTGGAACTGTTCCACGGCCCTACGCTGGCGTTTAAAGACTTCGGCGGCCGCTTTATGGCGCAGATTTTGACAGAAGTTTCAGGCGATCAGCCGGTAACCATTCTGACCGCAACCTCCGGTGATACCGGCGCGGCAGTGGCTCACGCCTTCCATGGCCTGAAAAACGTGCGTGTCGTTATCCTTTATCCGCGCGGCAAAGTCAGCCCGCTGCAGGAAAAATTGTTCTGTACCCTCGGTGATAATATTCACACCGTGGCAATTGACGGCGATTTCGATGCCTGCCAGGCGCTGGTCAAGAAGGCGTTTGATGATGAAGAGCTGAAAGTCGCTCTGCACCTGAACTCTGCCAACTCGATTAATATCAGCCGCCTGCTGGCGCAGATTTGCTACTACTTTGAAGCCGTTGCCCAGTTACCACAGGAAGCGCGTAACCAACTGGTGGTTTCTGTGCCAAGCGGCAACTTTGGTGATCTGACTGCGGGCCTGCTGGCCAAGTCTCTGGGCCTGCCGGTGAAGCGTTTTATTGCCGCAACCAATGCCAATGACACTGTGCCGCGTTTCCTGACCAACGGTGAATGGACTCCAAACAAGACCGTTGCGACACTGTCGAACGCCATGGATGTCAGCCAGCCTAACAACTGGCCGCGCGTTGAAGAGCTGTATCGCCGCAAGATTTGGCAGTTGAAAGATCTGGGCTATGCCGCCGTTTCTGACGAGACCACCGAAGACACCATGCGTGAGCTGGCAGATATCGGCTACATCTCAGAACCACACGCAGCGATTGCCTATCGTGCGCTGCGCGATCAGCTGAAAGACGGCGAGTTTGGTCTGTTTATCGGTACTGCACATCCGGCGAAGTTCAAGGAAAGCGTTGATGCAATCCTGGGCCAGACATTGCCATTGCCGAAAGAGTTGGCCGATCGCGCCGATCTGCCGCTGCTGTCGCACGATCTGCCGGAAGATTTCAGCGAACTGCGTAAGTTCCTGATGGCGCTGCCAGAGTAGTATTTAAAATCCTGCCTACTGCGCAGGGATTTAAATTCGGGCAAGGTTAGGATAGGGGAGCCGCGAGCGCAGTGCTCCCTTTTTTATTTCTGCTCGGCGCGGGTAAACACCAGCTCATTCCCTTCGGAGCGCGTGGCGTCAAACTGATACCCTTCCAGCGAGAACTCTTCAAGCTGTCTGCGCTTGGTCAAACGCTCTTTGATAATAAAGCGACTCATCAATCCGCGCGCTTTCTTGGCATAGAAACTGATGACCTTGTAGTTGCCATTTTTCTCGTCAAGGAAGACTGGCTTAATGATTTCTCCGTCGAGCCTGGCAGGTTTGACCGCCTTGAAATACTCGTCTGAAGCTAAATTAACCAGGATGTTATCCCCTTGTTCTTTAAGGACCGTATTAAGTTTTTCAGTCAGCAACTCGCCCCAGAAAGCATAAAGATTGGTTCCCTGCGGATTGTTCAATCGAATGCCCATCTCCAGACGATAAGGCTGCATTAAATCAAGCGGACGCAGCAGCCCGTAGAGACCTGAAAGCATCCGTAAATGCTGCTGGGCAAAATCAAAATCCTTTTCACTGAAATCTTCCGCCTGCAAACCGGTATAAACGTCGCCTTTAAACGCCAAAATCGCCTGACGCGCATTTTTCGGCGTAAAGTCTGGCTGCCAGTCATTGAAACGTTCGGCGTTGAGATGGG
This sequence comes from Rouxiella sp. WC2420, assembly GCF_041200025.1. Lineage (NCBI taxonomy): Bacteria > Pseudomonadati > Pseudomonadota > Gammaproteobacteria > Enterobacterales > Yersiniaceae > Rouxiella > Rouxiella sp. WC2420. Next base: position 4,648,526 of record NZ_CP165628.1, on the reverse strand, counting down.
CGAGCTTGTCGCTGATACCCATCAGGCTAGAGATCTCGGCTGGCGACAATTTTTTCGCAATGGCGATTAGCTGGCTGGATTTGTCGAGCAGTTCCGGCTGTGTGTAGCGTTTAGTGGCAAGCTCACTTTCATAATCAAGTGTTTTGGCTGGAGAAATAATAGTCAGCATAGGGGCGTCCGGTTAGTCTGCGCAGTAGTTCAGCAGGAAATGAAATAAGCAATCTGCGTACATTTTAACAAAAAACGCGCAACGAAGAAAAAATCATAGCAATAGCCGCTGCCTTAAGCGCGGCCATTGTGATTTAAGCCGATTTAACGTGGCTCTGAAGAGCGAACCGCCTTCGACCAGATGCCTGCCTGCAATTGGCCTTTTAGCTCGGGAAAATTGTCCGGATTAAATGTCGGCACCCGGCCCATCAGCCGCTGGCGTTCATAGTCTCTTACCACCTTGAGCGCCAGCCCGGAAAGCAACAATAGCGCAGTCAGGTTGATGATGGTCATTAGCGCCAGGGAGATGCTGGCAGTCTGCATCAGCAGTGGAGTGTTGATCAGGCAACCGGCCAGCAAGAGCACTAACATCGCGAGGCGCAAAAGGTAAATCCATCCCGTGTTGCCACGCATTAAAAAGACTAAATTATTCTCGGCATACAAATAGTTGGCGAGCATCGTAGTAAACGCAAACGCCAGCGTAAACACTGCAAGGATTTCAGGCCCCAATGGTCCGATATTCGCCGTGATTGCTTCGGCCAGCAGGCCAAGACCGCTAATGCGGTCAGTAGGCGCGCTGAGGAAACCGGAAGAGAGAATGATCATCGCGGTGGCGCTGCATACCACAAAGGTATCGACTAATACGCCCAGCATCTGTGAAAAGCCGAGCGCAACAGGATGACGAGTTGCAGCAAGCGCGCTGATATGCGGAGTCGACCCTGCACCGGCTTCGTTGGAAAATAATCCCTGCTGAATGCCCTGAGTTAGCGCCAGCGTCACGCCGTAACCCAAAATACCGCCTGCAAATTCCTGCAAGCCGAAGGCGCTATTAAAGATAAGCACGAACACGGAAGGCAGCTTTTCAAGGTTATCGGCCATAATCCACAGCGCCAGAAGCAAATAACCGGCACTCATCAACGGCGCTAGCCAGACGGAAATTTTGACCAGCGCTTTAAGTCCGCCAAACAAGGTCACGGCAAAAACCAGACTTAACGCGATGCCGGTATACCAAGGATCAATCTGGAAGGCGCTAGACAGTGCATGAATAGCAGCTTTGGCCTGTAACGCATTGAATACCAAGCCAATGGTTAGAATCATCAGAACGGCGAACAGCACGCCCATCCAGCGCATGCCCAATCCGCGACTCATATATTCTGCGGGTCCGCCACGAAATTGTGCTCGTTGGTCGGTGGTTTTGAAGATTTGCGCCAGCGTGTTTTCAATCAGCGCCATTGGCAAGCTGAGTAAAGTAATGATCCACATCCAGAAAATAGCTCCCGGACCACCGGCTGTTAGCGCCATCGCTACGCCCAGCAGGCTCCCGACGCCGACTCTTCCCGACAAGCTGACCGCCAGTGCCTGCCAGGGTGAAACTCCTCTCGGATCGGTTTGTGCATCGCGGCGCAGGCTGAAAAACATGTCAGGCCAACGGCGAAACTGAATAAACCGCGTCCTGAGTGTCAGATACAGCCCGTAGCCTAGCAGGAAGTAAATCAGGATCGATTCCCACAGGATATCGTCGAGAAAGTTAAGCAAACTGGCCATTAAGTCCTTTATTCCCTAGAAAAATCATGGTGAATCCCTCCATTTATGCCGGTTATCGAATTGATCTGTTATGTGAATATGCGATTTATTCACTTAAAGTTTGGACCGCCATATCTGCCTTGCGGATGTCTTGTTGCATGTTATCATCAAGAGAAGGCAAGGCATGAAAATGCCTCAACGATAAACTCTAAACGATGAGATATGCCACAATGACCGATAAACTTTCTTCCCTACGCGAATTGACCAAAGTAGTTGCAGATACTGGTGATATCGCGGCAATCAAGTTGTATCAGCCTCAGGATGCAACCACTAACCCTTCTCTGATCCTCAACGCTGCTTCGATTCCGGAATATCGTAAATTGATCGACGAAGCTATTGCCTGGGCGCGCGATCAAAGCGGCGACCGCGATCAGCAAATCGCCGATGCAGCGGACAAGCTGGCAGTAAATATCGGTCTTGAAATCCTGAAACTGGTTCCAGGCCGTATTTCTACCGAAGTTGATGCTCGCCTGTCTTACGACACAGAAGCCAGCATTGCCAAGGCTCATCGTTTTATCAAGCTTTACAACGATCACGGCATCAGCAACGATCGCATTCTGATTAAACTGGCTTCAACCTGGCAGGGCATCCGTGCCGCCGAACAGCTGGAAAAAGAAGGCATCAACTGTAACCTGACCCTGCTGTTCTCCTTTGCTCAGGCGCGTGCCTGTGCCGAAGCCGGTGCTTACCTGATTTCTCCATTCGTTGGCCGTATTCTTGACTGGTACAAAGCTAACGGCGACAAGAAAGAGTTCGCGCCACACGAAGATCCAGGCGTTGTTTCTGTTACTGAAATCTACGAATACTACAAACAGCACGGTTATGAAACTGTTGTTATGGGCGCAAGCTTCCGTAACACTGACGAAATCGTCGAGCTGGCTGGTTGTGACCGTCTGACTATCGGACCTGCACTGCTGAAAGAACTGAAAGAAACTGAAGGCAGCCTGGAACGTAAACTGTCTTACACCGGTGAAGTTAAAGCTCGCCCAGCTCCGCTGACTGAAGCGCAGTTCTACTGGGATCATAACCAGGATCCAATGGCTATCGACAAGCTGGCTGACGGTATCCGCAAGTTTGCCATAGACCAGGGCAAACTTGAGAAAATGATCGCCGACCTGCTGTAATTGCCGGTTAACACGATCTGTTTTCTAGAAAAGGTGGCTGAGGCCGCCTTTTTTATGTCCTGATTTTAGCTGCCTGCCGCCAATTCTCTGGCTCATTACTGCAAAAAAACCAAACCCTTGTGTCGTTCCTCTTCAGGTTCCCGATATACTTGGTTTTTACTGTGACCGCAATACGCGGCAATTTTCACAGCTGTCTGGAGGAGTGAGATGGATAAATTACGAATTGGTCTGGTGTCGGTATCCGATCGTGCATCGAGTGGGGTGTATCAGGATAAAGGTATTCCAGCGCTTGAAGAGTGGCTGGAGCAGGCGTTAATGACTCCTTTCGTGGTTGAAAAACGTCTAATTCCTGACGAACAGCCGCTGATTGAGCAGGCTATCTGCGAGCTGGTGGATGAAGCAGGGTGTCATTTGGTGCTAACGACCGGCGGCACTGGACCTGCGCGGCGCGATGTAACTCCTGACGCGACTATGGCGGTTGCCGATCGACTGATGCCGGGTTTTGGCGAGCAAATGCGCCAAATCAGTCTGCACTTTGTCCCTACGGCAATTTTGTCGCGCCAGGTTGGAGTCATCCGCAAGCAGGCGCTGATTCTGAATTTACCCGGTCAGCCAAAATCGATCAAAGAAACGCTGGAAGGGCTTAAGGACGATCAGGGTAAAGTCATAGTGTCAGGAATTTTTGCCAGTGTACCTTATTGTATACAGCTGCTTGATGGGCCTTATATTGAAACACAGCCGCAAGTTGTAGCAGCTTTTCGCCCAAAGAGCGCAATCCGCGATACAAAAAACCAAAATTAACGTTTTTCTGCGATAAGATCCGAGGGCAGTGGTGTGTAAATTAATTGCCGATTATAGTAATGTTTACTTTACATAGCGCGGCAATTTTTTACCTCAACTCGGTGCTCCAGGTATCTTATGCAACACGACAATAATCGCCGGCTGAACCGGCAGGATTACAAAACCCTCTCCCTCGCTGCATTAGGCGGCGCTCTGGAATTCTACGACTTCATCATCTTTGTCTTCTTCGCGGCGACGATTGGCGAACTGTTTTTCCCTGCTTCAATGCCGGACTGGCTGCGTCAGGTGCAAACTTTCGGCATTTTTGCAGCCGGTTATCTAGCACGCCCGCTGGGCGGTATTGTGATGGCGCACTTTGGCGATCTGGTTGGCCGTAAGCGTATGTTTAGCCTTAGTATTTTATTAATGGCTTTGCCCACGTTGGCGATTGGTCTGTTGCCTACCTATTCCTCTATCGGCATCGCGGCTCCATTATTACTGCTGCTGATGCGTCTTTTGCAGGGGGCTGCGATAGGCGGAGAAGTGCCGGGCGCCTGGGTGTTTGTCGCCGAACACGTGCCGCGCAAACGCATTGGCTTCGCCTGTGGAACGCTAACCGCCGGACTGACAATGGGGATTTTGCTCGGTTCACTGGTTGCGACATTGATAAATACGCTGTTGCCCGCGTCTTCTATTGCACACGGCGGCTGGCGCATTCCGTTCTTTATTGGCGGGATCTTTGGTTTTATCGCGCTGTATTTACGTCGCTGGTTGCAGGAAACGCCCATCTTTATCGAGATGAAATCGCATAAGGTGCTGGCAGAAGGGATGCCGATAAAATCAGTGATCCGCGATCACAAGAAAGAAATTGTGGTTTCTATGCTGATGACCTGGCTGCTGTCGGCGTGCATCGTGGTGGTGATTTTGATGACACCAACCTACCTGCAAAAACAGCTGGGGATCCCCGCGGCGCTGACCTTGCAGGCTAACAGTATGGCAACCATCGCGTTGCTGTTTGGCTGTATTTGCGCGGGCTGGGTGGTTGACCGCATTGGATCGAGTAAGACCTTTATTATTGGCAGCGTATTTTTTGGCCTCTGCAGTTGGGCGTTTTACCACACAGTAGCGATTGACAGCAGCTGGCTAAAACCAATGTATACCCTGACCGGATTCAGCATTGGCGTAGTCGGGGCGGTGCCTTTTGTGATGGTACGGGCTTTCCCGGCAGAGGTGCGTTTTACCGGCATCTCGTTCTCATACAATTTGTCCTACGCGATTTTTGGTGGCCTGACACCGATTTTTGTCACCATGATCACCCGCATCACGCCAATGGCTCCTTGCTACTATGTTATGGCCTTGGCGGTGATCGGACTGGGGCTAGGTTTGTATCTCAATCGTGACCTTAATAATGAGTCAATCATCGAAACCCGGCTGGCTGACTCTCTTTCCGGCGGACAATAATCAACGTAATCGCTCAAAATTGATCTAAAAGGGCAATAAACACAAAATTTTTTTTGTTGTTGCCCTTGATGCTGCGTTACATGACCCCATCTTATTCTCAACCGCAGTTGTTACCGCTGATGAAAGCAATATCGGACAGTTGAAATGAAAAAAACCGTCCGCATATAGAGTAACAACCTCAACGAATAATGAATTTTAGTGGAGACGTTTTAGATGGGTAGAATTATTGGGATCGACCTGGGTACAACCAACTCTTGTGTAGCGATCATGGACGGCACCAAGGCTCGTGTGCTCGAAAACGCCGAAGGGGATCGTACTACACCTTCAATCATTGCTTACGCACAGGATGGTGAGATCCTGGTTGGCCAACCTGCTAAGCGTCAGGCAGTCACTAACCCGCAAAACACGCTGTTTGCTATCAAGCGTCTGATCGGTCGTCGTTTCCAGGACGAAGAAGTTCAGCGCGATAAAGGCATCATGCCTTATAGCATCGTTGGCGCTGACAACGGTGACGCCTGGATCGACGTTAAAGGCCAAAAAATCGCACCTCCGCAGATCTCTGCCGAAGTGTTGAAGAAAATGAAGAAAACTGCCGAAGATTACCTGGGCGAGCCAGTAACTGAAGCTGTTATCACCGTACCTGCATACTTTAACGATGCACAGCGTCAGGCAACTAAAGACGCCGGCCGTATCGCAGGTCTGGAAGTAAAACGTATTATCAACGAACCTACCGCAGCAGCGCTGGCTTACGGCCTGGATCGCGAAGTCGGTAACCGTACTATTGCGGTATACGACCTGGGTGGTGGTACTTTCGATATCTCTATCATCGAAATCGACGAAGTTGATGGCGAGAAAACCTTCGAAGTTCTGTCTACCAACGGTGACACTCACCTCGGTGGTGAAGATTTCGACAGCCGTCTGATCAACTATCTGGTTGAAGAATTCAAGAAAGACCAAGGTATGGATCTGCGTAACGATCCGCTGGCAATGCAGCGTCTGAAAGAAGCGGCAGAGAAGGCTAAAATCGAGCTGTCTTCTGCACAACAGACAGACGTTAACCTGCCATACATCACTGCTGACGGCAGCGGCCCGAAACACATGAACATCAAAGTAACCCGTGCAAAACTGGAATCTCTGGTTGAAGACCTGGTTGCCCGTTCTATCGAGCCACTGAAAGTTGCACTGAAAGATGCAGGCCTGAGCGTTTCCGACATCCAGGACGTGATCCTGGTTGGTGGTCAGACTCGTATGCCAATGGTTCAGAAGAAAGTTGCTGACTTCTTCGGTAAAGAACCACGTAAAGACGTTAACCCGGATGAAGCAGTGGCCATCGGTGCTGCGGTTCAGGGCGGCGTGTTGTCTGGTGAAGTTAAAGACGTTCTGTTGCTCGACGTGACTCCACTGTCCCTGGGTATCGAAACCATGGGCGGCGTGATGACTCCGCTGATCACCAAGAACACCACCATCCCGACTAAACACAGCCAAGTGTTCTCTACCGCTGAAGACAACCAGTCTGCGGTGACCATTCACGTGGTGCAGGGTGAGCGTAAGCGTACAGCCGATAACAAATCGCTGGGTCAGTTCAACCTTGATGGTATTCAGGCAGCGCCACGCGGCATGGCTCAGATCGAAGTTACTTTCGACCTGGACGCCGATGGTATCCTGCACGTGTCTGCCAAAGACAAAAATACTGGTCGCGAGCAGAAGATCACCATCAAGGCATCTTCTGGTCTGAGCGAAGAAGAAATCCAGAAAATGGTTAACGACGCGGAAGCTAACGCCGAGTCTGACCGTAAATTCGAAGAGCTGGTTCAGACCCGTAACCAGGCTGACCATTTGATTCACGGTACGCACAAGCAATTGGAAGAAGCCGGTGACAAACTGCCAGCTGAAGACAAAACTGCTATCGAAGACGCTCTGAAAGCGCTGGAAGTTGCAGCGAAAGGCGAAGACAAAGCCGACATCGAAGCTAAAACCCAGGCTCTGGTCCAGGTTTCTGGCAAGCTGATGGAAATGGCACAGCAGCAGGCTCAGGCCGAAGGCGGTGATGCCAGCGCCGAGAAAGATGACGACGTAGTCGACGCTGAATTCGAAGAAGTTAAAGACAAAAAATAATGCCCTTGAGGCAAAGTAATCGATACGTCCCCGAAAGCTTTTGAGATACAGGTAGGCGGCAAGTGAACTCACTTCAGGAGCTTGCATCGGTAAGTAACCTGAGTGAGTGAGCGCAGCTAAAACTGTCTGTGTTTCGAAGGGTTAGGGGAATATTGATAACCAGTACGGGCGTCGAGGTAACTCTGCGCCCGTGCACGCATGTTGAGGGTAGCAAAAGCATGGCGAAGCAAGACTACTATGAGATTTTGGGCGTCTCCAAAACAGCGGACGAGCGCGAAATCAAAAAGGCTTATAAGCGCCTGGCGATGAAACATCACCCTGACCGCAATCAGGGCGATAAAGAATCCGAAAGCAAATTTAAAGAAATCAAAGAAGCTTATGAAATTCTGACCGACGCGCAAAAGCGTGCGGCCTATGATCAATACGGTCACGCAGCCTTCGAACAGGGCGGCATGGGTGGCGGTGGTGGTGGTTACGGCGGCGGCGGCGGTGCAGACTTCAGCGACATCTTTGGTGACGTCTTTGGCGATATCTTTGGTGGCGGCCGTCGTCAACGCGCGAGCCGTGGTTCAGACCTGCGCTATAACATGGACCTGACTCTTGAAGAGGCGGTTCGTGGCGTAACCAAAGAAATTCGTATTCCTACTCTGGAAGAGTGTGACGTTTGCCACGGCAGCGGTGCGAAAGCGGGCAGCAAGCCGGTAACTTGTCCAACCTGTCACGGTCAGGGCCAGGTGCAGATGCGCCAAGGCTTCTTTACCGTACAGCAGGCGTGTCCGACTTGTCAGGGTCGCGGCAACATCATTAAAGATCCTTGCAGCAAATGCCACGGCCATGGCCGCGTAGAGCGAGCCAAGACGCTGTCGGTGAAAATCCCGGCCGGTGTTGATACCGGCGACCGTATTCGTCTCGAAGGCGAAGGAGAAGCGGGCGAGCAGGGTGCACCAGCAGGCGATTTGTACGTTCAGGTTCAGGTCAAGGCGCACAAGATTTTCCAGCGCGAAGACAACAACCTGTATTGTGAAGTGCCAATCAACTTCGCCATGGCGGCGCTGGGCGGCGAGATTGAAGTGCCAACGCTCGATGGTCGCGTGAAGCTGAAAATTCCTTCTGAAACGCAGACCGGCAAAGTGTTCCGCATGCGCAGTCGCGGCGTGAAATCCGTTCGTGGTGGCGCACAGGGTGACTTGCTTTGTCGCGTAGTGGTTGAAACTCCGGTTAGCCTGAACGATAAGCAAAAACAGCTGCTTCGCGATCTGGAAGAAAGCTTTGGCGGTGCATCGGGCGAGAAAAACAGCCCGCGTTCCAAGAGCTTCCTGGACGGCGTGAAAAAGTTTTTTGACGACCTGACCCGTTAAGTTCGGCAGAGCTCGCAAGAAATAATGAAATCCCTGGCTGAAAAGTCGGGGATTTTTATTTGTCTCGCATTTTGGAACCACCCTCGGCATAAACGCCTTTTTCCTGCGACCACATCTGAGTACACTTCCTCACTGACTCTGTGCATTATTTCCACAGACAGCTTTTAAAGGAGTGTAGAAAAGTGACAAACCTGATTCGTCAGTTCTTACGTATGGAAGCGTCGGGCGGAATTGTCTTGATTGTGGCTGCTGTCATCGCCTTGATCATGGCGAACACCTCGTTAAGTGGTATTTACCTCGATTTCCTCAATTCGCCGGTCGCCTTGAGCATCGGGCAGTTTGGTTTGAACAAACCGCTGCTGTTATGGATTAACGACGGGCTGATGGCGATCTTCTTCCTGATGGTCGGGTTGGAGGTAAAGCGCGAATTACTCGAAGGTGCGCTGTCGAGTCGAGAACAGGCACTGTTTCCAGCCATTGCTGCGCTAGGCGGTATGCTGGTTCCGGTGCTGTTTTACCTATGCTTTAACGGCGGTGACGAGGTTGCACGTCAGGGCTGGGCTATTCCTGCAGCGACTGATATCGCTTTTGCATTAGGCGTGATGGCGTTGCTAGGGTCACGAGTGCCTACCAGTCTAAAGGTTTTTTTACTGGCGCTGGCAATTATCGACGATCTCGGCGCGATCATAATAATCGCGGCTTTTTTCAGTCACGATGTCTCTGTTACCGCTTTAATACTGTCTGTGCTGGCAATTGCAGCCCTGGCCTGGCTTAACTGGCGCGGCGTAACGAAGCTAACGCCTTACGTGGTGCTGGGTATTTTCCTGTGGGTTTGTGTTCTGAAATCGGGTGTTCACGCCACTTTGGCCGGTGTGATACTGGGTTTCCTGATCCCGTTAAAAACGGAAGGTAAGTCCCCTGCGCGGCGTGTTGAGCACGGTATTCATCCGTGGGTTGCCTGGCTTATCCTACCCATTTTTGCCTTTGCCAATGCCGGTGTATCGCTGCAGGGAGTCACGGGAGAAGACGTGTTTTCACTGCTGCCGATGGGCATTGCCGCAGGATTATTGCTCGGAAAACCAATCGGCATCATGCTGTTTTGCTGGGTGTCGATGAAATTAAAGATCACTCGTTTGCCACCGGGCATCAACTTCAAGCAAATTTCGGCAGTTTCAGTGCTGTGTGGTATTGGTTTCACCATGTCGATTTTTTTGGGATCGCTGGCGTTTGGTGATGCGGATGCGTCAATGATGATTTATGCCAAGATAGGTATTTTAATCGGATCGGTGCTGTCGGCAGTGATAGGCTATTTACTGCTGGGGCGGGTATTGCCTAAAAAAGCGCTCTGAAAATAGAGTCGCACAGAAATTTAGATATAAAAAAACCGGCTCGCGCCGGTTTTTTTATCAAGCTCTCAACAAACTGTAAAAAATTACAGAGCGTTGATTTGCGCAGTCAGGTTTGACTTATGACGCGCAGCTTTGTTCTTGTGGATCAAACCTTTACAAGCTTGACGGTCCACAATTGGTTGCATTGCGTTGAATGCATTTTGTGCAGCTTCTTTGTCACCAGCTGCAATAGCCGCGTGTACCTTTTTGATAAAGGTACGCATCATTGAACGACGGCTAGCGTTATGCTGACGGCGTTTTTCTGATTGTACGGCGCGTTTCTTAGCTGATTTGATGTTAGCCAAGGTCCAACTCCCAAATATTTTTCTATTGAGGACAATTCGAAGGCCGAGGAATATGCCTTTTCGGACTTCTTTTGTCAACGGATTTGTGCAAATAAGCGCCGTTTTAACGCTCGAACTTCATCCGAACTACAAGCGACGCTTGTTACGTTGTGATGGCGCAGGATTTTAACAGCTTCCAGCCGCAGAATACAGCCCATAGCAATAAAATTCGGTCGAGAAGTGATTATTCTTCCAACAGAGATTGTTAATGCTGAGTTTTTTTGAGAAAACAGAAAGGATTGACGAAAACGGGGTTTCGATGAGGCCTCACTGTTTTACCACGCCGAGTATAGAGATAATCTCCGGCCAAGTCGCCCCGATACCAAAAAAACTATGTTATCGATGAGAGAATCCTGCGATCCCACTAATCGCTGGTTAACCTTATGGGCTGTACAAGGTATAATCCGCCGATTTCCTCTGTTTTGAGCCAGCTATGGATTTGAGCCTGTTATGGAGCTAATTCGCGGGATACACAATATTCAGGCACGTCACCACGGGTGCGTCCTTACTATTGGTAATTTTGACGGTGTACACCGTGGCCATCAGGCCTTGATCGAACAGTTGAAGCTGGAAGGTCGCCGCCTGGGTTTACCGGTCATGGTTATGATTTTCGAACCTCAGCCTCTTGAGCTTTTTGCTGGAGACAAGGCCCCGGCACGCTTGACCAACTTGCGTGACAAGGCCAAGTATCTCGCCGAGTGCGGGATAGACTATCTGTTGGTGGTTAAATTCGATCCGCGTTTTGCCGCGAACAGTGCCCAGGCATTTGTTGCGCAACTGCTGGTCGAAAAACTGGGTGTCAAATTTCTTACCGTCGGCGACGATTTCCGCTTCGGTGCGGCACGTCTCGGCGATTTCACACTGCTGCTTAGTGCCAGTGAGGAATATGGTTTTGACATCGTCAGCACCCAGACCTTCCGCGAGGGTGGCCATCGGATTAGCAGCACTGCCATCCGTGACGCACTGCGTGACAACGAGCTGGCGCTGGCGGAAAACCTGCTTGGTCATCCTTTCTGTATTTCGGGAAGGGTGGTGCACGGCGACAAACTGGGTCGCACCATCGGTTTTCCAACCGCTAATGTGCCGCTCAAGCGCCTGGTCAGCCCGGTCAAAGGCGTTTATGCAGTTGAGGTGGTTGGGCTTGGTCCCGACCCGCTGCCTGGCGTAGCCAACATTGGTACCAGACCAACAGTGAATGGTGTCCGCAAGCAGTTGGAAGTTCACCTGCTCGACACCACATTAGATCTATACGGGCGCCACATTGACGTGGTGCTCCGCGTGAAATTACGCGACGAACAACGTTTTTCATCGCTCGATGCGTTAAAGCAACAGATTGCCAACGACGAGCAAACAGCCCGGAAATTTTTTGGGCTGAAACATTCTTGAGCTAAAAAAATAGCGCAATACACATTTGCATTTGTAGCCCGGCTTTTAGCCGAAAAACGGAACCGAGAATCTTATGAGTGACTTTAAGAATACCCTGAACTTGCCGGAAACAGGGTTCCCGATGCGCGGCGACTTAGCCAAGCGCGAACCTGCCATGCTGGATAACTGGTATCAGCAGGATCTGTACGGGATTATCCGCGCTGCCAAAAAGGGCAAAAAATCCTTTATTCTGCATGACGGCCCTCCGTATGCTAACGGCAGCATTCATATTGGTCACTCGGTTAACAAGATTCTCAAAGACATTATCGTTAAGTCTAAAGGGATGGCCGGCTACGATTCGCCTTATGTTCCAGGCTGGGATTGCCACGGTCTGCCAATCGAGCTGAAAGTCGAGCAACTGATCGGCAAGCCGGGCGAAAAAGTTACGCCTGCTGAATTCCGCGCAGCCTGCCGTACCTACGCGGCAGAACAAATCGAAGGTCAGAAGGCTGACTTCATTCGTCTGGGCGTGCTGGGCGACTGGGATCACCCTTACCGCACCATGGACTTCAAAACCGAAGCCAACATCATTCGTGCGCTGGGTAAAATCATCGGCAATGGTCACCTGCTGAAAGGCGCGAAGCCGGTTCACTGGTGTACCGACTGTGGCTCTTCACTGGCCGAGGCTGAAGTCGAGTATTACGACAAAACCTCTCCGGCTATCGACGTTGCGTTTAACGCGGTTGACTCGGCTGCAGTGGCCGCCAAATTTGGCGCAACGGCGTTTAACGGTCAGGTATCTCTGGTTATCTGGACCACCACCCCGTGGACCATGCCGGCCAACCGCGCGATCTCGCTGAATGCCGAATTCTCTTATCAGCTCGTGCAGATCGAAGGCCGCTGTCTGATTCTGGCGACCGAGCTGGTTGCCAGTGTGATGAAGCGCATTGGCGTGACCGAGTGGACCGTGCTGGGCGAATGTAAAGGTGCTGATCTCGAACTACAGCGCTTCCACCATCCGTTCCTGGCGTTCGACGTGCCGGCTATCCTTGGCGACCACGTTACGCTGGATGCGGGTACCGGTGCTGTTCATACCGCTCCTGGTCACGGTCCTGACGACTATGTGATTGGTCAGAAATACGGTCTTGAAGTGGCTAACCCTGTTGGCCCGAACGGCTGCTACCTGCCTGGCACCTTCCCGGCGCTGGACGGCAAGTTTGTGTTCAAAGCCAACGATATCATCGTCGAAATCCTGCGCGAGCACGATGCGTTGGTGCATTTCGAGAAGTTTACCCATAGCTATCCGTGCTGCTGGCGTCACAAAACGCCAATCATCTTCCGCGCCACGCCACAGTGGTTCGTGAGCATGGATCAGAAAGGCCTGCGTGCGCAGTCATTGAAAGAAATCAAAGGCGTGCAGTGGATCCCCGAGTGGGGCCAGGCGCGTATCGAAAACATGGTTGCCAACCGTCCTGACTGGTGTATCTCCCGTCAGCGCACCTGGGGCGTTCCTATGTCTCTGTTCGTGCACAAAGACACTGAAGAGCTTCATCCACGCAGTCTTGAGCTGATGGAAGAAGTGGCAAAACGCGTTGAAGAAGAGGGTATTCAGGCGTGGTGGGATCTCAACCCAGAAGAAATCCTGGGTGCAGAAGCCGCAGATTACGTCAAAGTCCCTGACACTCTGGACGTGTGGTTCGACTCAGGTTCAACCAGCTTCTCCGTGGTAGACGCGCGCCCTGAGTTCAACGGTCAAGAGCCTGATATGTATCTGGAAGGTTCTGACCAACACCGTGGCTGGTTCATGTCATCGCTGATGATCTCAACCGCGATGAAAGGCCGCGCACCGTACAGGCAGGTTCTGACTCACGGCTTCACCGTGGATGGCAACGGCCGCAAGATGTCAAAATCTATCGGTAACACCGTCAGCCCGCAAGACGTGATGAACAAGCTCGGTGCCGATATCCTGCGTCTGTGGGTGGCTTCAACCGATTACACCGGCGAAATTGCGGTGTCTGACGAGATCCTCAAACGCGCAGCCGATTCTTATCGCCGTATTCGTAACACCGCGCGTTTCCTGCTGGCGAACCTTAACGGTTTCGATCCCGCGCAGCACATGGTGAAACCGGAAGAAATGGTCGTGCTGGATCGCTGGGCCGTGGGTCGTGCGAAGGCGGCACAGGAAGAAATTGTTGCTGCTTACGATCGCTATGATTTCCACGGCGTGGTGCAACGCCTGATGCAGTTCTGCTCAATCGAGATGGGTTCATTCTATCTGGATATCATCAAAGATCGTCAGTACACCGCGAAAAGCGACGGTATTGCTCGCCGCAGCTGCCAGACCGCGCTGTACTATATTTCGGAAGCGCTGGTTCGCTGGATGGCTCCGATCATGTCCTTTACTGCCGACGAGATCTGGGGCTTCCTGCCGGGTTCACGCGAGAAGTTTGTGTTTACCGAAGAGTGGTACGACGGCCTGTTTGGTCTGGAAGAAAGCCAGCCGATGAACGACGAGTTCTGGGCCGAGCTGCTGAAAGTCCGTGGCGAAGTCAACAAGGTGCTGGAACAGGCGCGTGCAGACAAACGTCTGGGCGGATCGCTGGAAGCTTCCGTAACACTTTATGCTGACGATGCGCTGGCTACCAAGCTCAACAGCCTGGGCAATGAGCTGCGCTTTGTGCTGCTGACCTCGGGTGCCAAAGTGGCTCCACTGTCTGCGGCAGATGACACGGCTATCGCCAGCGAGCTGGTAAAAGGCCTGAAAATTGGTCTGGAAAAAGCTGAAGGCGAGAAGTGCCCACGCTGCTGGCATTTCACGACTGATGTCGGTCACAATGCAGCGCACCCAGAAGTTTGCGGACGCTGTGCGACCAACATTGCTGGTGACGGCGAAGAGCGCGAATTTGCATAATGGCTAAATCGATTTGTTCTACCGGACTCCGCTGGCTTTGGCTGGCGGTTGTTGTGCTGGTGCTGGATCTCGGCAGCAAAGTGTTGGTGATGAATCATCTCCAACTCGGTGAATCCCTGCCGCTAATCCCGTTTTTCAATCTGACTTATGCACATAATCCAGGTGCCGCGTTCAGCTTCCTGGCGGATAAAGGCGGCTGGCAGCGCTGGTTCTTCGCCGCTATCGCGCTGGTTATTGTCGTCGCGCTGCTGGTACTGATGTACCGCAGCAACGGCAAGCTGCAGAAGCTGAATAACATTGCTTTTGCGATGATTATCGGCGGCGCGTTAGGTAACCTGTTTGATCGCATGGTTCACGGGTTCGTCATAGACTTCATAGATTTTTATGTCAACGATTGGCACTACCCAATATTCAACCTGGCCGACAGCTTTATCTGTGTTGGCGCAGTGTTAGTTGTTCTGGAAGGCTTTCTGGCTTCCCCTAAAACGACAAAAAGTAAGGGATAGAGCATGACCGAGCAGGTGATACACGACAGCGCAGTATTGGTTCATTTCACGCTGAAGCTGGAAGACGGCTCAACCGCGGAATCAACACTGAGTCACGGCAAACCCGCCTTGTTCCGTCTGGGAGATGGCAGTCTGTCCGAGGCGCTGGAAAACCAACTGCTGGGTCTGCACGTCGGGGACAAGAAAGCTTTTACGCTGTCCCCGGAGTCGGCGTTTGGGACCAACAGCCCGGATCTGGTTCAGTTCTTCCCGCTGCGTGATTTTATGGAGACCGGCGTCCCGGATGTCGGTACTATCATGCTATTCACTACCCGTGATGGTAGCGAAATGCCGGGCGTGGTGCGAGAAGTGACAGAAGGTTCGGTCACTGTGGATTTTAACCATCCGCTTGCCGGTCATCACATTGATTTTGATATTGAAGTGTTAAAGATAGACCCTGAAATGGAGGCGTCTGATGCAAGTTCTGCTGGCTAATCCGCGTGGTTTTTGTGCCGGTGTTGACCGTGCCATTACCATCGTTGAACGCGCGCTTGAGCTTTATGGTGCGCCGATTTATGTGCGCCATGAAGTGGTACATAACCGCTATGTCGTAGATAGCCTGCGTCAGCGCGGGGCAGTATTTATCGAGCAAATCAGCGAAGTGCCTGACGGTTCCATTCTGATCTTCTCGGCGCACGGTGTTTCCCAGGCCGTGCGGACTGAAGCCAAATCACGCGACCTGACGGTGTTCGATGCCACTTGCCCGCTGGTGACCAAGGTGCATATGGAAGTCGCGCGCGCCAGTCGAAAAGGCACGGAAGCTATCCTGATTGGCCATGCCGGACACCCCGAAGTCGAAGGCACAATGGGGCAGTACAATAACCCGAAGGGTGGCATGTATCTGGTTGAGTCTCCGGCTGATGTCTTTAAGCTGGATGTCAAGGACCCGGAAAACCTGTGCTTTATGACGCAGACCACGCTGTCGGTTGATGATACTTCAGAGGTGATTGACGCCCTGCGTGAGCGCTTCCCGAAAATCGTCGGTCCACGCAAAGACGACATCTGCTATGCCACTACCAATCGTCAGGAAGCCGTGCGTAACCTGTCTGATGAAGCGGATGTGGTGCTGGTGGTTGGCTCTAAAAATTCCTCCAACTCCAATCGCCTGGCCGAATTGGCACAGCGCGTGGGTAAACCTTCCTACCTGATTGATTCTGCGGAAGATATCAAAGAAGAGTGGGTGAAGGGAGCAATCAGCGTTGGTGTCACGGCGGGAGCTTCTGCGCCGGATATTCTGGTTCAGGAAGTCATCGAACGTCTGAAAACCCTGGGTTGCCTGGGGGTCGTCAATATGGACGGGCGTGAAGAAAATATCGTATTTGAAGTACCAAAAGAACTGCGTATTGATATCAAAGCGGTAAGCTAATACTCGGTAGTTCCCCCAACTTTATGGTGGGGGAACTTATCAAGTCACAGCTCATCGGATTAAAGCTTAAACCGGGACTGTTCTTTGCCGCGCGTCGCGGTTTGTACCTGCAATAATGCCCCTTCGATTTCTTGCGGATTTTCCAGACCCGTCCTCGCCGAAGTGATAAACAGCTGGCTCATATCTTCCCCGCCAAAGGTGCAGCAACTCGGTTGCGTCACCGGCAGTTTCACCGTATCCAGTGTGATAAGTTCCCCCTGGTTAATTTGCTGACGCAATAGACAACCGTTGCCCCAGCAGGCGGTCAGCAGAATGCCGTCTTCAGTCAGCGTTGATCCATCGGGGGTTTTATCTCCGGAGGAAAAGCAGGAAAGCTTCAGCGGATTAATTTTTCGCGCATTGCCGGAATAAAAGCGTTTTTTCATGCTGTCTGCGAACCACACTTTCCCTTCGAACCAGGCTAACGTATTGGGCGTTCCTACATTATCCATCATAAGCGCAGGGGCATCATCGCCAGTTTCATAGCGATACCAGCCGCCAATCGTTTCGTCTTCCTGCAAATCCATGGTGCCAAACCACACTGAGCCATCGGGCGCGATTGCTGCCTCATTTGGCCGGGTTCCTTTTACTCCCGGATACTCGCACAAAAAAGTGATATTTTCGGCTGGATAGTCATAAAGAGCGAGGCCGTTTTGGGTGACGAGTAAAAAGGTGCCTTGTTTTTCCGTTAGCAATGCAGCGCTGGTCAGGAAAGGAAGTTCACGCTGTTGGAATGTTTGCTTTTGTGGCCAGTAGCGTAGAAGGCGCTGGTTAGGAATATCGACCCAAAGTAAAGATTGGGTACGCTGGCACCAGACGGGGGTCTCGCCTAAAGTAGCTCGATAGTCACTTACCACGGCAACTGCGGACCTTAAAAATGCGGACATGAGGATTTCTCCGGCAAAAATAAAAGACTAATCCCAATGAGTTTAGTCGTGTAAAGCCTTCTGAGGAAAGAGAGGGTAAAAAGATTCGTTATCGTAAGCATAAAAAAAGCCTGCTGAAATTATCAGCAGGCCCATATTTCCAACGCTCTATCTGTGTCTTGAATAGCGGGTCGGAGATTAGAAGTTGTAGTACAAACGAACCAGGTTCAGGTCGCCAATGTTATCGGTAGAGTTGGTTATCACGTGTTCGAAGTCAACCTGGAAGCCGTAATCCAGTTTCACAGAAACACCCACACCGTTATCGGTGCGTTGATAATCACGTCCGCTCACGTACTTCAGATGGTCGCCCATGAAGTAAGGTTGGATGCTCTTGATAGCAAATTGCTTAACTGGGATGTTGTATCCGGCATAGTATTCGACACCCCAGGCATTGCCTGCGAAGTAGTCTTGGTAGTCATTCACTTTGGTGGTCAGGAAGTTATGATACCAACCGCCGCCCGCAGAGAAGGTCCAGTGACTTGGTGTCCACGACAGAGCGGTACCAAGAATGCTCTGGTCATAGTTTTTAGAAACGTTGTTGGCAGCACGATTTTTAACTTCTGCGCTGGTGTAGTTGTAGGCAGAACCCCAGGTCAGAGTATCGTTGATGTGCCAGTTGGCACCAACAGAACCACCGCCTTTACGTTTGTAGGCCAGGCTATGTGATTCCAGCAAATCATCATCAGGCAGCAAGTAAGCTGCATACAGGTCAACCGGACCCGCACTGTATTTATATTTCAACTGCTTACGTGAACGGTAAGAACCGTCGTAGTCGCCGTTGATACCGTTACCCGGTGCCTGGGCCAACATGTCGTCATCCCAGATATCGGTTTTCGCACCAACCACATCATAATAGATGCTGTTCTGTTGACCGTAAGTCAGAGTACCGTAGGTTTTACTCTTGAAACCGGTATACAGCTGGCGACGGGTGGTATCATGCGCGCCCTGAGCATAGTGGTTATCCCAGCTGAACACGGCTGGAATGTTTACGCCGAGTTCGTAGTAACCTACCCAGTGAACGTCATCGAACAGGAAGTAGTCGGCAGTAAAGCGGAAACGTGAACCGCCGTCATAGCCGTTGTTCTTGTATGAGCCTTTATCAGAACTGCCCATGGTATTAACGACCTGCGGACGAATACTACCGCCCACTTTGAAGTCAAGGCGACTCAGCAGATCATAAGGTTGAGGATCTTGTTTAATCAGTTCAATTTCAGCCTGTGCTGCGAACGATGCGCCACCCAATAGCAGGCCTGCGACAACCGTTTGTGAAACCCTATTCATTCTAAATTTCATACTGACTCCAGGTGCCATTAATCTGCTGGCAGCCTAAGTTCCCTAGTTATGCACGAGGGGGATTAACGAGCATTTAACAGCTACCTGGCAATTTGCCAAATTTAAAAATTGGTCTCAATTGCACGGTTAACTGATGATTAAAGAATAAATAACTAATTCAAGATGTTACCGCGCTTATAGTTCGGCTTATTTAATTTTGCCTTTACAATAATTGCACGACTTAGAATTAGTTGGCTATTTAGTAGCATAACGGTTGTGCAAAATCCAATAACGAAATATGAATTATTTATATCAGCGCACATAAATTGATCCAGTTGGCGACAGTTTGTAGCAGGAAAAACTGCGTTTGGATGATTATTCAGTTGACTGCATGATTATTCATTGAGGCGGTGGAGAGTGTTTGCAGCGTAAAAGTGCTGATTTATCTTGTCGTTGAGAGGACAAGTCCGACATTATCGCCTAAAGAGCGAAATAGATTTACTGATGCTGGCGCGCCTGTAACATAATTTTCTAATTATGAGGCAATTTCACTAGCCGTGGCGGGAGTGGGTCGTTAACCTGACTCTGTTTTACGGCAGCACACATTAATAAAGAGAGAAATTATGAGCAAAGCTGATATCCGCATGGCGATTGCCGGTTCCGGTGGGCGCATGGGCCGCCAGCTAATTCAGGCCGTACAGCAGGCTGAAGGCGTAGTACTGGGCGCGGCGTTGGAACGCAAAGGTTCTTCATTAGTTGGCACCGATGCAGGCGAACTGGCGGGCGTGGGCGTAGCTAACGTGATCGTAAGCGATAGCCTGGAAGCGGTAGTGGAAGATTTCGATATCTTGATCGACTTTACCCGTCCTGAAGGCACGCTGGATCACTTGAGTTTCTGCGTTAAGCACGGCAAAGGCATTATTATTGGCACCACAGGGTTTGACGACGCCGGTAAGGCTGCTATCAAGCAGGCTGCAAGCAATATTCCGGTAGTGTTTGCCGCTAACTTTAGCGTTGGCGTCAACGTAGTGCTTAAACTGCTTGAGAAAGCCGCCAAAGTCATGGGTGACTATACCGATATTGAAATCGTAGAAGCTCACCATCGCCATAAGGTCGATGCGCCATCTGGCACCGCATTGGCTATGGGTGAGGCAATCGCTGGTGCGTTGGGCCGTGATTTAAAAGACTGCGCAGTGTATGCCCGTGAAGGTTATACCGGCGAGCGCGATCCGATGAGTATCGGTTTCGCCACCATTCGCGCAGGCGATATCGTTGGCGAACATACTGCCATGTTTGCTGATATTGGCGAGCGTGTCGAGATTACTCACAAGGCTTCCAGCCGCATGACCTTCGCAAATGGCGCTGTTCGTGCAGGAAAGTGGGTATCATCGAAGAAAAATGGTCTATTTGATATGCGAGACGTCTTGGGTCTCGAAGATTTATAAGTTTTCCCAACAATCGTGATGTGGTTGTTTAATCATAATGTTTTGATAAAAGGGCAGTTTTTTTATTGCCCTTTTCTTTTTTCATTAAAATAGAGGATTGGCGTGGTTTTTATATTGAAATGACTATTACTATTGTTTTAGGACAGAATTTTTACCGTATTGGTTAATTAATAATCAGGTCATTTCCTTCAGATCGTCTAGACTGCTTAAAATATCCAGATTTCCAAACAAACCCCTTCGCAAACGTTTACTATGCATACTTATCCTGTCCTTTTATCGCTATTTGACACTCATTTACTTGAGTGGTGCAAAAAACAGTAAAATAATGGTGCTTTTGGTGGACAAACTCTGCGCCCATCATTAGAATGCGCCCAATTTGCCAAAAATTAGCTTTTAGGGTAGAAAAATTACCACTCTGAGTGCAATTTTTGCATTGATTAGGTCACCGGATCTGAATTAATATGCAAATATAATGATTGATTATTCTTGGAGGATGCTTTGATAAAGTCAGCGCTACTGGTTCTGGAAGACGGAACCCAATTCCACGGTCGGGCCATCGGGGCAGAGGGAACGGCAATAGGGGAAGTGGTCTTCAATACGTCGATGACCGGTTATCAAGAAATCATCACTGATCCTTCCTATTCCCGCCAGATCGTTACTCTTACTTATCCCCATATCGGCAATGTCGGCACTAACGCCGCTGATGAAGAATCCTCCGCAGTACACGCTCAAGGCCTGGTAATTCGCGACCTTCCTCTGATTGCCAGCAACTACCGTAATGAAGAAACCCTTTCTGACTACCTCAAACGTCACAACATTGTAGGCATCGCGGACATCGATACGCGTAAGCTGACTCGTTTGCTGAGTGAGAAGGGCGCGCAGAACGGTTGCATTATTGCGGGCGACGCGATTGATGCTGCATTGGCGTTGGAAAAAGCTAAAGCTTTCCCGGGCCTAAAAGGGATGGATCTGGCTAAAGAAGTCTCCACGCAAGAGTCTTATAGCTGGCAACAGGGTAGCTGGACTCTTGAAGGCGATTTGCCGGAAGCGAAGAAAGCTGAAGATTTACCCTTCCACGTTGTGGCTTACGATTACGGCGTGAAGCGCAACATTCTGCGCATGCTGGTTGACCGCGGCTGCCGCCTGACTGTTGTTCCGGCGCAAACGCCAGCGGAAGATGTGCTGAAACTCAATCCAGACGGCATCTTCCTGTCAAACGGACCGGGCGACCCTGAGCCGTGCGATTACGCCATCGAGGCTATCAAGACTTTCCTGACCACCGAAATTCCGGTGTTTGGTATCTGTCTGGGTCATCAGCTGCTGGCATTGGCAAGCGGCGCGAAAACCTCGAAAATGAAATTTGGCCATCATGGTGGCAACCATCCGGTTAAAAATATCGATAACAATACCGTGATGATTACTGCACAGAACCACGGTTTTGCGGTAGAAGAGGCGAGTCTGCCAGCCACGCTGCGCACCACGCATAAATCACTGTTCGACGGTACACTGCAAGGTTTGCATCGCACCGACAAGCCAGCGTTCAGCTTCCAGGGACACCCTGAAGCGAGCCCGGGTCCGCACGATGCAGCACCCTTGTTCGACCACTTTATCGAACTGATCGAAGCTTACCGTAACAGCGGCAAATAATTAACAGGAGCAGATAATGCCAAAACGTACAGACATAAAAAGCATTCTGATTCTGGGCGCGGGTCCGATTGTTATCGGACAGGCCTGCGAGTTTGACTACTCAGGTGCTCAGGCGTG
Source organism: Rouxiella sp. WC2420 (assembly GCF_041200025.1). Lineage (NCBI taxonomy): Bacteria > Pseudomonadati > Pseudomonadota > Gammaproteobacteria > Enterobacterales > Yersiniaceae > Rouxiella > Rouxiella sp. WC2420. Next base: position 4,626,532 of record NZ_CP165628.1, on the reverse strand, counting down.
TAAAGCGCTGCGCGAAGAAGGTTACCGCGTTATTCTGGTGAACTCTAACCCAGCTACCATCATGACTGACCCGGAAATGGCCGATGCAACCTACATCGAACCTATTCACTGGGAAGTTGTGCGTAAAATCATCGAGAAAGAGCGTCCAGACGCCGTGCTGCCTACCATGGGCGGCCAGACTGCGCTGAACTGTGCGCTGGAACTTGAGCGTCAGGGCGTGCTGGCAGAGTTTGGCGTGACCATGATTGGCGCGACTGCCGATGCTATCGACAAGGCAGAAGACCGTCGTCGCTTTGATATCGCGATGAAGAAAATCGGTTTGGGCACTGCTCGTTCAGGTATTGCTCACAACATGGAAGAAGCGCTGGTTATCGCGGCTGACGTTGGCTTCCCATGTATTATCCGTCCTTCCTTTACCATGGGCGGCACGGGCGGTGGCATCGCTTACAACCACGAAGAGTTCGAAGAGATTTGTACTCGTGGTCTGGACCTGTCACCCACCAAAGAGCTGCTGATTGACGAGTCGCTGATTGGCTGGAAAGAGTATGAGATGGAAGTGGTTCGCGATAAGAACGACAACTGTATCATCGTCTGCTCTATCGAAAACTTTGACGCAATGGGCATCCACACGGGTGACTCAATCACCGTGGCGCCTGCGCAGACGCTGACTGACAAAGAATATCAAATCATGCGTAACGCCTCATTGGCGGTACTGCGTGAAATCGGCGTTGAAACCGGTGGCTCAAACGTGCAGTTCTCGGTTAACCCGAAAGATGGCCGTCTGATTGTTATCGAAATGAACCCGCGCGTGTCGCGTTCTTCCGCTCTGGCCTCTAAAGCTACCGGCTTCCCGATTGCTAAAGTCGCGGCCAAGCTGGCGGTGGGTTACACCCTCGACGAGCTGATGAACGACATTACCGGTGGCAAAACTCCGGCCTCGTTTGAACCGTCTATCGACTACGTTGTGACTAAAATTCCTCGCTTTAACTTCGAGAAATTTGCCGGTGCCAACGACCGTCTGACTACACAGATGAAATCTGTCGGCGAAGTGATGGCAATTGGCCGTACTTTCCAGGAGTCGATGCAAAAAGCACTGCGCGGTCTGGAAGTGGGCGCCAGCGGTTTTGACCCCATTGTGAACCTGGAAGATCCAGAATCGTTGACCAAAATTCGTCATGAGCTGAAAGATGCCGGTTCTGACCGTATCTGGTACATCGCTGACGCTTTCCGCGCCGGTATGTCTCTGGACGCTATCTTCAACCTGACCAACGTTGACCGCTGGTTCCTGGTGCAGATTGAAGAGCTGGTTCAGCTGGAAGGCCAAGTGGCACAAGGCGGCATTAACGCACTGGATTACGGTTTCCTTCGCGTCCTCAAGCGTAAAGGCTTTGCCGACCTGCGTCTGGCCAAGCTTGCTGGCGTGGCTGAAAGCGAAATTCGCAAGCTGCGTCACAGCCTTAATCTGCACCCGGTTTATAAACGTGTTGATACCTGTGCGGCTGAATTCTCCACCGATACTGCTTACATGTACTCCACTTATGAAGAAGAGTGCGAGTCCAACCCAACCAATACCAAACCAAAAATCATGGTTTTGGGTGGCGGTCCAAACCGTATTGGTCAAGGTATCGAGTTCGATTACTGCTGCGTTCACGCCTCATTGGCGCTGCGCGAAGACGGCTTCGAAACCATTATGGTCAACTGTAACCCTGAAACGGTTTCTACCGATTACGATACTTCCGACCGCTTGTACTTTGAGTCAGTGACTTTGGAAGACGTGCTGGAGATCGTGCGCATCGAGAAGCCAAAAGGCGTAATCGTACAGTACGGCGGCCAGACTCCGCTGAAACTGGCTCGTGAGCTGGAAGCCTGTGGCGTGCCGATTATCGGTACTAGCCCAGACGCCATCGACCGTGCAGAAGACCGCGAACGTTTCCAGCAGGCGGTTATCCGTCTCGGCCTGAAACAACCGGCCAACGCCACAGTGGCAACCATTGAGCAGGCAGTTGAAAAAGCGGCGGGTATTGGTTATCCGCTGGTCGTTCGTCCATCTTATGTTCTGGGTGGTCGTGCAATGGAAATCGTTTATGACGAAATTGACATGCGTCGCTACTTCCAGAATGCAGTCAGCGTTTCCAACGATGCGCCAGTGTTGCTCGACCGCTTCCTTGATGATGCGGTTGAAGTTGACGTTGACGTAATTTGCGACGGTGAGCGCGTGCTGATTGGCGGTATTATGGAGCACATCGAGCAGGCGGGCGTTCACTCCGGTGACTCTGCGTGTTCATTGCCAGCTTATACCCTGAGCAAAGAAATTCAGGACGTTATGCGTCAACAGGCAGAAAAACTGGCCTTCGAGCTGTCAGTTCGCGGTCTGATGAACGTGCAGTTTGCGGTCAAAGACAACGAAGTTTACCTGATTGAAGTTAACCCACGCGCCGCGCGTACCGTACCGTTTGTCTCTAAAGCGACTGGCGTACCGTTGGCAAAAGTGGCGGCGCGCGTGATGGCGGGCCAAACGCTGGCTCAGCAGGGGATTACCGAAGAAGTTATTCCGCCGTACTACTCCGTGAAAGAAGTTGTGCTGCCGTTTAACAAATTCCCGGGTGTTGACCCAATCCTCGGCCCTGAAATGCGTTCTACCGGTGAAGTCATGGGCGTAGGTCGCACCTTCGCCGAAGCCTTTGCCAAAGCTCAGTTGGGAAGCCTGTCTACGGTTAAGAAAACTGGACGTGCGCTGCTGTCTGTTCGCGATGGTGATAAAGCTCGCGTAGTGACTTTGGCCGGCAAGCTGCTGGAACACGGTTACGAGATTGATGCGACTCAGGGCACTGCCGAAGTATTGACCGCCGCGGGCATTACCGTGCGTCAGGTTAACAAGGTGCATGAAGGCCGTCCGCACATTCAGGATCGTATCAAAAACGGCGAATATGCCTATATCGTGAATACCACTGCTGGACGTCAGGCGATTGAAGATTCCAAGCTTATCCGCCGCAGCGCGCTGCAATATAAAGTGCATTACGACACCACCATGAACGGCGGCTATGCCACCACCATGGCGCTGTCTTCCGACCCGACTGAGCAGGTTATTTCCGTCCAGGAAATGCACGCCAAAATTAAAGCCTAATCCACTGATTAGATTTAATTGCTGAAGAAATTGAGGGCGCCGCATTGTGCAGCGCCCTTTTTTTTACTTTTTTTAATTAATTTAACTTAATCAATAGCAGGCATGTTTTTCCTCTGGTCCAAAGTTGCGTATGCTGTTCAAAATACGATTTTAATGGACCTTTTATGATCCTGATTATTTATGCTCACCCTTATCCTCGGCATTCTCATGCCAATAAGCGTTTACTTCAGGAAATAAAGGATCTTCCTGACGTAAAAATCAGATCTCTCTACGATCTTTATCCTGACTTCACCATTGACATTAAAGCCGAACAAAAAGCAGTAGAAGAAGCTGATTTGATAATTTTCCAACATCCAATGCAGTGGTACGGCTTACCTCCGTTGGTCAAACTGTGGATCGACAAGGTGTTGGAGCACGGCTGGGCCTATGGTCACGGCGGGGATGCACTTAACGGCAAAGGCTGTATGTGGGCGGTGACTACCGGCGGTAACGAACAGCATTTTCAACTGGGTCATCACCCTGATTTCTCTGCTCTGGCGCAGCCACTTGAGGCTACTGCGTTGTACTGCGGCATGAAATGGCAGCCCTATTTTGCCTTGCATAACACATTTACCTGCGACGAGGTGGCGATTAGTGCCGCCGCATTAGCTTATCGTCAGCGGCTTATCGACTGGCAAACAGCACATCCGGCAGCGGTTGCCGTTCAGCCTCAGGCAATGGAAGGAGAAACCAATGGATAATCACGGCATGATGATTGAGGGGCTTATCTACCTTGGATCAGCCGCGCTGTTTGTCCCGATTGCCGTGCGTTTCGGTTTAGGCTCCGTGCTGGGTTATCTGATTGCCGGATGCATCATCGGCCCGTGGGGCTTAAAACTGGTCTCTGATGTCGAATCGATACTGACCTTCGCCGAAATTGGCGTAGTGCTGATGTTATTCATTATTGGCCTTGAGCTAGATCCCAAAAGGCTCTGGACCCTGCGTGCCTCGGTATTTGGTGGCGGTAGTATCCAGATAGTGGGCTGTGGACTGGTGCTCAGCGCGTTTTGCGCCGCGTTAGGCCTCGACTGGAAAATTGCCATTCTGATTGGCCTGACGCTGGCGCTGTCCTCAACCGCCATTGCCATGCAGGCGATGAGTGAGCGCAGTCTGACGCCTACGCCGATTGGTCGCAGCGCCTTTGCCGTGCTGCTGTTCCAGGATATCGCGGCTATCCCGCTGGTGGCGATGATCCCACTGCTGGCCAGCACCGGCGAATCAACCACCATGCTGGCATTTGGTATTTCGGCGGCAAAAGTGGTTGGCGCGCTGGCGATCGTGATTCTGCTGGGTCGCTACGTGGCTCGCCCGGTGCTGCATTTTGTTGCCCGTTCCAACATGCGTGAAGTGTTCAGTGCCGTGGCGTTGTTCCTGGTATTTGGCTTCGGTCTGCTTCTGGAAATGGCGGGACTGTCGATGGCGATGGGAGCATTCCTGGCTGGGGTAATGCTTGCCAGCTCTGAATATCGTCACGCACTCGAAAGCGATATTCAGCCTTTCAAAGGTTTGCTGCTCGGGCTGTTCTTTATTGGCGTCGGTATGTCTATCGACTTTGGAACGCTGATTCATCATCCGCTGCTGATCGCCGGTTTGCTGGTTGGTTTTATGGCTTTAAAAGCCGCTCTGCTGTGGATCATTGCGCCAATGCTGAGTGTGCCAAAGCGCCAGCGCGGAATGTTTGCCATTTTACTGGGTCAGGGCAGTGAGTTCGCGTTTGTTATCTTCAGTGCGGCCCAGCTGGCAGGGGTACTTCCAGCCGATTGGGCTAAAGCGCTGACGCTGGCAGTTGCGCTATCTATGGCGGTAACGCCGATATTACTGGTGATTGCCAGCCGGTTGGAGCGAAATGCGCCGAAGGACGATCGTCCGCAGGATATCATCGACGACGAGCACGCGAGCGTAATTATTGCCGGCTTTGGACGTTTCGGGCAAATCGCCGGTCGTTTGCTGCTGGCTAACAATGTGCACACGGTGGTTTTGGACAACGATCCTGATCACATCGAGACTCTGCGTAAATTCGGCACCAAGGTGTTTTACGGTGATGCAACGCGCGTGGACCTGCTCGAGTCTGCCGGTGCAGCTCAGGCCAAGGTGTTAATCAACGCTATCGATGATGTTGCGGCTAACCTTGAACTGACCCGTTTGGCGAAAGAGAATTTCCCGAATCTTAAAATCATTGCCCGTGCTCGTGACGTTGACCACTGGTATCAGCTTCGTCAGCTTGGCGTTGAAGCGCCAGAGCGTGAACTGTTTGAAGGTTCTTTGCGTGCAGGACGGGAAACACTGGAGCTATTGGGGTTGGATCCTTATGAAGCGCGAGAAAAAGCCGAACAGTTCAAATTCTTCAACCTGAAGATGCTGGAAGCGACTCTGGCGAACTATGAGGATACCGAATTCCGCCTTGCTGGTCTGGCCCGTGCTCGCGATATGTTGACCGCAGCAATCGAGGAAGATCAGCAACGTTTGGGGGAACAGCAGCAAAGTTGGCGCGGAAGTATTGATGGTAAAGCGCCTGAACACGACGTGATTGAGGCGAAGGAGGGGTAAGTTTCCCCTGGCCTGATGCTAAAAAGCGCATTCAATGAATGCGCTTTTTTTATCTGAGGTGTAAATCGACAATCAGCTCAGAGCTACTTTAATACCCAACGCGATAAGCACGCCGCCGAGCATTTTATCAATCAGCTTTTGCGCCTTGGCCAGACCGCGACGCACCGGACCGCTTTGGATAAGCACCACCAACAGCGGCCACCAGATCACGGAAAGTCCGACGATAATTGAGGCATACCACAGCTTGTCGCCCAGGCTTGAGTTGATCTGTAAAACCTGAGTAAACATTGCCAGGAAAAATAGCGTGGCTTTAGGGTTCAGCAGGTTGCACAGGTAACCCTGCACAAATGCTTTACCCAGTTTGACTTGCTGTGGCGCAACATTGTCCAGATTCATCTTGCTATTGGTACGCGAAAACAGCGCCTGAATGCCGACCCAAATCAGATAAGCTGCGCCCACGTATTTCAGTAAATCAAACAGCCATGGCGTTTTGGTGATCACCACCGCCAGCCCTGCCACGCAATACGACATATGAGTTATCACGCCACAAACCACGCCGAGCGAGGTCATCAGCGCTGCGGGGCGTGGATAGCGCGCGGCATTCTTAATCACCAGAAAGAAATCCGGACCAGGGGAGATCATCCCCAACGCGGCGATGGTCGCGACAAACAAAGAGGTTTCGAGCATTTCACTGACCGTTATCAAGGAGCGAGAAAAATTATGGCGGCATCATACGCCAATCGCTGATTTTTAACAGGGGCAGAATATGGGGACCTTTCCCGTTTGTATACATTCTCACCCACGATGTATGGAACAGTTTACATGGTTGGTTAACTTTACGGCTGTGTTAGCACGATGCGCTGCCTGAATTAGAAGGTTTGACGCTTTACACCCCCTTAAAGCTAACCAGTTAGTGTATTGTTCTGCCGAAGTCAGCCTGTGCTAAGAGGTCTCTTATATCTTCAGCAAGGCACATTATCCCTATCGACGGGCGATTAGCCTTTCCGTATAGTGTGGCTCTTTTCTGCCCCGACATAGAATTTGTTCCTGGTCTGCTGTATGTCGTCTGCTGGCGGAACCACGAATCTATTCTTATTAGCACTTCACCAAAGGTTTCACGATGATTATCAGCCTGATCGCTGCAATGGCAGCGGATCGCGTTATCGGTATGGAAAACGCTATGCCCTGGCATTTACCGGGTGACCTGGCTTGGTTCAAGCGTAACACGCTGAACAAACCGGTTATTATGGGGCGCAAGACTTTCGAGTCGATTGGCCGACCATTACCTGGTCGTCTAAATATCGTTATCAGCAGCCAGCCTGGAAGCCTGGATGGCGTAACCTGGGTAAGCTCTGTCGATGAAGCTTTATCTGCAGCGGGTAATGCAGAAGAAGTGATGATTATGGGAGGGGGGAAAGTCTACACCCAGTTCCTCAAGCGCGCCAACCGCCTGTATCTGACACACATTGATGCTGAAGTTGAAGGGGACACGCATTTCCCTGACTACGAACCTGACGAGTGGGAAAGCGTATTTAGCGAGTTCCATGACGCAGATGAAGCGAACACTCACGGCTATTGTTTTGAAATTCTGGATCGCCGCGGCGAGTAATTTCGCCCGCATAGAATTCAATGTAACCAGAATTGAATGTAACCAGAATTGAAAGCAACAAAGGCACCCAATGGGTGCCTTTTGCTTTTTCAGCCAACTGTCACACAACAGCCAGAGCTTTAAAAATCAAGAAGCCTGTTTGTCTTTGCGACGAAAGGCGGGCTGGGTGAAATAGGTTTGATCTTCCCAGCGCAGCAGGGTCATTACCCCGCCCCAGCAGCATCCAGTATCCAAACCATAAATGCCTTCAGGCGTACCTTTGCCCTCTAACGATGCCCAATGGCCAAAGATAATGCTATAGCCTTCTTCCATGACTTTGCCTGGCAGCGCGAACCAGGGTTTGAGCGGGCGCGGCGCATCTTCCGGAGCATCTTTGCAGATCATATCCAGCTCGCCGTTGGGGAAACAATAGCGCATACGGGTTAGCGCATTGGTGCTAAAGCGCAGGCGAGAAAGGCCGCTGAGGTCTTCCGACCAGTTGTTTGGCATATCGCCGTACATCGCATCCAGGAACAGCGGATAACTGTCGCTGCCGAGAATTGCTTCAACTTCACGAGCGCAAATTTTTGCCGTCTCGATATTCCATTGCGGGGTAATACCCGCATGTCCCATCACCAGCTTTAACTCATCATCAATCTGTAATACCGGTTGGCGGCGCAGCCAGTTAATCAGCTCGTCGGCATCCTCGGCTTCCAGCAGCGGAGTCAGTTTGTCTTTTGGCTTATTTGGCGTGATGCCGGCAAAGATGGCCAGCAGATGCAGATCATGGTTGCCCAATACCATACGAACGGAATCGCCCAGACTGCTGACATATCGCAGGACTCCAAGAGAATCTGGGCCGCGAGAAACCAGATCGCCGGTCAGCCACAAAGTATCCTGCTGTGGGTTAAAAGCTACCTGTGCGAGAAGGGCTTTAAGCTCATCCAGACAGCCATGAATATCACCCACTAAGTATGTCGACATTTTACCTTCTTACTTGAAACTCAATTAATCAGGGTAGGGAGTGCAAGGCGAAATACGGGGATAGCGACGCGGAAGGGGTTACCGTCTTGATCGATCATTTCGTAATGGCCTTCCATAGTGCCCATGGGTGTTTCAAGGATAGCGCCGCTGGTGTAATGGAATTCGCCAGCGGGAGTAATCAGCGGTTGTTCGCCAATAACGCCCTCTCCCTGAACCTCTGTCTTATGGCCGTTACTGTTGGTTATCAGCCAGTAACGGCGCAAAAGCTGTACGTTATGACGCCCGAGATTGCGGATAGTAATGGTATAGGCGAAAACATATCGCTGTTCTTCCGGTATCGACTGAGATTCTATGTAGATACTTTGTACCTGAATACTGACTCGCGGGGCATTAAGCATAACGTGACTCCAGCTGAGGTTTACTGTTCGTTGTTTTTACGTACTGAAAGCCAGTTAGCCAGCTTGCAATAACTTTCAACGGAAATATTCTCGGCACGCATTGATAGATCCAGACCCAGTTCAGTCATCTGCTCTGGAGTGAACAAATGCCCCAGACTGTTGCGGATGGTTTTGCGGCGCTGGTTAAAAGCGTCGGTGGTCAAGCGCGCCAGAATACGAATATCAGACACAGGATAAGGAATTTCTGCATGCGGCGTCAAACGCACTACGGCTGAATCCACTTTAGGGGCCGGTGTAAAGGATTCCGGTGGTACTTCGAGCACTGGAATGATGTTGCAGTAATACTGCGCCATCACGCTCAAACGCCCGTAAGCCTTGCTGTTCGGTCCAGCCACCAGACGATTCACTACTTCTTTCTGCAACATGAAATGCATGTCACTAATCGAGGTGGTGTAGGTGAAGAGATGGAACATCAACGGCGTCGAGATGTTGTACGGCAGGTTGCCGAACACGCGCAGCGGCTGGCCCAGCTCTTCTGACAGTTCGCCAAAGTTAACGGTCATCGCATCGGCCTGAATGACACGCAGCTTGTTGGCCAGCTTGGGATTAACCTCAAGTCGGGCCGCCAAATCACGGTCAAGCTCAATTACCGTCATGCTATCCAGACGTGCCGCGACCGGCTCGGTCAACGCCGCCAGACCGGGACCGATTTCAACTACGGCCTGGCCGGGCAGGGGATGGATCGCCGAAACGATGCTATCGATGACAAACTGATCTTTTAAAAAGTTTTGTCCAAAGCGTTTACGGGCAAAGTGGCCTTGGTGGACTCGATTATTCATTGCTGTTTTTTACACTACTGTTGTTGTCGGTGCTGACATGAGTCGTCATTGCAGACAGATTGATGTCATTACTGACAGAGGCCATGTTAATGGCAAGATTTAATGCGGTAATAAAGCTGCCAACGTCGGCTTTGCCGGTTGCAGCAAGATCCAGTGCGGTGCCGTGATCTACCGAGGTGCGAATAAACGGCAGCCCCAGAGTAATATTCACTGCCCGACCAAATCCCTGATATTTTAACACCGGAAGGCCCTGATCGTGATACATGGCCAGCACGGCATCAGCGTGTTGCAGATATTTTGGCTGGAAAAGCGTATCTGCCGGCAATGGGCCAATCAGGTTGATGCCTTTTTCACGCAGCGAGTTGAGCGCAGGCGTGATGGTATCGATTTCTTCACGACCCATGTGCCCGCCTTCGCCCGCATGAGGGTTCAAGCCGCAGACGTAAATCTGTGGAGACGCGATGCCAAATTTTGTTTTCAGGTCGTTATCAAGAATGGTGATCACTTCATGCAGGCTCTGCTGAGTGATGGCGTCCGATACGTCCTTTAATGGCAGGTGCGTGGTCGCCAGCGCAACGCGGAGCTCTTCCGTCGCCAGCATCATTACTACTCGGTCGCACAGGCTGCGATCGGCGAAGAATTCGGTATGACCGATAAACGGAATGCCGGCGTCATTGATGATACTTTTCTGAACCGGACCGGTAATCAGCGCAGCAAACTCACCGTTTAGCGCGCCGTCACAGGCGCGAGCCAGGGTTTCAACCACATACGGGCCGTTGGCAACGTTAAGCTCACCCGCGACAGCAGTTTCAGCCAGTGGCACGGGAAGAACGGTCAGCGTGCCAGCCGCCTGAGGTTTGGCAAAACCTGGGCGATAATCCAGTAAACGAACGGGCAGACCTAACGCCTTGGCTCGGGAAAGCAGCAAAGACGGGCACGCACAAACGACAAGCTCAACGGGCCAGTCCCGTTGAGCCAGTGCAAGAACCAGATCAGGCCCAACCCCGGCAGGTTCGCCGGGGGTAATGACCACTGATTGAGTCACGTGGGTATTATTGTCCATTGCCATCCAGAATTTTTACGTACGACTGAGCACGCTGTTCCTGCATCCAGGACTGGGCTTCTTCTGCAAATTTACGGTTAAACAGCAGACGATAAGCTTTGTCTTTCATCGCCGCATTGGTCCCATCAACCTGACGAGTATCAATCAGTTGAATCAAGTGCCAGCCGTATGAAGAGTGAACAGGCGCACTGATTTCGCCTTTTTTCAGCTTAAGCAGCGCATCACGGAATGCCGGATCGTACATGTCTGGTGAAGACCAGCCCAAGTCACCGCCGTTAACCGCAGAACCAGGGTCCTGAGAAAGCTGTTTCGCTTCATCGGCAAAGTTGGCACGGCCGCTTCTGATGGCTGCTGCCACTTGTTGAAGTTTAGCCTGAGCCTGTGCATCCGTCATAACTACAGACGTTTTCAGCAGGATGTGGCGAGCGTGAACTTCGGTCACAGAGACTTTTTGATCGGCCTGACGCATGTCATTGACTTTCAGAATGTGGAAACCAACACCCGAACGGATAGGGCCAACTACCTGACCTTTCTTGGCGTTAACCAAAGCCTGGGCAAACAGTGAAGGCAGACCTTGCAGCTTGCCCCAGCCCATGTTGCCGCCGTCAAGGGCGTGCGGATCGGCAGAGTAAGTCATCGCCATTTTCGCAAAATCAGCGCCGTGGTTCAGGTCACTAACAAGTTTCTTGGCCAGTATTTCGGTTTGATCAACCTGATCCTGAGTTGGATTTTGCGGTAACGGCAGCAAGATATTGCTCAGATTATATTCTGCTTCGTTATCAGTCTGTGCGGCCATTTGTTTAGCCAGCGCATCAACTTCCTGAGGCAGAATTGTCACGCGACGACGAACTTCACCATTGCGCACTTCAGAAATCAAAATTTCTTTGCGGATCTGGGTACGATAAGTGTTGTAGTCAAGACCTTCGTAAGCCAGACGGCTGCGCAGTTGATCAACGGTCAGATTGTTTTGCTGCGCAATCCCGGCAATAGCTTTGGTCACGTCATCGTCAGTCAGTGTAATGCCCATTTTGGTGGCCATTTGCAGCTGAATGTTATCCATAATCAGACGATCGAGGATCTGGCGACGCAGTGTCGCTTCATCTGGCAGCTGTTGCTTGGATTCTTTAGCCTGCTGCTTAACGGACTGCAGCATGTCATTGACTTCGCTTTCCAGAACCACCCCGTTATCCACAACGGCGGCAACTTTATCAACCTCTTGCGGTGCTGCGAACGCGGTGTTAGCACAAAGCACCACGCCGAGGAGAAGTGTTCTCCAGTTCTTCATACTTTTTCCATTTATTTTCTCCGCAAATGCGGATTCAAGTTTCAAGTTTACTGAATTCAACATGCCGTTGAGCATCAGAATGCGCGCTGATAAGGCAGTATGCCGCCTTTTAACATTTCAGCAGTTCCGAGGTTTTGATTAGTACCAAGGCCGCGAAGTTCAATGTTAAATCCAATACTTTTGTCGTATATGCTCTTTTCGCTGGTTGAATCCCAGTTGATAATCTTGCGCTCGTAGCCAAAGTTGACGGCCCAGCAGCAGGTGCTGTATTGGAGACCCAGCAGCTGATCGGCGGCCTGCTTGGCTTTGGTGTCATAATAATAGGCACCGACCACGGCCCAACGGTCAGCGATAGGCCAGCTTGCAATAACCCCGGCCTGAGAAATGCCTTGCTGATATCCTGCGTCAGTCAGGTTAGGCAGTGTTGCCTCGATATATTCCGAGCTGGCATAACGGTAGCTGAACTGGACCATTCTATCTGCGTCAGCACGATATTCCAGTACCGCATCGCCCAAGGCTACAGAATCAAGACGTGCGTCATACTGAATGCCACCGCGTACAGCCCAGGCATCATTGATTTTGTAGTAGGTGTCACCGGCCCAGACAACGCTCCCGGTTTTGCTACTGTTGTACAGCGCGTCATTGCTGCCTGTGCGTGGCGGGGTGAAGTAGTAAATCTGCCCCGCAGACACGTTAAAGCGCTCGACTGAGTTCGCGTCATAGATACGGGTAGTTACGCCGGATGCAACCTGGTTGGCAGAGGCGATACGGTCAAGCCCACTGTAGCTTTGATCGCGGAACAGGCCAGTATAGTCGGTCTGCAGCAGCGTTGAGTCGTACTGTTGAATATCATTCTGATTGCGATACGGAATATACAAGTATTGCAAACGCGGTTCTAAAGTCTGCGTGTAGTCAGAGTTCCAGTCCATGGTGCGGTCAAACACCATTTTTGCGTCACTCTTGAATTCCGGCATAACGCGGTTAACCGAACTCTTAAGCGGAGTCGTCGGGTTATCTCGATAATAATCCCCCGGAATACTCTGCTGGTAATGGGTCGCCATTACCTTGACTTCGTTATCCCAGCTTCCCCAGCGGTTGCTTAACGGCAGATCAATCTCAGGCGCGACATGCCAGCGGGTTGCCGAAGGGTATTCAGGGTTAACGTTGTCAAATCTGACAATTTGGCCATAAGTGTGGAAATTGAATGGGCCAAGATCGTTTTTGTAGTAGTTCATGTCTAACTGCGGCAGGGCGCGGTAGACATTATTGGTTGTAGCTTCAGAGAATATCTGGAACTGCTTGGTTGACAGCGTCGCGTCCCAATTCTGATCGGCGTAACCTACGCTGAATTTTTGCGCAGCATAGCCGTCGGTCGTCGAACCATACTTAGAGTCAAAATCGTTGAAATAGTAAGTATCACTGACCTTGGTATAGTCAACGTTGAGGCGCCAGTGTTGATCGTAAACGCCGTTGTGGTTCCAGTAGAACATCCAACGTTTTGTTCTGTCTAAATCTGGATGCTCGTCGTTGGAACCTTTATCGTTGTTCAGGAAGTCAAATTCCATCACACCGGCACCCAAAGCAGTCAGGTAACGGAATTCGTTCTGTAACTGGAGACCACGTTTACTCATGTAGTGCGGAGTAATGGTAGCATCGTAATTTGGTGCGATGTTCCAATAATACGGCAGCGCGAAATCAACACCGTTCTTGGTGCTGTATTTCAAATTCGGGATCAGGAAGCCTGAGCGGCGCGTGTTGCCGATTGGCAACTGCATATAAGGGCTATAGAACACCGGAACCGGACCGATATGGAAACGGGCATTCCAGATTTCTGCCAGCTCTTCCTGGCGGTCTTCGATGATCGTAGTCCCCACGACGCTCCAGCTGTTATCGCCCGGCAGACAGGAGGTAAAAGTACCGTTATTCAGAATGGTATAGCGGTTCTTGTCGCGCTGCTTCATCAGGTCAGCCGTACCACGGCCCTGACGGCCCACCATCTGATAATCGCCTTTCTGCATGTCGGTGTCTTTGGTATTCAGGTTAGAGAAGGCTTTAGGGCCTTTGAGCTTAATCTGATTATCAAAATACAGTACATCGCCCGTTGCGGTAGCCGTTCTCAGTGGCGTAGGGTCTTTGGGGTTCGTCACTTGATTGAGTTGAACCTGGTCAGCGGTTAACGTGCTGTTACCTTGCTCGACGTTAACGTTGCCGGTATATACGGCATCGTTAGGATAGGTTCCCTGGGCATGATCTGCCTGAATTTTCACTGGAAGCTGATTGGTGTCCCCTGTGACTAAAGGTTTGTCATAGGTCGGCACGCCGAGCATGCATTGTTCAGCGAGATCGGCCAGTGCGCCCTGGCTATAAAGTGCTGTCCAAATCATTGTGGCCAGCAGGGTGGGGAAGCTTTTTTTCATACGTAAAATGTGTGTTCCGTCATCAGAGGCGTCATTCCGGCAAACGGTCAGAGACTATCTTACTCATCATCGTTGCGCTAGTGATAAATCCACAGGGTTACGCTGTAGCCGTTAGGCACAACGGTAAATGCCGGTTATGATAAAGCAAATCTTACGCGACGGCATTGTGAATTGAGGAGTATATGCAGTATTGGGGAAAGCTGCTCGGACTAATATTGGGCTTGATGTCCGGTATTGGCTTCTGGGGAATCGTATTGGGGCTGTTGGTTGGGCACATGGTAGACAAGGCGCGCAGTGTAAAACGTCGTGGCTTCTTCTCCGATCAGCAGACAAGACAAACTATTTTTTTCCGCACCACCTTTGAGGTGATGGGGCATTTAACCAAATCAAAAGGACGAGTAACAGAGGCTGATATTCAAGTAGCCAGCCTGTTTATGGACCGCATGCAGCTTCACGGCGCTCAAAGAGAGTCGGCACAGCAGGCGTTTCGCACGGGTAAAGGTGGGAATTATCCGCTGCGTGAAAAAATGCGAGAAATGCGCACCGTATGTTTCGGACGCTTTGATCTGATTCGTACTTTCCTGGAAATCCAGATCCAGGCGGCGTTTGCCGATGGTTCGCTGCATCCCAACGAGCGCCAGGTGTTGTACGTCATTGCCGAAGAGCTGGGTATTTCGCGTCATCAGTTCGATCAGTTCCTGAGCATGATGGAAGGCGGGCAGCAATTTGGCGGTAATCAGCAGGGCCAGTACTCGCATGGTGGCTACCAGCACGGCTCTCAGGGGCCGACGCTGGCCGATGCCTGTAAAGTGTTGGGCGTGCAGGCAACCGACGATGCCACCACCATTAAACGTGCTTATCGCAAGTTAATGAGTGAACACCATCCCGACAAGCTGGTCGCCAAAGGCCTGCCGCCGGAAATGATGGAGATGGCCAAGCAAAAAGCGCAGTCGATTCAGTCAGCCTATGATTTGATCAAGCGTGAAAAGGGTTTTAAATAACCTTTGGCTTGTGTTTTGTTAGCTATAAAAAACGCCGCGAGTTGTGCTCACGGCGTTTTTTTTATGCTTAAAGATAGAAGATT
This sequence comes from Rouxiella sp. WC2420, assembly GCF_041200025.1. Lineage (NCBI taxonomy): Bacteria > Pseudomonadati > Pseudomonadota > Gammaproteobacteria > Enterobacterales > Yersiniaceae > Rouxiella > Rouxiella sp. WC2420. Next base: position 4,611,164 of record NZ_CP165628.1, on the reverse strand, counting down.
ACGCTACGGGATCAGAAATCCGGGTCGCAGCTGAAAGTCATTGGCTCATCGGTAATCGGATGATAAATCGACAGTTCTTGCGCATGCAGCTGTAAACGCGGTGCCATCGCCAGGGCTTCTGGATGCGCATAAAACTTGTCGCCCAGAATCGGATGCCCCAGCGCCAGCAGATGAACGCGAAGCTGATGAGAGCGACCGGTTATCGGGCGAAGCTTCACCCGTGTCGTACCGTCAGCATCCCACGAAAGCACTTCATACTGAGTCAGCGCTTTCTTGCCGGTTTCATGGCAAACCTTTTGCTTGGGGCGATTCGGATAGTCGCAGATTAGCGGCAAATCAATAATGCCGTAATCTTCCGCCATATGGCCCCACACCCGCGCGACATAGGCCTTCTTGGTTTCTCGCTCGCGGAACTGACGCTTTAGCTCGCGCTCGGCTTCCTTGGTCAATGCTATAGCAATCACGCCACTGGTGGACAAGTCCAGACGATGCACCGATTCGGCAATCGGGAAATCGCGCTGGACTCGTGTCATCAGGCTGTCGTGATGCTCGGCAGCCTTGCCGGGAACGGACAGCAGCCCGCTCGGCTTGTTTACCACCATCAGATGTTCGTCCTGGAACAGCACCCGCAACCAGGGATCGATTGGCGGATGATAGTTTTCAAGCGGCAGAATGTTTGACGGCGGTGGCGTTATCATTGATGGCTCACCACAACCAGACGAATGGCATCAAGACGCCAACTGGCATCGTTAAGGCTGTTCAGCACCTGTTTACGATTAGAATCAATTGCCTCAAGCTCGTCATCACGAATGTTTGGATTCACCTCTTTCAACGCTTTAAGGCGCTCGAGCTCCAGGCTAAGTTGCTGATCGGCTTCAACCTTGGCGGTTTCAATCAATGCCTGTGCTTCTACCGCGATCAGAGGTTCGGCCTGTTGCAGCATGGCATGAACATCTTGCTGCACGGCGTTAACCAGCTTGCTTGAGTTATGGCGATTTATTGCATTCAGCTGGCGGTTAAAGCTTTCAAACTCGACCTGTGCTGCAAGATTGGTGCCTTTGCGGTCCATCAGCATGCGCACCGGCGTTGGCGGCAGGAAGCGGGTCAGTTGCAAGTGTTTAGGTGCCTGACATTCCACCACGTACAGCAGTTCGGCCAGCAACGTGCCCACTGGCAACGCTTTGTTTTTCAAGATAGAAACCGCGCAGCTTCCGGTGTCACCAGAAAGGATCAGGTCCAGACCATTGCGGATGATCGGGTGTTCCCAACTGATAAACTGGGCATCTTCGCGTGATAGCGCTTGCTCACGATCGAAAGTGACGGTGCAGCCATCTTGCGGCAGCCCCGGGAAATCCGGCACCAGCATATGATCGGAAGGCGTCAGGATAATCAGATTATCGCTGCGGTCTTCCTGATTGATACCCACGATATCAAACAGATTTAGCGCGAAATTCACCAGATTAACGTCGTCATCCTGCGCGGCAATCGCCGTTGCCAGCGCCTGCGCCGGTTCACCGCCGTTAGAGTGCATCTCCAGCAGGCGGTCACGACCCTGCTCCAACTGCTGTTTCAGCGCATCATGCTGCTCACGGCAGGTGAGGATAAACTCATCGAGGCCTTCCTGTTCTGCTGGCGTCGCAAGAAAACCAATTAGCTGCTGATAGCTGCCGTCGTAGATGGTGCGCCCGGTCGGGCAAGTGTGTTCAAACGCATCCAGACCCTCGTGGAACCAACGCAGCAGGATTGCCTGAGCGGTTTGCTCCAGATATGGCACCATAATTTCGATGTCATTTTGCTGGCCGATACGGTCCAGACGGCCAATACGCTGTTCAAGCAGGTCCGGGTTGAACGGCAGGTCAAACATCACCATTTTGCTGGCAAACTGGAAGTTACGGCCTTCCGAACCGATTTCAGAACACAGCAATACCTGCGCGCCATCTTCTTCAGAGGCAAAATAAGCCGCTGCACGGTCACGTTCAATAATCGACAAGCCTTCATGGAACACCGCAGCGCGAATCGCTTCACGCTCACGCAGAACCTGTTCCAGCTGCAACGCGGTGGCTGATTTGGCACAGATAACCAACACTTTTTTATCACGGTTGGCAGTAAGGTAACCGAGCAGCCATTCGACGCGTGGGTCGAAGTTCCACCAGGTCGCGTTATCACCTTCAAATTCTTGATAAATTTGTTCTGGATACAGCATATCCAGCGCGCGGGCTTCCTGAGATTTCTTGGCACCCATGATGCCGGAGACTTTAATCGCCGTCTGATACTGGGTCGGCAGTGGCAGCTTGATGGCCTGCAGATGCCGCTCCGGGAAACCTTTAACCCCGTTACGGGTGTTGCGGAACAGCACGCGGCTGGTGCCGTGGCGGTCCATCAGCATCGCAACCAATTTTTTAGCAGCGTCTTCATCACCTTTATTGGCGGCGGTGAGCAAAGTATCAACGTCTGCATTGCCTACGCTCTCACCCAGCAGGGCCAGCGCTTCAGGAGTCAGCGGCTGTTTGTTGAGCAACAGGGTGACTGCATCGGCAACCGGCTGATATTGCTGCTGTTCTTCGATAAACTCTTCGTAATCGTGGAAACGGTCCGGATCCAGCAAACGCAGGCGGGCAAAGTGGCTTTCCTGACCTAACTGCTCAGGAGTTGCGGTCAACAACAGCACGCTTGGAATATTCTGTGCAAGTTGCTCAATCACCATGTATTCACGGCTTGGCGCGTCTTCACTCCAAACCAGATGATGGGCTTCATCGACGACCAGCATGTCCCACTCTGCGTCGTTCAGCTCTTCGAGGCGCTGTTTATTGCGGCGCACGAAGTCCAGAGAACAGATAACTAGCTGCTCGGACTCAAACGGGTTGGTCGCGTCATGGCGTGATTCGGCGTAACGATCGTCATCAAACAGCGAGAAACGCAGGTTGAAACGGCGCAGCATCTCGACCAGCCACTGGTGCTGCAGGGTCTCGGGCACCACAATCAGCACACGCTCGGCGCGGCCAGAAAGCAGCTGCTGGTGGATGATCATCCCCGCTTCGATGGTTTTACCCAGACCGACTTCATCGGCTAACAGAACGCGTGGCGCATGGCGCTGGCCGACTTCATAGGCGATGTGCAGCTGGTGTGGGATCAGACTGGCACGCATGCCGCGCAGGCCGCCAAATTCCAGGCGGAACTGTTCACGTTGATATTTGCGTGCACGAAAACGCAGAGCGAAGCGGTCCATGCGGTCAATCTGACCGGCAAACAGGCGATCCTGAGGCTTGCTGAAGGTCAGTTTGCTGTCGAGCAGCACTTCACGCATTGCCACACCTTCTTCGTCGGTGTCCAGACGCGTTCCCACATAAGTGAGCAGACCTTTGTCCTCGACGACTTCTTCAACTTTCAGCTGCCATCCCTCGTGGCAACTGATGGTATCGCCCGGGTTGAACATTACGCGGGTGATAGGGGAATCACTTCTGGCATACAGGCGGTTTTCACCAGTAGCGGGGAAAAGCAGGGTGACCATGCGCGTGTCTACTGCGACCACAGTACCTAAACCTAATTCGCTTTCCGTGTCGCTTATCCAGCGTTGACCAAGTGTAAAGGGCATATTGTCTCTCTGTGCTTTGTGTCTGTCTGTTGGGCTGTAGTGCCCTTTAACTGATAATTATCAAACTTTATGTAATAGCTTTTCTTTCCCCGCCCATTAAGGCGTGGAGTTATTAATTTTTTGAGGTTAGATAAGAAATGGGAAAGGGCGCTATGTTAATTGAAGGTAGGCCGTTCGTCACCTGTCATTGCGCCATATGGTTAAAACAATCCCATTTGACCTGTTATCAGTGTAGCAAAATCGTCATGCAGGAACGGAAGAATGCCGTCTGCGACCGGTTCGAGTTGTTTCTCGATGTAATGATCATAGTCGATAGGCGATTGACGGTTCTCCAGCGGCTCCGGTCCTGAAGTCGTCATAACATAGCTTATCCAGCCGCCGTTCTGATACTGCATGGGTCGACCGTTGGCCAAATTATATTCATCGGCCAGACGTGCCGCGCGAACGTGGGGCGGAACGTTGCGCTCATACTCAGTCAGCTTGCGACGTAGACGTTTACGGTAGACAAGCTGGTCGTCAAATTCCCCGTTCAGAGTGCTCGCAACATAATCGCGAATATAGTCCTGGTAAGGCTGCTCGTGGAAAATCCGCTCATACAGCGCCTGTTGAAAAGTCTGCGCCAGTTTGGTCCAGTCGGTACGAACAGTTTCCAGCCCCTTGTAAACCATATGCTCCCCGTCTGCGTCTTTTACAAGGCCGGCGTAACGTTTTTTACTGCCTAATTCGGAGCCACGAATAGTGGGCATCAGGAAACGTTGATAATGCGTTTCAAACTCCAGCTCCAACGCACTTTCAAGACCCAGCTCCTGGTTAAGATGCGTCTTCCACCATTGATTGACTTTCACCACCAGCCGTTGGCCAATCTCATTGGCATCTTCGTTGCTATGTGCGCTGTTTAGCCAAACGAAGGTTGAATCCGTATCACCATAAATTACCTGATAGCCTTCTTCTTCTATAAGTTTACGGGTTTGCTGCATGATCTCGTGGCCGCGCAGGGTAATCGATGAAGCCAGTCGAGAATCGAAAAAGCGGCAGCTGCTGGTTCCCAATACGCCATAGAGCGCGTTCATAATAATCTTCAGCGCCTGTGAAAGTGGCTGATTGTTCAGTTTTTTCGCCGCCTCACGCCCTTGCCAAATCTGACGGACTATTTCAGGAAGGCAGTGCTGAGTGCGTGAAAAATATGCCTCTCGAAAGCCGGGAACCGAATGGGCATCATCCGGTTGATCCAGTCCGGTAATCAAGCCCACCGGGTCGATGAGAAAGGTGCGGATGATCGACGGATACAGGCTTTTATAATCGAGCACCAGCACCGAATCATACAAGCCGGGGCGAGAGTCCATCACAAACCCGCCGGGACTGTTTTCGTCGGGCCGCTCTCCCATATTGGGTGCCACAAAACCGATACGATGCATGCGCGGCAGATAAAGATGGGTAAATGCCGCCACTGATCCGCCGCTGCGATCGGCTGCTAATCCCGTTACCGACGCGCGTTCCAGCAGAAACGACAGCAGCTCGGTTTTGGCAAAAATGCGAGTGACCAGTTCGCAGTCTTTGAGGTTATAGCGGGCCAGAGCGGGTTTATCTTGGCGGAAGCGTTGCTCAATTTCTGCCAGACGCTGATAGGGGTTGTCAATCGCTTTGCCTTCGCCGAGTAAAGTTTGCGAGACGTATTCCAGACTAAAGCTCGGAAAGTTCCAGGTCGCTGATTTTAGTGCTTCAATGCCGTCAACAATCAACCGGCCAGCGGCCTGTGCAAAAAAGTGCCCTTGTTTAAAACCGTGCTCACGCCATTCAAGCGCGCTGCCGTCGCGGCCAAAACGCAGCGGGATCTTGTAACGATCGGCGTGTTTCTGCAGAACTCGCAGGTCAAACTGCACAACGCTCCAGCCGATGATCGCGTCCGGGTCATTGCGCTGCAGCCAATCATTGAGTTTGTGTAGCAGCTGTGGGCGGCTGTCCACGTACTCGAGGTTGAAATCACCGTGACTGCCGGGAGTTCCGTTGGCTGGACCGAGCATGTAGACATCGCGCTGGCCGCAGCCTTCGAGGCCGATGCAATAAAGCTCGCCATTGCCGCTGGTTTCAATATCCAGCGAACATAATTTAAGCGTAGGGCGGTAAGTTTCTGCGGGCTTCATCTTGGTATTCAGCAGGATACCATCACTGCCTGGCGTGCCGGTGAACCACACCGGTGCGGTGATGTAACGCTCCATCAGGAATCGTTCCGGCGGGCGGATATCGGCCTCATAAAGAGTAAGACCTCCATCTTTTAGCATTTTTTCAATGCGCATCAGTTGGCGATGGCCGTTGCAATAAAGTCCAACTACCGGGCGCAGGCGGAAATCTTTTAACGGCAGCGGACGCAGGATATAGCCCTTTTCGCCGAGCAACAGTTGTTCCGTTCTCTCCTGCTGTTCAACAGGCAGAAAGGCCACTGATTCCTGTGCGGGCAGTCGAATTTTTTGTGGACCTTCGTCGGTTGCCAGCCAGAAGTCGACTTCCGTTCCCTGCGGTGTATCGCGCCAATGCCGGGTCAGCACGAAGCCTTGGCGTGGCTGAGTCTGCAAGTTGGGTTGCGCAGTAACGTGGTTGATAACGACCTCGATTTCTATAGATAAGTGCTTATTGATAGCGGCTGGTAAACGAATTTTTTAGCGCAAAGGCTTCGGAAAATGCTGCTGTTAAAGGGAAGTGACACACTAAATATAGCATGGTTATTTATACAGTTCCTGTGGTTAAAGCAGCCAGTTGAGCAACCAGTGACAAAAGAGAAGGATTAAATGCGCATACAATTACTGGGTTGACTCGCCTTTACCATTTACCGACAATTCAGCCTCTTTCATTTTCGCTTAAGCTGTGATGGCTACACTAAAGTGCAAAACCTTGAGGTCTCGATTTCAAGGGCTAAACTTCTTGCTGGTCACTCAGAGCGTAAATCGTCTGTTGTGCGTTGACAGTTTTCAACCTTATAAGAAATAAAGGTTTGCCGTACCGTGCGCGTGATGCGTACCTTAACTCTGGAATTATATGGAAGCCTATCTACAACATTTGGTCGCTCAGTCAGTGGGTTTCGCACTTATCATTGTTTCTGTCGTGGCATTTTTCGAGTCGATGGCGTTAGTGGGACTGCTGTTGCCCGGCACCGTCATGATGGCGACACTAGGTACGCTGATCGGTAGTGGTCAGGTAGGTCTTTACGAAGCATGGTTAGCTGCAGGACTAGGCTGTTTCTTTGGCGATTGGGCGTCTTACTTTATCGGACGCGCCTTTAAGGAGCCGCTACACAATTGGTCTTTTTTAAAACGTTATCAGTCAATAGTCGACAAAACTGGCAATGCCCTTGAGCAGCACAGCTTTGCGACTGTGATCCTTGGACGCTTTATCGGACCGACCCGACCTTTGGTACCGCTGCTTGCGGGCATGCTCAACCTGCCGCCTTATAAATTCGCCCCGCCAAACATTGTCGGCTGTATCACCTGGCCACCTGTTTATTTCTTGCCGGGTATTCTGGCCGGGGTGGCAATTGATATTCCGCACAGCCATGAAAGCTCGGTGTTCAAATGGGCGTTGTTTATTACCGTGGTGCTGATTTGGCTCAGTGCCTGGTTGCTTTGGCGCTGGCTGCGTTCTGATAAAACAAAATCGGATGCGGTTACTCGATGGTTGCCTTTGCCACGCCTGCGTTGGGTGAGTTTACTGAGCCTCGCGGCGACAGTGATTAGCATCTATATGCTAAGTAAGCAGCCGCTAATGCCGATTTACGCTCATTTGCTCTACAAGGTAATCACTCGGTAACAGCCTATCCCTTAGTGCCATGGCAGCGTTGGCCGCAAATGTGTATCCCGATAACTTAATTTATATGCTCATTGGGACTCACAAACTTGCGCCTTGCCATGGTGTCAAAATCCTTTAGCCAATAATTTTACTCATTCCCAATATTGCTGCTTCTGGGGCGCTGCCGTCGGTCAGTGCCTGAGTCGGCCCGTCATAAAACACGCGGCCATCAACCACCAGTAACGTTCTTTCAGCAATGCGCGCCGCATCGTCAAGGTTGTGCGACACCATCAGCAGTGTAAGTTGCTGCTGCTGACACACACTGTCGAGCAGGGCGAGCATTTCACTTCGCAGGGCCGGATCCAAGGCGGAGAAGGGCTCGTCCAGCAGTAAAATAGGCTGGCTGCGCAGCAGGCAGCGGGCCAGTGCCACACGTTGTCTCTGCCCACCGGAAAGCTGTGAAGGCAGGCGATCCAGACACTCTTTTAGCCCAACCTGTTGAGCCAGCTCAGTTAACTTCTGTTTCTGGTCGGCATCAAGCTTCAGGCCAGGATGCAGCCCCAGCCCCATATTCTGGCGAACCGAAAGATGCGAAAACAGATTGTTTTCCTGAAACAGCATCGAAACCGGACGTTTTGCCGGTGGCGAATGAGTATGATCCTGCTGATTCAGCTCGATGGTGCCTAATCCCGGCGACAAAAAACCGGCAATCAGGCTCAGCAGGGTGCTTTTTCCTGCGCCGCTGGGTCCAAGGATCGCCACGCGTTCGCCGGCAGCGATATGCAGGTCAAAGCGCATCGGTAAATGTTCATACAAATAAGTGACTTTATTTAGATTCAGCATGGCGGCCCGGTAATCTTTCGATAAGGGTAAACAGCAGGAAACATAATATCAGTAACAGCATCGCCGTCACTGCGCCTTGCTGGTTGCGGTACGAGCCCATCTGCTGATAGAGATAGAAAGGCAGTGTACGGAAATTTTCATTACCAAATAGCGCGATTACTCCAAAGTCACCTAACGAAAGCACACAGGCAAACGCCAGCGCCTGCGTCATCGGCCGTTTAAGGGCGCTCAATTCAATCCAGCGCAGCCTGTTCCAGCCCTTCATATCCAGCGACAAGCACAGCAATGAATAGCGCTCGGCCACGTCACGCATCGGATTTTCGAGAACTTTCAGTGCGTAAGGGATAGCCATCAGCGCATTAGTGAGAATTACCAGCATCCACGGTGACTGTGGCAGTCCGCTGGTGTCGCTGAGCAGCAAAAAGAAGCCGGTGGCCAGTACGATGCCGGGCATCGCCAAAATCAGCATTCCTGAAAGTTCCAGACTTTGCCCCCAGTTATTACGCTGACGCAGGCGAAGTTCGCGGCTGCTCCATAACAACATCATTGCCAGCAGCAGGCACAGCAGGCCGCTGCCAATGGCCAGTCGGACTGACATCCACAGCGATTGCCATAGCGCTTCCTGATGTAGCACGGCGAGCAGGGAATGATTCAAGCCGCTGAGGATGACGGCCACCAGCGGCGGCAAGATAAGCAGTAGGGCAAGCAGAATAAGTAAGCCATCGCTGAATCGGCGAAACAGTGAATCGGCCGGATCGCGCCAGCGCTGGGCGTGCGTATGCCCAACCGGCAGCGCCTGACTGAGCTTCTGGCTCAGCAGCACCAATCCAAGACAGCAGAATAGCTGAATCAATGCCAATAGCGCGGCGCGGCCTAAATCGTAGTCATAACTCAGAGCCTGATAGATAGCCAGCTCGATGGTAGTGGCTTTCGGACCGCCACCCAGCGATAGCACAGTGGCAAAACTGGCAAAACAGAGCATGAAAATCAGCGCGGCGGCGGGGAGAATTTGTCGTCTTAATGCTGGCCATTCCACGAATTTAAACTGTTGCCAGCCGTTCATGCCAAGCTGAGCGGCAAGCTGGCGCTGCTCGATGGCAATGTTTTCAAGGGATTGCAGCAGCAGGCGCGTTACCAGCGGCAAATTAAAGAACACATGAGCCAGCAGAATGCCTTGCAGCCCATAAGGCGAGAAACGGTATTGAAGCCCTAACGCTGCGAACAGTTGGGCGAGCCAGCCTTCGCGGCCATAAACGCTAAGGATACCAAACACCGCGACCAGCACTGGCAGCACCAGTGTCATGGCGCAAAGTCTCAGCAGCCATTGTCTGCCGGGAAAACGCCGCCGATAAAGGCTGCGGGCAAGTAAGATGGCCGGTAACACGGAACATAGCGCCGACAGCAGTGCCTGCCAAAAGGTGAAACGGATGACGTGCCACAAATAGCTATCCTGCCAGACGGCTTTTAGCTGGAGTGCCGGGGCATGGCGCAGCAGTGAGCCGAGTGCCAAAAAGGCCACCAGCAGGATAACCAATGCGGCTATGGCACCGGGCCATAGCCAGTTGGGGATTAATGGCTGACGGCGTTCTGCCATGCCTGGATCCATTTACTGCGGTTCTCAGCGACGGTTTTGGCGCTGTATTGAAGCGAAATGCTCGGTACGGTCAGGGCATCATATCCTGCTGGCAGCGGCAATTTCACCACCGGATACATCCAGTTGCCGGTAGGAATAGCGTTCTGGAAACCCGGGCTGGTGACAAATTTCATAAATTTGGCCGCCAACTCCGGATGCTTGCTGGCCGCAAGCTGGCCGGCAACTTCAACTTGCAGATAGTGACCTTCGCTGAAATTGGCCGCCGCGTAGTTGTCTTTTTTCTCTTCAATAATATGGTATGCCGGAGAAGTGGTGTAGCTCAGCACCAGATCGCTTTCCCCTTTCAGGAACAGGCCATAGGCTTCACTCCAACCTTTAGTGACCGTTACAGTCTTCTTCGCCAGCTTCTGCCAGGCCTCTGGCGCTTTGTCACCGTAAACTTTTTGCATCCATAGCAGCAGGCCCAAGCCAGGCGTGCTGGTGCGTGGATCTTCATAGATGATTTTCCAGGGCTGCGGGCTGTCGACCAATTCCTTCAGACTCTTCGGCGGGTTTTTTAGTTTGTCTTTGTTATAGACGAAAGCGAAGTAACCATAGTCGTAAGGAACGAAAGTGCTGTCGTGCCAGCCGCCCGGAATATCGAGCTGAGTTTGGTCGACGGCAGGTTTGGCAAACAGGCCAGTTTGCTCGGCTGCCTGCAACAGGTTGTTATCAAGGCCTACAACCACGTCGGCTGGGCTGTTTTTCCCCTCCATCCGCAGGCGGTTCAGCAGTGAAACGCCATCTTCTAAAGGAACATATTTCAGCTCGCAGCCGCAGTCGGCTTCGAAAGCTTTCTTTATCGCCGGGCCAGGGCCCCAATCGGCGGAGAAGGAGTCGTAGGTGTATACAGTGAGAACAGGCTTGGCAGCGAATGCCGGTGCAGCGACCAGCATCAGGCAGGGCAGTAATTTTTTAAACACTTTGCACTCCAACTTTTACCTTGAGAGAAAAATAGGCGTGGCAAAGGACTTTGAGTCAGCAAAATGCACTCTCAAATCCCTTCGCCGGTATTAACCGGATCAGGTTCGACGGGTTTTTTCTCAGCCTCAGACCGAACTTGCCTGCGCAAAATCAGTGGATCAGCACCCCGTTGAGAACGGCGCTATTGTAGAGATTATGTGACAGCGTTGAAAGCAGGTTTATGCGTCGGGGGGCGCAAACCAGGCAGATTTAAAGTCAAACCAGCCCAGAGTATTCATCCTGACCCCGCGCATGCTGCGTTGTCCTTGTAGCAATAACCAGTGGTGAAATAGCGGGTGTACATGGTTGTCGTTGACTAATTTCTGTGACCATTCCGCCAGCGGAAACTCACCGGAGCGCCATTGATTGGCGGCAATTTGCAGCCTGTCATCGAGGCAGTGCTGCATCAGCGGCAGTTCAAACAGGGTAGCAAACAGCGAAAACTCAATCGGCAAGGTGAAGTTTGCGCTGCCGAGCCAGATATCACTTGCGGCTTCTCCATTTTGCCACTTGGCGTAATCCACCACCTGAATATTAAGTTTAACATCATGTTTGGCCAGCAGAGGAGTCAGAGCCTGGCAAATGTCCCGATACTCAGAATGATCGCTATAAAAGGTGATGGTTAGCTATTGAATATTATAGGGTTTTGGCTGCTGAATCTGCGGGCGTCGATGGTGCCAGCGGGGTAACAGGCCGTAAGCCGGCGACCAATAGCGCTGATAAGCAGGGGCAGAAGCATTGAGCAGGGCAATCGGATTAAGCACCTCGCAAAGCCATTCACGCAGTGCCGGGTTCCTTCCCACGGTAGATCGCTGGTCGAAAAGCACAAAATAACAGCCTTCTTCGAGCCGACTTTCCAACTGATCGTTGGCGGTGTCATCAGCCTGTAGCTGAACGCCAGAATGTACCAGTTCCTCGGTCAGTTCCGGCAGTACCCAAATATTCACCTCATCAAGCAATGCACGATAACCGAAATAGTCATCGAAGGCGCGTATCTTGAGCTGTGTTGGCTGGTTATGAACCACTGCATAAGGTCCGGTACCCATTGGATGACGGGCAAAATCCTTCAGCGTTTGCCATTCTTGAGGCAGGATAAGCGCATGCACGCTGCCAAGCAGCCAGGGTAACCAGCGGTCTGGCGTATGGAGAAAAATATCTATCACGTTAGGGGTGGGCGATTCGACGCGTGAAAAATGACTAAACAGTGGGTGAGAATCGAGCCGCGCGAAAGTCGTGATTATATCAGCCATTTCCAGCTCGCGGCCGTGGTGAAAATGAATCGCCGGGCGCAGATAAAAACGCCAGTGCAATGGAGTCACTTCCTGCCAGTGATGTGCGATATCGCCGCGCAGTTCCCCATTTTCCTCATTTATACCAATCAGCCCGCTAAAGATCTGCTTCGCCAAATGGGTCTCGGAACGACGTAGCATGCTGCCGGGAAGCAGGCTGGGAAGAGAGCGGTAGTAAAGGACGCGAAGTATATGTTTCCCCTGGCGAAAACGACGCCCGAGCTGTGAAAGCAGCATTTGGCGAACTACCGTTTTGTCTCCCACCAGCTGTACTAACTGATCAACGCGGTCCTGCTCCAGCAGTTCCTCGGCCCGCATCTGCTGCAATGCCAGACCAGTAAACAGAAACGTTAGCCGCGACTTTTTACCTCTGCCAGCTTCCGCCTCCCAATGGAGCCAGCCCTCATTTTGCATGTTGCCCAGCAGCGATCGCATATGTCGGCGCGAACAGCTAAGGGCTTCGGACAGCGCCTGTAACGTAGTTTCTACGGGTTCTCCATGGCAAAACTGCCATAGGCGAAGGAACTGCTGCTGCAAACGTGGCGATGACATAAAAGAGGAACTCCTGTAAGCAAACCCATCAATTTATCTTTCCCTATATTACGACCATAATCTCTGGCAACAAAGAGTCCTGTAGCGTGATGCTTGCTGCTTCACTGCTGCCAGCCGTTTTCTGAGTAATGGTGAAATGTCGCCAGCCAGTGAGGTCACTCACTGGTTTTTTTGTGTTTACTCTCTTACGCTTAGAGTTGAATGTGCCTACACGCCATACAGTTCGACTGTTATCAGGGATGGTTTATGTCTTCTCGCCGTTTATCACTTATATTTGCAACTTTCCTGCTAGTGTCTTTTCTGAGTGGAATAGCCGGGGCGCTACAGGCGCCGACTCTCAGTCTGTTTCTCACCAATGAAGTCAAGGTCAGGCCACTGTGGGTCGGGCTGTTCTATACCGTCAATGCGCTGGCCGGGATTGTGATCAGTTTCCTGCTGGCCAACTATTCCGATAAAAAGGGTGATCGTCGCAGGTTATTGTTTTACTGCACTCTTTTGGCGATTGGCAATAGTCTGGTTTTTGCTTTTAGCCGAGATTATCTGGTGCTGATAAGCGTTGGGGTATTGCTGGCCGCGATCGGCAACGCCTCAATGCCACAGTTGTTTGCTCTGGCACGTGAATACGCCGACCGTTCCGCCCGCGAAGTGGTGATGTTCAGCTCGATGATGCGGGCAACGCTGTCGCTGGCCTGGGTGCTGGGACCCCCCATCTCCTTTATGCTGGCGCTTAATTACGGCTTTACCCTGATGTATCTCTGTGCTGCGGCGGTATTCGCCTTTGGCGCGTTGATGGTGTGGTTTTTTCTGCCCTCGGTCGAAAGGATCGAGCAACCGGTCGATGAAGTGGCCGTTCCCGTTAGTGCATGGAAAAATCGTGACGTGAGGCTCCTGTTTATTGCCTCGCTGCTGATGTGGACCTGCAACATTATGTACATCATTGATATGCCCCTATATATCACTGCGGACATGCACTTGCCGGAAGGATTGGCCGGACTATTGATGGGCGCTGCTGCCGGGCTGGAAATTCCGGTGATGCTGATTGCTGGAACACTGGTAAAGCGCACCGGTAAAAAACGTCTGATGCTTTGTGCGACTTTGTTTGGCGTATTGTTTTATTTGGGGATTATCTTGTTCCAGTTCAAAGCAGCGTTAATGATCCTGCAGCTGTTTAACGCGATTTTTATCGGCATTATCGCGGGTATTGGCATGCTGTATTTTCAGGATTTAATGCCGGGCAGGGCAGGTTCAGCGACGACTTTGTTCACCAACAGTATCTCCACCGGCGCTATTTTGGCTGGCGTATTGCAGGGCACGATTGTAGAAAATTTTGGGCATTATCAGGTGTATTGGGCGGCGTTAGGGCTTTCAGCTATCGCGCTAATCCTGATGACCCGGGTTAAAAATGTCTGACCCGCCGAGAGACGGGTCAGGAGTACTGAGCTAACGAATTAACGCATAAAGGCAGGCTGAGTCTTCTCGTAGGCCGAGATACTGTCTTCATGTTGCAGCGTCAGACCGATGCTATCCAGCCCGTTCATCATGCAGTGGCGGCGGAAACTGTCTATCTCAAACGGATAGCTTTTGTCGCCAGCGCGCACAACTTGATTTTCGAGATCGACGTCGAAATGAATCCCAACGTTTTCCTTCGCCAATGTAAACAGCTCGTCAATTTGCTCTTCACTCAGCGTCACCGGCAATAGCTGGTTATTAAAGGAGTTGTTGTAAAAAATATCAGCAAAGCTTGGCGCGATTACGGCGTGGAAGCCGTAATCGGTCAATGCCCATGGCGCATGTTCACGAGATGAGCCACTGCCAAAATTTTCTCGTGCCAACAATATGCTGGCACCCTGATATTCAGGTTTATTCAGAATAAAATCAGGGTTAGGCGTATAGCCCTGACCTTCCAGATAGCGCCAGTCATAGAACAAAAACTGGCCAAAACCTACGCGGGTCACCATTTGCAGGAACTGCTTCGGCACAATGGCGTCGGTATCGACGTTAGCGATATCCAATGGAATGACCAGACCGCTATGGGTAATGAATTTTGCCATGAGCGTCTCCTTAATTCAGTTCGCGGATATCGGCAAAGTGACCGGCAACCGCTGCGGCTGCTGCCATAGCGGGGCTGACCAGATGAGTCCGGCCTCCGCGACCTTGACGGCCTTCGAAATTACGGTTGCTGGTAGAGGCACAGCGCTCTCCTGGATTCAGACGATCGTTGTTCATGGCGAGGCACATCGAGCAACCCGGTAAACGCCACTCAAAACCGGCATCGATAAAGATCTTGTCCAGACCTTCCTCTTCAGCCTGTGCCTTGACCGGGCCGGAACCTGGTACCACAATCGCCTGTACGCCTGCCGCCACCTTGCGCCCTTTGGCAACCGCCGCCGCCGCGCGCAGATCTTCTATGCGCGAGTTGGTACATGAGCCGATAAAGACTTTATCGATAGCCACGTCGGTCAGTTTAATGCCCGGTTGCAAGTTCATATAAGCTAAGGCTTTCTCAGCCGATGCCCTTTCTACCGGGTCACTGAAAGAGGCCGGATAAGGTATCGTTTGGTTAACGCCCATCACCTGCCCCGGGTTAGTTCCCCATGTCACCTGTGGCGCAATATCCGCTACGTCCAACGTTACCACCTGATCAAACACTGCGTCAGCGTCGGATTTAATGGTTTCCCAATAGGCCACGGCGTCGTCCCAATCCTGGCCCTTCGGCGCAAACTTGCGGCCTTTCAAATAGGCGTAGGTCGTTGCATCAGGAGCAACCAGACCAGCTTTGGCACCCAGCTCGATCGACATATTGCACAGGGTCATACGACCTTCCATGCTCAATGCTTCAACTGCCGGTCCGCAGTATTCCACTACGTGACCAGTACCACCGGCGGTGCCAGTTTTGCCAATCACGGCCAAAATAATGTCTTTGGCCGTGATGCCGACCGGCGCGTCGCCGACAATTTCAATCTTCATGGTTTTGGCGCGCCCCTGTTTCAAGGTTTGCGTCGCCAGTACGTGTTCGACCTCCGAGGTGCCGATACCAAAGGCCAGTGTGCCAAAAGCTCCGTGAGTCGAAGTATGTGAATCACCGCAAACCAGCGTCATGCCCGGCAAAGTCAGCCCCTGTTCAGGACCCATCACGTGGACAATGCCCTGGAATGGATGCTTCAGGTCGTATAATTCAATGCCAAACTCGGCGCAATTCTTGATAAGTTCCTGCATCTGAATGCGCGCCATTTCACCGCTGGCATTGATATCTTTAGTCTGCGTTGAAACGTTATGATCCATGGTGCCAAAGGTTTTACCCGGCTGGCGCACGCCACGATTCATCGCTCGCAGGCCGTCAAAGGCCTGCGGGGTGGTAACTTCATGAATCAGATGACGGTCGATATAGAGCAACGGAGTTTCGTTTTTAGCTTCGTAAACCACGTGCGCATCGAATAATTTTTGATATAACGTTTTGGACATTACGCCCCCTCGGCAACAGCACTCGCGATGATGTCGCCCATTTCGTTGGTCCCTACGGCGTGGCCACCATTTGCCAAATCGCCGGTACGATGACCCTGTTCCAATACCTGGTTAACCGCTTGTTCAATCGAGCTTGCCGCTTCTTCAGCGCCCAGGCTGTAACGTAACAGCAATGCCAGTGACAGGATTTGCGCAATTGGGTTGGCGATATCTTTACCCGCGATGTCTGGTGCAGAACCACCAGCAGGTTCAAACAGGCCAAACGCCTGCTCATTCATGCTGGCAGAAGGTAACATGCCCATAGAGCCGGTAATGATCGCGCATTCGTCAGACAGAATATCGCCGAACAGGTTGGAACAAAGCATGACGTCGAACTGTGACGGATCCTTGATTAACTGCATGGTCGCGTTATCGATATACATGTGCGTCAGAGTCACGTCCGGGTAATCTTTTGCCACTTCGCCGACCACTTCACGCCACAAAATTGAAGATTGCAAGACGTTGGCTTTGTCGATTGATGTCACTTTATTACGGCGTTTACGTGCAGATTCAAACGCAATGCGAGCAATACGCTCAATCTCGTAACGGTGATAAACTTCTGTATCAAAGGCTTTCTCGTGCTGACCCTGACCTTCACGCCCTTTTGGCTGACCGAAATAGATGCCGCCGGTCAGTTCGCGTACGCACAGAATGTCGAAACCGCGTGCGGCAATATCGCTGCGCAGCGGGCAAAACTCTTCCAGACCCTTATAAAGACTGGCAGGGCGCAAATTGCTGAACAGCTTGAAGTGCTTGCGCAAAGGCAGTAATGCCCCGCGCTCTGGCTGAGAGTCGGCGGGCAGATGTTCCCACTTCGGGCCACCCACTGAGCCGAATAAAATCGCATCGGCCTGTTCACAGCCAGCAACGGTGGTCGCAGGCAGCGGCGTGTTGTGTTTGTCGATAGCCGCGCCGCCGACGTCGTATTCACTGGTGGTGATGTTTAAACCAAAACGCTGGCGAACAGCTTCAAGCACCTTATAAGCCTGAGCCATAACTTCTGGGCCAATTCCGTCGCCGGGCAATACAGCAATATGATGGGTCTTACTCATGTTCACACCGTTTCCTGATTATTTTGTTTGCTATTCAGTTTGTCGTTCTGATTATCATTCAATGAGTTACGATCGTTTTGCAGGCGTTGTTTCTCTTTTTCTACCTGCTTGCTGCGCCAGATACTGTTCAGCACATGCACCATCGCTTTCGCAGAGGATTCAACAATATCTGTTGCCAATCCAACTCCATGAAAACGACGCCCTTGGTAGGACACAACAATATCAACCTGACCCAGCGCATCACGCCCATGACCTTTCGCCGTCAGCTGATATTTAATTAACTCAATGTCATAACCGGTGATGCGGTTGATGGCTTCATAAACTGCATCGACCGGACCGTTGCCAATAGCAGCTTCGGTCTGAATTTCTTCACCGCAGGCCAGATTCACCGAGGCAGTCGCATTGATGCTAGAACCAGACTGCACGCTGAAATTGTCCAGACGATAGAATTCAGGCTCTTCCTGCTGTTTATTAATAAACACCAGCGCTTCCAAATCATAATCGAAAACCTGACCTTTCTTGTCGGCCAGTTTCAGAAACGCGCTATACAGGTGATCCATATTATAGTCTGACTCTTTATAACCCATTTCCTGCATGCGATGCTTCACTGCGGCGCGACCCGAGCGGGAAGTCAGGTTCAATTGTACCTGATTCAGGCCAATCGATTCCGGGGTCATAATCTCATAGTTTTCACGATTTTTCAGAACGCCGTCCTGATGAATTCCCGATGAGTGAGCGAAGGCATTGGAGCCGACAATCGCCTTGTTACCTGGGATTGGCATGTTAGTTATCTGGCTGACTATCTGGCTGGTGCGGTAGATTTCTTTATGATTGATATTGGTATGCACCTGCATGTAATCGGAGCGGGTTTTAATCGCCATGATCACTTCTTCCAACGCGGTGTTACCAGCGCGCTCGCCGATACCGTTAAGCGTGCCTTCAACCTGACGAGCACCAGCTTGAATCGCTGCAATAGAGTTGCCGACCGCCATGCCCAAATCGTCGTGACAGTGGACGGAAATCACTGCTTTATCGATGTTTGGCACACGCTCATACAAATTAGTAATGATTCCGCTGAACTGGTGAGGCGTGGTATAGCCTACAGTATCAGGAATATTGATAGTGGTAGCTCCGGCTTTAATGGCGGCTTCGACCACGCAGCACAAATTATCCAACGGCGTGCGTCCCGCATCTTCACAAGAGAATTCAACATCATTGGTGTAGTTACGGGCGCGCTTGACTGAGTGCACGGCCATCTCCAATACCTGATCAAATGAGCGTTTCAGCTTCGATTCGATATGCAGGGTAGAGGTTGCCAAAAATACGTGGATACGGAAAGCTTCCGCCACTCGCAGAGCCTCGGCGGCGACATCAATGTCTTGATCAACACAGCGTGCCAGAGCACAAACTCGGCTGTTTTTGATCTGGCGGGCGATGGTCTGTACCGATTCAAAATCACCGGGAGAAGAAACAGGGAAGCCAACTTCCATCACGTCTACCCCCATTCTTTCCAGAGCAATGGCGATTTGCAGCTTGTCTTTAACACTAAGGCTAGCCTGCAGTGCCTGTTCACCATCACGCAGCGTAGTATCGAAAATAATGACTTGTTCACTCATGTCTATGTTCCTTGTCGAGGTTATTTTCGCGCTTTGCGGATAAAAAAAAACCCGCGCATTTGCGCGGGTTTGCTATTTGTGGAGGCTGAAATCAGTTCTTGCTTTCACCCACTGGCATACCGCGCAATGATTCTGCGTTGAGTAGTAGGCCAAGTAGACGGGTGAATTTTAACATTTCGATTTCAGCTTCTCTGTAATTGAGTGGCGTTGTGCCAGTGCTTTAAATTGATACTTGAATGCGGAGTTGATGTCAACTCTTGTGTGCATTCACAGGCGAAAAGGTAATATAAAGGGTAAGGTTTTAATCCGGAATAAAACTCTGAAAATACCTGCTTCAACAGTGAATCAAGTTACCCGAGCATTTTTATCGCTAAACAGAGCCAAATAATCAGGTTTTTCTCATAAATAAAAGGTCTCTGATAAGGATTATCACGAATTACTCAGATAGAAATTTAACCTTTTGCGGTAGTTTATTACATCGTGGATAAATAATCACAGGGTTACAGCTGATAAATAGCGAGCTAATCGCGTTGGTTTAGGTGTTGCTTCAAATGGACTTAACTTTTAATGTGGGAGGCGTCATGACTGACATTATTTTAGATAAAACGCAGAGTAAAAGAATTCCTGACAATAAAGTACAAGTCAGCCATGAGGATAACCATCTACGCCGTGCAGATTTAAATTTATTAACCGTATTTGACGCGGTGATGCAATTGCAAAATATAACACGTGCTGCACGGATGCTGGGAATGTCGCAACCGGCAGTCAGTAATGCCGTTTCCCGATTAAAAAATATGTTCAGCGATGAGCTATTTGTTCGCTCAGGTCGCGGTATAGAACCTACTGCACGTGCTCATCAACTTTACGGACCGATTCGTCAGGCTTTGCAACTGGTCACTAATGAGTTACCCGGCCTGTGCTTCGATCCTCAAACCAGTCGCAGACAGTTTGCCATCACTATCAGCAGCCCGCTTGACCTGCTGCTGGCCCCCAAGATTCTTGGCGTGCTCAAGCAGCATTCGCGCAGCGTGACCTTGAATATTGGATCACTGATTAGCGATAATATCGAAAATCAACTCCGCTATCAGGAGCTTGAGTTTGTTATTGATTACCGCAGCATTGACCGTGCCGACTATTATAATCAAAAGCTTTTCGAAGATGAGCTTGTGTTGATTTCCTCTAATAATCATCCGCGAATTCAGCAGCAGGCTAGCCAGTCCTATTATTTTAAAGAGAAACATGCGGTTGTCAGACTTAATGGGCCGTCATCATTTAGTTTCCCTTATTATAATAAGCCCGAAACCCATAAGAGAGTTTGTTATCAGGGGGCGAGCCTGTTCAGCGTAATGGAAATTGTTTCGCAAACTGAAATGATAGCAGTCGTGCCTAAGTGGCTATCGCAGCAGAGTGCAGAAAGATTAAATTTGAAAATTGACCGCTTGCCATGGATTAATAATAAAATAACCAGTTATTTATCGTGGCATGAATCCGCGAGTAAAGACAAAGGACATCTGTGGATGAAGGAGTTGTTGATGCAGAATATAAGCCTGCCATAAGGGCTTTTTTGTAGTTTTTTATACTGGCAAAGTTGCGTTGTGATTTTTTTTACCAAACGGCTTGCGGCAGCTTAACCTACTTTTATTTTCTTTTAAAAACCAGCCACGCGAGCCCGGTTATTATGGCGTCTGCTTCAGGTGTTTATTTGAAAATCAAGAAAAGACTTGGATTCTTAACCTCATAGCGTGATGAAGATCACTTTTTGTTATATAAAAAATATGCCCTAATGGGGCATAATTTAATTCTGTAATTAACTCCTTCAGCGTTATATCCCCCACTAGCAGCGCCGCTTGTATGGTTTATTATTCCAATAACTATGATAAATGCAGCGGCTCAAAATAGCCTTGTAGTTTCTATGGTTTTTTGTCGTTTGCCTGACCTAAATTCTGACGTTAAGGTAATCAGTTATATTCAGAACATTAAAACAGTACAGAAGGGTGCCAAGCCCTCATATCCGGGATTAGGGAACGATTTCCGACATCCATTAGAAACGAGTCGTCACAAATAAGAAGACAAGCCTGGAGGCAAACCCATGGAGATGTTGTCAGGAGCCGAGATGGTCGTCCGGTCGTTAATCGATCAGGGCGTAAAACATGTATTCGGTTATCCCGGCGGAGCGGTGTTGGATATCTATGATGCCCTGCACACGGTTGGCGGGATTGATCATGTGCTGGTGAGACATGAGCAGGGCGCAGTGCACATGGCCGATGGCTATGCGCGTGCGACGGGAGAAGTCGGCGTAGTTCTGGTCACTTCAGGACCTGGCGCAACCAATGCCATTACCGGTATTGCCACTGCTTATATGGATTCCATCCCCATGGTCGTGCTTTCCGGTCAGGTTCATAGCTCGCTGATTGGCTACGATGCCTTCCAGGAATGTGACATGGTCGGGATTTCTCGTCCTATTGTGAAACACAGCTTCCTGGTCAAGCGTGCGGAAGATATTCCAACCGTTCTGAAAAAAGCGTTTTATCTGGCATCTACCGGCCGACCTGGGCCGGTGGTTATTGACCTGCCGAAAGACGTGGTGAACCCGCAGATTAAGCTGCCTTATGCCTATCCAGAGCAGGTTTCGCTGCGCTCTTACAACCCAACGGTGCAAGGCCATCGTGGGCAAATCAAACGTGCTTTGCAGACTTTAATGGCAGCGAAAAAGCCGGTGCTTTACGTCGGCGGTGGCGCAGTGAATTCCGAGTGCAGCGCCGAATTGCTGACGCTGGCGGAAAAATTGAACCTGCCGGTAACCTCAACGCTCATGGGCCTGGGCGCTTTCCCCGGCACTCACCGCCAAAGCGTGGGCATGCTGGGTATGCACGGTACTTACGAAGCCAATATGACCATGCACAATGCCGATTTGATCTTCGGCGTGGGCGTGCGTTTTGACGACCGTACCACCAACAATCTCGAAAAATACTGCCCTAACGCGACCATCATGCACATCGATATTGACCCTACTTCGATCTCGAAAACAGTCAATGCTGACATCCCAATCGTTGGTGATGCCAAACAAACGCTGGTGCAAATGCTTGAGTTGCTGGAAACCGCCGAAGAGAAGCAAGAATTCGATTCGCTGCGTGACTGGTGGCAAAGCATTGAGCAATGGCGGGCCAAGAATTGCCTCGGTTACGATAAAAACACGGGTACCATCAAACCACAGGCAGTGATTGAGACATTGCATCGTCTAACCAAGGGCGAAGCTTACGTTACTTCCGACGTCGGCCAGCATCAGATGTTTGCGGCCCTTTATTATCAGTTTGATAAACCGCGCCGCTGGATAAACTCCGGTGGCCTCGGCACCATGGGCTTTGGTTTGCCCGCCGCGCTGGGTGTCAAACTTGGTCTGCCGGATGAAACGGTAGTCTGTGTTACCGGCGACGGCAGTATCCAAATGAATATCCAGGAGCTTTCAACCGCGCTGCAATACGATTTGCCGGTGGTAATCGTTAACCTTAACAACGGCTATCTTGGCATGGTGAAGCAGTGGCAGGACATGATTTACTCGGGTCGCCACTCTCAGTCTTACATGCAATCGCTGCCTGATTTCGTCAAACTTGCTGAGGCGTACGGTCACGTCGGGATCGCCATTCGCCATCCTGACGAGCTCGAAAGCAAACTGGCCGAAGCGCTGGCGTTAAAAAATCGTCTGGTATTTGTCGATATCAGCGTGGATGAAACCGAACACGTTTACCCAATGTTGATCCGTGGCGGTGGAATGGACGAAATGTGGTTAAGCAAAACGGAGAGGACATAATCATGCGCCGGATTTTATCAGTACTGTTAGAGAATGAATCAGGCGCACTGTCTCGCGTTGTCGGGCTGTTCTCCCAGCGCGGTTATAACATCGAAAGCCTGACCGTGGCCCCGACCGACGATCCTACTCTGTCGCGTATGACTATTCAGACTGTGGGTGATGCCAAGGTGCTGGAACAAATCGAGAAGCAGCTGCACAAGCTGGTGGACGTGTTGCGTGTAAACGAACTGGTGCAGGGAGCTCACGTCGAGCGTGAGATCATGCTGGTTAAACTGCAGGCTTCAGGCTATGGCCGCGAAGAGATTAAACGCTCTACCGAGATTTTCCGTGGGCAGATTGTTGATGTGACTGCTACGCTTTACACGGTTCAGCTTGCTGGCACCAGCGACAAGCTCGATGCCTTCCTCAACACGGTACGTGACGTTGCCGAGATTGTTGAGGTTGCTCGCTCGGGCGTGGTCGGTGTGTCACGCGGTGATAAGGTGATGCGCTAATATTGCCATTCGGGATGATTAAAACCCCCTTCATCGCTAAAAAGCTCAACTCCGGTTGGGCTTTTTTATTTTTTATTATTCCGTGCGCATTCCCTGACTTTTCACTATCGGGCTAAGGGGTTATGGTAAAACACCTTGCCGAGTAGGGTCTTATTGGGTTAGATATTCAGGGTATTTACTTTTATTAAGGGGTTCTTGGTGAAACTGGATGAAATCGCGAGGTTAGCGGGTGTTTCGCGTACGACTGCCAGTTATGTTATTAACGGCAAGGCGAAGCAGTATCGTGTCAGCGATAAGACAGTCGAGAAAGTCATGGCTGTCGTGAAGGAACATAACTACCACCCAAATGCCGTTGCGGCAGGACTGCGCGCAGGCAGAACCCGTTCGATTGGGCTGGTCATTCCCGATTTGGAAAATACCAGCTACACAAAAATTGCTAATTTTCTGGAACGTCAGGCGCGCCAGCGTGGCTATCAACTGCTGATCGCCTGCTCGGAAGATCAGCCAGATAATGAAATGCGCTGTATCGAGCACCTGCTGCAGCGTCAGGTTGACGCAATTATTATTTCTACTTCACTTCCGCCGGAACATCCTTTCTATCAGCGCTGGGCAAAAGATGATTTCCCGATCATCGCCCTCGATCGCGCTCTGGATCCCGAGAACTTTATCAGTGTCGTCGGCGCCGATCAGGAAGATGCGTTTATGCTGGCCGATGAGTTGCGTAAATTCCCTGCCGAAAGCGTGCTGTATCTTGGCGCACTGCCTGAGCTTTCTGTTAGCTTCCTGCGTGAATCAGGTTTCCGTCAGGCATGGGAAGGCGACTCGCGTAAGCCAGATTATCTGTACGCCAATGCCTACGATCGCGATTCAGCTGCTCAAGTTTTTGCCGAGTGGCTCAAAACACACGAGATGCCGAAAGCGTTGTACACCACGTCGTTCCAACTATTGCAGGGCGTTATGGATGTCACGCTAAAACAGCAGGGCAGGTTACCCGCGGATCTTGCTATTGCTACCTTTGGCGACAACGAACTGTTGGATTTCCTCGAGTGTCCGGTGCTGGCCGTGGCGCAGAGACATCGCGATGTGGCAGAGCGCGTGCTCGAACTGGTGCTTGCCTGCCTCGATGAACCTAGAAAGCCAAAAGCCGGCCTGACCCGTATTCGTCGTAACTTATTCCGTCGCGGCAGTCTCAGCCGTAAATAGTTTCCGGGTTCAGATAATGAGTATCTGCATTTCTGAACTCGCCCCTTCCGGCTTTTTCTGCATTAACCCTAAACTTTACAAAACAATACTTTTGAATGGCTGAAATTGCGGCGAAAAGATTTCGACAATTCTTAAAAAGCCACCGTCGATTAAGATTAAGAGCAATCTCACACAAATTATTATTTGAAAATGTTTTCCCTCATAAAAAGAGAATAATCAATTTCAAAAATACGTTAATACTGTGAGCTATTCTGCTGTAGAATTCCCGGCTTAATTTGGCCCGGCAATTTTAGTCATGTCTTTTCAGGCGCTGAAAGCTGCGGCAGGAAGGGCTGTCACGCGGTATGAAGCATTTTTAACGGCACGACAAGTGTCGGGGACTATTAAGCAATATGCAAAGTCCGTGGTTTTAAGAAATGAGAGATCGATAGCAGAAGAATATAAATAGATAAATAATGTCCAAATTGTTTTCTTTTTGAGCATTATTATTATTTAAATGAAATTTCCTCAACTAATCATGACGTTATTTTTTAATCCCTCTGGTTAAAAACACAGTTCACCGGTTTTTGCTCAACTTATTGCCTGTAAATATTCAGAAACCTTGGCCTCTCTGGCTTGACAAGGTTTTAAAACCATCCGTAAACTCCTTCAAGTGGGAATTTGTGGTGTAAAGTGGTGAAAAGGGTCATTGAGGGGTAGCTCAGGTATGTTCCGTGGGGCAACGATGGTTAACCTCGACAGCAAAGGGCGGCTTGCCGTACCCACCCGATATCGGGATTTGCTGAGCGAAGAGTCGCAAGGTCAGATGGTTTGCACCATCGATCTCCATCACCCATGCCTGCTCCTTTACACCCTGCCTGAGTGGGAAGTTATTGAACAAAAATTGTCCCGTCTGTCGAGCATGAATCCGGTAGAACGCCGCATACAGCGTTTATTACTGGGTCATGCAAGTGAATGTCAGATGGATAACGCCGGGCGCCTGCTTATCGCAAACACATTGCGGCAGCACGCCGGGCTGGCCAAAGAAGTGATGCTGGTTGGGCAATTCAACAAGTTTGAATTGTGGGATGAACAGACCTGGTATCAACAAGTTAAGGAAGACATTGACGCTGAACAATCGTCTCGCGAACCACTTTCCGAGAGATTACAGGACTTGTCATTATAAGCATGCTTGAAAATTACAAACACACATCCGTGTTATTGGATGAAGCCGTAAACGGGCTGAATATTCGCCCAGACGGTATTTACATCGATGGAACCTTTGGTCGCGGCGGTCATTCGCGACTGATTTTGTCACAGCTGGGGCCGGAAGGGCGACTGCTGGCAATCGATCGCGATCCACAGGCGATCGAAGCCGCCAAAGCGATTGATGATCCACGTTTCTCAATTGTCCATGGCCCGTTTTCCGACCTTGCACAATATGTTCACGAACGCGAATTAGCAGGCAAGATCGACGGAGTATTGCTGGATTTGGGCGTCTCCTCGCCGCAGTTGGACGATCCTGAGCGCGGTTTCTCTTTCATGCGCGATGGACCATTGGATATGCGCATGGATCCAAGCCGAGGATATTCAGCTGCTGAATGGCTGATGAAAGCCGAAGCCGACGATATTGCCTGGGTTTTGAAGACTTTCGGCGAAGAACGTTTTGCCAAACGCATTGCCCGCGCCATTGTTGACCGCAATCGCGAACAGCCAATGACCCGCACCAAGGAGCTGGCCGACCTGATTGCCAATGCGTCACCGTTTCGTGAGAAGCACAAGCATCCGGCAACGCGCAGCTTCCAGGCAATACGTATTTATATCAACAGCGAACTCGAAGAGATCGAGCGCGCGCTGGACGGAGCACATGAAGTTTTAGCACCGGATGGCCGTTTGTCAGTGATCAGCTTCCATTCGCTGGAAGACCGAATTGTGAAACGATTTATTCGCCAGCACAGCCGTGGGCCGCAGGTGCCAGCGGGTATCCCGATGACTGAAGCTCAGCTACAAAGCCTTGGTGGTCGGACCCTCAAATCTTTAGGCAAGATGATGCCTTCTGAGGCTGAGGTGGCTGAAAACCCTAGAGCACGTAGCTCAGTACTGCGTTTTGCCGCGAGGACCGCGTAATGATAGGCAACGAGCGTCATGGTTTGGTGGGAGTTATTTTTGGCGACATCCTGCGCCACGGAAAAATTCCCATGATCCTGCTGATCTCCAGTTTGGTCAGTGCCATGGCAGTCGTTACCGTATCGCATAAAACGCGATTACTGACAGCCCAGAGGGAACAACTGGTGCTTGAAAAAGATGCGCTGGATATTGAATGGCGCAACCTGATCCTTGAAGAGAACGCCCTCGGCGATCACAGCCGGGTAGAACGTATCGCGACCGAAAAATTGCAAATGCAACACGTTGACCCCTCACAGGAAACCATCGTAGTGCAGCAATAAATTAATTCGGCAATAAGGCTTAAGGCAATTTGCTCATGGAGATGACAAGCGACAGATGAAAGCGACCGGTGCCGCAAAGTTTAAGCGTCAGGAAGATAAAGCCAGCTTTATAAGCTGGCGTTTTGCGTTGCTGTGTGGCGGTATTCTTCTGGCACTGGCCGGACTGTTATCGCGCGTTGCCTATCTCCAGGTGATCAACCCCGGCAAGCTGGTGAGAGAGGGCGATATGCGCTCTCTTCGCGTGCAAACCATTCCAACCTCGCGTGGCATGATCAGTGACCGCTCGGGCCGTCCGCTGGCGGTGAGCGTTCCTGTTAACGCTATCTGGGCCGACCCGAAAGAAGTTAACGAGCACGGCGGCATTACCGGCGACAGCCGCTGGAAAGCGCTGGCCGATGCTCTGAACACTCCCATCGACCAACTGACCTCAAAAGTGAATGCCAATCCGAGTGGCCGCTTTGTCTATCTGGCGCGCCAGGTGAATCCAGCGATTGGCGAATACATCGGCAAGCTCAAACTTCCGGGTATTTTCCTGCGCCAGGAATCCCGTCGCTACTATCCCGCCGGCCAGGTTACATCGCACGTTATTGGCGTGACTAACATTGATGGCGAAGGCATTGAGGGCGTCGAGAAAAGTTTTGATCGCTGGCTGACGGGTAAAGCGGGCGAGCGAACCGTGCGTAAAGACCGCCATGGTCGCGTGATTGAAGATATCTCTTCGGTAGACAGTCAGGCCGCGCACAACCTGATGCTCAGCATTGATGAACGTTTGCAGGCGCTGGTTTATCGTGAATTGAACAATGCCGTGGCTTTCAACAAAGCCGAATCAGGCACGGCGGTATTGGTCGATGTGCAGACCGGTGAAGTGCTGGCAATGGCCAACAGCCCGTCCTATAACCCGAATAATATGGCTGATACGCCAAAAGACACCATGCGTAACCGCGCTATTACCGACATCTTCGAGCCGGGTTCAACGGTTAAACCGATGGTGGTAATGACTGCGCTGAAACAGGGTGTCGTCAAGGAAAATAGCGTATTAAATACGATGCCATACCGCATTAATGGCCATGAAATCAAGGACGTGGCCAGATATCCGGAGCTTTCGGTTACGGGTATCCTCCAGAAGTCGAGTAACGTTGGTGTTTCCAGACTGGCGTTAGCGATGCCGTCCTCAGAGCTTGTAGACACTTACTCGCGCTTTGGGCTGGGTAAACCCACCAATTTGGGACTGGTTGGGGAAAGCAGTGGCTTATATCCAAAAAAACAACGGTGGTCTGACATAGAGAGGGCCACCTTCTCTTTCGGCTACGGGCTAATGGTGACACCTCTCCAGCTAGCGCGAGTCTATGCAACGATTGGCAGCATGGGCATTGCCCGTCCGCTGTCGATTACCAAAGTTGATCCGCCGGTTTCCGGCGAACGCGTATTTCCTGAACCTCTGGTGCGTACCGTGGTTCGAATGATGGAAAGTGTTGCCCTTCCTGGAGGCGGCGGTGTGAAAGCCGCAATCAAGGGCTATCGCATTGCCATCAAAACCGGTACTGCCAAGAAAGTCGGACCGGACGGTAAATACGTGAATAAATACATTGCTTACACGGCGGGCGTCGCGCCAGCCAGTAATCCGCGTTTTGCGCTGGTGGTAGTGATTAACGATCCTCAGGGCGGAAAATACTACGGGGGTGCGGTCTCTGCACCAGTATTCGGCGCCATTATGGGCGGCGTATTGCGCACGATGAATATCGAGCCGGATGCCTTACCGACGGACGTAGGCAATGACATAGTCAATAATCAAAAAGAGGCTTCAGGTGACAGATCGTAATTTACGCGACCTCCTGGCTCCGTGGGTGAGTGATGCCCCGCAAACGGTGCTCAAAGACATGGCTCTCGACAGTCGCATTGCGGCTGCCGGTGATCTGTTTGTCGCGATTTCAGGCCATACCAGTGATGGCCGTCACTATATTCCTCAGGCTATTGCGCAAGGTGTAAGTGCGGTAGTAGCAGAAGCGCAAGGGCAGGCCGAACACGGCTCTATCAGCGTGAAGCACGGCGTGCCCGTGATTTATCTGCAAAATTTAAACCTGCTGTTGTCCGAGATTGCCGGTCGTTTTTACCAGCAGCCGGGTGCCGCATTGCGTCTGGTCGGTGTAACCGGCACTAACGGTAAAACCACCACCACCCAGCTGTTGGCGCAGTGGTCGCAGATGCTGGGCGAAACCAGCGCGGTAATGGGAACAGTAGGCAATGGTTTACTCAATCATGTGGTTCCGGCGGAAAACACTACCGGTTCTGCAGTTCAGGTCCAGCAAATCCTGCGTGATTTAGTGCAGCAGGGCGCGACCTTCGCTGCGATGGAAGTTTCTTCACACGGCCTGGTGCAGCACCGCGTTGCCGCTTTGCCATTTGCTGCGGCTGCGTTCACTAACCTGAGCCGCGATCATCTGGATTATCACGGTGATATGCAAAACTATGAAGAAGCGAAATGGCAGCTGTTCTCGACTCATAATAGTGACCAAAAGATTATTAATGCTGATGATACCGTCGGGCAACGTTGGCTGGCACAATTGCCCGACGCCGTTGCGGTCAGCATGGAAAATAAACTGCCAGCAGGCTGGAAAGGTCGCTGGTTATCGGCCAGCAGCGTGAATTATCACGATAAAGGTGCCACCGTCGAGCTGGATTCCAGCTGGGGTAAAGGCATTCTTGAAAGCCGCCTGATGGGCGCGTTCAATGTCAGCAATCTACTGGTTGCGCTCGGTACGCTGCTGTCTCTGGGATATTCCTTTGACGAGCTACTGCAAACCGCGCCGCAGTTGCAGCCGGTTTGTGGCCGTATGGAAGTGTTCCATGCGCCAGGCCGTCCAACCGTGGTGGTCGATTATGCTCACACCCCTGACGCGTTGGAAAAAGCGCTGGCGGCGGCTCGCCTGCACTGTACCGGCCAGCTTTGGTGTGTGTTTGGTTGTGGCGGCGATCGCGACAAGGGTAAACGTCCGCTGATGGGCGGCATTGCCGAGCAGTACGCCGATCGCGTGGTCATTACCGACGACAACCCGCGCAGCGAAGATCCTCGCGCTATCATCAATGACATTCTTTCCGGCTTGCTGGATGCTGGCCGTGCGCTGGCTGTCCCTGGCAGAGCCGAAGCCGTGACCAGCGCAATAATGCAGGCGGGTGAAAACGACGTCGTGCTGATAGCCGGTAAAGGCCATGAAGACTACCAATTGGTCGGCAATCAACGATTCGATTATTCGGATCGCGTCACTGCCGCTCGTTTGCTGGGGGTGGTCGCATGATCCCGGTTTCCCTGCAAAAACTCACCGAAGTATTGGCGGCCGAGCTGATTGGCACCGACACGCAAATTGAAGCGGTCACCACCGATACGCGCCAGATTACGCCGGGCTGTCTGTTTATCGCCCTGCAAGGCGAAAAATTTGATGCCCACGACTTTGCTGCCGATGCCATTAAATCCGGGGCTGCCGCGCTGATTGTCAGCAGGCGTCTTGCTTTGGATGCCCCACAGCTAGTGGTGGCCGATACGCGCATTGCCCTGGGGAAACTCGGTGCCTGGGTTCGCCGGCAGGTGCCTGCTCGCGTGGTTGCACTGACGGGTTCTTCCGGTAAAACCTCGGTGAAAGAGATGACGGCGGCGATCCTTCGCCAATGCGGCAATGTACTCTACACCGCGGGCAACTTTAATAATGATATTGGCGTGCCGTTGACCCTGCTGCGACTGACCCCGGAATACGATTTCGCCGTGGTCGAGCTGGGGGCTAATCATCAGGGCGAAATTGCCTATACCACCGATCTTACTCGTCCGCAGACCGCGCTGGTGAATAACCTGTCTGCGGCCCATCTCGAAGGCTTTGGATCACTGGCTGGCGTGGCGAAAGCCAAGGGTGAAATTTTTGAAGGACTGCCAGCCGACGGTGTCGCAATCCTCAACGCCGACAATAATGACTGGCCTCACTGGCAGGCGCATATCGGTAATAAAACCGTGTGGCGTTTCTCTCCGGAACAGGCTGACGGTGTCGATTTCTACGCCAGCAATGTGCAGGTTGGGGCAGAAAAAACCACCTTTACGCTGCATTCTCCGGCCGGAAAAATTGATATCAGTCTGCCATTGCCAGGTCGTCACAATGTGGCGAATGCATTGGCCGCCGCGGCTCTGGCATTGTCTGTGGATGCCACGCTCGAAGCAATCCGCGAAGGTTTGGCCACGTTGCAGGCGGTGAAAGGTCGTTTGTATCCGATAGCACTGGCGGAAGGCAAAATTTTGCTCGACGACAGCTACAACGCCAATGTGGGGTCGATGACCGCCGCTGCGCAAACTCTGGCAGAAATGCCGGGTTATACCGTGATGGCGCTGGGCGACATGGCAGAGCTGGGCGATGAAAGCGAGGCTTGCCATCGTCAGGTCGGCGAAGCTATCCGCATTGCCGGTATCGATAAAGTATTAACCGTCGGTCATGACAGTCGCGCAATTAGCGATGCCAGTGGCTGCGGCGAACACCTTCAGGATAAAGCGGCTGTAACTGCCCGTTTGGCCAGCTTGTTATCTGAACACGCGGTAATTACCGTTTTAATTAAAGGTTCACGTAGTGCCGCGATGGAGCAGGTAGTACGGGCGTTACAGGAGAATGCAACATGTTAGTTTGGCTGGCCGAGCACTTGGTCAAATATTATTCCGGCTTTAACGTCTTTTCGTATCTGACGTTTCGCGCCATTGTCAGCCTGCTGACGGCTCTGTTCATTTCGCTTTGGATGGGGCCGCGTCTGATTACCTATTTGCAAAAATTGCAGATAGGCCAGGTCGTGCGTCATGACGGCCCGGAGTCACATTTTAGTAAGCGCGGCACGCCTACCATGGGTGGAGTGCTGATCCTGTTCTCAATTACCGTTTCGGTGCTGATGTGGGCTTATCCATCAAACCCTTACGTCTGGTGCGTGCTGTTCGTGCTGGTAGGTTACGGCGTGGTTGGCTTTGTCGATGACTATCGCAAAGTGGTGCGCAAAGATACCAAAGGCCTGATTGCTCGCTGGAAATACTTCTGGCAGTCGGTGATTGCCCTGGTGGTTGCCTTCGTGATGTACACCGTGGGCAAAGACACGCCAGCCACTGAGCTGGTGGTGCCGTTCTTCAAAGACATCATGCCGCAGCTGGGACTGCTGTACATCCTTTTGAGCTATTTCGTGATTGTCGGTACCAGCAACGCGGTGAACCTCACCGACGGTCTGGACGGGCTGGCGATTATGCCAACGGTGTTCGTAGCGGCTGGCTTTGCACTGGTAGCGTGGGCGACTGGCAACATGAACTTCGCCAACTATCTGCATATTCCTTATCTGCGCCATGCGGGCGAGCTGGTCATTGTCTGTACGGCAATTGTCGGTGCAGGCCTCGGGTTCTTGTGGTTTAACACCTATCCGGCGCAGGTATTCATGGGTGACGTCGGTTCTCTGGCGCTGGGCGGAGCTCTGGGCACCATCGCCGTACTGTTGCGTCAGGAGTTCTTGTTACTGATTATGGGCGGCGTGTTCGTGGTTGAAACGCTGTCGGTTATTTTGCAGGTAGGGTCCTTTAAGCTGCGCGGCCAGCGTATTTTCCGTATGGCGCCAATTCATCACCACTATGAGCTTAAAGGCTGGCCGGAACCTCGCGTGATTGTGCGTTTCTGGATTATTTCGCTGATGCTGGTGCTGATTGGCCTGGCGACGCTGAAGGTGCGCTAATTATGACTGACTATCAGGGTAAAAAAGTGGTCATCATCGGGCTGGGGCTTACCGGCCTTTCCTGTGTTGATTTCTTTGTATCACGGGGCGTTACGCCGCGTGTTATCGATACCCGTGTCAGTCCGCCGGGACTCGACAAGCTGTCGGCCAATATCGAGCGCCATTTAGGCTCTTTGAATGAAGACTGGCTGATGGAGGCGGATTTGATCGTCGCGAGTCCGGGTATGGCGCTTGCCACGCCTGCTCTGAGCGCAGCGTCCGAAGCCGGTGTGGAAATTGTCGGCGATATCGAGCTGTTCTGCCGTGAAGTGACCGTGCCGATTGTGGCGATCACGGGTTCCAACGGCAAAAGCACCGTCACCAGTCTGGTGGGGGAAATGGGCAAGGCAGCAGGATGGCAGGTCGGCGTAGGCGGCAATATTGGTTTACCGGTGCTGAGTATGCTTGGTCATGACTATCAACTGTTCGTGCTCGAGCTGTCCAGCTTCCAGCTGGAAACCACCCACAGTCTGCACGCGGCGGCAGCGACTATTTTAAATGTCACCGAAGACCACATGGACCGTTACCCGTTTGGCCTGCAGCAGTACCGCGCGGCGAAACTTAAAGTTTATGAAAACGCCAAACTGTGCGTCGTCAATGCCGATGATGCGCTGACCATGCCAATTCGCGGTGCAGATAAGCGCTGCGTGAGCTTTGGCGCTGATGTCGGTGATTATCATCTTACGCGCCAGCAAAGCGAAATTTGGCTGCGAGTGCGTGGCGAACGGATCTTTAATACCGCCGAGATGCCGCTGACGGGTCGACATAACTATACCAATGCGCTGGCAGCGCTGGCTTTGGCCGATGCGGTGGGTATTCCTCAGGCATCCA
This sequence comes from Rouxiella sp. WC2420, assembly GCF_041200025.1. NCBI lineage: Bacteria > Pseudomonadati > Pseudomonadota > Gammaproteobacteria > Enterobacterales > Yersiniaceae > Rouxiella > Rouxiella sp. WC2420. Next base: position 4,577,818 of record NZ_CP165628.1, on the reverse strand, counting down.
GCCTCAAGGCGTTGTCCACCTTCACCGGTCTGGCTCACCGTTTTCAGGTTGCGCTGGTACACAACGGCGTGCGCTGGATTAACGATTCAAAAGCCACCAACGTCGGCAGCACCGAGGCGGCTTTAAACGGCTTGCAGGTTGAAGGCACGCTGCATTTACTGCTGGGCGGGGACGGCAAGTCTGCGGATTTCACCCCGCTGTTGCCCTATCTGAGCGGCGACAAGATTCGCCTGTACTGCTTTGGTCATGATGGCGGCGAGCTGGCTGATTTACGTCCCGAGATATCTTCACTGTTCGAGACAATGGAGCAGGCAATGCGAGATATCGCCGGCAAAGTGCAATCCGGGGATTTGGTGTTGCTATCGCCAGCCTGTGCCAGTCTGGATCAGTTCAAAAACTTTGAACAGCGTGGCGACGTATTTACCGCTCTAGCTAAGGAGCTTGGCTGATGCGTATTCGACTTCCTGGATTTGGCCTGCTTCGAGGATTTGGCAATAAAGCCAACGACTGGGTGATGGGTGCCAAAGAGAACGAAAGCCTGACACTGGTTCTCTATGACCGCACGCTGATGTGGATGACTTTTGGGCTGGCAATTATCGGCTTCGTCATGGTGACCTCGGCCTCCATGCCAATCGGCCAGCGTCTGGCAAACGATCCGTTTATGTTTGCCAAGCGTGACGCAATCTATCTGGTGCTGGCCTTTATTATTGGGCTGATTACCCTGCGTATCCCGATGATGGTATGGCAGAAATACAGCAACGTTCTGCTGTTTGCCTCAATCATCATGCTGGTTATCGTGCTGGGCGTGGGTAGCTCGATCAACGGTGCATCGCGCTGGATATCTCTGGGGCCGTTGCGTATTCAGCCAGCCGAGTTCTCCAAGCTGTCGCTGTTTTGCTATCTCGCCAGCTATCTGGTGCGTAAGGTTGATGAGGTACGAAGCAACTTCTGGGGCTTCTGCAAACCGATGGGCGTGATGGTGGTGCTGGCAGTATTGCTGCTGTTACAGCCGGACCTCGGTACCGTAATCGTGCTGTTCGTAACCACGCTGGCGATGCTGTTTTTAGCCGGTGCCAAGCTGTGGCAGTTTCTGGCGATTATCGGTTCTGGACTGTTCGCGGTTTCACTGCTGGTTGTCACTGAACCTTATCGTATGCGCCGCGTAACATCGTTCTGGAACCCATGGGCCGATCCGTTCGGCAGCGGCTACCAGTTAACGCAGTCTTTAATGGCATTTGGTCGTGGCGAGTTTTGGGGGCAAGGCCTTGGAAACTCAGTACAAAAACTCGAATATTTGCCTGAAGCACACACCGACTTTATCTTCTCCATTTTAGGTGAAGAACTCGGCTATTTCGGTGTGGTTTTAGTGCTGTTAATGGTATTCTTCGTCGCTTTTCGCGCCATGTCCATTGGCCGTCGCGCGCTGGAGATTGACCAGCGTTTTTCCGGCTTTCTGGCCTGCTCAATCGGCGTATGGATAAGCTTCCAGGCTCTGGTAAACGTGGGTGCTGCAGCGGGGATGTTACCGACCAAAGGTCTGACATTGCCGCTGATAAGCTACGGTGGTTCAAGTTTGCTGATTATGTCGACCGCGTTAACGCTGTTGCTACGAATAGATTATGAAACGCGGATGGCGAAAGCGCAGGCGTTTGTAAGGAGTGCCCGATGAGTGGCAAGACCAAGCGTTTGATGGTGATGGCAGGCGGTACCGGTGGTCATGTTTTTCCCGGACTGGCAGTGGCTCATCATTTAATAGCGCAAGGCTGGGAAGTTCGCTGGTTAGGCACTGCCGACCGCATGGAAGCTGACCTAGTTCCAAAACACGGAATTGAAATAGATTTCATTAAAATTGCCGGATTGCGTGGGAAAGGTCTGAAAGCGCAACTTACGGCCCCGATTCGCATATATCATGCGTGGCGGCAGGCGAAGGCTATCATGCGTCGCTTCAAGCCTGATGTGGTACTGGGGATGGGCGGATATGTTTCAGGTCCTGGCGGTTTGGCCGCCTGGTCATGCGGTATTCCGGTAGTTTTACATGAACAAAATGGTATTGCCGGACTGACCAACCGCTGGCTGTCACGCATTGCCAAAACGGTATTGCAGGCGTTTCCCGGTGCGTTCCCGAACGCGGCAGTCGTGGGGAATCCGGTGCGTACCGATGTGCTGGCGTTACCGTTGCCCGATGAACGTTTTGCCGGTCGTGAAGGTCAAATCAGAATTCTAGTGGTTGGCGGCAGCCAGGGCGCGCGGGTTTTAAATCAGGCGATGCCAAAAATTGCCGCCATCCTGGGCGATCGCGTGACTATCTGGCATCAGGTCGGTAAAGGCGCGCTGGAGCAGGTAAATGAGGCGTATCAACAGGCCGGTCAAACGCAGCATAAAGTGACCGAGTTTATAGATGACATGGCGCAAGCCTACGCCTGGGCCGATGTGGTGGTGTGCCGTTCCGGTGCGTTGACCGTCAGCGAAATTGCCGCCGCAGGTTTACCGGCCATTTTTGTGCCCTTCCAGCACAAGGATCGCCAGCAGTATTGGAACGCGTTGCCGCTTGAAAAAGCCGGTGCCGCAAAGATTATCGAGCAAAAAGATTTTAACGCCGGTGCTGTTGCAGACCTTCTGGCCGGTTGGGATCGTCAGAGTCTGTTAGAGATGGCCCGTAACGCTCGCGCGGCGGCTATCCCGGATGCGACCGAACGCGTTGCCGCTGAAGTGGTAGCGGCAAGTAATAAATGAAAACAGTGAGTGACGGCAGCATGAACGCCGTCAGTCCGATTAACAAAGGTTTATGAGAAACGTGAATACACAACAATTGGCGAAACTGCGTACCTTCGTGCCCGAGATGCATCGCGTCCGGCACATACACTTTGTTGGCATCGGTGGTGCCGGCATGGGTGGTATCGCCGAAGTGTTGGCCAATGAAGGCTACCAGATTAGTGGATCAGACCTGGCTCCGAATCCGGTAACGCAGCAATTGTCCGCTCTTGGGGCAACGATTTACTTTAATCACCGTCCTGAAAACGTGCTGGATGCCAGCGTTGTGGTGGTCTCAACCGCCATTTCTGCCGACAACCCGGAGCTTATCGCAGCACGAGAAGCGCGTATTCCGGTTATTCGCCGCGCCGAGATGCTGGCCGAACTGATGCGTTTCCGTCACGGGATTGCAGTGGCTGGTACGCACGGTAAAACCACGACTACCGCGATGGTGACCAGTATTTACGCCGAGGCTGGACTGGATCCGACTTTCGTTAACGGCGGCCTGGTTAAAGCAGCAGGCACGCACGCGCGTCTTGGTTCCAGCAGATTCCTGATTGCCGAAGCAGATGAAAGCGATGCGTCTTTCCTGCATTTACAGCCGATGGTGGCAATTGTGACCAACATCGAAGCGGATCACATGGACACTTATCAGGGTGACTTTGAGATCCTCAAGCAGACATTTATTAACTTCCTGCACAATTTGCCATTCTACGGCCGTGCGGTGATGTGTATCGATGATCCGGTTATCCGCGAGTTGCTGCCGCGCGTAGGTCGCCACGTAACGACTTATGGCTTTAGCGAAGATGCCGACGTGTTTATTGAAGATTATCGTCAGGTCGGTTCTCAAGGGCACTTTACCGTGCGCCGCCAGGACAAGACCCCGATGGACGTGATGCTTAATGCACCGGGTCGTCACAATGCGCTGAACGCGGCTGCGGCGATTGCCGTGGCTACCGACGAAGATATCAGCGACGACGCGATCCTGACCGCGCTGGCTGGTTTCCAGGGTACTGGACGCCGCTTTGACTTCCTGGGCGAGTATCCGCTGGACAATGTTAACGGCAAAAGCGGCAGCGCAATGCTGGTTGATGACTACGGCCACCATCCGACCGAAGTTGACGCGACTATCAAAGCCGCGCGTGCCGGTTGGGAAGACAGACGTCTGGTGATGGTGTTCCAGCCGCACCGTTATACGCGTACTCGTGATTTATACGACGATTTCGCCAATGTGCTGTCACAGGTAGATTTGCTGGTGATGCTCGACGTTTATCCGGCAGGTGAAGCGCCAATTCCGGGCGCAGACAGCCGTTCGCTGTGTCGCACCATCCGTGCGCGCGGCAAGCTTGACCCGATTCTGGTTTCTGATATTGACGCCGTGCCGGGCATTTTGGCACCCATCCTCGACGCCAACGACCTGATCCTGGTTCAGGGTGCCGGCAATATCGGCAAGGTCGCTCGCAAACTGGCCGACCAAAAGTTGCAGGCGGCCAAGAAGGGAGATGAGCACTATGTCTAATGCCAATACTAAAGTCGCCGTGCTGTTTGGCGGTTCTTCAGCCGAACGCGAAGTTTCACTGCAGTCAGGTGCAGCAGTGCTGGCCGGCCTGCGTGAATCAGGTATTGATGCTCACGCCCTTGATACCAAAACGTTTGCCGTCACTCGTCTTAAAGATGAAGGGTACGGCAAGGTGTTTATCGCGCTGCACGGCCGCGGTGGAGAAGACGGCACGCTTCAGGGCGTTCTTGAGCATCTCGACCTGCCCTATACCGGCAGTGGCGTGATGGCTTCGGCGCTGACCATGGATAAATTTCGCACCAAGCTGGTGTGGGAAGCGCTGGGACTGCCCGTTTCACCGTTTGTCGCATTAAACAAAAAAGATCTGGCCGGGGCAGGGCAGGGCGCTTTGAGCGAGAAGATTACCGCACTGGGTCTTCCGTTGATAGTCAAGCCAAGCCGTGAAGGTTCCAGCGTTGGCATGAGTAAGGTCAATGCGCCGGAAGAATTGCTGCCTGCGCTGGAAGAAGCATTTCTTCACGACGACGACCTGCTGATCGAAAAATGGTTAAGCGGTCCTGAATATACCGTAGCGATTGTGGGCGACCAGGTGATGCCGTCTATTCGCATCCAGCCAGCTGGTATTTTTTATGATTATCAGGCGAAATATATTTCCGACGAGACGCAATATTTTTGCCCAAGCGGCCTCGATGCTCAGCAGGAACAAGAGTTGGCAGACTTGGCTTTACAGGCCTACCGCGCGCTGGATTGCAGCGGCTGGGGGCGTGTTGATGTCATGCAGGACAGCGAAGGCAACTTCAATTTGCTTGAAGTTAATACATCACCCGGCATGACCAGCCACAGTTTGGTGCCGATGGCGGCCAAACAGGCGGGACTGAGTTTCCCGCAGCTGGTAGCCCGCATTCTGGAGCTCGCTGACTGATATGTCTCAAGCTGCCCTAAATGCACGAGAGCGTGCGACGAAGGCTGATAGCCAAAGCCAAAGTCAAGGCCGCCGCAGTAACGGTGGACAGCTGGCGGGAATGTTCTTCCTGCTGCTGGTATTGGCAACTATCGGCTGGAGTGCCTGGGCGGTGCTGAGCTGGATGGACGATGCCAAGCGTCTTCCGCTGTCTGAACTGGTAGTGACTGGCGATCGCCATTACACCACCAACGACGATATCCGGCAGTCTATATTGTCGCTGGGCGAGCCTGGCACCTTTATGACTCAGGACGTAAACATTATTCAGCAGCAGATAGAACGTCTGCCGTGGATTAAACAGGTCAGCGTGCGCAAGCAGTGGCCGAACGAATTGAAGATACATCTGGTGGAGTATGTGCCAGTGGCGCACTGGAATGATTTGCACATGGTTGATGTCGACGGCAAATCGTTCAGCATTCCGGCCGAGCGCGTAGCCAAACAGAAAATGCCGCTGTTGTATGGCCCGGAAGGCAGTGAACAGGATGTTTTGCAAGGTTATCAGACCATGAGCCAACAGCTGGCGTCAGCGTCTTCTGTAGGGAAGTTCGCGGTCAAGTCAGTCTCAATGACGGCACGTCACTCATGGCAGATTACGCTGGATGACGATATCCGCATTGATTTGGGGCGTGACGATCGCAACGGACGTTTGCAGCGTTTTATCGAGCTTTATCCTCGTCTGCAACAGCAGGCGGACGCCGATAAGAAACGCATCAGTTATGTTGATTTACGTTATGAAAGCGGTGCTGCGGTAGGTTGGGCTCCAGCGTTTATCGACCCGGCTGGCAGTGATGGACAAAAAGACGGTCAGCAAAACAACAGAAATCAGAATCAGGCACAGGCTAAACAACAATGATCAAGTCGACGGACAGAAAACTGGTAGTTGGGCTGGAGATCGGTACAGCAAAAGTCGCTGCACTGGTAGGGGAAGTTCTGCCCGATGGCATGGTCAACATTATCGGAGTGGGAAGCTGCCCGTCCAGAGGCATGGACAAGGGTGGAGTAAACGACCTCGAATCAGTCGTGAAATGCGTTCAGCGCGCGATTGATCAGGCCGAATTGATGGCAGATTGCCAAATTTCCTCTGTTTACCTTGCTTTGTCTGGTAAACATATCAGTTGTCAGAATGAAATAGGGATGGTTCCTATTTCGGAAGAGGAAGTTACGCAGGAAGATGTAGAGAACGTGGTTCATACCGCCAAATCGGTACGCGTACGCGACGAACACCGCGTTCTGCACGTTATTCCTCAGGAATACGCCATCGATTATCAGGAAGGCATCAAGAATCCGGTCGGACTTTCTGGCGTGCGCATGCAGGCTAAAGTTCATCTGATTACCTGTCATAACGACATGGCCAAAAATATCGTCAAAGCGGTTGAACGCTGTGGTCTGAAGGTTGACCAGCTGATATTTGCCGGTTTGGCTGCAAGTTATGCAGTACTGACTGAAGACGAACGTGAGCTAGGCGTTTGTGTCGTAGATATCGGCGGCGGTACCATGGATATAGCCGTTTATACTGGCGGCGCACTGCGTCATACTAAGGTTATCCCGTATGCGGGTAACGTGGTGACCAGTGATATCGCCTACGCCTTTGGTACTCCACCGACCGACGCAGAAGCGATTAAAGTTCGTCACGGTTGTGCGCTGGGTTCGATTGTTGGCAAAGACGAAAACGTCGAAGTGCCAAGCGTAGGTGGACGCCCACCGCGCAGCCTGCAGCGTCAGACCCTCGCAGAGGTAATCGAACCGCGTTACACGGAGTTGTTGAATCTGGTCAATGACGAGATTCTGCAATTGCAGGAACAGTTACGCCAACAGGGCGTAAAACACCATCTGGCCGCCGGTATTGTATTAACCGGTGGTGCAGCACAAATCGATGGTCTGGCAGCTTGTGCACAAAGGGTATTCCATACCCAGGTGCGAATTGGTCAACCTTTGAACATTACCGGGCTGACAGACTATGCGCAGGAACCTTACTACTCAACCGCTGTAGGGCTACTGCACTATGGTAAAGAGTCTCACCTCAGCGGTGAGGCAGAAGTGGAAAAACGCGCCTCAGTGGGCAATTGGTTCAAAAGAATCAACAGTTGGCTGAGAAAAGAGTTTTAATGTTTCAACAACGGGATCATAGTGAAGTGTATTGGTGATCCCGAAGCGACAGGCACAAAACGGAGAGAAACTATGTTTGAACCTATGGAACTGACCAACGACGCGGTGATTAAAGTCATCGGCGTCGGCGGTGGCGGTGGCAACGCTGTCGAGCACATGGTGCGTGAGCGCATCGAAGGTGTTGAATTCTTTGCCGTTAATACCGACGCTCAGGCGTTGCGTAAGACGGCAGTAGGCCAGACAATCCAGATTGGTAGCGGTATTACCAAAGGTCTGGGTGCTGGTGCGAACCCGGAAGTGGGTCGCAATTCTGCTGAAGAAGACCGTGAAGCCCTGCGAGTTGCACTCGAAGGCGCCGATATGGTGTTCATCGCGGCAGGTATGGGTGGCGGTACCGGTACTGGTGCAGCGCCTGTGGTTGCTGAAGTTGCAAAAGATTTAGGTATTCTGACCGTAGCTGTAGTGACTAAGCCTTTCAACTTTGAAGGCAAGAAGCGTATGGCGTTTGCGGAGCAGGGTATTGCCGAGCTTTCAAAGCACGTTGACTCATTGATCACTATCCCGAACGACAAGTTACTTAAAGTTCTGGGTCGCGGTATTTCTCTGCTCGACGCTTTCGGTGCGGCCAACGACGTGCTTAAAGGCGCAGTTCAGGGTATTGCCGAGCTGATCACCCGTCCAGGCCTGATGAACGTCGACTTTGCCGACGTGCGCACAGTGATGTCCGAAATGGGCTACGCGATGATGGGTTCTGGTGTGGCCTGTGGTGAAGATCGCGCTGAAGAAGCCGCCGAAATGGCGATCTCCAGCCCGCTGCTGGAAGATATCGACCTGTCTGGCGCGCGCGGCGTGCTGGTCAACATTACCGCTGGCTTCGACCTGCGTCTGGATGAGTTTGAAACCGTGGGTAACACTATCCGTGCTTTCGCCTCTGATAACGCAACGGTAGTTATCGGTACTTCCCTTGACCCGGAAATGAACGACGAATTGCGTGTTACTGTGGTAGCAACAGGTATTGGCATGGACAAACGTCCTGAAATCACTCTGGTGACCAATAAACCTGCCAGCCAGCCAGTAATGGATCACCGTTACCAGCAGCACGGCATGTCGCCGCTGCCGCAGGAAAACAAGCCAGCTGCCAAAGTGGTTAACGATCCAGGTACGCAATCAAACAAAGAGCCAGACTATCTGGACATTCCGGCGTTCCTGCGCAAGCAGGCGGACTAAGTTAAACGAATTGTCCTAAAGTTGGGATCTCCGCTCTTTGTGCTATACTGTCTCGCCGGTCTTAAGGTAAACTTAAGCCGGTTGGATGGATAACATTGCGAGATAAAAACGATGATCAAACAACGTACATTAAAACGTATCGTTCAGGCGACGGGTGTCGGTTTACATACCGGTAAGAAAGTGACCCTGACCTTGCGACCAGCGCCGGCTAACACCGGGGTCATCTATCGTCGCACTGACTTGAATCCACCGGTTGATTTTCCGGCAGATGCAAAATCCGTGCGTGATACCATGCTCTGTACTTGCCTGGTTAATGAGCATGACGTGCGTATTTCTACGGTTGAACACCTTAATGCGGCACTTGCAGGTCTTGGCATCGATAATATTATTATCGAAGTTAATGCGCCTGAGATTCCGATTATGGATGGCAGCGCCGCGCCTTTCGTCTATCTGTTGATGGACGCAGGCATCGAGCTCCTGAATAGCGCGAAGAAATTCCTGCGCATCAAAGAAACCGTGCGTGTTGAAGATGGCGATAAGTGGGCCGAAATGAGACCTTACAACGGTTTCCATTTGGACTGGACTATCGACTTCAACCACCCGGCTATCGAAGGTGACGCCAAGCGTTTTCAGTTAGAGTTCTCGGCAGAGTCCTTTGTTCGCCAGATCAGCAGAGCCCGAACCTTCGGATTTGTACGTGATATCGAGTATTTGCAGTCACGTGGATTGTGCCTGGGTGGCAGCTTTGATTGCGCGATTGTTGTTGATGATTACCGCGTGCTTAACGAAGACGGTCTGCGTTTTGAAGATGAATTCGTTCGTCACAAAATGCTGGACGGCATCGGTGACTTGTTCATGTGCGGCCACAATATTATTGGTGCAGTTTGTACCTTTAAGTCAGGCCACGCGTTGAACAATAAGTTACTGCAAGCGGTATTGGCCAAGCAGGAAGCCTGGGAATATGTAACCTTCCAGGATGAAGCTGAAGTGCCAGTGGCATTTAGAGCCCCATCTACCGTATTCGCTTAATCGGTATCGATATTACTTATTACGACTGGTTGTCTTGGCACCCTCTCCGGCCATTTCAGCCAGTCGTTCTAATGCCTTTCTAAGTTTCTCAGGGCTTCGGCTCGCCAACTGTCGTAATTCTTCTGCGCTTTGTTTACTCAGTTGCCTTACTGGCGGCAAGGGTCCTTTTGATATTCCCGTTTTTTCATATTCTCGAGCAGAATTTTCATTTTTCTGTGCAATGCTTTCCACTTTCGCCATCAACGATGGATTAATCCTGATGTCGATTGAAGACAATGATGGTAGTATTTGCGCTCGAAGTGCAGAGAGAAGCGCCGGTTGTTCATAACGTAACCGCATCATCCAACTGGCATTTGCTATCTCTAGCACCAATACACCCTGGCGATAATTACCCACCCGGCACCACGGTTGCATTTGGGTCGGTAGCAGACTTTTGACAGCGCGATTGAGCTTGAGTAATGCGGCCGCACGTTGTTGAACTACGCGCAGAGGGCTTTGCCCGGCAGCGGTAGCGTCATCGAACAGGATATCTAATAATTGTGGGCGGCTGTTACGCATTGACGAGCTCCGGCGGATTGTAAAACTTGTGATTGGTATTCTAAATCGTTGGCGACAATTTGGCAGAAGGTATTTTTGGCCGCATCTCCTATTGGGGATGGTCGCGGCTAGCCTTGGCGTGTCGACGAATCTTTCACAAACTGAGTTGGCCAGTGTAACCAATACCTCGCCAAGTCTAAACCGTTTAAATATCGGCAACCGCGGGCTGACCAATTTGGCATGGCTGCAGGGTAATCGTCGTGCCTCGTTAGGCGTCGACTATTGGCAGCAGCATGCGCTACGCACCGTCATTCGTCATCTTTCTTTTGCACTCGCCCCACAGGTTGTTACCTATAATGTTGTGACGCACACCGCCGTTTCAGCCGATGCTGAACCGCTGCACGTGCAACAACTCGCCTTGCTGGTTACGCTTAACTCGCTGCTGACCCATGAGGCAAAACCTCCCGTTATTATCCGTGGTACTCAGCAAACGCTGCTCACGGCTTCCAATCAATACCAACCTGGATTGTGGATCGCACAAGTTCTGGGTACGCGCGCCGGTCCAAAACTCTCTCTTGTTTGATTGTCATTCCTGAAGTGATCTCTGCCGTTTTTTATTGCGCCAGTAAGTAAGTCATAAGCCTATTAACTGCGCCGGCAAGACCCAAAGTTTCAACATAAATAGTAGCCGCCGAGAGTGGCTTAACGAGAAATCAAGAATTATGTTCAGCAAAATTTTGACCAAAGTATTTGGTAGCCGTAACGATCGTACTCTGCGCCGTATGCGCAAAGTGGTTGACCAGGTTAACCGCCTCGAGCCTGAAATCAAGGCACTCAGCGACGAACAACTGCGTGCTAAAACTGACGAATTCCGTGCGCGTCTTGCCAAGGGCGAAGAGCTCGAATCTTTAATCCCGGAAGCTTTTGCAGTGGTTCGAGAATCGAGCGATCGTGTGTTCGGCATGCGTCACTTCGACGTGCAGCTGCTCGGTGGTATGGTACTGAACGAACGCTGTATCGCGGAAATGCGTACCGGTGAAGGTAAAACGTTGACCGCAACCCTGCCAGCTTACTTGAATGCGCTGAGCGGCAAGGGTGTTCACGTTGTTACCGTCAACGACTATCTGGCGCAACGTGACGCCGAAAATAACCGCCCGCTGTTTGAATTTCTTGGCCTGACCGTAGGTATCAACCTGCCAAACATGCCAGCACCGGCCAAGCGTGAAGCGTACGCTGCGGACATCACTTACGGCACCAACAACGAATACGGCTTTGACTATCTGCGTGATAACATGGCGTTCAGCATTGAAGAACGCGTGCAGCGTCAATTGCACTACGCGCTGGTGGATGAGGTTGACTCAATCTTAATCGATGAAGCCCGTACTCCACTGATCATCTCCGGTCCGGCCGAAGATAGCTCAGAGATGTATATTCGCGTAGACAAACTGATCCCTAAACTGATCCGTCAGGAAAAAGAAGACTCCGACTCCTTCCAGGGCGAAGGCCACTTTTCTGTGGACGAAAAAGCACGTCAAGTTCACCTGACTGAACGCGGTCTGATCCTGATTGAAGAGTTGCTGGCTGAAGCAGGCATCATGGAAGAGGGCGAGTCGCTCTATTCCCCAGGCAACATCATGCTGATGCACCATGTGACCGCCGCGCTGCGTGCCCATGTGCTGTTCACCCGTGACGTTGACTACATCGTGAAAGACGGCGAAGTCATCATTGTTGATGAACACACTGGCCGTACCATGCAGGGCCGCCGTTGGTCAGACGGCCTGCATCAGGCCGTTGAAGCCAAAGAGCACGTTGATATTCAAAACGAAAACCAGACACTGGCGTCCATCACTTTCCAGAACTACTTCCGCCTGTACGAAAAACTGGCCGGTATGACGGGTACTGCTGACACCGAAGCGTTTGAATTCAGCACCATCTACAAGCTTGATACCATCGTGGTGCCAACCAACCGCCCAATGCAGCGTAAAGATTTGCCAGACCTGGTCTACATGACCGAAATGGAAAAAATTGGCGCTATCATTGAAGACATCAAAGTTCGCAGCGCCAACGGCCAGCCAATTCTGGTCGGTACCGCGTCGATTGAGAAGTCTGAAGTGGTTTCTCACGAGCTGACCAAGGCCGGTATCGAACACAGCGTTCTAAACGCCAAGTTCCACGCTAAAGAAGCAGATATCGTTGCGCAGGCCGGTCAGCCTAGCCGCGTGACCATTGCAACCAACATGGCCGGTCGCGGTACTGATATCGTGCTGGGCGGTAGCTGGCAGGTTGAAATCGAAAATCTGGGTGAAGATGCAACGGCAGAGCAAATCGCCAGCATCAAAGAAGCCTGGAACATCCGTCACGAAGCGGTTCTGGTTTCCGGCGGTTTACACATCATTGGTACCGAGCGTCACGAATCGCGTCGTATCGATAACCAGCTGCGCGGCCGTGCGGGGCGTCAGGGTGATGCCGGTTCATCCCGCTTCTACCTGTCTATGGAAGACCAGCTGATGCGTATCTTCGCATCCGATCGCGTTGCCAACATGATGCGTAAACTGGGTATGAAACCGGGCGAAGCTATCGAGCACCCGTGGGTGACCAAGGCTATTGCCAACGCACAGCGTAAAGTTGAAAGCCGTAACTATGACATTCGTAAACAACTGCTTGAGTACGATGATGTAGCCAACGACCAGCGTCGCGCAATTTACTCGCAGCGTAACGAACTACTGGATGTTAGCGACGTGAGCGAAACCATCGCCAGCATCCGTGAAGACGTGTTCAAAAGCACTATCGACAGCTGCATTCCACCACAGTCTCTGGAAGAAATGTGGGATGTTGAAGGCCTGCAAGAGCGCCTGAAGAACGACTTCGAACTGGAGATGCCTATCAAGGAATGGCTGGATAAAGAGCCTGAACTTCATGAAGAGACTCTGCGCGAGCGTATTTTGCAAATCGCCAAAGATTCTTACTCCAGCAAAGAAGAAGTGGTTGGCATCGACATGATGCGCAACTTCGAGAAAGGTGTGATGCTACAGACCCTCGATTCCCTGTGGAAAGAGCATCTTGCAGCGATGGACTACCTGCGTCAGGGTATCCATCTGCGTGGCTATGCGCAGAAGGATCCTAAGCAAGAGTACAAGCGTGAATCCTTCGCAATGTTTGCATCAATGCTTGAATCACTGAAATATGAAGTGGTTAGCGTATTGAGCAAGGTTCAGGTGCGTATGCCTGAAGAAGTTGAGGCCATGGAAGAGCACCGCCGTGAAGAAGCCGAGCGTCTGGCACAGCAGCAACAGCTGAGCCACGTTGCCTCTCTCGAAGAGGAACTGTCGCCAACCGCAGGCAGCCCGGCGGCCGCTGATCGCAAAGTGAGCCGAAACGATCCTTGCCCATGCGGTTCAGGTAAGAAATACAAACAGTGCCACGGCCGTCTGCAGAGCTAATTGCTCTTGGCAGCAAGCAATAAATGATACACAGGGGCGGCTAATCACCGCCCTTACTTTTGAGGTGTAAACAGTGACTCTGAAACAACGGAATATCGCGGTAGGGATCATTCGCAATGCACAGAAAGAGATCTTTCTTACCCTGCGAGACCCTTCATCACACATGGCTGGATTTTGGGAATTTCCGGGCGGTAAAATCGAAAGCGGTGAAACTCCTGTTGAAGCGCTGGTCCGCGAACTACAGGAAGAAGTCGGTATCGACACCCGCCATCCGGTGCTGATTCGTACTTTGCAACACACCTTCCCAGACCGCATTGTAAATCTGCATTTCTTCATCGTAGAGCAATGGAGCGGTGAGCCCTATGGCAAAGAAGGGCAGCCAATGCGTTGGGTTGCGCAAAGTGAACTCAAAGAAAGTGACTTTCCACCGGCCAACGCCGAAATCGTAATCGCATTGCAAAAAGGCGAGATTTGAAAGGTTAATGCGCGGGTATTACGAGCATGATAATAACGTTTCACTGACGTAAAAAAGGGCCTTGCGGCCCTTTTCTATTTGATGTCGTCTTCGCTCCACTCATCGAGGTCGTTAATCTCGCCTTTGCTTGGGATGCGTTTCTCTTCATCGGCCCATTCGCCGAGATCAATCAACTGGCAGCGTTTGCAGCAGAACGGACGATAAGGACTCTTTTCGCCCCAGATAACCGATTTGCCACAGGTTGGGCAATTGACTTCAATTACGTCGTTATTCATCACCAACTCCTAACAGCAGGCAAGTTCAAAATTAAGTCTGGCCGGAACCTGGCCCTTTTCACTATCCAAAGGCAAAAAGCGGATAGCATATCGAGTCTTATGGCCTGACACCTGCGGATAAAGCTGATGCTCAAGAGAAATCTGCAGACGCAGTAAATCTGCATCCTCAGCATTATCCTGAAAGAAACCATTGAGGCTAATCTGGTTACGGAAAGGCCCAGACTGTCGAATCAGGCCAAGAATACTGGTCAGCGAACGATTCAGCGGAGCCAGCGTTTCCAGCCAGGTTTGCACATTGCCATCACGGTGTTCTTGCGGCAAATGCAGCCAGATGTGCAGCGTCGGTAAATCAAAACTGCAACAGCCGCCAGGGATACTCAGGCGCTGTTTCACCAGACTGATAAGACGGTCTTCTTTCAACGCCTGACCAATCCTCGGTGCGCTCATCAACACCGTTGCCGTCTCTTTCAGCTCGGCACGCAATTCATGAATACGAGACATCTCAACGCCTGGGACATCGGCCCATAACAGCAGTTTTTGCTGTTGGCGCTCAAGCTCTTTAAGCAGTTCAGTGCGCACTTCCCCGCGTTCCAAAACGTCAAGCAAATCAGACGCGGTACGGAAAAAGGTCAGCGCAGGGCCCATGGCACTAATCTGGGGATTAGCGTGTAACTGTTGTAAAAGAAATTCAATACGCAACCAGGTGCGCATCTTTTCATTTAAAGGATGTTCAAAGAGAACGGTAGAAACCACATCACTCATTCTTGTCAATATCCTGTCGGGTCGCTGAAGCCGCTAATTCCAGATAACGGCTATGTAATGAAGCAACACGCGGCTCGATCGTCTCGGGACCACCGTTGTTATCAATAATGTCATCCGCGCTGGCCAGCCTTTGCTGGCGCGAGGCCTGCGCGGCGATAATGCTTTCCGCCTGCTGACGGTTTACCCCATCACGGCTGATTGTTCTTGCGAGTTGAACCTCTTCGCTAACATCAACCACAAGTACGCGATTTGCCCGCCCTTGTAATCCATTTTCTACTAGCAGAGGAACGACCCAAAGCACATAGGGCGTCAAAGAGCCCTGAATCTGACGCTGTGTCTCTGCCTGTATTATAGGATGGAGGAGTTGGTTAACCCATTGTTTATCATCTGTATTACTAAAAATAATTTCGCGTAAACGTGGGCGGTTGAGTGAGCCATCAGGCTGAATAATTTGTTTACCAAATCGTTCAGCCAACGCATTCAACGCAGGGGTTTCGGGTTTGACAACTTCACGGGCAATAATATCAGCATCAACCAGCGTAACGCCCAGACGCGCAAAGGCGTTGGCAATCGTGCTTTTTCCACTGCCTATCCCGCCGGTGAGTGCAACTATGTAGCTCATGCTTTAGCTCGAATGCTTTGTGTTCATAAAGTGCGATAGCTTAAATGATAAAGGTATCGTCAGTAAGTGCAAGCCAACCTTATGGTTGATGGGGCATCGGCGTGTCCACATTCAGCCTTGAGCACAGGATATAGCCTAAAGTGAAATTGCAAACTGTGAGGTGAGAGGCAAAACGGCCTCTTGCCGTGCGCCTATTCCTGAGTATGATAAAACCACTGGAGAAGGTGCAAACTGTTACTTGCCTGCTGTTTCGTGATGCAGGCTTTTAGCCCCAACCAGGACAACCCTATGCGTATTGAAGAAGATTTAAAATTAGGTTTTAAAGACGTCCTCATTCGTCCCAAGCGCTCAACCCTCAAGAGCCGTTCAGAAGTCGAACTCAGTCGAACCTTCACATTCAAGCATTCTGGCCAGAGCTGGTCGGGAACGCCTATCATTGCCGCCAATATGGATACCGTCGGCACTTTCAGCATGGCCGAAGCGCTCGCCTCTTTTGGCTTACTCACCGCAGTGCACAAACATTACAGCGTAGAACAGTGGCAGGCCTTTATCGCTCTAAGCAGTGAGACCGTGCTGCATCATGTGATGGTCTCGACCGGGACATCGCAGGCAGATTTCACCAAATTGCAGGATATTCTGGCACTATCTCCGCTGCTGAAATTTATTTGTCTCGACGTTGCCAATGGCTATTCCGAACACTTTGTTGAATTCCTGCAGCGCGTGCGTGAGGCTTGCCCGGATAAAGTCATCTGCGCAGGCAATGTGGTCACCGGTGAGATGGTCGAAGAGCTTATCTTATCGGGTGCGGATATTGTCAAAGTCGGGATCGGACCAGGCTCGGTCTGCACTACGCGAATTAAAACTGGCGTGGGTTATCCGCAGCTTTCAGCGGTGATTGAATGTGCCGATGCGGCCCACGGCCTTGGCGGCCAAATTGTCAGCGACGGCGGCTGTGCAGTGCCCGGAGACGTAGCCAAAGCCTTTGGCGGCGGTGCTGATTTTGTCATGCTCGGCGGTATGCTGGCCGCACATGATGAATGCGAAGGCACCATCGTTGAAGAAAATGGCGATAAATTTATGCTGTTTTACGGCATGAGCTCAGAATCTGCCATGCAACGTCACGTAGGCGGTGTTGCGCAGTATCGCGCTGCCGAAGGTAAAACGGTCAAGCTGCCGCTGCGTGGACCTGTCGAAAATACCGTTCGTGATATTTTAGGCGGCCTACGTTCAGCGTGCACCTACGTTGGCGCAGAGCGGCTGAAAGAGCTGACAAAACGCACAACCTTTATCCGCGTTGCCGAGCAGGAAAATCGGCTGTTTGGACAATAATCCAAACGTCTGTGGGGCATAGTTCTCTGATTGCTGCACGCTATTTATTGAGCACTCCCCGGCCTGTTGAGAACACAATTGGCTGGGGAGAATAAGCTAAAACACCTGAGTTTTATAAACCTCTGCTAATTTGCCTCCACTAACAAGCCTTGATAAATAAGCCGAGCGTTTCAAGTCATTGCCGCCCCGAGATTGAAGATTGGTAAATACATTGCGATTACCAGCCCGCCAACTATTACCCCCATAAACAGCATCATCAGCGGCTCGATCTTTTGCGCCATGTTATCGGCCAATTCATTGGCCTGCTCAGCGTGCCAATGAGCCAGTTTCTCGAGCAAAGTATCCAATGCTCCAGACTCTTCGCCAATCCGCACCAGTTGGCGACAAAGCGCCGGGAACAGCACGGACTCATGCAGTGCCTTGTTCAAGGCTATTCCCTGAGATAAACGCTGTGTCAGTTGCCCGACTGCGCGCCGATAATGAAGATTACTGATTGTTATTTCAGCCGCCTCAAGCCCGGCGCTGAGGGTCATCCCAGCGTGTTGGGTTAGAACCAGAGTTTGAAACAGTTGACACAAGCAACCATCGGCTATCAGTTTTCTCACCAGTGGCAGTCGTAGCAACCAGGCTTGCTCTCGCCAGCGCCATTTTTCTTGCGGGTGCAGATACCGTATATACAATCCAATACCTAAGGCAAAAAATAGCGAGACGGCAGGCCCAAAGCGCACAATGGCCCCGGAAGTGGAAATCAGCATCTGTGTAAACCACGGTAGCTGAGCATCAAAGGAATCATAAATTTTGGCAAACTCCGGTAAGACCAGTGTCAGCATCAACAAGGTAATCGCCAAGGCGACCACCATGACAATTAGCGGATAACGCAGCGCCTTTTTTACTCTCTTTTGCAGCTGCATTACCTGTTCCTGCTAGGTTGCCAGCTGTGCACAGCAGCTATCCAACTGGCCAGTCAATTCCCCTATTGAGATAATTTGCGCATAAATAGGGGGAAAAACCTGCGGATATTCCTTCATTACACTCGACAGCGGCTGCCCTTCATTGACCTTCTTTACCAGGTCAGCAAGCACACAGCGCCATCCTGCCAGTGGATGGTCGCTGGCGAGCAGCTCAAGACTCAGCGTCAGAGGCAGGCCAGTTTGTAGCAGCGTGGCTAACTGACGGACAAAGGCAATACGCTCCTTGTTTTTCCAGTATCCTTTGCCCATCTTAAGTGATTTTTTAAGGACAATCGGTTGGAGTCCTTTTTGAAGCAACTGACCGAACACCTCCTGTGAACGTGGTAACAGACTCTCTCCGCAGAGCAGCTTTCCTGAGTCATCTACTGCCTGCCAGATATAAAGATAAAGATCACTCTGACTCACTCGAATTTTCCTCGCCGATTACTCGGTACAGTTCACTCAGCGAGGTAATGCCTTTCTTAACCAGCGTCATCCCTGAGGCATAGAGTGTTTGTTGGCTTTGTGAGGAGGCAATTTCTCTCAGCGCCTGTGAATCTGCGCCATTGACCAATGCCTGTTGCAGCGATGGGCTGTTTTCAAGCATTTCATAAATCCCCACTCTGCCGTAATAACCCGAGAAACAGTGCTCACAGCCTACCGCCTGCCAGATTTCCATGGCGTTAGCCTGACCACCAGATTCCGATTTTAACATTGTTTGATGAGGAGATTTACAGTGCGGGCATAACTTACGGACCAGTCGCTGGGCAATCACCAAACGTAAAGCCGAAGCAATCTGATAGCCTTCGATACCCATCTGCGCCAGCCTGACCAGGGTTTCGGAAGTCGAGTTAGTGTGCAAAGTCGACAGCACCAGATGCCCGGTCTGAGAAGCTTTGACCGCAATTTCTGCTGTCTCGGCATCGCGTATCTCGCCGATCATGATGACGTCGGGATCTTGGCGCAGTAGCGAGCGCAGCACGCTGGCAAAACTCAACGACGTCTTGCTATTAATCTGCGTCTGGTTGATACCATGTACCGGTATTTCTACCGGATCCTCAACGCTGCAAATATTTCGGCTGACCTTGTTGAGATGGCGTAAACCGGTATATAGCGTGACAGTTTTTCCGCTGCCGGTCGGGCCGGTCACTAAAACCAGGCCCTGAGGTTTACTCAACGCGGAGAGATACTGTTGTTGCTCTATGGCTGAGAGCCCGAGCTGCTCCATCGACAATTCCTGCTGGGTGCGATCCAGAATCCGCAGCACGATTTTTTCCCCACACAATACGGGTAATGACGCGATGCGCATAGAATACCGCTGCTTGTCACAGGCCACTGCTATTTGCCCATCCTGCGGTAAACGGTGCTCGGCGACGTTCAACTGCCCCATAATTTTAAGTCGAGCAAGCACGCTGGCGATGAGAGAATAATCGGGAGCGGGAACCTCTTGTAAAACGCCATCGATACGTAACCGCACACGTAGCTGATTTTCAAACGGTTCAAAGTGAACATCCGAGGCTCGCCGCTGAATTGCCTGTTTCAACGTCTGGTTAAGAAACTGCACCACTGGTACTTTACTTTCCTCATCAAGATTATGGTCCTCGTTATGCCGGGCTGAGTGCTGTTGATCGCCTGAATCATATTCAGCCCGGTTCAGCGCGCGTTCGATTTGAGTTTGCGGCCAATATTCCAGCCTGACCTTTAAGGCGCAGATAAAGCGTAGTGCACTCAGGAGGGCGGCAGTGTCGGTACTTTGCTGGTGGCAGGCGACGCGCAAATCGTCCTGCTCCATACCAATTAATACCGCACCATAATGTTGGCATTGCTGCTCCAGTTGCTCCTTTATCGAGTCAAGCCGGGCATCCATTAGCGTGTTCCAGTGTCATTGAAATGGAAAATCTGTTCGCATGATTTTACCAACCCATCATTTCCCGTATTCAGACATTGGCGGCTCCAGTCAATACTGCCATCAGCGGAGTTAATCACTGGAGTCATGACTACGCTGAGCCCGCTCAAAGCCTGCTTTCCGATGAGCGTAATAACACCGGCTTCAACCTTCACCTCGCTGACATAGCGAGACTGCTTACTTTCGGGGATGTTGGAGACACCATTTTTACAGGCAACCAGTTCGCCTAAATCTATGCTGCATAGTTCGCTGGCCGTTTTATAAGGCACCATAGTTTGCAGCATGTCGGTAAGTGCCGCTTTTTGGGTGTAAGACTGATAAGCGGGAATGCCGATACCGCTGAGAATGCCAATAATCCCAATCACTACCATCAGCTCGATCAGCGAAAAACCCTGCTGATAGTTTTGATGTTTTGAGGCGGTTCGTGAGCGAGTAACAGCCGAGTGAGCCGGCAATAAGATGGGGGATATCATTTTGAGTTGCATAAGGTTTTCCTTTTCCTGGAAATCATTGAGGCTGAATGAGGGCTCAACTTAGCGACTTCGGTGTGCAGCGGCTAGCGGAGAAAAAGCGTCTTGCGAGACGTCGCGGAAAAAGAAAATGTAATGATGAAACGGAGAAATAAATCAGGAATGAAGCTCGCAAATTCCCCTCGCGGTTTCAAAAAAAACCGAAGAGGGGATTCTCTAAATCTCATTCAGGGATTAGTTTAAACGGCAGGAGAATTTGCTTGAGGTTTAGCGGAAACGCATCGACAGGTCCATAGCTCGTACGTGCTTGGTCAATGCGCCCACCGAGATGAAATCGACGCCGGTTTCGGCAAACTGACGCAGGGTAATATCGGTTACATTGCCTGAAATCTCAAGCAGCGCACGCCCTGCGGTCAGGGCAACACTTTCACGCATCGTCTCTAAGGTGAAGTTGTCGAGCATAATGATATCCGCGCCAGCCTCCAGCGCAGCTTTAAGCTCGTTGATGCTTTCAACTTCGACTTCAACCGGCACGTTGGCGTGAATTTGCTGAGCGCGGGACACCGCGTCCTTAATGGAACCACAGGCAATAATATGGTTTTCTTTAATCAGGAAGGCATCGGCCAGCCCCAGACGATGGTTACTACCACCGCCGCACAGTACCGCGTATTTTAGTGCCGTGCGCAGTCCCGGTAGGGTTTTACGAGTATCAAGCAGGCGAGTTTTAGTACCTTCAAGCAGTTTTACATAGCGATTCACCGAGCTGGCAACGCCTGAAAGGGTTTGCACAAAGTTCAGCGCTGTTCTTTCACCGGTGAGCAGTAAACGAGCCGGACCGGCGAGATTAAACAAAGGCTGGTTTTCTACCAGTGCATCACCATCCTTTACTAACCAGGTAATCTGTACATCGCCGCGACCAAGCTGGGCAAAGACTTCATCAACCCAGCCTTTGCCGCAGAAAACTCCGGCTTCACGGGTGATAACCGTGGCCTGCGCCAGAGTATCGGCAGACAGTAGCTGCGCTGTCAAATCGCGATTGGCATCGACTTCACCGCCGAGATCTTCTTCGAGCGCTTGCTTGACAATCAGGGGGATATCATTGTGAATACGGTCGAGCAACGCGGCGCGGCGACTTTCCATGCTGTAGCTGCGAGTTGGCATACAAAACTCCGAAATGGCAAAGGATGGTGAATTAAAACATGCTACCCTTTTAGCCTTCATACTTGAAGCTGCAGATGCGTTGGCCGCTTACCCGTCATACTTGAAAAGGAGCGACAATGGAGTTAAGCCAAGGCTGGATCACCGAAGCGCGGCAGGTTATTTCTCCGCATTGCGATCTTCGCCCAGAAGATGAAATTCCTTCACTGTTGATTATCCATAATATAAGCCTACCGCCTGGCAAGTTTGGCGGGCCTTACATCGATCAGCTGTTTACCGGTGCGCTCGATCCCAGTGAAGACCCCTTTTTCGAGCAAATTTACCAGCTACGCGTTGCGGCCCATTGTTTAATCCGCCGCGACGGTGAAGTGGTGCAATACGTGCCTTTTGACAAACGTGCCTGGCATGCAGGAGTCTCTAACTGGCAGGGCAGGGAGCGTTGTAATGACTTCTCTATCGGCATCGAACTTGAAGGAACCGACTTTGAGCCATTTACTGACGCTCAATATCAGAGTTTACTTCAAGTTACTGATTTGATACTAAGACACTATCCTATCGATTTGCAGCACATTACAGGACATAGTGATATTGCGCCGGGCAGGAAAACTGACCCAGGCCCGCACTTTGACTGGCAGCGCTATCTTGAAGCAATGAAATAGCACACGCTGAGTAACACACCAAAAGAGAGCCATCGTCCATGACGTTAATTACTTTGTTGCTGGTTTTAGCCTGGGAACGCTTATTTAAACTAGGCGAGCATTGGCAGCTCGATCATCGTTTCGAGGTGATTTATCGCCGCGGTCGCGCGGCTTCGCTGACTAAAACTCTGGCGATTATTGTCATTTGGATGGCGGTGGTGTGGGGTATTCTGCGGCTGGTACATGGCTTTTTCTTTGGTGTTCCATCGCTGGTGTTATGGGTGTTGATTTGCCTGCTGTGCATCGGTGCGGGTCTTAAGCGCAAGCACTATCGCGCCTATCTGAAATCTGCTCGTCAGGGCGATTCCAACGCCTGTTCCGAGATGGCAGAAGAGCTGGCGCTTATTCACGGTTTACCTGGGGATTGTGCCGAGGGCCTGCGTTTACGCGAACTGCAAAACGCCCTAATCTGGATTAACTTTCGCTATTATCTCGCGCCGCTATTCTGGTTTGTAGTCTGCGGGCCTTACGGTCCGGTTGCGTTGGCAGGCTATGCCGCACTGCGCGGTTACCAGTCATGGCTTGCCCGCAACTCTACGCCGTTGAAGCGCAGCCAATCTGGCGTCGATAATCTGCTGCATGTGCTTGACTGGATCCCGGTTCGTCTTGCGGGCGTTGCTTATGCTTTGATTGGTCACGGAGAAAAGGCCTTACCGGCCTGGTTTGCTTCACTGGGCGATGTACATACTCGACAGTATGAAGTGCTTACTCGATTAGCTCAGTTTTCACTGGCGCGCGATCCGCACCTTGATGCGGTACAAACCCCGCGCTCAGCGGTTGCTATGGCGCGAAAAGTCACCATTATCATTCTTATCGTGGTGGCATTGCTGACGATTTACGGCACACTGGTTTAATCAAACTAATGATTATCTGCCGGAGGAATACCGAACACTGGCATGCCGTCATCGTCCCAGTCTATGGTCTTTAATCGCGTATGGCGGTTGGGATCGTAAAGCGGATCACCTTGAATCTCGGTGTAATTTCTTGCGTGATAAACCAGCACGTCCTCGCCTTTTTCATTCTGGGTAAAACTGTTGTGTCCCGGTCCAAACTGACGATTATCTGCCTCAGTCTTGAATACCGGCGTCGGCGATTTATGCCATTGGCCCGGATCGGTGATATCGCTTTCGAGATCGGCCCATAGCAGGCCAATGCAGTAATTTTCGTCAGTGGCACTGGCGGAATAAGTGATGAAAATTTTGTCGTAGCCCTCAATCACCGCAGGCCCTTCATTCACTTTAAAACCAATGGTTTCCCACGGTAGTTCCGGCTTGCTAAGCATTACCGGCGCGGATTTTAGCGTCCACGGGTTGCTCATCTCAGCCAGATACAAGTTTGAATTACCCTCAATAGCTGGATCTTTTTGCGCCCAAAGATAGTAGCTTTTGCCCGCATGACTGAAATGGGTCGCATCCAGCGAGAAGCTATCAATCGGCGTGGCAACTCGGCCTTTCTCCTGCCATTTTCCACTCAGCGGATCGGCATCGGAGCATTCAAGCACGAACATTCGATGTTGAAACAATCCTTTGACGATTTTGTCTGAAGGCGCTGCGGCAAAATAAATGTACCAGTTGCCATTGATATAATGCAGCTCTGGCGCCCAAATCAGTGCGCTCATTGGGCCGCCACTGTGCTTGCGCCAGACTATGCGCGGTCGGGCTTCGGCCAGACCTTCAAGAGTGGCTGAACGGCGAATTTCGAGCCGGTCATACTCTGGTACCGAGGCGATAAAATAGTAATGGCCGTCGGTATGACGCCAGATGTGCGGATCGGCGCGCTGGGTGATAAACGGATTCGAATAAACACTTTTACTCATGCTTGGGTTCCTTGCTTGCAAAGGCCGATAAATCGGCTGCCCCCTGTTTAGCTTCAGGATAGGTGTTTAGATCATGAAAATTGTGGCGGCGTTTCTCCAAATCGGCCTGAATAGTTTTCATTAATTCACGGTCAACTTTCAATAGCCTGACCACGCCGGCGGTAATCAGATAACCAACCCCCGGAATCACGGTGAACAACAGCACGATACCGTTAAGCGCTGATGCAGTCTGTGATGTGGCACCCCCTTGATAGCCATAAAGCGAGAGTAAAAATCCAACCATAGCGCCAGCTACTGCCAGTCCGCACTTCAGAAAGAATAAATTGCCGGAAAAACTGATGCCGGTGCTTCGTTTACCGGTTTTCCACTCGCCGTAATCGTCAACGTCTGCCATCAACGACCAGTGCAGTGGGGAGGGTATCTGATGCAGGATATTCAGCACAAAATATGCCACCAGAATCAATGTCGTCAGATGTGGATTCAGGAAGTAGAAGCCACATGAAAAAAGCGTGAGGATGATATTGGTCCAGAAGAAGACTTTTAGCTTGCAGAAGCGATCGGTGAGAGGCTTGGCCAGCGCACTGCCGACCATCATGCCGACGACGCCAAGGCTGATAAACAGGCTGGCGAACGACGTCGATTTCGCCATCACCCAGGTGACGTAATACATAGTGGCGGCCATGCGAATAAAGCCGGGGCAGACGTTGCAGAAAGTCAGCAGCAGAATGCGCACCCACTGGTCGTTCTTCCATACATCTTTGAGGTCACTTTTCAGTGCGCGTTTAGTGGGGGCTGCAGGGTGAATTCGCTCTCTGACCGAGCTAAAGCAAAACAAAAACATGACCAGCGCAATCAGCGCCATCACCCCAATCGACATCTGATAACCGCGAGCCTTGTCCGCGCCACCGAACCACTGCGCCATTGGCAGCAGGGAAGAGGACAGAATCAGCGTGGCAATGCCGACCATAAAGAAACGATAAGACTGACAGGAAACTCGCTCTTTTGGATCGGCGGTTATCACACCGCCCAGCGAACAGTAAGGAATGTTGATAGCGGTGTAGGTCAGCGACATCAGGAAATAGGTCACAAACGCATAGATCACCTTGCTGGAGTAACTCCAGTCTGGCGTTGAAAACATTAAAACGCTAAACAGGGCGAATGGCAGCGAAACCCACAGTAAATAAGGACGGAATCGCCCCCAGCGAGTGGTGGTCCGGTCTGCAATCGCGCCCATAATCGGATCGCTGACTGCATCGACGACTCTCACCGATAATAACATCACGCCAACCAAGGCAGGAGCCAGCCCGAAAACGTCGGTATAAAAGTAGCTCAGAAACAGGGTGATGGTGCCCCAAATCATGTTGCAGCCCGCATCTCCCATGCCATAGGCCACTTTCTCTTTAAATGACAGCGCGCCTTGTCTCATTGATTCTCTCCAAAGGGGCAAATAACTTGTGTATGAAGTATTAACCTCGCTTATGGTTTCGAGTCAGGAGATAAAGGTCATAGAGATGGACGAATTGGTCACGAAAATGAAATTGTGAGCTTGGCAACAGTTCGGATGGCTTTGCACAAGCATAAAAAAACCCGGCAGAAGCGCCGGGTTTGTCATTGATAAGCGGGTTATTTACCGAGATTAACCACTGCAGAGTTTTTGCCTTTCAGCTTGTAGCTGATACCGAGCAAAATCAGCCACACCGGGATTAGAATCACCGAAATGCGAATACCTGGCGTGAGGTACATAATCACCAGAATACCTGCCAGGAACAGCAGGCAAATGTAATTACCCAGTGGATAAAGCAGCGCTTTAAACTTGGTATTTACGCCAGCACGCGCCTTGGCCTGACGAAACTTGAGGTGCGCCAGGCTTATCATCGCCCAGTTGATCACCAGAGCAGAAACTACCAGCGACATCAGGATTTCAAACGCTTCGCCTGGCATCACGTAGTTAATCACAACGCATAATGCGGTAGCCAGCGCCGAGACACCGATGGCCACATAAGGCACGCCACGACGGTCAACTTTCAGCAGCGACTTTGGACCGTTGCCTTGCTTGGCGAGGCCAAACAGCATGCGGCTGTTGCTGTAAACACAGCTGTTGTAAACCGACAGTGCCGCAACCAGTACCACAACGTTAAGCAGGGTTGCGACCAGCTTGCTGTCCAAGGCGTTAAAGATCAGTACAAACGGGCTACCGCCTTCGATGACTTTGCCCCAGGGATAGAGCGAAAGCAGGATAGCCAGCGAGCCAATATAAAAAATCAGAATACGATAGATAACCTGATTGGTGGCTTTGGGAATGCTTTTTTCCGGGTCATCGGCTTCGGCAGCAGTAATGCCGACCAGCTCGAGTCCGCCGAACGAGAACATGATCACCGCCATCGCCATCACTAACCCTTTAACGCCATTAGGAAAGAATCCTCCCTGCGCCCAGAGATTGGTCACTGTAGCTTCAGGACCGCCGTGACCGCTGGCCAGCAGCCAGGCACCGAAGACGATCATGCCGACAATCGCGACCACTTTTACCAGCGAAAGCCAGAACTCCATCTCGCCGTAAACTTTAACGTTGGTCAGGTTAATGGCGTTAATCAGCACAAAGAACACCAGAGCAGAGACCCAGGTCGGGATCTCGGGCCACCAGTATTGTACGTAGATGCCAACCGCGGTCAGCTCTGCCATTGCGACTAATACGTATAATACCCAGTAGTTCCAGCCTGAGGCGAAACCAGCAAAATTACCCCAGTATTTGTAGGCAAAATGACTAAAGGAACCTGCAACAGGTTCTTCTACTACCATTTCACCTAACTGACGCATGATTAGAAATGCGATCAAACCGCCAATGGCATAGCCAAGAAGTACAGAAGGCCCAGCCATTTTAATCGTTTGGGCTATCCCCAGAAAAAGCCCGGTGCCAATTGCGCCACCTAAAGCAATCAACTGAATGTGGCGATTTTTCAGCCCGCGCTTCAGTTCATCACCGTGTTGCCTGTCTTCCATTTCCCGATCCTCTGTCGTAAGGGAAAATCTAAAAATCAGCTTAAAACGTATGCTGTAAGCCGAAGATTACATGCTTTGTATCTAATTATTTACGGCTGTAATGTGACTTAAAATCAGCATTAACTACCGTTCGGCCAAGAATAGTGTTAAGCGAAAAAGTTTGCACCTGGTTTATTGAATAAGCGCATAAGAAACGCGCATGTTGATCAAAAAACTGACTAAAAAGGTCGAAATGTGATCCAGAGCACATTAAAAAATGAAATGCTAAATTTTTGTTAAAATGTGCGGGATAAGCGGTTTTAAGGAAGGCCCGATATGGACACCGAGTGAATACTTTGTTACTTTACGGCCACGTTTTTTAAATTGGTATTACCAATTTACTCCGAGCTCTTCACGAGACCTAAAAGGCAGATAAACGTTCCCATGGCCTACAGTAAAATTAGACAGCCGAAGTTATCTGACGCAATTGAGAAACAGCTCGAATCTCTGATCCTGGAAGGGACGCTACGGCCTGGTGAAAAACTTTTGCCTGAACGTGAACTGGCAAAACAGTTTGATGTTTCAAGGCCTTCTCTGAGGGAAGCTATCCAGCGGCTTGAAGCCAAAGGGCTTCTGCTTCGTCGCCAGGGCGGTGGTACTTTCGTACAAAGCAACCTCTGGCAAAGCTTTAGTGATCCTCTTACAGAATTACTTTCTGACCATCCTGAATCACAGTTTGACCTCCTTGAAACCCGACACGCGCTTGAAGGTATTGCTGCATATTATGCCGCACTTCGTGGAACGGAAGAGGACCTGCAGCGCATTCGTGACTGTCACGTTGTGATTCAGACAGCGCAGGACAGCGGCGATCTCGACGCCGAAGCCGACGCGGTTATGCAGTACCAAGTGGCTGTAACAGAAGCCACGCATAATATGGTGCTGCTGCATCTGGTCCGCTGTATGGGACCAATGCTGGAAAAAAACGTCCGCCAAAATTTTGAATTGCTTTACTCGCGTCGCGAAATGCTGCCGCTGGTGAGCAACCACCGCGCCGGGATTTTTGCGGCGATTGTGGCACGCGAGCCGGAAAAGGCGCGCGAAGCTTCACACCGCCACTTGGCGTTTATTGAGGAAGTTTTGCTGGATATGAGCAGGGAGCACAGCCGTCGTGATCGTTCACTACGCCGACTCCAGCAACGCAATGAAGAAAATTAAACTCTGGGTAATCCTGGCTGTCTGCATACCCATGGCCCGTTTTTTAGGGTTTTTTGAGAATAATTTTGGAAGCTTGATGCTCTTTCAGGAGAGCAGAAACTAAACTGATGGGCCTGTCTTCGTGCATTTTTACGTCAAGAATGCAGGAAGACAGGCTCCAGATAAACCTACGTATTAGAGACAGATAAGGAAAAGCACCATGTCAGAACGTGTAAATAATGACGTGGATCCGATCGAAACTCGCGACTGGCTACAAGCGATCGAATCGGTCATCCGTGAAGAAGGTGTTGAGCGCGCACAGTTCCTGATCGATCAGGTCCTGAGCGAAGCACGTAAAGGCGGCGTGAGCATTGCAGCTGGTGCTGCAAGCCGTAACTATATCAATACCATCGCTGTTGAAGACGAACCTGAATAT
This sequence comes from Rouxiella sp. WC2420, assembly GCF_041200025.1. NCBI lineage: Bacteria > Pseudomonadati > Pseudomonadota > Gammaproteobacteria > Enterobacterales > Yersiniaceae > Rouxiella > Rouxiella sp. WC2420. The sequence continues at coordinate 4,549,181 of NZ_CP165628.1, read as the reverse complement.
CCGGGTAACCTGGAGCTGGAACGCAACATTCGTACGGCAATCCGCTGGAACGCGATCATGACCGTTCTGCGTGCCTCTAAAAAAGACCTGGATTTGGGTGGCCACATGTCATCATTCCAGTCTTCTGCCGCTATTTACGAAGTGTGCTTCAACCACTTTTTCCGTGCACGCAACGAGCAGGACGGCGGCGATCTGGTTTACTTCCAGGGCCACATTTCTCCGGGCGTGTACGCGCGTGCTTTCCTTGAAGGCCGCCTGACTGAAGACCAGATGAACAATTTCCGTCAGGAAGTTCACGGTAAAGGTCTTTCTTCATATCCACACCCTAAACTGATGCCTGAATTCTGGCAGTTCCCGACTGTATCAATGGGTCTGGGTCCAATCGGCGCTATTTATCAGGCCAAGTTCCTGAAATATCTTGATCACCGCGGTCTGAAAGACACTACCAGCCAGCGCGTTTACGCGTTCCTGGGCGACGGTGAGATGGATGAGCCAGAATCTAAAGGTGCGATCACCATCGCGACCCGTGAGAAGCTGGACAACCTGTGCTTCATCATCAACTGTAACCTGCAGCGCCTTGATGGCCCGGTTACCGGTAATGGTAAAATCATCAACGAACTGGAAGGCATCTTTGCAGGCGCCGGCTGGAACGTAATCAAGGTGATTTGGGGCAACCGCTGGGATGAATTGCTGCGTAAAGACACCAGCGGCAAGCTTATCCAGCTGATGAACGAAACGGTTGACGGTGACTACCAGACCTTCAAATCGCGCGACGGTAAATATGTTCGCGAGCACTTCTTCGGCAAGTATCCAGAAACTGCGGAATTGGTCAAAGACATGACCGATGAGCAGATCTGGGCTCTGAACCGCGGGGGGCACGATCCTAAGAAAGTCTTTGCTGCACTGAACAAAGCGCAGAATACCAAAGGCCAGCCAACAGTAATTCTTGCTCACACCATCAAAGGTTACGGCATGGGTGAAACTGCTGAAGGCAAGAACATTGCCCACCAGGTCAAGAAAATGAACATGGATGGCGTGCGCTATATCCGTGATCGTTTCAGCGTGCCGGTTAGCGATGAAAACATTGAGAAACTACCTTACATCACTCTGGAAAAAGACTCTGCAGAGTACAAATACCTGCACGAACGTCGCCAGGCGCTGAAAGGCTATCTGCCAACTCGTCTGCCAAACTTCACCCAGAAGCTGGAAATGCCGAAACTGGAAGACTTCTCTCAGCTGCTTGAAGAGCAGAAGAAAGAAATTTCGACCACTATCGCTTTCGTCCGTGCTCTGAACGTGATGTTGAAAAACGAATCTATCAAAGATCGTCTGGTACCGATCATCGCCGATGAAGCGCGTACTTTCGGTATGGAAGGTCTGTTCCGTCAGATTGGTATTTACAGCCCGAATGGTCAGCAATATACCCCGCAGGACCGTGAGCAGGTTGCTTACTATAAAGAAGACGAGAAAGGTCAGATTCTGCAGGAAGGTATCAACGAACTGGGTGCCGCCTCTTCCTGGCTGGCAGCGGCGACGTCGTACAGCACCAACGACCTGCCTATGATCCCGTTCTATATCTACTATTCTATGTTCGGTTTCCAGCGTATCGGTGACTTGTGCTGGGCAGCGGGCGACCAACAGGCGCGCGGTTTCCTGGTCGGTGGGACTTCAGGTCGTACAACTCTGAACGGTGAAGGTCTGCAGCATGAAGATGGTCACAGCCACATTCAGTCGCTGACTATTCCTAACTGTATTTCTTACGATCCGGCGTATGCCTACGAAGTGGCGGTCATCATGCATGATGGCCTGGTTCGTATGTATGGCGAAGCTCAAGAAAACATTTATTACTACATTACTACGCTGAACGAAAACTACCACATGCCAGCCATGCCAGAAGGCGCGGAAGAGGGCATTCGTAAAGGTATCTATAAATTAGAAACCATCGAAGGTAGCAAAGGTAAAGTGCAGTTGATGAGCTCGGGCTCCATTCTGCGTCACGTGCGTGATGCTGCTCAGATTCTGGCCAAAGACTACGGCGTTGGCTCTGATGTTTACAGCGTGACCTCGTTCACCGAGCTGGCACGTGACGGCCAGGATTGCGAACGTTGGAACATGCTGCATCCGGCTGAAGAACCACGCGTTCCTTACGTGGCTCAGGTTATGAATGATGCGCCGGTTGTTGCATCGACTGACTACATGAAGCTGTTCGCCGAGCAGATCCGTAACTTCGTTCCTGCCAGCGATTTCCGCGTTCTTGGCACCGACGGCTTTGGTCGTTCTGACAGCCGCGAAAACCTGCGTCACCACTTCGAGATCGATGCATCTTACGTGGTCGTTGCAGCACTGGGTGAATTGGCCAAGCGTGGCGAGATCGATGTGAAGGTTGTGGCTGAAGCCATCACCAAGTTTGGCATCGATGCTGACAAAGTTAACCCGCGTCTGGCGTAAGAGGTAAAGACAGATGGCTATTGAAATTAATGTACCGGACATTGGTGCCGATGCAGTAGAAGTCACCGAAGTGCTGGTGAAGGTGGGCGATAAAGTTGAGGCCGAGCAGTCACTGATTGTTGTTGAAGGTGACAAGGCGTCAATGGAAGTTCCTTCTCCACAGGCTGGCGTGGTTAAAGAAATTAAAGTTGCGGTCGGCGATACCGTCGAGACCGGCAAGCTGATCTTCGTGTTTGATTCTGCGGACGGCGCTGCGGCACCGGCTAAAGCAGAAGAAAAACCAGCTGCCAAAGAAGAAGTAAAAGAAGAAAAACCTGCCGCCGCGGCTTCAAGCGAAAGCAAAGAAGTTAACGTGCCAGACATTGGCGGCGACGAAGTAGAAGTCACCGAGATCCTGGTTAAAGTTGGCGACAAGGTTGAAGCCGAGCAGTCACTGATCAACGTTGAAGGCGATAAAGCCTCAATGGAAGTTCCGGCTCCGTTCGCAGGTACAGTGAAAGAAATCAAAGTTGCTGTTGGCGATAAAGTCAGCACCGGCTCGTTGATTTTCGTGTTCGACGTCGCGGGTTCAGGCTCTGCTGCTCCGACAGCCAAAGAAGAAACCGTAGCGGAAGAGAAACCTGCAGCGGCTCCTGCGGCCTCTGGCAGCAAGGAAGTTAACGTGCCTGATATCGGCGGCGACGAAGTTGAAGTCACCGAAATCATGGTTAAAGTAGGCGATAAAGTTGCCGCTGAACAGTCGCTGATAACCGTTGAGGGCGATAAAGCCTCGATGGAAGTGCCTGCTCCGTTTGCCGGAACCGTTAAAGAAATCAAAATCGCTGCGGGCGATAAAGTCAGCACCGGCTCGCTGATCTTCGTGTTTGAAGTTGAAGGCGCGGCGCCTGCTGCGGCTCCGGCCAGGAAAGAAGAAGCGGCTGCTCCTGCCAAACAGGAACAGAAAGCGGCGGCTCCGGCTCCAGCTGCTGCGGCCACCGAGAGCAAAGGTGAGTTCTCCGAGAACGATGCCTATGTTCACGCGACCCCGGTTATCCGTCGTCTGGCACGCGAATTTGGCGTTAACCTGTCGAAAGTGAAAGGCACCGGTCGTAAAGGCCGCATCTTGCGCGAAGACGTTCAGGCTTACGTGAAAGATGCTGTTAAACGCGCTGAGGCTGCACCTGCTGCCGCAGCGGCTGCGGGCGGTAGTCTTCCAGGCATGCTGCCATGGCCGAAAGTGGACTTCAGCAAGTTTGGTGAAATCGAAGAAGTTGAGCTGGGCCGTATCCAGAAAATATCTGGTGCCAACCTGAGCCGTAACTGGGTCATGATCCCGCACGTTACGCAGTTCGACGAAGCGGATATCACCGAAGTTGAAGAGTTCCGCAAACAGCAGAACGTTGAAGCCGAGAAGAAGAAACTCGACGTGAAAATCACGCCGCTGGTCTTCATCATGAAAGCCGTAGCCAAAGCGCTGGAAGAATTCCCACGCTTTAACAGCTCGCTTTCTGCCGATGCGCAGACGCTGACGCTGAAAAAATATATTAACATCGGTGTGGCGGTTGATACGCCAAACGGTCTGGTGGTTCCTGTGTTCCGTGACGTCAACAAGAAAGGCATTGTTGAGTTGTCCCGCGAGCTGTCAGTAATCTCCAAGAAAGCCCGTGATGGCAAACTGACTGCTTCAGATATGCAGGGCGGCTGTTTCACTATTTCCAGCCTCGGTGGTATCGGCGGCACAGCGTTTACGCCTATCGTCAATGCGCCGGACGTGGCGATTCTGGGCGTTTCCAAATCGTCTATCAAGCCGGTATGGAATGGCAAAGAGTTCGAACCACGTCTGATGTTGCCACTGTCTCTGTCCTTCGATCACCGTGTTATTGACGGTGCTGCCGGAGCACGATTCGCGGCGTACATTGGCACAATAATGTCAGATATTCGTCGTCTGGTAATGTAATTGTTATAAGGCCGGCCAGTTGCCGGCCTTGTTTTTGATACGGATCTTGTTGTTCCGAATGGATAACAAGGTTGTTGAGACTCAGGTCACCCGAACTTTGTTTGCAGAATTTTAACAATTCTGTAAACTTCTCGCGGTGTATGCGTCCCGGTGGATGAAGGGCGTTGCGTACTGCATTCATAGTTTATGAGTGCGCTTCAAAAGACGTCTGACCCGCCGGACAAACAATTAAGAGGTCATGATGAGTACAGAAATTAAAACTCAGGTCGTGGTACTTGGGGCTGGTCCTGCAGGCTATTCTGCCGCTTTCCGTTGCGCTGATTTAGGTCTTGAAACTATTCTGGTTGAGCGTTACTCCACTCTCGGTGGTGTTTGCCTTAACGTTGGTTGTATCCCCTCCAAAGCTCTGCTGCACGTTGCAAAAGTGATTTCCGAAGCTAAATCTTTGGAAGCACACGGCATTGTTTTCGGTCAGCCACAAACTGACATCGATAAAGTCCGCCTGTGGAAAGAGAAAGTCATCGGCCAATTGACCGGTGGTCTGGCTGGAATGGCAAAAGGCCGCAAAGTTAAAGTTGTAAACGGCCTGGGCAAATTTACCGGTGCAAACACCCTGGTTGTTGAAGGTGAGAACGGTCCAACGACCATCACTTTCGATAACGCGATCATCGCTGCGGGCTCACGTCCAATCACTCTGCCATTTATCCCTCATGATGACTCACGCGTTTGGGATTCAACCGATGCGCTGGAGCTGAAAACCATTCCTGAGCGTCTTCTGGTCATGGGCGGCGGTATTATCGGTCTGGAAATGGCAACCGTGTATCACGCGCTGGGTTCAAAAATCGACGTGGTCGAAATGTTTGACCAAGTGATCCCGGCTGCCGATAAAGACGTGGTTAAAGTCTTTACCAAAAAAATCAGCAAGCAGTTTAACCTGATGCTGGAAACCAAAGTAACTAACGTCGAAGCGAAAGAAGACGGTATTTACGTAACGATGGAAGGCAAGAAAGCTCCGGCAGAACCGCAGCGTTACGACGCCGTGCTGGTAGCAATCGGCCGTGTTCCTAATGGTAAGTCGCTGGAAGCTGGCGCAGCTGGCGTTGAAGTTGACGATCGTGGTTTCATCCACGTCGACAAACAAATGCGCACCAACATTCCTCACATCTACGCTATCGGCGATATCGTGGGTCAGCCAATGCTGGCGCATAAAGGTGTGCATGAAGGTCACGTGGCTGCTGAAGTTATCTCAGGCAAAAAACACTACTTCGATCCAAAGGTTATTCCTTCAATCGCCTACACTGAGCCAGAAGTTGCCTGGGTGGGTCTGACCGAGAAAGAAGCCAAAGAGAAAGGCATCAGCTACGAAACCGCCACCTTCCCTTGGGCCGCTTCCGGTCGTGCGATTGCTTCCGATTGCGCAGACGGTATCACCAAGCTTATTTTCGACAAAGAATCCAACCGTATCATCGGTGGTGCTATTGTTGGGACTAACGGCGGCGAGCTGCTGGGTGAAATTGGCCTGGCTATCGAGATGGGTTGTGATGCCGAAGATCTGGCACTGACCATCCACGCACACCCAACGCTGCACGAATCTGTCGGTCTGGCTGCCGAGCTATACGAAGGTAGCATCACTGACCTGCCAAACCCAAAAGCCAAGAAAAAGTAACTTCTGCTTAAAGGTTCAAACGGCTCCTGAGAAGGGGCCGTTTTTATTTATATGCCTGATATAAAAGGCCGCTCCGAGAAGCGGCCAGTAACTTACTTGTTCTGGTTGATAACATTAATGTTCAGATAAATATGGGATATTGACCATCCGCCATTTATCAAACTCAATGTACTCCCCAGTACAACAATAAGGATATAAACAGAAATCCTTTTCATTGCGCGATCCTTTGCAGAACCACGACCACGTCAACTTCATCGGAAAAATATCGGTGAAACAAGTGCTCTGTGGCACTTGAATCGTAGTGTTGATGAGCTGCCTCCTGGCCCGATGACCGGTCGCTAAACCGGCGAAGCAGTCCAGCTTGGATAGTACCGTGACACTGGTTTTTTACACAGCATTTCTGAGTTGTTTTTTTGAGCTATGTGAGGCATACTTCATTTGCTCTGTGGCACTTGTATTAGTAGCTTACTGATATTAAGTATTTCATTCAGCTGCGCTAACAGTTGTCTGGAAGCAAAAAAACCGTCCTTGTGACGGTTTTTTTGTACCTGAATTTTGTGGTTATAGCGCTTTGTTGTTTGGATGCGCGAACAGGTCTTTCATGTCATCTGACATCGCAAAATCCATGTTCAGGTTTTTAGGCGGCACGGGTTGCAGGAACCAGCGGGTGTACCATTTTGCTGCTTCGCCGGAGGTTTGCGCGCTGGTAATGGTGTCATCGACCAATTTCTCAAACTGCGGATCGTTTTTACGCAGCATACACCCATAAGCCTCACGCGATTGCGGCGTGCCAATGATTTCCCAGTCTGATGGTTTACGCGCTTTGGCACGGTCACCGGCCAGCAGAGCATCATCCATCATATAAGCAGAAGCGCGGCCGGTTTCCAGAGTATGGAATGCCGAAGCGCCTCCTTCTTGCGCACTGATGATGCGCATCTGCATCTTTTTATCGCTATTCATTTTGTTCAACAGGATTTCCGAGGTGGTGCCGCCGGTCGTTGAAACAGCCTTGCCGTTTAAGTCAGAGAAATCTTTGATTCCTGAACCTTTCTTAACCAGCAGTTTGGTGCCGACGATGAAAATGCTGTCTGAGAAAGTGACCTGCTGCTGACGCTCAGGGTTATTAGTCGTTGAACCACACTCAAAATCATAGACATTGTTTTGCAGCAACGGGATGCGGTTAGGCGAGGTAATAGAGATAAACTTCACCGTAATATTATCTTTATTCAGGCGTTTTTTGATTGCATCGACAATTGCATTGGAATATTCCTGCGAATAGCCGAGGATCTTGTTATCGTCACCCTTGTAAGAGAAAGGCACGTTGGATTCGCGATAACCCACGGTCACCAGATTTTGATCGTCAATCTTCTTCAAAGTCCCGGTCAAGGTTTCTGCCTGAGCGTATCCACAGAGTAGGGCGGAGCAGAGAATAACTTTTTGTATGTTCTTGCGTGACATCTTCTTTCCTTGCTGATTAAGAGATAAAAACGGCATGACTTTCAGCGTCTCATCATGCAAGGCTCAGGCCAAAACAAATACAGCAGTCGATCACACTGTGCCCAACGATTCAGCAAATATTTTATGTTGCTTTTTTGTGAACGAATTAACAAGCGAGTCAAACCCTGCTATGCTGCCACAGCGCAACCGGGGACTGTCGTCGCTAAGCGTTCAGGATGTTTCGCTTACGCCTCACACAAGACAACCCCGCCGTGATCCGGCTATCGACCACATTTAACCCCATTTTCAGGGCGCTTTGACCCTCCGGGGTTTTGGCTGATTGATGTCGGAACCCAGGCTCAGCCTGGATATAATAAATGACAATGAGAGCGAGGAGAGAGTCGTGCTAGAAGAATACCGTAAGCACGTAGCCGAGCGTGCTGCACAGGGCATTGTCCCTAAGCCGCTCGATGCTTCACAAATGGCCGCACTGGTTGAATCCCTGAAGAACCCGTCTGAAGGTGAAGAAGAAACTCTGCTGGACCTGCTGATTAACCGCGTACCGCCGGGCGTTGACGAAGCCGCTTATGTCAAAGCCGGATTCCTGGCAGCCGTTGCCAAGGGTGAAACGACATCTCCGCTGGTGACTTCCGAAAAAGCGATTGAACTGTTGGGCACCATGCAAGGTGGCTACAACATTCATCCATTGATTGAAGCGCTGGAAAACGAAAAGCTGGCTCCGATCGCTGCTAAAGCGCTGTCGCACACTCTGCTGATGTTCGACAACTTCTATGATGTCGAAGAGAAAGCCAAAGCGGGCAACAGCCACGCTATCAAAATTCTGCAGTCGTGGGCCGATGCCGAGTGGTATCTCGCACGTCCTAAACCGGCTGAAAAAATTACCGTCACCGTGTTCAAAGTGACCGGCGAAACCAATACCGACGATCTGTCACCCGCACCTGATGCCTGGTCGCGCCCGGATATTCCGCTGCACGCTCTGGCAATGCTGAAAATCGAACGTGAAGGCATCATTCCTGACCAGCCTGGCACTATCGGTCCAATCAAACAGATTGATGAGCTGAATAAGAAAGGCTTCCCGCTGGCTTACGTCGGCGACGTGGTTGGTACCGGTTCTTCGCGTAAATCCGCGACTAACTCAGTGTTGTGGTACATGGGAGACGACATTCCCTACGTGCCTAACAAACGTGGTGGTGGTGTCGTTCTTGGCAGCAAAATTGCGCCAATTTTCTTCAACACCATGGAAGATGCCGGGGCTTTGCCGATCGAAGTTGACGTGTCTAACCTGAACATGGGCGATGTGATCGACATCTATCCGTACAAGGGTGAAGTTCGCAACCACGAAACTGACGAAGTGATTGCTACTTTCGAACTGAAAACCGATGTTCTGCTCGACGAAGTTCGCGCTGGTGGACGTATTCCGTTGATCATTGGCCGTGGTTTGACCACCAAGGCGCGCGAATCACTGAAGCTGCCTATCAGCGAAGTGTTCAAAGTTGCCAAGCCGGTAGCTCTCAGCTCCAAAGGCTTCTCTCTGGCGCAGAAAATGGTCGGTCGCGCCTGTGGCGTTGAAGGTATTCGTCCTAACGAATACTGCGAGCCGAAAATGACTTCTGTAGGTTCTCAGGACACCACCGGTCCAATGACCCGTGATGAGCTGAAAGACCTCGCCTGTCTGGGCTTCTCTGCCGATCTGGTGATGCAGTCATTCTGTCATACCGCCGCTTATCCTAAGCCGGTTGACGTGACCACGCACCACACGCTGCCAGACTTCATCATGAACCGCGGCGGTGTTTCACTGCGTCCGGGCGATGGCATCATTCACTCCTGGCTGAACCGTATGCTGCTGCCGGATACCGTCGGCACTGGCGGTGACTCGCACACTCGTTTCCCAATCGGCATTTCATTCCCGGCAGGTTCTGGACTGGTGGCGTTTGCGGCCGCCACCGGCGTAATGCCGCTGGATATGCCAGAGTCTGTTCTGGTGCGCTTCAAGGGTAAAATGCAACCGGGGATCACCTTGCGTGACCTGGTTCATGCCATCCCTTATTACGCGATTCAGGAAGGCCATCTGACCGTTGAGAAAAAAGGTAAGAAAAACCTTTTCTCAGGTCGCATCCTGGAAATTGAAGGTTTGCCAGAGCTGAAAGTCGAGCAGGCATTCGAGCTGGCCGACGCCTCGGCGGAACGTTCTGCTGCAGGCTGTACCATCAAACTTGATCAGGCACCGATTAAAGAGTATCTGAGCTCTAACATCGTGTTGCTGAAGTGGATGATCTCCGAAGGTTACGGCGACCGTCGTACCATCGAGCGCCGTATCACCGGCATGGAAGAGTGGCTTGCCAACCCGACTCTGCTCGAAGCCGACGCCGATGCGGAATATGCCGCGGTGATCGAAATCGATCTGAACGAGATCAAAGAGCCGATTCTTTGTGCGCCAAACGATCCGGACGATGCCCGTCTGCTGTCAAGTGTTGCCAACAGCAAAATCGACGAAGTGTTTATCGGTTCGTGCATGACTAACATCGGTCACTTCCGCGCTGCCGGTAAGTTGCTCGACAGCCACAAAGGCGCGTTGCCAACCCGCTTGTGGGTTGCGCCACCGACCAAAATGGATGCCGCACAGCTGACCGAAGAAGGTTATTACAGCGTATTCGGCAAGAGCGGTGCTCGCGTCGAGATCCCTGGCTGCTCATTGTGCATGGGTAACCAGGCGCGCGTAGCCGACGGCTCCACCGTGGTTTCCACCTCGACCCGTAACTTCCCGAACCGCCTTGGTAACGGAGCAAACGTTTATCTGGCTTCTGCCGAACTGGCTGCAATCGCCTCCTTGCTGGGACGTTTGCCAACGCCGGAAGAGTATCTGGGTTACATGGCAGAGGTTGATAAGACGGCGGTAGACACCTATCGTTATCTGAACTTCGATAAGCTGAGCGAATATACCGATAAAGCTGACAGCGTGATCTTCCAAACCGCGCTTTAAGTCGCTATATTGCGCCACAGAACATAAGGAGGCTTCGGCCTCCTTTTTTATTGGGTTGTTCTCAAGAATTTTCTGTTTCTATAATTGAATTAGTCTTAAAGCCAATCGGGAGATAAGACCATGGATTATGATTTCCTGCGTGATATCACCGGGCAAGTAAAGGCCCGTTTTTCGATGGGTCATGAAGTGATCGGCCACTGGCTGAATGAAGAAATTAATGGCGATTTAAGCCTGCTCGACAAGATAGAAGCCGCCGCTGCGGAATTGAAAGGCAGTGAACGAACCTGGCAAATGGAAGGCCATGAATATACGCTGTGGCTGGATGGTGAAGAGGTCATGGTCAGGGCGAACCAGCTGGATTTAGAAAGCGATGGCATGGAAGAAGGCATGAATTATTACGATGAAGAAAGCCTGTCTTTCTGCGGCATCGAAGACTTTCTGCTGGTGCTGGAAAAGTATCGCGCATTTATCGTGACCTATCGCTAAACGGTATATGCACCAGTCAAAAAAGGCCGCAGCATCAACAAGATGTGCGGCCTTTTTATTTAGACGTTCGGGATGTTTCGACCGTAGTAGATTTCCTGCATCTCTTTATAAAGCAGGTCGGTAATCTCTTTACGCTCAACGGCACTCAGCTCATCCGGTTTGGCGTTGAACAGATAATGTTTGAGATCGAAGTCTTTGAGCATCATCTTGGTGTGGAAGATATTTTCCTGAAACACGTTGACGTCCATCAAGTGATACAACGATTTCATATCTACCGACATAAAGTTCTGAATCGAATTAATGGAATGGTCAATATAGTGTTTCACACCATTGATATCACGAGTGAAACCACGTACGCGATAGTCAATAGTCACGATGTCTGATTCCAACTGGTGAATTAAATAGTTCAGTGCTTTAAGCGGTGAAATCACTCCGCAGGTCGATACTTCAATATCGGCGCGGAAAGTGCACAGCCCGCCTTCCGGATGACTTTCCGGATAGGTGTGAACGCAGATGTGGCTTTTATCGAGGTGGGCCACCACTGAGCTCGGTAATGGACCGGGATGCTCAGATGTATCAACGTCTTTGGGATCAATCGGTTCCTCGCAGACCAGAATCGTCACGCTGGCACCTTGCGGTTCGTAATCCTGGCGCGCGACGTTAAGGATGTTGGCGCCGATGATTGAGCAGGTCTCGGTGAGGATCTCCGTCAGGCGATTGGCGCTGTATTCTTTATCGATGTAAGCGATATAGCCGTCGCGATCGTCTGCGGTTTTGGCATAGCAAATATCGTAGATACAAAAACTTAAACTCTTGGTCAGGTTATTGAAACCATGCAGTTTCAGCTTTTTCAATTTAGTTCACCCCCTTGTGGATGGTGTTTCAACGGCTTGCTGAAAGGGCATTCAGTAAGTATTGCGGCAGGGCAAAGCTGCCGTGGTGGATGCCTGGATTATAATATCGGCTGACGATGTTTGAGGCGGCAAAGCGTTCCTGCAGCGTATCGACACTCAGACTACGGTATTGCGGATTATTGCTTGCCCAGGCAAAGGTCATGATCCCGCCATAATAAGTTGGGATCGCCGCCTGATAAAAGCTGACGTCTTCGAAATAGTGACTCAGTTTTTGATGGCTGTTGACTGCCTCATCCTGTTGCAGGAAACAAACTCCGTTCTGCGCCACGAAGACACCATCGGGATTGAGACAGCGGGCGCAGCCTTCGTAGAAGCGGGAAGTGAACAGGCTCTCGCCCGGCCCGATAGGATCGGTGCAGTCAGAAATGATCACATCAAAGGTTTCGTGGGTCTGATTGACGAAATTGACCCCGTCATCAATGACCAGATTAAAGCGGGCGTCTTCATAGGAACCCGCGTTATGGCTGGGCAGATACTGGCGGCAGAATTCGACCACGCCAGCATCAATTTCCACCATGGTGATTTGCTCAACGCCTTTGTGGCGGCAAACTTCGCGAAGCATACCGCCGTCACCACCGCCAATAATCAACACTTTTTTAGCACCGCCGTGAGCCAGCAGTGGAACATGGGTCATCATTTCGTGATAGATAAACTCATCGCGCTCGGTAGTTTGCACCACGCCGTCGAGCGCCATTACGCGGCCCAGCGCCGCATTTTCAAAAATCACCAGATCCTGATGCTCGGTTTTATCGCGATAAAGTTCTCTTTCAACAGTGAAATATTGGCCGAAACTGTCGTGCAGCGTCTCATACCAAATTTCTTTCCGAGATATTTTTTGAGACATATTCTTACCCTTATCCTGAGTACTCACCGCCTTGAAGATTGGTGAAATAGGGTAGCGAATTCGGCCGTGGCTTGCACGGTCAAACCTCAGCCAAGACAATCATTATTGTCAGGGGTGTATTACAGGCGGGGTATCTTCAGAGGATATTCTAGCTCACCCCACAGAAAGCGGGGCGAGGCGGTACAATTTAGTTACTGTACGTTAGTAATCCCAACGAATCTCGGGCCAAAGACTTGCATTTAACCGGTTTTGGAACCGCAATACCACTAAGGTCGCGATAGCTGTCCTCACCCAACGCCTGCATGTCGAAGTTAGCGTAATTGGTTAAATCCCAGTGATTTTGCTGTGCGAAAAATATTATCGCCCGTTTGATTTGCGTGTTGGGAAGTTGGTCATAGCCGCAATTATTTTTCAGATAAACAAAAACAGCGGTCAGGTCGGCAAGATCTTCTGCTTCCGGCTCGCTAAGCGCCTGGCTGGCCGAGGAGAATCCGAGTAACGTCAGCAATAGCAGACTCAGGGTGGTTTTTTTCATGCTCTGCCTTGTTTTTGTAGGTAAATGAGTCTTTGCCGTTAAGTTGAATCTGGCGATAAAAAGTGCTTTAAGCACAGTAAAAATATTCAGCATAGTAATGATTAGGCCCATAAATTATCAAAATGACGTTACCATATTTGCCACAGCGCACATAAATTTCTTTTACATCAGTTTTTTTCAAATCTTATATCGGCTTGACCTTAACCCTGGGGAAAGGTTTAGTCTGAGTGAATCAGCCTCTCTTTTGACATCAAAAAGGACCGACCATGTATCGTCGCGATTTTATCAAGCTGGCCGCGTTATACGGCAGCGTCGCTGCCCTTCCTGCATGGAGCCGCCAGGCTTTTGCGGACAGTCGCCCGGCGCTGCCGATCCCCGAGATCCTGCAGCCAGATGTCAGAGGAATCTATCGTCTCAGGCTTCAGCAGGGCCAAAGCCAGATTTTAACGGGTGTTAATACCACGATCTGGGGCGTTAATGGCAATCTGCCTGGCCCCGCGCTGAGACTGCGCAGAGGCAAGCCGGTAGGGGTTATCGTTGAAAATAACTTACCTCAGGCCAGCACGGTACATTGGCACGGACTTGAGATCCCCGGCGATGCAGATGGCGGCCCACAGGCGATGATTGCACCCGGCGCTCGTCGAGAGGTGCAATTTACTGTAGACCAACCTGCGACAACCTGCTGGTTTCACCCTCATCCACATCAGACCAGCGGTTATCAGGTAGCAATGGGGTTGGCGGGATTGGTGATAATTGATGACGAGGATGGCGATAAGCTGAAAATTCCTTCGCGCTGGGGTGTTGATGACATTCCAGTAATTTTGCAGGATAAACGGCTCAACGCGGCCGGTCAGATTGATTATCAGCTCGATATCATGACCGCCGCGGTGGGGTGGTTCGGGCAACACATGCTGACCAACGGCGTGATTTATCCGCAACACGGCGTGTCACGCGGCTGGGTGCGGCTACGTTTGCTTAACGGCTGTAATGCCCGCTCGTTGATACTTGCGACCAGCGATCGTCGCCCGCTGTATGTCATTGCCAGCGACGGCGGTTTCCTGCCGGAACCGGTCAAGGTCAGCGAATTGCCAATGCTGATGGGCGAGCGCTTTGAAGTGATGATCGACTGTTCCGACGGCAAAGCTTTTGATTTGGTAACACTTCCGGTGAAGCAGATGGGCATGACGCTGGCTCCGTTCGACCAGCCACTGGCAGTGCTGAAAATCCAGCCGACTATTACCCAGTCTGGCTCCTCTTTGCCTGATTCGCTGATTGCCTTGCCGCCGCTGCCTTCGCATGATGACATCCCAACGCGCTGGCTACAGCTGATGATGGATCCTCAGCTTGACCAGCAAGGCATGCAGGCACTGATGAAACGCTACGGTCACGGAGCAATGGCGGGTATGAGCATGGGAAACGGCAGCGCGGATAATATGGCTGCAATGCCGGGCATGTCTGCGGCTGGGCATCAGAGTATGGATATGTCGGGTGGGCATCAGAATATGAAAATGCCGGGCATGTCTTCAAGTGACCATGCGGGTATGGCGATGCCGCAACAGGCTGCACACTTTGACTACATGACCGCCAACAAGATTAACGGCAAAGCCTACGATATGAATCACCCGGCGTTTGCAGTCAGGCAGGGGCAATATGAGAAATGGACGATATCTGGCGAAGGAGACATGATGCTGCATCCTTTCCATATCCACGGCACTCAGTTTCGTATCCTTACCGAAAACGGTCAGCCAGTGGCAAAACATCGTCAGGGATGGAAAGATACTGTACGCGTAGAGGGCGGCCGTAGCGAAGTTCTGGTGCAGTTCAACCATCGCGCCGACCAGCAGCATGCCTACATGGCGCACTGTCATCTGCTCGAACATGAGGATACAGGCATGATGACCAGCTTCACCGTTGCCTGATTGGCTAGGCGTCGACCATTCTGCGTTGCGGATTCGACCCTCGTCTGGACTCGGCTCGCTGGCTTATCGTTTCGTACAAGGAAAGGGAAATTTCTTGTTGCGCAACGTTCTTTGATATACTCCCTGCGCACAAAGACTGCCATCAGCCATAATGGTGGCAGGACTCATTTTATTTTTAGGTAGCCAGGCTTGATATGAAACACACTGTAGACGTAATGATTTCCGAACAGGAAGTAAAAACCCGTATTGCCGAGTTGGGTCGTGAGATCACTGAACACTATCGCGACAGCGGTAGTGAAATGGTTTTGGTCGGGCTGTTACGTGGATCGTTTATGTTTATGGCCGATTTATGCCGCGCTATCGACGTTCCGCATGAGGTCGATTTCATGACGGCTTCAAGCTACGGCAACGGTATGTCGACCACTCGCGATGTGAAAATCCTCAAAGACTTGGACGAAGACATTCGCGGCAAAGATGTGCTGATAGTCGAAGATATTATCGACTCAGGTAATACGCTGAGCAAAGTCCGTGAAATCTTCAAATTGCGCGGCCCGAAATCTCTGGCAATCTGCACGTTGCTCGACAAGCCGGAGCGCCGCGAGGTTGACGTCACCGTGGAGTACGTCGGATTCACCATTCCAGACGAGTTTGTGGTCGGTTATGGTATCGACTACGCACAGCGCTATCGCCATCTGCCGTATGTCGGCAAAGTCACTATGCTCGAAGAGTAAGCGAGTCGCTACCAGATTTAGCCACTTCTGACCCGGGCAGTGCTCAAAATCCTCATGGACTTTATGTCCACTCCGGTTTCTGCGCGCTGTCCGAATCACAATTGGCGTCATCTGCTACGCTCCAGTCGAGAATGAGTCAGCGCACATACTGGAACGTTAAACGCCCCGAACTATTGTATAGTCCGGGGCGTTATTATTAGTGCCGGTTATGATTGAAAATGTCGTTATTTTGACTGTTCAATCAGGGAAGCAACGCCCCGATGATAGCGCTGCTCGAGCTCTTCACGGCTGTTGGATGCCATATTCAAGTCACGCAACAGGCCATCCTGAAGTCCGTACACCCAGCCGTGAATAGTGATTTTTTGACCGCGTTGCCAGGCACTGCGCATCACGGTGGAGTGACCCAGGTTATACACCTGTTCCGCAACATTCAGCTCACAGAGTTTATTCAGACGGTCATCAGGCTCAAGTTCGCTAAGCGCGTGTCCGTGTTTGAAATAGATGTCGCGGATATGCAGCAGCCAGTTATCGATTAATCCTAATTCCGGGTTTTCGATCGCCGCCTTCACGCCGCCGCAGCCGTGGTGACCACAAATAATCACGTGTTCAACTTCCAGCACGTCGATAGCGTATTGCACAACGGACAGGCAGTTGAGATCAGTGTGGATAACCAGGTTGGCAACGTTACGGTGAACAAAAAGTTCGCCAGGTTCCAGTCCGGTTAAACGTTCAGCAGGAACGCGGCTGTCGGAACAACCGATCCATAGAAAACGTGGTTTCTGAGCAAGAGAGAGGCGTTCGAAAAAGCCAGGATCTTCCTCTTCCATTATTTTTGACCAGGCAGCGTTGTTACTGATCAGTGTTTCGATATCTTTCATGAAAGTTAATAGCCTGTAAGAAAGCGTCTACGTTGGAGTAATATAGGTCAACTCGAATGAAATTCACAAGGGTTCTGCTTAACCTATACGAATCTTGAGAAAACAATACATTGAAAACAAGGTAAGACTTCACTTATGACATACGCTTTAGAACTGGAGAAGTTAACCAAAACCTACGCAGGCGGTGTACAGGCTCTACGCGGGATTGACTTGCGTGTTGAAGCCGGCGATTTCTATGCGCTGCTAGGTCCCAACGGGGCCGGAAAGTCCACTACCATAGGCATTATCAGCTCGCTGGTAAACAAGTCCTCCGGCAAGGTTCAGGTATTTGGTTACGACATCGACAAGGATATTGTTAACGCCAAGCGCCAGCTCGGACTGGTCCCCCAGGAGTTCAACTTTAACCCTTTTGAAACCGTGATGCAGGTTGTGGTTAATCAGGCAGGCTACTACGGCGTGAAGCGATCTGACGCCCTATCACGTGCTGAAAAGTATCTCACTCAGCTCGACTTGTGGGGTAAACGCAACGATCGCTCGCGCATGCTGTCGGGCGGGATGAAACGTCGTCTGATGATTGCCCGTGCGCTGATGCATGAGCCTAAACTGCTGATCCTCGATGAGCCAACCGCGGGTGTGGATATCGAGCTGCGCCGTTCTATGTGGGGCTTCCTGAAAGAACTGAATGTGCAGGGTACAACCATCATTCTAACCACCCACTATCTTGAAGAGGCCGAGATGCTGTGTCGCAATATCGGCATTATTCAGGGCGGTCTGCTGGTGGAAAACACCTCGATGAAATCGCTGCTGGCCAAGCAGAAATCAGAAACTTTCGTGCTTGATTTGGCACCGAAAAGCGCGATTCCCAAACTCGAGGGCTATCCCAGTAACCTGCTTGATACCTCGACGCTGGAAGTTGAAGTGATGCGCGAGCAGGGTCTTAATTCGCTGTTTAGCCAGCTGAGCAAGCAGGGCGTACAGGTGTTGAGCATGCGTAACAAGGCTAACCGTTTGGAAGAGCTGTTTGTCACCCTGGTAAATGGCAGTGAGGGTAAAAAATAATGTCGCAACTCTATTGGGTGGCACTAAAAAGTATCTGGATGAAAGAGATTAACCGTTTTGGACGCATCTGGGTGCAAACCCTGGTCCCACCGGTGATCACTATGTCCCTGTATTTTGTGATTTTTGGGAATTTGATTGGTTCACGCATCGGCGATATGCACGGTTTTAGCTACATGCAATTTATCGTGCCGGGCCTGATTATGATGTCGGTTATCACCAACTCCTACGCCAATGTCGCTTCGTCGTTTTTCAGCGCCAAATTCCAGCGCAACATTGAAGAACTGCTGGTAGCGCCTGTGCCAACTCACGTGGTGATCGCCGGTTACGTCGGTGGCGGCGTGGCACGCGGTATTTGTGTGGGGATTTTGGTCACCGTCATCTCGCTTTTCTTCGTGCATCTTACTATCCACTCATGGTGGGTAATTGCGTTGACGCTGCTGCTGACCGCCATCCTGTTCTCGCTGGGTGGTTTGCTAAACGCCGTATTTGCTACGACTTTTGACGATATCAGCCTGATACCGACCTTCGTGCTGACACCGCTGACTTATCTGGGCGGGGTATTTTACTCTCTGACCCTGCTGCCGCCGATTTGGCAGGCGATCTCCAAGCTTAACCCGATCGTTTATATGATCAGCGGATTCCGCTACGGATTTCTGGGAATTTCAGATGTGCCACTGGTGTTTACCATGGCGGTGCTGGTGGCGTTCATCGTGGTATTTTACCTGCTGGCCTGGTACCTGATCGAGCGCGGACGCGGGCTAAGAAGTTAATAGCGGGTCATTCCAAGACTCTGGATCCGATGTCAGCCAGAGTGTCTAAGTGCCTGAACTGCCTGGAACTGAACCCCCGAATGAGGGTGAAAAAATTCAAATTCGGGGGTTCAGTTTATCTGAACAGAGGAAAGGGGATCACGCCCCGGTCAGTAATCCTTTTTCAACACCACTGCTAATGGCCTGCAATAACTGTCGCGTGTAAGGATGCTGCGGATGCTGCCAAATCTGCTGATGACTTCCTTGCTCCACCGATTGTCCCTGATACATCACCATCACCCGATCGGCGATATAGCGCACCACGGCCAAATCATGTGAGATAAACAACAAGGACAGCTGCCGCTCCTGTTTTAAATCCACCAACAGATTCAAAATTTGTGCCTGCACTGACACATCCAGCGCCGACACGGGTTCGTCACAAATAATCAGCTGTGGATCAACGATAAGCGCTCGGGCAATTCCAATGCGCTGGCGCTGGCCGCCGGAAAACTCGTGCGGATAGCGTTCTATGGCATTGGCAGGCAAACCGACCTGGTCCAAAATCTTCAACACCGCTTTATGGTGAGAAGCTCGCTCGCCGAGATGATGCACTCGCAGCGGCGTTTTGAGAATTTCGCCGACGGTGTGCCTTGGATTAAGCGACGCATAAGGATCCTGAAACACCATTTGCACCCGACGTCTCAGTGGGGCAAGCTGCGACGAAGAGTGACGGGTAATGTCCTCGCTGTCGAAGAGAATTTGCCCTTTCTGCGCAGAGAGCAGGCGCAGGATAAGCTTGGACAGCGTTGATTTTCCGCAGCCTGATTCTCCCACCAGCCCCAGCGTTTCTCCCGGCATAATCTCCAGCGAAACGTCATTAACCGAGGGCACCTGCGCACTCGATGAAGGATAGTGAAAACTGACATTTTTCAGTTCCAGCAATGGCTTATCTGCGCAATGGAACGGGCGAATCTCACTAACAGGCGGGATGTAAAGCGTCGGCGGTGCATCCGCATGGTGAACAATTTCGGTCAGTCGGCTGGAGCGATAATGAGGCGTGTTGCTACCGTGCAACGAGGCCGCTAAAAGCCCCTGACTGTAAGCGTGTTGCGGATTCTGAAACAGCGCTGTTTTGCTGGCTTCCTCGACTTTTTCGCCCTGATACATGACCGCTACGCGATCGGCACGCTGTTCCACCAGGCCGAGATCGTGGGTGATAAACAGCACACCCATACCCAATTCCTGACGCAGTTTGTCCAGCAGCGAGAGGATCTGCATTTGTACCGTGACGTCCAGCGCGGTGGTCGGCTCATCAGCAATCAGCAGTTTTGGTTCGCATGCCACCGCCATGGCAATCATCACTCGCTGACGCTGGCCACCAGAAAGATGGTGCGCATAATCATCCACTCGCTGGTTTGCCTGAGGGATATTAACCAGTTGCAGCAGTTCGATAGCGCGTGTTCGTGCCGCCGCCGCCGACAAACCCAGATGCAGGCGCAGCGTTTCGATAATCTGCTGGCCGATGGTTAGCACCGGATTCAGCGAGGTCATCGGCTCCTGAAAGATCATCGCGATATCTTTGCCGCGCCGTTGACGAATCGCGCTATCAGACAGCGACAAAAGGTTGCTGCCCTGATAGAGGATCTCACCAGAAAGCCGCGCGTTATCGGGTGCCAAGCGCATGGTCGAAAGGGCGGTTATCGATTTTCCACAGCCGGATTCCCCAACCAAAGCCATAAACTCGCCAGCGCGTACAGAGAGATTAAGATGGCGAACCACGGAACGATCGCCAAACTGCACGCTGAAATCTTTATATTCGAGAAGTGAAGCCATCAGTCAATTCTCCTTGCGGCGCGGATTAAGCAGGTCATTGAGTGCATCGCCCAGCAGATTCAGAGCCAGAATAGTGACTGCCAGCGCCGCGCCGGGGATCACCGCCAGATACCAGGCGTTCTGTAACGACTGACGCCCGTCGCCAATCATGCTGCCCCAGCTAATTCGGTTAGGGTCGCTGAAACCTAAGAAAGCCAGTGAAGATTCGGTGAGGATTGAAGAGGCCATTAGCACGGAAACGGTCACGACAAGTGAGGGCAAAACATTAGGCAGCAGTTCGCGGAAGATGATCCGCAGATGGCTATAGCCCAGACTCTGCGCCGCCAGCACAAAATCCAGTGACCTCAACTGGCGATACTCGGCACGCACCAGACGGGCAATCATCGGCCATGAGGCCAGTCCGATGGCAAAAGAAATATAGGTGACAGTCGGCTGCCCAATCACTACCAGCACAACGACCAGCAGAAACGATGGGAAAGTCTGGAACAACTCGGCCAAACGAGTGACGGCCTTATCAAGCCAGCCGCCGAAATAACCCGCGCTGGCTCCGGCAATAACGCCAATCAACAAGCTGACTAACACGGCACTAAAGCCAATCTGCAATGACACCTGCGCGCCGTGGAAAATGCCGGAAGCAACATCTCGGCCCAGCGAGTCGGTGCCTAGCGGATATGCCGGATCGTCACCCGGCCATAAAAAGGGTTGCGCGACCATGTCCAGTGGATCGCCCGGAAACAGCCACGAGGCTGTCGCGGCCATCAGGAAAATAATTAACAGCAATGCGCTGCCAACCACCGCCTCCAGCGAACGCCAGAAACGTCGCCATGTGGAACGACCGGCTGGTTTCAGCATGATGCCGCTAACGTTTAACGGGTCAGCCGTTTTCATTTTTTGCCCTCAATCCGTGGATCGAGCCAGCTTTGCAGCACGTCAACCACGATGTTGACGATGACCACCAAAAACGCTGACAGCAGCAGTACGCCAAGCACCACATTGAAATCACGCGCGACAATCGCCTCCATCGCCAGACTGCCTAAACCCGGCCAGTTGAACACGGTTTCGATGACCGCCGCACCGCCAAGCAGGTTGCCGAAATACATCCCGGCGACCGTGGTGACGGGCATCAAGGCACAGCGCAATACGTGACGCACTGCGATGCTGCGCGGATGCAGGCCTTTCGCATGAGCCGTGCGGACAAAATCCTGAGTGGCAATTTCCAGCATCGCGCTACGCGTCAGTCGGGCATAAATCGCAATGAAATAGCTACTCAATGCCAATACCGGAAGCACCGCGTGGCGCAGAGTATCGGCCAGCGCCGCCCAGCCAGTAAGATTCACGCCAATAGTTTGGCTGCCACCGCTAGGCAACCAGCCGAGATGCACCGAGAACAGCAGCAGGATAACCAGTCCCATCCAGAAGCCGGGCAGGGAGTAAAGCAGCAGATTAAATACGGTTAACAGACGGTCCGGCCATTTATTGGCCCAGACAGCCATGGTAACCCCGAAGCTGATCCCGACAAACAGCGCTACAACCTGTGCCAGCAGCATAAGCAGCAACGTGTTGGGCAGGCGCGACAGGATTAACGAGCTCACGTCAGTGCCATAACGTGGGGAATAACCCAGATTAAAGTGCGCCAGATGCGTGAGGTAGTTGTAAAACTGAAATAACGCCGGTTTATCCAGGCCGTACTCCGAGCGTAGCCAGGCCATGTTTTCTGCCGTGGCACTGCCGGACTGGCTTGCCATCACGTCAACCGCGTCGCCGGGTAACAGCTGCAAAAACAGAAACACCACCAGCACGATCCCAAGCGCGGCCGGAATTGCCTGCAACAGCGCCCGGCCTAACGCGGAAAAAATGCGGCTTAAAGATTCCATTGTTGTCCACCGTCCCAATATGAAGGGCGCAGCGCCGCATAGAAACTTTTCACCAGCGTTACCGTGTCGTAAACCGGCAGATTAAAACGTGCCTGCAACAGCGCGCTGAAAGGCGCAAGATTGGTGCATTCCAGCACCAGCGCACCGGTATTCGGAAACTTTTTCAGGGCATTTTCCGCGGTAGTCAGCACCTCATCGGCCAGCGTTTGCCAGCTTACCGAGCTATCGCCGTCACGAATTGAGCGCACAAACTCCGACTGCGCAGGCATGCCCGCAACGGCAGCGTCGGCCGGGATGCCAACGCGCGTCAAATATTCGGCTTTCAACGTGCTCGCATCGTAGGTCAAAATCAGTGGCTGCTTATTGGCCGGGAGCAACTGACGCACCGTGACGTATTGCAACAGGCTGCTCGTCACTACCGGCACCGGCGACCACGCTGCCAGTTCCTGCTGATACCACGACAGATAACCGCAGCTGGTGGTCAGCCCATCGACACCCTCGTTAATCAGCTCCTGCGCTGCGCGTTTGAACGGCTCCAGCAAATCATGTTCTCCCAGGTGGCCCATCCGCTGCGGAATTGCTTCCTCGACCACTTTGTAGCGCACCGGAAAGGGCCAGGTGTGCGGATTGCCGATATCGCCCTGATAGCGACGAAAATGCGTTTTTACCATCAAAATTCCGAGAGTGGCTGGCTTGCTGCCGACATTATTCTGGCTCATCAAATTCTGCTCCACGATTGCGGGTTAAGGTTTTGGATCGACCCAAACCGTTGAAAGATTGCCTTCGATACCGTCAGCGGTTGGCGAGCTGTCATGAACCCGTTTGTTGGCGATGGTAATAAACTGTGGCGACGCTAATGGGATATCAGGCACGTCGTGCTGCACGATGTCCTGGAATTGCTTAAAGTCGGCGATACGTTTCTGGGCATCATTTTCCGTTTGCGCGGCTTCCAGCACTTTATCGACCTGCGGATTGATATAGTGAGAAATGTTGGTCCACGGCACGCCCGGACGATAATTTTTAGACCAGTAAAGGCGCTGCACGCCCGCGGTTGGATCATACAGATTGGCGTATTGGTCGATGGAGAACTGGAAATCACGATGGGTAAACACGCGTTCGGCATAGGTTGAAATATCCTGAGAACGCAGCGTGACTGCGATACCAATTCTGCTCAGCGCCGAGCGGACAAATTCGGCATTGCGTTGGAAGGTATCGTCAAAGGTGTTGTAGTCCAGCGTCACACGCAGGCGAACACCGTCGCTGCCTTTTTTGTATCCTGCTTCATCGAGCAGCTTGTTTGCGGCGGCCAGATCATACTGATACGGCGATGGCGTGGCGCTATGGAAGGCTTTCAGGCCCGGTGCAATAGGCGATTCGGTTGGCGTTGCATAGCCGAAATACACGACTTTTAGCAAAGCTGCACGATTAATGGCGTGAGCAATGGCCTGACGCACGCGAATATCTTTAAACACCTTATCGTCGAGGTTGAAATAGATCGACGCTACGCTGTAGTTGTAGTTATAACCTTGATAACCGAAAACCAGATCGGGCTTTTTCTGCAAGGTTTTCAACTCGCTGAGCGCAACCGGAGTACGATAACCCAAATCCGCCTGACCGGTTTGCAGATCCAGCGAGCGCACGACTGGATCGGTTGAAAACTTGACGATCAGTTGGTCGATGTATGGCTTCGGCTGGTCCCAATAATTCGGATTACGTTTGTAAATGATATAGCTGCCGCGTACCCATTTCTCAAAGACATAAGGCCCGGTTCCGATAGGATGATTATTATTTTCATTTTTCAGCGGATCGGTGTTGGCATAAATATGTTCCGGCACAATCGGCGTTTCACCGGCCGCAAACGCGCGGATCAGATAAGGTGCTGGATTACTGAGTTTAAATACCGCAGTGAGGGGATCTGGCGTCGCGATCGATTCGACGTTGGCAAAGGTCGCCTTGGCGCGTGGATGCGTTTTTTTCAGTAAATTAATCGAAAAGGCGACATCTGCCGAGGTGAAGGGCTTGCCGTCAGTCCATTTCACGCCTTTACGCAGATGAAAAGTGTATTGCAAACCGTCAGGGCTGATTTCCCAGGAGGTTGCCAGCTGCGCCAAGGGATTCAGGTTGTAATCATAAGTCAGCAGGCCTTCTGTTACCTTGGCACTTACCGCAATAACCGGCTGCGCTACCGTGGCTATTGCCACCAATGCCGAGGGTTCGCTGGGTAAGATAAGGGTTAAAGTGCCTCCCCGATGTGGTGTGACCGTTTCTGCCTGCGCCGCACCAATAATGACTGCAATCCCTAGAAAAAATAAAGATAAACCACGACTTAATTGTCGAAATAACTTCATGCCAATAGCCCTTTCTTGTAATAGAAAATATGGATATTTTTAAAGCGATTTAAAAGCTATCAAATCTCTATTTTCCAGACTATGAACTTAAAAGTGTTTAAAAAGCAGAAAAATGGCAAAGCAGGAAAGGGGGATACCAAAGGGGAAGGAATCAGATTTAGCCGATAAAAAACGGGAGCCATCAAGCTCCCGTTTTCTTTAAGCGAAATAACGGAGGGCTATCAGGCAACCTGAACCGGCACCGCTTTGGCTGTGCGTTTCAGCAGGTTTTTGCCTTCAAAATAGGCCACATTTGGCTTGTGTTGACGCGCTTCGGCGTCTGACATCTGCACGTAGGAACAGATGATCAGCAGATCGTCGACGCTGGCACAATGTGCCGCGGCACCGTTTACTGAAATAATATGCGAACCGCGTTCCGCCGCAATAGCATAGGTAGAAAAACGTTTACCGTTGGTCACGTTATAAATATCGATGGCTTCATATTCCAGAATACCGGAAGCATCGAGAAAGTCCTGATCGATGGCGCATGAACCTTCATAGTGTAAATCGGCATGTGTCACGTGGACTCGGTGGAGTTTGCCTTGCAGCATATTACGTACCATAACCTACCTCTTCCTCATTTGAGCCACAGCGTTGTTGGCTGCTCTCATTCACCCGCATCACTTACTTGAGTAAGCTCAACGGGATTCATTCGTTTGCCGCCTTGCTGTGACTCAAATGAGTTCGAGGTGAACACTTTGTTTAGCCACAGCGTTGTTGGCTGCTCTCATTCACCCGCATCACTTACCTGAGTAAGCTCAACGGGATTCATTCGTTTGCCGCCTTGCTGTGACTCAAATGAGTTCGAGGTGAACACTTTGTTTAGCCACAGCGTTGTTGGCTGCTCTCATTCACCCGCATCACTTACTTGAGTAAGCTCAACGGGATTCATTCGTTTGCCGCCTTGCTGTGACTCAAATGAGTTCGAGGTGAACACTTTGTTTAGCCACAGCGTTGTTGGCTGCTCTCAATCACCCGCATCACTTACTTGAGTAAGCTCAGCGGGATTCATTTGTTACTTAGACGGTCAGATCGACTTCCTGATTGTCTATCAGGCGAGCTTTGCCAAGCCATGCGGCCATCAGGATCACCGCCGAGGTGCTGTCTACCGACAGATCGCGCAGGTTTTTGGCATCGCGGATAAACAGTTCGTCCGGGGTGAAACCTGCCTCGCGCAGTTGTTCGGCGCAGTCTGTCAGTAGTTCTTCAACGTGGCGTTCTCCCTGAGACAGGCGAGTTGCCAGCTGATTCATGATTTTTGCCAGCTTGGGCGCGATTTTACGTTCATCGTGGGTCAGGTAACCGTTGCGCGAACTGAGCGCCAGACCGTCTTTGGCGCGGACTGTCGGTACGCCAACAATCTCCAGATCGTAGCCCATATCTTCTACCAACGCGCGGATCAGCGCCAGCTGTTGATAGTCTTTCTGACCAAAACAGGCGACATCGGGCTGTATCAGGTTAAACAGTTTGCTGACGATGGTCGAGACGCCACGAAAATGCCCCGGGCGGCTGGCACCTTCGAGGATGGTCGACAGGCCGGGCACGTCAACCTGAGTCTGCGAAGCCAGACCTTTCGGATAAACTTCGGCCGGAATCGGTGCGAATACCAGATCAACGCCGCGTTTATTCAGCTTCTCGCAGTCTTCCTGCAGGGTTCGAGGATAACGTTCGAGGTCGTCGGCACGTTCAAACTGCATCGGGTTCACGAAGATGCTGACGATAACAATGTCGGCGCGCGCCCTGGCTTCATCCACTAACGTCATATGGCCTTGATGTAAATTGCCCATCGTCGGCACCAGCGCTATGCGCTTGTTGTTCTGCTTGAAGAAGCGGATCTCTCTACGCAGCAGCGGGATAGTTTCAATGATTAACACAATGATGCCTCTATCTGGATGACCAGTTGTTTACTGAAAACTGTGCTCAAGGCCCGGATACACGCCTTCCTCGACCTCTTTGACGTACAAGCGCACGGCGTCACGAATGTCGCCAGCCTCGGCCAGGAAGTCTTTGGCAAATTTCGGGATGTGTCCACCGGTAATGCCAAACGCATCGTGCATAACCAGAATCTGGCCGTCGGTAGCACTGCCCGCGCCAATACCAATTACCGGAATAGTTAACTCCTGCGTCACTCGACGGGCCAGTTCAACCGGCACACACTCCAGTACCAGCAGCTGCATGCCGGCTTTTTCCAGCGCCAGAGCATCTTGTAACAGCTGATTGGCCGCTGCTTCACCGCGACCCTGTACCTTGTAACCGCCGAAGATATTAACCGACTGTGGCGTCAGGCCCAAATGCCCGCAAACCGGCACAGCACGTTCGGTTAGCATGGACACGGTTTCACACAGCCAGCTTCCACCCTCGAGCTTGACCATATTGGCCCCGGCGCGCATCAATTGTGCTGCGCTGTGAAAGGTTTGTTCTGGAGTCGCGTAAGTCATGAACGGCAGGTCAGAAAGCAGCAGCGCTTTTGGCGCACCACGACGTACACAGCGTGTATGGTAAACAATATCTTCGAGCGTCACCGGAAGCGTAGAATCCTGTCCCTGCACCACCATTCCCAGCGAATCGCCTATCAGCATTACGGGAATACCTTGCTCGGCAAATAGCTGGGCAAAGCTGGCATCGTAGGCGGTAATGGTCGCAAATTTGTGCTTTTCCTGCTTCCATTGGCGCAGTTGACTCATGGTTGTCGCTTTCATAGTAATTTCTCAACTTTGTAAACTTCAAAATAACCCGCTGACTATTCTACTGGATGCTCTGTCGATCACGTAGCCTGTTTAAGGAAGATGCGAGACATCGCACAACTTAAGAACTACATAATAAGGCTGGGATATACTGATTTAATGATCTATTACAGTGCATGATTCAGGAGAGCGTCAGCAATGCGGATTTTATTGATCGAAGACGACAAGATGATCGGCGACGGTATCAAAGTGGGGCTCACAAGGCTGGGATTCACTCTGGACTGGTTTTGCGATGGAGTTACCGGAAAAACGGCGCTCGACAGTGCACCCTACGACGCGGTGATCCTCGACTTGAGTTTGCCCGGTCTGGACGGCATGGAGCTGCTGCGCCAGTGGCGGCACGAGGGGCGCGATACGCCAGTGCTGGTTCTTACCGCCCGTGACGCGTTGGAGCAACGTGTGAGCGGCTTGCAGGCCGGTGCCGATGATTATCTTTGTAAGCCTTTTGCTTTGGTTGAGGTGGCCGCGAGGTTAGAGGCGCTTATCCGCAGGCGTCATGGTCAGGTTACGCCGAAAATCAATCACGGCACTCTTGAGTTCGACCCTGCCTCGCGGAGTGTCATTCTCAACGGTGAACCCGTCGTGCTGACCTCGCGCGAAGTCTCGCTGATGGAACTGTTTCTACGTAATAAAAGCCGCGTCCTGCAACGCCAACTCATTGAAGAAAAGCTCTACAGTTGGGATCAGGAAGTCAGCAGCAACGCCGTTGAGGTACATATTCATCATTTGCGCCGCAAGCTGGGCAGCGGTTTTATCCGCACAGTTCACGGCGTCGGCTATGTGCTGGGCGATGAAAACTCGTGACGCATTTTACTGTAATAAATAGGTTAAGGCCTTTTTTCCGAACACTGCGCCAGCATTTGGACCGCATGAGTCTTCGCGGCAGGTTAATTTTGCTCTTCGCCGTGTTGGCGTTGATAACCTGGACCGTCGCCAGCAGCGTGGCATGGCAGCAAACCCGTCATAAGATTAACGAAGTATTTGATACTCAGCAGATGCTGTTTGCCAAACGGCTGGCCACTGCCGGGCTAGGCGATAAGCTTCTCGACGGTAAAATGCCCCCGATGCCGGACAATAAACAACTGTTGGATAAACATCGTCGCGGTCACACCGATGACGACGCGCTGACTTTTGCCATTTTTGACCGGCAGGGCAAAATGTTGCTTAACGACGGTGAGCACGGCAAAGAGATCAATTTCAATCACGATGCTCATGGATTTATCGACGCTCGGCTGAAAGATGATGACGATAGCTGGCGGCTGCTGTGGCTGACTTCTCCCGATGGCCGCTACCGTATTGCCGTTGGGCAGGAGTATGACTATCGCAGCGATATGGCGTGGGACATGGTCAGTGGGCAACTCTGGCCCTGGCTTGCTTCACTGCCGTTGCTGATGGCAGCATTGGTGGTGATGCTGAGCATCGAGCTGCGGCCTTTGCGACGTGTTGCCGATGATTTACGACACCGTGCAGCCGATGAATCGCGGCCAATCTCTACCGATAAAGTCCCTGGCGAAGTGTTGCCGCTGGTGCAGTCACTGAATGCTTTGTTTGAACGGACGCAAGAGATGCTGGTGCGAGAACGTCGCTTTACTTCAGACGCGGCTCACGAGCTGCGCAGTCCGCTGGCAGCGCTGCGAGTGCAAACCGAAGTGGTGCAGCTGGCCGGTGATGACGCCGAGGTGCGTCAGCGCGCGGTAGAAAACCTGACCACCAGTATCGATCGTTCAACTCGACTTGTGGACCAACTGCTGACGCTTTCTCGTCTGGAATCTTTTGTCTCACTGGATGAATTGACCACTATCGACTGGGCTGCGTTGGCGACGCAGGCGTTAATCGAGCAGGATTCTTCCGCGCACCGTCGCGGCATCGAATTATTGCTGGATCAACAAGGTACGCCTGCGCCGATACGTGGAGAACCGCTGCTGCTGTCACTGCTGCTGCGCAACCTGCTGGATAATGCGATTCGCTATTCACCCGCCGGTAGTCAGGTGCATATCTCGCTGAATCACTCAGGCCTGCTTATCAGAAACAGCGGGCCAAGCCTGACTGAAGAGCATTTACAGCGGCTAGGGGAACGTTTTTATCGGCCACCGGGGCAGGAGCAAACCGGCAGCGGATTAGGGATCTCTATTGTTCTACGAATCGCTGATTTGCATGGTATTCGCGTGAGCTATAACAATGCCGCCAAGGGAGGGGTGGAGGTTAAGTTAGCCTTTTGAGAGTTCTGCTAGAATTAAGACTGCCATCAAGGGGATGGGTTTTGGAATTTTGCCCAACGGTAGCTCCCAGTTCTAGCAGTTTACCTTCACTCAGGGAACGATGTTATTTATGGTTACACGACGTAATTTACTGACCTATACCTCTTTCTCGCTGGCTTTGGCGGCAATAGGCATAACTCCGGAAGCCTTTGCCGCGCAAAAATTAAAATTTGCATCCGCTGAACCGTTTACGTATGGCGGATTAATCCAACAGGCAAAAACCTTGGCGAAAAGCGCCTATATTCCCCCGCACGCAGTTGATGCAAAAGCCTTGGCCAATATCAATTACGACGTTTACCGCAAAATTATCTACAAGCCCGACTATGCAATATTCTCTCAGGGCAAAGCCCGTTTTCCTGTCACTTTTTTCAGCGTCAGCAGTCTACATAACACCACGGTGAAAATGTCGGTGGTTGATAACCAATCCGCGCGTGAGATAGTGCAAGACATTAGCTATTTCAGCTTCCCCGATAATAAAAATGGCGTATTGCCTGATATCAAAGGCGATGTGTTTACTGGGTTCAGAGTGTTGGATAACCAGCAGGCGCTGAAAAATAATTCTGAAAAAGACTGGGTCTCCTTTATTGGCGCATCTTATTTCCGCGCGGTGGGCGAGCAGGGGCAGTTTGGACTGTCTGCTCGCGGTATCGCGATTAATACCGTTCTGGGTGATACCCCTGAAGAGTTTCCTAATTTCACTCATTTCTGGTTTGAAACACCCGCCAATGATAGCAACCAGCTTACCGTTTACGCGCTGCTGGACGGGCCAAGTATTTGCGGGGCTTATCGGTTTGTTTTACAGCGAACTAAAGGCGTTGTAATGGACGTTGACTGTTCGCTGTTTCTACGTCGCGACGTTGGCCGTTTTGGTATCGCGCCACAAACCTCGATGTACTGGTTTTCCAAGACGGCGAAAGGCTCGGCCTCTGACTGGCGTCCTGAGGTGCATGACTCTGATGGATTGGCTTTGTGGACTGGCAGCGGGGAACATGTCTGGCGGCCGCTTAACAATCCGATGCAGGTCAGGGTTTCCGCTTTAGCCGATAACAATCCGCGCGGCTTTGGATTGATGCAAAAGGATCGCGATTTCAACAGTTATCTGGGTTCGGTCAGCTATGAAAAACGTCCTGACTTGTGGGTCGAGCCCAAAGGGCATTGGGGCGAAGGCGCGGTGCAGCTGGTGGAAATCCCGACCGACGATGAGATTTACGATAATATTGTTGCGATGTGGGTGCCCAAAAAGCCCGCTACGGCAGGTAGCGAGCACCAGTTTAGCTATCGCATGCACTGGTTGGCGGATCAGCCTTATCCGTCACCGCTGGCGCGCTGTGGGGCGACTCGGTTGGGAAGGGGCGGTAATCCCGGAGCCTATCCGCCATCTGGAGTGCGCAAGTTTATGGTGGAATTCAGTGGAGCAGTATTAGATAACCTACCATCGAATGCCAGGCCGGAGGCAGTGCTAACGGCCTCTCGCGGCACGCTTGAGGGCATAAAAGTTGAGAAGTCGCCGGGTGGCAACGGTTTTTGGCGCGTTTTCTTTGACCTGCACGTTGAAGGCAAAGAGCCGGTCGAGCTGAGGCTGTATCTCAAGGAAAGTAGCAAAACACTTTCAGAAACCTGGCTTTACCAATATCTGCCGTTTGAGTCTTCGCCGCGACCAATGCAGGGGATTTAACATTCAGTAAATTTATTGAATGGTACGCCGATAAGCGAGGCCGCAGAAATATCAAACATCTTGTGAAGTCTGCGGATCATTGGCAGCGAAAGCTGCTGCTGGCTATTGAGTAGTTCACAAACTCGACTCACTTGGCCGATGGCTGGCGAAATATGTTTAACCGTAACAGTCGATCAATTTAACGGGTGTTCAGCCTGAGTAGATATTTCTCAAAAACTACCAGCGTGTCAGCCCATTCATTGGCACCCGCTCAAGCAACTGTTGCAAGGATTCGCCGTCGGGAAAGACTAATTCTGGAGCGATTTCTGCCAGCGGATACAGCATAAACTCGCGATTTTTCATGTCATAGTGCGGCACAATTAACCGTTCGGTGCCGATAATCTCATTGCCATACAGCAGCATATCCAGATCCAGCGTTCGCGGTCCCCAACGTTCGGCCTTGCGGACGCGTCCCTGATTCAGTTCGATAGACTGTGTGCTGTCCAGCAACTCGTGGGCAGGGAGCAGGGTATCCAGAGCGACCACGGCGTTGAGATAGTCAGGTTGATCCTGAGGGCCAAGAGGTTTACTGCGATAAAACGAAGAGGTTTGTATCAGGCGAGTGCGAGGTAAATGCGCCAGAGCTTCCAGCGCACAGTTTACCTGGTCTAACGGCTTGGCAAGATTACTGCCAAGCGCAATATAGACACGAATCATTGAGCGCTGCCGGAACGTGGAGCGCGTTTGCGAGGGCGTCGCGTGCGATTACGGCGCGGCGGTGCATCATCACCGAGAGTTCCCAGCATATTTTTCTGCGAAGCCGGGGTAGCTTCCTGGAACTCGCTCCACCATTGGGTGAGACTCTGTAATTCGCGGTGCTGTTCAACTTCGGCGCGCAACGCCAGCAGATCAAACGCGGCGCGGAATTTAGGATGTTCCATCAGCTTGTGCGCGCGCTTGCCTTGACGGCGAGAAAGGCGCAGCTGCAATGCCCAGATATCGCGAACCAGCGTCGTGATACGTTTCGGGATAGCCAATGAGCGGCACTGTTCGTCCAGCACGTCGTTCATCGCCAGCGAGAAGGCGTCGTAATAAGTCAGCCCGCCTTCCTGAGCCAGCTTCTGTGCGTGCTCGATCACCGGATACCACAGCATGGCTGCAAACAAGAATGCCGGATTAACACGCATATCATTGTGCAGACGATGATCGGTATTTTTCAGAACCTGATCCAGAATGCGTTCCATCGGGCTGTCGCCACGCTCGGTAAACTGACGGGCAATCAGAGGGAACAACGGCTGGAACAGCTGATATTCACGCAGTAGCTGAGCGGTTCTGAAACCATAACCGGCCTGCAAGAGTTTCAGCGACTCTTCAAACAGGCGTGCCGGCGGGATCTCTTGCAGCAAGGTCGCCAAACGCGGGATAGGCTCAGCGGTTTCAGGACTGATAGTCATGCCGAGCTTGGCGGCAAAACGCACCGCGCGCAGCATACGTACCGGGTCTTCACGGTAGCGAGTTTCCGGGTCGCCAATCAAACGAATCACGCCGTCTTTCAGATCTTTCAGACCGCCGGTGTAATCACGCAGCGTAAAGTCGGAAATCCCGTAGTACAGGCTGTTGATAGTGAAGTCGCGGCGCTGAGCATCTTCTTCAATCGAACCAAAGATGTTGTCGCGCAGCAGCATGCCGTTTTGGGCCTGCTGAGAAAGGTTTTTATCGTCGGTTTCCTGAACCTGCTCGTGATGACCGCGGAAGGTCGCCACTTCAATGATTTCAGGGCCAAACATGACGTGCGCCAGACGGAAACGGCGACCAACCAAGCGGCAGTTACGGAACAGTTTACGAACCTGTTCTGGCGTAGCGTTGGTGGTGATATCAAAATCTTTAGGTTTTTTGTGCAGCAGCAGATCACGCACGCCGCCGCCAACCAGATAGGCCTCGTACCCTGATTTATTCAGGCGATAGAGTACCTTCAGCGCGTTGTCGCTGATATCTCTGCGCGAAATGTCGTGGCCGTCGCGCGGGACAACCGTCATGTTTTCAGACCTGGTTTCGCTAGGTTTGCTCACAGGTTTTTGCTGTGCTTGTTGCGCGCGCGGCGATTGGCGCTGCGGGCTGCGTCTTTCGCGATGCTCAGGCGCTTTCGCCTTCACGTGTTCAACTTCAGGAGAAGTGACGGGATCGCGGTGGCCGTTATCATCGTGAACCGGAGTCTCTTCACGGATGACTTTATCTTCACGAACTAGCACCTTACGGCAAAAATTGGCTACTCGGGTAAAAATGGTACACCTCGATAGTGTCGGATAAAAATGGCGCAACTTGAAAACAGCGGCTAATCATAGCTTACGCGGGCTACTTTGAGAATGCCGAATCCCATTCCTATTGGGGAATCGACACAGATCGTGGAACTTTTTTTAACGACCAATGCGCCACTGCCCAGCGTAATAATAAAGGCAAAGTTAAATCCTGCCAGCATTCTGGTAAAGATTGTCCTAAAAATAACATTGTTTGCACAATGATCGGCCGTGGATCACCAGCCGGTAAAGCAGGGGCATGATTCTGCTTGGATAACTTGTCACCTTTGGCATTTACGGCCAGCGGCAAATGCACATAACCCGGTTCGGGCAGCCCTAAGTGTCGATACAATGACAGCTGGCGCACAGTGGGAGCGATTAGGTCTGCGCCGCGCACAATATGGTTCACGCCTTGAAAATGGTCGTCAATCACCACCGCCAGATTATAGGCAAACAGCCCATCTCGGCGGCGAATAATAAAATCTTCCTCGGCCAAAGCCGTGTCGGCGATAAATTTGCCTTGCAGCTCATCGTCGAAACTGTGAACCGGCATTGTCTGTACCAGGCGGATAGCCGCATTTTCCGCGCCGTGACCCGCACAGCGACAATGGCCGTCATAGGTTCCACCTAATTGAGATACGCGCTGACGCGTGCAGGTGCAGTAATAACTTTTACCCTGTCGATGCAGCCAGTCCAGCGTTTCCCGGTAAGCTTGATGGCGTTTTGACTGCCAAACGACTTCCCCGTCCCACTCCAGCCCATAATGTTCCAACATTGTCAGAATGCGGCGAGCCGAGCCGGGAACTTCGCGTGGGGGATCAATATCATCGATTCGCACGTGCCATTGCCCACCGAGAGAACGGGCGTGCAGATAGCTACCGAGTGCGGCAATCAATGAACCAAAATGGAGGTCGCCTGAAGGCGAGGGTGCGAAACGACCAATATAGGGAGATGTAAACATAGCGAGGCGTCAGGAGATCGCGGTGGGCATCGTAATGCCGCACCGCGTAATGCTCATCGTTAATGGAAATGCAGCGATGCCAGTGTCGTTTGTTCACCAGAATTACTTACTTGTGTAGGCTCATCCAGATCTTCGCGCTTGCTGCCTTGCTGCAATTCCAATGACTCGAACATGTCTCCCGTGCAATTAACCAGCCATCTGCTTTTCGCGGATTTCGGCCAACGTTTTGCAGTCGATGCACAGGTCAGCGGTAGGACGAGCTTCAAGACGGCGGATGCCGATCTCTACGCCACAGGATTCACAAAAACCGAAATCCTCGTCTTCCACTTTCTTCAACGTCTTCTCAATCTTTTTAATCAGCTTACGTTCGCGATCGCGGTTACGCAGTTCCAGGCTGAACTCTTCTTCCTGAGTGGCACGGTCTGCCGGGTCAGGGAAGTTCGCAGCTTCTTCCTGCATGTGTGTAACGGTACGATCGACTTCATCCCTGAGCTGATTGCGCCATGCTTCAAGAATTTTTTTGAAGTGGTTCAGCTGGGCGTCATTCATGTACTCTTCGCCTGGCTTCTCTTGATACGGCTCCACCCCAGCGATGGCGAGAATGCTCAGGGACGAGGTTTTACGGGTTTGCCCTTCTTGCATGATGCTTCTCCTACATACATAACGCACTATCGATCCCCAACGGGGGGAAAAATCAGGCCGCTATAAATACCAGATGGTGGCGAAGTTGGCAATTATTCATCACAGGCACTTGACAAGCGTGTGAGGGAAAGCGTATTCGCGGCCAACGGTTTTAGGCTGCTGACGACTTCAATTCGGGTACATTACTATTGATTCAATTATTGATTATCAGCCAGCAATTACCAGCGGTAACCGCTCTGCGAGATGAATTCCCTCGGCAGAGAGTTCGGCTCCATAACAAATTACTTCGACACCGTTTTGCTGCACCTGCGTCAACAATTCCGCGTAACGGGGATCAATATGGTGTGCCGGAGCGACAGTTTCAATGCCTGAATGCAATACAGCGAAAAAAAGTACTGTTCGCTGACCCTGTTCTGCCATGGCCTGTAATTCGCGTAAATGCTTTTGGCCGCGCAGCGTTACTGCATCAGGAAAGTAACCACAGCCTTGTTGCAATAACGTGACAGATTTCACTTCAATATAGCAGTTAGGTTGTTGGTCCGCCTGCAATAACAAGTCTATACGGCTATTTTCAGAACCATACCGCACTTCTGCCGATAGTTTACTGTAACCGGATAATTCGGTAATCCTTCCTTGTTCGATAGCTTCACGCACTAGCTGGTTGGCGCGCAGCGTGTTGACGCAGATCCAGTGACCAGCCTGGGTCTGGCATAGCTCCCAGCTGTGGGCGTATTTTCTTTTTGGATTATCCGAGGTGGAATACCACACCGTATCGCCTGGCGTGGCGCAGCCGGTCATCGCGCCAGTATTGGCGCAGTGCAGGGTGAGTTCGCGGCCGTCGAGGGTAATAACGTCGGCGAGAAAACGTTTGTAACGTTTGATCAGGGTTGCCTGTTGAAGCGGCGGAAAGAATTGCATCAAATCACTCTCTGATTAATTGGCAGACGGCGTAACCAGTGGCCAGCTTTGCAGGCATTGATAGCGTGTTCGTCCTCGATGAAAGCGGGACTCGTAGAGTGAAAACTCGGTTGAATCAAGTTGCCACTGTGGCGTTAAGGCTGGCAAAGCAACCGGACGCGTGGCGCCGCGCAGCAGAGAAACGTGGGGATGAAACGGCAATGTAGACTGATGGCAGCCGTTACGCGCTGCGTGCGATCGCAATAAAGAGGCAAGCTGTAACAGCGGCAGCGGCGCACGGCGGGTACCCAGCCATACCACGCCGGGGCGGGGCCAGTGACCAACATCGTCGAGTTTGAGGCTGAAGGCCGGTGACTGAATACGTGAAGCTATCTCGCGTAGCGCGGTTTCCTTTTGCTGGCTGACCTCCCCAAGAAAGGCCAGCGTCAAATGGAGATTCGCCGCAACGACAGGGCGACCCGCGTCAGGTTCAAAATGGTCAGCGCGCCATTGAATAACGTTTTTCTGCAACCTGGGCGGCAGAGACAGGGCAAAAAACAGGCGGCGTGATTCAGACATGGTTTTTCCTTGAGCGAGACAGCGCTGCGGGGGGACAGATCCCCACGGCGAGGCTAGATGCTACAATTCATCCCGCCCGACGACAATTTTTTCTATTACAATGCCCGTCCTGAACGTCATTATCGCAATGTGAAATTATCTGGAGAAGCTGTGTCATTACTGCCCGTCGGTGCCGTACTCAACCAAATTATTGCTGCGCTACAACAGGCGCCGCAAGTGTTACTCCATGCACCCACTGGCGCAGGTAAATCGACCTGGCTGCCCCTGCAAATCCTCGATGCGGGCATTTTCTCAGGCAAAATATTATTGCTGGAGCCGCGCAGACTGGCGGCGAAAAGCGTGGCCTATCGTTTGGCGCAGCAGCTTGACGAACAGCCGGGCAAGACTATCGGTTACCGCATGCGCGCCGAATCTAAAGTCAGCGCCGAGACGCGACTTGAAGTGGTCACCGAGGGGATTCTGACCCGTATGGTGCAGCAGGACCCCGAGCTTGCCGACTACTCTCTGGTGATCCTCGATGAATTTCACGAACGCAGCTTACAGGCCGATCTCGCGCTGGCACTGCTTTTAGACGTGCAGCAGGGGCTGCGAGAGGATTTAAAGCTGTTAATCATGTCGGCGACGCTGGATAACGCCCGGCTTTCACCGCTGTTACCCGATGCGCCGGTAATTATCTCCGAAGGGCGCAGTTTCCCTGTCCTGCGTGATTATTTGCCGCTGGCCAGTCACGAGCGGCTGGATGAGGGAGTTGCGCGGATTGTTAGTCGCCTGATGGCGGAAAATAGCGGCTCGATGCTGCTTTTTCTACCCGGCGTAGCGGAAATTAACCGTACGCAGAATTTACTCGGCGGTCGGCTTGGCGATGATGTTGACCTGTGCCCGCTTTACGGTGCGCTGTCGCTGGAACAACAGCAAAAAGCCATCCAGCCTGCTCCAGCCGGTCGTCGCAAGGTGGTACTGGCGACCAATATTGCCGAAACCAGCCTGACCATCGAAGGTATTCGCCTGGTGGTGGACAGTGGTCTCGAGCGCAGCGCACAGTTTGATCCCCGCAGCGGCCTGACTCGCCTGGTGACCCAGCGCATCAGTCAGGCCGCGATGACCCAGCGAGCAGGGCGTGCAGGGCGTCTGGAGCCTGGACAGTGCTGGCATCTGTTCAGTAAAGAGCAGGGTGAGCGTGCTGCGGCGCAGAGTGAAGCTGAAATCTTGCACAGCGATTTGAGCGGTTTATGGCTTGAGCTGTTGCAGTGGGGATGTCAAGCTGCCGCGCAGCTAACCTGGCTGGACGTGCCGCCGACCGTGGCATTACGCGTGGCTCAACAATTGCTGGCCTCGCTTGGTGCGGTCGATGAACGGGGCAATCTGAATTCACGGGGTCGCAAAATGGCCTCACTGGGCTGTGACCCACGTTTAGCGGCTATGTTGGTACAGGCCGAAATCCAGAGCGCTGATGCACTGGCGACGGCAGCCTTGCTGGCGGCAATTATTGAAGAACCCCCGCGCGGCGGCCAGCCGGATATCGATTACTGGCTAAGTCGTCCTCAGCCGCATTGGCAAAGGCGCGCACGCCAGCTGAGTCAGCGGCTTTCGCATTCCGGCGGCGGAGTGGATGCTTCGCTCGCGCCGTGGCTGCTGGCAGAGGCGTTCAGCGATCGTATTGCCGAACGGCGAGGATTGGATGGCCGTTATTTACTGGCTAACGGCCTTGGGGCATCGCTGCCTCAGGACGACGGGCTAAGCCGCGCCGCGTGGCTGGTTGCTCCACAGTTACTACAGGGCAATAACAGCCCCGATGCGCGAATTTTGCTGGCGATTACGCTTGATGCTACCCAGTTGGCCGCTCGACTTCCGAAGATCGTAAAAGAACAGACGGCGGTGGAGTGGGACGAAGAAAAGGGCACGCTGCGCGCATGGCGGCGCTGGCAAGTTGGCAGGTTGGTATTGAAAGCACAACCGCAGGCCAAACCGGCCGATGAGGATTTGCAGCAGGCGTTAATCGAATGGATTCGCGTGCAGGGATTAGCGGCGCTGACCTGGTCGCCGCAGGCAGAACAGCTGCGTATCCGTCTGGCCTGTGCGGCTAAATGGCTGCCTGAAGGTCAATGGCCGGCAACGGATGAGCAAAGCCTGCTCGACAGCCTTGAGCAGTGGTTATCGCCTTCGCTCAGCGGCGTCAGGAGCCTGCGCGCGCTGCAACAGGTTGATCTGTTTGATGCCTTGATGCGCTTGCCGAGTTGGGAGCAGCGCCAGAAACTTGACGCTAATTTACCCACCCATTACACCGTTCCGACTGGCAGTCGGCTGGCAATCCGCTATCATAGCGACCAGCCGCCGGCACTCTCGGTGCGTTTGCAGGAAATGTTCGGCGAGCAGAGAAGCCCGACGTTGGCCGCTGGGCGCATCGCGGTGGTTCTCGAGCTGTTGTCTCCCGCGCATCGTCCATTGCAGATCACCAGCGATTTGGCCGCCTTCTGGCAAGGTTCCTACCGCGAAGTGCAGAAAGAGATGAAAGGCCGCTATCCGAAACACCCGTGGCCGGACAATCCCGCGGAGGCCATGCCGACAAAACGCACGAAAAAATATTCGTAAATCCGTCGTTCTTGATGCCGCAATAGATTCAGAAACGTAGAGGATTTTCAGACCTTTCTTCTGGACGAGGTGAAAGGTGAGGCACAGAGTAAGCGCCAGTTTTACACAGCCCTTATTTTAGAATTTAAATTTTTATAACCGCAGTAAATAGCATCCGGCATTTTTTTATAAGTCGGGTCTGATGGAGATTAAGTATGTCTGGCGATGATCGCGAGCCGATTGGCCGAAAAGGCAAACCGTCACCCCCCAAGCCCAAACGTGGGCGTCCTGCGCGTCGTAACCGCGACGAAGACGAAGATACACGCTACGTCTATCAGGGCGATGATGAGCAAGAAGATGATGACGTTAGAAGCAATGCAGCACCTCAGGAGTCGCGCATGACCCGTAAGACCGCCGCATCAGGGAAGGCTGGCAAGGCAGGAAACAGCAAAAAGCCGCGTAAAAGACGCCGCTGGCTGGGACTGCTGATTAAATTATTCGTTATATTTGTGGTATTGATGGCCGCCTACGGCGTGTACCTGGATTCCGAAATCCGCAGCCGCATTGATGGCAAAGTCTGGCAATTGCCTGCCGCCGTTTATGGACGCATGGTAACGCTGGAGCCAGGTTCGCCTTATACCGAAAAAGAGATGATCAACCTGCTTGAGGGTACCCAGTACCGTCAGGTGACGCGCATTACGCGCCCGGGTGAGTTCAGCGTTAAAGGTGGAAACATCGACCTGCTGCGCCGTCCGTTTGACTTCCCGGACGGTAAAGAAGGGCAAATCAACGCCAGGCTGATTTTCAAAGGCAATCAGCTTTCTGAAATCAAAAACATGGATAACAATCGCGATTTCGGGATTTTCCGTCTCGATCCGCGTCTGATAACCATGCTGCAATCGCCAAACGGTGAGCAGCGCCTGTTTGTGCCACGCGCCGGGTTCCCGGATCTGCTGGTACAGACCTTGATAGCCACTGAAGACCGCCATTTCTATGAACATGACGGTATCAGCCCGTATTCTATCGGTCGCGCTTTCCTGGCGAATATCACTGCCGGACATGCGGTGCAGGGCGGCAGTACGCTGACCCAGCAGCTGGTTAAAAACCTGTTTTTGACCAATCAGCGCACCCTGTGGCGTAAAGCTCGCGAAGCCTACATGGCAGTGTTGATGGACGGTCGCTACAGCAAAGACCGTATCCTTGAGCTCTATCTGAACGAAGTTTATCTCGGCCAGAGCGGTTCCGATCAGATTCGCGGCTTCCCGTTGGCGAGCCTGTACTACTTTGGTCGTCCGGTGGATGAGCTGAGCCTCGACCAGCAAGCTCTGCTGGTCGGTATGGTCAAAGGTGCGTCGCTGTATAACCCATGGCGTAATCCGACGCTGGCGTTGCAACGTCGCAACCTGGTTCTGCGTCTGTTGCAAGAGCAGGGTATTATCGACAAAGAGCTGTATGACATGCTCAGTGCGCGTCCGCTCGGCGTGCAGCCAAAAGGTGGGGTGATTTCTCCTCAGCCAGCATTTATGCAGATGGTCCGTCAGGAGCTACAGCAAAAGCTGGGCGACAAGATTACCGGCATGTCAGGGGTGAAAATTTTCACCACGCTGGACCCAATAGCGCAAGACGGTGCCGAGAAAGCGGTGGAAGAGGGCGTTCCTCTGTTGCGTAAGCGCAGTGGATTCAACGACATCGAAACTGCAATGGTAATCGTTGACCGCTACACCGGTGAAGTCCGCGCCATGGTAGGGGGTGCCGAAACCCAGTTTGCTGGCTTTAACCGTGCGATGCAGGCTCGTCGTCAGGTCGGCTCGTTGGCCAAGCCTGCGACTTATCTGACCGCGTTGAGCGATCCGAATAAATATCGTCTGAATACCGTGTTGGCTGACCAACCGCTGACCATCAAATTGTCGAACGGCCAGACCTGGTCACCGCACAATGATGATAATCAGTTCCGTGGTCAGGTACTGCTGGTTGATGCGCTGGCGCGTTCTATGAACGTTCCGACCGTTAATCTCGGGATGGCTGTCGGGTTGGATAACATAACCAAGACGCTGATTAATCTCGGTATTCCTAAAGAGTCTCTGAGTCAGACGCCATCAATGCTGCTGGGTGCGATTGCCCTGACGCCGATGGAAGTTGCGCAGGAGTATCAGACTATTGCCAGCGGCGGCAACAAGGCACCGTTGTCTGCAGTTCGCTCGGTTATCGCTGAAGATGGCACGGTGCTGTATCAGAGCTATCCGCAGGCAGAGCGAGTTGTTCCGTCGGAAGCGGCTTATCTGACCATGTATGCCATGCAACAGGTTGTTTCTGAAGGGACCTCGCGCGCGCTGGCGGTGAAATATCCTAAATTGCATCTGGCGGCGAAAACCGGTACTTCCAACGAACTGCGTGATAGCTGGTTCGCAGGTATCGACGGCAACCAGGTCGCGATTACCTGGGTCGGGCGTGACAATAACCAGCCTTCCAAACTTTGGGGTGCAACCGGTGCATTGCAGCTCTACAGCCGCTATCTGGGTAATATCACGCCAACGCCATTGGATCTGCAAGTTCCCGACGACGTCAGCATGATGAATATTGACTCCAGCGGAAACTTTATCTGTAACGGTGGCGGCGGCCTATTGACCGGCGGCGGGCTGCGCACTATTCCTGTATGGACAGACAATGCCCAGCAGCTATGTCAGGCTTCTCAGGCGGCGGCTTATCAGCAGCAACAACAACAGCAACTTTTGCAGCAGCAACAGCAGCAACAGATGCCGGGACAACCGCAGCAGCAGCCTCAGCAAGACCAGCAGAAAGAAAGCAATGGCGTAGCAGGTTGGATAAAAGACATGTTCGGCTCAAAATAGTGCTGACACTGTTATTTTTCACCATGTCATAAGCATAATTAGTCTTATACAGAGAGCGCGATGAAAATCGCGCTTTTTTTTCGCCTGAACCCAGCCCTTTAATTATCAGCTTTCTGTCAGTTTATTGACCACAAACAAAGCATGGATAACGTTATTTGTCTTGGCTATGGATAAAAGTAAATGCTCTTGCAGTTTCCTTACGCTTACGCATATCATGCGATCGTTATAATAATAATAATCGTTTCCATTCCCATTCAAATTTCTCCAGAGATAAACCAATGGCTCAAATGCGTACTGCATCTGTGAAAAACTGCTCAACTAAAATTATTCCAAATAGATCAGAGATTTTTATTCCCAACAAACTCGCATTAACCGTGGCTGCAGCCATGGCCAGCTTTGTTTTTCAAGCCTCTGCGGTTACAGCGGCCATCAGTGCGCCAAAAAATGACACGATTACCGTCGTCGGTGATGCTGCTAACAACGTGGCACAAGAATCAGCCTGGGGCCCGGCAGCGACTATCGTCGCCAAACATAGCGCCAGCGGCACCAAAACCGATACGCCGATTGTGAAAACACCGCAGTCTATCTCCGTGGTTACTCGCGAAGAGATGGACATGCGTCAGCCGAAAACGGTTAAAGAAGCTCTGAATTATGCGCCGGGTATTTTTGCCAACCGTGGCAGCTCAAACACGATTGATGCGGTCGAAATCCGTGGGTTCACCTCAGTCAATACCAACCAGTATCTGGACGGCATCAAGTTACAGGGCGACAACTACTCTGAAGTGTCGATGGACCCTTACATGCTGGAGCGTGTGGAGCTGCTGCGTGGGCCATCATCAGTGTTGTACGGCAAGAGCAATCCAGGTGGCGTTATCACTATGGTCAGCAAGCGTCCAACCACCGAGCCGTTGCATGAAATTCAGTTTAAAATGGGCACCGACAACCTTTATGAGA
The DNA here is from genome assembly GCF_041200025.1 of Rouxiella sp. WC2420. Lineage (NCBI taxonomy): Bacteria > Pseudomonadati > Pseudomonadota > Gammaproteobacteria > Enterobacterales > Yersiniaceae > Rouxiella > Rouxiella sp. WC2420. Next base: position 4,506,084 of record NZ_CP165628.1, on the reverse strand, counting down.
CCGGTTTTGACTTCAGCGATGCGATTGATGATGCGGGGGTTTATTCTTACCGCCTGACCGGCGTGGCGCACAGCCAGGACACTCAACAGCAAATGTCGAAGGAAAAACGTTATTCCATCGCGCCTTCATTTAGCTGGCGTCCTGATGATAAAACCAACTTTACCTTCCTGAGCAATTTCCAGAACGATCCTTACCTTGGATTCTATGGCTGGCTGCCGCGTCAGGGAACGGTTGTGCCGTATTACGATGCGGCGGGCAATGCGCACAAACTGCCAACCGATTTCAACGACGGCGAAGCAGACAACAAAATGTCACGTAACCAGAAAATGATCGGCTACAGCTTCGATCACCAATTCAACGATACCTGGACCGTGCGGCAAAATCTGCGTTATACCAAACTGCAAACGCAATACATTGGTTTCTATGGCAATGGTTACACTGCCCCGGCAACGTTGAATCGCGCTTACGTGCAGTCCAATGAAAATCTGAGCAACTTTGACGTAGATACCCAAGTACAGGCCAAGTTTGCTACCGGTGCGGTTGATCACACTCTGCTGATGGGTGTCGATTATATGCGCATGCGTAATGACATTGATGCAGACTACGGTACAGCCTCCAACCTGAATCTGCTGGCTCCGCAATATGGCAATGACAAGACTGCTCTTTATTACGCCTACCATATTCTGAATCGTCAGGAGCAGACGGGTTTCTATGCGCAAGATCAGGCGGAATGGAATCACTGGATCCTGACTGCGGGCGGTCGCTATGACATTGCAAAAACCTCAACGCTCACTCGCAGCACCGAAACAACCGCCTCGATAACCGACCACAAATTTACCTGGCGCGGTGGTTTGAATTACCTGTTCGACAACGGCATATCTCCGTACTTTAGCTACAGTCAGTCGTTTGAACCAACATCCGGTTCAACCTCTGGTGGACAGCCATTCAAACCGTCCGTTGGCAAGCAATACGAAGCCGGTCTGAAATATATCCCTAACGATCGTCCCATCAGCATTACGGCGGCGGTTTATCAGCTGACAAAAGACAATAATCTGACGGCTGATCCTACTAATACCAATTTTAGCGTTCAGTCGGGCGTCATCCGTTCACGCGGTTTAGAACTGGAAGCCAAAGCTGCCGTTAATGCCAATATTAACGTAATCGCTTCTTATACTTTTACCGATGCAAAATATACTCACGACACGACTTATCAGGGCCAGCGCCCGGTGGAAGTGCCGCGCAACATGGCATCACTGTGGGCTGACTACACCTTCCACGAAACAGCATTAAGCGGCCTGACCGTGGGCTCTGGCGTGCGTTACGTAGGCGCAACTTCAAGTTTCTACACTACCGGTGATAACACCGACAAGCCCTTCAACGTGGCGGGTTACGCGCTTGTTGATGCCACTGTTAAATACGATTTGGGACGTTTCGGCATGCCCGGCTCATCCGTCGGCATCAATGTAAACAACCTGTTTGACCGCGAATATGTTGCCAGTTGCTATCGTGATTATGCCTGCTATTGGGGCACCGATCGCCAGATTCAGGCAACAGCAACCTTCCGCTTCTGATAGGTTATGTCTCGCAGAAATAGTCGGGCGCAACTGAAAATGCGCCCGTTAAACTTAACGATAGGCCACTATGAAAACTGCCACTCTAGAACAGAAAACGGAGCTTGCCGACAGCGTTTATCGTCTGGACCAGGTCAGCTTCACCGTGCCGGGACGTACTCTGTTAGCGCCTCTGTCGTTGACCTTTCCACAGGGAAAAGTCTGCGGACTGATCGGACACAATGGTTCCGGGAAATCGACGCTGCTTAAAATGCTCGGTCGTCATCAGCCTGCTTCCTCGGGCCGTGTTCTGTTGAATGAACAGCCGGTCGCACAGTGGGAAAGCAAGGCTTTTGCGCGGCAGGTAGCCTATCTTCCACAACAACTTCCCGCTGCCGAAGGCATGACCGTGCACGAGTTAGTGGCGATTGGCCGCTATCCCTGGCACGGTGCATTAGGGCGCTTTCGCTTGCATGACCTTGAAAAAGTTGAAGAAGCTATTGAGCTAGTAGGGTTGAAACCGTTTGCCCAGCGCCTGGTCGATAGCCTGTCTGGTGGTGAACGTCAGCGCGCCTGGTTAGCGATGATGGTTGCCCAGGATAGCCGCTGTCTGCTGCTTGATGAACCGACTTCTGCGCTGGATATTGCCCATCAGGTTGAGGTTCTGGCGCTTATTCAGCGTCTTAGCCACGAGAAGGGCCTCACCGTTATCGCAGTGCTGCATGATATTAATATGGCAGCTCGCTACTGTGACCGACTGGTGGCATTGCGCGGCGGCGAAATGATTGCCGAAGGGACTCCCGCCGAGATGATGAAAGGCGAGGTGCTGGAGAACGTATATGGCATTCCGATGGGGATACTGCCGCATCCTGCCGGGGGCGCACCCGTGAGCTTTGTTTTTTAAATCGGCTGCTTGCTTGACGCTGCCACGGTGTTCATTAATCCGAATCAATTACTTGAGCAAGCGGATCGAAACTTTGATTCACGTCCCCGCGGCTCATCCTTTGGATTTACGCAAGTTTGGCTCAACGCGGTTTCCGGCCGATTTGTCATCTACTTGCTGCCTGGTTGCACCTCCAATTAATTTGCGGATTGGTTTGGAATGATTGATTTAAATAATTTAACTCGCCGTCGTCTGTTGCAGATAATGGCGCTGACCCCACTCGCGGCAGCCTTGCCGGCTTTTAGTACTCCCGGCACGAGTCTGAGTCGCATTATCGCCCTTGAATGGTTACCCGCCGAGCTGTTGATTGCACTGGGCGTGATGCCAATGGGCATCGCGGACATCCCCAACTATAACCTGTGGGTCGAAGAGCCCAAACTTGCCCCGTCGGTTATCGAGGTCGGTCAACGCACTGCGCCGAATCTTGAGTTGATGCAGCAGCTAGCGCCATCGCTGATCCTGGTTTCACAAGGTTATGGTCCAAAAGCCAGTCAACTGGCGCCGATTGCTCCGGTACTAAGCGTGGTCGCTAATGACGGCACCGGGCATCCGCTGCAACAGGCGATCCGCTCGCTGCATAAACTGGCCGATTATCTGGGGTTGCAGGAGCGCGCGGCGACACATCTACAGGCCTATCAGCAGGTGCTGGAGCAGACTCGACAACAGGTGAAGGCTGCCACCGATCGGCCATTATTACTGTTCTCCTTTTTGGATAAACGCCACGTACTGGTTTTCGGCGAAGGCAGTTTATTGCAGGAAGTGATGAACGACGTAGGGCTGACCAACGCCTGGAAAGGCGAGAAAAGCTTTTGGGGCAGCGTGACAGTTGGCATAGAGCGGCTGGCGTCAATCAAGCACGCCCGCGCCCTGTGCTTCGATCACGGTAGTTCGGCCCTGATCGACGAAGTGTCAAAAACGCCGCTGTGGCAGTCGCTATCTTTCGTACGTGAAAAACAGCTCAACGTAGTACCCGCCGTCTGGTTCTATGGCGCCACAATTAGCGCCATGCGATTTTGCCATATCCTGTCGACCACACTCGGTAAGCCATTATGAATCGACGCAATCTCAGCCTGACGCTGACTCTGTTAATCACCATTGCGGTCATTTGTTCGCTGCTCAGTGTTTATAATCTGCATAATCAGCTACCTTTTGCACTCTGGCATCGGGCGCTGTGGCAGCCAAACATCGACGACGTGCAGCAGATGCTGTTTCATTACAGCCTGATGCCGCGCGTCACGGTAGCAATGCTTGCCGGGGCTGGACTTGGACTGGTTGGGCTATTGTTTCAGCAGGTTCTGCGCAATCCGCTGGCCGAGCCTTCGACGCTGGGCGTTTCTGCCGGTGCGCAACTTGGCCTGACTGTCGCAACCCTATGGAGCTTGCCGGGCGGCGAAATCACCCAGCAGTTTGCCGCAATGATTGGCGCGATTGTAGTCGGGCTTCTGGTCTTTGGCGTGGCGTGGGGCAAGAGGATGTCGCCGGTGACACTGATCCTCGCCGGTCTGGTGCTGGGCCTTTATTGCGGCGCGGTCAGCAGCCTGCTCGGGCTGTTTAACTATCAGCAACTGCAAAGCATTTATCTGTGGAACACCGGCTCGTTGAATCAGCAGGACTGGACAACCACGGCGTTCCTGCTTCCCAGAGTCGCGATTGTCTGGCTGTTGGCTTTCTTGATGCAACGCCCAATGACACTGCTGGGGCTCGACGATGGCGTCGCCAAAAATCTGGGACTTGGTCTGTCAGCGGCTCGTTTCACAGTACTGACGCTGGCGATTTTCTTGAGTGCGCAGTTGGTAAACGCGGTGGGAATTATCGGCTTTGTCGGGCTATTCGCTCCGCTACTGGCAAGAACATTGGGCGCTCGCCGTCTGAGCACGCGTTTAATACTCGCGCCATTGATTGGCGCCCTGTTGCTGTGGCTTACTGACCAAATTGTACTTTGGCTGGCTGGCGTGTGGACTGAAATTTCTACCGGTGCGGCCACCGCATTAGTGGGCGCGCCGATCCTGCTGTGGTTGCTGCCGCGTTTACGTCATAGCGCCGTGCCGCCTCCAATGAATCAGGGCGATCATATCCCCAAAGAGCGGCATCATCTGGTTCGCTGGATGCTGCTGGCGGGCATTTTGCTACTCATAGGCTTGGTGGTCGCGCTGTGCTTTGGCCGTAACGCGCAAGGATGGCACTGGTCGCTGGGGCATCAGCTGAACCTGCTGCTGCCCTGGCGCACGCCGCGAGTGTTTGCCGCATTGGCGGCGGGAGTCATGCTGGCTTCTGCTGGCGTAATCATTCAAAAGCTGACCGGCAATCCGATGGCCAGTCCAGAAGTGTTGGGTATCAGCTCGGGTGCAACCTTTGGCGTGGTGCTGATGTTGTTTCTGGTGCCTGGCGACGCGTTCGTGTGGCTGTTACCTGCGGGGAGCCTTGGCGCAGCGGCAACTTTAGGCATTATTCTGCTGGTTTCCGGCCTGAGGCAATTTTCGGCAGAGCGCATGCTATTAACCGGTATAGCCCTGAGCACTGTGTTCAACACGATACTGGTAATGCTGATGGCCAGTGGCGATCCTCGGATGGGCGATTTACTGTCGTGGATCTCTGGCTCAACCTATTCGGTTACTGCGGCCCAGGCCTGGCGTACTGGTATTATTGCTCTGGTGCTATTGATGCTGGTGCCGTTCTGTCGCCGGTGGATCAATATTTTGCCACTCGGCAGCGTGACCGGTCGTGCGGTAGGGCTTGCACTTACGCCGACGCGCATAGCATTGCTGTCATTGACGGCAATAATGACCGCTGTGGCGACCTTGACCGTCGGGCCGCTGAGTTTTGTCGGACTAATGGCCCCACATATGGCGAGAATGCTGGGTTTCCGCCGGGCTATTCCGCAGTGGATGGTAGCGAGTGTGATGGGTGGATTACTGATGATGCTTGCCGACTGGTGCGGGCGGATGATTATCTTCCCCAATCAGATCCCGGCAGGGCTGCTGGCAACCTTTATTGGCGCACCATACTTTATCTACCTGTTGCGTAAACAGGCGTCATAAATCAGGAATTACTCAGCGCGTAATCAGGAAATACTCAGGGTTCCGCGCTGATTTAGCTTTCATGATAACGACGCATCTCTTCGAATAGGTCGTGTGCACTGTCAATTATCTGCTGGAGCCGGCGAGTATTCCAATGGGGCGTTTCAGGGGCGACAAACTCCTCGACCTGAGGTTGAATCAAATTGGGACTGTAGCCCTCACTGTCGTGGTTTCTTAATGGTTAAACGTAAAATATTATTAAGTTTAATACGGCTGTGGTGCAATCTGACACCGTGATACAAGCGCCTGATTAGCGCTGGTTGATCCATATCAAGTAATGTGCGACTGGCCTGTGAGCAAAGGCTATTTTTTTGAAATAGCATATCGACTTTATTCTGGAAGAATTTAGTATCTGAGTTGTCTTTAATACACCTTTCAGAGATATATAAAGAATATCTAATTTAATTTTATCGATAATTTATAAATTTTAATATATCCCTTCTTAGGAGTTTAACTTTCTTAATTATTACAAGGAATGTATCAGTATGTTTAATTCTCGCGTCGCGCCCGCATTGAAAATTGCACCGGAAGATATACCCGCTACTTATAAGCGTTATCGAATACAAGCGTTAATGAGCGTTTTTTTAGGTTATTTGGCCTATTATATTGTTAGAAGTAACTTCATACTTTCGACACCCTATCTAAAAGCGCATCTCGAACTCAGTGCGACTCAAATTGGTCTTTTAAGCAGTTGTATGCTTATTGCTTATGGAATAAGTAAAGGCGTAATGAGTAGCCTGTCAGACAAAATGAGTCCCAAGATCTTCATGGCTTGTGGGCTGTTTATGTGTGCAGTTGTCAATATCGGGCTGGGCTTTAGCAGCATGTTCTGGGTATTTGTTGCGTTGATCATCTGTAATGGTGTCTTTCAAGGGATGGGAGTAGGGCCTTCTTTTATCACCATTGCTAATTGGTTTCCTAAGTCGGTTCGTGGACGCATCACCGCTTTTTGGAATGTTTCCCATAATATAGGCGGAGGGATTGTTGCCCCTATCGTAGGTGTTGCTTTTGCTCTCGTAGGGACCGAACACTGGCAAATGGCGAGCTACATTTTCCCTGCATGTATCGCCATTCTTTTTACCGTGGTTATTTTGGTATTGGGTAAAGGTACGCCTGTTCAGGAAGGATTACCGCCTCTTGACGAAATGATACCGGAAGAAAGAAATATAATAGATCACACACATCATGCTCTTCCTCCTGAAGATATGACGGCCTTTCAAATCTTTTACACCTTTGTATTAAAGAATAAAAATGCCTGGTATGTCTCATTCGTTGATGTATTCGTGTATATGGTGCGCTTCGGGGTTATTAGCTGGTTACCTATTTATTTATTAACAGTTAAGCATTTCTCAAAAGAAGAGATGAGTGTCGCTTTCCTGTTTTTCGAATGGGCAGCTATTCCTTCTACTTTACTTGCGGGTTGGTTAACCGACAAGGTTTTCAAGGGTAGACGCATGCCGCTTGCCATTATCTGTATGACGATTATTTTCTTCTGTTTATTTGGATACTGGCAAAGTGATTCTGTAGTAATGATTTCATTTTTTGCGGCTACGGTAGGTTGTCTGATTTATGTACCGCAATTTTTGGCATCGGTACAAACTATGGAAATCGTTCCACGTTTTGCCGTAGGTTCTGCCGTTGGACTCAGAGGTTTTTTAAGTTACATATTAGGCAGCTCTCTGGGAACCATTTTATTCGGTGTCATGGTCGATAAATTTGGCTGGCATGCAGGATTTTACCTGTTAATGGGCGGTACGGTCTGCGGCATTATCTTCTGCTTGTTGTCGCACAGAGGAGCATTAGAGCTGGAGAGAAACGCGGCTAAATTTAGCAAAGTATAAAAGTATAAAAGTATAAAAGTAAAAATAATAGTGGATTGCTGTAAATGCTCCTCCTCAATACGGGAGGAGCACAGATAAACGTTGCATGATATCCAAAGAGATATCAGCTTCTAGATTGTTATTCCAACACCAAGGAAAAAATCAATGTTTAGAATTAATTCTGTTAGTGAATCTAATGCTATAGCACTATCCGATATGCCAAGAAAACCGGCATTCTCCAATTTATTCAACCATTTGAAAGAGGTTGGGCAGGTTGCATTATCCCCGCTTTCATTTCAAGAGTTGCCAATTACAAGTCAACCGGTTTCATTACCCCATGCTGAAATGGAATATGTTCCCATTAATGATGCACAGGCGGAAGAAACAGGGTTAGATGCTAAAAAAGATAACGCTTTCTGTCTTGGTTTTTTTACTGATAACACTGTTTGCAATATTCCTAATACAATTTCTTATCTGTGGGGTTTTGCTAAAAAGGAGTGTGTCAATCAACTCGAAAGGAATGTAACGCAGGCGATAAATAAACTTTCTGATGAGATAATGAATGAGGCATCTGGGTTGGTAGACCAGATTATGTCTTTATTGGTAGCTGATGAGGAAACAACAAAAAAATATGTTTCTGCCGCAATCGAAAAAGCCAGACTTGAACAAATAGTAGAACTTTTAATGTCTGAGGTAGGTGAGCGAGAAAAAATATTAGAAAGGAATAGAGAACTATATGAAGATAATGGGAGGGAAGTGTTAAAAAATCAGATGGATGAGGATAATAAAGTGCTGGATATTTTGAACGTTCGTTTGGACTGTTTTAAAAGTCAGTTAGACGAAAGTAATAATGTATTAGAAATATTGAGAGGCGAGACGTCGTTATTAAATAATTTTGATGCTTACAAGGTGATCAAGTCTTTTTTATTGAATTTGGTTAAATTTAAATCAACAGTTGCACTGGGTTATATTTCTTATGGTCAAGAGTATGATGCATTCTCTCCAGCCTACAGCAGAGTAACTGGGCAAGTCAGACTGGTTATTTCACCTGAAGACGTTATGGGCATGATAGCCCGTCATGAACATCCACAAAAAATCTCGCCAGATATCTATCTGAATACTGAAGTTGGGGTCAGAACCAGCTTTCCTGTACTTGAAAAACTTGCCAATATAAATGAAAAAAGCGTGAGTCTTAATCTAGGCTCCGGCGTTATGATGAGAGATAGACTAGGCGTTGGATGCGTTCTGCAATATAACCCAGAAAAAAAATCCTACGAAATTGGACACTGGAAAGATTGGACGTTTGTTCACGAACAATTAACCCGAGCGCGTGTTAATGTTTCATTATTGGGCAGCGAATTTCGCGTCGGTGTGCAAGGTTCAAACTACGCGAGCAGTAGCGTAAACAAAGCCATTTATTCATTTGGCAAAGAAAAAATAAAAATCATCTCAAATATAGGAATAACAGCAGCGAGTGCCGCATCAACAGGCATGCTTGCGTATATGTTTCTTCCCCCAGATATTGCGAGAACGTTTGGGGCCGGTGTAGCAGGGCAAATGATTGGCGGCTATCTGGCGGGGAAACTGCCAAAGGTAGCGCCCAGCAAACAGTCAACACAGAGCATCGAAATCAATAACGCAGGCATCGCACTGGGCGTGCCGGTGCAAACCGGCCTGGGCGGAGGACTCGTATTCAGAGGTTCTGGCAAGATACCGATTGTATCCAGGGATCCTGACGCTGCAATAATTCCCCCAGCCTTGCAAGCTGCGCAGTTTCGAAGAAGGGATAGGGCCACTCTAAATAATGAGTAAATTGACTTTGCCTCAGGCTTGCAAAAATATTGGCAACCCTTCTTCAGAAAACCTGAGGCAATGCTCTATTTATGCGTGTTTGTTTATCAAAGTTTAGCGAAGCTGCGGCGTGCAGCGTCGATTGTGTGCTGGATGTCTTCTGGCGTGTGGGCCAGGGACATAAAGCCCGCCTCAAACGCTGAAGGGGCCAGATAAACGCCTTCTTCCAGCATCAGATGGAAGAACTTTTTGAAACGCTCTACGTTGCTCTTCATCACGTCATCATAGCTGGTGATGGTTGGCAGTTCTGAGAAGAACAGGCCAAACATGCCACCTACGTGGTTAACCACCAACGGAATGTTTTCTGCCGCCGCGGCGGCTTTCAGGCCTTCTGCCAGCTGAGTGGTGAGTTCGGTGAGTTTCTGATGCACGCCCGGTTCTGCAACCTGAGTCAAACAGGCAATGCCCGCCGCCATGGCAATTGGGTTGCCCGACAGTGTACCGGCCTGGTAAACCGGTCCGGTTGGTGCCAGCGCCTGCATCACGTCGCGACGCCCACCAAATGCACCAACCGGCATACCGCCACCGATAATTTTACCCAGACAGGTCAGGTCAGGTTTCACATTGTAGTATTCCTGAGCACCGCCGAGCGCGACGCGGAAACCGGTCATCACTTCGTCGATAATCAGCAGCGCGCCAAACTCGTCGCACAATGCACGCAGTCCCGGCAGGAATTCCGGCAACGGCGGCACGCAGTTCATGTTGCCGGCAACCGGCTCCACGATGATACAGGCGACGTCTGTCGGATACTGTTCGAACACCGCGCGAACCGAGGACAGATCGTTATAGGTACAAGTTAAGGTGTGCTTCGCAAAATCAGCCGGTACGCCCGGGGAGTTTGGCTGGCCGAGAGTCAACGCGCCTGAGCCGGCTTTTACTAGCAGGCAGTCGGCGTGGCCGTGATAGCAGCCTTCAAATTTGATGATCTTGTCGCGATGGGTGAAACCACGGGCCAGACGAATCGCGCTCATGGTCGCTTCGGTGCCAGAGTTAACCATGCGCACCATGTCCATGCTTGGCACCAGTTTGGTGACCAACTCAGCCATAGTGACTTCCTGCTCGGTCGGTGCACCAAAGCTCAGGCCGCGCTCGGCGGCTTCGATCACGGCGTTGCGGATTTTAGCATTGTTGTGCCCCAGTACCATCGGACCCCATGAACCGACATAGTCGATATAGGATTTGCCGTCGGCATCGTATAACAACGCACCGTCGGCGCGTTCAATGAATAGTGGGGCACCGCCAACGCCATTGAACGCGCGAACCGGCGAGTTAACACCACCGGGGATCAGCGTTTGCGCTTGGGTGAATAAACTTTCTGACTTACTCATTGATCGGCTCCTGGTTTTTTTTCGTGCTGAGAGGATAAGCTCGCACTAAGAAAAATAGTATAGTGGCACGACGATCTTCATGGACCGCCGGACGATGTGCCCTATTCTAGAGAACATAGCGTCGATAGGAAATGTTTCACGGCCTGTGAAAGGTTAAGAAATATATTATGCATACTGAATATGCGATTTTTATGGTTAACTCTTCAGTCTGATTTTCATTCTTCTTCATTAAAAAGAACATCATGAAAGAATCTCTCGAAACTAGCCCTGATGTCTCAGGCCTCCCTGAGCGCAGAAGACCCAGCGTCATTCTGCGTCAATTTTTGCGCCGGGATAAAACGCCGGTCGCTATTCTTATCGTTGCCGCGTTGGTGGGGATCGTGGCTGGCCTGCTTGGCGTGGCGTTCGAAAAAGCCGTCGACTGGGTACAACATGTCAGGCTTTCTGGGCTGGATAGCGTAAGCGGCCACTTCTGGCTGCTGTGGCCGCTGACCTTTATCGTTTCGGCTCTACTGGCAATGGTCGGTTATTATCTGGTACGCAAATTTGCTCCTGAAGCGAGTGGTTCGGGCATTCCGGAAATCGAAGGGGCGCTGGAAGAGCTGCGGCCGGTGCGCTGGTGGCGAGTCATTCCGGTAAAGTTTGTCGGCGGGATGGGCACTCTGGGCGCGGGTATGGTGCTGGGGCGAGAAGGGCCTACGGTGCAGATGGGCGCTAACCTTGGCAAGATGCTGGCTGATATTTTCCACATGCGCAGCGCCGAAGCTCGTCACAGTCTGCTGGCAACCGGTGCCGCGGCAGGACTTTCCGCCGCGTTTAATGCACCGCTGGCGGGGATTCTTTTTATCATCGAAGAGATGCGTTTGCAGTTTCGCTACAGCCTTATTTCAGTTAAAGCGGTGTTTATCGGCGTAATTATGTCGAGCATTGTTTACCGCTTATTCAACGGTGAAAGGGCGGTTATCAACGTTGGCGTGCTGGCAAATGTATCACTGAATACTTTTTGGCTCTATCTGGTGCTGGGCATGGTGTTTGGCATTGTAGGCGTCTGTTTCAATGCGCTGATATTTCGCACTCAGGATTTTTTCGCCCGTATTCACGGTGGAAATCTGCAAAAGATCCTGCTGATTGGAGGCCTGCTCGGCGGCGTTTGCGGGTTGTTGGGATTGATTAAACCCGAAGCTGCCGGTGGTGGTTTTGCGCTGATCCCGCTGGCGGCGATGGGGACTTATTCGCTCGGAGCGCTGCTGTTTATTTTTATCACCCGCGTGGTCACGACACTGTTGTGCTTCTCATCGGGTGCACCGGGCGGGATTTTTGCCCCGATGCTGGCGCTGGGCACGCTGCTAGGCACCGCTTTTGGCATGGCCGCGGCGGCGATGTTTCCACAATACGGTATTCAGCCGGGAACCTTCGCTATTGCCGGGATGGGAGCATTGTTTGCCGCTACAGTGCGAGCGCCGCTGACTGGCATCGTGCTGGTATTGGAGATGACCGAAAATTATCAGCTGATTTTACCGATGATCATCACCTGTCTCGGTGCGACGCTGCTGGCCCAGTTTCTTGGCGGCAAGCCCTTGTATTCTGCACTTTTAACCCGCACCTTACAGAAGCAGGAACGCGAACAGGCGAATTTGGCCGCGCGTCAGACTGCCGAGGCAGAGAGCACGGTTACGCAAAAATAAGCCTTAAATTTTGCGGGACGCGGTGATGAAAACGGCCCATACTTGTATCTAAGATGCAGGTATAAGATAATCAGTTCATTATTCAGACAGTCAATCCGGCGGCCTGAACAGAATTCGGATTGGGAGCAAAAACTATGAGTGAACCTATTTTAAGCGAGCCAACCCTGGACGAGCATGTTGCGCTGCCGTTACAGTTTACTGAAGCCGCTGCTCGTAAAGTTAAAAATCTGGTGGCAGATGAGGAAAATCCCGAGCTGAAACTTCGCGTGTATATTACCGGCGGCGGTTGCAGCGGATTCCAATACGGCTTTACCTTTGACGACAAGATCAACGACGGCGACATGACCATTGAGAAATCTGGCGTTGCGCTGGTGGTTGACCCGATGAGCCTGCAATATTTGGTCGGCGGATCGGTTGACTACACTGAGGGCCTGGAAGGTTCGCGCTTTGTGGTCACCAACCCGAACGCGAAAACTACCTGCGGCTGCGGATCCTCTTTCAGTATCTAATCCTGAAGATTTGCCTGAACATAAAACCCTGTGCGTTTGCACGGGTTTTTTTTTGCTCACTGGCGTTTCAACGCATCAATCTCAGCACATAGCTGCTGAGCAGCCAGCATCACTCGAGGACCGGCGCGGTTAAACCAGTCAGCGTTTACCGCCAGCATTGGCACATCGAGTTGCCCCTGCCAGAAGGTGCGGATATCCGCCTGCTGCTTTTCATTACCGGGAAAAATGATCGCCTTCGGTTGTCGGCTTAACACCTGCTCGCGGCTCACCTGCGGCCAGGGCGCCGGACTAGCGGCAAAAATATTCTCGGCGCCGCACAGGCTGGCTATCTGACTCTGCAAGGTTTTACCGGAAGAGGTAAACAGTGGCTGGGTTGAGAATTGTATAAACACCGGCACGGCGGTTTTCTTAGGATGGTTAGCGCGCAGTTCAGCGAGCTGTTGTCTGATTTGTTGCGCCGCGTCATGGCCTGTTTTTGGTGAAGCGCTGTACGCTGCTAATTGATCTAGAGCATCGGCAACCTGCTCCACGCTTTCAGGATCCAGATAAACGATAGGGATGCCAAACGAGGCCAGTTGTTCCAGCGGGCGCTGCGGATTTCCCCCGCGCCACGCTAGCAGCAGATCGGGTTTCAACGCCAAAATCCGTTCGACGTTAATCCCCTGCCAATTAGCCACCTGCTCGAGACTCAAAGCCTGCGGAGGGTAGTCTGAGTAAGCGCTAACTGCCACCAGCTTATCACCCAGACCCGCCGCATAAGCCAGCTCGGTCAGGTTGGGAGCCAGGCTAATCACCCTTTCGGCAACCTGCGCCTGCGCCGCCAAAGGCAGCCACAGAGCGATTAACAGTAGCAGTTTGCGCAAGGTGAGCAGCCTTTATGTTATGTGACGCATCTACCGCCGATTAACGCAGCGGATTGGCAGCCAGTGATTTCAGCATTGCATCAACCATCAGAGTTGACTGCTCGGCGGCAACCACCAGGAACTCTTCAAAGCTCAGGTGTGATTCAGTGTCTGCGACGTCGGAAATCGCGCGCACCACAACAAATGGCGTACCGAACAGGTGGCAAACGTGACCCACTGCGGCTGCTTCCATCTCTACAGCAGCTACGCTTGGGAAGGTATTGCGAATGCGAGCAAGAGGTTCAGCACCGTTGATAAAGGCATCGCCGCTGCAAATCAGACCGCGAACGGCATTCAGATTCAGCCCGGTGATACAGCTCTCAGCCAGCTTGATAAGTGCTGCGTCGGCAACGAAAGAAGGCGGGCAACCTGCCATCTGGCCCGGCTCATAGCCAAAAGCGGTGACATCGGCGTCGTGATAACGTACTTCTTCGGAAACCACGATATCGCCTACTTTCAAGGTCTTGGCCAGACCACCGGCGGAACCTGTGTTGATAACCACGTCAGGTTTGCAGTGTTCCAGCAGCAGGGTCGTGCCCATGGCAGCCGAGACTTTACCAATGCCGGATTTCAGCAGCGCGACGTCAACGCCGTGCAGCTGGCCGGTGTAGATTTCACAGCCAGCACGCTGAATGGTTTGACGGTTTTCGATTTTGTCGCGCAGCAGGGTAACTTCTTGTTCCATGGCGCCAATAATGCCTACTTTCATAATGAATACTCGCAGCAGATAAAAATGTTCCCTTCATCATTTCGATGCAGGGCATGTTGGACACGACCTCGATCAATGCGGCATAGTCTATCATGGCTAAAGGCAAGAAATAATGCGTTTGCTGCCAGCGCTCGAGGGCAATCGCAATGGATGAAGTGACTGATAAGGTAGGGAATCATGTCTGGGATCGATTTTAAAACGAAATTCAACTTCCAACGTCCCTTTAGTCCAACGCTCGCAGCAGCCGACGAATACGATATCATCCGTCAGTTTGAAAGCGATCGCGGGCGGATCATCAATTCTGCTGCCATCCGCCGCCTGCAGCAAAAAACGCAGGTCTTTCCACTGGAAAAAAACGCGGCGGTGCGCAGTCGCCTGACGCATTCCATGGAGGTCCAGCAGGTGGGGCGTCATATTGCCAAAGAGGTCTTGCATCGCCTGCGAAAAGACGGCGGGCTGGAGAATTTCGGCCTGAGTGAATCAACCGAACCCTTTGAAAGTGTTGTGGAAATGGCCTGCCTGATGCACGATATCGGCAACCCGCCGTTTGGCCATTTTGGCGAATCGGCAATAAACAACTGGTTTGCAAAACGGATGGATATCGCCAGCCTTAAAAGCGGCAGTTCGGCATTTGAAAACTGTAGCCTGGATTTTCTGCGTCTCGATTCGCAGAACCAGGAATTAAACCAGCTGCGCAAAAAAGTCCGCTACGATCTGTGCCATTTCGACGGCAACGCGCAGGCTATCCGACTGGTCTTTACCCTGTTAAAACTTAACCTTACCTTCAGTCAGACCGCCTGTATCCTGAAATATACAAGGCCAGCCTATTGGTTTGATTCTTTGCCAGAATCCTTTGATTATCTTATGAAAAAACCGGGATTTTACCTTTCGGAAGAGCCGTTTATTTGCCGGATGCGCGATGAGTTGCAGCTGGGTGAATTCAGTCGTTTTCCACTGACTTACATCATGGAAGCGGCGGATGATATTTCCTACTGTATTGCCGATCTTGAAGACGCGGTGGAAAAAAACATTTTTACCGTCGAGCAGCTCTATAAGCACCTTAAATATCAGTGGGGAAAGAGCCAGCCAAACGATCTTTTTGAAAGCGTGGTCGAGACTGCTTATCAAAAAATGGATCGCGCCAAAACGTTCCGCAATCCGGTAGATTACTTCTTTATGGAGCTGCGGGTACAAACGGTGAAACAGCTGGTACCGCACGCGGCTAAACGATTTATAAGTAATTTATCGTCAATATATTCAGGAATCTTCAATCAGGCATTACTCGAGGACGACAGCCAGCCTAATCGCCTGCTGGAAATATATAAAAGCGTGGCGCGTAAACATGTTTTCAACCACTATGAAGTGGAGGAGTTGGAACTCCAGGGATATCGAGTCATTAGCGGGCTATTGGATATTTATAGCCCGCTGCTGGATATGCCGTTGACCGAATTTACACATTTAGTTGAGCAAGACGATCATCGCAGCTATCTTATTGAAACTAGGCTGTTTCATAAACTCTCTTCCAAGCATCGTTTAGCGTACAGCGAAGCGATAGCCAAATTGCAGAATTGCAGCGAAGATGAAAAGCAGGTGAGTGAATATTATTACCGCGCGCGAATGATTCAGGATTATATCAGCGGTATGACCGATCTTTATGCTTACGACGAATATCGCAGGCTGATGGCTGCCGAATAATCGGGTGATAAAGCTCGGAATTTAAGTGAAATAATTGCCCAAACTGCTGATTAAAAAGTATGCTTTTGTAAATGTCGACAATACTTTTTTACTATTGTGAATTCGACGGAGATGAACTTCGGGTTATTAATAAAATCTCAATTTACGACTACCTGGCAAGGTGGCAAAACTTGTCGCCACCACATAATTTAAAGAGATTTCTTCTGATGAAAAAAACTACTCTATTCTTGAGCGCCCTGGCGTTAAGTGTTGGTATGGCTGTTGCGCCTGTTTCATCGGCATTGGCTGCAGAGACTGCTTCTTCAAGCAACACGCAAGTGCCAAGCCTGGCGCCGATGCTGGAAAAAGTTATGCCTTCGGTGGTAAGTATTAACATAGACGGTAGTGCACCGGTTAAAACGCCTCGCATGGGTCAACAGTTCCAGCAGTTCTTCGGTGAAAACTCACCGCTTTGCCAGGATGGTTCCCCATTCCAAAATTCCCCGGTCTGCCAACAAGGTGGGCAGGGCGGTGACGACGGTGACGATGACGGCCAGCAGCAACAGGCTCCAGCCAAACAGGCTTTCCAGGCGCTGGGTTCAGGCGTCATTATTGATGCTGCGAAAGGCTATGTTGTCACCAACAATCACGTCGTTGAAAATGCCAACAAGATTACTGTACAGCTTAACGATGGACGTCGTTTTACCGCTAAAGTTATCGGCAAAGATCCACAGTCCGATATCGCAGTGATCCAGCTTCTCGACGCTAAAAATCTGACCGCAATCAAGTTTGCCGATTCAGAGCAGCTGCGCGTCGGTGACTACACTGTGGCTATCGGTAACCCATACGGTCTGGGCCAAACCGCCACCTCGGGCATCGTGTCTGCGCTGGGCCGAAGCGGTCTGAACATTGAAAATTATGAAAACTTCATCCAGACCGATGCGGCAATTAACCGTGGTAACTCCGGCGGTGCGCTGGTTAACCTCAACGGTGAACTGATTGGCCTGAACACGGCGATTCTGGCCCCGGACGGCGGCAACATCGGTATCGGTTTTGCAATCCCGAGCAACATGGTGCAAAACCTGTCTAAACAGATGATCGAGTACGGTCAGGTGAAACGCGGTGAGCTGGGCATCATGGGTACCGAGCTGAATTCCGAGCTGGCTAAAGCGATGAAGGTCGATGCTCAGCGCGGCGCATTCATCAGCCAGGTATTGCCGAAGTCTGCTGCCGAGAAAGCGGGCCTGAAAGCGGGCGACGTGATTGTCAGCATGAACGGTAAACCTATCAGCAGCTTCGCCTCCTTCCGTGCAGACGTGGGGACTATGGCGATTGGTACCAAAATCTCCATCGGCATCCTGCGTGACGGCAAGCCGTTGAATGTTGACGTGACTCTGCAGCAGAGCACTCAGCCATCGCAGACCGCTTCCGCTACGGTTTACACCGGTATTGAAGGGGCTGAACTCAGCAACAGCGATGTTGGCGGCCAGAAAGGCGTTAAAGTTGATACCGTTAAACCAGGCACCGCCGCCGCGCGCGTGGGTCTGAAGAAAGGCGACATCATCCACGGCGTTAACCAGCAGCCGGTCAATAACCTTGGCGACCTGCGCAAAATTCTGGATACCAAGCCGGGCGTGCTGGCGCTGGATATTCAGCGCGGTGATACACAGATTTACCTGCTGGCCCAATAATCGCCTCGTAAGACATCAACTCAAGTATCCAAGGCAGACTTCGGTCTGCCTTTCCTCATTCCGGTATGGGCATTCGCCTAACTAAGACCGTTCAAACTGTGATGGTACTCCCAACTCTGAGCTGATTTTTTCAGCTTTGGGCGTTTGCACAATGTATGACCTTTCCACCATGTCTATTCTGTTTAAAACAATCTAATTAAAAAGAGCAGCGACTTATGGCGGTATATCACCTGGATGCAAAGCTGGCACAGACTATCGTTGCCCGTACCATGCAAATCATTGATAGCAATATTAATGTGATGGATTCCCGTGGGAAAATTATTGGCAGCGGCGACGATCAACGGCTAGGTGAGTTGCATGAAGGTGCTTTGTTGAGTATTTCCCAGCAACGGGTGGTGGATATTGATGAGGGCGTGGCGCGCCATCTGCACGGCGTTCGTCCAGGTATCAACCTGCCGCTGCGCATTGACGGGGAGATAGTCGGTGTAATTGGCCTGACTGGCAATCCAGCCCAGCTGCGGCAATACGGCGAGCTCGTGTGCATGACGGCGGAAATGATGCTTGAACAGGCGCGTTTACTGCATATGCTGGCCCAGGACAGCCGCCTGCGAGAGGAGCTGGTCCTCAATCTGATCCGCATGGATGAGTTGACTCCGGCGCTGATGGAGTGGGCACAGCGTTTGGGCATTGATGTCAACAAGCCGCGCGTTGTAGCGGTTGTCGAAGTGGACAGCGGCCAGCTTGGCGTCGATACCGCCATGGCTGAGCTGCAGCAGTTGCAGCAACTGTTGACCACGCCCGAGCGCGACAATCTCATCGCCATTGTGTCGCTGACCGAAATGGTGGTACTGAAACCGGCGCTGAACAGTTACGACCGTTGGGACCCGGAGTCACACCGCCAGCGGGTCGATCACCTGCTCTCCAGAATGACCGAGAGCGGTCGACTGCGAGTCCGTCTGTCGCTGGGCAACTTCTTTACCGGCCCTGGGAGTATCGCCCGTTCGTATCGCACCGCTAAAACTACCATGTCAGTAGGCAAACAGCGTATGCCGGATCAGCGTTGCTATTTTTATCAGGATTTGATCTTGCCAGTGCTGCTCGACAGTTTACGCGGGGGATGGCAGGCCGATGAGCTGGTGCGTCCGCTGGCGCGTTTGAAAGCCACTGACGGTAACGGATTATTGAGGCGCACCCTGAGCGCCTGGTTTAGCCACAACGTGCAACCGACTGCCACGTCGAAGGCGTTATATATCCATCGCAATACGCTTGAATATCGTCTTAATCGGATCTCTGAATTAACCGGTCTGGATTTGGGTAATTTCGACGATCGCCTTTTGTTATATGTCGCCTTGCAACTTGATGACGATCGCTAAATAGACTAATCGCACAATCCCTTTTTTCGCGGTGAGTGACGAGGCTTTTACGGCCTGTAATCAATTCGTGAGCTAATTCGCATCGCCTTGTGCAGGTGCAACAATCTAATTCTTTTTTGGGCCTTAAGCTTGTTGATTTGCCTAATGAGGCACCCGTTGCTTGCTCCTATACTGACTATCGTCATGTTTATCCGTGGTATTTGCCGCCTGAAAAGCGGATTACCGTCGGTAACCTGTTCCAATGAATTTTCTAATAAGAATGACGTTTTCATGAATAGCGTGACGCCTTGTTTTGTACGAGCCCAATGCTGAACCCTACAATTTTTCCTAATCAGTTTTGAGCTTCTCGATCTTCCTCTCTTTGGAGAACACCATGGTTACAATCAGCTCGGCGGAGAGTATGACAAAAAAAAGAACCAATGCTCGCTACTGGATTGTTGTGATGCTATTTATCGTGACCTCTTTCAACTACGGTGACCGGGCAACGCTGTCAATTGCCGGTTCCGCAATGGCGAAAGATATAGGCCTCGATTCAATCGGGATGGGATATATCTTTTCTGCTTTCTCATGGGCTTATGTTATCGGCCAAATTCCTGGCGGCTGGTTGCTCGATAAGTTCGGCTCCAAAAAAGTATATTTCTACAGCATCTTTATCTGGTCGCTGTTTACGCTGTTACAAGGTTTTGTCGATATTTTCCACGGCTTCGGCATTGTCGTCGCGTTATTTGCTTTACGCTTTTTGGTCGGACTCGCTGAATCACCTTCCTTCCCCGGTAATAGTCGTATCGTTGCTGCCTGGTTTCCGGCGCAAGAGCGCGGCACTGCGGTATCTATTTTCAACTCCGCCCAGTATTTCGCCACGGTGATCTTTGCGCCGATCATGGGCTGGCTAACCTCGGCGGTAGGCTGGTCACACGTATTCTTCTTTATGGGCGGCCTTGGAATTATCCTGAGCTTTATCTGGCTCAAGGTTATTTACGATCCTAAAGATCATCCCAAAGCTAATCAGGCCGAGCTGGACTACATCGAGGCAGGTGGTGCATTGATCAATATGGATCACCAGGAGAATAAAGGCGGCAAGGTTATTGGCAAAGGCACGAGGATGCAGCAAATCAAACAGCTGCTCTCAAACCGCATGATGATCGGCATTTATCTCGGCCAATATTGTATTAATGCGCTGACTTACTTTTTTATTACCTGGTTCCCCATCTATTTGGTGCAGGAAAAAGGTATGTCGATCCTCAAGGCCGGGATGGTGGCGTCGATCCCGGCGATCATGGGCTTCCTCGGCGGTATTCTCGGTGGCGTCATTTCTGATTATCTGATGCGGCGTACCCATTCTCTGACCTTTGCCCGCAAACTCCCGATTGTACTTGGCATGCTGATGTCGATGTCGATGGTGATTTGTAATTACGTATCGACAGAATGGATTGTGGTCGCGGTAATGGCAGCTGCCTTCTTTGGTAAGGGAATTGGCGCGCTGGGTTGGGCCGTATTGGCCGATACCGCGCCGAAAGAGATTAGCGGCCTGAGCGGCGGTCTGTTCAATATGTGCGGCAACATCTCCGGGATCATTACTCCCATCGCCATCGGTTACATCATCGCTGCCACAGGCTCGTTTGACGGCGCACTGCTTTATGTCGCAATCCATGCACTGGTTGCGGTAGTCAGCTTCCTGTTTATTGTCCAGAAAATCGAGCGTATCGAACTTAAGTCCTACGCATAAAGCCAATATAAATCGAAATAGGTTATCGCATCACGTTGCCAATTTAACAAAGAAGGAAACCATGATGAGTACACAAAGTTCGCCCATTATTACTGATATGCAGGTCATTCCGGTGGCAGGTCACGACAGCATGTTACTCAATATCGGTGGCGCACACGGCGCTTATTTCACGCGTAATATCGTGATTCTGAAAGACAGCGCGGGGAATACCGGCGTCGGGGAAGCGCCGGGTGGTGAAGTCATTTTAAACACTCTGCTCGAGGCAGTGCCGCAGGTCGTGGGCAAAGAAATTGCGCGCATGAACAGTTTGGTGCATGAAATTCACGTCGGCAATCAGTCCTCGGATTTCGACTCTTTCGCCAAAGGCGCATGGACCTTCGAGCTGCGGGTTAATGCCGTAGCTGCACTGGAGGCGGCCCTGCTGGATCTGATGGGCAAATTCCTCGGCGTGCCGGTTGTGGAATTATTGGGACCTGGTAAGCAGCGTGATGAAGTTACCGTGTTGGGCTACCTGTTTTATGTAGGCGATCGTGAAAAAACCGATTTGCCTTACCAGAGCGGGGAGGGCGGCAAAGACGATTGGTATCATCTGCGTCATCAAAAAGCGATGGATAGCGAGGCTATTGTACGTCTGGGCGAAGCGGCACAGGACCGCTACGGTTTTAAAGATTTTAAACTGAAAGGCGGCGTACTGCGCGGTGAACAAGAGATCGAAGCGGTTAAAGAGTTGCACAAGCGCTTCCCTGATGCGCGAATTACTGTCGATCCGAACGGCGCATGGATGCTCGACGAAGCCATTGCGCTGTGTAAAAACATGCACGGCATTCTGACCTACGCCGAAGATCCATGCGGAGCAGAACAGGGCTTCTCGGGCCGTGAAGTGATGGCCGAGTTCCGCCGCGCGACCGGGCTGCCGGTGGCTACCAACATGATTGCCACCAACTGGCGCGAGTTGCAGCCCGCAGTAATGTTGCAGTCGGTGGATATTCCGCTGGCCGATCCGCATTTCTG
Source organism: Rouxiella sp. WC2420 (assembly GCF_041200025.1). Classification (NCBI taxonomy): domain Bacteria; kingdom Pseudomonadati; phylum Pseudomonadota; class Gammaproteobacteria; order Enterobacterales; family Yersiniaceae; genus Rouxiella; species Rouxiella sp. WC2420. The sequence continues at coordinate 4,484,235 of NZ_CP165628.1, read as the reverse complement.
GACGATGCAGGGGGCGGTTCGCGTTGCACAGCTTTGCAACGACTGGGGGCTGACCTGGGGCTGCCATTCCAATAATCATTTTGATATTTCATTGGCAATGTTTACTCACGTCGGCGCAGCGGCTCCCGGAAAACCAACCGCGATCGATACCCACTGGATCTGGCAAGAAGGCAATCAGCGCCTGACCAAAGATCCACTGCAGATCGTGAATGGAAAAATCAAAGTGCCTGAAAAACCGGGCCTTGGTGTGGAAATTGACATGGACCGCATTCATCAGGCTTATGAACTCCATAAAAAACTGCCGAGCGGTGCGCGTAACGACGCGGCCTCTATGCAATACCTGGTGCCCGACTGGAAATTTGATCGAAAACGTCCAGCGTTTGGTCGTTAAATAAGGAGTTTGTATGGCTGCTTCATCGACTACCCCCAAAATTATTTCCATGCAGGTTGTGCCCGTAGCAGGGCATGACAGCATGTTGCTAAATCTGAGCGGCGCGCACTCGCCGTTCTTCACTCGCAATATATTGATTCTTAAAGATAACGACGGTCATACTGGCGTTGGTGAAGTGCCGGGTGGTGAGAAGATTCGCCAAACGCTGACTGACGCCGAGTCGCTTGTGATAGGGAAAACGCTGGGCGAGTATAAAAATGTGATGAACGCCGTGCGCCAGCAGTTCGCCGATCGCGATGCTTCCGGGCGTGGCTTACAGACTTTTGATCTGCGCACGACAATTCACGTGGTGACCGCGATTGAAGCGGCAATGCTTGACTTGCTCGGGCAATATCTTGATGTCTCAGTGGCGTCATTACTGGGGGACGGGCAGCAGCGAGATGCGGTTGAAATGCTGGGCTATTTGTTTTACGTCGGCGATCCGGATAAAACTTCGCTACCGTATCAGCGCGAGCGCGACCAGCGCAATGACTGGTATCGACTGCGCCATGAAGAAGCCCTGACTCCCGAGGCAGTCGTGCGTTTGGCCGAAGCTGCTTATGATCAATATGGCTTCAATGATTTCAAACTAAAAGGCGGCGTGCTGCGCGGTAGTGAAGAGGCCGAGGCGGTGACTGCGTTGTCGCAACGCTTCCCGCAGGCGCGCATTACGCTGGACCCCAACGGGGCCTGGTCGCTGGATGAGGCGATTGGTTTAGGCAAGCAGCTGCGCAACGTGCTGGCCTACGCGGAAGACCCTTGCGGCGCTGAACAGGGTTTTTCTGGCCGCGAGATTATGGCCGAGTTCCGTCAAGCCACCGGTTTGCCCACCGCGACCAATATGATAGCCACCGACTGGCGGCAAATGGGGCATACCATCCAATTAAAATCGGTGGATATCCCGCTGGCTGACCCACATTTCTGGACGATGCAAGGCTCGGTGCGCGTCGCGCAGATGTGCCACGAATGGGGCCTGACTTGGGGTTCGCATTCCAATAATCACTTTGATATTTCATTAGCGATGTTCACTCACGTCGCCGCCGCGGCGCCCGGCAAAATTACCGCTATAGATACTCACTGGATCTGGCAGGAAGGCAATCAGCGTCTCACCAAAGAACCTCTGCAAATCAAGGGCGGAATGGTGAAAGTGCCGGAGCGCCCGGGGCTGGGCGTAGAATTGGATACTGACCAGCTGATGAAAGCAAACGAGCTTTATGAAAGCATGGGATTAGGTGCCAGAGACGATGCCGCGGGGATGCAATTCCTGGTGCCAAACTGGACGTTTGATCCTAAAAAACCCTGTTTGGTGAGATAAGAGGGCTAGGCTGCTCCTTTAGCGAGTTTAGATTTAGAATCCTAAAGGCAATTTGTTGTGCTGTGCATGAGCTTTAGGTGCTGCGCACGGGCTTTTTAAGGTCAATGATCACCGAGGCGTTTTTCCGGTTCACTCATTTCAATGGTCATTTAACCGGCAATGCCGGAACCGGGCAAGAGGTCTCCAGGGCGAGTCCTCTTGCATCTCCGCGCTTTAGGTGCTGCGCACGGGCTTTAGATGCTGCGCACGGGCTTTAGGTGCTGCGCACAGGCTTTTTAAGGTCAATGATCACCGAGGCGTTTTTCCGGTTCACTCATTTTAATGGTCATTTAACCGGCAGTGCCGGAACCGGGCAAGAGGTCTCCAGGGCGAGTCCTCTTGCATCTCCGCGCCCCTTTGGTGTCGTTTGCCTGTACGGCACCAGACGATGAGTTTGTTTCAGTTGCCACTGTGTGTGGCGTTGGACGCGCCGCTGCGCGGTCCCCTCGTTCGTTCGAAAGCCAAAAACGTCTTTCTCACTCCCTCAGCGCCGCCCCGAGGCCGCCAATCAGGGCTATTAAAGAAAAATTGGCAACCTGACCTTAGGTCCAAAAACCTTCCATCCGGCATAAAGTCAAAATCCATCGCCCTTACCCATTATTTTTCCTTTGCCGTTGTGAGTTTTATTTAAAAAAGGAGGGAGCGGTTTTCCCTAGGGGCTAATATTGGCGCACTCCGTGACGGCGCTGAGTGAGGGGAGGGAGACGTTTTTGGCTCCTGACCGAGCGAAGGAATGGCGGAGCCACGCGGCAACGCGCCACACAGAGGAGTGACTGGAAAGAGCTACAAACTCGAGAACCGTTTTATTCAACGGCGACAAGGGCCCGGGATTCTTAAGGGTGGCGGCCCAAGGGCCACCCTTGAGGCGGTCTGGGCCGCAGCCCAGTAAGCGCAGCGCATGAAATTGAAGTTGAAGTTGAAGTTAAGCTAAAGGCCGTGCGCAGCACAAAAAGTTGCCTTAGATTTCAAATCTAAAACCCACTTTTATGTCACTGGCGCAGGATTAAATACCGCCAAGGCGTTATGAATTCCCCATTGATCTGACCAGGTTTTCTTGCGGCCACTGGCAATATCCAGAATAAAATGGAACAACTCCCAGCCAACATCCTCGATAGTCGCGTCACCAGTGGCGATAGTTCCTGCGTTGATATCCATCAAATCAAACCAGCGATTCGCCAGCGTGGTGCGGGTCGCCATTTTGATTACCGGCACCGCCGTTAATCCATAAGGAGTTCCACGACCGGTGGTAAATACCTGTACGGTGATACCCGATGCGACTTGCTGTGTTCCACAAACAAAATCACTGGCCGGGGTAGCAGCATAAATCAGCCCGCGGCGGGTTGGGCGCTGACCGGGAGATAACACTTCGACGATTGCGCTAGTACCGGATTTTGCAATCGAACCCAGCGCTTTTTCAACGACATTGGCTAGTCCGCCTTTCTTATTACCTGGAGAGGGATTGGCGCTGCGATCGGTCATGCCGCTGGCCAAGTAGTTGTCGTACCATGCCATTTCTTCGAGCAAGCGTTTTCCAACTTGCTCATCAACAGCCCTTGGCGTGAGTAAATGAATGGCGTCTCGCACCTCGGTGACTTCCGAAAACATCACCGTTGCGCCGCAGCGTACCAGCAAGTCCGAGGCAAACCCGACGGCAGGATTAGCCGTAACGCCCGAGAAAGCATCGCTGCCGCCGCACTGCGTGCCGACCACTAGATCCGCAGCAGGACAGCTCTCGCGTTGGCGTTTATTCAGTCGCTGCAAATGAAAATTGGCTACGGTAAGAATGTCGTCAACCATCGATTGAAAGCCGACATGCTGCTCATCTTGCAAACGCACGATTTTCACCTCATCCAGCGAGATGGCTTGTACATCGGAGGTACCTTGCAGCAGTTTTTCCGGCTGCAGTTTTTCGCAACCCAGCCCAACGACCATAATTTCGCCACCAAAATTGGGGTTTAGCGCCAGATTATGAATAGTGCGAATCGGGATGATGGCGGCAGGCGCGTTGATTGCCACACCGCAGCCATAAAGATGATTAAGACCGACTACACCATCGACATTGGGATATTTCGGCAGCAGATCGCGTTCAATTATTTTCATCACGTAATCGACTACGCCAGCCACACAGTGCACGCTGGTGGTGATGCCCAATAGATTTTTGGTTCCGACGCTGCCATCGGCGTTGCGATAACCCTCGAAAGTGTAACCCTCGAGCGCGGGAAGTGTCGCGGGAACGCGCGTCGCCAACGGTAAACTTTCCAACTCGGGCGCCTGCGGCAGTTCAACGACTGACTCATCAATCCAGCTACCCTGCGCAATATTGCGCAGCGCATAGCCGATCACCTCGCCGTAACGAACGATATCCTCGCCTTGAAGAATATCTGTCAGCGCGACTTTATGCCCCTGTGGAATGTGTTCTACCAGTTTCAAACCATTGGCAAACTGTGTTCCCGCTGGCAGGCCATTGTCATTAACAATAATGGCTACGTTATCGCGGTCATGCACTTTGATAAACAAAGGTTTGCTGACTTGCTCTTTTATGGCGGACATAGATATCTCCATCTGCGCGAGTTTTATCGGTTATGAGCAAAATTATAGGGAATGTCCAGCAATAGCTCATTGTGCAACTGACCAGCTTTAATGCGGCTTAGACAGTTTTTCTCAGGCATTTGAGGGATAAGAAGTGACAATAATCACCCTTCGTTAAACGCTTTTGTATGTCGCTGAAATAGTGTGATTCCTATCCCATGGTGATGTGATATTGCAAAAAAATTCATCCTCATTTTGCGAGGATTGTTGGGCGCCTGCACAGTGTCATTTGCGCGGTCTCTTTTTATACTGAATTATCTAATCATTACCGTAGTTAACCGTGCAGGCGCATCACTATTTCTCTAATGCCCGCTTCAACCATTGAGGTTTCGTATGAGTAATCAAGTATTCCCAAACCGCTTACGACAAGATTTGCTGGCAGGAAAAACGCTGATTGGCTGTTGGTCTGCCTTGTCTAATCCGATCTCGACCGAGGTATTAGGGTTAGCTGGTTTTGACTGGCTGCTGCTTGATGGCGAACATGCGCCAAACGATATATCCAGCTTTGTCGTTCAACTAATGGCGCTTAAAAGCAGCAAAAGTGCTCCAGTTGTTCGCCCTCCGACCAACGAACCGGTAATTATCAAGCGGCTGCTGGATATCGGTTTTGCCAACTTCCTGATCCCGTATGTTGAAACTCGCGAACAGGCCGAGCTGGCAGTGGCTTCAACTCGCTATCCACCGGCCGGCATTCGCGGCGTTTCAGTTTCTCATCGCGGCAATATGTTTGGCACCGTGCCCGACTATCTGGCGCAGGCCAATGACCATATCTGTGTGATGGTGCAGATAGAAAGTCAGCAAGGAATTGATAATCTTGATGCTATTGCCTCCGTTGACGGTGTCGATAGTCTTTTCGTCGGACCTAGCGATCTGGCCGCCGCTCTGGGACATTTGGGCAACGCCGGGCACCCTGAGGTGCAGTCAGCCATCAAATATATTCTCGACAAAGCCAAAGCTCACGGCAAACCCAGCGGCATTCTGGCTCCCGTCGAAGCCGATGCTCGTCGCTACATTGAATGGGGTGCAACCTTTGTCGCAGTGGGCAGCGATTTAGGCGTGTTCCGCGCGGGGACACAAGCCTTGTACGATCGTTTTACCCAATAGTCTTGATCACTCTAATAAACGAAATTTCAGCAATTAATCAGAGGGTAACCGCATGAAAATCGGATTTATCGGCCTTGGGATCATGGGCAAGCCTATGAGTAAAAACCTGCTTAAGGCAGGTTATTCAGTGGTGATCCTCGACCATCACAAAGACACCACTGACGAGCTGGTTGCTGCCGGAGCCGAAAAGGCTGACACTCCGAAGGCCGTGGCCGCACTCAGCGATATTATTATCACCATGCTACCTAATTCTCCCCAGGTGAAAGAGGTGGCGCTGGGTAAAAATGGCATTATTGAAGGGGCGAAAGAGGGCGCTATTTTGATCGACATGAGTTCGATTGCGCCGCTTGCCAGCCGTGAAATCAGTGAGGCGTTGGCGGCGAAAAAGATTGTCATGCTCGATGCACCCGTTAGCGGCGGTGAGCCAAAAGCGATTGAGGGCACGCTGTCAGTAATGGTTGGAGGTGACAAAGCCGTCTTTGATAAATGCTACGAAGTAATGAAATCAATGGCAGGTTCTGTGGTGCATACCGGCGATATCGGTGCTGGTAACGTCACCAAGTTGGCGAATCAGGTGATCGTGGCTCTGAATATTGCCGCCATGTCGGAAGCGCTGGTGTTGGCAACCAAGGCGGGAGTTGATCCTGACCTGGTTTATCAGGCCATTCGCGGTGGTTTAGCCGGGAGCACAGTATTAGACGCTAAAGCGCCTATGGTAATGGATCGCAACTTTAAGCCGGGATTCAGGATCGATCTGCATATCAAGGATCTTGCCAACGCTCTGGATACCTCGCATGAAATCGGTGCCCAACTGCCTTTAACTGCTGCGGTTATGGAAATTATGCAGGCATTGCGAGCTGACGGCCACGGACAATCTGACCACAGCGCAATAGCACGCTATTATGAAAATCTGGCGAAGGTAGAAGTCACGCGTTAATACCTGAGATAGCGCCGCTCTGGGAGGCGCTATCATCAGTAATAATACCTCATTCTGACAGGACGCATTTTCACAGCCGTGCGGATTGTTTCTGAAAAGTGGATTGTTTCTAAGAGTGGATAGCTTATGAAAATAGTAATCGCACCGGATTCATTTAAAGAAAGCTTGTCTGCACTGGACGTGGCAAAAGCCATTGAAAGTGGATTTCGCGAAATTTTTCCTCACGCCGAGTATGTGAAACTTCCTGTTGCCGACGGCGGTGAAGGCACCGTTGAGGCGATGGTGGCGGCTACCGGCGGGCGGGTGGTGGAAGTCAGGGTCACAGGACCGCTTGGAGAGCCAATCGACGCCTTCTTCGGGCTTTCGGGTGATGAAAAGATTGCCTTTATTGAAATGGCAGCGGCCAGCGGGCTGGAAAGTGTGCCCCAGTCGCAGCGCAATCCATTAAAAACAACCTCTTACGGGACCGGTGAACTGATTAAAAATGCTCTTGATCATGGCGTAGAGCACTGCATCATTGGCATTGGCGGCAGCGCAACCAACGACGGTGGTGCAGGAATGGTGCAGGCGCTGGGAGTCAAACTGTTGACCAAAGAGGGTAAACAGATTGGCTTCGGCGGCGGCGAATTGATCAAGCTAGAAAAAATTGACATCAGCGGGCTGGATAAACGCATTAAAAAATGCCGTTTTGAAGTGGCCTGTGACGTAACCAATCCGTTAACCGGCCATCGAGGAGCGACAGCGATTTTTGGCCCGCAAAAAGGCGCGACGCCTGAAATGATCGAGCAGCTTGATGGTTATTTAAGCCATTATGCCGAGGTGATCAAAAAGGATCTTGGCATCGACGTTGACGACGTTCCTGGAGCTGGAGCAGCAGGCGGAATGGGTGCCGCGCTTTACGGTTTTTGCAACGCCGAGCTGCGTCAGGGGATCGAGATTGTTACCGAGGCGCTGGGTCTGGATGAACTGGTTAAAGATGCCACGCTGGTGATCACGGGTGAGGGGCGTATTGATAGCCAGAGCATCAACGGCAAGGTACCGATCGGCGTAGCGCGGGTGGCTAAGCGCTATAACAAGCCGGTTATTGCGATAGGTGGCAGCCTGACTAAAGATGTTGACGTGGTTTTCGACCACGGCCTGGATGCGGTGTTTAGTGTCTTGTATAGCATCTGTACACTGGACGAAGCGCTGGATAATGCAGCTGAGAATTTGCGTAAATCGGCGCGCAACATTGCGGCGACAATCCGTTTGGCACAAAAATTGTAATCTGCTGTCTGCCAAGGTTTTATAACCTCTGAACCGGTGTCTTGACAGGGAGATATCGGTTTTTTAGGTCATCCCTTAATCTCCTCCTGAAAGCGGTTTATTCCTGCAGACTTTTGCGTTAGTTTTGAGGTCAATTTGTTAAAGAGAACTCATCATGTCAGAGACTTTTTTCGCCAGCCAACCTGCTAATTCACACACCAAGGGGCTGGGCCTGCTCACCGCCGATGCGAGCATGGGCGATATCGCCAGGCAGGGCTGGAATATTTTGCAGGAGCAGGTCAGCCTGCCGGTTGCCGTGCTCTCTGAAGAGAAAGTCGAGCATAATCTGGCATGGATGCAAGAGTTTATCGATCGCTACAAAGTCAAACTTGCCCCACACGGTAAAACCACCATGAGCCCGGAGCTGTTTCAGATGCAGCTTGATGCTGGTGCCTGGGGGATAACGCTGGCAACCGCGCCGCAGGTAGATGCCGCCTTTGCTCACGGTGTGCGCAAATTTCTGATGGCTAATCAGCTGGTGGGTAAAGGGAATATGGCGATTATTGCTAACCTGATGCGCCAGGCCGCGGATTTCGAATTTGTTTGTATTGTAGATTCAGCTGCTAACGTTGATGCCTTGGGCGAGTATTTTGCCGAAGCGGGTTTGACGCTGCGCCTGCTGCTGGAATATGGCGTGACAGGTGGCAGAACGGGTATTCGTGACGGGCTGCAGGAAATTGAAGTGCTGGAGGCCGTAAGCCGCTGGCCACAGTCGCTGTCACTGGTCGGTGTCGAGATTTATGAAGGTGTTTTAAACGAAGAAGAACCCATCCGTGAATTCTTGCAGCATGTATTAGGCAGAACTCAGGCGCTGGCTGAAGCCGGGCACTTTAAGGAAACCAACGTGATTCTATCGGGCGCAGGATCGGCCTGGTATGACGTGGTTGCAGAAGAGTTCAGTCGAGGGGGGCAGCATCTTGATGCTGGCGAACGCCATCGGCTTGATGTGGTGCTGCGTCCGGGCTGCTACCTGACTCATGATGTTGGGGCCTATCTTCGTGCTGCCGATCGTATCAAACAGAGTAACCCGGTTGCTCGCGAAATGAACTTTAGCCTGTTACCAGCCTTGCAGGTTTGGGCCTACGTGCAGTCATTGCCGGAGCCAGGGCGCGCAATTGTCGGGCTAGGTAAACGCGACACCTCCTCAGATGCCGGATTTCCGGTCGCCAGCAGTCACTATCGTCCACAGAGTGGCAAAAATCAGGCCTATGCCGCAGTGGTACCTGCGCCCGAAGACTGGACAATCTTTGCCATGATGGATCAGCACGCGTTTATGTCGATACCACAGAATGCGGATATCAAGGTTGGCGACATGCTGGCTTTTGACATCTCACATCCTTGCCTGACTTTTGACAAATGGCGTCAGCTGCTGTTGATCAACGAGCAGTATGATGTAACGGCCGCCGTCACCACCTGGTTCTAAATGCCCGTCATCTTTCGAGCTGCAGATGCGTTGGCTTCCCTCACTCACCCCAGTCACTTACCTGAGTAAGCTTCTGGGGATTCGTTCGGTTGCTACCTTCCTGCAACTCGAAATCTATAGGGCATTAGCCTGATGTTTATTTTCGAGCTGCAGATGCGTTGGCTTCCCTCACTCACCCCAGTCACTTACCTGAGTAAGCTTCTGGGGATTCGTTCGGTTGCTACCTTCCTGCAACTCGAAATCTATAGGGCATTAGCCTGATGTTTATTTTCGAGCTGCAGATGCGTAGGCTTCCCTTACTCACCCCAGTCACTTACCTGAGTAAGCTTCTGGGGATTCGTTCGGTTGCTACCTTCCTGCAGCGTGGAAGCTGTTAGGTATTATTTCTTTTATCCAGATGTGCTTTCGCTTCTCGGGTGACGTTACCGATTTCATCTAACAGCTCAAGCCATTCGGGTTCCAGTTCTTCGTTTGATGCATTTTTGCGCAGTTGTTGTTCGATATAGAAACATAGTTGCTTTAAACGAGGGACACCGCTGTAGCTGCAACTGCCGTGGAGTTTGTGGATCAACGCTACGATAGAATCATCTTTCTCGCCTTGAATAATCGCGTTAACGCGGCCGCTCACCTCGGGCAGGAAATCAATCAACATTTGCAGTAAATCGTTGGCCAATCCCTCTTTATTGGCTGACTGACGAAGGGCCAATGCCCAATCCAGGGTTTTAGGCGAGACATCCTCGGGAGCGCTTTTCTGCACTTGACCAGCGGAATGCGGTGGAGGAATTTGCGAAGAGTGATAGCGCGCCAGCACCACTTTCAGCATCCCTTCGTCGATCGGTTTCGATAGATAGTCTTCCATTCCGGCTTTAATAAACTGCTCTCTCTCGCCGCTGAGAGAATGCGCGGTCACGGCGACAATCGGGGTAGTAATGTGATGTGGCAGCAGATGAATCAGCTCGCTAGTGCGAATACCGTCGATATTTGGCATCTGAATATCCATCAAAATTACGTCCATATTGACGTTCTTTGCCAGCTCGATAGCTTCTTCACCGCTGTTGCACAGTAGCGTCGTTTCCACCAGCTCTTCAAGCAGCGCGCCAATCAGCTTCAGGTTAGCCGGGTTGTCGTCCACTGCCATCACTGTCATTGGCAGTCGCTTATCGTGCGAGTTGTCTTCCTCGATGAAGTTTTTCGGGTCTTCAAGCAGATACGGCAAGAGACGAACGCTAGAAAGCGGCTTGTTAAGGCAGGCATAAACCCCTTTGTCTTTAAGCTGTTCGGCGGAAATTTGGAATTGGCTGGGCAATGCCAGAATTAATCGGTCGCACTGGCTGAGCAACTGCTGCAATCGTTCTTCATAGTCATTAAGGTGATGATTCAGTAGGATTGGCATGCCATAAACAATGAAATCATAGTGTTCATCGGGCAGCAGGGCTTGACTGGTGCGATGGATAACCTCTATCGGCATACTGGAAAGCATTTCTTTAACTGCTTTGGTCGCCGTCGGATTGGCTTCAATGTAAGCCAGCTTTTTGTCTCGCAGGCACGCCATTGATCTCGGCCGCTGATGGTGGCTTTCATTAAGTTCCAGCGTAACGTGAAACCAGAAAGTCGAACCGCGGTTTAGCTGGCTGTAGAAGCTGATGTCTCCGCCCATTTCCTTGACCAGCCGCTGGGTGATTACCAGTCCAAGGCCGGTGCCTCCGTGACGTCGGGTGATGCTGGCATCCGCCTGGCGAAAAGCCTGGAACAATTGCGCCTGCTGGCGTTCGGAAATACCAATGCCGGTATCGTGAAACTGCATCTCCAGCTCGACTTGCGCGTTTTTTTGCGAGCGTAATTCCACATTGATATCAATGTTGCCGTTTTCAGTGAATTTAATGGCATTACCCAGTAAATTGGTCACAACTTGCTGCAAACGCATTGGGTCGCCCAGCACAAACTCCGGCACGTTGCTGTGCACATTAATGGTCAGCTCCAGCCCCTTGTCGTGCGCGCTATGGGCCAGCAAGATGACGACCTCATCGAGCATTTCACGCAGTGAGAAAGTAATATGCTCTAGCACCAGTTTGCCCGCCTCTAGCTTGGAGAAATCAAGCACGTCATTAATGATGGTCAGCAGGTTGTTGGCCGAGCGTTCGATAGTTTGCAGGTAATCGGTTTGAGTGGGAGAAAGCTGGGTTTTCAAGGTTTGGCGGGTAAAACCGATCACGCCGTTTAGCGGGGTTCTCAGCTCGTGAGACATATTGGCCAGAAACTCTGATTTGATGCGCGCTGCTTCCTGGGCGCGCTTCTTGGCCAAGTCTAGCTCGACGTTCTGGATTTCCATCTGCTCCAGCGTTTCTCGCAGATCAGAGGTGGCCTGATCAATATTTTGCTGCACTTCCTCGTGGTAGGCAGTCAATGACATCGCCATCGAATTTATGCCGTTTTTAAGCATGCTTAGCTCACCGAGCATATTACCTTCTACTCGGCTATCGAGCTGACCACGGCGGATGCGGTCAACGGTGTTGACCATATTGCGGATCGGGCCAGTCACGTCGCGCACCAGGCGGTAAGCAAACAGCGTGGCAATGCCCAGACACAACAGTAGAAGCAGCGTAGAAACAAAGGCTTCCTGATACTGCTGTAGCCGAACCGAGGAGAGATCCAGCTCGATGGAGATATACCCCAGATTGTGTCCCGGAGATTCGCGGAAGGTGTTCTCGTCGGCTGAGGTATGATTCTCGGCCATAATCGGCGTGCGCAGGATCAGTGAGTCTCCCGAACGTAGCTGGGTCAGCTGCTGCGGCATTGGCTCGTCTGCTTTAACCTGCATCAGCGCAGTGTCACGCAAAGGATTTGAAGAGGCGAAAAGCAGATTATTGCCATCGTAAACACTAATGGCCCGCACGATGTCGGAATGGGTACGATGCAGGCGATCAATGAGTCGGGTAATGGGCGCTCGTTCACGGAATGTCATCCCGTACTCACTGGCAACCGCCAACGGTTCTATAATACTGGCACCAGAGTCGATCAACTGATTTTGCAGCTCGTTATAACGATGCACCACAAAAAAAGTGCTGAGCAGCAAACCGATCATCAAGGTCGGCGCAAGTATTAAAATCATCATCCTTGCCCGAAGGCTATATTTGGTCATGAGGTTCCAATGTGGGAGAATTGGTAGCTGACATCGATTAACGGTAAATAAAGTTGTCGCTGAGAGGCAACGTTAAGTACGAAATGTATAGACTATATCAATCAGTGTGCCAACGACATTGGCCTGATTCAACTCTCCTGACAGGCGGGTGATGACTCTAAAAATGTTAACTAAGACCATAGTGTGCAGAAACCTGGCGTGAAGTTTGCTTAGGGTCTACTTTAAGTTTGCATCGTATGTCTGGGTCGAGCGACGGCGAAGCAAATTGTCAGGATAGAAGAAGTTGCCACGCTGGTGGTGAATGGGCAAGATAAGGCCAAGCGTTAATTGGTGTGCCTGAGCCGGTGAGTTTTCCCGTATGGCAGGCACCTCGAATCGATGGCTTTGTTTATCAACCAGTCTGGTGCTTAAAATAGATACCCGCGTAATAGTAGTAAAAGCTTAAGTACGATGGGTATACCAGAAACGTAGGGAGTGGTTATGGTTGCGGTACGAAGTGCACATTTGAATACGGCTGGCGAATTTGCGCTTGACGAGTGGATCACGACTTTAGGCATCTCCAGCCAGGAATCATGTGAGCGTTTAGCCGTAACCTGGCGCTACTGCGAGCAACAAACTCAAGGGCATCCCGATGCCTCGCTGCTGCTTTGGCGCGGCCTGGAAATGGTCGAGATTCTTTCCACGCTGAGCATGGACAACGACAGCATGCGCGCGGCGCTGCTTTTCCCGCTGGTTGATGAGAATGTTATCGACGAAGACACGCTCACCAAAGACTTCGGGAAAGAAATCACCTATCTGGTGCATGGTGTGCGCGATATGGACGCCATACGCCAGCTTAAAGCTACGCAAAACGACTCCATGGGCTCGGAGCAGGTCGACAATGTTCGCCGCATGTTGTTGGCGATGGTCGAAGACTTCCGCTGCGTGGTCTTAAAACTCGCCGAGCGTATTGCTCACCTGCGTGAAGTCAAAGACGCGCCGGAAGAAGAGCGCGTGCTGGCGGCTAAAGAATGTACCAATATTTATGCGCCACTGGCAAACCGCCTCGGCATCGGCCAGTTGAAATGGGAGCTGGAGGATTTCTGCTTCCGTTATCTGCACCCCGATGAGTACAAGCGCATTGCCAAACTGCTGCATGAGCGCCGCATTGACCGCGCGCAGTACATTGACGACTTCGTGTCTACCGTGCGTAACGCCATGGCGGAAGAGGGCATTAAAGTTGATGTGTACGGGCGACCAAAACATATCTACAGCATCTGGCGCAAGATGCAGAAAAAATCCCTGTCCTTCGACGAGCTGTTTGACGTGCGCGCCGTGCGTGTCGTGGTCGAACGCCTGCAGGATTGCTATGCCGCATTGGGTATCGTACATACTCATTTCCGTCATCTGCCTGACGAATTCGATGACTACGTTGCCAACCCGAAACCCAACGGTTATCAGTCGATTCATACCGTTGTCCTTGGCCCGCGCGGTAAAACGCTCGAGGTGCAGATTCGCACCCGCCAGATGCACGAAGATGCCGAGCTCGGCGTAGCGGCGCATTGGAAATATAAAGAAGGCACGGCCGTGGTCGGTGGTCGCAGTGGCGGCTACGAAGGGCGTATTGCCTGGCTGCGCAAACTTATTGCCTGGCAGGAAGAAATGGCCGATTCGGGCGAGATGCTCGACGAGGTTCGCAGTCAGGTCTTCGACGACCGAGTCTATGTGTTTACCCCGAAAGGTGACGTGGTCGATTTGCCAACCGGCTCAACGCCGCTGGACTTCGCCTACCACATTCACAGCGACGTGGGACATCGTTGCATCGGCGCCAAAATTGGTGGCCGCATCGTGCCGTTTACCTATCAGCTGCAAATGGGCGACCAGATTGAGGTCATCACTCAAAAGCATCCGAACCCGAGCCGTGACTGGCTGAACCCAAGTCTGGGATATATCACCACCAGCCGCGGGCGTTCGAAGATCCAGAACTGGTTCCGTAAGCAGGATCGTGACAAAAACATCATCGCCGGGAAGCAAATTCTCGACGACGAGCTGGAACGTCTGGATATTTCGTACAAAGATGCAGAAAAACTGCTGTTGCCGCGTTACAACTTCAATTCGCTTGACGAGCTGCTGGCAGCAATAGGCAACGGCGATATCCGCCTTAATCAGATGGCGAATTATCTGCAATCGCAGCTGAAAAAACCGAGTCTCGAAGAGCTTGACGAAGAGGCTCTGCGCCAGCTGACGCAGAAAACCACCCGTGCTCCGGTGCGCAGTGGTTCTAAAGAAAACGGCCGTGTGGTGGTTGAGGGCGTGGGCAATCTGATGCACCACATCGCCCGCTGTTGCCAGCCGATACCCGGTGACGAGATCATTGGTTTTATCACCCAGGGGCGAGGAATTTCGATTCACCGCGCCGATTGTGACCAATTGGAAGATCTCAAGTCGCACGCGCCTGAGCGTATCGTCGATGCAGTGTGGGGCGAAAGTTATTCAAGCGGATACTCGCTGGTGCTGCGCGTAGTGGCAAACGACAGGAGTGGGCTACTACGAGATATCACCACCATTCTGGCTAACGAAAAAGTTAATGTACTGGGCGTTGCGAGCCGCAGCGACACCAAAAATATGCTGGCAACCATCGATATGGACATCGAGATTTATAATCCGCAAGTATTGAGCAGGGTTGTTGCCAAGTTGAATCAGCTGCCGGATGTTATCGAGGCCAAGCGCCTGCACGGCAGCTAATCTTTGTCGCCTTTGAAACTGCAGCAGCGTTAACGGAGCTGGCTCATTTGAATCACTGACTCAAGCCAGTGATTCAGGATCCGTTAGCCTACTGCAACTTCAATGACGTAGATGACTTATTTTTTGATATTTCGGAATACTCAATGACTTCTACGGTTCCCCTGCAACGCCTGCTTTCTATCATGAAAACCCTGCGTGACCCCCTTGCTGGCTGTCCGTGGGACAAAGCGCAGAGCTTCGAGACTATCGCCCCTTACACGCTGGAAGAAACTTATGAGGTGCTTGATGCTATCCAGCGTCAGGATTTCGTCGACCTGCGCGACGAACTTGGCGATCTGCTATTTCAGGTCGTGTTTTACGCCCAGATGGGCAGTGAGCAGGGGCTGTTCAATTTTGACGACATCTGTAACGCGATTTCTGACAAGCTTGAACGCCGTCATCCGCATATTTTCGATGCCGATGAAAATACCGTTGGCAAAGACCAGGCTCAGGTATTGCTGGACTGGGAAAAGGGTAAAACCCGCGAGCGAGCTGACAAGGCGTTATATTCGGCGCTCGACGATATCCCCGCCACCCTTCCAGCCCTGATGAAAGCGCATAAAATCCAGAAGCGCTGTGCCAACGTCGGATTTGACTGGGACACATTGGGTCCGGTGCTCGACAAGGTCTATGAAGAAATCGACGAGGTGATGTTCGAGGCGAAACAGGCGGTCGTTGATCAAGAGAAATTGGGCGAAGAAATCGGCGATCTGTTGTTTGCCACGGTCAATCTCTCTCGCCATTTGGGTCACAAGGCTGAAAGCGCACTCCAGGCAGCCAACATCAAATTCGAGCGTCGTTTTCGTCAGGTTGAACAGATCATTCGCGACCGAGGCTTAACCATGGATGATGCCAGTCTTGATCAAATGGAAGACGCCTGGCAACAGGTCAAGCTGCTGGAAAAATCAACAGCAAAATAATTTTAATCTTACCGTGATCGATATCAAAACCTTGCCACTCAACGCTGTTAACATAGCTCGAGCTGATGAATTTTCGGTAAAACATAAAAAATTAATAAATTGAATTATAAAGCCTTTTTTTACGGCGTAACGGTTTTTTTTAGCTGGAAATGTTTAATAACTAGCTGTTTAATAAAGGTTTTGTGATGTTAAGGTCTGAAATTTCCATGAGAGGGGGCGCTGGAAGGCTCCGAGGTGAAGAGAGTAAAACGATCGTTTGTGAGGCATCGAAGGTTCGGGTATACTATTTTCCCGTCTTGGTTCTTCCATCGTCTTTAAACCTAACCTCTCAGGTTCAGCATGACAACTAATTATATTTTTGTGACCGGCGGGGTTGTATCCTCTCTGGGTAAAGGCATTGCCGCAGCCTCTCTGGCGGCTATTCTCGAAGCCCGTGGTTTGAACGTTACCATCATGAAACTCGATCCGTATATCAACGTCGATCCGGGTACCATGAGCCCAACCCAGCACGGTGAAGTTTTCGTTACCGAAGACGGTGCTGAAACCGATCTCGATCTGGGTCACTACGAACGTTTCATTCGCACCAAAATGACCCGCCGTAACAACTTTACTACCGGTCGTATTTACTCCGACGTCCTGCGCAAAGAGCGCCGTGGCGATTATCTCGGCGCGACCATTCAGGTTATTCCGCACATCACCAACGCCATCAAAGAACGTATTATTGAAGGCGGCGAAGGTCATGACGTGGTTCTGGTTGAAATCGGCGGTACCGTCGGTGATATCGAATCTCTGCCATTCCTCGAAGCGATCCGCCAGATGGCGGTTGACGTTGGCCGCGAGCACACGCTGTACATGCACCTGACTTTGGTGCCATACATGGCAGCTGCCGGTGAAGTCAAAACCAAGCCTACTCAGCACTCGGTTAAAGAACTGCTGTCTATCGGTATTCAACCAGATGTGTTGATCTGCCGTTCGGACCGCCCGGTTCCTGCCAACGAACGCGCAAAAATTGCGCTGTTCTGTAACGTGCCAGAGAAAGCGGTTATCTCTTTAAAAGACGTTGATTCAATTTATAAAATCCCGGCGCTCTTGAAATCACAGGGTCTGGACGATTATATTTGTAAACGATTCAGCTTGAGCTGCAAAGAAGCCGATCTGGCCGAGTGGGAACAGGTTATCTATGAAGAAGCCAACCCGGGCGGTGAAGTCAACATTGGTATGGTCGGTAAATACACCGAGCTGCCGGATGCTTACAAATCGGTTATCGAAGCGCTGAAACACGCAGGCCTGAAAAATCGTCTGACCGTGAACATCAAGCTGATCGATTCGCAGGACGTTGAAACCCGCGGCGTAGAAATGCTGAAAGATCTGGATGCTATCCTGATCCCTGGCGGTTTCGGCTATCGTGGTGTTGAAGGCAAGTTGATGACCGCGCGTTATGCGCGTGAAAACAACATTCCTTATCTGGGCATCTGCCTGGGTATGCAAGTTGCGCTGATTGAGTTTGCCCGTAACGTCGTCGGTATGGAAAATGCGAACTCAACAGAATTTGTGCCAGACTGTAAATTCCCTGTCGTGGCGCTGATTACTGAATGGCGTGATGAAAACGGTAACGTAGAAGTACGTACCGAAGAGAGTGATTTGGGCGGCACAATGCGTGTAGGTGGTCAGCAATGTCACCTGACCGAAGGCAGCCTGGTCCGTCAGATGTACGGCGAACCAACGATTGTTGAACGTCATCGTCACCGTTATGAAGTAAACAACATGCTGCTCAAGCCAATTGAAGAAGCTGGTTTACGCATCGCGGGTCGCTCTGGCGATAAGCAACTGGTAGAAATGATCGAGCTGCCTGACCATCCATGGTTTGTAGCTTGTCAGTTCCACCCGGAATTTACGTCAACGCCGCGTGATGGTCATCCGTTGTTTGCAGGCTTTGTCAAGGCAGCCGGTGAGTATCAGAAGCGTCAGGTAAAATAAAATATAGGGCCCACGACAGGCCGCGGGAATGCAGTCTGTCGTGGAGTCTGAAGCTTTAGTTAACTTGTACTGAGGAAATCCTAATGTCCAAAATCGTTAAAGTGCTCGGTCGTGAAATCATCGACTCCCGTGGTAACCCGACCGTTGAAGCTGAAGTACATCTGGAAGGCGGTTTCGTAGGTCTGGCTGCTGCACCATCAGGTGCGTCGACGGGTTCTCGCGAAGCTCTGGAATTGCGTGACGGTGATAAATCTCGTTTTCTGGGTAAAGGCGTAACTAAAGCGGTTGACGCGGTTAACGGTCCTATCGCTCAGGCTCTGCAAGGCAAAGACGCCAAAGACCAGGCTAATATCGACAAGATCATGATCGAGCTTGACGGTACCGAAAACAAATCCCAATTCGGCGCTAACGCAATTCTGGCTGTTTCTCTTGCTGCTGCTAAAGCTGCTGCTGCCTCTAAAGGCCTGCCACTGTACGCACACATCGCGGAACTGAATGGCACTCCTGGCAAATATTCTATGCCACTGCCTATGATGAACATCATCAACGGTGGTGAGCACGCCGACAACAACGTCGACATTCAAGAATTCATGATCCAGCCTGTTGGCGCGAAAACGCTGAAAGAAGCCGTGCGTATCGGTTCTGAAGTTTTCCACACTCTGGCTAAAGTTCTGAAATCAAAAGGTATGGGTACTGCAGTAGGTGACGAAGGTGGCTACGCGCCAAACCTGGGTTCCAACGCAGAAGCTCTGGCTGTTATCGCTGAAGCGGTAAAACTTGCGGGTTACGAGCTGGGCAAAGACATCACTCTGGCGATGGACTGTGCGGCTTCAGAATTCTACAAGGACGGTAAATACGTTCTGGCTGGCGAAGGCAACAAAGCCTACACCTCTGAAGAGTTCACTCACTTCCTGGAAGACCTGACCAAGCAATATCCAATCGTTTCTATCGAAGACGGTCTGGACGAATCTGACTGGGATGGTTTCGCTTACCAGACTAAAGTGCTGGGCGACAAAATCCAGCTGGTGGGCGACGATCTGTTCGTTACCAACACCAAGATCCTGAAAGAAGGTATCGATAAAGGTATCGCTAACTCCATCCTGATTAAATTCAACCAGATCGGTTCTCTGACCGAAACTCTGGCTGCAATCAAGATGGCTAAAGATGCAGGCTATACGGCTATTATTTCTCACCGTTCAGGCGAGACTGAAGATGCAACCATCGCTGACCTGGCGGTAGGTACTGCAGCTGGCCAGATCAAAACCGGTTCTATGAGCCGTTCTGACCGCGTAGCTAAATACAACCAGCTGATTCGTATCGAAGAAGCGCTGGGTGATTCTGCTCCGTTCCACGGTCTGAAAGAAGTTAAAGGTCAGTAATCTCAGATCCTGGCTTTATAAAACCCGCTTCGGCGGGTTTTTTTATATCTGTCTATAATCAATTGCTCCTTATTACGCCTTCCTTTTAGAAATTGCACTTAATCGTTCTGTTATAGATTTAGCTCACAAACTCTTTAGACTCTTTGAGAGCGAGAGTAAGACTATTTACCTTACTTATTATTATCTTAAAAACCTTATTTCATAACTGAACCAAATAGGTTGTGCTTGTTAATAATAAATTTCATTCCATAAGTAATGCTATTAAATATCAATGGAATGTATGAGTTGGCGCTCAGATATATAAGGAAGACAGAATGTCAGACCATGGTGTTATTTCTAATGCTTCTACGGTTTCAACGTTAAGTCAAAATGCTCAATTAAGTAGACACAATAGTACAACAGCTCATTTTATTGATGCGAGGAGTTCGCCTTTACAGCCACAAAGCTTATTCGGCTCGGCAACGGGGAGTAATACACTTCAATCCAGAGTGCTTGGCGGCACTTCATTCACCATAGGGGAAGGGCGATCGGAAGCAATAACTCATCGAGAAAAGACAGTAGGCAACATTCGAACACCCGGCTATTGGCATCGTGATATGGCCGATATCACTATTCGCGCGCTCGCCGATGCCTTGAATATTCAAATCCTTTTCCAGGAGCCTTTCGGCTATTGCAAAATTGGCGATATAAATGCCCCTAAGGTAATAATTAAGCGATTTTCTACGGCCAATTATGAGCATTACAGTCTGGTTCAAAGTGATAACAGGTCATTTTCCTCTTTCGATGGTGACGGTTTCTTTAGGGTGGTCTCCCAGGCTTTGCATGGTGGTGATAAATGCGCTAGCCAATACCGTAATTTGGCAGCAGACCACGTAAACGAACACTGGGAAGACTACGCCGACTCTGTGGGTAATTGTTCCTGGGGCTTGAAACCTTTGGAAGACTTACCTGGAAAGTTAGCTGTATTAGATAGGCTATTCCCAGAAATCAAAGAAAAAATACTATCCAATATGCAAACGATATTGATTAGTGAACTTTATAATATGCGTAAATCGGAGGCTGAAAGCAGCTTGACTCCTGAGCAGAAGAAAAGAGTCGGTGAAATAATTCAACATTTTATGGTGTTTGAAAATAAAGAGCGGACAGAGTCTTTAATAAGGCTTATTAATAATAACGAAACCATTATACAAGATGCAATAGTCAATAATTATCGCCTAAATGAAATGAGTAATCAGCTTGTTAAGAATCAAAATATATTACAATTAAAAGTTAATGATTTTATGAGGTGTGAAAATATTATAGGGCCTGAATCTTTGCTTCTTTCCCTTTTTAATGAGGATGTTGTTCATCTTGCAATACGAAAAGGTATGACTGCTTTACAGTTGAACGGTGCATTACAAGATGCGCAACTGGCATTAATGATGGATTTATATGCATTAATCGGCATAAAAAGCCATGACCTGACTAACGCTATCAATGAAATACAGCTTCAAGTTCATGATGCTGACTCGACCGAAGTTATCGCACCCGCCTTAATTAGTAAAATAAAAAACACCTATACCTACTTTTTTGAAACTATTCGACTCTATTTGCCTGAGGAGCTTATTGAACATAGCATGAGGGAAAATACGGAGGCGCAACAAATGGATGATTACCACCCCGATAATTATGATTACCAAACGCCGCTGGCTGAATTAATCAATCGGGGAGATGCCATAGAACGCGAGGTGATAGCAAACCGATTACTCAGATTGCTTGAAATGCGTTTTTTGATGAGGCAACCTCTGCTTAATCTACTGGAGTCAACAGCCAATAACTCTCCCTTGCTACAGGAAAGGAGCATTATTAGTAAGGATGAACAGAAAGTCTTTTCGGCAGGGTATCACGCGTATGAAAATATTATCAAAGTATTAAATGATAATCGTCGTGAACGTCTGGAAATACTGCTTAGCGGGATTGAAGTGGTTTACTGAATTTGGCCACCTGAACAGAGGTGATATGCTCACCTCAGAACAACACAGGTGCTCCAATGAAAAGAAGAAATTTTAGTCCTGAATTCAAACGCGAATCTGCTCAGCTGGTTGTCGATCAAAACTACACCGTCTCTGATGCCGCTAAGGCTATGGATGTAGGTCTTTCCACGATGACGAAATGGGTCAAACAACTGCGTGATGAGCGTCAGGGCAAAACGCCAAAAGCTTCCCCGATAACGCCGGAACAAATCGAAATACGTGAGCTCAGGAAGAAGATGCAACGTATTGAAATGGAAAATGAAATATTAAAAAAGGCTACCGCGCTCTTGATGTCAGACTCCCTGAACAGTTCTCGATAATCGGGAAACTCAGGGCGCGTTATCCTGTGGCCACACTCTGCCATGTGTTCGGGGTTCATCGCAGCAGCTACAAATACTGGAAAAACCGTCCTGAAAAGCCAGACGGCAGACGGGCTATATTACGCAGTCAGGTACTTGAGCTGCATGGCATCAGCCACGGTTCGGCCGGAGCAAGAAGCATCGCCACAATGGCAACCCAGAGAGGCTACCAGATGGGGCGCTGGCTTGCTGGCAGGCTCATGAAAGAGCTGGGACTGGTCAGTTGCCAGCAGCCGACTCACCGGTATAAACGTGGCGGTCATGAGCACGTTGCTATCCCGAACCATCTTGAGCGACAGTTCGCCGTAACGGAGCCCAACCAGGTGTGGTGCGGTGATGTGACCTATATCTGGACAGGTAAACGCTGGGCGTACCTCGCCGTTGTTCTCGACCTGTTCGCAAGAAAACCAGTGGGTTGGGCAATGTCGTTCTCGCCGGACAGCAGACTCACCATGAAAGCGCTGGAAATGGCATGGGAAACTCGCGGTAAGCCCGTCGGGGTGATGTTCCACAGCGACCAGGGTAGTCATTATACAAGCAGGCAGTTCCGGCAGTTACTGTGGCGATACAGGATCAGACAGAGTATGAGCCGGCGCGGAAACTGCTGGGATAACAGCCCAATGGAGCGCTTCTTCAGGAGTCTGAAGAACGAATGGGTGCCGGTGACGGGTTACGTAAGCTTCAGCGATGCAGCTCACGCCATAACGGACTATATCGTTGGATATTACAGTGTACTAAGACCGCACGAATATAATGGTGGGTTACCACCAAACGAATCGGAAAACCGATACTGGAAAAACTCTAACGCGGTGGCCAGTTTTTGTTGACCACTACAGATGCCAATTGCGCCATTAATCATCGGTGACGATTATCCCATTACAGAGATGAATATAGAAGGCCTTCCTTGTGGAGCACGAGGATTAAGTGTTTCTTTAATTGAAAAATGGCTCAGCGATAAGGCTATTTCTAATACACGACTTTCATGTATTGGGTTTTACTGCTGTACCGCGATGACCGAGATAACACGCACGGGAGATGTCGATATTAGCTGGATGAAAAACCTTAACGACAATACATTATTAAATCTTTTTCAAACCATGCCTAATCCTAGACTCCACAATGAACCGAATGTGTTTACCCTGATAGAAACTCTTATTTACATGGGGAGAGTGTTCAATAATTCGTTGCAGGATCAACAGCCGTTAACTTCTCTTTTCAAGCACAGCCAACATCTGTTACAGCGCTTAAGCAAGCAGACTCTTAATGATAATCAGTTGGTGTATTTGCTCGTTGGAGAATATCAAGATGATATCCTGGCTATAGCGAATCGAATATACGAAGCAAGCTTAGAGGGTTATCAACCCGCAAAAGATTGGGAAAGTTTGCTTGCCAGAGTAGCAGCGAACAGCCAATTGATACAGAGAATAGAATGTTGCCCCAATGAAGTCTTAGATATAGTTCAACGGCTTTCCGAAGAGGCGTTGTTTCGTTCACTTGCCCAGGTAAAAAATATCGCTATTGGGAAAGGTTTCATTAAGAGTAACTTTAGCAATTATTTCAATCCTGCCGGCGAGCGAAATTATACTCAGAACACACTGCCTACCACTCATATCAATATAATGCCGGATGCGTTGTATCTTATAAGTTCACCGCAACCTGAAAAAAAAATTATCGGAAATATCGCGATGGTACATAGGCAAAATGTGCAAAATAACCTTCAGTTGTTACAAGATTGTATTGAGCTAGATTTTGCCAATGATTATGGTCGGCAGCCGACACTGACTATCCGCCATGAGAAAATTCAGGCGTATTTGGCGTTGGTCAGGCTGGTTGCCGACTGTTCTTTGCTTTCCGGTTCTGCACCAAGTCAATACGATGCGGAAAAAAACCAGTCCCGATTCAAGCGTAAGCGTGACGAGGATCGAGACGGTGAAGGAGGGGCATCTTCTTTGGGGATTGCGGGATCATCCGGCTTACAAACTCGTACTGCTGCCACTAATACAATGACTGCTGTACTGCCCAGTGAGCAAAGTAAGGGGGGAACTCAGCATGATGTTCTTTCGATAATGCCTGAAATGCTGCTACAAAAGCGTCATTCCCTGCTGCTTGCAGAAAATTCAGGTCTCAAATTTCATCATCATGCATTGTCACTGATTTCTGCCTACGAGACGTTACTTAAATGCGCGAGCATTGCTGAAACTTCGCCTGAACAAGCCGCTGAGTATCTAAAGCAGCGCGCCAGCACGGGCGTTGAGCTGGCAACGGTTAGTGAATATGTTCAGCCTGTCGATCAACTTTTGTCGTACTATTTCGAACTTATCCATCAGCTATTTAACGCGCAGGCCCTGACATCGCGGGACGTTTACGCTCTGACCCTTGAACATTCAGTATGGGATATTTCCCCCGCAACGCGCGCGCTAGCCCTCATTAATAGTGAAAAGTATCAAACCAGTAGTAAATTTATTCACCTATTGCTTGCCGCAGGTCAGTCAGAAGGCTCACACCGAGAATTAAAACATTTCCTCAACACCCGTAAAAATGACTTTTCACACTCTCTGGTGATGATGCAGTCCAGTCGGGACGGGTTAAATCGCATCAAACATGAAGCCTTGAATGATTGGCTGAGAAAACCCGGACCTCTGTCGCTTCAGGCGCAGCAAATCGTGACATTGTTGGGGAACTACCAGCTTCTCGACAACGATCGGAAAATTGCCTCGCTGTACCAAAAAAGCCGTATTACCATGGCGGAGCCTTCGGTTAACACCTCGGCGCTGGCAAGTCCGCAGCAGGCACTATCTGCACGCATTATGACTGGGCAGAACAAGCTAGAATCCGCGTTAACGAGTGAATATTTGCGGCTGGGAAGGTACGAAAAACAACTCGCTTTTAATCACCTCAGCCTTCAGCAGGTTCAGAAAGACCCTGGTGCGCCTCTAGTGCACTTTATTTCACTACTTTCCAATGTACTGAAAGATTTTCGACAAATGACTGCTCATGCAGGCAGCGCCACGCTTCAAAAAGATCGTCTGTTTGAAGAGCAAGAAATTGCAAGACGGCTGGCGATGAATTCTTCTTCGGAGCAACCTTCGCCGATAAATTTGATCCCGCTTTTATTAGCGGAAATTTTGACCCAAGTCACTCAATCCGCAACGAGTTTAACTTCTGCGTCGCCGAGGTCTAAAAGTGATTTTTCAAATCAACACTATGATATTCAAGCTTCGGGTGAGAGTCGAGACAGTCTGTCCGAGCAGTTATCAATATTGAATTTCATGCCTCGGCAGTCGAATACAATTAACGATGACCACGACACTCTGACAGCGCGATTCTCAAGGTTGCGGGGTGATAAAATGACCCAGAGCAAGTCAGACTCTATCCAAAAAATCATCGATCAGGCCTTGAATCGACATACCAGCAATACGGCAGCGCTGGACTTGGTGCGGTTGAGTTATCGCACTCAGATAGTCAATCAGGAAATTAAGGATATTAAAAATAGGGGGCTAAAACGACAGATGCAGAGTCAGCATGGCTTCAACCAGCAAACATCCCGCGTTGCAGAAAAACTTTAGCTAAGTGAAAACCGCTAAACTCCCAATACCTTCAGACAGATGCGCTAAGCCCACACAATTTTGCATTATGCGATAGGTTTGGCTCAAGGCAAGATGTCTGCGATAATGCACATTGATCCCTTTAAAACCGAGATACGCATGCAGTACCCGATTAACGAGATGTTCGAAACCCTGCAAGGGGAAGGCTTTTTTACCGGCGTGCCGGCTATTTTTATTCGTTTGCAAGGCTGCCCAGTGGGTTGCAGCTGGTGCGATACGAAACACACCTGGGAAAAATTCGCCGATCGTGAAGTCGATATGCAGCGTATCCTGGTAAAAACCGAAGAGACTGACGCGTGGGGCAATGCCACTGCCGAGCAGCTTCATCAGGTTATCCAGAAACAGGGATGGACAGCGAAACACGTGGTGATCACCGGTGGAGAGCCGTGCATTTATGACTTACAGCCGCTGACAAAGCTGCTGGAAGAGCAGGGTTACAGCTGCCAAATTGAAACCAGCGGCACGCATGAAGTGCGCTGCTCGGAAAAAACTTGGGTAACTGTTTCACCAAAAGTGAACATGCGCGGGGGTTACGACATTCTGCCGCAGGCATTGCAGCGTGCCGATGAGATTAAACATCCTGTGGCTCGCCAGCGTGATGTCGACGCTCTTGAAGAACTGCTGGCAACGCTAAATGATCAGAAAGCGCGAATTATCGCCCTGCAACCGATCAGCCAGAAGGATGAAGCCACCAAACTGTGTATTGCAACTTGTATTGCAAAGAACTGGCGGTTGTCGATGCAAACGCACAAATACTTAAACATCGCCTAATTTTCTTCGCCCTTGTCACTGTGGCAGCGTTGCTTCGCTTGCTCGCCCGAATCACTGACTCATGTCAGCTCATCGGGACTTGCGCGCTGTGCGCCTTGCCACATCAACAATGGCTTTGAAAATTCATTCTGTCGTCTTGTCACTGTGGCAGCGTTGCTTCGCTTGCTCGCCCGAATCACTGACTCATGTCAGCTCATCGGGACTTGCGCGCTGTGCGCCTTGCCACAGCAACAATGACTTTGAAAATTCATTCTGTCGTCTTGTCACTGTGGCAGCGTTGCTTCGCTTGCTCGCCCGAATCACTGACTTATGTCAGCTCATCGGGACTTGCGCGCTGTGCGCCTTGCCACAGCAACAATGGCTTTGAAAATTCATTCTGTCGTCTTGTCACTGTGGCAGCGTTGCTTCGCTTGCTCGCCCGAATCACTGACTCATGTCAGCTCATCGGGACTTGCGCGCTGTGCGCCTTGCCACAGCAACAATGACTTTGAAAATTCATTCTGTCGTCTTGTCACTGTGGCGGCGTTGCTTCGCTTGCTCGCCCGAATCACTGACTCATGTCAGCTCATTGGGACTTGCGCGCTGTGCGCCTTGCCACAGCAACAATGACTTTGAAAATTCATTCTGTCATCTTGTCACTGTGGCGGCGTTGCTTCGCTTGCTCGCCCGAATCACTGACTCATGTCAGCTCATTGGGACTTGCGCGCTGTGCGCCTTGCCACAGCAACAATGACTTTGAAAATTCATTCTGTCGTCTTATCACTGTGGCAGCGTTGCTTCGCTTGCTCGCCCGAATCACTGACTCATGTCAGCTCATTGGGACTTGCGCGCTTGCCGCCACGTTACATCATCAATGGCTTTGAAAATTGCTGCTGTAACCTGGGCTTACAGGTATTTTGTGAGCTTGAGGATATTTCTGGGCGGGCAGTTTAACCGCGATAAACGCAGCCGGCGGTGCAGGTTTCTTTGATGCGCACTGCGCTCAGCATCGGCAATTGCGGCTTCATCTTGTCCCAGATCCATTTGGCGAGCACTTCGCTGGTGGGATTTTCAAGACCTGGGATATCATTAAGATAATAGTGATCCAGGCTATCCAACGTAGGCGCGAACGCAGCTTTCAGCTCGGCAAAATCCATTACCCAGCCAGTGTGTGAATCGACTTCACCGGTGATCTCCAGGCGCACGGCAAATGAGTGCCCATGCAGACGACCACACTTGTGCCCAGCGGGAACGTGAGGCAGGTGATGAGCGGCTTCGAACATAAAATCTTTAAATAATGTAGTGGTCATGACACTGTCTCGTTGACTGCAAAAAACGCGGCATATTAACGGAAAGTGGCCCGTTACGCCATGAGTTATCTGCTCTGCGAATATACAGTTATTGCGCTTTGGTGTATTTACTCTAGATGACCCGATGACTTACATTGGGAGCGTTAGAACTAACCTATTGAGATAGTGAATGATTAGAGCGCTGCGTTTGGCCGTTTTGTTGCTGGTTTTTTCTGCAACAGTTGAAGCCGATAATTCATCGACGACGAACTCCTTGCCTGCTGCAACTGATGCTGCGGCGGCAAACCACAGTGCGCCCGCTGCACCGGTTTCCCCTGTCCCGGCGACAGCAACGCCAGCGGTCCCGGTAACGCCTGCAGCTCCTGCGACAACAGCGGTTCCAGCAAACTCTACACCTGCGGCGGCACCGTCCGCCCCAGCAGCTGCTCTTTCACCTTCGGCCGAGGCACCGGCTAATTCTGCGAAATCAGCGGCTGCAAAATCCGCGCAGTCAAAAGTGGCTCCGGTGAAAGCGCCGGCTAAACCAAATGGAATTGTGTTGAAAACTCTGGCTGACGGCACCGGCAGCTTCTATTTTCCTGCCGGTGGCAATAAAAAGCCGCTTGAGGTCTTTACCTATCAACCGGCTGGAACCGACGCCAGTACGCCAGTCATCATGGCGATGACCGGTGTCGATCGCAACGCGGCGGCCTATCGTAATGAATGGATAAAAGTCGCCGATCAGTATCATTTCCGCATCGTGGTGCCGCGTTTTACCGATCAGGATTTTCCGGGCAGTTATGGCTATACCCTGGGCAATATTCAGGATCCTAAGACTCATCACCGTCTGCCAAAGGCGCAGTGGGATTTCACACTGGTCAACGATATCTTCAGCGCCATGCATCAGCAGGGTATTACCACTCAGTCACAGTACTATCTGTTTGGTAGCAGCGGAGGCTGTCAGTTTGTGCATCGCATGTTGACGCTGCTCCCACAGCCGCAGGTCAAGGCCGCAATTTGCGCCGCTGCAGGCTGGTGGACACTGCCGGATACCGATCAACGCTGGCCTTACGGGCTGCGCGCATCGCCAATTCGGGTCGATCAAAACCAGCTGGCTGCCTACTTTGCCAAACCTATCTTGATTGCGGTGGGTAACAGCGATGACGATCCCGAAAATCATCAGCTACTGCATTCAAAAGGCGCAATGGCGCAGGGCACCAATCGACTGGAGCGTGCGGAGAATTTCTTTACCACTTCTCAGCAGCAGGCGGAACAAAACTATATGCCGTTTAACTGGCATTTCGTGGCGTTGCCGGATGTTGGCCATAGCGATATTAAAATGTCGATTTACGCTGCGGGCCAGTTCTCGCGTTTCGAACAGCAGCACGAATTCAACCCGTAATTGCCGTTCAGCCTGGCGGCAAGTCGGTGAACGGAATGAAAAATTTAGCCCTGCAAATGCGGGGCTTTCTCATTTATAGCCCCCCATTTATTGATATCGAATAACCCTGATTTTTTTATTAGTTATTTCAGTAGCCTATAAACGCTGCTTTACCACTTTTACTGGTTGATCCTATCTGAAAAAACACTTAGTCATTATGGTTATTTAATATTCCCATCACTTATTTAATTGTTATGATCCTGCTGGTTAACCTTACAAGCTATCAAACTCTTAACCATTTAACGGCCCATTGATACTGGCTTAAGCAATAAGGGAATTCGTACCGCGATGACGACTCAGGCACCTCCTACTTCTTTGCTCCCCCTAAACCCGGAGCAAATGGCACGGCTGCAATCGGCGATTGGTGAATACTCGCCGACCCAATTGGCCTGGCTTTCAGGTTATTTTTGGGGATTGACCAACCAGCAGCCGGGCGCGGTAGCAGCGCCAGCTCCCGTTGCCGCGGCAGCGTCGATTACTCTGATTTCTGCTTCGCAGACCGGTAATGCGCGCCGTCTGGCCGAGCAGCTGCGTGATGCACTAGTTGAAGCTAAGCTTAATGTTAATCTGGTGAATGCCGGCGACTACAAGTTCAAGCAGATAGGCCAGGAGAAACTGTTGCTGTTAGTCGCCTCTACTCAGGGAGAGGGCGAACCTGCCGAAGAGGCGGTTGCGCTGCACAAATTCCTGATGTCCAAGAAAGCTCCCAATATGGCTGACAGCGCATTTGCAGTGTTTGGCCTCGGCGATACTTCTTACGAATTCTTCTGCCAGGCGGGCAAAGACTTTGACACCCGTCTGGGCGAGCTGGGCGCAGAGCGTTTGCTCGACCGCGTTGACGCCGACGTTGAATATCAGGATCTGGCCACCGACTGGATCCAGCGCGTGGTTGAAGCGTTGAAAAAACGTGTTCCTGCAGAATCGCCGGTTGCTCAGGCGGCATCGGTTGCCGGTAATGTTAATCTGGTCGATAGCAGCCCATACACCAAGGAAGAGCCGCTGACCGCGCTGCTTGCAGTGAATCAAAAAATCACCGGTCGAGATTCTGACAAAGACGTTCGTCATATTGAAATAGATTTGGGTGATTCTGGCCTGCGTTATCAGCCGGGCGATGCGCTGGGCGTATGGTTTGAAAACGATCCTGCTTTGGTCAAAGAACTCGTTGAGCTGTTGTGGTTGAAGGGCGATGAGCCTGTCGATATTAACGGCAAAAGCCTGCCGTTGAGTGACGCGCTTCAGCATCACATCGAACTGACGCAAAACACGACGGTGATTGTCGATAAGTATGCCGCGGTTTGTCGCGATACCGATCTGCTGGCGCTGCTGACTGACAAGAGCGCGCTGCAAAAGTACGCCCACAGCACGCCGTTTGTAGACATGGTTCGCCGTGCGCCGACCGAGCTGCAGCCGCAACAGCTAATCGACCTGCTTCGCCCGTTGACGCCGCGCCTGTATTCTATCGCCTCGTCGCAGGCCGAAACGGATACCGAAGTGCACATTACTGTAGGTGTAGTGCGCTACGACATTGACGGCCGCGCGCGCAGCGGTGGTGCTTCTGGCTATTTGTCCGATCGTCTGGAAGAAGAGGGTGAAGTCCGCGTGTTTATTGAGCACAACGATAACTTCCGACTACCGGTCGACTCCGAAACGCCGGTCATCATGATTGGCCCAGGAACCGGTATCGCGCCGTTCCGCGCCTTTATGCAGCAGCGCGACAACGACGGAGCAGGCGGCAAAAACTGGCTGTTCTTCGGTAATCCGCACTTTACCGATGATTTCCTGTATCAGGTTGAATGGCAGCGCTACGTCAAAGACGGTCTGCTGACCAATATCGATCTGGCTTGGTCTCGTGATCAGTCCGAGAAGGTTTATGTGCAGGACAAAATTCGCGCCAAAGGTGCCGAGGTCTGGCAATGGCTGCAGGAAGGCGCGCATATTTATGTCTGCGGTGATGCAAACCGTATGGCAAAAGACGTAGAACAGACACTGCTCGAGCTTATCGCCGAGCATGGTTCGATGAGCCTTGAAGCCGCCGATGAATTCTTGAGTGACCTGCGCTTTGAGCGTCGCTATCAGCGAGATGTCTATTAATGAGCAACGAAATTATGAACGAAAAACATCCCGGACCTTTGGTGGTCGAAGGCAAGTTGACTGACGCAGAACGCCTTAAAAAAGAAAGTAATTTCCTGCGTGGCACTATTACCGAAGACCTGTCTGACGGCCTTACCGGCGGTTTTAATGGCGATAACTTCCTGCTGATCCGTTTTCACGGCATGTACCAGCAGGATGACCGTGATATTCGTGCCGAACGTGCCGAGCAAAAACTCGAACCGCGCCATGCAATGATGCTGCGCTGCCGCCTGCCGGGCGGAGTGATGACGCCTGAGCAATGGCTGGGTATCGACAAGTTTGCCGAAGACAGCACTATTTACGGCAGTATCCGTATTACCAACCGTCAGACCTTCCAGTTTCACGGTATTTTGAAGCAGAACGTCAAGCCGGTGCATCAGTTGCTCAACAAACTGGGACTCGACGCGCTGGCGACCGCCAATGACGTGAACCGTAACGTGCTGTGTACTTCGAACCCGGTGGAGTCAGAGCTGCATTATGAAGCCTGGCAGTGGGCGAAGAAAATTTCCGAGCACCTGTTGCCGCGCACTCGTGCCTATGCAGAAGTCTGGCTGGATCAGGAAAAGGTTGAGACCACTGACGAAGAGCCGATTCTAGGCTCGACTTATCTGCCGCGTAAATTTAAGACGACTGTGGTTATCCCGCCGCAGAACGACGTGGATTTGCACGCCAATGACCTGAATTTTGTCGCGATTGCCGAGAACGGCAAGCTGGTAGGCTTTAACGTGCTGGTCGGCGGCGGCCTGTCAATCGCTCACGGCGACAAGGCAACCTACGCCCGTACTGCCAGCGAGCTGGGCTTTATTCCATTGGATAAAACGCTGGCCGTCGCAGAAGCCGTGGTGACCACACAGCGCGACTGGGGCAACCGCACCAATCGTAAGAATGCGAAAACCAAATATACCCTTGAGCGCGTCGGCGTTGAGACCTTTAAGGCTGAAGTCGAGAAACGTGCCGAAGTTACCTTTGGCGACGTCCGTCCTTACGAATTCACCGGGCGTGGCGATCGCATCGGCTGGGTAAAAGGCATCGACAATCAGTGGCACCTGACACTGTTTATCGAGAATGGGCGTATTTTGGATTATCCGGGTCGTCCGCTTAAAACCGGTCTGGCCGAGATTGCCCGTATTCACCAAGGCGATTTCCGTCTTACGGCGAACCAGAACCTGATTATTGCGGGTGTGAGCGAGAAAGATAAAGATGCGATCGAAACCCTGGCACGGAATCACGGGTTAATCGATGACAGCGTCACCGAGCAGCGTAAAAACTCGATGGCCTGCGTGTCTTATCCAACCTGTCCGCTGGCGATGGCTGAAGCTGAACGGTTCCTGCCGGAGTTCGTGACCCAGGTCGAAGGCATCATGCATCGGCACGGTGTCGGCAAAGAACACATTGTACTGCGCGTGACCGGCTGCCCTAACGGCTGTGGTCGTGCGCTACTGGCCGAAATCGGGTTAGTCGGTAAAGCCATGAACCGTTATAACCTGCATCTGGGCGGTAACCGCGAAGGTACACGTATTCCGCGTATGTATCGCGAAAATATCAGCGATGTAGAGATTCTGGCGATTATCGATGAGCTGGTGGGTCGTTGGGCGAAAGAACGCACGGCGAATGAAGGCTTCGGCGATTACGTGATCCGCGCTGGAATCATCAAGCCGGTGCTTGATCCGGCACGCGACTTTTACGACTGACAGGAGGCGATATGACAGCACTCTCCCTTACAGAATTAAATGCTCTGCCCAAGTCCGGGCAGGCATTGGCCCTGGCCGAAATCAACGGCCAGCTGGAAAAACTTTCGGCGGAAGAACGTGTTGGCTGGGCGTTGGAAAATCTGCCGGGCGAGTTCACTTTATCGTCAAGTTTTGGGATTCAGGCGGCGGTATGTTTGCATCTGGTCACCCGCCAGAAACCTGACATTCCGGTTATCCTCACTGACACCGGATATCTGTTCCCGGAAACCTATCAGTTTATCGATTCTTTAACCGAACAGCTTAATCTCAACCTTAAGGTTTTTCGTGCCGAGCATTCTGCCGCCTGGCAGGAAGCGCGCTACGGCAAACTTTGGGAACAGGGCGTCGAGGGCATCGAGAAATATAATTTGATTAACAAGGTTGAGCCGATGAACCGCGCGGTGCAAACGTTGGGAGTGCAGACTTGGTTCGCCGGTCTGCGTCGCGAACAGTCGGGCAGCCGGGCGCATTTGCCGGTGTTGGCGGTGCAGCGCGGGGTGTTTAAAATTCTGCCAATCATCGACTGGGACAACCGTCAGATCTTCCAATACCTCAAGCAGCACGGACTGAGCTATCACCCGCTGTGGGATCAGGGCTATCTGTCGGTTGGCGATACGCACACCACGAAGAAGTGGGAAGAGGGCATGAAGGAGGAAGATACCCGTTTCTTCGGCCTAAAACGCGAGTGCGGATTGCACGAGTAATTGCGCGGCCGTTTGCCCCCATCCCTGGAGCAAACATTCAGGAGCGAATAGACGGATTGGCTAACTCTTTAAGTAAAGGCAGCAGAATTTTTACGCTGTCTTTTTCTCGTCTGGCGATCCGTCCCGGCAAGATCCGATCGAGATATTGCAGATTGTCGATTTGCCCCTGATAGCGGCTGGTGCCGTCGGGGAAATACTTGCTGACAGAGCGCTGCTGCTGACCGTCTTTTTTGCCTAATCCCCAGTCGCTGGCAGAAACTAGCAACAGAGGAATGTGTTCGCTGTCCAAAGCCTCTAGTCCTTCACAGCAGCTGGTGCCGGTAGGGCTGGTAGTCGCGGCGATGCCCATGCGGCGAGCGAAGTTTAGCGCTTTGTCGCGCGACAGCTTGGCCACTGCCGATGAAGTGTTGAGGCCGCTGTTGAAATACAGCCGATCGCCGACGATCAGCGAATTAATATTGATCACCAGTAGCGTGCGCTTTTTTTCTTCCGGGCTGAGCGAAGCAAGATAATCTTTCGCCCCTTGCTCTCCTGCTTCCTGAGCGCTCAGCGCCACAAAACGCAGGCTGTAATGGGTAGAGACTTTGCTCATCCGCTCGGCCAGTTCGAGCATCGCGCCGACGCCAGACGCGTTGTCATCGACACCTTGCAGCGTCAGACCGCCAAGGTTGTGGTCACTGTCGGCGTCACTTTGTGGCAGATAAGTATCGAAATGCGCCATGACTACGATCTGCTGCGGCACTTTGCCGGCGCGGTCGGCGATCACTGAAGTGGCGTGAACACTGTGCCAGTTTTGGCGACCGTTCTGACTGGTATAAAGAAAGCGGGCATCAAAAGCGTGCAGGTGACTTTGGTAACCCATTTTGCTCAGACTTTGATTCAGATAATCCGCGGCAATAATCTCGGCCGGGCTTCCGGCCATGCGTCCGGGAAAATAGGTGGCGATATGTCGCGTTTGTTGCTCGGCAATGTGTCCGACTGGCTGAGTTTTTAAAGATTGGCCCACGGCACCGGTTGCATAAAGGCCGCCTAGCGTCAAAAGCAAGGCTGAACGCGCTACGTGGCGAAGAAAGAGCATACTAAAAATCCTTATCAGGCGTCCTTGGAAAGTCAGGGCATAGTATGCGATTCAGCGGATAAATTAACAATTTAGTGTTTTCTCAAAACGAGCTTTTTCGGGGCTATATTCCATTCTGGAACTAATCATTCCATTTCATCATTTCATATGGATCGCGGCCAAGCCGTATAGTCATATTATGGATTTACTTATGCTAAAAGGTTGCTGTGGACTATCTCCCTATATTTGCCGATCTTAAACAACGTCCGGTGTTGGTTGTTGGCGGCGGAGAAGTGGCTGCACGAAAAATTGATCTCCTTCTGCGCGCAGGTGCGGAAGTGCGGGTTGTTGCACAATCACTTTCCTCGGAAGTCGAACATTTACACCAGCAGTCGGCCATTCAATGGCTGGCAGAGTCGTTCATTGCCGAGCAGCTCGACGACGTTTTTCTGGTCATTGCGGCGACTGACGATCCGCGGCTCAACGCCGAGGTCTACGAGGAAGCAAACGTGCGCCGGGTGCTGGCCAACGTGGTTGACGATCAGCCCAAGTGTTCATTTATCTTCCCGTCTATCGTCGATCGTTCACCGATTGTGGTCGCGATTTCTTCCAGCGGGCAAGCCCCGGTGCTTGCAAGAATGCTGCGTGAAAAGCTAGAAACACTGCTGCCTGCCAGTTTGGGCAAGATGGCAGAAATCGCAGGAAGCTGGCGATCGCGGGTCAAGCAGCGCTTTGGCATGATGTCTGCGCGTCGCCGTTTCTGGGAACAGGCATTTGACGGCAACTTCGCTTCTTTGACCGCCGGGGGGCAGTTCAAGGAAGCCGAGTTGGCGTTACAACAATTAATAGACGCGCCAGACGACGCCACTCATCAGGGCATGGTGACTCTGGTTGGAGCCGGTCCTGGCGATCCCGGACTGCTCACTCTGCGAGGTTTACAGGTGATGCAGCAGGCCGATGTGGTGCTCTATGACTTCCTGGTCAGCGCGGAAGTGCTGGATCTGGTGCGCCGCGACGCGGAAAAAATCTGTGTCGGCAAACGCGCCGGGAATCATCTGGTGATGCAGGAAGAGACCAATCGTCTGCTGGTCGAACTGGCCAAACAGGGAAAAAAAGTGGTCAGGCTGAAAGGCGGTGACCCGTTTATTTTTGGTCGCGGCGGCGAAGAGTTGGAAGTTGTCGCCGCGGCGGGCATTCCTTTTCAGGTGGTGCCGGGCATTACTGCTGCAGCGGGCGCAACGGCCTATGCGGGTATTCCTTTGACTCACCGTGAGCGCGCGCAGAGCGTGATGTTTATTACCGGCCAGATTCGCACCGATGGCAATGGCCTGCAATGGTCCGAGCTTGCCCGAGGGCAGCAGACGCTGGCGATTTATATGGGCGCGATGAAAGCTTCGGACATCAGCCGTAACCTTATTGCTCACGGGCGCGCAGCGGATACGCCAGTGGCGGTGATTGGTCGTGGCACGCGTCCCGATCAACAAGTGCTGACCGGAACATTGGAAAATCTAGAACAATTAGCCCAACAGGCGCCTTCACCGGCCCTGCTGGTGATCGGTGAAGTCGTTGAACTTCATCACCAACTCGCCTGGTTTGGGCATCATCCAGAGACTGCCGGTGCCCAGCGCCCGTCGGTCGTGAATTTGGCTTAAGGATCTGATATGGACGAAAAACGACTCACCCATTTACGACAGCTGGAGGCGGAAAGCATTCATATCATCCGCGAAGTTGCGGCTGAATTCGCGAACCCGGTGATGATGTATTCCATCGGCAAAGACTCTTCGGTAATGCTCCATTTGGCGCGCAAGGCCTTTTACCCGGGCACGCTGCCATTTCCGCTGCTGCACGTCGATACCGGCTGGAAATTCAAGGAGATGTACGAGTTCCGCG
Organism: Rouxiella sp. WC2420; assembly: GCF_041200025.1. NCBI lineage: Bacteria > Pseudomonadati > Pseudomonadota > Gammaproteobacteria > Enterobacterales > Yersiniaceae > Rouxiella > Rouxiella sp. WC2420. The sequence goes on along the minus strand of NZ_CP165628.1, from coordinate 4,447,948 downwards.
ATCGTACCGCTAAAAACTACGGTTTTGAGCTGCTGGTGCACAAAAATCCGGAAGGCGTAGCGATGGGCATCAACCCGTTTGTTCACGGCAGTGCCAAGCATACCGACATCATGAAAACCGAGGGCCTGAAGCAGGCGCTGAATAAATACGGCTTTGATGCTGCCTTCGGTGGCGCGCGTCGTGACGAAGAAAAGTCTCGTGCCAAAGAGCGTATTTACTCGTTCCGTGATCGTTTCCATCGTTGGGACCCGAAAAATCAGCGTCCTGAGCTGTGGCACAACTATAACGGTCAGATTAACAAGGGTGAAAGTATCCGCGTATTCCCGCTGTCCAACTGGACCGAGCTGGATATCTGGCAGTACATTTATCTGGAAAATATCGAGATCGTTCCTCTATATCTGGCCGCGCCGCGTCCGGTTCTTGAGCGTGACGGCATGCTGCTGATGGTGGACGACGATCGTATTGATTTACAGCCGGGTGAGCAGATTGAAGAAAAAATGGTTCGTTTCCGTACCCTGGGATGTTGGCCGCTGACCGGCGCGGTGGAGTCCGAAGCACAATCGCTGCCGGAAATCATCGAAGAGATGCTGGTTTCTACCACCAGCGAGCGTCAGGGGCGTGCCATCGACCGCGATCAGGCGGGTTCGATGGAGCTTAAAAAGCGTCAAGGGTATTTCTAAGGAGCACGGACTATGAATAACGCAATTGCACAACAAATCGCTGAGCAGGGTGGCGTTGAAGCTTACCTGCACTCTCAACAGCACAAAAGTCTGCTGCGCTTCCTGACCTGCGGCAGTGTCGACGATGGCAAAAGTACGCTAATAGGCCGCCTGCTGCACGACACGCGCCAGATTTACGAAGACCAGCTGTCTTCGCTGCACAATGACAGCAAGCGTCACGGCACTCAGGGCGAGAAGATTGACCTTGCGCTGCTGGTGGACGGTTTGCAGGCCGAGCGCGAGCAGGGCATCACCATTGACGTGGCCTATCGCTATTTTTCGACCGAAAAACGTAAATTTATTATTGCCGATACGCCGGGGCACGAGCAGTACACTCGTAACATGGCAACCGGTGCTTCAACCTGCGACCTGGCTATCCTGCTGATTGACGCCCGTAAAGGCGTGCTGGATCAGACCCGTCGTCACAGCTTTATCGCTACGCTGCTGGGTATCCGCCACCTGGTAGTGGCAGTGAATAAAATGGATCTGGTGGATTACAGCGAAGCGGTATTCGAGCAGTTCAAGCAAGATTACCTCGATTTTGCCCAGCAGCTGCCGACCGATCTGGATATTAAATTTGTGCCGCTGTCAGCCCTTGAAGGTGACAACGTCGCCAGCCAGAGCGAGAAGATGCCGTGGTACACCGGGCCAACGCTGCTCGACGTGCTGGAAACCGTTAATGTCATTAATATCCGCGAGCAGCAGCCGATGCGCTTCCCGGTGCAATACGTTAACCGTCCAAACCTCGATTTCCGTGGTTATGCGGGTACGCTGGCCTCGGGTTCGGTGCGCGTCGGTCAGAAAATCAAGGTATTGCCGTCCGGCGTTGAGTCTACCGTGGCACGTATTGTAACTTTCGATGGCGATCTGCAGGAAGCCTGGGCCGGTGAGGCGATTACGCTGGTGCTGGAAACCGAGGTAGATATCAGCCGTGGCGACCTGCTGGTTGATGCCAGCGAAACGGTGAAAGCGGTTCAAAATGCTAAAGTTGACGTGGTGTGGATGGCCGAACAGCCACTGAGCGTTGGTCAAAGCTATGACATTAAGGTCGGTGGCAAGAAAGCCCGCGCGCGGGTAGAAAACATCGAATATCAGGTGGAAATCAACTCACTGACTCAGCGCGTTGTCGAAAGCCTGCCTCTGAACGGTATCGGGCTGGTCGAGCTGGCGTTTGATGAGCCGCTGGTGCTGGATAACTACCAGCAAAACGCGGTCACAGGCGGACTGATCTTTATCGATCGCCTGACCAACGTGACTGTCGGCGCAGGTCTGGTGCGTGAAGCACTTGAGCAGGTTTACCAGGATAATGGCGCTTTTAGCGCATTCGAACTTGAACTTAACGCACTGGTTCGCCGCCACTTCCCACACTGGGGCGCTCGCGACCTGTTGGGTGGAAAATAATATGGCTCTGCAAGACGAAAATATCGTCTGGCATCCGCACGCGGTGACGCGTGCGGATCGCGAAAAGCAGCACGGGCATCGCGGCGCGGTACTGTGGTTTACCGGGCTGTCAGGCTCTGGTAAATCCACTGTAGCCGGCGCGCTGGAACAGGCCTTGTTTAGCCTTGGCGTCAGCACTTACCTGCTAGATGGTGACAATGTAAGACACGGGCTTTGTCGCGATCTGGGTTTTTCAGATGACGATCGCCGTGAAAACATTCGCCGCGTGGGTGAGGTTGCCAAACTGATGGTCGATGCTGGTCAGGTCGTCTTGACTGCGTTCATATCGCCACATCGTGCCGAACGTGAAATGGTGCGTGAGTTACTGGATAACGGGGAGTTTATCGAGGTATTTGTCGATACGCCAATCGAGATCTGCGAGGCGCGCGATCCTAAAGGTTTATACAAAAAAGCCCGCGCCGGAGAGCTGAAAAACTTCACCGGGATAGACTCGGTTTACGAAGCGCCATTGCAGGCCGATGTGCATCTTGATGGTGAACAATTAGTAACAAATTTAGTCCCGCAATTATTAGCTGTGTTACGTCGTAGAGGTATTATCAACTCCTAAGTGTTACTGACAAAAACGCCAAACAGCGTGTCAGTTTACAGCGAGCCAATAGGGGGTTGAACAATGCAAACGTTAAGTCAGTTTTTCAACGACATAACCGGTAAGAGGCCAGAAGCAGAGGAAAAGGAAGATCCATCCTACTCCATGCTGGGTGGTTGTACCGGTTTTGTGTTTTTCTGGCTGGCATTGGCAATCCCCTTTATCGTCTACGGTTCCAATACGCTGTTTTTCCTGCTTTATACTTGGCCGTTTTTCCTGGCTTTAATGCCAATCTCCGTGCTTATCGGCATTGCCTTCAGCACCTTGTTCAATGGCAGCTTGTTGAAAGCATTACCGTTAACAGGGCTTGCCGTGATGTGCGTGTTCTGGATGGTCTTCTCATTTCTCAGTGGTTGGTAACTTACCGCACCGTCTAGCAACAGTTTCGTAAACTGACGAATTTACCCCCAAATTTATGCCGTTTTTCTCCGCACTGTTGTAAACCATTGTGTCATTCTTGTGCTTATTCCTAACTTAACTCCTAATCTGCATGTCAATTTCCCCTTCAGTGTGGAGTCAGAGTGAAAGTTGTGGGATGATTGAGCGGCTTTTTCAGGGGGCGGAATGGGCAAATTAACGCTGCTATTATTGATTGTACTTGGCTGGCTACAGTATTCGCTGTGGCTGGGTAAGAATGGTATTCACGATTACGTGCGGGTTAACGACGATGTTGAAGTGCAACAGGGCAGCAACATCAAACTTAAATCACGCAATGACCAACTCTTCGCAGAGATTGACGACCTTAACGGTGGTCAGGAGGCGATTGAGGAACGCGCACGCAACGAGCTAGGCATGATTAAGCCTGGCGAGAGTTTCTATCGCCTTGTGCCAGACCAAAATAAGCACAGTCAGGCTTCCAACACAACGCAAGTAAGAATCAACAATAATCCATGAGTCACACAGCCGTCTCCTCGGCCGATATCGTCGCGGTATTGCCCGCAGCCGGTATTGGCAGCCGCATGCAAAGCGAACTTCCAAAACAATATCTGACCATCGAGGGTAAAACGCTGCTTGAGCATGCTGTTGGCGCGTTGCTGCGCAGCCCTCGCGTGCAGAAAGTTATTGTTGCCATTAGTCCACAGGACACCTTTTTTGCTCAACTGCCGATTGCCAGCGACCCGCGCGTCAAGGTGGTGACCGGTGGCGCACAGCGTGCCGATTCGGTGATGGCTGGGCTGCAACACGCCGGTGATGCCGAATGGGTGCTGGTCCACGATGCAGCAAGGCCGTGTTTGCACATTGATGATCTCAATCGACTGCTGGCAATCAGCGCACACAGTAAAATCGGCGGTATTCTTGCCGCACCGGTGCGAGACACCATGAAGCGCGGCGAGCCGGGCATTGAAAAAATCGCCCATACTGTCGATAGACAAGATCTTTGGCACGCGCTTACGCCACAATTTTTCCCATTGGATCTGCTTAAAACCTGCCTCGCCCGCGCGCTTGCGGAAGGCGCGATCGTCACTGACGAAGCCTCTGCGCTGGAGCACTGTGGCTATCATCCCGAGCTGGTGGCTGGAAGATCCGATAATATTAAAGTTACCCGTCCAGAAGATCTGGCACTGGCAGCATTCTATTTAACTCAGTTGCACCAAGAGGAGAGCGCGTAATGCGTATCGGTCACGGTTTTGATGTTCATGCATTTGGAGGCGAAGGCCCTCTGGTGATCGGCGGTGTGCGCATCCCTTTTGATCGGGGATTACTGGCACACTCCGACGGTGACGTTGCCCTGCACGCGGCAACTGATGCCCTGCTTGGCGCTGCGGCGCTGGGCGATATCGGCAAACTGTTCCCTGACACCGACCCGGCCTATAAAGGTGCCGACAGCCGCGAACTGCTGCGTGAAGCCTACCGCCAGATCAAAGCCAAAGGTTACCGTCTTGGCAATATCGACATAACTATTATCGCCCAGGCCCCGAAAATGCTGCCGCATATTCCACAGATGCGCGTATTTATCGCCGAAGACCTGGGCTGTCACATGGACGACGTCAACGTAAAAGCAACCACTACCGAGAAGCTTGGATTTACCGGTCGTGGCGAAGGCATCGCCTGTGAAGCTGTTGCCTTGTTGATCAAGGACTGACGCCGTGGATATGAATAATCTGACCTGGCTGTACGGCAAGCCGCTTTCCACCGGTACGCTCAAGGCCAATGCAGAGGATTTCATCGTTGAAGAAGACCTCGGTTTTGAGCCGGACGGCGAGGGCGAGCATTTGCTGGTTCGCATCCGTAAAACCGGCTGTAATACCCAGTTTGTTGCCGAACAGTTGGCGCGCTTTGCTGGTGTTCATCCTCGTTCTGTGAGCTATGCCGGGTTGAAAGACCGCCATGCTGTGACCGAGCAGTGGTTCTGTGTACATTTGCCCGGTAAAGAAACGCCTGACCTGAGTCAGTTTCAGCTGGAGGGTTGTGAGGTTGTACGTCACGCTCGTCATCTGAAAAAGATGCGTATCGGCACGTTGAAAGGCAACCTGTTTACTCTGGTGCTGCGTGATCTCACTGATTTGGCCGACGTGCAGCAACGTCTGGAGAAAATTGTTTCTCAGGGTGTACCAAACTATTTCGGCGTGCAGCGCTTCGGACGCGGTGGCAATAACCTGGTAATGGCCACCCGTTGGGCGAAAGACGAAATTCGTGTTAAAGAACGTCCGAAGCGCAGCTTTTACCTCTCGGCGAGCCGCAGCGCAATGTTTAATATCGTTGCCAGTGAGCGACTTGCTCGAGGTTTGATGACTGAAGCCATGCTGGGTGATGCCCTACAGCTTAGCGGCCGCGGCAGCTGGTTTGTTGCTAAAGAAGAAGAGCTGGAGTCGGTGCAATCGCGCGTCGCCAGCGGTGATTTGCTGATCACGGCGCCACTGCCGGGCGATGGCCCGCTGGGGTCGCAGCAAGATGCTGAACTATTTGAACTGGGCTGCATAGAAGACCAAACGGCATTGTTGTCCCTGCTTAAACGCGAACGGGTTGAACCCGCGCGCCGCGCAGTTATGCTGCATCCAAGAGATCTCGCATGGCGAACTGTGGATGACGCGACGCTAGAACTTAAGTTTTGGCTTCCGGCAGGCAGCTTTGCCACCAGTCTTGTCAGAGAACTGATGGGACAAGATGCAGGCGAAGCCGACATTAGCGAATAAGACCTGGCGTGGAGAATAACGCATGACATCCCTGATACGGATATTACTGAGTAATGATGATGGCGTTACCGCTCCTGGGATTCAGGCGCTAGCCTCGGCACTGCGTGAGTTTGCCGAGGTTACCCTCGTTGCACCTGACAGAAATCGCAGCGGCGCTTCCAATGCGCTGACGCTGGACTCGCCGCTGCGCATTCAAAAAAATGCCAATGGCGATACGGCAGTGATCAACGGCACGCCAACGGACTGTGTTTATCTGGGGGTCAATTCCCTGATGCGTCCGCGACCGGATATCGTGGTTTCCGGTATTAATGCCGGACCGAATCTGGGCGATGATGTCATTTACTCCGGCACCGTTGCAGCCGCGATGGAAGGGCGTCATCTCGGTTATCCGGCGGTTGCCGTTTCCCTCGATGGCAACCGGCATTACGACACTGCTGCGGCAATCACCTGCCGTATTGTAAAAATGTTGGCCTCCGAGCCTTTGCACACCGGTCGTATCCTCAATATTAATGTTCCTGATCTGCCTTTGGATCAAATTAAAGGCTATCGCGTCACACGCTGCGGTAGCCGTCATCCGGCAGAACAGGTATTTTGTCAGCAAGACCCGCGTGGTCATGATATGTACTGGATTGGTCCGCCCGGCGAGAAATTCGATATTGCGCCGGATACTGACTTTGCCGCCGTAGCACAGGGATATGTATCAATAACCCCTCTGCACGTCGATCTGACGGCCTATGCGGCGCAAGAAACCGTCAGAACATGGTTAGCCAAAGCCGAGGTGAACGGGAATGGTGATTAAGCCGATGTACAATTTGCTGGAACAGCTGCGAAAACAGGGCATCTCGGATGAGAATCTGCTGCACGCGATGGAAACTGTGCCGCGCGAGCGCTTCGTTGATGAGGCTTTTCAGCATAAAGCTTATGAAAATACCGCGTTGCCTATCGGCCTTGGACAAACTATCTCTCAGCCTTATACCGTAGCTCGCATGACAGAACTGTTGCGCCTGACGCCGCAGTCGCGAGTACTGGAGATTGGCACCGGCTCGGGATACCAGACGGCTATTTTGGCGCATCTGGTTGAGCACGTATTTTCCGTAGAGCGTATTAAAGGCCTGCAATGGCAGGCGAAGCGTCGGCTTAAGCAGCTGGATCTGCACAATATTTCCACCCGCCATGGCGATGGTTGGGAAGGGTGGCCTTCGCGCGGCCCTTTTGACGCTATTATCGTGACCGCGGCCCCTCCAGAAATTCCTCAGGATCTGATAACCCAGCTGGCCGAAGGCGGGATCATGGTTTTGCCCGTGGGTGAGCAAAATCAGACTTTGCAACGTATCCAGCGACGAGCCAACGACTTTACAATTGAAACTATTGAAGCCGTGCGTTTTGTTCCTTTAGTCAAAGGCGAGCTTGCCTGACGCTTGTTTTTCGCTCTGTCGGACACTAAGCCCTTAAAATTTAAATACAACTGATTTATGGTGCTTAAGTTGCGTTGTTGATAGCATTCACTACAGTTTTTTATTGCCACAGTTTTTTTAACTATCGCCATCGGGCTGACCAGTGTTCAGCCAGCAGGTTAACGGTACGCCTTACGTTGCTATAAGGTTCCAAATGGAGCCAGGCAGCGTCTGGCCTGAGCCGCGATAGATTCTGATATTGCCGTCATGGGGGAGTTATGAGCACGGGAAGCCCAATTAAAACCTTAAGCCGCATTGCGGTATGTACATTTGTTGGTGCCTGGCTCGCGGGATGTTCCAATAATGCCTCGACAACTGCTCCAATAAGCAGCGTAAACAACGGTGGAGGCATGCTGCGCAGCAATTCTGGAGGTCAGATTACTCCTAATTATGGCGCGCAGGCGGCTCCAAATTCTGTTGATAATGCCCCGATGATTAACGCCCAGGGACACATCGTTTATAACCGAAGTTATAACAGTATTCCTAAAGGCAGCTATAACGGTAAAACGTATACCGTCAAGCGCGGCGACACACTCTTTTATATTGCCTGGATAACCGGCAATGACTTCCGTGATCTTGCGGCGCGCAACAATATCCCGCAACCTTACGGCCTTGAAGTTGGACAAAAGATTCAAATCAATAATGTTTCTTCCGAGGCGAGCTCTGGCAGCGGAACGTTGGTGGCAACCGATGCGACTCACGGAGGGGTTCCACAAGCGCCATCCGGTGGCATGATGCAAGGGACAGTGGTTGCATCTCAACCAACTACCACGTATTCTGAAACTTCAAGTAAACAGAATGTAGGTCATATGTTGCCTACAGCAGGCGTTGTCGCTACGACAACAGCCCCTGTTACCGCACCGACTACCCCCGTTGAAAGCACCACAGACAATGGCGGTCCAGTTTCCTCTTGGAGATGGCCGACTAACGGGAAAATTATCGATAACTTCTCTGCCTCCGAAGGTGGAAACAAAGGTATCGATATAGCCGGTTCGCGAGGTCAACCTGTATTGGCAACCGCCAGTGGGCGCGTAGTTTATGCAGGCAATGCGCTTCGTGGTTACGGTAATCTAATCATCATCAAACACAATGATGATTACTTGAGCGCCTATGCACACAATGATTCAATGCTGGTCCGGGAACAACAAGAAGTGCAGGCGGGACAAAAAATAGCGACGATGGGTAGCACCGGAACCAGCTCAGTAAGATTACATTTTGAAATTCGTTACAAGGGGAAATCCGTAAACCCGCTGCGTTATCTTCCGCAGCGATAAGCCGGGCAGAGTCTCCGATTCTGTCCTTGGGACCACGGGTAGGAGCAGCTTATGAGTCAGAATACGCTGAAAGTTAACGAGTTACACGATGATGTAGATTTCGACGAGAACAGCGCTGAAGCCTTTGCCGAAGAGAAAGCAACCGTCGAGGAGTCTGTTGAGATTGACGCTTCTGAAGCAGAAGAAGAGTTACTTTCGCAGGCTGTAAGCCAAAGAGTGCTGGATGCAACTCAACTGTACCTTGGTGAAATTGGTTACTCTCCTCTGCTAACCGCAGAAGAGGAAGTCTATTTTGCACGACGTGCGCTGCGAGGTGATGTTCCATCCCGTCGCCGCATGATCGAAAGTAACCTGCGTTTAGTGGTTAAAATTGCGCGCCGCTACAGTAATCGCGGCCTGGCACTGCTGGATCTCATTGAAGAGGGTAACCTCGGCCTGATCCGTGCAGTAGAGAAATTTGACCCTGAACGCGGTTTTAGATTCTCAACTTACGCAACCTGGTGGATCCGCCAGACGATTGAACGGGCGATCATGAATCAAACCCGTACTATTCGTTTGCCGATTCACATCGTTAAAGAATTGAACGTTTACCTGCGTACTGCGCGTGAATTGGCACACAAGCTTGATCATGAGCCAAGTGCTGAAGAAATTGCAGAGCAGCTCGACAAACCGGTCCATGACGTCAGCCGTATGCTGCGCCTGAATGAGCGTATTACTTCTGTAGATACCCCGTTGGGTGGTGACTCTGAAAAAGCGCTGTTAGATATTCTGGCGGATGAGAAAGAGAACGGTCCGGAAGATACAACGCAAGACGATGATATGAAACACAGCATCGTTAAGTGGTTGTACGAGCTGAATGCCAAGCAGCGTGAAGTCCTGGCGCGTCGTTTCGGCCTGTTGGGCTATGAAGCGGCAACCCTTGAGGATGTCGGTCGAGAAATCGGTCTTACGCGTGAACGTGTTCGTCAGATTCAAGTTGAAGGATTGCGTCGCCTGCGTGAAATTTTGCAGGGTCAAGGTCTGAGCATCGAAGCACTGTTTCGTGAATAATTAGTTTTACGGGCAAGTAGCTTCTTGCATGGCTAGTTTCGTGAATGATTTGTACTAAACAGAACCAGTTTTACGACGATCCAATTGAGTCGATGGTTTAACGAAACACAGCTAAGCAGCATAAAAAAGGTGGGCAATCTGATTGCCCACCTTTTTTCATTTCAAGTTATCCGTCATAGCATGGTTTTGAGACGGTAGATCCATTCCAGCGCTTGCCTTGGCGACAGAGAATCAGCGTCTAGTGCCTCCAACGCCTCAACCGCCGGAGAAACTTCCTCGCTCAGCAAAGGCAATTGTGGGCCATCCACTTTGCTGGACGCCGCGTTGTTCGACAATGTTTCCAGCTCTTTAAGTTTCTGCTTCGCGCGTTTGATTACCTCACGCGGAACCCCCGCCAGTGCCGCTACTGCCAAGCCATAACTCTTGCTGGCCGCTCCTTCCTGCACGCTGTGCATAAAGGCGATAGTATCGCCATGCTCGACGGCATCCAGATGAATATTTACCGTGCCTTCCATTTTTTCCGGCAGCGTGGTTAGCTCGAAATAGTGGGTAGCGAAAAGGGTCATTGCTTTAATACGGCTTGCCAGATTTTCCGCGCAGGCCCAGGCCAGTGACAGTCCGTCATAGGTCGACGTGCCGCGTCCAATTTCATCCATCAGCACCAGGCTATTTTCAGTGGCGTTGTGCAGGATATTGGCCGTTTCAGTCATTTCCACCATAAACGTTGAACGACCCGATGCCAGATCATCCGCTGCACCTACGCGGGTGAAAATGCGATCGATAGGGCCTAATGTCGCCTGCTCGGCGGGCACGAAGCTGCCGATGTGCGCCATTAAGGCTATCAACGCTGCCTGACGCATATAAGTACTTTTACCGCCCATGTTTGGGCCAGTAATAATCAGCATTCGGCGCTGTGGTGACATCTGCAACGGGTTGGAAATAAAGGGTTCGCTAAGCACCTGCTCGACCACTGGATGGCGACCGCCCACAATATTAATCCCCGGCTTATCGCTCAGCGTGGGGCAGCAATAATTCAGGGTGTAGGCGCGCTCGGCCAGATTGTTCAGCACGTCGATTTCCGCAAGAGCAGCCGCGCTTTGTTGCAGCGCAGGAAGATGCGGCATCAGCAGGTCGAACAACTCTTCATACAGAGCTTTTTCCAGAGACAGGGCTTTGCCTTTTGAAGTCAGGACCTTGTCTTCATACTCTTTCAGCTCGGGAATGATGTAACGCTCGGCGTTTTTCAGCGTCTGGCGGCGCACGTAATGAATAGGGGCCAGATGACTCTGCCCACGGCTGATTTGGATGTAATAGCCGTGAACGCCGTTAAATCCGACCTTCAAAGTATCCAGACCGAGCTTCTCACGTTCGCGGATTTCCAGACGATCCAGATAATCCGTTGCGCCATCGGCGAGGGCGCGCCACTCATCAAGCTCGGTGTTATAACCTGGAGCAATCACGCCACCATCGCGAACCAGCACCGGCGGTGCCTCAATAATTGCGTGTTCAAGCAGGGCGATCAGTTCGTCAAACTCGCCGGCCTGTTCTACCAGCGTCTGGATATACGGCACGTCGATAGACTTTAGAATCAGGCGAATTTCAGGGAGTTGTTGCAGCGCATGCCGCATGCGGGCGAGATCGCGCGGGCGAGCACTGCGCAGAGCCAGACGAGCCAGAATTCGTTCCAGATCGCCAACCTGACGCAGAACCGGTTGCAAATCGGCGGTCAAATCTTGCAACCCTCCCACAGCCTGCTGGCGATTGTTCAGTACTTTGAAATCACGGGTAGGCATGTGGATCCAGCGCTTGAGCATGCGGCTGCCCATAGGCGTCACGCTTTGATCGAGGATCGCCGCCAGGGTATTTTCAACTCCGCCGGACAGATTCTGAGTCAGCTCAAGATTACGGCGCGTTGCGGCGTCCATAATAATGCCGTCCTGCTGGCGCTCCATGGTTACGCCACGAATGTGCGGCAGCGAAGTGCGCTGAGTATCTTTAACGTATTGCAGCAGACAGCCTGCGGCACGTAATGCCTGGGTGGCCTGCTCGACGCCGAACCCGCTAAGGTCGCGGGTGCCAAACTGCAGGTTCAACTGCTGGCGGGCAGTTTCTAGCTCAAATTCCCACATCGGCCTGCGACGCAGACCACGGCGGTTATCGATAAGAGACATCGATTCAAAGCTTTCCGGATACAGAAGTTCAGCCGGATTAGTGCGTTGGATCTCGGCGGCCATGGTTTCAAGGTCAGCCGGCTGGGCGACGCGAAAACGCCCCGAGCTGATATCCAGCGTAGCGTAGCCAAAACCTCGCCCGTCTTGCCAGATGGCAGCGAGAAGGTTGTCCTGGCGTTCGCTGAGCAGGGCTTCGTCACTGACAGTACCGGGAGTCACGATGCGAACTACTTTGCGCTCGACCGGACCTTTGCTCAATGCTGGATCGCCGACTTGTTCGCAGATAGCCACTGATTCACCGAGGTTAACCAGCTTGGCCAGGTAGCCTTCAACCGCATGATAAGGCACACCTGCCATCGGGATAGGTTCACCGGCGGAGGCGCCGCGCTTGGTCAGCGAGATTTCCAGCAGTTGGGAGGCTTTTTTGGCGTCATCATAGAACAACTCATAAAAGTCGCCCATGCGATAGAACATCAAAATTTCAGGATTCTGTGCCTTAAGACGCAGATACTGCTGCATCATGGGGGTGTGGGCATCTAAATTATCGCTATTACTCATGCGCTTAGTTTCTTAGTTGTTTAATTTTAACGTTTTTGTGATTTGAACTGTGACCAACAGACCTGCGGCAAGTTCGTAAAATCATCCCTGAGGCAACATCACAAAAATCAATTTATTGCGTGAATTCATAGAGCTAACATCTGGTAAGGCTCTTAAATTTTTGTGCTGCTATAGTAGCCCAAGCACGGCAAAACTGACACCCGTAAACTGGAATGCGCCTCGAAGATTTGCAAATATCAAAATCGATCGATGCGTTTTAATTCCGATTTAAACACCGCTTACTGAGCGTTGGCGATCCCGCAATTCATGCACCAAATCGATCAACGCTTTCAATCCTGGCGGAATATGGCGGCGGCCGGAATAGTAGAGACGCAGCCCGTCAAACGATGGGCACCAGTCTTCGAGCACGCTGAGTAGATTGCCATTTACCAAGTCTTTTTCTATGAACCAGCTTGAAATAAAGGCCAGCCCGATACCGTTGCGCGCTGCCTGTCGTATCGCGCGTAACTCATTGAGGACGACGCGGGTGGGCATGTTGATCGTAAACTTTTGCTGGTGGCGCTCCAACTCCCAGTGATAAATCCCGCCGTGTGACATGCGCATGCCAATGCCCAGATGATTCGCCAAATCGTCCGGTGACTGCGGCTTGCCGCGAGCCGCGAAATATTCCGGGCTACCGACAATCAGCATCCTCATCGGAGGGGTTAAGGGAACGGCAATCATATCCTGCGGCACAGACTCGGCAAGGCGGATACCGGCGTCAAACCCTTCGGCGATGATATCGACCATTCGCGGCTCGGTCGCAATATCCAGACGCATATTCGGGTAACGTTGCAAATATTCACGCAGCAACGGCTCAAACAAAATCATGGCTGATTCAGGAGGGGCGTTGATGCGCAATGTGCCGGTTGGCGTTTCAGGTAAAGTGCTGATCTCTTCTGACGCGCGTTGGATTTCGGCCAGCGCCGGGGCGATACGCTCGACGTAGCGCCGCCCGGCTTCGGTCAGCGAAACGCTGCGGGTGGAGCGATTAAATAGCCTGATATTTAGCCGTGACTCAAGACCGGCTATGGCATTGCTGACCGCCGTGGCAGACATACCCAGCTCGCGGGCTGCCGCACGAAAGCTGCTGCGCTGCGCAACCGCCAGAGTGACTTCCAGTTCTGTTAGCCCGGTACGATGCATAAAAGATTATCCTGATTTTCGGTATTCCCCGTACAGCATAACCCCGCTTATCAGAGCAACAAAGCCTTCTTATACTCCTTGTCATCAAGCAGACGCCAGCTCGGCGTCGTACAGGAGAACATCATGCAGCACATCGATAAAATCTATATCAACGGCGAATTTGTCACGCCGCACGGCACCGAGTTGTTTGAGCTGTTTAATCCGGCGACCGAGGAGGTGATCGGCACGGTCAGAATGGCCGATGTTGAAGATACCCAGCGCGCGATTGCCGCTGCAAAAGCCGCGTTTCCGGCCTGGTCCTGCACCACTAAGCAACAGCGAGTTGAGTTTCTGACACGTATGCATGCTGCCGTGGTCGAGTGCGAAAACGAACTGTTAGAAGCGATTATCGAAGAATATGGCGCGCCTGTCGCCCGTTCTAGCTGGATGGCGACTTACCCGGCAGACGTGATTTTGCAGGCTATTGAAGCGCTGGAGTCTTTCGAATTTGAAGAGCAGGCGGGAGCGGCGCAGGTAATTTATTCTCCGGTTGGAGTGGCAGGATTGATTACGCCGTGGAACAGCGACGCCGGTTTTATCTGTAACAAGCTGGCGACGGCGCTGGCTGCTGGATGTACTGCGGTCATTAAACCTAGCGAAATGAGCGCGATGCAGACTCAAATCATCACCCAGGCACTGCACAAGGCAGGGCTGCCAGCAGGTGTCTTCAATATTGTCACTGGCCGTGGTGATGTAGTCGGTGCTGAAATCAGTCGCCACCCAGATATCGCCAAAATATCGTTTACCGGTTCGACGGCGGTAGGTAAGGGGATTGTCGAGAGCAGCGCGGCGACACTTAAGAGAGTGACGCTTGAACTGGGCGGCAAATCTCCGACCATTATTCTTGACGATGCAGACGCCGCTACGGTCGTGCCGATGGCGCTGATGGCCGGTTTTGGCAATAGTGGTCAAGCCTGTATTGCCGGAACCCGTATTCTGGTGCCGCAAAGCCGTTTAAGTGAATTTGAACAGGCTTTTGCTTTCGCTGTGACTTACATTAAGTCTGGCGATCCTCGCGATAAAAGCACTGATATTGGGCCGATGGTCAGCCGCAAACAGTGGGAAAGGGTGCAGGGTTATATTCGCCTGGGCATTGAAGAGGGAGCTAAAGTGCTGATTGGCGGCGAAGGGCGTCCGCAGGGATTTGACAAAGGCTGGCTGGTAAAACCTACGATATTTACCAGTGCAAACAATCAGATGCGTATTGCCCGTGAAGAAATTTTTGGACCGGTGCTGGTGATCATTCCTTATCTGGATGAGGACGATGCTATTGCCATCGCCAATGATACTTCCTATGGTTTGAACGCCATCGTTCTGAGCGGAGATTTGCAACGCGGAATCAGCGTGGCGCGGCAAATCGAGACTGGTCGCGTGTTGGTAAATACTTTTGCGCATGAGCCAAAAGCGCCATTTGGCGGCGTTAAGCAGTCTGGCCTGGGCCGCGAAATGGGTAAATGGGGGCTTTCTGCTTATCTGGAGCCAAAAACGCTGTTGGTCGGTTAAATCCTATCGCTGATTACCCCGTACAAGGCCGCCGGGGTATGCACAAACCTCATAAAAAGCTAAAATCCTTTCAAATAAAGACAGACAAATATTGTGGTCTTTTATTTTCGGAGTTTACATTTTTTTTATAATTATTATTAAGAGGTTAGCGTGCAATCATTACCCGCTTGTCCAAAGTGCAGTTCTGAATTTACCTGGCAGGAAGGCGAGCAGTTAAACTGCCCGGAATGCGGACATGAGTGGTCTGCCAATGCTAATGCAGGGGCAGAAGATGAATCATTGATAGTTAAAGATGCCAACGGAAACCTGCTTGCCGACGGCGATTCGGTGACGGTTATTAAAGATCTCAAAGTTAAAGGCAGCTCAACACCTTTGAAGATGGGTACCAAAGTAAAAAGCATCCGCCTGGTTGAAGGTGATCACAATATTGACTGCAAAATTGATGGTTTTGGACCGATGAAGCTGAAATCTGAATTCGTTAAGAAAAACTAGTCCTCTCGAGTCAATCTCTGTCGGCAATGAGTTATCACGGCCCTGGGTTGATAGTTTTGGGCCGTAAAATGACAGGTTCTTTGTCAACGGAGTATTCCTGCTGCAATTTGATTAAAATCCTTTAAACATTCCTTTTGTTCGAATCAAACAATGCATTAACATGATCATCTACCTTTATTGTATCGCCAAACGGATGTCTGATGCGTTATCTGGCCACCCTTCTTCCTATGGTTGTTCTGCTCTCAGCCTGTAGCAGCACGCCAAAACATAATACTGCGCAGGGCACGGCCCCGAGTGGCGGATTTTTAAATCCTCCTTCGCAGAACGGCTTCTTTACCAACGGTGCCAATGGCGATTTTGCCGATAATCCAGCCGCGAACGCCTTCATTGACAAAATGGTGCGCGAGCACGGATTCGACCGCCAGCAGTTGCAAAACACTTTCGGGCAGACGAAACGTCTGGACTGGGTATTGCGCTTGATGGACCGTCAGGCTCCGACCACGCTACCGCCTTCAGGGCCTTATGGCGCGTGGATCCGTTATCGCGGCAAGTTTATTACGCCAGATAACGTGCAGAATGGCGTCGCCTTCTGGGATCAGTATCAGGACGCGCTGCAGCGTGCCTATCAGCAATACGGCGTGCCGCCGGAGATTATTGTCGGGATTATCGGTGTTGAAACTCGTTGGGGCAGGGTGATGGGCAAGACGCGTATCATCGATGCGCTCGCGACGCTGGCGTTTGACTACCCGCGCCGCGCCGATTATTTTGCTGGTGAGCTGGAAACCTTCCTGTTGATGTCGCGGTCTGAAAATGACGATCCGCTGTTGCTGCGCGGCTCATTTGCCGGTGCGATGGGCTATGGGCAGTTTATGCCGTCAGCGTTCAAACAGTTCGCGGTAGATTTCGACGGTGACGGGCACATTAACCTGTGGGACCCCATCGATGCTATCGGTAGCGTCGCCAATTACTTTAAAGCGAATGGCTGGGTCAGTGGCGAGCCGGTTGCGGTGCAGGCCAGCGGACAGGCGCCCGGGCTGGAAAACGGTTATCAAACCAAGTATTCCGTCTCCACGCTGTCTTCAGTGGGCCTGATGCCACTCGGATCGCTTGGCGGTTATCAGCAGGCTAGCCTGTTGCGTCTGGATATGGGCACGAGCTATCAGTATTGGTATGGTTTGCCAAACTTCTACGCCATTACGCGCTACAACCACAGCACGCAGTATGCAATGGCAGTGTGGCAGCTGGGTCTGGCAGTCAAGCAGGCACGCGGCGGATTATAATGAAGATGGCGGCTACACTGGGCCGCCATTTTTTTAGCTATTCCTCGATTCAGGCCAGCGCTTGCAGTACCGCTGCCGAATCCGCCACTGCCCCGAAAACTCCGCCCTGCATTTTTACCATCGCTAACGCCGCCAGATGATTGGCCGGATCTGTAGCCGCGCAGCAATCCGCAACCAGCAAACATTCAAATCCGCGATCGTTGGCTTCGCGCAGGGTGGTGTGAACGCACACGTCGGTCGTGATGCCCGTCAGCAAAAGGTTGGTGATCCCCTTTGTGTGCAACACCAGCTCCAAATCGGTGGCATAAAACGAGCCTTTGCCCGGTTTGTCAATAATGATTTCTCCTGCTAACGGTTGAAGCTCGGGGATGATTTCCCAGCCCGGCTCGCCGCGTACCAAAATTTTGCCACACGGGCCATCGTCGCCAATCCCCGCGCCAATCTGCCGTGAGCGCCAGCGCTTGTTGGCGGGCAAATCTGCCAAGTCTGGTCGGTGGCCTTCGCGGGTATGAATGATGGTATAACCGGCGCTGCGCATCACGCCCAGCAAATCGCCAATCGGTGCTATCGGGGCGCGGGTCAGGGCAATGTCATAGCCCATGGTGTCGACATAACCGCCGACGCCGCAAAAATCGGTCTGCATATCAATAATCACCAGCGCAGTGTTGGTCGGACTGAGCTGGCCATTGTAAGGCCAGGCATAAGGCGCGGATTCTATGTAGCGTTTGTTCATTGGCTGTGCCCCTTATGCAGTAACCAGTTTTTTGGCAGTCATTGACTGAATGACCGAGTAAGCCACGCCGCCAGCGATCATGCCGATCAGAGCCTCGCCGAAGTCGGGGAACCACAGGTGAGCAATCGATGCGCAAACTGTGCCGATGGCCCAGGATAAAAACGCACTGCCGCGATAATGGCTTTCAGCGCGCGCGCTGTTGATATGGCCGAGGAATAACAGGTCAACAATCATCACCGCGCCGATAGGGGGCACGGCTACGCCCAGCAGGCTCAGCCAGTTGAGGAAATAGCTCCAAACGCCAATCACTGCCAGCACGCCGCCAATTACGCCGAGAATAATGGTCCACAGGCGCATTTTACTGTTCAGCAAATGGCTATAACCCACCGCGCCGTTGTACAGGCAATGGGTGCAGACTGATCCAAGATTGATAAACACGAACAGCAGGGCCAGCAGGTTCAATAGCACATTATGACCGACCAGCAGGTGCAGGAAATCGCCGCCGTTTTGAGCCGGGTTAATTCCCGCACCTGCGGAAACAATTACCACCCCAGACAGCAACGAGACGACGTTAGCGACCGGAAAAGCCGAGAAAGTGGCGGCTACGGCTGATTTACCGGTTTGTGACCAGCGGGTGAAATCGGCGGTCATGGTGCCCGAATCGGCAAAACCGGCAATCACCATCGTCATGGCAATGCCCATCGTGATACCGCCTGCGGTACCTTTATATTGCATCACCTGGCTTAAATCAGTGTGTTGTGAAACAAAATACAGCGCTGCCAGGCCCAGGATCACAAACATGGGTGCTGCAATCATGCCGATAATCGACAGGGCGCGCACGCCGAGGAAAGTGACACCAGTGTAAAGCACGGTGGCGAGCACGATCACCCACGAGGTGTTCCAGCCAAAAGTGCTGTTGACGATGGTGCCGGTGAGGCCAGTCTGGAAAGCGTACCAGCCGATTACCACAGTTGAAAGAAATGCCGAGGTAATGATGTAACCCCGGCTGCCAAAAGTTTTACGTGCCTGCATCGCGAAGTTAAGTCCGGTTTTACCCGCCAGATAACTTAGTGCGCCAACATAGGCAAACAGCACCAGATTGCCGAGCAAAATGGCAATAATTGCCCGCCAGAACCCAAGATTGTAGGCCATGATGCCGCCAAAAACGGCATTGGTCAGAATCATGGGGAAACCAAACCACACCGCTGAAACTGAACGGGTCGAATGGCGATGAGAAAGTGGCACTGCTTCATTTTCGAATTCTTGTTCCAGCCCGATGGCCGTATCCTGCCGAGTGATGTTTTTGCTCATGGTGTTGTTCCTGAAAAATGTGGCAACAAGGGAAAACGGGACCTTCAGCGGCTGAGGATCGGCGGCAACCGATCATTCCAGCCACAGACTTTTTCAAACGCTGCACTGGCGCGTAACACCAGCGCATCATCAAGATGTCGGCCAATAATTTGCAATCCCACCGGCAACCCTTGCGCGGTAAATCCGGCGGGGATCGAGGCGGCAGGCTGGCCGGTCAAATTTATCGGGAAGACAAAAGCGAGCCATTCACTTGGCGTGACCTTGCGGCCATCAATCATCTCGGGGCTTTCTATATTGACCGGGAAGGGCGGCGTCGCGAGAGTCGGTGTCAGCAGCAGGTCGTAGCGCTGCATAAAGCGCCACATTTTGTTGACCACCGCCTTGCGTTGCATGTTGGCATTGGTAAACATTTCGGCGGTCCAGTCGGTGTTAAGCATCGCGACCAGATGGGGAGACATACGACTGCCAAAGGTTTCCAGCAGTTTGCGCATGCCGGTGAGATCGGTTTCTTGAGCCACAAGCGCGGCAAAAGTGTCTTTAGGATCTTCAAAGCCGGGATGCGCTTCCTCTACGATGCAACCGAGATCACGCTCGAAGACTTTTACTGCCTTACCGACGATCTCGCGGACCTGCGGATCCACCGCTGCGTAACCCCAGTCAGCGCTGTAGGCAATGCGCAGACCTTTAAGACTGCCTTTAAGCGCACCGTTCCAGTCAATATCGCTGGTGGGAATAGAATGACGATCGCGCGAGTCAGGCCCGGCGATTACGGAAAGCATCAGCGCGGCATCGGCGACGCTGCGGGTCATTGGGCCGATGTGTTCCAGCGATTCCCAGCTGGAGATGCCGGGATAGCGCTCGTCGCGGCAGCCGGGATACAGCGGTACGCGGCCCATCGAGGCTTTCATGCCAAATATGCCACTGTGCGCGGCGGGAATGCGTACCGAACCGCCGCCGTCGCTGCCTAAAGCCAGCGGGCAAATTCTTGCTGCGAGTGCCGCCGCGGAACCGGCGCTAGACCCGCCGGTAGTCAGGTCGGTATTCCACGGATTACGGGTTGTTGGGAACACCGGATTGTGCCCGGTGCCGCTGTAGCCAAATTCTGGGGCGTTGGTTTTGCCGAGAATAATGGCCCCCGCAGCCTTAAGCCGTTCTACGGTAATGTCGTCTTCGTCGGGAATAAAATTTTCATAAATCCACGAACCAGAGACTGTTTTGATCCCTTTAGTACTGATCAAATCTTTAATCGCCACGGGAATTCCTGCCAGCGGGCCGACTTCTTCACCACGCATGATTCGTTGCTCGATGACTTTGGCCTGCGCCAGCGCACTCTCTGTGGTTGGGGTACAAAAGGCATGCAGCTCGGGTTCAAGCTGTTCCATCCGCGCAATTGAAGCTGACACCAGCTCCACCGGAGAAAGGCGCCTATCGCGAATATTGGCCGCAAGTGTCACGGCATCAAGCTGAAGAATATCCTGCATCGTCAAATCCACTCCCGTTACAATTCATGGTGATAACTTGCACATTGCTAGCAATGCACGTTTCAGGCCAAAAATAGGCGTGGTGAATAAATAACCGCAAAAATATTTCTAACATCTTGTATACAGCGCGGTATTCCAGTTTGTCCGGGCAGATTGTTTTTACAACATTCGATACAGGGCGGTGCTATACAAATAAGCGATTCACCGTGGGGGTGCAGCGATTCTAAAAAGTGGTGCAGAAACAGACTGGAGCTTGAAATAATGGGATTTTGGCCCCATTTGAGAGGAGACTCGAAAGAATATTGCTAGCGGATGTTCACATTATTCATAACTTGGACGTTATCTCGTAATGTAAGGTTTAGAACCGATCCTCTAAGCCGTGAAGTGCTAACATTGCCTGAGTTCCCTTTTTTCTTGCAGGATAGACGATGACTGAAAATGATTTGCGTCAATTGAGCACCGACGTCGGTGCCGCCTTGAAATCCAAGGGCCTGTGGCTAACCTGTGCTGAATCCTGCACGGGTGGTTGGGTCGCTAAAGCTATTACTGATATTGCCGGCAGCTCTGCCTGGTTTGACCGCGGTTTTGTCACTTACAGCAACGTTGCCAAGCGCGAGATGCTCGATGTATCAGAATCCACGCTCAAAGAGCATGGCGCAGTGAGTGAACCCGTAGTGCGCGAGATGGCCCGAGGAGCGCGCTATGCGGCCGGCGCTGATTTGGCGGTATCAATCAGCGGCATTGCCGGCCCGGACGGCGGCACAAAAGATAAACCGGTTGGCACTGTGTGGTTTGGATTTGCCGATGAAAACGGTCGAATTTTTGCCTGCAAAAAGAATTTTTCTGGGGATCGCGACGCAGTGCGTTTGCAAGCTGCTGTTTTTTCACTACAAACTTTGCTAGACGAGTTTTTGAAAAAATAGGCTTGATACTGTATGAGCATACAGTATAATTAGTCTCAATTACCTGCATCTGTACTTGCATCCGACAACAACATTCAGTGACAACGACGTGTGGCTTCACACAACCCGTCACGCGAAGGAGTGAAAATGGCTATTGATGAGAACAAGCAAAAGGCGTTAGCTGCGGCACTGGGCCAGATTGAAAAACAATTCGGTAAAGGCTCCATCATGCGTCTTGGCGAAGATCGCTCCATGGATGTTGAAACGATTTCTACCGGCTCTCTGTCTCTGGATATCGCACTTGGCGCAGGTGGCTTGCCAATGGGCCGTATCGTCGAGATTTACGGTCCAGAATCATCAGGTAAAACAACGTTAACTCTGCAGGTTATCGCTGCCGCTCAGCGCGAAGGCAAAACCTGTGCGTTTATCGATGCCGAGCATGCGCTTGACCCAATCTATGCCAAAAAACTGGGCGTAGACATCGACAATCTGCTGTGTTCCCAGCCGGACACCGGCGAGCAGGCACTGGAAATCTGTGATGCCCTGACTCGTTCAGGCGCGGTTGACGTTATTATCGTTGACTCGGTAGCGGCACTGACTCCAAAAGCAGAAATCGAAGGTGAAATCGGTGATTCTCATATGGGCCTTGCGGCACGTATGATGAGCCAGGCGATGCGTAAACTGGCCGGTAACCTGAAAAATGCCAATACTCTGCTGATCTTTATCAACCAGATCCGTATGAAAATCGGCGTGATGTTCGGTAACCCGGAAACCACTACCGGTGGTAACGCGCTGAAGTTTTATGCTTCTGTTCGTCTTGATATCCGCCGTATCGGTGCAATCAAAGACGGCGACGTAGTAGTAGGCAGTGAAACCCGCGTTAAAGTGGTCAAGAACAAAATCGCTGCACCGTTCAAGCAGGCCGAGTTCCAGATTATGTACGGCGAAGGTATCAACATTAACGGCGAACTGGTTGACTTGGGCGTTAAGCACAAGCTGATTGAGAAAGCCGGTGCATGGTACAGCTACAACGGTGAGAAAATCGGGCAGGGCAAATCTAATGCCAGCAATTTCCTGAAAGAAAACCCGAAAATTGCTTCCGAGATCGACAAAAAGCTCAGAGATATGCTGCTGAGCGGCACTGGTGAACTGAGTGCGGCTGTCACAGCTGAAAGCCTGGATGACAATGCTGAAACCAGCGAAGAGTTTTAATACTCTCTGCTGAACCTGCCGGGGAATCTGGCAGGCATTAAGCTAAAGGCTATCGCCTTCCAAAAAACAGCCTGCAAAACGGGCTGTTTTTTTGCTTTATAAGGAATCAAGCATGACGCAGGATACCGAAAATTATCAGGAACCTTCGTCGTTATTCTCAACGACGAAGGACGACCAGGCGAAAAAACTCAATAACCTGATTGCCCGTGCAATGCGGCTGTTAGGCCAGCGTGACCACGGTGAAGCCGAGCTGCGGCGCAAATTGTTGACTCCTCCACAACCTTTTTCCCGACCTTCCTCCTACAAAGCGCGACAAAATCCTGATTCACGCCGCCAGGCGGTGCCCAAAGAAGTTGAAGAGATTGACCCGGAACAGGTTGAAGAGGTTATCGCCTACTGCTATCAGCATGACTGGCTTGATGATGCCAAATTTGCCGGGCGCTATATTTCAGGGCGCAGCAACCGTGGATTAGGCGCACAGCGCATTCGATCCGAGCTGACACAAAAGGGCGTCGATAAAGAAATCATCAATCAGGCGTTGGAAGAGTGTGAGGTTGACTGGTGCAGTAAAGCCTACGAGTTGGCGACGCACAAATTTGGCCAACCTTTACCGACCGAGTGGAAGGAAAAGTCGAAAGTATTACGTTATTTGCTCTATCGCGGTTTTTTTCAGGAAGAAATTCAGTCTATTTATCGCGATTTTGAGGAATGATTGCATACGGGATTTTACTTCCCAGCGAAGAAATTTTATCTTATCCCCACTTTTTGTTCGTGAGCGACAAAGTAAGCAGGCCGTTATCACGCTAATCTTGCTCACGGGCCGACCTTTTAGCCTTATTCCGGGACATTTATGAGCAAGAGCACCGCTGAGATCCGTCAAGCGTTTCTCGATTTCTTCCATAGTAAGGGACACACTGTTGTCGACAGCAGCTCGCTGATCCCTACTAATGATCCGACATTGATGTTTACCAATGCCGGTATGAACCAATTCAAAGACGTTTTTCTGGGCCTGGACAATCGCGATTACAATCGTGCGACCACGTCTCAGCGTTGCGTACGTGCCGGCGGCAAGCACAACGATCTGGAAAACGTCGGCTATACCGCACGTCACCATACCTTCTTCGAGATGCTGGGTAACTTCAGCTTCGGCGATTACTTCAAAGAAGATGCGATTAAGTTTGCCTGGGAACTGTTGACCGGTGAGCATTGGTTTAACCTGCCTAAAGAGAAACTGTGGGTTACCGTCTACGCTACCGATGACGAAGCTTACGACATCTGGGAAAAACAGATTGGCGTGCCGAAAGAGCGCATTATTCGCATCGGCGACAACAAAGGTGCTCAATACGCGTCAGACAACTTCTGGCAGATGGGTGATACCGGTCCTTGCGGCCCTTGCTCCGAGATTTTCTACGATCACGGCGACCACATCTGGGGCGGTCCTCCGGGCAGCGCAGAAGAAGACGGCGACCGTTATATCGAAATCTGGAACCTGGTATTCATGCAGTTCAACCGCCAGGCGGACGGCACTATGCTGCCACTGCCTAAGCCATCTGTTGATACCGGAATGGGTCTGGAGCGTATTACAGCGGTGCTGCAACACGTTAATTCCAACTACGACATCGACCTGTTCCAGAAACTGATCGCTGCAGTTGCACAGGTTACCGGTGCGACCGACTTGAACAACAAGTCGCTGCGCGTGATTGCCGATCATATTCGTTCTTGTGCTTTCCTGATTTCCGATGGCGTGATCCCTTCCAATGAAGGGCGTGGCTACGTGCTGCGTCGCATCATTCGTCGCGCGGTTCGTCATGGCAACATGCTTGGCGCCAAGGAAACCTTCTTCTATAAGCTGGTTGCGCCTTTGGTTGAAGTCATGGGTTCTGCGGGCATTGAACTCGCTAAACAGCAGTCTACCGTCGAACAGTTGCTTAAAACCGAAGAAGAGCAGTTTGCTCGCACTCTGGAACGCGGATTAGCGCTGCTGGATGAAGAGCTGGCTGCGCTGAAAGGCGACACTTTGCCTGGCGATATCGTTTTCCGCCTGTATGACACCTTTGGCTTCCCGGTCGATCTGACTGCTGATGTTTGCCGCGAGCGCAATCTCAAGATTGACGAAGAAGGCTTCGAGAAGGCAATGGAAGTCCAGCGTAACCGCGCACGCGAGTCCAGCGGTTTCAGCGCTGACTACAACAGCATGGTGCGAGTGGACGGCGTCACTCAGTTCTCGGGCTACGAGCACGTTCAACGCCAGTCTAAAGTGGTTGCCCTGTTTGTTGACGGCCAGCCAGTTAACGAAATTGAGGCGGGTGTAAACGCCATTGTGGTCCTCGACGATACGCCTTTCTATGGCGAATCAGGTGGCCAGGTTGGTGATAAAGGCGTATTGAAAACATCTGCCGGTGAATTTGCGGTGGGCGACACGCAAAAATACGGTAAGGCGATTGGCCATCAGGGCGTTCTTAGTGCCGGTAAGCTGGCGATTGGCGACAGCGTAGAGGCGGATGTCGATTCTGCTCGCCGCGACCGTATTCGTCTGAACCACTCTGCTACCCACCTGCTGCATGCTGCGCTGCGCCAGACTCTGGGCAAGCACGTTGCTCAGAAGGGTTCTTTGGTTAACGATAACTACCTGCGCTTTGACTTCTCGCACTTTGAAGCGATGAAGCCGGAAGAGATCCGTCAGGTAGAAGATTTGGTAAATGCGCAAATCCGTCGTAATCTGCCTATCGAGACCAAGATCATGGCGCTCGATGATGCAAAAGAGAAGGGCGCAATGGCGCTGTTCGGCGAGAAGTACGAAGACAACGTTCGCGTGCTGTCGATGGGCGACTTCTCTACCGAGTTGTGTGGTGGCATACACGCCAGCCGTACCGGTGATATCGGCCTGTTCCGCATTCAGAGTGAATCAGGTACTGCAGCAGGCGTACGCCGTATCGAAGCTGTTACAGGCGAGAATGCGATTAATACGTTGCACCAGCAAAGCGATTTATTGCAGGACGTTGCGCATCTGGTTAAAGGTGACGTGAACAGCGTTACTGACAAGATTCGTTCTCTGATGGAGCGTTCACGCCTGCTGGAAAAAGAGCTTCAGCAAGTGAAAGACCAGCAGGCGGCGCAGGAAAGTGCTTCACTGTCTGGCCAGACCAAAGAAGTCAAAGGCGTCAAACTGCTGGTTAAACAGCTTGATGGCGTAGAAGCAAAAATGCTGCGTACTATGGTCGATGACCTTAAGAATCAACTTGGCTCTGCCATCATTGTGCTGGCTACTGCGGCTGAAGGTAAGGTAAGTTTGATCGTTGGCGTGACAAAAGACCTGACCGATCGTGTCAAAGCCGGTGAGTTAATCGGAACGATTGCGTCCCAGGTCGGCGGGAAAGGCGGCGGTCGTCCTGATATGGCTCAGGCGGGCGGTACCGATGTACAGGCTTTGCCAGCGGCGCTTGGCGGTGTCGAAGCCTGGGTATCTGAAAAGCTGTAGTCATAAAATCAGTAACAGTGAAAACGCCATAATCTCTTGTCTATTATGGCGTTTTCAGTCTTAACGACCGGTAAACTCTTACTATTTAAGTCACGACTTCGCCGATTTCGGCTAAACTAAAATTACTCACAGCTAATGTATAAGGCTGACATACATTTTATGTGGGGGTCATGGCTTACGTTTCTTCAGCATATGATAGATAATGCTTTAGATACTGAGAGACCCGACTCTTTTAATTTTCCAAGGAGCAAAGAATGCTTATTCTGACTCGCCGAGTTGGTGAAACCCTCATGATTGGCGATGAGGTAACGGTTACCGTATTAGGCGTTAAAGGTAATCAGGTACGTATTGGTGTGAATGCGCCAAAAGAGGTCTCTGTTCATCGTGAAGAGATCTATCAGCGTATTCAGGCTGAAAAATCTCAACAGACGAGTTTCTAATTTATCAGGCGTCTCGTCTTTGGCGAGGCGCTGATGAAACTTCAGCACGGTTTTACGTGTTACCTTCTCGTTTTGTCTCTATTCTTCAAAAACTTTTTTCCCTTCTGTCATTCTTCACGCAACTCTTTTTACTGATTAAACATTGGTTTTTGCCCTTTATAGCTATTATTTTGCCGGTAATCTGCTCAGGTTGAGTGGGAATTGTCCAAACAGGCGATTCTTGGGAAAAAAGGGTTTGACTTATAAGTGCGGGAAAGTAATATGTGCGCCACGCAGTGCCGATGAGCTTAAACAAAGTTATTCAGCACAATTCGAAAGAAGCGTATGGTGAGGTGGCCGAGAGGCTGAAGGCGCTCCCCTGCTAAGGGAGTATGCGGTCAAAAGCTGCATCCGGGGTTCGAATCCCCGCCTCACCGCCATTTAAGATGCACCCATAGCTCAGCTGGATAGAGTACTCGGCTACGAACCGAGCGGTCGGAAGTTCGAATCTTCCTGGGTGCACCATTCTTTCTGTGATGTATATTGATTTGCAATCAAGTGAGCATCAGGGCCGAATTTGGTAGAATGTGAAAGTGGTTAAAGTAACTCTGCTGTAAAGAACTGCAATTAAAGAAGTGATATGCACCCATAGCTCAGCTGGATAGAGTACTCGGCTACGAACCGAGCGGTCGGAAGTTCGAATCTTCCTGGGTGCACCATTTAACGACTTGCTGCCATCAAAGGAAACTTGAAATGGTGATGCAATGTTAAATGGAAGCACAAAGGATGATAACGTTGCCTTGGCAACGACCCGTAAGGGTGAGGCGTAAGTCGAATAATCTTCCTGGGTGCACCATTTTCCTCTCTGCTTTTTCTTCGCATCAATCGATAGTAAAATAGTTTCAAAATGCACCCATAGCTCAGCTGGATAGAGTACTCGGCTACGAACCGAGCGGTCGGAAGTTCGAATCTTCCTGGGTGCACCATATTCCCCAAGTTTGCAGATAAAGAAAATTCTAAATTTGTAGGCTCAGAAAAACCCGCTTCGGCGGGTTTTTTGCTTTCTGCTATTCGCTAAATTCTCCTTTACCGATCTTCCTCGCAAATCAACTATTCCCTGTGTGCTGTCTGACCTGACAAAAAGGGACAATTCAACATCTTTGCGATAAAGTAGTTTCCCCCAGATTGTTAAGAGCAGGCGGTGGTTATGGATTACAAGCTGTACGAGGGCTACGAAGGATTGATCTTTGATATGGACGGCACCATATTGGATACAGAGCCAACGCACCGTAAAGCCTGGCATCAGGTTCTGTCGAAATACAATCTGCAGTATGACCTGGCTGCAATGGTTGCTCTTAACGGCTCGCCGACATGGCGAATTGCAAAATCTATCATCGATAGTAATAACGTTGATTTAGATCCTCATCATCTGGCCACCGAGAAGACCTCGGCGGTACAGGAGATGTTACTTGATACAGTTAAGCCCTTGCCGCTGATTGAGGTGGTGAAGGCGTTTCACGGTCGCCGTCCTATGGCGGTGGGCACGGGCAGCGAACACTGGATGGCGGATGCTCTGCTTCGTCATTTAGGGCTGCGAGAGTACTTTGACGCGATTGTTGGCGCCAATGACGTAGAACATCACAAGCCGGCACCTGACACCTTCCTGCGTTGCGCGGAGCTAATTGGCGTAGTGCCTGAGAAGTGTGTGGTATTTGAAGACGCCGATTTCGGTATAGAAGCTGCCAAACGCGCAAATATGGCCTATGTTGATGTTCGGACGCTGTAAATTCAGCGCGTTATCGGTATTTGGCGATTTGTTATGCGTCTTGACAGGTTGGCTACGCATGCTCGGGATCTTGAGTCCTCTATACTCTATCAAGAGAGAGGCAGGTCCGGAGTGGGGTTAGATTGGTATCGGTTATCTATGATGGTCACATCTATGCAGATTCAGAAAACGTACGCGTTAACATTTTTTCATAGCGGGAGGTCAATTTGATCCCGGATGTATCACAGGCGCTTTCCTGGCTGGAAGCCCATCCTCATTCCTTGAAGGGCATTGGTCGGGGTATTGAGCGCGAAACACTGCGCGTTAACCCCAATGGCGCACTGGCAACCACGGGTCATCCTGAATCTTTAGGTTCGGCATTGACGCATGACTTGATCACCACCGATTTCGCCGAGGCTCTTCTGGAGTTCATCACTCCGGTTGATGACAGTGTTGAGCATTCGTTGCAAATTTTGCGCGATATTCATCGTCATGTTGCCAAAGAGCTTGGCGATGAAAGAATGTGGCCGTTCAGCATGCCTTGTTTTATAGATTCTCCCGCAGATATTGAGCTAGCTCAGTACGGAACTTCAAACATTGGCAAGCTGAAAACTTTGTATCGCCAAGGGCTGAAAAGCCGCTACGGTGCAGTGATGCAGACTATATCAGGCATCCATTACAATTTCTCACTGCCAATCGAGTTTTGGCAGGCACGCCTGGGCATAAAAGATGCCGAGAGCGGTAAAGACGCAATCTCTGCGGCTTACTTGAATGTGATCCGCAATTATTACCGTTTTGGCTGGGTTATCCCCTATTTGTTCGGCGCTTCTCCGGCGATCTGCTCTTCATTCCTTAAGGGACATGAAACAAATCTGCCGTTTGAGTATACCAAGAACGGATTATGTTACCTGCCTTATGCGACTTCACTGCGCCTGAGCGATTTGGGATATACCAGTAAATCGCAAAGTAATCTGGGCATTACTTTTAACGATCTCGATACTTATATCGCTGGCGTTAAACGTGCCACGCGGACTCCCTGGGAGGAGTATGCGGCGATAGGCCTGAAAAAAGACGGAGAATATCTGCAACTGAACACCAATGTGTTACAGATTGAGAACGAGCTTTATGCTCCTATTCGTCCTAAACGCGTCACTAAATCGGGCGAAACGCCTTCAGATGCTTTGCTGCGCAGTGGGATCCAGTACATCGAGGTTCGTTCACTCGATATTAACCCATTCACCCCGATTGGCATTGATGCCTCGCAGGCACGTTTCCTCGACCTATTTTTGATATGGTGTGCATTGGCGGATGCGCCGGAAATGAATAGCGAGGAGATTCTTTGCACGCGTCAAAACTGGAATCGTGTGATTCTGGAAGGGCGCAAGCCGGGCCAGACGATTGGTATTGGCTGCGATGATGTCAGAGAGCCGCTTGAAAAAGCCGGTAAATCTCTTTTTGCCGATCTGCGTCGCGTGGCTGAGGTTCTGGATACTCAGAATGGCAATAAAGAATATCAAGATGTCAGTGATGAGCTTGTTGCCGCATTCGACAATCCTGAACTGACTTATTCGGCGCGCATCCTCAAGGCGATGAAAGCTGAGAGCAATCTTGGTGTGAAATTGGCCGAAAAATACCGTCAGATGCTGATTGAGGAGCCGTTGGAGGTTCTGAGCGAGCAGCAATTGGATAATGAGCGTGATGCGTCCTGGGAGCGTCAGCGCACCCTTGAAGCAAATGATAAGCTAAGCTTTGATGAGTATCTGGCCGCTCTCGCCGCAAAATAGGGCAGGGTGCCAGAAAAGAAAAAGGCCACAATCAATGTGGCCAAAACAAACATCTCTGTTTACAGGGATGATGATAACAAATGCGCGTCTTTCATATATTCAGACTCGCGTTATGGGAAAAGGTTTCCTGAGTTCGATAAAAAAATAATTTTTTTTAGGAGAGGTGACGATTATGCCACTGTTGGATAGCTTTACCGTAGACCATACTCGAATGGCCGCCCCTGCTGTTCGCGTTGCTAAAACCATGAAAACCCCTAATGGGGACACCATCACCGTGTTCGATCTGCGCTTTTGCCGCCCGAACATTGAAGTGATGACCGAGCGCGGTACTCATACTCTTGAGCACCTGTTTGCTGGTTTTATGCGTAACCACTTGAATGGTAACGGCGTTGAGATTATCGATATTTCTCCAATGGGTTGCCGTACCGGTTTCTACATGAGCCTGATCGGTGTGCCTGATGAGAAGCTGGTTGCCAGTTCCTGGAAATCGGCGATGGCTGACATTCTGAAAGTTAAAGATCAGAATCAAATTCCTGAGCTGAACATCTATCAATGTGGTACTTGCGATATGCACTCATTGAAAGAAGCTCAGGAAATCGCTCAGCACATCGTTGATAGCGAAATTGGCGTTAACCACAACGATGAGCTGGCGCTGCCACCTGAAAAACTGACTGAACTGCACATCTAGCAATAGCAGTTTTAGCTTCACTAGCACGTTAACCGACAGGTTAACGGCATAAAAAAAGACGCGATGATTGATTATCGCGTCTTTTTTATTGGCCGTTGGTCTTGGATAGGCAGTTACCTATCCTGGCCTTTTAATGATCTTTATTGCTACGCAACGTTTTCAACGGCCTGACTTTAACCTGTTTGATCATGTTGTCCTGCACGTCGAGTATCTCGACCTCGTAGCTTTCAATGCGCAGGCTAACGCCAATCTTCGGAATGTCTTCCAGCACTTCAAGCAGCATGCCGTTAATTGTGCGCGGTCCGTCGGTAGGGAGGTTCCAGTTGAAGGCCTTGTTAAGTTCGCGCACGTTGGCGCTGCCTTCAATCAGCACGGTACCGTCGCTCTGCGGCGTGACTTCTTCTGCAAGCGTAGGAGACATCGAGGTTGTAAAGTCCCCGACGATCTCTTCAAGAATGTCTTCAACCGTTACCAAGCCCTGAATATCGCCGTATTCATCGACCACAATCCCGACTTTCTTCTTGTTACGCTGGAACTTTACCAACTGAATATTCAGCGGCGTACCTTCCGGAATATAGTAAATCTCGTCGGCAGCGCGCAGCAGATTCTCTTTGGTGAACTCACGCTTTTCCGTCATCAGGCGATAGGCCTCGCGCAGTCGCAGCATGCCAATCGCATCATCGAGCGAACTCCGATAAAGCACGATGCGGCCATGCGGGGAGTGAGTCAGCTGACGAATAATCGATTTCCAGTCATCGTTGATATCGATACCAACGATTTCATTACGCGGCACCATGATGTCATCAACGGAGACTTTTTCGAGATCCAGTACAGACAGCAGCATGTCCTGATTGCGACGGGAAATCTGCGAGCGTGACTCGTTAACAATCGTGCGCAGCTCTTCTTTGCTCACCGCGTCGCTGATACCGACGTTGGTTTGGATACCAAACATGCGCATCAGGATCTTCGACAGGCTGTTAAGCAGCCACACCAGCGGCATCATGATGGTTTGTAACGGGCGCAACAGCACGCTGCTGGGAAAAGCCACGCGCTCAGGGTGGAGCGCAGCATAGGTTTTAGGCAACACTTCGGCGAACAGCAGAACCACAAAGGTCAGGATACCGGTAGCGATCGCCACACCTGCATCGCCATAAAGGCGCATGCCCACGATAGTTGCAAGCGCAGAGGCAAGAATGTTAACCAGATTATTGCCAATCAGCACCAGGCTGATTAGCTGATCGGGACGCTTGAGCAGCTTCTCCACGCGGCGTGCTGCGCGATTGCCCTGCTTGGCGAGATGGCGCAAACGATAGCGGTTGAGGGTCATCATTCCGGTTTCGGAGGCCGAAAAATAGCCGGAAACTACCACCATGACAACCAGGATGATAATGAGGGTAGTTGTAGAGACGTGCTCCAACGGGTAATTCCTTATAGATTAAAAATGCTGCTTTGGTGAATAACGGTATCAACCCACGAGTGCAGAGGATACCGATTCTTGAGATTAATGCGTCGTGAATTGCTGGATCAGACGGCTGCCAAAATAAGCCAGGGTCAGCAAGATGGCACCTGCCATGCTAAACCACACCACGCGGCGACCGCGCCAGCCTTCGTGGTAGTGTCCCCACAGCAGAACGATATAAACCAGCCAGGCTAGAATTGATAACACGGCTTTGTCGATATTTTCACGGCTGAACAGGTTTTCCATGTACAGCAGGCCGGTACAAAGCGTCAGGGTAAGCAAGATAACGCCGCCCTGAGTAATGTGGAACAGCTTGCGTTCGATGCTCATCAAAGGAGGCATATCCGCAGAGAAAGACAGTTTTTTGTTTTTCAGCTGGTAATCAAGCCAGGCCAATTGCAAGGCATAAAGTGCCGCGATGATAAGTGTCGCATAAGAAAACAGCGCCAGACCTATGTGTACCAACAGCCCTTTGCTGGCTTCAAGATGGGTGATGAACTCGCCCGGCAAAAAGGCAACCAGTGCCAGATTGATTAATGCAAAGCAGTAAACGATCGGCAAAATAAACCAGCCGCGGCTGCGCGATGCGACAATGGTCATCACGGTACAAATGATCAGGCTGACTATCGAACCAATATTGACCAGACTGAGATTTTGCCCGGTACTGACGTCAAACACCCGTTGCTCAAGGGTTATCGCGTGGCAAACCAGAGCAACCACAGCTGAAAGTAACGCAATGCGCCGATAGGTGCCATTCTTGCGGATCAGGCTGGGAATGATCAATGAAAGGCTTAACAAATAGGCGATCATGGCGACAAGAGCGAAAGCTGGCATATTGTGTCATTTGCGTTGAAAAATGAATGAGAAAGCCAGTATAGCGTCCCCTGCGTCGTGCTCCAACAACTCTCCTGATTTTACCTTTATATATCGGGCAGAGATTGTGCGGACATCTCGTGTTATAATCCCGCAATTGTGTCGCAAAGGCGGCCTGTCATTACGTTGAGCAAGAGACGATGTTTGATAATTTAACCGATCGATTGTCGCGCACACTGCGCAATATCAGCGGCCGTGGGCGGCTGACCGAAGAAAATGTAAAAGAAACCCTGCGTGAAGTTCGCATGGCGTTGCTGGAGGCTGACGTTGCCCTGCCGGTAGTGCGCGACTTCATCAACCGTGTGAAAGAAGCGTCGGTTGGCACTGAAGTCAACAAGAGCCTTACACCGGGTCAAGAATTCATAAAAATCGTCCAGAAAGAGCTGGTTACAGCGATGGGCGAGGCGAATTCCGAGCTTAACCTTGCCGCGCAACCGCCAGCAGTGGTGTTAATGGCCGGTTTGCAGGGTGCGGGTAAAACCACCAGCGTTGCCAAGCTTGCGAAATTCCTGCGAGAAAAACGCAAGAAAAAAGTTTTGGTCGTCTCTGCCGACGTTTACCGTCCTGCGGCGATTAAACAGCTGGAAACCTTGGCCGAGCAGGTTGGGGTTGAGTTTTTCGCCTCCGATGCCAGCCAGAAGCCTATTGATATCGTTAACGCTGCGTTGCAGCACGCGAAACTGAAGTTCTTTGATGTGCTGCTGGTGGATACCGCCGGCCGTTTGCACGTTGACGAAGCGATGATGGACGAAATCAAGCAGGTTCACGCGGCTATCAAGCCGGTTGAAACGCTGTTTGTAGTCGATGCCATGACCGGTCAGGATGCGGCCAATACTGCAAAAGCCTTTAACGAAGCGCTGCCGCTAACCGGTGTGATTCTGACAAAAGTAGACGGCGATGCGCGCGGTGGTGCGGCATTGTCTATTCGTCATATCACGGGCAAACCTATTAAATTCCTGGGCATGGGTGAAAAAATCGATGCTCTTGAGCCTTTCCATCCGGACCGCGTGGCTTCACGTATTCTGGGGATGGGCGACGTGCTTTCCCTGATTGAAGATATCGAAAGCAAGGTAGACCGCGCACAGGCCGAGAAGCTGGCCAACAAGATGAAGAAGGGCGACGGTTTTGACCTCACCGACTTCCTCGATCAGCTCAAGCAGATGCGTAATATGGGCGGTATGGCGAGCATGATGGGCAAGCTACCGGGCATGGGTCAACTGCCTGACAACGTCAAGTCTCAGATGGACGACAAAGTTCTGGTGCGCATGGAAGCAATCATCAACTCGATGACTATCAAAGAGCGCGCCAAGCCTGAAATCATCAAGGGTTCCCGCAAGCGCCGTATCGCGCTGGGTGCCGGAATGCAGGTGCAAGACGTCAACCGACTGCTCAAGCAGTTTGACGACATGCAGCGCATGATGAAAAAAATGAAGAACGGCGGCATGGCTAAAATGCTGCGTGGCATGAAAGGTATGATGCCACCAGGTTTCCCTGGCCGTTAAGACGCTGTTCAACATGATAATAAGTACCGCGAATTAGCCGCTGGCCAAAAGTAGTTTGAGCTTATCTACGCTTTCGATTGCTTTTTGCGCCAAAATGAGTAAAATTTTCGGGCTTTTTATATAGCAACCAGACCCCGTTCCCCGATGGGGTCTGGTTGTTTTATTCACTAAAGAGGATGTTATGGTAACAATTCGTTTGGCACGTGGCGGCGCAAAAAAGCGTCCGTTCTATCAAGTAGTAGTGACCGACAGCCGCAATGCTCGTGATGGTCGCTTCATCGAGCGCGTAGGCTTCTTCAACCCATTGGCTTCTGGCCAGGCTGAAGCACTGCGTCTGGACCTGGATCGTATTGCTCACTGGCAAGATCTGGGTGCAACCGTTTCTGATCGCGTTGCTACGCTGATCAAAGACGCTAAGAAAGCAGCTTAATCCGTCGCGGTGGTGACAATGAGCAAGCAACTCAATCCAGTGACGCCTGAAGAACCGATAGTTCTCGGTAAAATGGGCTCAACTTACGGTATTCGCGGTTGGCTCAGAGTGTTTTCATCCACCGAAGACGCTGAAAGCATTTTCGAATACCAGCCGTGGTTTATCCAGCAGGCAGGTAAGTGGCAAGCTGTAGAGCTGGAAAGCTGGAAGCGCCACAATCAGGACCTGATCATCAAAGTCAAAGGCGTTGAAGATCGGGATGCGGCTAATCTTCTGACTAATCGCGAGATTGTTGTAGATTCAAGCCAGCTGCCAGACCTCGGCGATGGTGATTACTACTGGAAAGACCTGTTCGGTTGCCAGGTAGTAGCCTCCAACGGATACGAACTGGGTAAAGTCATCGATATGATGGAAACCGGTTCTAACGACGTCATGGTAGTTAAAGCAAACCTGAAAGATGCATTTGGCATCAAGGAGCGGTTGATTCCGTTCCTCGATGGGCAGGTTATCAAGAAAGTCGATCTCACTACTCGTATTATCGAAGTAGATTGGGATCCTGGTTTTTGACCTCCGTAATGTCTATTCGTTTAGATATCCGAGGGATGAGTGGAACAGCGTTATGAGGATTAGGCTATGTGGATTGGTATAGTTAGCCTTTTCCCCGAGATGTTCCGCGCAATCACCGATTACGGGGTAACTGGCCGGGCAGTTAAGAATGGCCTGCTGAGCGTAGAGTGCTGGAGTCCTCGTGACTTCGCCTACGATCGGCATCGTACCGTGGACGAACGCCCTTACGGCGGCGGACCGGGAATGCTTATGATGGTGCAACCTTTGCGGGAAGCGATTCATACAGCTAAAGCAGCGGCAGGCGAAGGCGTGAAAGTGATTTATCTTTCACCACAAGGACGCAAACTTGACCAGCAAGGCGTTTGCGAACTGGCGGCTTACCAGAAAATTGTTCTGGTATGTGGTCGCTATGAAGGGATCGACGAGCGCGTAATCAAAACCGAAATTGATGAAGAATGGTCAATTGGCGATTACGTACTTAGCGGTGGGGAGTTGCCAGCTATGACGTTGATTGATTCAGTGTCCCGTTTTATACCGGGCGTTCTGGGTCATCATGCTTCGGCAGAAGAAGATTCTTTCGCCGATGGATTGCTGGATTGTCCCCATTATACCCGTCCTGAAGTGTTGGAGGGCATGGAAGTACCGCCGGTTTTACTGTCGGGAAACCATGCAGAAATACGTCGCTGGCGTTTGAAGCAGTCGTTGGGTCGTACCTGGCTTAGAAGACCTGAACTTCTGGAAAACCTAGCTCTGACTGACGAGCAACAGGTGTTACTGAAAGAGTTCCAACGGGAACATCGCATCAGTTAACAAAACTAATAAGAGAATATTTGAGCCTGGCTCAGGATTCTCTCGATTATCAGTTTACCTAGGGTAAGAGATATATTATGAGCAATATCATTAAGCAAATTGAACAAGAGCAGATGAAGCAAGACGTACCTTCATTCCGTCCGGGTGACTCGGTCGAAGTGAAAGTATGGGTTGTTGAAGGAAGCAAGAAGCGTCTGCAGGCATTCGAGGGCGTGGTTATCGCTATCCGTAACCGCGGTCTGCATTCTGCATTCACTGTTCGTAAAATTTCCAACGGCGAAGGTGTTGAGCGTGTATTCCAGACTCACTCACCTGTAATTGACAGCATCACTGTTAAACGTCGTGGTGAAGTTCGTCAAGCGAAACTGTACTACCTGCGTGAACGTACCGGTAAATCAGCGCGTATCAAAGAGCGTCTTAACCGCGTTAACGCACGATAATATTCTCAAGTGTTATATAAACGGCCCGCCTAGCGGGCCGTTTTTTTTTGCCTGAAAAGCATAAAGTTGAGGATGAGGTAGTGATGTGTAATGATTTATTTACACGCAGTGTGTGGTTGAAATTAAATTCAAGTCCGATAAATGGGTTTTATTGCTATTTTGGTGCTGTTTTATATGGTTTTTTGAGTTTTTCGCCCTGCTGTAAACTTTGTCGCGTATTTTTGGCTTGTTGGTAATTTAAAGTTTACACCTGATGTTTGAAAAGTTTACAGGCTGTGTTATCTTTGACCGCAGTGCTGCACAACAGCAAAAAATTTAAATTTCTCGTGGATATCCATCATGCAAAAAGACGCCTTGAACAACGTGCACATCAGCGCAGAAGAAATACTCATCACGCCGGAAGAGCTGAAAAACAAGTTTCCATTAAGTGTGGAAAACCAAACCAGCATCGAGCAGTCACGCCAGACTATCGCCAACATCATCCATGGTCGCGATCCACGCCTGCTGATAGTTTGTGGTCCGTGCTCCGTTCACGACCTTGATGCCGCAATAGATTACGCACGTCATTTGAAAACCCTTTCTGAAGAACTCAGCGATCGCTTGTACATCGTAATGCGCGTTTACTTCGAGAAACCGCGCACTACCGTGGGATGGAAAGGGCTAATCAACGATCCGCACATGGATGGCACCTTCGACGTCGAAGCCGGTTTACACATCGCGCGTAATCTTTTGCTGCAACTGGTGAGCATGGGCCTGCCAATCGCGACAGAAGCGCTGGATCCGAATAGCCCGCAGTACCTGGGCGATCTGTTCAGCTGGTCCGCTATTGGTGCGCGAACTACCGAATCACAAACGCACCGCGAGATGGCCTCGGGCCTGTCGATGCCGGTGGGCTTTAAGAATGGCACTGACGGTAGCCTGGGTACCGCAATCAATGCCATGCGTGCAGCCGCAATGCCGCACCGTTTTGTGGGCATTAATCAGGCCGGTCAGGTTTGTCTGTTGCAGACGCAAGGGAATCCAGACGGTCACGTGATCCTGCGCGGCGGTAAAACACCAAACTACAGCGCCGAAGATGTGCAAGACTGTGAAAAACAGATGCAGGATGCGGGACTCCGCCCGTCCTTGATGATAGATTGCAGCCATGGCAATTCAAACAAAGACTATCGCCGCCAGCCGCTGGTTGCCGAATCGGCCATCAGCCAGATTAAAGCCGGAAATCGTTCAATTACCGGGTTGATGTTGGAGAGCCATCTTAATGAAGGCAATCAATCTTCAGAGCAACCGCGTGCCGAGATGCGTTACGGCGTATCAGTGACCGATGCCTGCATTAACTGGGAAACCACGCAAACCCTGTTGCGTAAAATGCATCAGGAACTGGGTGATTCGCTGGCAGCAAGAATTTCAGGAGAATAAACGTTTTATGGTGGCCGAACTAAACGCATTGCGTGACCAGATAGATGAAGTCGATAAGGCGCTATTGGATCTTTTAGCTAGACGCTTGCATCTGGTTGCAGAAGTCGGTGAAGTTAAGAGCCGCTATGGCTTGCCGATTTATGTGCCCGAGCGTGAGGCTGCGATGCTGGCTTCTCGTCGCCAGGAGGCGGTTAATCTTGGCGTTCCGGCCGACCTGATTGAAGACGTTTTGCGCCGCGTGATGCGCGAATCTTATTCCAGTGAAAATGATAAAGGTTTTAAAACGCTTAATCCTGCGCTGCGCCCTGTGGTTATCGTTGGTGGCAAAGGGCAAATGGGGCGTCTGTTTAACCGCATGCTCGAACTTTCCGGTTATCAGGTGAAAATTCTGGAACAGGAAGACTGGCCGCAGGCTGAAAGCTTACTCGCCGATGCGGGGATGGTGATTGTCAGCGTTCCCATTCATTTAACTGAAAAGGTCATTGCGCGCCTGCCGAAACTGCCGGGCGATTGTATTCTGGTTGATTTGGCCTCGATCAAGAATAAGCCGTTGCAGGCGATGCTTGCTGCGCACGAAGGTCCAGTCGTTGGACTGCACCCGATGTTTGGACCTGATGTCACCAGTCTGGCTAAACAGGTGGTGGTCTACTGTGATGGACGCGAACCAGAAGCTTACCAATGGCTACTTGAGCAGCTACAGGTTTGGGGCGCGAGACTGCATAAAATCAGCGCCGTTGAACACGATCAAAATATGGCATTCGTGCAGGCATTACGCCACTTTGCAACTTTTGCCTATGGCCTGCATTTGTCGGAAGAGAATGTCGAGATTGAGCAACTGCTAGCGCTGTCTTCGCCAATTTACCGATTAGAACTCGCAATGGTAGGGCGGCTATTTGCGCAGGACCCTCAGCTTTACGCAGACATTATTATGTCATCAGAGAATAATATCTCGTTGATTAAACGCTACTATCAGCGTTTTGGTGATGCGCTGGCACTGCTGGAAACTGGCGACAAGCAGGCATTTATCGAGAAATTCCGTAAGGTTGAAGACTGGTTTGGCGATTATGCGCCGCGTTTCTTGAAAGAGAGCGGTTCATTGCTGCGTCAGGCCAACGATATTCGTCGTTAATGCTCCGCATGTGATAAATAAAAAGGCCAGGCGATTAAACGTCTGGCCTTTTTGCTTTTAATTTTTCAAAGATTATTCTGGGTTGACCGCGACCACGTTTTCACTCGGATAGCAGCCCAGTACCTTGAGCGAGCGGGTAATTGGACTCAGATTACGTAGTGCTTTTTCCATGGCTTCGGAACGCAGATTGGCCTGCACATCGACATAAAACATCTCTTCCCACGGGTTACCGTTGATTGGGCGTGATTCCAGCTTAGTCATGATGATCCCTTGTTCGCGGAACACCATCAAAGCATCAACCAGCGCGCCCGACTGTTGTCCGGTGGCCATAATTAGTGTGGTTTTTGCCGGAACTTGCTCCGTCACATCGATAGATTTGCGCGCCAGCACGATAAAGCGGGTGATGTTCTGCTTCTGGTTAGCCAGGTTATGCTCAAGCACTTGCAAGCCATACAAAGCGCCACCGGCTTCACTGCCCAGCGCCGCAACGTGAGGTGATTTAGCCGCGGCCACTTTTTCCATTGCTGCTGCGGTACTCTCGCAGTATTCAATTTTCCAGTGTGGGAAGCGATTAATAAACTGGCTACACTGCTGAAAAGGCTGAGGATGGCTATAAACGGTTTCAATTTTCGACAGGTCGGTGTCGGCAGATACCAGCACGCAGTGATCTATAACGTTAGTTAGCTCGCCGACGATAGATAGGCTGGTGTGTTGCAGCAAGTCGTAAACGTCATTGATAGAACCTGAGCTGGTATTTTCAATTGGCAAAACGGCATATTCCGCCTGGCCGGTTTCGACTTGGGTAAAGATGTCCTGAAATTTCAGGCAACCGCATTCGATAAACTGGTCGAAATGACGAGCGGCGTATTGGCGGGCAGCCAGATGAGAGTAAGAGCCTTTTGGACCAAGAAATGCGATACGCGCGGAGCCGGAAGCTGTGTTGTTCAAATGTTGTTGCAGCAACGCCTGTTGGGTCAGCACCGAATCTTCAATGATCAACTGAAATACGCGAGTGATGTAATGGCCATCGAGATCGTGCTGCTTTCCCTCAATAATCAGTCGGTTAAGCAGTTCGCGTTCGCGTTCAATATCACGAATAGGGCGGTGGGTATGCATTTTAGCCTGGGCAACTTCAATTGCCATGCCGCGTCTCTCGGCCAGCAACGCCAGCAGCTTGACGTCGAGGGCGCTGATGCGCTCACGCAGATCCAGTAACGGGTTTTCACTCATCGGTTATGCCTTTTTAATTGTCTGGTCTGAAGGCGATTAGCGCTTCAGTTTTACCTGTCTCAAAACATATAAAAAAAAAGCCTCCCGGTGGGAGGCTTTTTGTTCGTCTTCGCATTCTTTCTTATACGACGAAACGCCTCCCAGTCAGGGGAAGGTAAAAAAGAATGCGAAGAAAAACGGTTTGATGCTCATCTGCTGCTGGCGACTCTATAGGTTGTAAGCCTTTAAGGTACCCTCTGGCTTTAAATGCTGTCA
This sequence comes from Rouxiella sp. WC2420, assembly GCF_041200025.1. NCBI lineage: Bacteria > Pseudomonadati > Pseudomonadota > Gammaproteobacteria > Enterobacterales > Yersiniaceae > Rouxiella > Rouxiella sp. WC2420. Next base: position 4,407,158 of record NZ_CP165628.1, on the reverse strand, counting down.
ATAAGATTTAAAAAAAACGCGCTCGTGTGAGCGCGTTGGTTTCATTGCAGGGCCGTGACCCGGTCGAGCGTAGAGAGCTATTCCTCCTCTAATGGCAGCAAGTTGATGTCTTTGACACAACTTTCAGCTCTGCGTGCTTCGCCTTTATGCTGAACCTTGTTCAGTTGGCGCTCGAGTTTTGCAATCAGCTCATTCACCGCGGCATACATGTCGTCGTGTGATGCGCTGGCAACCAGAGGGCCATTGGCGGTGCCAATTGTCGCATCTGCAACAAAACCCTGTGGTTCTTTAGAAAGAACGATGTGTGGATTAATTAACTGAGTCTGCCACTTTTCCAGTTTTTTTAGACGGTCTTCGACGTGTTCCCGAATCGCAGTAGTGATGTCCATTTGCTTGCTGGTAATGTTTACGATCATATTAACTTCCCTCTTTGTCTTTCCGTCTGGGTAGAACCAGCATACCGTCCTTGGCGACAAAATGTGTGATCTTAATCACACTTTTTTGTCACTTTTTGTCAATAACAACTAAATTGTGATTTCGGTAAGTTATGTGGTGAAAGGGGGTTGAAGACGCTGGCAGATTGCCGCATTATCAAAGAGATAAATGCAAAAAAAAACGGCAGCCGCGGCCACCGTTTTAAACACACAGGGGAAAAATTATCAGGCAGGATTCTGCGCGATGACTTTAGCAACCTTGTCTGCTTCGGTATTCAATTGCAATTCTCTGTAAGCATTTTCCATCAGCGGCAGCGCATCACGCGTTGCTTTAGTATCCGGATAATTCTTCATCATTTGCTCAACACGATTAACAACGGCGACGTAAGCCTGACGTTTAGTGTAGTATTGCACCACTGACAATTCATATTTAGACAAACGGTCTTTCAGGAACACCAGACGCTTGTTGGCATCTGCTGCATACTGACTGTTTGGATATGAATGGAGCAGCTGGCTAAAATCGCGGAACGCAGCGATAGCATGCTGCGGATCACGGTCTGAGCGATCGACACCAAAGAATCCTTGCAGTGCATTTTCATCCAACGCCATATCTGTCAGGCCACGCATGTATATGACGTAGTCGATGTTTGGATGAGTTGGATTCAAACGCATGAAGCGATCGATAGAGGCTTGGGCAAGTGGCAAATCTGGCGACTTGTAATAAGCATAAATCAGATCCAGCTGCACTTGCTGTGAGTACGGCCCAAACGGATAGCGGTTATCCAACGCTTCCAGTTGCGCAATCGCACCTTTGAAGTTACCGTCCTGCAATTTCTGCTGGGCGGTCGCGTAAAGGACGTTTGGCGGGTTATCGGGGACCGCTTCTTTGGTACTGGAGCAACCTACCAGCGCCAGACTCAACGTGGCTGCTGCCACCAGATATTTCACACGCGTCATGACGTTTTGATTATCCTCAGGTGTTATTCTGGGAGACTGTCCGTTAAGCTCCCGACAAAGACCAGCTACAATAGCACATTATTTTAAACGGCATCGCCGTGAAAACCCAAGGTTACCCAAGAGCACCATATGGCACAACAAGTAGAACTCACGGCGACGGTTGCCGAAACACAACTCGGTCAACGGTTAGATCAGGCTTTGGCCGAATTGTTCCCTGATTATTCAAGATCTCGAATAAAAGATTGGATTCTTGAAGAAAGGGTCACAGTTAATGGCAAAACTGTCTCGAAACCTAAAGAAAAAGTGTTGGGTGGCGAGATTATCGCAATCAATGCACAAATTGAAGAGGAAGCTCGCTGGCTGCCTCAGGACATTGCGCTTGAAATCGTTTATGAAGATAGCGATATTTTAGTCATTAACAAACCGCGCGATCTGGTTGTACACCCTGGTGCCGGTAATCCAGATGGTACCGTGCTTAATGCTTTGCTGCACTACTATCCCGAGATAATTGATGTCCCTCGTTGCGGTATCGTTCATCGTCTGGACAAAGATACTACTGGCCTGATGGTCGTAGCGAAAACCGTGCCGGCACAAACTCACTTGGTTGATGCTTTGCAACGTCGCGAAATTACCCGCGAATATGAGGCCGTGGCGATTGGTAACATGACAGCAGGGGGAACGGTGAATCAACCTATCTCCCGCCACAGCACCAAGCGCACGCACATGGCAGTCCACCCGATGGGCAAACCGGCCACCACGCACTACCGCATTATGGAGCATTTCCGGGCACACACGCGTTTGCGTTTGCGCCTGGAAACTGGCCGTACTCACCAGATCCGTGTACACATGGCGCACATTGACCATCCTCTGGTCGGCGATCAGCTTTACGGTGGCCGTCCTCGCCCGCCGAAAGGCGCATCCGATAACTTTATCCAGCAGTTGCGTACCTTTGACCGCCAGGCGCTGCACGCGACTATGCTGCGTCTATTCCACCCGGTTACAGGTATCCAGATGGAGTGGCACGCGCCATTGCCACAGGATATGGTTGATCTGATCAGTGCACTAAAAGCCGATACCGAAGAGTTCAAGGACCAGATGCATTGGTAATGCCTGCATTGATCTTTCCCCAGTGGCCGCAGCCAGATTCGGTGCGGTCCTGTTCAACGACGCGACAGGGCGGTGTGAGTTTGCCGCCTTACGCGTCATTGAATCTTGGCTCTCACGTTTCCGACGTCCCCGAACATGTGGCAATTAACCGCCAACGTCTGATTGAACTCGCCTCGTTGCCTGCAGCGCCCCATTGGCTTGAACAGGTTCACGGCACCGACGTGGCTCGCCTGACTCGACAAACTCCTCATCAAAACATTCGTGCTGACGCGGCCTATACCGATGAACCGGGCGTAGTTTGTGCGGCAATGAGCGCAGATTGTCTGCCGGTACTGTTTTGCAGCAGGGAAGGGGATGAAGTTGCCGCGGCGCATGCCGGATGGCGGGGGCTTAACGCAGGCGTGCTCGAAAACACTATTTCGGCATTTCGCGCCAAACCCGAGCATCTCATGGCCTGGTTCGGTCCGGCGATTGGCCCACAGCAGTTTGAAGTGGGCGGCGAGGTCAAAGAAGCGTTTATGGCTTCCGATCCTCTTGCGGCTTCGGCCTTCACGCCTTTTGGTGAAAAATATCTAGCTGATATCTATCAGTTGGCTCGCCTGAGGTTACAGGCTGCAGGTGTCTCACTAATCTTTGGCGGCGATCGCTGCACCGTTGGCGAATCCTCTCATTTCTTCTCTTATCGACGCGATGGTATTACCGGACGTCTGGCAAGTTTGATTTGGCTGAGATAACCTAATAAATCAAGGCGATCCAGAAAAGCATGACGTTGTATTCATAATATACTGACAAAATAACCTTGAAATCGTGAGGGATGACCTCATCTAATCTCCAGTAGCAATTTTGTTCAGTATTTGGAGGTGTTATGCGTCTGGATCGTCTTACCAGTAAATTCCAGCTTGCCCTCGCCGATGCCCAGTCTCTCGCACTTGGGCGCGACAACCAATTCATCGAACCTGTCCACCTGATGAGCGCTCTGCTCACGCAGGAAGGGGGAACTGTTCGTCCTTTATTGACCTCTGCGGGCGTTGACGCTCAACGAGTTCGCACGGACGTCGATCAGGCATTGGCGCGTTTACCGCAAGTTGAAGGAACCGGTGGTGATGTTCAACCATCAAGCGAACTGGTTCGTGTTTTAAATCTGTGTGACAAATTATCGCAGCAGCGTGCTGATAAATTTATCTCTTCCGAGCTTTTCCTGCTGGCGGTGTTAAAAGACCGCGGCGTATTGACTGACCTGTTGAAGGCTAGCGGTGCAACGGCAGAAAAACTCGACGCGGCTATCGATCAAATGCGAGGTGGTGACAAAGTGGATGATCAGGGAGCCGAAGACTCGCGTCAGGCTTTAAAGAAATTCACCATTGATCTGACCGAGCGTGCCGAGCAAGGCAAGCTGGATCCGGTTATTGGTCGTGATGAAGAAATTCGTCGCACCATTCAGGTCCTGCAGCGCCGTACTAAAAACAATCCGGTGCTGATAGGTGAGCCGGGAGTCGGTAAAACTGCGATCGCCGAAGGTCTCGCACAGCGCATCATTAATGGTGAAGTGCCAGAAGGCCTGAAAAATAAACGTGTCCTTTCTCTGGACATGGGCGCGCTGGTGGCTGGTGCCAAATACCGCGGTGAGTTCGAAGAGCGTCTGAAAGGGGTGCTTAACGATCTGGCCAAGCAGGAAGGCAATGTCATTCTATTTATAGATGAACTGCATACTATGGTCGGCGCGGGTAAGGCAGACGGCGCGATGGATGCCGGTAATATGCTCAAGCCTGCACTGGCGCGTGGTGAACTGCACTGTGTCGGCGCGACTACGCTGAACGAGTATCGTCAGTTTATCGAGAAAGATGCAGCGTTAGAGCGTCGTTTCCAAAAAGTGTTTGTAGCCGAGCCATCTGTCGAAGATACCATTGCGATTCTGCGTGGCCTGAAAGAGCGCTATGAGCTTCATCACCATGTGCAAATAACTGACCCGGCTATTGTGGCGGCAGCAACCTTGTCTCATCGCTATATTTCCGATCGTCAGTTACCCGATAAGGCTATCGACCTTATAGATGAAGCGGCATCCAGTATTCGCATGCAGATGGACTCCAAACCAGAATCTTTGGATCGTCTTGACCGTCGTATCATTCAGCTGAAGCTTGAACAGCAGGCATTAAAGAAAGAGTCGGATGATGCCAGCATCAAGCGTCTTGAAATGCTGAATACCGAACTTGAGCAGAAAGAGCGCGAATACTCGGGGCTTGATGAAGAGTGGAAAGCCGAGAAAGCATCTCTGACCGGCACGCAGAATATCAAAGCCGACCTCGAGCAGGCGAAAATAACGCTCGAGCAGGCACGCCGCGTTGGTGACCTTGGGCGCATGTCCGAGCTGCAATACGGCAAGATCCCTGAGTTGGAGAAACAGCTTGCGGCGGCTACCCAGGCTGAAGGCAAAACCATGAAGCTGCTGCGCAACCGCGTAACGGATGTGGAAATTGCCGACGTGCTGGCGCGTTGGACCGGGATTCCCGTGGCAAGAATGCTGGAAAGCGAGCGTGAAAAACTGCTGCGCATGGAAGATGATTTGCATAAGCGCGTCATTGGCCAGAACGAAGCGGTTGATGCGGTTTCGAATGCTATCCGCCGTAGTCGCGCGGGGTTGTCGGATCCGAATCGCCCAATCGGCTCGTTCCTGTTCCTCGGTCCTACCGGGGTCGGCAAAACCGAACTCTGTAAAGCTTTGGCGACATTCCTGTTTAACAGTGATGACGCGATGGTGCGTATCGATATGTCAGAGTTTATGGAGAAACACTCAGTTTCACGGCTGGTGGGCGCGCCTCCGGGATATGTCGGTTATGAAGAGGGCGGTTATCTGACTGAGGCAGTCCGTCGTCGTCCTTATTCTGTCATTCTGCTGGATGAAGTAGAAAAGGCGCATCCTGATGTATTTAACATTCTTCTTCAGGTCTTGGATGACGGACGTCTGACCGACGGGCAAGGTCGCACTGTTGATTTCCGTAATACTGTAGTGATCATGACCTCGAACCTTGGTTCTGATGTCATCCAGCAGCATTTTGGTGAAGCAACCTATGCGCAGATGAAAGAATCGGTGATGGAAGTCGTGACCAATAACTTCCGCCCTGAATTTATCAACCGTATAGATGAGGTGGTGGTATTCCATCCACTGGGTCACGCGCATATCAAACATATCGCGGAAATCCAGTTGCAGCGTCTTTATAAACGTCTGGAAGAGCGCGGTTACAGTGCACACCTCACGGATGCAGCTCTGGAACTGCTGGGTAATACCGGGTTTGACCCTGTATATGGTGCGCGTCCGCTTAAACGTGCCATCCAACAGGAAATCGAGAATCCGCTGGCTCAGCAAATTCTCTCTGGCAAGCTGATTCCAGGCAAACCGATTACTATAGATGTAGAGAATGACCATATAGTTGCTAAACAGTAACTCTCTAATAAGGAGATCTCAGGTTTTCTGTCCTGAGTAATTCCTGATAAAAAGGGGCCGAATCACAATTTGGCCCCTTTTTTGTTGCTTTATTATCCGAAATCAAACGAATCGTTGAATTAATGAGCGGTCAGTAATTTATTTCGAATAAACGCTTGCGGCTCCTCAGAAACTCCCTATAATGCCGCTCCATCGACAGGGAACAACGCAGCAGCAACGCGGTGTGAACAAGTCGGAAAGCATTAAAAATGATGATGACCGCGAAAATAAACGGTTGACATCAAAAGAGGAAAGCGTAGAATACGCCACCTCGAGTTAGCAAGCGAAAGCGCGTAACTCACTGCTCTTTAACAATTTATCAGACAATCTGTGTGGGCACTCACAAGACGATATCAGCCACTTCGGTGGCAACAGAATATCAAAGGCAGCAATGCCAAGTCTTAGAGTGACCAAGCAGTAATTCATTTTTGAATTATTACGAAAGTAAACTTTGAGCACCGCTTAACTTGTTTAAGCAAATCGAACTTTTAATTGAAGAGTTTGATCATGGCTCAGATTGAACGCTGGCGGCAGGCCTAACACATGCAAGTCGAGCGGTAGCACGGGAGAGCTTGCTCTCTGGGTGACGAGCGGCGGACGGGTGAGTAATGTCTGGGAAACTGCCTGATGGAGGGGGATAACTACTGGAAACGGTAGCTAATACCGCATGATGTCGCAAGACCAAAGTGGGGGACCTTCGGGCCTCACGCCATCGGATGTGCCCAGATGGGATTAGCTAGTAGGTGGGGTAATGGCTCACCTAGGCGACGATCCCTAGCTGGTCTGAGAGGATGACCAGCCACACTGGAACTGAGACACGGTCCAGACTCCTACGGGAGGCAGCAGTGGGGAATATTGCACAATGGGCGCAAGCCTGATGCAGCCATGCCGCGTGTGTGAAGAAGGCCTTAGGGTTGTAAAGCACTTTCAGCGAGGAGGAAGGCGTTGTTGTTAATAGCAGCAGCGATTGACGTTACTCGCAGAAGAAGCACCGGCTAACTCCGTGCCAGCAGCCGCGGTAATACGGAGGGTGCAAGCGTTAATCGGAATTACTGGGCGTAAAGCGCACGCAGGCGGTTTGTTAAGTCAGATGTGAAATCCCCGAGCTTAACTTGGGAACTGCATTTGAAACTGGCAAGCTAGAGTCTTGTAGAGGGGGGTAGAATTCCAGGTGTAGCGGTGAAATGCGTAGAGATCTGGAGGAATACCGGTGGCGAAGGCGGCCCCCTGGACAAAGACTGACGCTCAGGTGCGAAAGCGTGGGGAGCAAACAGGATTAGATACCCTGGTAGTCCACGCTGTAAACGATGTCGACTTGGAGGTTGTGCCCTTGAGGCGTGGCTTCCGGAGCTAACGCGTTAAGTCGACCGCCTGGGGAGTACGGCCGCAAGGTTAAAACTCAAATGAATTGACGGGGGCCCGCACAAGCGGTGGAGCATGTGGTTTAATTCGATGCAACGCGAAGAACCTTACCTACTCTTGACATCCACGGAATTTGCTAGAGATAGCTTAGTGCCTTCGGGAACCGTGAGACAGGTGCTGCATGGCTGTCGTCAGCTCGTGTTGTGAAATGTTGGGTTAAGTCCCGCAACGAGCGCAACCCTTATCCTTTGTTGCCAGCACGTAATGGTGGGAACTCAAAGGAGACTGCCGGTGATAAACCGGAGGAAGGTGGGGATGACGTCAAGTCATCATGGCCCTTACGAGTAGGGCTACACACGTGCTACAATGGCGTATACAAAGAGAAGCGAACTCGCGAGAGCAAGCGGACCTCATAAAGTACGTCGTAGTCCGGATTGGAGTCTGCAACTCGACTCCATGAAGTCGGAATCGCTAGTAATCGTAGATCAGAATGCTACGGTGAATACGTTCCCGGGCCTTGTACACACCGCCCGTCACACCATGGGAGTGGGTTGCAAAAGAAGTAGGTAGCTTAACCTTCGGGAGGGCGCTTACCACTTTGTGATTCATGACTGGGGTGAAGTCGTAACAAGGTAACCGTAGGGGAACCTGCGGTTGGATCACCTCCTTACCTAAAGATACGCATTGTGCAGTGTCCACACAGATTGTCTGATGAAATTAACGAGCAAGAGCACCTGTTGATGCAGTGGGGGAAACCCTGCGCTGATACGAAAACGTGTCGAGTCAGTGATTCGAGACGGCATTTTCGTGTCCCCATCGTCTAGAGGCCTAGGACACTGCCCTTTCACGGCTGTAACAGGGGTTCGAATCCCCTTGGGGACGCCATCCGATAATGTGTGAAAGACATTATCACTCTGCACCTTCACGGGTCAGAAACTATCGTAAAGATGACTTTATTGAGTCGTGTTTACGATATTGCTCTTTAACAATCTGGAACAAGCTGAAAAATTGAAATGATACAGCTGAACATAACTCTCCGTAGAAGTTTTGAGTTATGCGCACCTGTATTAGAGTCTCTCAAATAATCACGGCTACGAACGGCGTCACTCTTTATGAGTTTAAAAGACACCTTCGGGTTGTGAGGTTAAGCGACTAAGCGTACACGGTGGATGCCTAGGCAGTCAGAGGCGATGAAGGGCGTGCTAATCTGCGAAAAGCGTCGGTAAGGTGATATGAACCGTTATACCCGACGATACCCGAATGGGGAAACCCAATGTGATACGTCACATTATCGCATGGTGAATACATAGCCATGCGAGGCGAACCGGGGGAACTGAAACATCTAAGTACCCCGAGGAAAAGAAATCAACCGAGATTCCCCCAGTAGCGGCGAGCGAACGGGGAACAGCCCAGAACCTGAATCAGTTTGTGTGTTAGTGGAAGCGTCTGGAAGGTCGCACGGTACAGGGTGATAGTCCCGTACACAAAAATGCACAGATTGTGAGTTCGATGAGTAGGGCGGGACACGTGACATCCTGTCTGAATATGGGGGGACCATCCTCCAAGGCTAAATACTCCTGACTGACCGATAGTGAACCAGTACCGTGAGGGAAAGGCGAAAAGAACCCCGGCGAGGGGAGTGAAATAGAACCTGAAACCGTGTACGTACAAGCAGTGGGAGCCTACTTTGTTGGGTGACTGCGTACCTTTTGTATAATGGGTCAGCGACTTATATTTTGTAGCAAGGTTAACCGTATAGGGGAGCCGTAGGGAAACCGAGTCTTAACTGGGCGTCAAGTTGCAAGGTATAGACCCGAAACCCGGTGATCTAGCCATGGGCAGGTTGAAGGTTGGGTAACACTAACTGGAGGACCGAACCGACTAATGTTGAAAAATTAGCGGATGACTTGTGGCTGGGGGTGAAAGGCCAATCAAACCGGGAGATAGCTGGTTCTCCCCGAAAGCTATTTAGGTAGCGCCTCGTGAACTCATCTTCGGGGGTAGAGCACTGTTTCGACTAGGGGGCCATCCCGGCTTACCAACTCGATGCAAACTCCGAATACCGAAGAATGTTATCACGGGAGACACACGGCGGGTGCTAACGTCCGTCGTGAAGAGGGAAACAACCCAGACCGCCAGCTAAGGTCCCAAAGTCATGGTTAAGTGGGAAACGATGTGGGAAGGCATAGACAGCCAGGATGTTGGCTTAGAAGCAGCCATCATTTAAAGAAAGCGTAATAGCTCACTGGTCGAGTCGGCCTGCGCGGAAGATGTAACGGGGCTAAACCATGCACCGAAGCTGCGGCAGCGACGCTTAGGCGTTGTTGGGTAGGGGAGCGTTCTGTAAGCCGTTGAAGGTGGTCTGTGAGGGCTGCTGGAGGTATCAGAAGTGCGAATGCTGACATAAGTAACGATAATGCGGGTGAAAAACCCGCACGCCGGAAGACCAAGGGTTCCTGTCCAACGTTAATCGGGGCAGGGTGAGTCGACCCCTAAGGCGAGGCCGAAAGGCGTAGTCGATGGGAAACAGGTTAATATTCCTGTACTCGGTGTTACTGCGAAGGGGGGACGGAGAGGGCTAGGCTAGCCGGGCGACGGTTGTCCCGGTTTAAGCGTGTAGGGGTGTAGACTTGGTAAATCCGGTTTACTTTAACCCTGAGGCGTGATGACGAGCCACTACGGTGGTGAAGTAGTTGATGCCGCACTTCCAGGAAAAGCCTCTAAGCATCAGGTAACATTGAATCGTACCCCAAACCGACACAGGTGGTCAGGTAGAGAATACTCAGGCGCTTGAGAGAACTCGGGTGAAGGAACTAGGCAAAATGGTGCCGTAACTTCGGGAGAAGGCACGCTGTCGCTAGGTGGAGGAACTTGCTTCCCGAGCCGAAGACAGTCGAAGATACCAGCTGGCTGCAACTGTTTAATAAAAACACAGCACTGTGCAAACACGAAAGTGGACGTATACGGTGTGACGCCTGCCCGGTGCCGGAAGGTTAATTGATGGGGTTATCCGCAAGGAGAAGCTCTTGATCGAAGCCCCGGTAAACGGCGGCCGTAACTATAACGGTCCTAAGGTAGCGAAATTCCTTGTCGGGTAAGTTCCGACCTGCACGAATGGCGTAATGATGGCCAGGCTGTCTCCACCCGAGACTCAGTGAAATTGAACTCGCTGTGAAGATGCAGTGTACCCGCGGCAAGACGGAAAGACCCCGTGAACCTTTACTATAGCTTGACACTGAACATTGAGCCTTGATGTGTAGGATAGGTGGGAGGCTTTGAAGCGTGGACGCCAGTCTGCGTGGAGCCAACCTTGAAATACCACCCTTTAATGTTTGATGTTCTAACTCGGCCCCGTGATCCGGGGTGAGGACAGTGTCTGGTGGGTAGTTTGACTGGGGCGGTCTCCTCCTAAAGAGTAACGGAGGAGCACGAAGGTTAGCTAATCACGGTCGGACATCGTGAGGTTAGTGCAATGGCATAAGCTAGCTTGACTGCGAGAGTGACGGCTCGAGCAGGTACGAAAGTAGGTCATAGTGATCCGGTGGTTCTGAATGGAAGGGCCATCGCTCAACGGATAAAAGGTACTCCGGGGATAACAGGCTGATACCGCCCAAGAGTTCATATCGACGGCGGTGTTTGGCACCTCGATGTCGGCTCATCACATCCTGGGGCTGAAGTAGGTCCCAAGGGTACGGCTGTTCGCCGTTTAAAGTGGTACGCGAGCTGGGTTTAGAACGTCGTGAGACAGTTCGGTCCCTATCTGCCGTGGGCGTTGGAAGATTGAGAGGGGCTGCTCCTAGTACGAGAGGACCGGAGTGGACGCATCACTGGTGTTCGGGTTGTCATGCCAATGGCATTGCCCGGTAGCTAAATGCGGAAAAGATAAGCGCTGAAAGCATCTAAGCGCGAAACTTGCCTCAAGATGAGTCTTCCCTGGGACTTCGAGTCCCCTGAAGGGACGTTTAAGACTAAGACGTTGATAGGCTGGGTGTGTAAGTGCAGCGATGCATTGAGCTAACCAGTACTAATGACCCGAGAGGCTTAACCTTACAACACCGAAGGTGTTTTAGAGAGACGAGACGAAAGTTTCAATGAAAATCAGCTTGTTCAAAGATTGATTCTGATGGCTGCCCTGAATAATGGGGAGAGCGGTTGGAATGAAACAGAATTTGCCTGGCGGCAGTAGCGCGGTGGTCCCACCTGACCCCATGCCGAACTCAGAAGTGAAACGCCGTAGCGCCGATGGTAGTGTGGGGTCTCCCCATGCGAGAGTAGGGAACTGCCAGGCATCAAATTAAGTACGAAACCTCAGCGCAAGCTGGGGTTTTTTGCTGTCGATGATTTAAGAAAAAAAGCGCGAGGGCGGGTCAAGAGCCGGTCAGGAACGCAAAAAAAGAGGGCCCCTGTCTGACGACAGGGGCCCTTTTGCTGTTGCAATTTACGCCGAGATTGCTCACAAAACAGTTATTTAATCTAATAAATAGGCAATAATTCTCGCCTTTACCCCCTGTTTCCTGCTTAACTAGATACTCATATTGCATAAAAAATCATATAAAGAAGTCCTTTTATCCTTTGGACTGAGAAAAGCAGGAGATAATAATAATGACCGAAATTACACGTTCAACATCGCAGGAGTTGGCAGATAAGGATAAGAAAAGCCGAATATTTGCCATTGTCGGAGCCTCATCCGGCAACCTGGTAGAATGGTTCGACTTTTATGTTTATTCATTTTGTTCAATTTACTTTGCCGCATCATTCTTCCCAAGCGGAAATAGCACTACACAGTTGCTACAAACGGCAGGCGTATTTGCCGCTGGTTTTTTTATGCGCCCAATAGGCGGCTGGTTATTTGGTTATATTGCCGATAAACACGGCCGTAAAAGCTCTATGCTGATCTCCGTATGCATGATGTGTGCTGGATCGCTGGTGATCGCTTGCCTGCCAACCTACGAGGCGATTGGTGCCTGGGCTCCGGCCTTGTTGCTGTTTGCTCGACTGTTCCAGGGGCTGTCGGTTGGTGGCGAGTACGGCACCAGTGCAACCTATATGAGTGAAGTTGCCATCAAAGGACGCCGCGGTTTTTATGCCTCATTCCAGTACGTCACACTAATAGGCGGTCAATTACTGGCGTTAGTGGTACTGCTCGGCCTGCAACAGTTACTCTCAGGAGACGAGCTGAGAGCCTGGGGATGGCGTATACCTTTTGCTCTTGGCGCGCTACTGGCCGTCGTTGCACTATTTTTACGCCGTTCACTGAATGAAACGTCTGATGAGAAAACCCGTGCCCACAAAGACGCAGGCAGTTTAAAGGGCCTATGGAAACACAAGAAAGCCTTCCTGATGGTGTTGGGTTTCACCGCTGGCGGATCGCTGAGCTTCTATACTTTCACCACATATATGCAGAAATATCTGGTGAATACTGCAGGAATGAATGCAAAGACTGCCAGTGGATTAATGACTTTGGCACTGTTCGTCTTTATGTTATCGCAGCCGATTGTCGGGGGATTATCCGATAAAATAGGTCGGAAGAACTCAATGTTAATATTTTCTGGCTTTGCAACGTTGCTGACAATTCCTATTCTATATACTCTGCAAAGTGTCACTAACCCTTATTTAGCGTTTACACTCATTGTTATTGCGCTGGCAATTGTGACCTTCTATACCTCTATTAGTGGCTTATTAAAGGCTGAGATGTTTCCTGCAGAAGTACGAGCATTGGGAGTCGGATTATCTTACGCGGTTGCGAATGCTGTATTTGGAGGATCGGCCGAGTTTGTTGCACTAAGCCTAAAGTCATGGAATATCGAAGAAGTCTTTTTCTGGTATGTTTCTGGCATGAGCCTGATTGCGTTTATCGTATCGATGCGCCTGAATGCCAAAGGTAAAGAGATTCAGTTATAGTGGGTTAACTATCTGATATAAAAGTATTTATAAAAAGGGCCTCTTTGCAGGCCCTTTTTAAATTGGAGACGGTTTTATTACAAAATACGGCTGATTAAGCGGTCAATACGAATACGACGCAGTCGACGAATCAACTTACGCACCTTAACCGGATAATTTGGAATACTCTCAAGCTCCATATAATGTGAAACAATCTCAGTATGTTCACGGATATTATCTAGTTCTTTCTGGCGTTGGACTCGCATCTCTTTATTAGGATCGTGGATTAAAATCGCATTTTCCAGATCGAGACGCCAGGCGCGCGGATTAAGGTTATTACCTGTAATAAGCTGCCAGCGGTCGTCCACCCATAGACCTTTAAGATGATAACTATTGTCGCCATCTTTCCACAGTCTGACAATTAATTGGCCGCTGTCGATAAAGCGTTGCAGTCGACTCAAGAAGCGGCGAAGGTTTATTTCATAAAGATAAGGCAGGGCACCAATAATCTTGAACGGCTGATCCTGAGGTATATAAAAATCATTAGCGGTTTTATCGCCGACGATAATTTCCACCTGTTTACCGCGACGCAGCAGACCCATAATATTGCGAGCCAGCAAGGCGGGCATATTGAAGTAAGGCGTACAGAGCGTCAGTTTCTCGTCAGTACTGGCCATCAGATGAAAAATAGTCTGGTTAAGATTATTTTGTTTGCCTAAACCTACCATCGGCGTGACTGCCAATTCATTCTCTGAGGCAGCATCTTTGAAATGATAGCTGCAATCGCGCAGATTTTGACGGAACTGGCGAGTCTCATTTTTGATCTCCGGACTTTTCGGACGATCTTCACGATCCAATCGCTGCACAGCATTGTCGCTAAGCAATGACTTCTTGATATAGTCGACCATGCTGTTTGCCAGCTGCGGATTGGTCAGCAGGTGATAGCGGTCAAAACGGTATTTATCATGCCGATGAAGATAAACGTCATTCATGCTCGCACCGCTGTAAACCACGCAATCATCAACGATATTGCCTTTTAAATGCAGTACGCCCAGCGCTTCACGAGTATTGACCGGTACACCATAAACCGGAACAGATACGTCAGGATTTTCCTGCGCCATACGGCAATACCAGTCAGCATTGGTGTTGGTTGCGGCCGCGCCGATACGGCCACGCTGAGCGCGATGCCAGTCAACCAGAATGCAGACCTCCAGCTCGGGACGCTGACGTTTTGCTTCATAAACTGCTGATAACACATCTCGCCCGCCGTCATCGTTCTCCAGATACAGAGCAACCAGATAAATCCGTTGGGTAGCGTTGGCGATGACCTCAAGCAGCGTCGTACGGAAATCTGTGGCACTGTACAGTGTTTTTACAGCATCAATCGATTGGGGGAGTTTGGGTAATTGAGCAAGATGTTGTTGATGTTTGTTTCGTTTAAATTTAGACAACATCACAGTGCGCTTCTTCTCTCTTAATGAATGGCAATTGCGGTGCAAAATTGATAAAACTGACCGCACAATCGGTCGATAATACCATTAGTCTCCACCGATGTGCGCAAGTTTTGCCTGCAACGCCGTCTTAAATCTGTAACGGAAGGGAAAGACTCACGATCCCCTCAGATAACTGGACGTCCACTTCAAAGCCTAATTTTCGGGCCAGCGCCAGCATGCCGCGGTTGTTTGGCATAGTGATTCCAGCTAAACGTTGGATTCCGTGCTCGGTGGTATAGGCAATCATTTTCGACAGCAGTCGACCGCCAAGACCCAGACCTTTTAAGTCGGAACGGACCAGTACAGAAAACTCGGCATCAATATTGTCGGGATCAGAGATGGCGCGCGTGACGCCAATAATCTCGATTTCGTGAGTCTGTCCGCGAACCGCAACAAACGCCATTTCACGATCGTAGTCGATTTGCGTCATATTCGCTAAATCTTCGTGGGTAAACTCATTGATTTCGCTAAAGTAGCGATAATAAAGATCCTCTTTGGTAACCTTCTGGATAAACGCTTTCAGCAGCGGCTCATCTTCCGGCAGAATCGGGCGGAACAGACAGGTCGAACCGTCTTTCAGCTCGACTCTTTCCTCAAGACGCTGTGGATAAGGTCGAATTGCCAGCCGCGACTGCTGGCGGTCGGTGTCCGGACTGAGTTGCAGAGCCACATCAAGAAGAGTCAGTTCATTACCCGAGGCCAACAGAGGATGAATAGTCAATTCGGTGATTTGCGGGCAGTCGATAATCAGATTGGAAACCTGCACCAATAAACGGCTAAGTGCAGGAATATCCAAGGGGCGCAGGGCGTTACGTTCGCGGATCTTGCCGCTTTTTAGCCCTTGAAGGACAAGATAACTTGCTAACGCCATATTGAGCGGCGGCAGCGCAACAACTGCGTGCTGTTCAGGAAGCCATTCGATGCCGCCTTCACCCAGCATAATTAGCGGGCCGAACACGGCATCATACTGCACAACAATTCTCAGCTCTTGAGCACCGGGCCTGTTAGCCATAGTTTGTACTAACAAACCATTGATACGTGCCTGCGGAAAAGCCCGCTTGGCACGGTCAAATATGGCGTCTGCAGCCTGGCTAACCTCTTCAGGCGTACGCAGATAAAGCATGACGCCCTGCACCTCGGAATTGTGGTCAATATCCGGCGATCGCAGCTTCAGCGCTACCGGATAGCCCACGCGGCCGGCAATTTCTACCGCTTCGCTGCTGTCGCTGGCAATCCAGGTCGGCAATACCGACATGCCATAATCTTTGAATATTGCCCGTACTTCGTGGGTATCAAGTCTGTTAGCGCCGTCTCGCAATGCCTGATCAATCAGCCTATGCGCGCCATCGGTGTTCTTATTAAGGTCCAGTGGCAGAGAAGGGGTCTCTTTTAACTGTTTCTGGTTGCGGCGATATTCAACCATGTGCATAAACGCCGTCACCGCGCCCTCGGGGGTGCGATAAGTTGGCAGACCTGCCTCGGTAAAAAGCTTACGGGCTTCGATGGAAGAAAACTCGCCACACCAGTTGGTCAACAGAGTGACCCGTTTACCGCGAGGATGCTGATTAATCGTCTCGATAGCTTTTTCGGCAGTGATAGTGCCGGGAGATGCCGCACTTGGGGCATGAATTACCAGCAGTGCGTCATAATCCTGGGAATCTAGAAGTGTAGTAAGCACTAACTGATAAAGCGCAGGGCTGGCGTCATCGCGCAGGTCCAGGGGATTCCCAACCACAATATTATCGGGTAACAGACTGTGCAGCCGTTGCACGGTTTCATCGTCAAGAGTCGCCAGCTTACCGTGATTGCTTAACAGCTGGTCTAACGCCATTGCAGCCGGAGCAGCTCCGTTACTAAGGATAAGCAAGCGCTCACCTCGCAGCGGGCGCATGTGACTCAGCGTCTCTACTGCGGAGAACAGCTCATGTGTGTCTTGCACGCGCAGCAGGCCCGCACGTTGGATGGCCGCGTCGTAGGCGGCATCAAGGCTTAACGGGCTGTTCAATAGTTGTTGCGCCTGGGCGCTGCGCCCGCTTTTGATCACCAGAATCGGTTTATTACGAGATGCGCTGCGGGAAGCCGAAAGGAATCGCCGCGCATCGCTGACATGTTCGACATAAAGCAGGATAGCGCTGGTTTTGCTGTCGCGGGCGAGAAAATCCAGCAGATCGTCGACGTCGATATCCAGACTATCGCCGAGAGAAATAAAGTAGGAGAAGCCGACTGAACGCTGCTGTGCCCAGTCCAGAATAGTATTCGCCACCGCGGCTGACTGGGAAATAAACGCCAGTTTGCCGGGTAAAATCGGCACCGGTGAGAAGCTGGCATTAAGCCCCAGCCACGGTGCTAAAATGCCCAGACTGTTAGGCCCCAGCAGGCGCATTGAATAACGCTGAGCGGTGCTTTTCAGCTCGGCAAACTGCTGTTGATGGGAGGAAAGGACGATGACTGTCTTGCAACCGCGTTCGCCGAGTTGTTCGAGCAATGGCAAGTTTCTATCAGCGCGGGTACAAATCACTGCCAAATCGGGAGTCATCGGCAAACTGGCGACATCGGGATAGGCCAGCACGCCGCAAACCGCCTGCCATGAGGGAGTGACTGGCAACACCGGTCCTTTGAATCCTCCCGCCAGCAGGTTTCGCATCATCAGATAACCGGCGCGCCCGGGTTTATCCGATGCCCCCAGTACTGCAATCGATTTTGGTCGTAATAAAGCTTCTAACCCGCGCTGGCTCATCCTACCTCCTGTTAAAGATATAATGGGATTCTAGAGGCTTTCTTCGCAATTTGCTGTGAGTTGATGCACCGGATGATGAGGTTTTCCGGCTAAATATTTAGTCCTAAACAGTTCGAATAGCGCTGACATGCTCTCAGAGGCCTGAATATCACCGGATTTTTCCAGTAAAGCTGCTGCGACCTCTACCGTACAATGCTGATCTGCGCGCGGCGATTCGCGCAATACATAGTTAGATTTTGCGCTGACATCGAGTGAAAACACCGGTAAGCCGTCCAAATATGGACTTTTGCGAAACATTTTTCTCGCCTCGTTCCAGGTTCCATCAAGCATGATAAATAGCGGTGGCTTGCTGTTCTGAGGCAGTTCGGTAAATACCTGGCGTGGTGCTTTGACAAAAGAGGCCGGGAATACCACATAAGGCTGCCGCGCAGGATCGGCAATGGCCGCCAGCAAAGCTGGATCGGTTTCCATCCGTGACCACATAAATGCCTGAGTATCCGGCAGTATATCGGCAATCAAGCGCCCGGTATTGCTCGGTTTAAGCGGCTCGGTATCGAACATCACCAGACAAAAGCGGCTTTTCGCCAGCTGTGGTGCGATTGTGCCGCACAGGCAGTTGCGCATCGGAAGCAAACACGATTGACAGCGGATCACGCGTGAGCCACGTGCCAAATAGGGGCGAGTTGATTTTGCGAGGCGCTGGGCGCGCAAGCGCAGTACGGCATTGTCCGGCATTGAAGATCCTGCAGCGGTAAATCGGACTATTGTAATCGGATGTGGTGTTGACCGGTAGTGTCTGGCGACTTGGATGATAAAAATGCGAGGCATCGCGGAGGATGGGGATAAAAAATGGCCCCGGCAGACAATGCAGGGGCCGAGCAGGTCGTTATGCGTTACAATGATTCATTGAGCCATTGGTTAAACGGCGCTTTAGGCATTGCACCGCTTAACTGATCAACCATTTTACCTTGGTTGAACACCATAATGGTCGGAATGCTGCGAATACGAAAACGCGCGCCAAGTTCAGGTTCGGCTTCAGTATTAATTTTGATAAAGCGCACTTTACCTGCACGTTCGCCTGCAACATCTTCAAAGATGGGCGCGAAGTTAACGCAAGGACCACACCACGGTGCCCAGAAATCAATAACTACCGGCAAATCATCTTGCAGGTATTTATCCAGAGTTGCCGCCGTGGCATGGACCACTTCACCTTCAAACAGCGGGTGACCACAACGGCCACATTTGGCACCGTCGTCAATGCGTTCTTCAGACAAGCGGTTAGTCGCTTGGCATGATGAGCAAATCGTATTAATAGTCATAGTTAAGCCTCTGTCATTGAGACCGTATCCTGTCACCAAAAAACTTGATTGATGGCTAAGATACGAAAATATTCTGATAATTATGCGGTTTGCCTGCAATGTGAACAATGCGATTTACCCAATGAATACGATAGTTTTAAGCTTTTGGTCCAAAGCAGGTGGCTTACCACTCAGACATCAGGTAATCTTCGCGCCCAGCGCGTAGGTGGAGAGAAAAATGAACGATTCATTCAGTGGAAAGAACGGCAAAGTCAAAGTGATGTACGTCCGCAGTGACGACGACGGCGATAACCGAAATAAAGATCAACGTCCTTCGAACAATAAAGGACGTCCAGGTGATAAAGCTCGCCCGGGTTCCCGTCCCTTTGAAGGTCGCAACAATGAACGTCGCGGCAGTGACTCACGCGGTGAATCGCGCGGTCCTGATGCACGTCGCGGTGACTCGCTTCCGAGTCGCCCGGCAAGCCGACCAGGCCGTGATACTGAAGGCTCAGGTTCATCTTCCCCGTGGGAAAATTCCTCACCGTGGAAAACCGTTTCTCGTGCACCTGATGATGAGTCAGTGCCGGATCACGGTGGCATCAGCGGTAAGAGCTTTATAGACCCTGAGCAGCTGCGTCGTCAGCGTCAGGAAGAAACCCGTGTCTATGGCGAAAACGCCTGTCAGGCACTGTTTGCAAGCCGTCCGGACTCAATCGTTCGCGCCTGGTTTGTGCAATCGGTCACGCCGCGCTTTCGTGAAGCCCTGCGTTGGATGGCGGCTAACCGCAAAGCGTATCACGTAGTTGAAGACGATGAGCTGGCAAAAGCATCAGGCACCGAGCACCACGGTGGCGTATGTTTCTTGATCAAAAAGCGTCAAGGTCTGGATGCAGAGACTTATCTGCAAACCGCACCGGCCAAAGACTGTGTGCTGGCGTTGGAAAACGTCGGTAACCCGCATAACCTCGGCGGTATCATGCGTACCTGTGCGCACTTTGGTATCAACGGAATGCTGGTTCAGGACCCCGCTCAGCTGGAGTCCGGTGCAGCAGTGCGTACCGCTGAAGGTGGTGCAGAACACGTTAAAGCGATTGTTGCAGACAACTTTATTGATGTGCTGGACAGCTTCCGTAAAGCCGGTTACACCATCGTAACCACTTCCAGCCACAAAGGGACTGCACTCGGTAAAGCCGAATTGCCGGCCAAAATGGTGTTGGTATTAGGTGAAGAGAGCGACGGTTTGTCTGATAGCGCATGGCAGCAGGGTGACCTGAACGTCGCTATCGGCGGCACCGGTAAGGTCGAAAGCCTTAACGTTTCGGTTGCGACCGGCATTTTGCTGGCCGAATGGTGGCGTCAGAATCAGGGCTGATTTTTCAATGGCCTGACTTAAAACCTCTCATCGTTTGATAGTGGCGAGGTAAATAGAATGGACGCCAGGTGCGTCCATTTTTGCTTTTAAACCTCTGAGCTATTGTTGTTCTATGGCGTTTGCTGACAATCTCAGGCCGAGCTGTTGGCGATATTCCCCCGGTGTTATTCCAGAAAAACGTTTAAACGCCCGACCTAAAGTAATCGCCGAGTCATAGCCAACACGGTCTGCAATGTTAGTAAGCGTTAACTGGGGATGGCGCAAGAAACAGCGCGTTCGATACATTCGCCATTGTGTCAGGTAATCTCCCGGTGTTTCGCCGGTTACTGCCTTAAAGTGAACGGCAAAAGACGATCGCGACATTCCTGCCTCAGTTGCCAACGTTTGCAGACTCCACTGTTGAGCAATATCTTGATGCATACGTTTAACCACGCTGCTGAGCCTGGCATCTGCCAGTGCCGCAATCCAGCCACGTTGTGTTTGCTCACGCAGACAGTGCGCTCTGATAGCTTGTACAAACAGCACATCGGCCAGTCGGCTAATGACAATGCGCGATCCCAGATTTTGCTCAACCGTCTCAATTGCCAGCAGTTTCAGCGTTGCCTCGAGCAGTGGTGAGCGTGTCGCATCAGCCGGAATAGCGATTGCAGGGGGCAATAATGACAGCAGCGGTTCTGCTCCTGCACTGTCAAAAGTGAAATAGCCGCAGAGAATATCGGCGGCCTCGCCTTCACCACCAAAGCTGAGATTCTTGCCCTGACAATCGGCAAATATATCTTCACACCATCGCGTCGGGCTGGCGGGGTTATCGGCCAGAGAAAATAAAATATTAGGCTGGACCAGAAAACCTTCACCCTGGCGCAGTTCAATAGGCTGATCCTGACCTTCAACTATCAGCCAGCCATGGCCAGAGACAATAAAACCGAAACGAATAGAGGCGCTTTTAACAAAGCTAACGCCCCATGGCGCACAGGGTATCAGGCGAGAATACAGCGCGGATTGCAGGCGCATGGCGGCAAATACGTCGTCGAGAGGATCCATAGCAGGCTCAATAATGTGGACGATAAGTCAGTAAAAATACGCTTTGAGTCATTTTACGTCCAGATGAAAATCTCTAAGGTAGAGAGACATCCACATCAAAATGAAAGGGAATCGCTATGCAAAGCTATCGTTTTGAACATTTTGAAAGTCTCGAAGGGCTGAAACGAGTTGAAGAAGAAAAACCGCTGCCGGGGCGTAATCAGGTATTAATCAGGGTTCGGGCCTGTAGTCTTAACTATCGCGACCTGGCGATTTTCCACGGTACCGGCACGATAGCGCGCAAGGAAGGCGTTATCCCGTTATCAGACGGCGTGGGCGAAGTGGTCGAAATTGGCGACGCGGTGAAGCTGTTTAAAATTGGCGATCGCGTGGCGGGCAGCTTTTTCCCCTATTGGATAGGTGGCGCAAGAGATGCCCATTCTAATCGAGGTGTCTATGGTGCTCAGACCGATGGCTGGTTAACTCAATATAAAGTGGTTGATGAAGAGACTCTGGTCTCGATCCCTGATTATCTTAGCTGGGAGCAGGCTGCGACCTTGCCGTGCGCGGCTGTTACGGCGTGGAACAGCCTGCAACAGCTGCGTCCGTTAAAGCCGGGTGAAACAGTGCTGACACAGGGAACCGGCGGTGTAGCGCTGTTTGCAGTGCAGTTTGCCAAACTGATGGGGGCGCGCGTGATTGCGCTGACTTCGAGTGATGAAAAAGCTCAGCTGCTGACTTCGTTGGGTGCCGATCATGTCACTAATTATCGTCAACACCCTGAATGGTCAGGCATAGTGCGTGAGTTAACTCATGGTCAGGGCGTAGCACGGGTCGTAGAAATAGGTGGTCCGGGCACGCTGACTCAGTCATTGCTTTCGACAGCACCGGGCGGCGAAATCGCTTTGCTGGGATTCGTTGCAGAAGGCAGTCCATCGGTTGATTTTATGACGCTGTTTAGAAGTGGTGTAACCGTCAAACCTTTCAGCGTCGGTAGTCGAGAAGACTTTATCGCCATGAATCGTGCGCTGACCCTTAGCCAGCTTCAACCTGTGGTGGGTAAGATATTTAGCTTTGAAGATTCGCTAGAAGCCTGGCGCTATTTCGACAGTCGCCAGCAAACGGGCAAGGTAGTTATTTCGATTAATTAAAGCCAATAAAAAACGGACGCATCGCGCGTCCGTTTGTCGTTAATGCACAGAGAAAGATTAATGTGCGCCGCCGCCATCGCCGCCTGCGGTAAAGGGTGCTCGGGCAAACCATACCAGAATCAGCAACAGCAGGAATACGCCGCCAGCCGCCCAGAAAACCTCATTGGCGGAAATAATCAGCCCCTGATTGGTTATCTGCCTGGCAATATAGCCTGATGCCTGCTGGTGGCTCATACCTATGCCCTCTAGCTGGCTGTAAGCCTGCTGGGTTGCCGGATCAAACGGCGTAATGCTTTCCGTCAGATGCGAATGGTGCAGCGATTCGCGATTACTCCACATGGTGGTGGTGATCGAGGTGCCAATCGAACCCGCCAGAGTTCGGGTAAAGTTAGACAGACTCGATGCCGCCGCCATTCTGGAAGGAGGTAATCCTGATAAGATGATAGTTATCAGTGGCATAAAGAAGCAACCCACCGCGAACCCTTGAATAAACTGTGGCAAGGCCGAGGCAGCAAAGTCCATTGCTGGTTCAAACGTATAGGCGCGCCAGTAGAAGCACACTGCATACATAATGAAGCTGAATGTGACCAGCCAGCGCATATCCAGCTTGTGAGCAAAGCGCCCGATGATCGGCGACATCAATACCGGCAGGATCCCCACCGGTGCCGACGCCAGACCCGCCCAGGTTGCGGTATAGCCAAATACCTCCTGCAATAGCTGCGGCAAAAGCACAATCGAGCCGAAGTAGAGCATGTAGGCAAGGCTGATACACAATGTACCGATGGTAAAGTTGCGCGATTTGAATAACGATAAATCGACTATCGGGTTGTCGTCAGTCAGTTCCCAGACAATCAGGAACGCTATGCACACCACGGCGACAATGGTTAGGGTAATGATCTCCGGCGAGTTGAACCAGTCCAACTCTTTGCCTCGGTCGAGCATCACCTGCAAACAGCCGATCCCCAGCACCAGCAGCACCAGCCCCACACTGTCGATTGGCCTGATCTGAGTCTCGGTTTCGCGACCCTTCAGCGTTCTCAGCGTCAGCAGCACCACCACAATACCGATCGGGATGTTGATAAAGAAGATCCATCCCCAGTGATAGTTATCGCTGATATAGCCGCCAAGGATCGGACCGCAAATTGGCGCAACGATGACCGTCATCGACCATAGCGCCAGCGCGGTACTTCGCTTGGCGGGGGGATAATTGTTTAACAGCAGACTCTGCGACAGCGGGATCAGCGGACCCGCCACCAGCCCCTGAATCACACGGAAGAAGATCAGCATTTCCAGGCTGTTGGACACGCCGCACAGCCAGGATGCAAGGGCAAAAAGCCCCGTCGCCCACAGGAAAAGCCTAACTTCACCGATACGTTTGGCCAGCCAACCGGTGATCGGAATCGAAATGGCGTTGGCCACCCCGAACGAGGTAATAACCCAGGTGCCCTGCGAGTTGGATGCCCCGAGGTTACCGGCAATGGTCGGGATCGCTACGTTGGCAATGGTCGAGTCCAGCACTTGCATGAAGGTGGCCATAGCCAGCGCCACCGTCATCCAGGCGAGTGGCGCGCCCTCCAGCGGTTTTCTAACAGCCATGAAGACCTCCGGACAGCTTAGCCCGCATTGGCATTGATAACGTCATTAATAATGGCGTTAACCGGTGCCAGATTTAATGTCAGGGCCGATGTCTGATACAGCGGTTCAGAACGCACTTTATCCGCCAGGACCAGGCCATCAAGATTCTGCGTGTCAACGGTCACCAGTGTGGATAATCCAATGCGCAGCGGATGCTTTTTCACTTCGTTGTTATCGAGTTCGATACGTACCGGCAGGCGCTGAACCACTTTGATCCAGTTACCGGTAGCATTCTGGGCTGGCAGCAGTGAGAACGCGCCACCGGTACCCATGTCCATGCCGACCACTTTACCGTGATAAGTCACGTCATCACCGTAGATATCGCTGACCACGGTTGCCGATTGGCCAATACGCATATTTGCCAGCTGAGTTTCTTTAAAGTTGGCATCGACCCAGATGTGATCGGCTGGCACCACGGCCATCAGTGCGACCGATGGGTTAATCTGCTGGCCGACCTGAACAGTACGGCGTGAAACATAGCCATCAACCGGGCTGACAATTTTAGTTCGTTGCAGTGCCAACCAGGCATCACGCACCTGCGCGGCGGCCTGCATCACCTGCGGCTGTTGGGCAACCGGCGTGTTCAGCACCATTGCCTGATTGGCATTAAGTTGCTGAATAGCCACGTCAAGCTGCGCTTTGGCGCTGTCTACCGCGTCATGGGCGTGTTGCAGATCTTCACGACCAATTGCATCGACTTTGCCCAGAATCACTCGGCGTTTCAGGTCGGCCTGAACCTGACTAAGCTGGGTCTGACGCAGCACCACATTGGCCTGATACTGTTTGCTATTGATCATCAGCTGATGTGTCTGGCGCACGCTGCTTGCCAACGCTGTTTTGGATCGTTCAAAAGCCTGCTCGGCATCGGTAGGATCAAGCTGAACCAGCGTATCGCCTTTTTTGACGAAGTCGGTGCTGTCGAAATTAACGTCGGTAACGCTGCCAGAAACCTGTGCCATCACCTGTACCTGATTGCCAGAAACGTAGGCATCATCGGTATCCTGGAAGTGACGCAGCACTAAAAACCAGTAGATCAGGTATGCAATTGCAATGATCACAAAGATCCCGGTCAGAAGCAGCAAGGCAACTTTACGAGATTTCTTTTTCTTGTTCACTGGTGGCGGGGTAGGTTGTTGAACTTCCGCATTCGCGCTCATGTTTTTCTCCACGCTGGGTCTTGTTATTATGCTTTTGTGTCCGCAGCAGGGGCTTGATAACCACCACCTAACGCACGGATTAAACTGATTTTCGCCTGCAGTACGTTGCTCGATGCTGTCAGTGCAGCCTGCTGCTGTTGCAGTAGTGCAGCCTGACTGGTGAGCAACTGGTCGCGTCCGATGGTGCCAGCGGAATAACGAGCGTTGGCAACGCGATACACTTCTTGCAGGGATTTCTCAGCGGATAAAGACTGTTGAAGCTGTTGGGCAGAGCTTTTCTGCACCGTAAGAGCATCGGCAGTTTGCTGAATTGCGTTCAACAATGTCTGGTTATAGGACTCGACAGACTGGTCGTATAACGCCGACTCTTCACCCAGCTTGCTGCGCAATGCGCCCGCGTGGAAAATAGGCAGCGAAATAGCCGGGGCGAGGTTCCACGCCTGGCTTGCTGCTTCAAACAGATTGGGGCTGGTGCTGCCATAGTTGACCGTGCTCAAGCCTGCGAAAGCGCTAATCGACAGGCTTGGATAAAAGTCTTTTTTCGCTGCGGCAATGCGCTGCGAGTAAGACTCGACCAGCTCGCGTTGCGCGACGATGTCTGGGCGTTTACCCAGTAAATCAATGGTTAAATCACCCTTGGGTGCCAGAATATCGTCACCTGGCAGCGCGACGGCGTGCAAATTGTTCATCGCATCCGGGCCTTTGCCTGCCAGTGCGGCCAACTGGTGTTTCTGCTGGTCGATCTGCGACTGTAGCTCAATAATTTGCTGCTTGGCTCCGTCGGCCTGTGCCTGAGTTTGTTGCGGAATATCTACGCCATAAACCCCTGCCTCATATTGCGCCTTGCGCAAATCAGCTAAATGTTGATTGTTGTCGACTTCTTGCTGCAGAACCTTTTGCACCGCAAAATTGGCCTGCAGCTGGTAATAGGTTGATGCCACCGAGCTGGACAGCGTCAGAGCTGCCTGCGCCTGTTCCGCACGTGCCGAATCGACCTGGGCCTTGGCGGCGTTGACCTGATTGCGATATTTACCCCACCAGTCAAACTCATAGCTCAGGTTGAGGCCCAAAGTATTGGTGGTCTCATACACCGGATTGCCAGGATACCCGTTAAGGAAAGGCTGGTAGGTATTCTGCGATATTTTCTGGCGATTGCTTGAAGCGTTAAGATCAACGTAAGGGCCGTTAGCCGCATTGGCTTCACCCATCACACTTTGAGCTTCGCGTACGCGCGCAGCTGCCTGACGTAAAGAGGGTGAATTTTGCAGAGTTTCAGTCATTAGGTTGTCGAGTTGCGAGTCTTGAAGACCACGCCACCACTGAGGGCTGATTGCTAATGAGCTGACTTGTTGCTGTTTCAGTTTAAGCTGTTGATTATTCAGCAGCGTAGACTGAGGGGCAATATTATTGCTGGAGGCGCAACCCGCCAGCAACAAGACTGCAAACAGCGGAGTAAATCTCCAGCTGAGTGGAAGAAACATGGGTAAATTACCTGAACAATTATTCGATTATAATGTTGAGGTTGCATCCATCTGGTCAAGGCGTGTCAGCAGTTTGCGGGTTAGTGTTTCCAGCTCTTTCTGTTCTTCTACATCCAGTGTGGACCAGAGGAAATGCAAACTTTTATGTTGAGGCGGCAAAAGCTTCTGAATAAAGGCTTCACCGTCCGCCGTCAGGTGTAAATGCAGGCAGCGACGATCGTTGTCGCTCTCACGCCTTTCAATCCATCCGCGCTTTTCTAACTCATCGGCAATACGGGTCGCGTTGGTACGAGATGACCCTAACGCAGCGCTTAGCTCTGAAGGTTGAATGCTATGCGATTCCCGAGCATCCAGCGTAATCAACGCCATAAACAGTGTCTCGTTGATCCCTTGCGCTTTCAGCATCTTGTTTCGATTTTCCAGCAACTTGCTATGCATGTGCATACATAGGCGAGTGAGCAGTATCTCCTGGTAAGGGAAATCTTTTTGCTTTTTTGCTCGGAAATTCAACATGTGTTCAATAGGTGCGAATGAACTTTCCATCGTAAGAAACCTCATTAGTTACATTTGAGATAGTAACCAGTGTAATTAATAATGTAAATGTCATAAGCCAGCAAATAGTTAGCTATTCGTGTGGTCCTATAACGGTTGCAGGTGTGAAATCTTTTTTATTGGCGGACAAGGTAACTGCCCGCTGGGTAAAGCAAAGTTTTGCAGCCCAATCGATTGCGCAAAAAAACGCAAAAAGTTAGGCATGGGGATGGGTCATGTAGGGAAAAAGCAGTGGTTACGAAGGTAAAATTCGAGTTTTACCGCACCTGGCCGGAAGGTATAAGTGGCAGGTGGGGTGCCAATCACTGTTGGCATAGTTTTAAATGCAGCCGGGGCAAGATCTGCCCCAACGGCGACTAAAAAGTTTTCTAACAATGTGCGGCTGTGCATAAGAATTTTGTTGCTGAATAAAAGCAATATGTTTCGTTAGCGTATAATTTATGGAAAAAATAATATCAGACTGTTAGTAATCTTTATACCCTTTGGTTCAAATAAATTTCTCTCATAACTATTTGCACGCTAATTAGACGCGTTATCATCACGCCGGAAACACTTTCTCAGCCTATTCTGTGCTTGTGTCCAGAAAGCCAAACTAACAAGTTGATTGCACAGAAAATAGCCCCGGCTGTACAAACGCCATACCATCCGGCCATCTGAAAAGCCGACGCTGATACCACTGAGCCAATAGCACCGCCTATAAAATAGCTGGTCATATAACCGGCCGTAAGGCGGTTGCGCGCCTCGGGCATCGATTTGTAGATAACACTCTGATTAGTGATATGTACGCCCTGAACACAGAGATCCAGCACAATAATTCCCAGAATAAGTGCAATAATCGAGTGCTGGCCATAGGCGACAGGGAGCCACGAAAGTAGCAGCAGGATTAGCCCATAGGTAGTCACTAAATGTGCCTTGCCTTTATCGGCAAGATGTCCCGCGCGGGTTGCAGCCAAAGCTCCGGCAGCACCAACCAGACCAAATAACCCAATCACGCCTTCGGAATAATGGTAGTCAGGGCCAGCCAGCAGGAATGCCATTGAGGTCCAGAGTGCGCTGAAGTTAGCAAAGATAAACATGCCTATTAGCGCACGAGTTCGCAGTACCGGGGTTGAGAAGAACAGGGTGAAAATTGATTTCATTAATTGCAGATAGTTGAGATGCGTTTCCTGCTTGTGACGAGGAAGCACACGCCACATTACCAGCGCCATTAATACCATCAGTACGCTGGCCACCCAATATACCGTGCGCCAACCGCCCAGCGAGGCGAGTAGCCCCGACACTGTTCGTGCCAGCAAAATACCCAGCAGCAGTCCCGACATGATCATGCCGACAATTTTCCCTCGGCGTGCCGGTTCGGCAAGCGTTGCAGCCAGAGGAACCAACACTTGTGCCACCACTGAGAACAAACCTGTCAGCGCGGTGCCGACCAGCATCATTGAAATTGAGGTCGAGTTGGCGGTGATAAGCAAACCTGCAGCCGCGAGCAGTGTCATCACCACAATCATGGTGCGACGTTCAAACATATCACCGAGTGGCACCAGGAACAGCAGCCCCATGGCGTAGCCCAACTGGGCGGTTGTCACAATAAATCCGGCCTGATTCACCGACAGGTGGAAGGCTCTGGCGATGGTTTCCAGCAATGGCTGGGCATAATAGTTACTGGCAGCAGCCAGTCCTGTTGCAACTGCCATTAACAGGATCAGGCCCGGACTGAGTACCGGATGCGACTTTTTATCAGAAGATATTGTTGAGGTTGTCATAAGATTCATTTTTATAAATTAAAGGATTTGATTTAAGTAAGTACTCAGGGGGAGTATCTGTTAATTAAAAGTTATAAACCAATGTATAATTAGCATCCCACCTATCTCATTTTGAGATGATTAAATGAATTTGAAGCAGATCCGTTTTGCTTTGGCAGTTGCGCATGAAAAGAATTTTACTCGAGCAGCCAGGCGTTGCCATACCGTGCAATCCGCCTTAAGTCACCAGATAGCAAGGCTTGAAGAAGAGCTCGGCAATCAGTTGTTCGAGCGCACATCCAGACAGGTGCAACTTACCGCCGCCGGAAGGGCATTTCTGGCACCTGCAGAACAGTTGCTGGCTGCGCATAACCACTTGCTCGATACCATGGAAGCATTGAAAGGTGAGATTGGCGGTACCCTGACGGTGGGGACGATATCAACACTGAAAACGATAGATCTCATCGGACAACTTGCACGATTCAATCAACGCTATCCGCTGGTAAATATTCGTTTATACGTGGCGATGAGCGAAAAATTGCTCGAGGATGTTCAGCAATCGCGGACCGATGTAGCCTTTGTCGGACTTTGGCCCGGCGACAGAGCATCATTAAGCATGCCGTATAAATTATTGACCGATGAGCCTTTGGTTGCGTTAGTCAGTCGCGATCATCCTTTTGCCGGGCGTGAACGCCTGCGATTATCTGAATTGTCACAAGTGCCTTTGGTCGATTTTTACCAAGGTTCAGGAGCCAGGAGACAAACGGATAAAGCTTTTCTGGCCGAAGGCGTGACACGTCACGTCAGCTTTGAAATCGATCACGTTGAATGGCTGGAAAATATCGTGCGTAAATCGCTGGCGGCGGGAATAGTGCCGCTATCGACCGCCGAGCAGGCCAAAGGATTGGTGTCAATTCCGTTAGAAAGCGGCATTCGGCGTCAGGTGTTTTGCGTTTGGCAACATAGTCTGTCAACCGTGGCGGAGCGATTTATGGCTTTTTCGCAGGAAGAGCTGCGGGCGATTCCCTAACCCATAAAAAAGGGGCAATAAAAATATATTGCCCCTTGTTCGAGTCATTCAGCGCGGTGAATATTATTTCGCAGCCGCTGCCGCTTCTTTCACCCAGCCATCGAAGGTTGCCTGATGTGCCTTGATCCAGCCGTCGGTCTGCGTGTTGATATCCGCTTCCGAGCTTTGATTGTTGTGCATTGCGGCATTCTGCGCGTTGATGTCGGCCAGTGGCAGTTGCATGATGGCAAACAGCTTGGCAGCGGCAGGGTTGGCCTGCGCCCATTTCAGGTTGGCGACAATGTGCATGGTGCTTATCGGGAATCCAAAGTTTTTGCCGTCGGAAAGCTGGGTATTGGCATTCTTGTCGCCAGGCACTACCGAGAACGGCACCTGTAGCCACACGGTATCTTTGCCCGGAACCAGCACGTTGCTGACCCAGTAAGGCGTCCACGTGTAATAGAAGATCGGTTTGCCTTCCTTGTAGCGCGTGATGGTGTCAGCAATCATTGCCGAATAGTTACCCTGATTGTGTTCGACTGTATCTGACAGGCCATAAGCTTTAATCTGCTCGTTCAACGCAGCTTCACAACCCCAGCCCGGCGTGCATCCTGTCAGATCCGCCTTGCCGTCGTTATTGGTATCAAAAAGTTTGGCGATTTTAGGATCTTTCAACTGCGCTATGTTGGTGATGTGATATTTGACGGCAGTTTTTTTGTCGATGAGGTAACCCTGGGCAGCACCGGTAACATAGGTGCCTTGACGATAAAACACTTTATCGCCACCGGCAGCGGCGTACATGCTGTCATGCAGTGGTTGCCAGTTGGCGGCCATAAATGTGCCATCGCCTTCGGCAATCGTGGTATACCCGACGTTGTAATCGACTTCACGAATGGGTTGCACGTTGTAACCCAGCTTTTCCAAAGCTTTATCAACCAGCAGGGTCTGGAAAGTTTCTTCGCTGATAGTGCTTTGAATGGGGGTAACAGTAACGCCTTTGCCCGGTAAGTCAGCGGCGAATGCAGAGGTAGAACCCAGAGTAGCCAGGGCGGTTAACGCCCAAATTGAAGTCTTGTTCATCATCATTATTATCCTTTTGATCCCCTCTCGAAACTCAGGCAGCCAGTTTTTCAGCCACACAAAATCGAAAGGGGATGAATTACTTTTTTATTATTTTTTCGCTGCGGCTTTCGCAGCATCGATCCAGCCGTTATAGGTATCTTGATGCGCCTTGATCCAGCCACTGAACTGATCCTGAATATCTTGTGCCGAAGATTCGCCGTTGTGCATGCTCAGGTTCTGGGCATTGACGTCGTTCAATGGCAGCTTCATGAGCGCAAACAGTTTTGCAGCAGCCGGGTTGGCGGCGGCCCACTGTTTGTTGGCGACGATATGCTCGTCGTTAAGCGGGAAACCATAGTTCTTGCCATCAGGCAGTTTGGTATCAAGATCCTTTTGTGAGCCGCTATTGGCGGAGAACGGCACCGTCAGCCAAATCACATCTCGGCCCGGCTTGAGCACATTGCTGACCCAGTAAGGCGTCCAGGTGTAATACAACACCGGTTTACCTTCTTGGAAGCGCGTCATGGTATCTGCCATGATCGCCGCATAGTTGCCGGCGTTCTGCTGAACCGTGTTACTCAGGCCGTAAGCTTTGATCTGTGCGCTAATCACTTCACCGCAGCCCCATCCCGGATCGCAGCTGACCATATCCGCCTTGCCGTCGCCGTTAGAATCAAACAGCCTGGCAAGTTTTGGATCCTTTAACTGCGACAGGTCGTGAATGTGATATTTGTCGGCAGTTTTCTTGTCGATCAAATAACCCTGAGTTGCGCCGCTGATGTAGGTGCCTTGACGATAAAACTTCTTGTCGCCACCGGCAGCGTTGTACATATCGGTTTGCAGCGGGTCCCAGTTAACGGCCATGTAGGTCGAGTCACCGCTGGCAATAGTGGTGTAGGCCACGTTGTAATCTACCTCGGCGGTAGGCTGCACGTCGTAGCCCAAATCTTTCAGCGCACGGTTTACCAGCTCGGTCTGAAACGTCTCTTCGGCCAGCGTACTTTGTGCTGGTTTGACCACCACGCCTTTACCTGGAAGATCTGCAGCCATCGCCTGAGCGCCCATGAGGGGGCTCAGAGTAAGAGCCAGCAGGCCAGCGCGGCATAATTTTTTTGAATTTGTCATCGGCGCGCTCCTCAGGCTTTTTTAATGAAAGGTTTGGTTAACAGACCCACAGGGCCGTGCGCGTACCAGTGCTGTACGCCTTTGCTACGGCGGTCGCGGCCTAAAGCCTGGGTCAGGCGGTCGAGAATGATCGCCAGAATAACGATACCGACACCGCCGATAGAGGCGAGGCCCATATCCAGTCGACCAATCCCGCGCAGCACCATCTGGCCCAAACCGCCTACGGCGATCATCGAGGCAATAACTACCATCGACAGCGCCAGCATCAGCGTCTGGTTAATACCGGCCATGATGGTCGGCATTGCCAGCGGCAGCTGAACTTTAAACAGCATCTGGCTCGGGCTTGAACCAAACGACTCAGCCGCTTCAATCAAATCTTCCGGTACCTGGTTGATACCCAGAATAGTCAGACGCACGATAGGAGGCAGGGCAAAGATGATGGTGACCACGACGCCCGGTACGTTACCGATGCCAAACAGCATCACGATAGGCACCAGATAGACAAACGCAGGAGTGGTCTGCATCGCATCCAGCAGCGGGCGAATAATTTTCGCCGCGCCTTTGCTGCGCGCCAGCCATATTCCCAAGGGGAGACCTATCAATACGCAGAAGAACAGCGACGTTAATACCAGTGCCAATGTCACCATGGCCTGCGACCAGGCACCGATTGCACCGATAATTACCAGCGAAACCAGCGTGGTGACACCCATGCCGAAGCCAGCCATCTGCCAGGCGATTAACGCGAAAATAATGATAGCCAGCGGAGCAGGCAAGGACTCAAGGCCGTGTTGGAAGCCGCTTAATATAAAATCGACGGGCACGCGGATCCCCTGAAATACCGGGCGGAAATGCGTAACCAGCCAATCGATCCCTTCAGTAACCCAGCGGTCAAGCGGGATCAGAGTATTGTGAAACGGATCGAGAATATCGAAATGCCGATGCTGCTCAGGCGCGATGTGCAGCCAGCTATCACCGGTCTGTGCTGCGGCCTGATGGCTGGCATCTGGCGTGC
Source organism: Rouxiella sp. WC2420 (assembly GCF_041200025.1). Taxonomy (NCBI): domain Bacteria; kingdom Pseudomonadati; phylum Pseudomonadota; class Gammaproteobacteria; order Enterobacterales; family Yersiniaceae; genus Rouxiella; species Rouxiella sp. WC2420. Next base: position 4,374,094 of record NZ_CP165628.1, on the reverse strand, counting down.
TGGTGGCGTAACTATTGTTGGCTGCGGTCCACGGATCGGTGGTTGCATTGTTGGTTGCCGAGTCGGCTGAAGCCGCAGCCTGGTTGGCAACATCGCTGCTGCCAGCGGCCCAGGGATCGCTCGCCGCATCGGTTTGTGCCGCCTGCGCATGTTGAATAATATCGTGTGCTGCATTCATTAACTGCTGACTCATTCTGTCGCCCCTTCTTTATCCAACGCCTGCAACAGCATGGCCTTGGAGATAATTCCGATATAGTTGTTCTCTTCGCTGACGACCGGCACCGCGCACGGAGCGGCGGCTACCTGAGAAATCAGTTCGCTGAGTGGCATATCTGCCGGTACCGGAGCAGGTAACTCAAGCAGGGCACTTTCCAACGGCTGATTTTCTTTCAACGCGCGTTTCAGTGAATCGGCAGACACTACGCCAATAAACTTTTGACCACGCTCGAGGACATAACCATATTCGCGGTCTTCGTCTTCGAGCAGCTTCAGCGCGGCACGAGGACCAAAACCAGGGGTCTTGCGGATTAACGTCACCGGACGACGACGGGCAATATCTTTGGCGCTGAATACCTGACTGATATCCACGCCGCGGAAGAAAGTGCGCACATAGTCGTTGGCCGGATTATTCAGGATCTCCTCCGGCGTGCCGACCTGCACCACTTCGCCGCCTTGCATAATGGCGATGCGATCGCCGATGCGCATGGCTTCGTCCAAATCGTGGGAAATAAACACGATAGTGCGCTGATGCCGGGATTGCAGTCTTACCAATTCGTCCTGCATTTCGGTGCGGATTAGCGGATCGAGGGCGGAGAATGCTTCATCCATCAGGAGAATATCGGGGTTATTAGCCATTGCGCGAGCAAGGCCGACGCGCTGGCGCATACCACCGGACAGCTCATCGGGATAAGAATTGGCATAGTTTTCAAGGCCAACCTGGCGCAGTGCATCCAGCGCATTTTCTTTACGCTCGTTGGCAGGCACACCGGCCAGCTCCATTCCGAACGCAGTATTATTCAATACAGTAAGATGCGGCATCAGGGCGAAGGACTGAAAAACCATGCTGATTTTGCTTCTGCGCACCTGGCGCAGCTTGGAGGCAGAGATTTTGGCAATGTCTTCGCCATCAATCAGCACTTCGCCACGGGTTGGTTCTATCAGACGATTGAGAAGGCGTACCATGGTGGATTTTCCGGAACCGGAAAGCCCCATGATGACAAAAATCTCGCCTTCTTCAATGGCCAGACTGGCGTTCTTCACACCAAGTGACAGACCCGTTTTCTCGAAAATCTCTTCTTTACCCTTGCCGGAATCAATCAGCTTAAAGGCTCGCTCTGGATGCTCACCGAATACTTTATATAAGTTCTTAACTTCGATTTTAATTGCCATGCAATTTTTCGTTTCCTTGGTCGTATTTTAAATACTGTTATTTGAATGGGGATTATAAATTTTTCCTGTCGACGGAATATCAAGCGGTCTATACCCTAACACACTCAGAATCTGAGACAAGTCTCACGCCATAAGGCTTGTAATTAGGAGGGGTCCGATTATTATCGAAAATTTTCACGCTGAGCCCTTGTGGCTTAAGGGATATTTACACTCTCGTTGAGATAATTATTATTTGTCATATTTATATGAAAATAAGAACTTATTATAATAATTTTAACGGGTTTTAAATAATATTACTTATCATTTAAATTATTGATTTTAAATAACTTATTGGTGGGTTTCTTGCTCGTGATACATTCAGTGTAAACATCCATGACGAAGCTATTTTAAGACGATGGTGATTTTTAGGAATTTAACACTAAAATAATCATTATCAATGAAGATGTGACAGTGGGGAATTGAGCTGTGAGTAGGTGAAAAATAGCCAGTTGGCAAGGTGCCGCGAGCGGAAAAATACGCCGCTATTCGGCGGCGTTTTTCGATGGATTAGCTTTGCGATACAGGCGGCGTGGATGGCCAATATTTCCGTACTGCATCTCGACCATAATGAAGGCGCTTTCGACGCAATATTCCAGATAACGGCGGCCGGTAGTTTTGCTGATCCCGACCTGCTCCACCACCTGATCCACGGACCAGTTACGCTCGGGGTGGTTAATAAAAACCTGCTTTACCAGCTCCAGCGTATTCGGCTCTATTCCCTTGGCTAACGGAGCTTCCGGCTGTTCACTGCCCGGCAGATTAAACAGTTTGTCGAGACTCTGCTGGTCGATGGTTTTTACGTGGCGCAGCGTTTGGGCAAGTTGTAAAAACCGAGTCAAAGAACTTTGTAACCGTTGGAAGGAAACGGGTTTGATAATGTAGTCAAAAGCCCCGGCGCGCATCGCCTGGCTGCAGGTGCTCATATCGCTGGCGGCGGTAATGAAAATCACTGAGCAATCGATGCTCTTGAGCAACGAAGAGTTGATAAGCTCGATGCCCTGGCCGTCAGGCAGAAAATTATCCAACAACACCAGCCGAGGTTGGTACGCCTCCAGCAGTTTTTTCGCCTGTGACAAAGTTGGGGCAATACCCACCACGCGCAGGTTAAAATTTTGCTCGATAAATTCGCGGTGTAACTGCGCAAGATGACTTTCATCTTCGACGATCAGCACGTCCATCGCGATGGGATTATTCATTTACAGACTCCAGGGTGTTCTGGGACGATGACGCTGACTGATAGGGAATAAACACAGAGAACACCGCGCCCGTAGGGCGGTTATCGGATATTTCTATCATCCCCTGCGCCTGACGGACATAACTCGCTACCACATAAAGGCCGATGCCATGTTCGCTGCCAGTGTGCTCAGAATGGCGGACAGGCTTGCTGCTGACGCCTTGCTCAAACAGCTGCGGGCGTATTTCAGCGTCGATCCCCGCGCCGCAATCGGCAACCTCAATAATCAGCTGGTCGCTGGTCTGGGTCAAATACAGTTCCACCGGCGCGTGCGGCGCATCAAGTTTCAGCGTTGCTTCCACTGCGTTATCCAGCAAATTACCGACAATCGACATCAACTCGTTTTCGCCCAATCTTTCAGGTAGATGGGTCAACTGGCAGGCGGGATCAAAGCTTAGCTCGATGCCTTTCTCGCGTGCGCTGACGTATTTGCCAAGCAGCAAACCGCACAGCGCCGGGGAATGAAAACGCCCGGAAACAAAATCCAGCACCGCCTGTGCGCCCGCCGACTGCGCCTGAATATATTCCAGCGCCTCGTCGTAACGCTGCATTTGCAACATTCCGGCCAGCGTCGCGGTCCAGTTAAGCTGTTCGTGACGCATTATACGAAGATTGTCGGCATAGCGTGTCACCTGGCTGAGCTGGCTGCTGAGAGTGTTGATATCATTTTTATCGCGAAAGCTATACACCCAGCCGTGCAATGACGGAGCAGGCAGTTCAATAGGCACGCGGTTGACAATCACCTGTCGCTGATTGAACTGCGCGATTTCATCGTGATGTTCGTGCTGCACGTTGTCAGAATTGAAAAAATCATCATGAGTTACAATGACGTGATTAATCTGCTGGCCGATAAGCTGCTGCTCCGGCTGAGTCAGCCCTAGCAACTCGCGCGCGGCGCGGTTGATGGTTAAAATCTTCAGCCGATCGTCAATGGCGATCACCCCTTCATAAATCGCCTCCATCAGCGCTTTTTGCTGCCGCACCAGCAGTGCGATTTCACGCGGCTCAAGCCAGAACATCTGCTTCTTGAGATTTTTACTGAACAGCCAGGAAAAGCCGAATAGCGCCAGCAGCAGCAAGACGCCAAACAACAGTGCCTGCGCCAGCTGGTCCAGCGTGATGTCATTAATATAAGAGGTGAGGTAGCCGACGGAAACAATACCGATCACTTTGCCGCTGGTGTCTAGTATCGGCGCCTTGCTGCGTAGAGAAACGCCAATCCCGCCCTTTCGCTCGGAAATAATGGTTTTACCGGCGAGTACCTCGGCGTTATCGCCACCGATCATCGGATGATCAACGCTTTGCGGCTGGCTCGAGTGGTAAAGGTGAATTTCGTGGCTGTCGCCAATGACGATATAGCTGGCATCGCTATGATGGCTGAGCGGGTTGATTAGCCGGGCGATTGCGGCGGTGTCGCGGGTCGCGACCAACGGCGGCAGGTCGGGGATTAGTGCGATTTCACTGGCCTGAACTTTGGCGCGATTGCCCAAATCATGGTGCAGCTGCCTGTCGACGATGTGATAAACCAGGCCGCCCAATACGGCTAGAAGCAGACAGGAAAAGGCCACCAGGCAGAGGAATAATTTTATCTGGAAGCTAAGTTTTCTCTTCATTCATCTGACCTGATTTTTTCCATGGTTATTACCTATTTTTACTAAAAAACGCTAAAAATTATACGATTATTAACATTAACTCCATAAAAACCATTACAACCTTTAACACTGCGGTTTTAATTTGAATGCTGTCACAGCTCGGCGGCCCCTCGATTCATATCCTCTATCTCTATCAAGACCTACAACAAAAAAAGAGGACGAGGCTATGAGCACAACCGATGATTCCTACATTGTCGTAAAAGAGAAAGATCCTGCGGCAAAGGAGCTCGCTGCTGCCCGTCAAATCGCCGCTAAAACCGCCATGCGTGATAAATGGTGGCGCGTCTTGGACAACTACAAAGTCGGCATTATCCCGCTGCCGTTCTTTATTTTGGCCGGAGTATTGATTCTGCTGGACTGCCTCGGCGGCAAACTGCCCAGCGACATCGTGGTGATGGTGGCAACGTTGGCGTTCTTCGGATTTGCCTGCGGTGAGTTTGGTAAACGACTGCCGCTGCTCGGCAAACTCGGCGCGGCGGCGATTTGCGCCACTTTTATTCCTTCTGCCATGGTGCATTACGGCCTGCTGCCTGACGTTGTTGTCGAATCAACGACCAAGTTCTACAAGTCGACCAACATCCTTTACCTTTATATCTGCTGCATTATCGTCGGCAGCATCATGAGCATGAACCGACAGGCGCTAATCCAGGGTTTCCTGCGAATTTTCGTTCCGATGCTGTGTGGTGAAATTGTCGGCATGCTGGTGGGAATGGGCGTAGGCATGGCGTTGGGTCTGCCGCCGTTTCAGATTTTCTTCTTCCTGATCTTGCCGATCATGGCTGGTGGCGTTGGTGAAGGCGCGATCCCACTGTCGATGGGTTACGCGGCTATCCTGCACATGGAACAGGGCGTGGCATTGGGCAAGATCCTGCCGATCGTGATGCTGGGTGGGCTAACGGCGATAGTACTGGCGGGTATCCTTAACCAGTTAGGCAAACGCTTCCCGCATTTGACCGGTGAAGGCTCTTTGATGCCGGCTAAAAAGGGCGCGATTGCCAACGGTAACGATGAGTTTGAAGGAACGCCGGGTGTGAATGCTTTGGCCTGTGGCGCGCTGCTGGCGATCCTGCTTTATATGGTCGGCATGCTTGGGCAACGACTCATTGGCCTGCCTGCTCCGGTTGGGATGTTGTTCGCCGCAGTAGCGGTCAAGCTGGTGCACGGCGTCTCTCCGACTATTCAGCACGGTTCAATGGCGGTGTATAAATTCTTCCGTACCGCAGTGACTTATCCGATCCTGTTTGCCGTCGGTGTGGCGATCACGCCGTGGCAGGAGTTGATGGACGCCTTTACTATTCAGAATTTGGTCGTGATCGTCTCGACAGTTTGCGCGCTGGTAGGGACTGGCTTTATTGTCGGCAAGAAAATTGGCATGCATCCTATCGACGTGGCGATTGTCTCCTGCTGCCAGAGCGGGCAGGGTGGAACCGGTGATGTTGCTATTCTGACCTCGGGTAACCGCATGACTTTGATGCCGTTTGCGCAAATTGCGACGCGCATTGGCGGGGCAATCAACGTTTCGGTCGGGCTATTGGTGCTGGCGAAATTCTTCTCCTGATCCTGACTTTAGGCAATAAAAAAACCGCCGCTCTGTGTTAATAGGGCGGCGGTTTTTTTTAAGGCGAGGAATAGTTAGAAATCCCAGTCATCGTCTTCAGTATTAACCGCTTTACCGATCACGTAAGAAGAACCAGAACCAGAGAAAAAGTCGTGGTTTTCGTCGGCGTTTGGCGACAATGCCGACAAGATAGCAGGGTTTACCTCTGCCATGCTGGCCGGGAACAGCGCTTCATAACCGAGATTCATCAGCGCCTTGTTGGCATTGTAATGCAGGAACTTTTTAACGTCTTCGCTCCAGCCTACGCCGTCATACAGCTCTTCGGTATAACGAATTTCGTTGTCGTACAAATCCTGAATCAGATCAAATGCCTGCTCTTTAACCTGGCGCTGGCGCTCCGGGCTTTCCAGCTTCAAAGCCTGCTGGAATTTATAGCCGATGTAGTAACCGTGCACCGCTTCGTCGCGAATGATCAGGCGGATAAGGTCAGCGGTATTCGTCAGCTTGGCGCGGCTTGACCAATACATTGGCAGATAGAAGCCAGAATAGAACAGGAACGATTCTAAAAACACGCTGGCGACTTTCTTCATCAGCGGATCTTCGCCGTTGTAATAAGAAAGCACGATTGCTGCCTTGTTCTGCAACGCAACGTTTTCCTCACTCCAGCGGTAAGCATCATCGACGTCCGTCGTCATGCACAGCGTCGAGAAGATTGAGCTGTAAGAGCGGGCGTGAACGGCTTCCATAAAACAGATATTCGAATATACCGCTTCTTCATGTGGCGTCACGGCGTCTTTCATCAGCGTCGGTGCGCCGATAATGTTCTGCACCGTGTCCAGCAGCGTCAGGCCGGTAAACACGCGAATGGTCAGCTGCTTCTCTTTGGCACTCAGCGTGGCCCAGGAAGGGATGTCATTGGATAGCGGCACCTTTTCCGGCAGCCAGAAGTTAGAGGTCAGACGGTTCCAGACCTCTAAATCTTTATCGTCCTGAATTTTGTTCCAGTTAATGGCTTTGCTGATTGGCTGTGCCGGCAGCAGTTGTTTAACCGAGCTCATGCGATTTCCTTAAATTGTCTCTTGAGTTACAGCGTGCACGAAACACAGCCCTGAACTTCGGTGCCTTCCAGCGCCATCTGACGCAGGCGGATGTAGTAAATAGTCTTGATGCCTTTACGCCAGGCGTAGATCTGCGCCTTGTTGATATCGCGAGTGGTGGCGGTATCACGGAAAAACAGCGTCAGCGACAGGCCCTGATCCACGTGCTGCGTGGCCTCGGCGTAGGTATCGATGATCTTCTCGGGGCCAATCTCGTAGGCGTCCTGGTAATACTCAAGATTGTCGTTATCCATAAACGCTGCCGGATAATAAACGCGGCCGATTTTACCTTCTTTACGGATTTCCACGCGCGAAACTATCGGGTGAATGCTTGAAGTCGAGTTATTGATGTACGAGATAGAACCGGTTGGCGGCACTGCCTGTAGATTCTGATTGTACAGCCCGTGCGCCATCACCGATTCTTTCAACGCGGTCCATTCCGCCACGCCAGGGATCGGAATGCCAGCCTGCTCGAACAGCTCACTTACGCGCTCGGTTTTTGGATGCCAGATATCCTGCAAATATTTATCGAAATACGCGCCGCTGGCATAAGTCGAATCTTCAAAACCTTTAAATGCCTTGCTGCGTTCGATAGCCAGCAGGTTTGAGGCGCGTACCGCATGGTAAACCACGGTATAAAAATAGATGTTGGTGAAATCCAGACCCGCTTCAGAACCGTAATAGATATGTTCGCGTGCCAGATAGCCGTGCAGGTTCATCTGACCCAGACCAATAGCGTGCGAGTCATTGTTGCCTTGTTCGACTGACGGTACTGAACGAATATTGCTCATATCAGAAACGGCGGTCAGCGCGCGGATTGCCATCTCGACCGACATGCCGAGATCCGGTGAATCCATTGCGGCGGCAATATTCAGCGAACCGAGGTTGCAGGAAATATCCTTGCCCACTTGCTGATAAGACAAATCTTCGCCGTAAACCGTCGCCGAGTTGACCTGCAAAATCTCCGAACACAGGTTACTCATGTTAATACGGCCCTTGATCGGGTTAGCCCGATTGACCGTATCTTCAAACATCATATAAGGATAGCCAGATTCAAACTGAATCTCGGCCAACACCTGGAAGAACTCACGGGCGTTGATTTTGGTTTTATGGATGCGCTTGTCGTTGACCATCTCGCGGTACTTCTCGCTGATGCTTATCTCCGACATCGGTTTGCCATAGACTTTCTCGACGTGGTAAGGCGAGAACAGATACATGTCTTCGTTATTTTTCGCCAGCTCAAAGGTGATGTCTGGAATAACTACGCCCAATGACAGCGTCTTGATGCGGATCTTTTCGTCGGCGTTTTCGCGTTTGGTATCCAGAAAACGCAAAATATCCGGGTGGTGCGCGTTTAGATAAACCGCGCCCGCGCCCTGACGAGCACCTAGCTGATTCGCGTAGGAAAAGGCATCTTCCAGCATTTTCATAATCGGGATCACGCCCGAAGACTGGTTTTCGATACGTTTGATTGGCGCGCCGACTTCGCGAATGTTGGTCAGCATAAAGGCGACACCCCCACCTCGCTTGGACAGCTGCAGGGCTGAGTTCACCGAACGGCCAATCGACTCCATATTGTCTTCAATACGCAACAGGAAGCACGAGACCAGCTCGCCGCGCTGTTTTTTACCACAGTTAAGGAAGGTCGGAGTCGCAGGCTGGAAGCGGCCACTGATGATTTCGTCTACCAGATGGCTAGCGAGCTTGATATCACCTTGCGCCAACGTCATTGCCACCAGGCAGACGCGGTCTTCATAACGTTCGAGATAGCGCTTGCCGTCAAAGGTCTTCAACGTGTAGCTGGTGTAATACTTGAATGCGCCCAGGAAAGTCTGGAAGCGGAATTTTTTGGCGTAAGCCTGTTTGAACAAATTTTTGGTCGACTCAAAATCGTATTGGTCGAGCACGGCGGCGTCGTAATAGCCTTCTTCCACCAGATAACGCAGCTTCTCCGCAAGGTTATGGAAGAAAACAGTATTTTGGTTTACATGCTGCAAGAAGTACTGTCGCGCGGCCAGTTTGTCTTTATCAAACTGAATTTTTCCATCGGCATCGAACAGATTTAACATCGCGTTAAGCGCATGATAGTCCGGTGTGCCGACACCCGGATCGGTGATTGCTAGTTCTGTCGCTGCCAAAATTCAGTTACTCCCTGTTTGACCTTTGCAACGTCTTCCGGTGTGCCCAGCAATTCAAAGCGATAAAGGTATGGGACCTTACACTTCTGCGAGACGATTTCACCGGCAATGCAGTACGCTGCGCCGAAATTAGTGTTACCGGCGGCAATGACGCCGCGGATGAGTGAACGATTATGTTCATCGTTGAGGAAGTGGATCACCTGTCTTGGGACCGCCCCGGTGGCTGTTCCGCCGCCGTAGCTGGGAACCAGCAATATGTAGGGGCAATCCATCCGAAGCTTTTCGCCTTGTGCTGCTATCGGTATTCTGACGGCCGGCAAACCGAGTTTGCCGACAAAGCGATGGGTGTTTTCCGACTTGCTCGAAAAGTACACCAGGCTGTTCATTGCTGCCTCAGTGTGTTTCTTGCAGCTGGCGCAGTGCAGTAATTTTGTCTGGACGGAAACCTGACCAGTGATCGTCACCGGCGACAATTACAGGAACCTGCTGATAACCCAGCGCCCGAACCTGGCCCAATGCTTGCGCGTCCTGCGTCAGATCGACAACTTGATAATCGATGCCATGTTTGTCCATAGCGCGGTAAGTGGCGTTGCATTGCACGCAGTCTGGTTTGCTGTAAATGATTATGCTCATGATTCGCATTTACCTTTAGGGTAAGATGACTGAATTGTTTACGGCTCGTGTTCTGCGTGTTATGCAGGAGATCAGCCGTAAGATGAGTATCGCAGGGTTATCCGCTGTCGATGGGTTGAATACTAGATGTAGTGCCATAACTTTTCAAGTCGCCTAGATATAGGTATTTCCAATGACTGATTATCATTTGGGCGTAATGGGCCGCGAGGCCGCGTAGAATCTGGCTTAGCTTTTTTTCGATTTTTTAAAGAATTTTTGTAAAGGCGAGGTTGGTTGAATTTTGGACAAAATTCTTTGAAAAATAAAAAACTTGGCACGAAAAAATATTTTGAATAAAAAAACGCCCCAACGTGGCGTTAATCACATTGGGGCGTTTATCAGGAATTTTAACTGTCTTGCTGCTGGCTTTTAAGGCCAGTTAGCGGGTTTAATGCGCTAAAAAATCTGTGCCTGATGGGTTATTTACGCCCCAGCAGAATACCTACGACCAAACCTACGGCAGCACCAACACCCACACCGTGCCATGGATTTTCTTTCACATAATCTGTTGCCTGGTTGGCTGCATCACGTGCGTGCTGCGTCAAATTGGTGTTGCCGGTAAACCGAGCGCGAGCGTCGCGTAAAATGCCTTCTGCCTTGCCGCGAATTTTTTCAATTTCTTCTTTGGATTTTAAATTGCCTGATTTCAGCACTTCATCCAGAGTATCGGCCAGCAAAGAAATGTCCTCATCGGCATCACGTTCGATTTTATCTGTCTTTTTATTAAACATTAAGCTCTCCTTGTTTGAACATTTGGGGACATTTTTTCAATGAGCAATTAATATTTTCTTCACTCAGTGACGTCCTTCTAAAAGCATAGCCCAATATCCCGCTCTGTGACCGATATCACGTGTGATCGCGCATTATCTGCGCAATATGAAGTGGAAAATCATTTCTTTTAGCGATTGGTTAGTGTGATTTTCTTCAGAGCTGGCGCGGATTGTTGGCGCGATGATCGGATTTGTCTGCAAAAACAGCGCCAGTGTGACAAATGATGACATTTTTATAGCGTATTTTTAATTTGCAGCGCGGGAAAACCTGTTTATGCTGTGAACTCCTCAAAACTGTGATCTATATCCAGGCTAGTCCATGTCACCCACTAAGTTTCAAACTAATTTACAGTTGAATAAACGCATACTGTCGATAGTTATTTTTACTTTCGTTTGCTATTTAAGCATCGGTTTACCTTTGGCGGTTTTGCCAGGATTTGTCCACGGCAAACTCGGATACAACTCCGTTCTCGCAGGCCTGATTATCAGCGTGCAGTATTTCGCCACGCTTGCCAGCCGTCCCCACGCCGGTCGATTTGCCGATAATATCGGCCCCAAAAAAGTCGTTATTTTTGGATTGGCCTGCTGTGGCATAAGCGGGCTGATGTACGTTTTGGCCGACCTTAGTGACTCTTCATCGCTGCTTAGCCTGATATTACTCTGTGTTGGCCGCGTATTTCTCGGGGTTGGTGAAAGCTTTGCCGCCACCGGAACCATTCTGTGGGGCATTGGCGCAACCAATCCTATTCACACTGGTCGCGTCATTTCGTGGAACGGTGTTGCTACTTACGGTGCCATGGCGGTGGGGGCGCCTCTGGGAGTTATGCTAAACGTGCATTTCGGTTTAATGGGCGTGGCTGTGACCATTCTGATTATTGCCGCGCTGGCTATCGCTTTGGCGACCTCGAAAGAGGCGATTACTGTGGTAACCGGCAAACGGATCGCCTTCCGCGCCGTGGTGGGTAAAATATGGATGCACGGGCTGGGGCTGGGCTTCGGAACCATCGGTTTTGGCGTGATTGCGACCTTTATCACGCTCTATTACGCCGACAAAGGCTGGGCTGGCGCCGCCTTTACGTTGACCCTGTTTAGCCTGGGATTTGTAGGTATGCGCCTGATTTTTGGCAGCAATATCGCGCGCTTTGGCGGCTTGAAAGTGTCTATCGTTTCGTTTGCGATTGAGATTGTTGGTTTGCTGATGATTTGGCAGGGGCACAGCCCGCTCAGCGTGGAAATTGGCGCGTTCCTGACCGGTTCTGGCTTCTCGCTTATCTTCCCTGCTTTGGGGGTCGAAGCGGTTAAGCAGGTTCCACAGCAGAATCAGGGTACTGCGCTTGGCACCTATTCGGCGTTTCTGGATCTCGGCCTTGGCCTTACAGGCCCGATCGCCGGTCTGGTCATTTCGCATTTCGGTACGCCGTCGATTTATCTGGCCGCCTCTTTTATGGTGCTGCTGGCAATGATGATCACCATCAAAATGCTGCGCAACGAAAAACTGCAACAACAAAATCCATAACCCCTGCATTCCCGGCAGATTGAGATCTTGCCGGGAAAAGCTTAGATAAATCCTAAATTCCCCAGATTTGGACGTAAATGCATTGTTTGGCAGAGTTATTGCGGTAAGGTCGCCTTGCGGTTTTGAGAGCGAGGAAAAACTATGTATTTACGGCCCGATGAAGTGGCAAGAGTGTTGGAAACATCTGGATTTGAGCGCGATTTCGTTGATGACAAAGCCTATGGCTATCGTCGCGGCGAGCATTACGTCTATGTTAATCGTGAAGCGCGGTTTGGTCGCACGGCGTTGGTGATTCACCCTGCCATGAAAGAACGCAGTGAGCGTTTCGCAGAGCCGACGGCATCTTTTCGTAGCAGTCAGGTTTACACCCAGTTCCCTTTGGATTTGGAAAGCGAAACTGCTGCATATTATGGCATTTGCCACGGTTTCAGTTCACGCCAGTTGCTGACTAACTATTTGGATAATGTATTCAGATAATAGTCTTCTGTGCCTTCCCCCATTTTCGGGGGAAGCCAGTCATAGGCAATTCGTCAGCGCGAAGGAATTACGACACCAGATGCAGTTGGTTAAAGGTATCGTTATAACTGCGGCGAAACTGGGCCAGCTCGAAAGGTTCGATATCCAATTCGGAGAAATAAAATAACGCCAGCTCGGCGTGTTCGCTGGTCAAAACTGGATTCAGGTGCGCGCGCACCAGCACATTGCGCCAGGTTAAAATATTCTCGTCTGATGCATCTTTAATAAATGTCTGATAAATAAAAACGATATAGGCAGCCTTACGGATCTCCTCCGCATAGCCTCCGCTAATCGAGCGGATAAACATCGCACTTTGGCGTTTCCCCATTTCCAACAGCATTGACTCAATGTAAACCGGCTTGATTTTCAACAGGCTGGCAAGCGAATCGTTCGCCTTTCTGGTGTCCGCCGTCATAAACCAATAGCCAATGACAAAAACGACAACCAGTGCAGCAATCATAATCCATATCATTATTGACTCGGGCCTCCGGCCTTGGTGCGTAATGGCAAAGAGTTTATAGGGTTACTGAGCTTTATCAACTGCAAATAATTGTTGAAACTAATAGCATCATATTGCAGTAATAGACTAAAAATCCCTTTGCTGTTTATGGAGTTTGTGATGGCTCGCAATGTTGAAATCAAAGCACGGATTGATGATTTTTCTGCCCTGTATGCAAAAATAGCCCTTCTGGCAGACGGCGTGCCTGACCTTATTGATCAAGATGATACCTTCTTTGTTTGCCCCCATGGACGACTTAAGTTGCGCAAGCTGGCGGCGGATCGCGGAGAGCTGATTTTTTATAAGCGTGATGATAAGGCCGGTCCGAAAACCAGTTTCTATTCTATTTCTGAAACCCAGGATCCCGACGGGCTGCGCGAAACTTTGACACTCGCCTATGGCAGCGCCGGAAGGGTAATCAAGCAGCGCACGCTATTTATGGTGGGGCAAACTCGCCTGCATCTGGACCGCGTCAAAGATCTGGGGGATTTTCTGGAGTTTGAAGTCGTGCTGGAGGAACATGAGACAGAGGCGCAGGGTATTGCTATTGCAGAAGAATTATTAGAATGCCTTGAAATCCAGCGCCAGGAACTGGTCGATCAAGCATATGTTGATTTGCTCAGGCAGCAGCATCATTCGTCTACGTAATTTAGTTTTATTGACGTAATTTCATTTTCCCATTTTTTCTAAAAGGCAAGTTTATGTCAGTTAAACGCCGTTTTAAGCAGGTCGATGTTTTTACTGCTCAACCATTGAAAGGTAACCCTCTGGCGGTAGTTCTTGATGCAACAGGGATGAGCGATGAGCAAATGGCGGCTTTTGCCCGCTGGACCAATTTGTCTGAAACGACGTTTGTTTTACCCGCCACCGAGGCGAACGCCGATTACTGGGTGCGAATTTTCACGCCGGGCGGAGAATTGCCTTTTGCCGGGCACCCTACGCTGGGTACGGCACACGCACTGCTTGAGTCTGGTTTGCTGCCAAAAACGGCGGGCCAGCTGATTCAGCAATGTGGCGTGGGGCTGGTGAAAGTAAAATTGCTGTCCGAAGGAGGACTGGCGTTTGCCGCGCCGGATGCCACCATCAACGTTTTAAAAAACGAGCATTATCCGTTGCTTGACGACGCGATACACCATGCGGCTCGTGCGGCAGACAGCGAGGCTTTTGTCGTTGATATGGGTATCCGTTGGCTAGTGGTGAGAATTAACAGCGCTGAAGAATGTTTGCAGGTTAAAGCCAACAGTGCGGCGCTGGCAGAGCTTCAAGAGCAGGCCGGAGTCAATGGACTGGCAATTTACGGCCCGCACCCGCAGGGAGCTGAATTGGACTATGAAGTCAGGGCATTGCTGGTTGAACAATCGCAGCTGGTGGAAGATCCCGTGACGGGCAGCGCCAATGCTTGTCTGGCCCGCGTGCTGTCACAGCAAAATTTCCCGGACGGTGGGTCAACGTCCAGTCAGTATCGCGTTCGCCAAGGTACGGTGTTGCAACGCGATGGCCGGGTGTTCGTTAACTATGACTGTCAGGACCAGCCGTGGATTGGCGGTGAAACGCGTACCTTGATCGACGGCTCGCTGAATATTTAATTCATTTCCCCGGCCACCACTGCACCAGCGACTGGCAAGGGGTTATGTCATAGTACGGCTTGCCGAGCAGGTGATTGACGATTTTTGCCGATCGCCAAGCGGTTAGAGTCAGTTGCCCCTCGGCACTGCCGTGGCTGTGAATTCCGGCATTAACCGCGTAAATTCGATTACACTCCGGGCCATGCCAGCGCAGGTTAAAATTCGCCTCCAGCGGCAGGTGCTTCTCGTTATCATAGGGAATGCGGTCGAGCAGTGGTTCCAGATATTTCGGCAATGCGGGGCGATAGCCGGTAGCTAAAATCACAATATCGGCCTCAAAATGCTCATCGCACTGACTTAATCCGTGAAGTGCCTCGAGGGTAAAGCGACTTTCGCCAATGCGGGTAATATTTTTCAGCGTGCGATGCGGCAACAGAGAAACGTTTCTCGGTTCCTGCAACACGTCAAACTTGTGGTAAAGATGGTGATAAATTTTTTCCAGCGTGTGATAGCTAATGCCGTCAGACGGCAGTTTCTGCGTTTTAATTTCGCGCTCCCGCACTTCAACCGGCAGGGTATAAAAATAGTTAACGTATTCTGGGGTGAAGTATTCGTTGGTGAAAATTGATTCATCCAGCGGCTGGAAGTTGGGGCGGCGCGATAACCAGCTCAGCTGCGCCGGTTGGCCCCAATGCCCGTCCAGCGTGTTAAGCATAATATCGGCACCGCTTTGTCCACCGCCGACAATCATCACCCGCTTGCCGGTAAAATCCGGCTCCAGCAGCTCAATTTCAGCAGCGTGGAAACAGTTTTTCCCTACCGCAGAACGTGCAGACAGCGGCGTCCACGGCGCGTGACCTGAGCCAAGGCAGATATGTCGCGACTGATATTCACCTTTGGCGGTCTGTACGCGAAAAAACTGCTGGCGATCGTCAAAGTCAATCTGTTCAACCGGCTGCGAAAAGTGCAGATTCGGCATCTTTTCACAGGCCCAGCGCAAATAGTCTGAAAACTCATCGCGGCTGATAATTAGCTGTTCGGTGGCTAAAAAACGATAAATCTTCTTCCGCTCCACCAGATAATTGATGAATGAAAACTCACTGCGCGGTGCAACGGTGGTAACCAGATCCTGCAAAACGTAGGTCTGCATTGTCGCGGTGGGTAACAACATGCCGGGATGCCAGCCAAATTCATGATGGGTATCAAAAAAAGTGCTTTGAATCAGGCCCGTCTCCTTCGCCAGAGCCGCGAGACTGAGGTTAAAAGGGCCAATCCCGACACCAATAAGATCAAGAGTCATATCCGTTGCTCGATGATTAAGATGACTTAAGCATAGACGATAGAAAACGGATTTCTTGGTGATTGTTTAAAGCTGATGCCCTTTGAGAATGTGCATAAAAGACTGCATCACCGGCGAAGTTTGCAGATTATGTCGATAAAGTAGCAGGGTGCGATTTTTAATGTTTTGCCCGTCAAGAGTAATGGGGCGGCGATAGAGGCTTTCCGGCAGCGGCAGATAGCTCGAAATGATCGCGTAACCCAGCCCGTGAGTCACCATGCCCAGGCACACTTCGAGTTTATCGACAGTCATGGCGATATTCGGCGTCTGCGAGAAATGAGCGTTCCACCAGCGCTCCAATAATTGGGTAACGTGCTGGCCATGAATAATGCGGATCTGCGGCAAATGCGGCAGAAGTGCAAAATCAAAATCGTGCTGACTAATCAGCAGGTAATCGTCTTCATCAATTAATTCTTTGCCTTCTTTCCAGCTGTAATCATCTTTCACGATGGCGAAGTCAATTTCCCCGCGTTGCAATAAAGTAAAAATTTCCTCGCTGAGCCCGCTCATCAGATTAATGCGTATTCCCGGATGAAGCTGACGAAAACGATTTAACAGCGGCGGCAGACGATAAGCCGCGTAATTACTGGATACCCCAATCGATATCTCGCCCTGCTGGGCATGATCCAGACTGTGCAGATTTTCTTTCAGCTGCTGTAAGTCGCGTAAAACTTTTTGGGCGTGCTGGGCCAAATATTCGCCCTGAGCACTGAACACCAGTCCTTTCTGATTTTCATCAAACAGCTTTACCGCCAGCTTGCGCTCAATTTGTTTGAGTCGATAACTCAGGGCCGGCTGGGAAGTGTAAAGCTGCTCTGCTGCGCGAGTGATATTTTTATGTTGATAGACGCTGTGAATAATCAGCCAATCTTTTTCATTCATGATCTATTGCCACCGCCAGTCAGTACCATAAAAGAATTTTTGCATGAAACGCCGCGCAGATAAAAACACTTAATTGGACGTTGACGTGAAAATCTCCTATTTGTGGAGGTACTAGCAAATAACTACCTAATTAATTGAGAGATAACTCGCAGTTTAAGGGTTTATCTGCACCAGCTCAGGGAAAAATCATGTCTGAATGCACCAAGATAGATCAAAAGAATAAAATTATTTATAGCGTCGACCAATTAGCACCAGCAATGAAAGCACTGGCGCTGAATATTCATGCCAATCCCGAGCTAAGTTTTGAAGAGGTCAGATCGGCAGCCGCACTAATAGCTCCGCTGCGTGAAGCGGGTTTTGAGATTGAAGAACAGCTCGGTGACATGCCGACCGCTTTTCGCGCTACCTTCGACAGCGGAAAACCAGGGCCAACTATTGCGCTGCTCGCCGAGTATGACGCGCTGGTGGATCTTGGCCATGCCTGCGGCCATAACCTGATTGGCACGGCTTCAATCACCGCTGCCTTGGCGCTGAAAAACGGCTATGCGGATTTAACCGGGCGTATTGAAGTGATTGGCACTCCGGCAGAAGAAGAGGGCGGCGGCAAAATTATCCTGGCGAACAAAGGGTTTTTTGACCATCACGACGCGGTAATGATGTTCCATCCGCGTGATAAAACTATGGTGATCCGCGGCGGTCTGGCCTGCGTCGATGCAGTGTTGAAATTTTACGGCAAGGCAGCGCATGCCGCTTCGGCCCCGCAAAATGGCATTAGTGCGCTGGATGCCGTAATCCATACCTTTGTCGGCATCAACGCGCTGCGCCAATTTTTTACCGACGACGTGCGCGTCCACGGCATTATCACCAACGGCGGCAGCGCCACCAACATCGTGCCTGCCTACGCCGAAGCCAAATTCTTGCTGCGCGCCAATACGGTGAAAGGCTTGGGCGTGGTACGCGATAAGGTCTTTGCTGCGGCACAGGGCACGGCTGATATGAGCGGAGCGCGATTAGAGATTGAAGAAGGTCTGACTTACGCCGAACGCAACAACAACCTGACGCTGGCTGAGTTCTTCAAGCAGAATCTCGAAATTCTCGGCGTTGAAGTTGTGCCACCGCCACGCAGCGGCGGCATCGGTTCCTCCGATATTGGCAACGTCAGCCAAATCACCGCCGCTATCCATCCTTATCTGCGCATCGGCGATGTCATGCCACACACCCCAGAATTTGCCGCCGCTGCCGGTTCCGAAGCCGGATTAGAAGCGATGCTCAATGCTGCCAAGGCGCTGGCAATGACCGCGGTAGACTTGATTGCAAGCCCGGACATGCTCGCCGCGGTGCGCCAGGAATTCCTAAGCTGGAAAGCGCAGAACTAATTGCTTCATTCAGAGTGATATAAAACCAAAAACGACAAGATGGGAAAACAATAATGAAAACGATGCTGAAAAATTCTTTGCTCCTGACTGTGCTGGGCCTCGCCATCACCAGCGGTGCAGCCCATGCGGCGGGCGAAACCCTGCGCGTTGCGGCTGATTTAAGCTATCCACCTTTCCAGTTTCGCGATACTCAGGGCACGCCAAGCGGCTATGAGATTGACGTCACCAATGCGATTTGCAAAGAGATGCAGGTTAAATGTGATTACGTGGTGACGAGTTTTGACGCCGAAATCCCGTCGCTGATTGCCAAAAAAGTCGATTTTATCTCACCGCAGGGTGCGACAGAAAAACGCCGAAAAGTCATCGACTTCAGCGATTTCGTTTACCACATTCCAACCAAACTGGTCGTGCATAAAGGCAGTCCGCTGCTGCCGACGGCTGAATCACTGAAAGGCAAACGTGTTGCGGTACAACAAGGATCGATTCAGGAAATGTATGCAAACGCCTATTGGCTGCCGAAAGGTGTGGACGTGGTGGCCTATGCCGATCAGGACACCATTTATCAGGATCTGATT
Source organism: Rouxiella sp. WC2420 (assembly GCF_041200025.1). NCBI lineage: Bacteria > Pseudomonadati > Pseudomonadota > Gammaproteobacteria > Enterobacterales > Yersiniaceae > Rouxiella > Rouxiella sp. WC2420. The sequence goes on along the minus strand of NZ_CP165628.1, from coordinate 4,355,277 downwards.
GCCGGTCGACTGGATGCGGCGCTCAGCCCGGCGGTAGCCGTGACTTACGGCTTCCTCAATAAACCAGAAGGCAAAGATTTCACCCTGACTGGCCCTGAGGTGCGCGACGACAAACTCTTCAGCATCGGTTCCTCTTTTGGCCTGCGCAAAGGCGACGAAAAAACCAAGGCATTGCTCGATCAGGGTCTGGCGAAGATTATCGCTGACGGCACCTGGGACAAGATCCGCATTAAATACTTTGGCGATTTAGATATCGCGGTACATCAGGCTGCGGTAAGCAAATAATGACTTTTGCCCCCCCACGGCACGATCAATTGATGCCGGTTATGAATGAGTTATTACTGGCATACTCAAAGCTGCACAGATTATCTGGCAGCGAAGACGCCGAGCAGGCGGCAGGTTTGTTGGTCGAGATGCTGCGCGAGCACGGGCTGGAGGCGGATTTGGAATCTTGCCCTCTGTTGCTGAGTGATCCGCTGGAAGGCAGCCTGTTGCTGCCGGACTTCCCTGAGTGGCAGGTTAGGGCGAAAACACGTTCTTTTTCCGCGCACTGTCCGCAGGGCGTTAAAGCCCCTTTGTACTATGACAATGCTTCAACACAGACGCGCAGTGACCTGGAATGGCAACAGTGGTCGCAGCAGGTGCGTGGCAAGATTGTGATTGCCGATCAAGGCTTTGAGGACTATGTGCAACGTCTTGATGCTGCTCGGGCTGTGGGACTTATTCACCTTTGGGGCTCGGCTGAAACCGCGCTGCATGAAGAAACCGTTGGACCGATTTGGGGCACTCCGACGCCAGATGATCAGCAGCGCTATCCGCGATTGCCAGTGATTTCTATCAATCAGCGCGACGGCCAACGGCTGTTAAATCTTTACCACGGCGAGCAGCGGATTGAGGCACAAATGCGCACGGTACTCAACCGCCACGTCCGCCCCTGTAGTTTGCCGATAGTCGAGATTGGCGGGCAAACGCCAGAATTTGTACTGTTGTCATCGCATTATGATTCCTGGCATGAAGGAGTGACCGATAATGCCACCGGCAACGCGCTGTGTCTGGCGATGGCGCTGCATTTTCAACAGCAGGCAGGCACTTTGCGACGCGGGCTGCGTATCGCCTGGTGGCCCGGGCATTCCAACGCCCGCTACGGCGGTTCGACCTGGTATGCCGACAATTATCGTCAGCAGCTCGGCAAACATTGTGTTGCGCATATCAACGTTGATTCGCCGGGCTGCCTTGATGCGGTTCAGGTGGTGATTAATGCCAGCGGTGCCGAGTCCAACGATTTCCTCAATCAGGCAGTGGCAGCGGTTACCGGAAAACCTGCGCTGCGCATCACGCCGTTGGGCAAGGGCGGCGATCAGTCATTCTGGGGCAGCGGCGTGCCAATGCATTTTGCCTTGCGCGAGGTGCCACTTGAGAAGACCAGCGATTCGCCGGGCAGCGGAGGCGGCTGGTGGTGGCATACTGAGGAAGATAGTTACGATAAGCTCGATCTGAATATTCTGTGGCGCGACTGCCAGATCCACGTGCATTGGCTGGATCGGCTGCTGCATCAGCCAGATTTGCCGCTGGCGGCTGGTGACTATCTGGAATCGATGCTGGCGGCTTTAGAGCAGCTTCAGGATCGATTGGATCCGCAATTCAGCCTTAAGCCAATTAAACAACGGCTACTGAATTTATGTGAGCCGATAACGGCGTTAAATCGGCGAGCAGCGGCAGAACCCGCCAGCTGGCAACCGTTGCTTACCAATATTGTGGCGGATTTTCATCGGTTGCGTTACAGCTCCACTGACGATTTTCACTATGATTTAAGCTATCGCGGCGGCGCTTTTCCTGGTTTTCAGGAGCTTGCGGCGGATTTGCAGCAGACTTCAGCGGAAAGCCGCCTGATGATGATCACCCAATATCGACGTCAGCGGGATAGAGCAATAGCCCTGTTACAGCAGATTGGCGACGCGCTCCATCGCGCAGGTCTTTGAAATCACTCAGGCGCGTTGCTGATACGCCAGTGGCTTAACCATATAAACGCTTAACGGATCGTATGTGTACTCGCCAAAACAGTCGGTGATAACGAAACCACGTTTCTTATAAAGGCCGATAGCGGCAAGATGATCGACACCGGTTTCCAGATACAGGCTCGGCAGTTGCAGTTGTAGAGCCTGTGCTTCCACAGCGGCCATCAGCCGATCGGCAATGCCCAGTCCGCGAAACTGCGGATTGACATAAACCCGTTTGATTTCGGCCAGACCGTCGTCGCAGATATACAGGCATGCACAGCCGGCCGCAACGCCGTTTACTTCGGCGATAAACGCGTAATGTTCATTGGCAAGCATCTCTTCCAGCGGCATGCTGTAATCACTTTCGGCGGGATACATCGCACTCTGATAGGCATCAAGCTGGCGGACCAGTTCAATAAAATGGGCGTTATTTAGAACGGTAGGTTTGATTATCAGCACGTAGTTTCCTCATCCCTGATTGATAACTAACAGATAGCGACATGATTCGTTTCTGACATTATCAAAGGTCACGGCTAAATCAACGCCAAAACTTAATACGTCACCGGTATAAAGCTCATAATGTTCATCGCCATAGTGAATAATTAATTCTCCTTCAACCAGCCATAACCGCTGCAAATAGGCCTTGTTTCCCCAACTCGGATAGCTTACTCGCGCCTTGGCGGGCAGCGTAACCTCGATCATTTCCAGCCCGCTGTGCGCCTCGGGTGGCAAGACCTGCCGGCGCAGATAGCCGATGTCAGGGTCTTGCCATACCTCTTGTTCATTGAAACGACGCAGACGGTTGGGCGTTGCACTTTCCTCTGACAATAACTGAGTCACCGAGACACCTAAACCAGCGGCAAGCTTGCCAAGCAGGGTTGCGCTCGGACTGCTTTCCTGCCGCTCGATTTTTGAAATCATCGCCTTACTGACGCCCGCCAATTCAGCCAGCTGTTCCAGATTGAGGCCTTTGCTCTTGCGCAGCAGCAGCAAACGGCTGGCGATTAATTCATCTATTGACATTGGGATACGCCTTTGTTTACTTTTGTGGAATTAATTCTACTATATTAGAAATTAAACCAGCAAGGGGAAATACCATGAAAATGATCGACTGCACTGAACAGCATCACGCTCACGCTATACTTGAGATCTTTAACGAGGCGATCGTCAACTCGACGGCGCTGTACGATTATCACGAACGCTCGATTGCGTCGATGGCACCTTGGTTTGCCGCCAAACGCAACGGCAATTTCCCGGTGATAGGCCTGGAAGACGACAACGGCAAACTGTTAGGGTTTGCCAGCTATGGCACTTTCCGCGCCTGGCCAGCCTACAAGTATTCCGTTGAGCATTCGATTTATATTCATCCGCAGCATCGCGGGCAGGGGCTGGGAAAAATCTTGCTCGATGCCGTTATTGCCGAAGCCCGGCAGCGACAGGTACATACGCTGATTGGCGGGATCGATGCCACCAATGCTGCCAGTATCGCGCTGCACACAAAGGCAGGATTTGCCGAGGCCGGGATCATCAAGCAGGCCGCCTACAAGTTTGATCGCTGGCTGGATCTGGCGTTCTATCAGCTTGTCCTGACCACGCCTGATCAGCCGCGAGCAGAATGAGAAAGCAAGCGGCAGAGTGCTGCGGTGGCGCAAAAGTTTTAGGCTGGGTTGAATTAATCAGACAAGTGAGAACACCATGAAACGTGATCCGAAAGACAGTGTGTTCGCCGACGAAGACGCGCGCTGGCAGGCAGTAATCGGTCGCAATCGCGAGGCGGACGGGCATTTCGTTTATGCAGTAAAAACGACCGGAATTTACTGTGCGCCCTCATGTCCGTCACGCCAGCCGAATCGCCAAAACGTTGAGTTTTTTGCCGATGCCGCACAGGCCGAAGCCGCAGATTATCGACCATGCAAACGCTGCCGACAGGGGCGAATATCTTTGCAGCAGCAATACAGTCAGCAGATTGAGCAAGCCTGTCGTTTGCTGGAAGACGCAGAGAAAACGCCGACTTTGGAAGAAATTGCACAGCAGGTTGGAGTCAGTGCCTGGCACTTTCACCGTATCTTCAAAACTTTCACTGGTTTGACGCCGCGCGCTTATGCCATCGCCAAAAGACAACAGCGGGTGCGCGAGGCGCTGGCGGATAATCCATCGATCACTGATGCTATTTTAGATGCAGGTTATGCTTCCAATGGTAACTTTTACGCCAGCTCCCCTGCCAGTCTGGGGATGACGCCGAGCGCCTATCGGGCCGGTGGTAAGGGCATGGCGGTGTGGTTTGCCGTTGGGTATTGTTCGCTGGGGGATATTTTGGTAGCGGAAAGCTCGCGCGGGATTTGCGCGATCCTGCTGGGTGACAACCCGCAGACTCTGGTCGAAAGTTTGCAGGATAACTTCCCGCATGCGCAACTGCTGGGCAATGATCCTGATTTTGAGCAGCGCGTTGCAACAGTGGTTGGTTTTGTAGACCGGCCAACAGCAGGGCTAAATTTGCCGCTGGATATTCGCGGTACGGCTTTCCAGCAGCGGGTCTGGCATGCTTTACGGGCGATTCCGGTGGGCGAAACGCTGAGCTATTCCCAGGTTGCGGAAAAAATCGGCTCACCCAAAGCGGTTCGCGCCGTTGCCGGAGCCTGTGCCGCTAATTTGCTGGCAGTGGCTATCCCTTGCCATCGGGTAGTCCGCAATGATGGCAATATCTCAGGATACCGCTGGGGCGTGGCGCGCAAAAAGAGTCTACTGGAGAAAGAGCAAAAACGCGAAGCGCAGTTAATCCAATCTCGTTAATTTAGTTAGCAAAGGCGCGGGTTGAACCGGGTATTTTACTGTTAAACCCGCGGGAAAAGTTATTCCGGTCTGGTTCTGAATGCTTCAAGTTTCTGTTTTTGCTGGCCTTCAGGGGAGAAGTTGTCTGCACTTAACCATTGTCCAAATGCGGCTTTGATAGGCGACCATTCCTGATCGATGATCGAATACCAGCAGGTATCGCGGTTATTACCTTTGGTCAGCAGTGCCTGACGGAAAGTACCTTCATATTGAAAACCTAAACGTTTGGCGGCCAGATTTGAGGCATCGTTCAAACTGTTACATTTCCACTCGCAGCGGCGATAGCCAAGAGAATCAAAGAGATAACTTAGCAGCAGAGAGATAGTTTCGGTGCCAAAGCGTGAGCGCTTCATCAACGGTGACCAGTTAACCCAACCAATTTCCGCTACGCCGTTCACGGCATCAATACGCATTAATGATACGCCGCCGATGGCGCGCTGCGTTTCTTTATCAACCACAGCAAAGTACAGCGGGTCTTTAAGAGTAGAAATTTTTGTTATGTAGTTGTCGCACTCTTGCTGAGTTGCAGGGCGGTCGATAGAGAAGTAAGTCCAGTCGCGGTCATCATCAATACTGTGCCAGGCGTTAAACAAGGATTCGCTGTGTTTATTAACCTCCAGCGGTTCCAGGTAACAGTACAAACCTTCCAGCGTAATGCGTTCCGGCAGTGGGCGAGGTTGCCATCCTTTAACTTCATCGCCAATCGGTTGTCCAAAATGATTCAAGGTTGTCATCTTAATTCCGTTTTACCTGTGTGGTTGATGAATGAACATTTATAAAATCAAAACTTTCGCGAATTCGCAATCGATTCTATTTCCCAGTATTGGGAAGCTTGGATAAAGTGAATGCAACTGAGTTTTTCCTGATTAATTCCTGAGGGCCGTCATGCAACATCTCGACAAGATCGTTAATTTCGCTGCTAACCCGATTAAGGACGCAGATTTCCTCGCTCGCTGCAAAGAGACGCTAGATAACAAAGGGGCATTGGTGCTGCATCGCTTCCTTAATCCCACGGCGCTCACGGAGATAAAACAGGAAGGCGATGAAAACCGGCATTTGGCTTATTACACCAGCAGCAATCACAATGTCTACCTGCTTAAGCCCGATGAAAGTCTGCCGGCTACGCATCCGCGCAATCGGCAGATAGTGTCTTCCAAAGGCTGTATTACCGACGAAGAGATCCCACCAAATTCTGCACTGCGGGCGCTCTATGATGCTCCAGAGTTTCGCGCATTTTTGTGTGCAGTATTGGGAGAGCAGCAGCTTTATCCGTATGCCGATAAACTTTCTTCAATTAATCTGCACTATGCCAGCGAAGGTCAGGAATTGGGCTGGCATTTTGATAACTCTTCTTTTGCCATCACCTTGTTGATACAAAAACCCGAAGCGGGCGGGGTGTTTGAGTACGTCGAGAATCTGCGCGATGCCGATAACGGCGACATGAACTACGACGGCGTCGAAAAACTGCTGGATAAGCAAATTCAGCCGAAGAAACTAGGCATTGAGGCCGGTGATTTAGTGCTATTCAGGGGACGCAACGCTATTCACCGCGTTACACCAACCGAGGGAAACACCACCCGTATGCTGGTGGTGCTGGCCTATAACTCGAAGCCCGACATCTCGCTTTCAGAAACCGCGCGACTGACTTTTTACGGCCGCGTCTGATAAAAAAGCTCATTCAGCCAGCGCAGAATGAGCCTTTTCGCTCATGGCAATGCCTTAGAGTGTTGCCAGCGCATTAAATCCGCGATTAAAAATCTGCTGGGTGCGCAGCTGAACCAACTGCTGCCAGTCTTTATCCTGCGGATAAAACCCTTCGAACAGCTCGCCTTTAATTTTCTTACCCTGTGGGCTTTGTGGATCGCCGTAAAGATGCAGCCAGTGATCGTCACGAACCAAATGATGCATGGTTTCACCGTCGTAAGTCCCGCATTCGATCACCAGCTGAATCAGCTGCGCGTCAGGCAGATTATCAAGCATAAATTGTGACAGGTAGCCGGTGGCCGTAGCCGTCACGCCAGTGTCACTGCCAATATTTTTACCGGTTACCAGCACATACAACCAGGGACCAAACACCTCGCGCGCCTGTTGCAGCGAAGGATAAGCCTGTTGAGCAATCGCCATGAGCATCGGATGGCCATAGGCGCCCGCACCCGTGTGCAAATCGAAGCTGATTATTGCCTTGGCGTGTGCCAAATGGGTGTGGATAATCTTCAGTAAAGTTTGATTAGACCAGCTTGCCTGCTTGCCGCCAAAAAAGATCCCGTCTTCATGCCGATACTGGCCGGCCTCGACTATTTTTTTCACTTCAGCCCAGCCCGCTTGTTGAGCGCGATGATCCATAAGATCGTCCGCAGCCGCGCGCTCAGGCCCATTCAGATCTTTACTCAGATAAATATCATGCAAATCTTCATAACGATCATTGGCCGGAAGTGGTTTGCTGAAATCAACAAAGTTGCGATTCAGATCCATATTATCTTCATTGACCCGCCGCAGGTGCGCAGTCCCCCACGGGTTGATCAGATGGATCATGACCAATGCAGTGTCGGCAGGCAAGGTGTTGGCATGATTCACTTTCATCCAGTCTATCTGCGATTGCGAACCATAGTAGCCTTCAACACCGTGCGTGCCCGAAACCACCACAAACAGCCGCGACGAAAGAGGATTGCCTAGCACCGCCACGTCAGTCGCCAGGTCCTCACCTTTTGGGCCTTTTAAGGGATGTGGATAATGTGTGATTGTCGCCCCGGCATCTTGTGCAGCGGCAAGAAAGCGAGCGCGTTGAAAGCTAAAATCGGGGAGCTGGGCATAACCTTGCAGCATCCTTATCTCCTTGCAATCAGGTTAAGATTACCGGCCATCCTAAGAGTAGCCGGCTGCTGTCATGGCTTTTTATTGTAGACTTCAAAGCTGAAATATTTTTTCTCAATCTTCTCAAAGGTGCCGTTCTGGTGAATAGCCGCCAGTGCATTATTGATCATTTCCTGATGTTCTTTATCGCCTTTACGCAGGCCAATTGCGGTCCCCGCGCCAAGATACTTTGGATCAGTCAGCATGCCGCCGCTGAAGGCAAAATCTTTTCCCGCGGCGGTATCAAGGAAACCGGACTGTGCTGCGGCGGCGTTGGTCAGGGTGGCATCAACACGGCCGGACTCTAGATCCTGATTCACCAAATCCTGATTCTGATAGGAAACAACGTTGATTCCCTTGCTCTGCCACAGTGCCTGTGCATAAGCTTCCTGAATCGTCCCCTGCGCGACGCCAATAGTTTTGCCTTTCAGCGCTTCTGGAGTGGGTAAGATCCCGCTGCCTTTTTTAGCCACCAATACACTTGGAATGTGGTAAAGCATATCGGAGAAATCAACCTGTGCCTGGCGTTTTGGCGTCACGGACATTGCAGAAAGTACTGCGTCGAATTTTTTAGCATCCAGCGCCGGGATAATGCTGTCAAAGCCGGTTTCGACCCATTGGCATTTAACTTTTAATTGCTGGCAGATAGCGTTTCCAAGATCAACGTCAAAGCCGACCAGGCTGCCGTCTGGCGCTTTGGTTTCAAAAGGAGCAAAAGTAGGGTCAACACCAAAGCGCAGTACTGATTCGGCGTTCGCCAATGAGCTAAACGAGGCCAGAGCCAGTAAGGTAAATAACGCGCTTTTTTTCATCAGATATTCCTCAGGGTAAATTTATGGTTCATCACAGCAAGATGTGTACCATCTTTATCAATATCTAATGAGAATACCTGACAGACAGGGCTAACTAAACATGCAGAATGAAAACAGGTTAATGCACCAGTCTGTAGTGTTGCCACAACAGAAACATAGGGTTTACAGTGAAATGCAGGGCGACTTTGTCTGACATACTCAGGGGGATAAATGGAGATAAGAATAGCCAGCAGAGATGATGCGCTAGGGCTTTGGCAGTTGCGTAATCGGGCGTTAAGGCACGGTTGCGCGGGCGTTTATGAGCCAGCAATTTTAAGCGCCTTCACGCCTGAGAAAATGCCGGATGGGATGAATAAGGCTGTGGCTGAAAATCAGGTTTTTATCATAGATTCCTCAGACGAGAATGTGCCTTGTGCCTGTGGTTATCTCGACTTGGTAACCGGGCACGTTGAAGCAATTTTTACCTTACCGGAATATCAGGGTAAGGGGCTGGCATCGTCGATCATTAATGCTATCAAACAGCAGTCTCGTAATTTAGGAATGACACAACTAACGTTGTCTTCAACGCCAAACGCCGTGGGGTTTTATCAAAAGCAGGGTTTCACGATTGTGTCGAAGGGAAAATATTTTTCGAAGTCAGTGCAAAGCGATCTCGATTGCTTCGAAATGATCTGGCTGGATAACTGAACTGCACAAGCGGCAGTGAGTTATCCAGCCATTACATAATTTTAAATTTTACACTGCGGCAACTGAGCTTTCTCAATCACTTGATGGAAAGTACCGATCGCACAGAGTTTATTATCACCAATATTCTCGCAGCCCGGAATACTTAGCGCCACGGTCATCGGCGGATGCTTGAGGGTTAGCTTGTGCTGCGTGCGCATCTGATCTTGAGTCTGATAGACCATTCTCAACGAAATATATTGTTGATGCGTGGTCTTATCCTGCCAGCGTTCAAACATCAATGCGCCAGCAGGTGGCGTATGGTCAGGCTGGTCAGTTAGAGTCCAGTCAAGGCCTAACGCTCCAGCGACATTCTCAATATTAGTGTCGTGTCCGCCAAGAATTAGGACCTTGTTACCCGATGGCAGGCTAAACCCTGACGAGGCTGGAGCGGCGGCTCCGAATGCGTTATCAATCACTTGCAAGACCGGCGTGCCGTTTGATTTGGCAATATAAGGCGTGCCCGACATCAGGCGGAATTGCAAATTATGCAATTCGAGCAGCGCCTGCCAGGTTTTTTGGTCTTTAATTCGCCCCCAGGCCACGTCCTGCATACCTTGAGCATCTTCCAGCAGGAAGTTTTCGGCAAAGGTAGACGACATTCCGATCCCGCCTTCCAAAGTCGCCTCGGTGCCCTTTTTCTTCATCTTTATCGAGGAAGGTATGTCGATGACGGCACTGCAAGTTTGACCGGTTTGTTTCATCTGCTGGCAATAGCTAGATTGAGGATAATTTAATACCTGACTCATAAGCTTTAGCTGCGGAGCGTAGGTTTGATCTAATGCGTCCAGCGAGCCGCCAGCTTCTTTATCGATGGCCTTGATTGCGGTTGCCTTATCCAGCGTACAAATCCCGGCTTTTAAAGGATGAAATACAGGATCGGGCTTTTTAAGATCGGCCTGATTTTTGGCCATCACGTGGCAGTGCGGTGCGATGGCGCTTAACAGTGTTTGAGTCGTTAGGCGCGTGCGCTGGTCAGTATCACCCCAGCCGAATACTTCACTGTCCCCAGGGCATTGCTCAGACGAAAGTAGCCCTTCTTTTTTAAAATAATCACCATAATAAGTGCCCATCAGAGAGACTAATTGTTGACCTCGCGGCGTAAGATATCCCGGTTTTACAGGCCACTTAGGCCAGTCCTGACCTGCCAGATCCTTCATCTCTTTAGTTTGCCTGGTTGGCGAGCGTACACCGTGGCGACTTAAAATAACCGCCTGTTGCAGTTGAAGATCTTGTGGGGCTGGGATTACAGTTGTCACCGCATCACTGGCGGCAAAGGAGCTTGCCGGTAAAAACAGGCTGGTGATTACCGCTGAAAAAAGAAAGGTATAAGGCTTTACTGACATCGGGTGGGCATCCTTCTAAAATTTAGAATGATTTTCTCTTAAAAAAATGAGGAATATATGATTATTGTGTAATTAAGAGTTTGCTCATAAACACTCTACTGCTACCTGCTGGCAAACATGGAACCTCGCCAAAACGCTTCCAGCCATATTTGGCATAAAAATCAGGTGCCTGAAAGCTCAAGGTATAAAGTACTGCAGCGGAGCATCCGCGTCTTATCCCTTCCTGTTCAAACTGGCGCAGCATTTCGGAACCTAAACCAGAACCTCTCAGCTCTTCAGGTAAGTAAAACAGTTCGAGAAATAGCAGGCCGAGGGAAGAGCGTCCAAGCATGCCGCCCAGCACTTTTCCTGTCTCGGGGTCTTTAACTACGATGGCTAATGCTTGTCGATCCTGGAGCCCGGCAGTATCCACATTGAATTCGTCGAGTCCTTCTCCAATGATATTTCTCGTTTCTTCATCAATGATATCGGTCATTTGCAGCTGATACTTTTCCATCACCACCTCAGTCAGTACATCACGATTGAATTCTTGCCTGATGATGAGGTTGAGTCCGAGTGAAGGTCAAGTGAAACTAATGCGTCAAAGCAAGTCGAAAGTAGATGATATCGCTATCATTATTGAGCTATGTCTACGTTGTGGTGGCTGAAAACGTGCGGCTTATTACCTTCTGGATCGAGAAAATAGGCGCCTTAAAAGCTCGGGTGATAACCCAGGTGCAGATCCGGTTTGCCTTAACAACTCACGCCTAATGAAATGGCCATTTCATCTACTTCATCTACTTCATTTACTTTGGTCATACAGCGCCGCAAATTTGTTTTATCTTTGTTACCTTTGCCACTCATTTTGGTTTGCTACTTTTCTGTATGAGGCATCTTTTAACAATTCATTCTGTGACTTGATACAGCACTCGCGATTGTTTCTTTATTTTTTCCATAAGGCTGATAAAAGGATAGGGGCCAAAACTGATGCGACTTACACCTAACTGAGTGAACTGTGACAAAGAGGTGTCGCGATCATTCATCATGATATTAATAGGTAAAGGTGAGAAGTCACAGAGTTCCGCAATTAACTGCGGGTGAGTAAGGCCTGGCACGAAAATACCATCGGCGCCGGCTTCCTGATAGGCCAAGATGCGTTTTTTCGCCTCTGTCATCAATTGAGGATGTACTGCCACATCTGGCTGTTGCAAGAAAACATCGGTTCGAGCATTTATAAATAAACCAGTTCTTTCAAATTCCGCCACTTTTACCAGTGCGGTAATATCTCTGCATTGGTCATTTACTGAATTTAATGTTTGCTGACCCAGAAGCTGATCTTCAAAATTAATTCCGGACACCCCTACTTGCAGCAGCGCCCTCAGATTGTCGCACTTACTCGCCCCGTACCCTGTTTCAAAATCAATAGTTAGTGGGAGATTCACCGTTTCAGCAATTCTTTTAGCGGTTTGCAACAAAATGCTGAACGGCATCTCTTCACCGTCCTGATATCCCTGAGCGGCTGCTAAAGCCCAACTGCCTGTGGCGATGGCTTTTGCTCCGCCGGTTGCTACGGCCTGTGCGCTTCCCACGTCCCAAATATTATACAAAATCAATGGATTGGCTTTGCTATGCAAGTTCCTGAATTCAATTGTTTTATTTTCCTGATTCATTTCCCCACTCCTTTTTAGATGATTTCATGGCTATTCTTCTTTCATGTTCAATTAACCAACGCTTGCGCCATAGGCCGCCGCCATAACCCGTTAACGAGCCGTCAGCGCCTATGACTCGGTGACAGGGGATTAGAATTGAAATCTGATTAGCGCCATTTGCTCTTGCTACGGCTCGTGAAGCCGAAGGCTGGCCGATGTCTTTGGCTAAATCTGAATAGCTGCGTAATTCCCCTGTGGGGATCTCTCTGAGAGCATCCCAGACTTTTCGGGTGAATAAGGATCCAAACTCAGCTAAATGGGTCTTAAAAACCTGATTTTTTCCTGAAAAATAACTGATTAGTTCTTCATTAAGCAGTTCCAAAGCCGCGGTGCGACCAAAGATAATTTCTGAACTTGTTAACTTCTTAAGCTTATCTATTTCATTGGCTAATGCTGGACGATCGACAAACTCCAGCAAATACAGAGTCTGCTCATCGGCAATTGCCAGCATTGTACCGATGGGAGTATCAAGCCATTCGGCCTTAAGAAACAGATGTCTATGGGCATGGCTTGGTTTAAGGCCGATTTGACGAGTTATCGCCGCCCTAAACCCACTGGAAGATTCATAGTTGGCATCAAGCTGAGCCTCTATGACCTGATTACCCTTGGTAAGTGCATCGACGCCTTTTCCTAATCTTCGTAATCGTGCCATTTCAAGAAAGGTAATACCGAATTGGCGTTTAAAGGCACGGCGAACCGTTGAAGGATCCATTTTCATTGCTTGAACATCATCTTCACTCCATCTTTTATCGGGAGAGTTTTCTAATGCGGTCAGTAAATTATCAATTAATGGATCTTTTTGCCCGCCGAGCATAAGTGGGCAGCATCGTTTACACGGTCGATATCCAGCTTCCATAGCGCTCGCGACTGACGAATAAAAGACAGAGTTTTCACGTTTGGGCTTTCGTGCGGGGCAGGTTAGGCGGCAAAAAATACCCGTGCTTTTTACGCCTACAAAGGCAAAACCGTCAAAGGAAGGGTCACGTTCAATTAGGGCACGGTAAAGGATATCATCGTCGGGTAAATCGAAAAGCATGATTCAACTCTCAGCCGGGATAAGTGAGCAAAGCATAAGGGATTTATATCATTGAGTACGACGATTTTCGGGCGTTGATTTTGCTGATTTGGAATTAAAATTTACTATTGGAATAAAATCTAGCGCGGTATGGCTGATAGTTATTTCTGATATTTTTGAGCGATTAAAGCCGAGCCTGTGAGTAGTGGTTAATCAGGCTCCGGCTGTTGATTGATTAACGATCCTTAGTCGACTGTGAAACAACTGAACCTGCTAAAGTTTTTGTTACCTTATCTGATTTAGGGTCTCTTAGCGCCTTCGAAGCAATAGCCTGCAATTCTTCTCCTGTTTGATTTCCTGTTCCTGTTTGCGAAAGCACAGACCCCGCCAAACTTTTTTCAATAGGAGAAGCTAGAGGATTTGAAAGAGTTTTGGCTGCTAGATGTGAGGCAAGCCTTGATGATTTCTTGGTATTCTTCGACATATTCATTTCGCCTATATAAATGAGGGAAAGATATAAAATATTTATATGTATTTGAATATTATAGATATATTCGATATTTAAGTTATAGGTGAAGGCGAGTGAGAGCAATCAGATGAGGGGAGTAAATTGAGCTAATTTATTCTTTTCAGATTAAATGAAGCTTGGTTAAATGCTTTTAAATTCATAAGGTTAAAGTATTTTAAAGAAGTTAAATTAAATTTCTCCTAAAAGCAGTGTTTGGCGCGGATGTGATTGGAAATTAAGGAAAAATTTTTTTGTTGGCATCTTTCGCCGTTATACCGCTTTAGTTATGGTCCGTGGGTTTAGCTTTGCATATTTCTGGACGGTGAGAGGACGCGTAGTTCCTGCCATGTACGAATCCTTTCATGATCAGGTTTAGGGTTTTGGGACAACATTTTCGCAATGCACAGCCATATCGCTAACAGATTGCATTCTTATGGTTAGAAAATATAAGCACAATATGTTAACGACTGTTAAACAAACGCCTTGCACAGAATTCCTCCGAGGCATACCATTTGTTTAACGAACGATAAATAAATTTATCCACCCAAACCTGCAAGACTAAATTAAAGAGATTTGAAGGAATTATTATGAAAAGCCTGACTAAAGCATTTGCCGTTATCGCACTGACTACTGCTTCATTTGCAACATTCGCTGCTACCGAAGTGAATTCTGCTCCAGCTGGCGAGCACAGCATTGGTACAATAAGTGAGTCTGTAGACAGTGGAGATGTTGGTGTGCTTCACGAAAAATTAGCGGCTAAAGCGGCGCAAGAAGGTGCAAGTTCATACCAAATCATCTCTACCATTGGTCAAAATAACGTCTCTGGTTCAGCAGAAATCTATAAATAATTTTTTTGCCCAATCAATGAAGTATTGAGAGTAAAAATATGGCGAAAGACCGGCTTAGATATAATATCTGTCTGATAAAAATTAGCTGATCGTTCCCCCATATCATGAAGAATTCCGGAGCAACCAATGTCTCCGGTTTTTTTATGGCAAAATCCCAATATATTGACATGTTTAACTCTGCAAACATTCCCTCTGCTAGCACTTGTTGATGTTTTTCCCCGTACTAATTAAGCAGCTTCTCGCTGAAACCAGCAACGTGATTTTTGTAAACTCTGTCTTCGATAAGGTTTGCCCTGCCACATTCGGATTTTTCAATTAATAGGCCTGCAGTTTTGAGATTAAATCGTAGCGTAGGCTTAAAGGTGGGCTAACAAACGCTGGATATTAGAGGAGGGCATTGGACTATTATGGACACAAAAAAGCCCGCAGACCTTGTGGGTTGCGGGCTCTTCGTACTTCTCCGGACTTATCTGGTAATAACCGGAGTACTATTTGGTGGAGCTGGGGGGATTTGAACCCCCGTCCGAAATTACTACGCCGTTGGCACTACATGCTTAGTCCAGTCATCACATTCACCGGTTAGCTGCGGACGGACACGCCACTAACAAACTAGCCTGATTGGTTTTAACGCTTTCACCCCAGGCAGGATGTCCACGCGAGCTCTTTTGGGTTTGACCTTTCTTGATCCCCGTCCTAAGAGCGGAGGCTAGGGAGAAAGGGAACCTTCAGTGTATTAGACTGATTAAGCTGCTAAAGCAGCAGATTCGAATTGCGAGTCGTTTGCAATTATTTTTTTTGCGGTTTTTTACGAGGCCTCCGCACCTCGGCATGCACCTTGGGTTTCGCAAATCCCGTCGAATCCAGAATCAGCCCCAAAGAACTGTTAGCAGTATATCAGAACTTTACCCCGATAAGCCAGAGACTTAACGGTTGGAGCCTTTCATAATACGTGCTTTATCTACTGCCCATTCGCGATCTTTGGCGGAATCGCGTTTGTCGTGATCTTGTTTACCTTTGGCCAAGCCGATTTTGACTTTAGTCCAGGCGTTTTTCCAATACATTGAGAGAGCAACTACCGTATAGCCATCGCGATTTACCTTGCCAAACAGCTTATCAAGCTCGCGTCTGTTCATTAAGAGTTTACGGGTACGCATCGGCTCGCAGACAACATGACTTGAAGCAACGCTCAGGGGTGTAATGGTAGCACCAAACAGGAAGGCTTCCCCGTCTCTGAAGGTCACATAACTATCAGCAATGTTGGCTTTGCCCGCACGCAGTGATTTTACTTCCCATCCTTGCAAAGAAATACCAGCCTCAATTTCATCTTCGATGAAATATTCATGGCGTGCGCGTTTGTTCATTGCAATGGTTGCGGAACCGGGTTTATGTGCTTTTTTCTTTGTCATAGTGACACTTATTATACTGTAAGCATTGCCGAATGAAATCCCCTGAGGGTTGAGAGTGACTGTTTTTCACAGCTTGTGCTGTATCTATCGTGAGATTTTTGCCGCAGGAGCGATAAATGATATGATCTGTATGTTTTATGACACTTGGAAAATGATATGCCTCATATAAGCCGTTCTGCGCTCGTCCCATTCAGCGCAGAACAGATGTACTCTCTGGTAAACGACGTGGATGCTTATCCTAAATTTCTTCCTGGCTGTACGGGGAGTCGTGTATTGGATAAAACTGATAACACAATGGTTGCTGCGGTAGATGTGGCAAAAGCGGGTATCAGCAAAACCTTTACCACTAAAAACACGTTAACCAGCAATCAGAGCATCGATATGCAACTTGTCGACGGGCCATTCCGTAAATTGTTGGGGGGCTGGAATTTTACGCCGCTTAGCCCTGAAGCCTGCAAAGTTGAGTTGAACCTGGATTTTGAGTTCACTAACAAATTAATTGAATTGGCATTCGGCAAGATTTTCAAAGAGCTTGCAGGCAGTATGGTTCAAGCTTTTACGCAACGAGCGAAAGAGGTTTACAGTGTCTGAAGTTTCCGTTGAGGTGGTTTATGCCTTACCTGAACGTCAGTATCTGAAAACGGTGCGCCTTGTTGAAGGCAGCAGTGTCGAGCAGGCTATTCAGGCTTCAGGTTTGCTGGAGTTACGTCGAGAGATAGATCTTAAAGTTAATAAAGTGGGTATCTATAGTCGACCTGTAAAGCTGGGGGATGCTGTCAGTGATGGTGACCGAGTTGAAATTTATCGGCCATTGATTGCGGACCCGAAAGAGCTTCGCAGAATAAGAGCTGAACGCTCTAAAAAATAAGGCGCTATGAGCGCCTTATTTTTTTACCCTGAAAAGGATCCTTGCCAGATGCTTTGGAGCATCAGTCTGGAAAATTCAGGATTACTGGTTGTCTAATTTTGGCTTGTTAACAATATTAATCAGCACGCCAGCCTCGTTGAAGGTCAGAGTCAGGGTCTGCTGAGTCACGCCAGAATGGCTTGGCTCCTGACGGAACACGTAGAACCAGGTATTGTTGCCGAATGGATCATCCATCAATGGAGTACCCAGAATATAAGCAACCTGTTGCTTGGTCAGCCCGGTGTGGATCTTCTGTACATCAGCAGGAGCCAGGTAGTTTCCCTGATTGATATCAGGACGATAAACTACCTTCTCAATAGTGGAACAACCGGCAGTCAGCATCAGTAGTACTCCAGCGACGGCAGTTAGCGTTTTACAGCGCATAGTCTTTACATTCCTTTAGGGCATAAGATGCCGATGATAATCGACCTTTCATCAGTTTGAAACCTTTGCAGGGCACCAGTATGACCGCTGAAATGTAAAAAAGTTGAGGTTTTTACGCTGCTAACAACTCTTTTGCATTGGCAAGGGTGTTCCTTGTCACTTCACTCCCGCCCAACAGACGAGCTAGTTCCTGCAAACGCGCTTTTTTATCTAACCGGTTCATCTGCGTTTCAGTTACTTCGCCATCGGTTTCTTTACTGACGAAATAGTGCTGATGTCCGCAACCGGCAACCTGAGGTAAGTGAGTAACACACATCACCTGCGTGGACTCACCTAACTGGCGCAGTAGTTTACCGACAATCGCAGCGGTTGGGCCACTGATACCGACATCGACTTCATCGAAAATTAGCGCCGGGGTTTCCATTTTTTGCGCGGTAATCACTTGAATCGCCAGAGCGATGCGTGAAAGCTCACCGCCTGAGGCTACCTTCGCCAGTGCCTGTAATGGTTGACCCGGGTTGGTAGTGACCTGGAACTCGATACGGTCAGCGCCTTCAATGCTCAAATTCTCTGGCACAAACTGTACCTGAATATTAAATTTCCCGTGAGGCATTGAGAGGGTTTGCATGCTTTGCGTAATCAGCTGGGTTAACTCGTCGGCAAAATGCTGACGCTGATCGTGCAGAGCTCGAGCAATTTCAATCGCCTGCTGATGGTGAACCTGCACGGCTTCGCTGAGTTCTGCCTGATTGGTTTCTTGATCGTCCAGCGCCTTTTGTTCTTCAAGCAGCTGACGATGCAACTCAGGTAACTCTTCGGCCGTGACATGGTGCTTACGCGCTAATGCCATTTGGCGTGAAAGTCGCTGTTCCAGCTCGAATAAACGGTTTGGATCCATTTCAAGCCGTTCGCTGTAATGGCGTAGTTCATCGCTGGCTTCGCTGATTTGAATTGACGCATCATCCAACATGATGATCAAATCATTCATTTTTGGGTCAAGCTCTGCCAGTTCCGTCAGCTTGTTTTTGGCAGTGTAAAGCAGGCTGCTGATGTTTTGATTCTCACCGTCGCTGAGTAAATACAGTGCGCTCTGGCTGAGAGACAGTAGTTGTCCACTGTTAGCCAGAAGTTTGTATTCTTCGTCAATTTGCTCGTATTCCCCCTGAACTGGAGAAAACTCGTTTAGCTCTTTCAACTGATACTGCAGCAATTGACGGCGCGACTCACGTTCAGTGACTTGTTGCTGAAACTGCGCGAGCAAGCGGCAGCTTTGGTGCCAGTTTTGGTATGCGGTCCGCATCTGTGACAGTAAAAATGACTGTGCCGCGTAGGCATCCAAGAGCTGTTTTTGATGTTCAGGCTTAACCAGCATCTGATGAGCATGCTGGCCATGAATCTGAATCAGGTGATGGCCGAGTTCACGCAGCTGTGACAACGGAACGGGCGTTCCGTTAATAAAGCCACGAGAACGCCCGTCTGCACTGATGGTACGTCGCAGAATGCAGTCGTGGCCTTCATCAAGCTGATTATCGATGAGCCATTGTTTGGCGGAAGGTGTATCTGCCAGCGTAAAGCGCGCGCAAACATCTGCCCGGCTAGTGCCCAGACGAACCGCATTGCCATCGGCTCTGCTGCCTAAACAGAGACCCAGAGCATCAATGGCGATGGATTTACCTGCACCGGTTTCACCGGTTATTGCCGTCATACCCGCATGAAAATCAATTTCTAACTCGCGAACAATGGCAAAGTTATTGATGGTTAATTGCGCTAGCATGATCACCTTCCTGTATATAACAACAGACCTGTAATTTCATACAGTATAAACTGGTTTTATATACAGTAAAGCCCTGATCATCTGAAATCAGAAAAAAATCAGAATAATTTTTTAGACCAGCCAAGTTTTGTGCTCAATGTATTGAAATAGCTGTAGTCTTTTGGATGTATCAAATTCAGATGATAGTCGCTTCGCTTGATTATGACCTCTTCCCCTTGCTGGATGGGCAGGGCGATTTGTGAATCACAGCTGATTTCAAGATCTGTGCTCATGTGTGAAAAACGTAGGCAAATCGTACTGGTGCTGTTAATTACCAGCGGTCGGGCCGACAAGGTATGCGGGAACATCGGTACCAGCGCTATCGCGTCCAGAGTCGGCATCAGTATTGGGCCGCCACCAGAAAGTGAATAGGCCGTCGAGCCGGTCGGCGTTGAAATAATCAAGCCATCAGAACGCTGGGAAAACGCGAAGCGGTCATCGATATACACTTCGAATTCGATCATGTGCGCGACTTTGCCCGGATGAAGTACAACTTCGTTGATAGCAGTGCTCACGCGGCACTGTTTTTCACCACAGCGAACCATCGCCTCAAGCAGGAAACGCTGTTCGCTGATATATTCGCCCTTTAAGACGTCATCAAGCTGCTGCAATGCGTTGTCGGGGTCCAAATCGGTAAGAAAGCCCAAATTCCCGCGGTTAATTCCAATAACTTTTATGTCATAACGCGCCAAAACTCTGGCTGCACCTAGCATATTCCCGTCACCGCCTACTACCACAGCGAGATCGGCAAGTTTGCCAATCTCAGCCAGCGTACCGGTTTGTGCGCCCTCCAGAGACAGCTCCTGCGCCACCTGACGCTCGACAATCACCTGATGACCTTTTGACACCAGCCAGTGATACAGCATCTCATGGGTAGCCAGAGCGGAAGGATGGCGAGGGTGTCCAACAATCCCGATACACTCAAATTTTTTATTCATTGCTTTGGTTATCCTCGATACCGCATGTATGACACCTGGAGTATGGCTTGTAAATGAGATAACAGGCCTTGAATCCCCGGTTTTGATCCCCATAATAAGCCAACTAGCAAGACTAAAGCTAAAACGCGGAGATATTCATGAGTAGTAAAGAACATAAGACGCCTAACGAGCAAGCCTCGGATGAACTGAATCAGGAACAAGAGCTGCATGCGGAAGCGGAAACTGAGGCGGCTGACGTCGTTGACCCGCGTGATGCACGTATTGCTGAATTGGAAGCTGAGCTGAAAGATGCCCAGCAACGCGAGCGTGATAGTTTGCTGCGTGCGAAGGCAGAAATCGAGAATCTTCGCCGTCGTACCGAGCTGGATATCGAAAAAGCGCATAAATTTGCCCTTGAGAAGTTTTCAGGCGAGCTGCTGCCGGTAATCGACAACCTGGAGCGTGCACTGGATCTGGCTGACAAATCCAACGCCGAACTGACTTCTCTTATCGAAGGTGTTGATCTGACACTGAAATCCCTGATCAATGCTGTGCGCAAGTTTGGTCTGGAAGTGGTTGCTGACGTTCATGTACCGTTTAACCCGGAACTGCATCAGGCAATGACGCTGATGGAGTCCGAAGAGCTTGCTCCAAACCATGTAATCATGGTGATGCAAAAGGGTTACACCCTTAACGGTCGCTTGCTGCGTCCTGCGATGGTTGCGGTTTCTAAAGCGAAAGCTTAAGTCACCAAAAGCTGGTTCATCGTGAGTTAGATGCGATCAGGCAAACACTAAAGGCACCCTCGGGTGCCTTTTTGCTATCTCGCGGGGTGACTATTTCGGGAGCTGCGGCATCCAGTCGATGGGCTCCAGGCCTTGCTCTTCCAGCAGCTGGTTGGCAGTCGAGAAATGCTGACATCCCAAAAAACCACGATGTGCCGAAAGCGGGGAAGGGTGTGGGGCTTTCAACACTCGATGGCGAACCTGGTCGATAATGCTGCCCTTTTTCTGTGCGTGAGATCCCCAAAGCAGAAAAATAACCCCCTCACGATGGGTGTTGAGCATTGCAATGACTTTATCGGTGAAGGCTTCCCAGCCCAGTTTTGCATGGGAATGCGCCTGACCAGCTTCAACAGTGAGCACGGTGTTGAGTAACAAAACACCCTGATCGGCCCAACTTTGTAAATATCCATGACCAGGGCGCACGAAACCAGGAATATCCGTAGTCAACTCTTTGTAAATATTAACTAGAGATGGAGGTGCAGGGATCCCGGGTTTAACCGAGAATGACAATCCGTGAGCCTGGTTCGGGCCATGATAAGGATCTTGCCCCAGTATAACGACCTTAACCTGTGAGAATTCCGTCGAGCGGAAAGCGTTGAAAACCTCTTCCTGCGGTGGATAAATTGTTTTGCCTGCTGCACGCTCGGCAGCAACAAATTTAAGAGTATCCACAAAGTAATTCTGCTGTTTTTCCTGGCCAATTACATCGTGCCAGGTGAGTGGGGCCGCCATATGCGCTCTCCATCTATCCGTAATTTCAATGCGCGTAGCTTACCTTTTCAGGCCCGTCAGCGATACTGTCTGCAACCCTGAATTAGTTTTTATCGACACTCTTTCTTTGTGTGCTGCTATTCAAGGGAAAATCGCGCAATATGGCCCGATAATCACAAAAACTCAGATTCTCCTCAGATTAAATATGAGCAAATTTAAGATCTCAGAACAAACTCAGAGTTAAATCATTTATTCTTCATAGCGTTAACACGATGAGTTATTTATCTTGGCTCGGTCTACGCAGTTTAAGATATTCCATTGGTGTTAGCGCTATTATCGCGCGTCCCGGCTAGCTTAATACGGCCGGGATTTTTTTTGGCTTATTTTCAGTTTTCATTGCTCTAGAAATAGAAAACCCCGCCATGTGGCAGGGTTTTAAGTATGAGGCAATCAATTAACGCTTAGCTTGCTTCAGTATTCGGCTTGCGGCGCTTACCAACGTTTTTAGCATCACGATGGCGTACTTTAACCTTAACCTTGGATTTCTCGCTCTCTTGCTTCTGCTTCTCTTTACGCTTGGCCAGCACCTTCTTGGAAGGTTTGCCGGTTGTTTTCGCGCTAGGAGCCTTGGTTGTTGGGCGCAGCTCGTCGATGACACGAGATTTCAGAGGCTGATCGAGATAACGCTCGATTTTACCCAGCAGCAGGTGGTCATGCGCTTCTACCAGAGAGATCGCCGTGCCTTTACGTCCTGCGCGACCCGTTCGGCCAATGCGATGCAGGTAGGTATCTGCGGTCAACGGAATATCGAAGTTGAAAACGTGGCTGATATCGTTGATATCCAGACCGCGTGCGGCGATATCGGTCGCAACCAATACATTAACGCGATCTTCAACCATGCGTTTAACTGCTTCGGTACGTTTAACCTGAACCATCTCGCCTTCAAGGTAGCAAGAGTTGATCCCAGCTTCACGTAACCAGCCTACCAGCTCGTGAACACGCTCGCGCTTACGCACAAAGATAACGGACTTGGTCACGTCTTCTTGTTTCAGTAAATGGCACAGCAGAGCGGTTTTATGCTTCAAATCATCTGCGCGATAATACCATTGCAGGATTTTCTTGCGCTCGCGGCGTGAGGGGTCAGCTTCAATCTCAACCGGTTCAGTCAGAATGCGTTCGGCAAATTCGCGAATAGCTTCGCCTTCCAGCGTTGCAGAAAACAGCAATGTCTGTTTGCGCCAGCGGGCTTCTGCAGAAATGGTTTCGATATCCTGCGCAAAGCCCATGTCGAGCATGCGGTCGGCTTCGTCGAGGATCAGTGTTTCAATCGCGCGGCAGTCGAAGTTTTCTTCTTTAATGTATTGAAGCAAACGGCCAGTGGTGGCGACGACGATATCCTGATTCTCGCTGAAGACTTCTGCGTGATTCATATACGCTACACCGCCGGTAATTGTGGCGATGTCTAAATCGGTATGTGCTGCCAGTTCACGGGCCTGATCAGCCACCTGCATTGCCAGCTCGCGGGTTGGCGTCAAAATCAAGACACGCGGTGGACCAGACTTTTTACGCGGAAAGTCCAGCAAGTGTTGCAGCGCGGGCAACAAAAATGCTGCGGTCTTGCCGGTGCCGGTAGGCGCCGAACCCAACACATCGCGTCCGTCCATCGCGGGCGGAATGGCCTCTGCCTGAATAGCAGTCGGGCGGCTATAGCCTTTATCGGTCAGTGCCTCGATTAGGCGTTCATCGAGTTCGAGTTCGGAAAAATTCGTTACAGTCATGGTCTACCTCTACTTGGGGCGCCGATTATAGACGTGTTGGCCGCGATCTTCACCTATTTAAGCGTAAAGGCTCGCTTTTACTCCGCAAGGCTTTGTCTTATGCTTACGCCATTATGACATTAGTACCCCGACTCTCGGGTAATTATCACAGGAAAGCGTAGTGACAGAAGCCGCCACCAACAAGCCTTTGCGCCGTAATGGGTTCACTTTTAAACAATTTTTTGTCGCTCACGATCGCTGTGCGATGAAAGTCGGAACCGACGGCGTACTGCTCGGTGCCTGGGCACCGATAAGTCAGGCTTCTCGCATTCTTGACATCGGTAGCGGAACGGGGCTGGTGGCATTGATGTTGGCGCAGCGAACTGCGGAAGAGGTATTGGTGGATGCCGTCGAGCTGGAAAGTGAGGCCGCCAGTCAGGCTCTGGAGAATTTCGCCGAGTCTCCGTGGCAACAACGCCTGAGAATTTTTGCCGAAGACATAAACCATTTTTCCCGGCGCAGTGCTCATCAATACGATTTAATCGTGAGTAATCCGCCTTATTTTGAGTCTGCGGTCGCCTGTCGGGATCAAGCACGCAACGCCGCGCGGTATACCGAAACGTTAACTCATGACGCATTGCTGCGCTGTGCCGAGCAACTTATTACCGCGGCAGGAACGTTTTGCGTGGTTTTACCCTTTGAAATTGGACTGGCATTTGAACAGTCAGCGCAGCAACAGGCTTGGCATACCCGGGCGCGGATAGATATTCGTGACCGGCCGGGAAAACCGTTAAATCGCATGCTTCTGGCTTTGTCAAAACAGTGGCGAGAGCCTGAGCATCACGAACTGGCTCTCCGCGAGCAGCTTAACGTCTACAGCACGGAGTTCCGAGAACTGATTGCTGATTTCTATCTGAACTACTGATTTTTTCCTGATTTATTCATGAGGATTAATGGTTGCAGAATGGTTGGTTGCGAGTTCTCTAGCAGGTCAGGATAGTCGAGAGTAAAGTGCAATCCACGGCTCTCTTTTCTTGCCATCGCGCTGCGTACAATCAGTTCGGCAACCTGAACCAGATTACGTAGCTCAAGTAAATTATTAGAAATCCTGAAATTAGCGTAATACTCGTCAATTTCGTGTTGAAGAGTATTGATACGACGCAGGGCACGTTCCAGTCTTTTGGTGGTGCGCACAATGCCTACATAGTCCCACATAAATAGTCGCAGTTCGTGCCAGTTGTGCTGGATGACGACTTTCTCATCTGAGTTATCGACTTTGCTTTCATCCCATGCCGGTAAACTTTTCGGCATTTTTGTGCGCGGCAGCCGCTCCAGAATATCTTCGGCAGCCGACCAGCCGTACACCAGGCATTCGAGCAAAGAGTTTGATGCTAACCGGTTCGCACCGTGCAATCCGGTATAGCTGACTTCGCCGATAGCATAAAGCCCGTCGAGATCGGTTCTGCCGTGCTGGTCAACCATCACTCCGCCACAGGTATAATGTGCAGCAGGAACAATCGGGATCGGTTCGCGAGTGAGATCAATGCCCAACGACAGCAGCTTTTCGTCAATCATTGGGAAATGATGCTTGATGAACTCAGGCGGGCGATGGCTGATATCCAGATACATGCAGTCGGCACCCAAACGTTTCATTTCATGATCGATGGCGCGGGCAACGACATCACGCGGTGCAAGTTCGCCACGTGGATCAAAATCGGGCATAAATCGCGTGCCGTCAGGACGTTTAAGATAGGCCCCTTCTCCGCGCAGTGCCTCGGTCAGCAGAAAATTACGCGCCTGCGGATGAAAAAGACAGGTTGGATGAAACTGATTGAATTCGAGATTGGCGACACGACAACCAGCACGCCAGGCCATTGCAATACCATCACCTGAAGCGACGTCCGGGTTCGTCGTATATTGATAAACTTTTGCTGCGCCGCCGGTTGCCAGAACTACCGCTTTGGCACGAAGCGTTTCAACTTGTTCGATCTCACGATTCCATACATAGGCACCGACTACTCGTTGAGTGCCGGGCAGTCCGAGTTTGCTTGAGGTAATTAAATCAACCGCGTTATATCGCTCTTTTACGCTAATATTGGGGTGGGACCTTGCTTTCCCCACTAACGTGGTTTCTACTTCTTTACCAGTAGCATCAGCAGCATGCAAAATACGGCGATGGCTGTGGCCCCCTTCCCGGGTCAGGTGATAGCGTTCATCTGAACTTTTGCCGGTTTCTGTGTCAAAGAGTACGCCCTGGTTAATCAGCCATTCAACGCAGTGTTTGGCGTTGCTGGCAATGAATTCGACGGCTTCTTTATCGCACAGTCCAGCGCCGGCGATGAGTGTATCGTCGACGTGAGAGGCGATGCTGTCGGTTTCATCAAAAACGGCAGCAATGCCACCCTGGGCATAGAACGTAGAGCCTTCATTCAGCGGCCCTTTGCTAAGTACGGTGACTTTACAGTGGTCGGCAAGGCGTAAAGCGAGTGACAAGCCTGCTGCGCCACTTCCAATAATCAATACATCACTAACAAAGTCTGATGAAGGTTGCATAACGTATGATGTTTGCGGAAGAAGAGGGAAATTCATGTTAGCCTAAATGGACTGGCAAAAGCCACGTGCGCAACCAACAGTTTAAAAACTTTGTGTTTTATGGAACTTAACATTCTGTTTGAACTCCAAGCAGGTACTTGCTCAGGAAAATAATGATGATAGCTGGCAGTACGACTTTTAGCGTGGAGATGGCTTTGGGGAGAGATTACCTCGAATGAGCGAGCAGTTAGCAGATCAGGTTCTGGTCGAGCGGGTCCAGAAAGGTGATCAAAAGTCGTTCAATTTACTGGTTGTTCGCTACCAGCATAAGGTGGCGAGCCTTGTTTCCCGCTACGTTCCACAAGGCGACGTGCCTGACGTGGTTCAAGAATCATTCATAAAAGCCTATCGTGCACTAGACTCTTTCCGCGGAGATAGCGCTTTTTATACCTGGCTTTACCGTATCGCCGTTAACACGGCCAAGAACTATTTAGTCGCACAGGGTCGCCGTCCACCTTCAAGTGATGTTGATGCCAATGAAGCTGAAAACTTCGAAAATGGCGGTGCGCTAAAAGAAATTTCGAACCCTGAGAACTTAATGTTGTCAGAGGAATTGAGACAGATTGTTTTTCGGACTATTGAAGCGCTTCCTGAGGATTTGCGGATGGCAATTACCCTGAGGGAGTTAGATGGTTTGAGCTATGAAGAGATAGCCGCCATCATGGATTGCCCGGTGGGCACGGTGAGATCGCGCATATTCCGTGCTCGAGAAGCTATTGATAATAAAGTTCAACCGCTGATTCAGCGTTAGCGATGGCGGATACTTAAAGGGTACTAAGGCATGCAGAAAGAAAAGCTTTCGGCTCTGATGGATGGTGAGGCTGTTGATTCCGAACTGTTAAGTTCGCTTTCAATTGATAAAAAGCTTCAGGAAAGTTGGCAGAGTTATCACCTGATCCGTGATTCAATGCGCGGTGACATGGGAACTGTTGTGCATCTGGACATCGCAGACAGAGTGGCTGCTGCTTTGGCAAATGAACCTGCCAGGCTTGTACCTGGTGCAGCAAAAGAATCGCAACCGATGCCACATACCTGGCAGAAGATGCCTTTCTGGCACAAGGTCCGCCCGTGGGCGAGCCAGATAACTCAGGTCGGCGTTGCCGCTTGTGTATCATTGGCTGTTATCGTCGGCGTGCAACATTATGGTCAGCAGAATGCGACCGGCGCGTCGCCTGAAACTCCGGCTTTCAACACGCTTCCGATGATGGGGAAAGCTTCTCCTGTCAGTTTCGGTGTGCCAAATGAAGGCAGCACGGTTAGTGGCCCGCAAAATATGCAAGAGCAGCGTAAGCGCATCAATGCTATTTTGCAGGATTATGAGCTGCAGCGTAGATTGCATACCGATCAACTTCAGCTAGACTCGATTGTGCCACAACAGGCCGCTATTCAAGTCCCTGGTAACCAGTCTTTAGGAACGCAAACGCAGTAATGAAGCAAATTTGGTACGCTGTTTCCTTAATGACATGCAGTTTGCTCGCCACCCACACCGCCTCGGCTGAGACTCAATCTGCTCCCGAGGCGTTGTTGCAACAGATGAGCAATGCCGGTCAGTCATTGAACTATGAAATTGCCTTTATCAATATCACAAAGCAAGGCATTGATTCATATCGTTATCGTCACGCAAAATCGCAAGGAGTGCAGCTCGGTGATCTGCTTCTGATGGATGGCCCTCGCCGCGAAGTTGTGCAGCGTGGCAAAGACATCAGCTATTTTGAAACGGGACTCCAGCCTTTCACTTTGACCGGCGATCATATTGTTGATTCTCTGCCAGAGCTGGCATTCAGCGACATTCCAACGCTATCTAAATACTATGACTTTATTTCGGTAGGCCGTGCACGAGCCGTTGATCGTAACTGTGAAGTGATTCGCGTAGTTTCCCGTGACGGCACTCGATTCAGTTATATTGTCTGGATTGATGAGGAAAACAAGCTGCCTCTGCGCGTTGATTTGCTGGATAAAGATGGTGAAACTCTTGAGCAGTTTCGCGTGATTTCCATTACCGTTGATCCCGCTGTTGCCGAGGCTTTCAACGGCCTTGATAAAGCGAAATTACCGCCAGTATTAAGTATCCCGGATGCAAGCAAAACACAATTCAACTGGGAGCCAAAATGGCTGCCAGAAGGGGTGAAAGAAGTTTCGCGCAGTAAACGAAACTTGCCAAATCTGCCCGTCAGCATCGAATCAAGACTTTATAGCGATGGCGTATTCAGCTTCTCGATTAACGTAAATGCTGCCACTGACGCGACCAGTGGGCAAATAGTCCGGCAGGGGAGAAGAACGGTTGAAACCGATGTTCGCAACGGCGATGAGATAACCGTAGTTGGCGAGTTGCCACCTTCCACAGCTAAGCGAATTTCTGATAGTATTGTCTTCTCCGGACAATAGCGTAACAGTAGGATAGCAGCGATGATGAAAGAATGGGCCACCGTAGTTTCGTGGCAAAATGGCGTTGCAGAACTGCGTTGTGAAACGCAGGCAGGTTGCAGCAGCTGTCATTCGCGTTCGGGCTGTGGTTCTCGCGTTCTTAACGAGCTGGGGCCACAAACTGAGCATAATCTGCAAGTTAACAGTGCCGAACAGCTTGAACCTGGTCAGAAGGTTGAATTAGGCATCACTGAAGGCGCAATGCTTCGCTCTGCACTGTTGGTGTACATGACGCCGCTGTTTGGTGTGATTGTTGGCGGTGGTGTTCTGCAATCGCTGTTGAAGGCAGATGTTTACGCGTTGATTGGCGCGATAGCCGGTGGGGCGCTTGGCTTCCTTATTGCGAGATTTTTTGCCGCCAAGGTTGCCGAAAAAGAAGCTTATCAGCCAGTAATACTGCAGGTTGGCTTACCTCCGAACGCTTTTCGCTTTCAGCCAGAATCAACTGAATTGCCGCGCTAAATCTGCTCAAAATTTTCTCTTCGTCTGAGATGAATTCAGCAAGAACTTATTCAAACCTGCCTGAAATCTCCGATGATACAAAAAACGCCTTGTGCTCTGCATAAGGCGTTTTTTGTATCATCGTCGAGATAATTGGCTTGAGAAACGGGTTGCCTAGCTGCGGATTGGGATGCGGTTCTGGATCATATGTTCGATCAAGGCGATGAACAGATCGGCACTGAAAAGAGAAGTGTAGGGCACTGAAAATAGCGACCTGCCGTGCATATCCAGCAGCTTGATAGTTTGGCTGTTGCTGCCGCCGCTAATAAAATGTACTTCTTCAATCGGAATGTGGTGCCCATCGTCAGAATCTAGCGTACGTGCAGATAGCCGCAGCTTTTTCTCACTCATTAGTAAAAAATTACCACGAAGAAAGTGCCTGATACGGCTCTTGCTTTCATTTATGTAGCTAAATCCTACCTCTCCGTCATGCGCCAGGGTAACGAGCGCTTGCGGGCCGCGCAATAGCAGTTGTTCATTTTTAATTACTTCAATCAGGCGATCGGCATGGGCGATATTCGGCGAGATTTTATACCACGGCTTTTCCGAACTTTCGCGAAATGCCATGGTGTTTAATATTTTTCGGGTATATTTTCCGGTACGGTAACGGTAAATATCACTTATTCTTTCGAACGGAATAAATTTATTTTTGTTGTCAGGTTTTGAAATAACTAAAACTCCATTTTCATAGAGTTGGAATATTTGTCTTGGCTTAATGAACTGCCGCAAAATAATAAGAATTGTGCCTAAAGAAATGCTGAAGATGGTTGACATTAGAATGGCGTGTTGTTCGAAATAGCCGGACTTTCCTAATGTTAGCAAAAAAACAAGCTGCACCGCCCCGGCTATCATAAGTAGCGTTGCGAGGACTAGGGTGATCCACGAGTTTGCTTTTGCAAAACCATGCCGGCTGAGCAGCCGACCTTCATTGATCATGACATTAACCTTGTGACCGATTGTTTTAAAATAGGGTAAACAGTTAAATTATTTAATAATTAATTTAAGCACTACGTCAGACAACTTTATTTTTTATAACAGTTAGTTAATGGTATTTCCCCCGCCCAGTAAATGAGCATTTTCCTAATCTGTCGAGAGTGCTTCCAGGGCGGAGGAATAGGATTAAATCTAATAATTCAAAATGATATAATTCAAGTTATTGGTTAGATTTCCCGACAATATCACGAATGTTGACCAGTGCATTTCGCACCGCAGCTCCTCCGGCATAGAATAAAATTTGCAGGATGGACTCGATAATTTGCTCTTTTGATGCACCCGCATTCAGTGCCGCCTGTGCATGAGCACGCAACTGTGGCGTTGCGTGCCCCAGAGTGACGCAGGCCGCAATAACGACCAGCTCCCGAGTAATAAGATCGAGCCCGGGCCTCGCAAGAATTCCACCCATTGCCCATTCGATAGAAATATCGGTGAAATCCGGACATAAGTCTGCCATATCACTCCTTAAAGCCTCCCCCGCGCCATCGCCATAAAGTGAGTTAAATAACTCCAGCCCTTGCTGATACTGCTGTGGATTGATGATCATCTTTTTCTCCCGTTGTTGAGGTTTA
Organism: Rouxiella sp. WC2420; assembly: GCF_041200025.1. Classification (NCBI taxonomy): domain Bacteria; kingdom Pseudomonadati; phylum Pseudomonadota; class Gammaproteobacteria; order Enterobacterales; family Yersiniaceae; genus Rouxiella; species Rouxiella sp. WC2420. Next base: position 4,324,899 of record NZ_CP165628.1, on the reverse strand, counting down.
ATTAAACTCGGTTGGGCAGCGCAGATAAACGACGTTATAGTTGGATAATTACCAAGGATGGCTTGCCAATTGAGGTGTGATTATAAAGTATGGATAAGCTGGAAAGCATGATGGTGTTTGTTCAAGTTGTTGAGCGGGGGAGCTTTACTGCGGCTGCGAACGAGTTAGGCATCACCGGAACTATGGTGGGTTTACATGTGCAATCGCTGGAAAGACTGCTTGGCGTGCGCTTGCTCAACAGGACCACGCGTCGACAAAGCCTCACTGAGTTCGGGCTATTTTATTATGAGAAGAGCAAGCAAATTCTGTTGGAGATCAGTCATGCCGAGGCGATGGCTGAAAGCCAGACGCCCATACCCAGAGGCGTTTTACGGATCATTTCCCCTGTGTCATTGGGAGTGCATTCTATTGCGCCGATTTTGGAAAAGTATCGGAAACTTTATCCCGATGTAACGGTTGATCTCATTCTCAGCGACAAGCCGTTGGATATGATCGATGAGCGCGCCGATATGATGATTAGAATTGGTGAGTTGCAGAACGTATTTTCAATGATAGCCAGACCTTTGATGCCTTATCGATCAATAATCTGCGCCGCCCCCCACTATCTCGAAAAAAATGGGCCCTTGAGCGTGCCAGCCGATCTCGTTAATCATCGCTGCCTGGGGTTTGCTCACCCTGTTGCAGGAAATGAATGGCTGTTACAGGGGTTGGATGGGCCAATTAGTGTGCCGGTTAATCTGGCTTTGTCAGTTAACAATGGAGAAGCGCTAAGAACGACCGCGATCAGTGGGTTAGGCGTTATTATGCAACCTGAGATTTTACTGGCTGAAGATATTAATTCCGAACGATTGATTCCCGTTTTGCAAAATTATTCTCCATTGCCCAAGCCAGTTTATCTGCTGACTCTTGCAGACCGGTCCCCTACACCTAAAATACGCACGTTTATCGATTTTTTAGTGTCACAACTTGCCGCTCGGAAAACACTGTAAAGCTATCGCATCCTTTCGTGTAACCGGCATACAGTGTAAGATGCGCCCATATTTGCGTGGGCAGTTTGGCAATTAAAGCTGATGCTGTGTCCATGAAAAAGTTTTAAGCGCTATCAATTAGAGAAAATCATCTATAAATGAAGAACATAAGAAACTTCTCCATTATTGCCCACATTGACCACGGCAAGTCGACACTTTCTGACCGTATCATCCAAATTTGCGGCGGTTTGTCCGATCGTGAAATGGCCGCTCAGGTCCTCGATTCTATGGATCTTGAACGTGAGCGCGGCATCACCATCAAAGCCCAGAGCGTAACGCTGGATTATAAAGCGCTGAACGGTGAAACCTATCACCTCAACTTTATCGATACGCCGGGACACGTGGACTTCTCCTATGAAGTTTCTCGTTCGCTTGCAGCCTGTGAAGGCGCATTGCTGGTGGTTGACGCAGGTCAGGGCGTAGAAGCTCAGACACTGGCTAACTGCTACACCGCGATGGAAATGGATCTTGAAGTTGTGCCGGTTTTGAACAAAATCGACCTGCCGGCTGCCGATCCTGACCGCGTTTCTCAGGAAATTGAAGACATCGTTGGCATTGACGCCACTGATGCCGTGCGCTGCTCGGCAAAAACGGGCGTTGGCGTGCCTGATATTCTTGAACGTCTGGTGCGTGATATCCCGGCTCCGGAGGGTGATCCTGAAGCACCACTTCAGGCGCTGATCATCGACTCGTGGTTTGATAACTACCTTGGCGTTGTGTCTCTTGTCCGTATCAAAAACGGCACTATGCGCAAAGGCGACAAAATCAAGGTGATGAGCACCGGCCAAACTTACAATGCCGATCGTCTGGGGATTTTCACTCCTAAACGTGTCGATAAAGACGTGCTGCACTGTGGCGAAGTTGGCTGGTTGGTCTGTGCGATTAAAGACATCCTCGGTGCTCCGGTGGGCGATACTTTGACTCTGGCCCGTAATCCAGCTGACAAAGCGCTGCCGGGCTTCAAAAAGGTTAAACCACAGGTTTACGCAGGCCTGTTCCCAATCAGCTCTGACGATTACGAAAACTTCCGTGACGCACTGGGCAAGCTGAGCCTGAACGACGCTTCGTTGTTCTATGAGCCAGAAAGTTCTACCGCGCTGGGCTTCGGCTTCCGCTGTGGTTTCCTGGGCTTGCTGCACATGGAAATTATTCAGGAACGCCTTGAGCGTGAATACGACCTTGAGCTGATCACTACTGCGCCAACGGTTGTGTATGAAGTTGTTACCACCGCGGGTGAAACCGTCTACGTTGATAGCCCTTCCAAGCTGCCAGCGCTGAACAACATCGAAGAGCTGCGCGAGCCTATCGCCGAGTGTCACATGCTGATGCCTCAGGAATACCTCGGCAGTGTGATCACCCTGTGTATCGAGAAGCGTGGCGTGCAGACCAACATGGTTTACCACGGAAACCAGGTAGCGCTGACTTATGAAATTCCAATGGCCGAAGTCGTGCTGGATTTCTTTGACAGACTGAAATCCACCTCACGCGGTTATGCGTCACTTGATTACAATTTCAAACGATTCCAGGCTTCTGACATGGTACGTGTTGATGTTTTAATCAACGGTGAGCGTGTTGATGCCCTGGCACTGATCACGCACCGCGACAACTCGCATTACCGTGGTCGCGATCTGGTCGAAAAAATGAAAGAGCTGATCCCGCGTCAGCAATTTGATATCGCCATTCAGGCGGCTATCGGCAACCACATTATTGCCCGTGCGACCGTGAAACAGCTGCGTAAAAACGTTCTGGCCAAGTGCTACGGCGGCGATGTTAGCCGTAAGAAGAAACTTTTGCAGAAACAGAAAGATGGTAAGAAACGCATGAAGCAGGTGGGTAACGTTGAGTTACCACAGGAAGCGTTCCTGGCTATTCTGCATGTCGGTAAAGACAGTAAGTAAGTCTTTGAATTAGTTTGTCAAGGAGTAGGAATGGCTAACATGTTTGCCCTGATACTGGCAGTTGCAACGCTGGTAACCGGGATAATCTGGTGTTTGGATCGTTTTAAACTGGCTCCTGCGCGTCGGGAGAAAATTGCTCGCCTGAAAGTTGAAACGGCGGGTGCGGTGGACGACAAAACCCTGAGCAAGGCTGCTAAACAGCCGGGCTGGGTAGAAACTTGTGCTTCCGTATTTCCGGTATTGCTGGTGGTATTTGTTGTTCGTTCCTTTATTTACGAACCTTTCCAGATCCCATCAGGCTCAATGATGCCGACGCTGCTTATTGGCGACTTTATTGTGGTCGAAAAATACGCTTATGGACTTAAAGATCCGATTACCCAGACCAAGCTTATCCCTACCGGTGAGCCGAAACGTGGTGATGTCGTGGTGTTTAAATATCCTCTGAATCCTCAAGTGGATTATATTAAGCGTCTGGTGGGTTTGCCGGGTGACCGCATAACTTACGATCCAATGAGTAAAGAAGTTACCGTTCAACCGGCGTGTGATAATGGTCAGGCGTGTGATAAAGCGCTGCCGATTACTTATACTCCTAATGAACCGAGCAATTTTGTGCAGACCTTCGGCCAGTCTTCTGGCAGTGAGGCTACCAGTGGTTTCTATGAAACGGATCCTACGGCTCCAGTCCCACAGGACGGCGTTCGTCTGATTGCGCGTAAAGAAAATCTGGGGGGGGTTACTCATAATATTCTTATTGTTCCCGGCGCTCGCGATCAGCTTGGTGCTTATTACCAACAACCTGGTCAACCGCTGGCAACCTGGGTTGTTCCCGCCGGTCATTATTTCATGATGGGTGATAACCGCGATAACAGCGCTGACAGCCGTTATTGGGGCTTTGTGCCGGAAAAAGATCTGGTAGGCAGAGCATCAGGTATTTGGATGAGCTTTAAGAAGCAAGAAGGCGAATGGCCAACGGGCATCCGGATTAGCCGTATTGGTGGAATTCATTAATATTATGCCCGTCCTGCAAGGGGCGGGCATATTAACGCAGCATTATTATTCCACTCGTTGTAGAATATCCCTTCGAGCGATAAAAGTTGGCGACCCTCTTTTTAAAATAAAGGGAGCTACTGCAAACGAAACAGCTTTGGATCGATTTTTGGTGAAGCAGGCCTGTTCCGTATGCTGAAGTTTTTGACGCATTCTTGATCTATTGGTAACTCATGAATCCCATCGTAATAAACAGGCTTCAGCGAAAGCTGGGCTACACTTTTCAACAGCAGGAGCTTTTATTGCAGGCACTGACTCACCGCAGCGCCAGCAGCAAGCACAACGAGCGATTGGAGTTTCTTGGAGACTCGATCCTCAGTTTTGTTATTGCAAATGCGCTGTATCATCGCTTTCCTCGCGTAGACGAGGGCGATATGAGCCGGATGCGTGCAACATTGGTGCGCGGTAATACCCTGGCTGAAATGGCGCGTGAATTCGATTTGGGCGAGTGTTTGCGTTTGGGCCCAGGCGAATTGAAAAGTGGTGGTTTCCGCCGTGAGTCTATTCTCGCGGATACGGTGGAGGCACTCATTGGCGGCGTGTTCCTGGATAGCGATATTCAGAACGTCGAAAGGCTGATCCTCGAATGGTACCGTAGTCGTCTCGATGAAATCAGTCCCGGTGATAAGCAGAAAGACCCGAAAACCCGTTTACAGGAGTTTTTGCAAGGTCGTCATCTGCCGTTGCCTTCTTATCTGGTCGTGCAGGTTCGCGGTGAAGCGCACGATCAGGAGTTTACCATCCACTGCCAGGTCAGTGGCTTGAGTCAACCGGTTGTAGGAACCGGATCAAGCCGCCGTAAAGCCGAGCAGGCGGCAGCGGAACAAGCGCTGATACAGCTGGAGCTTGAATGAGCGAAGAAAAGAATTACTGTGGTTTTGTAGCAATCGTCGGCCGTCCTAACGTCGGTAAATCGACCTTGCTGAATGAACTGTTGGGGCAGAAAATCTCCATCACTTCTCGCAAACCACAAACCACGCGTCACCGGATTATGGGTATCCATACCGAAGGTCCATTCCAGGCTATCTACGTCGATACCCCTGGGCTTCACATGGAAGAAAAACGAGCGATCAACCGCCTGATGAACCGTGCAGCAAGCAGTTCAATTGGCGACGTGGAGCTGGTTATCTTCGTCGTTGAAGGAACTCACTGGACCCCCGACGACGAGATGGTCGTCAACAAATTGCGTGACCTGAAAAGCCCGGTGATACTGGCTATCAACAAAATCGACAATGTCACTGACAAAGCCAAGCTGTTGCCGCACCTGCAATTCTTGAGCGAGCAGATGAACTTCGCCGATATCGTGCCTATTTCTGCCGAAAAAGGGACTAACGTTGACACTATCGCTGCTCTGGTTCGCAAGCAGCTGCCAGAAGCGATTCATCATTTCCCGGAAGATTACATCACCGACCGTTCTCAGCGCTTTATGGCGTCAGAGATCATTCGTGAAAAGCTGATGCGTTTCCTCGGGGAAGAACTGCCTTATTCCGTGACCGTAGAAATCGAGCGTTTCGTGACTAACGAACGTGGCGGCTACGACATTAACGGTTTGATTCTGGTTGAGCGTGAAGGCCAGAAAAAAATGGTTATCGGTAATAAAGGCTCGAAGATCAAGACTATCGGTATCGAGGCACGTCAGGACATGGAAAACATGTTTGAAGCGAAAGTGCATCTTGAGCTGTGGGTTAAGGTCAAATCCGGTTGGGCAGATGACGAACGTGCGCTGCGTAGCCTGGGTTACGTAGACGACTTATAAGGTCTGCGCCTATGGAAGGCTGGCAACGCGCATTTGTCTTACATGGGCGGCCTTACAGTGAAACCAGCCTGATGGTTGATTTGTTCACTGAAGGGCAAGGGCGGGTGCGCATACTGGCAAAAGGTGCGCGTGGCCGCCGATCCAATTTAAAAGGCTGTTTGCAGCCGTTTACCCCGCTGCTGGTCCGTTGGACCGGGCGGGGTGAAGTCAAAACCCTGCGCAATGCTGAAGCGGTTTCTCTGGCACTCCCTCTTTCCGGTTCAATCGTTTACAGCGGCCTGTACGTCAACGAGCTAGTATCGCGCGTGCTCGAACAGGAAACTAACTACTCCTCGCTGTTTTTCGATTACCTGCACTGCCTGCAAAACCTGGCCGCGGCCTCAACCTCGCCTGAACACGCCTTACGGCAGTTTGAACTGGCGTTGCTGCAACATCTTGGCTATGGCGTGGATTTTTTGCACTGCGCGGGCAGCGGTGAAGAAGTCAGTGAAACCATGACTTATCGTTATCGTGAAGAGAAAGGTTTTATCGCCAGCCTGGTGATCGACAACACTAGTTTTACCGGTCGTGACCTGATGGCACTCGCTACCCGTGAATTCCCCGATGCCAATACTTTACGCGCCGCCAAACGTTTCACCCGCATCGCATTAAAACCCTATCTTGGCGGTAAGCCGCTGAAAAGCAGAGAACTGTTTCGTCAGTTTGTATTGAAAAAACCTGCACCCGCTGCTGAAAATCCTACCGACTGATTTTGTCTGTGTGCGCGTAAGCGTGTAAACTGCCGCCTATATCTGCTAAGTTCTGCTGCGTTTCGAACCCTTATGGGTATCACAAAATTAGGAGTGTTTCATGGCTGAGTTACTGTTGGGCGTCAATATCGACCACATCGCGACCCTGAGAAACGCGCGCGGTACTGCGTATCCGGATCCTGTTCAGGCGGCTTTCGTGGCTGAACAGGCGGGCGCTGACGGTATCACCGTACACCTGCGCGAAGATCGTCGCCACATCACCGATCGCGACGTGCGAATTCTGCGCGAAACTATCCAGACTCGCATGAATCTCGAGATGGCCGTGACTGACGAAATGGTCGGTATTGCCTGTGATATCAAACCGCATTTCTGCTGTCTGGTACCGGAAAAGCGCGAAGAAGTGACTACCGAAGGCGGGCTGGACGTGGCTGGCCAGAAAGACAAAATGACCTTTGCGGTTGAGCGCTTATCACAGGCTGGCATTCTGGTTTCTCTGTTTATCGACCCAGACGTGCGCCAGATTGACGCCGCTGTTGCTGTCGGCGCGCCATATATTGAAATTCATACCGGTGCCTACGCCGAAGCCCCAGAAGGCATTCATCGTGATGCTGAGTTTAAACGTATTAAAGATGCTGCCATCTATGCCGCATCGAAAGGCCTGAAGGTTAATGCGGGTCACGGTCTGACCTATAAAAATGTTCAGCCGATTGCTGCGCTGCCAGAAATGCACGAACTGAACATCGGCCACTCAATTATCGGTCAGGCGGTGTTTGACGGTTTAGCCGGCGCAGTCAGTGAAATGAAAGCCTTGATGCGGGAAGCGCGCCGATAATGGCGATTCTTGGGCTGGGCACCGATATTGTCGAGATTATCCGCATCGAAGCGGTAGTTGAACGCAGTGGCGACAGGCTGGCTAAGCGTATTTTAAGTGCCAACGAATGGCAGTTATACCTTAACCATCAGCAGCCGGTACGTTTTCTGGCTAAGCGATTTGCGGTCAAAGAAGCGGCGGCAAAAGCGCTGGGAACGGGTATTCGCAACGGTCTGGCGTTTGAGCAGTTTGAAGTCGTTAATGACGCGTTGGGCAAGCCGAGCCTGGTTTTTCACGACCGCGCGGCGGAAATGGTGGCTGAGTTCGGTGTTAAAGCGGTCCACGTGACGCTGGCCGATGAACGTCACTATGCCTGTGCTACGGTTATCATCGAAAACTAGTGATTAACGATGATTTTATAGCTGCATCACTCTGCTGACTCAAAGCTTTGTGGAATGGTGCAGCAGCACAAATTTATCCCACAGCTGGTCATTGGCTTCGCGGCGTTGCGGGTCGATGATAATCGTATGGTCGATCGGGCAGACTTTCTGGCAGGTCGGCGTATCGTAATGGCCGACACACTCTGTACAGCGCTCGCTGTCAATCTGGTAAAATTCATCGCCCATCGTGATAGCCTGATTCGGGCATTCTGGCTCGCACATGTCGCAATTGATGCATTTATAAGTAATTAGCAGCGCCATGACTTTCTCGGCATCAGAAGAAAAGGGCAGGGATTATAGCAACCCTATTTCTTCCTACGCCGATAGCTGACAGGAATCTGATATAGATCAATAAAAACACTGTTAACAGATATCGAAAGGTAATTTATTCCGCAATTTCTTTCAGTGGATTGCCTTTGATCTGTAAATACAGCTTGCCCAACTTGTGTGATGCATACGCGGTAATATGATTATCATCTGCAAAAAGCGGGATGCCATCGAACTCCATCAAGCATTTTTTGCCGTTACATCTTGCATCCTGTGGGTCGATAAAGATAAGGGTAGGGTACTTGACCTGTAGCTGATTAAAAATAGGAATGAACCAATCAGTGTTTTGGTTTCTAATCGGCACTGTTTCACAGCTATTAGGGATATATTCTGTTCTTAAAATAGTATGCTGCTTGAAACAGCCGGGATAGTGACTGTTTAGAGGAGCAATCTGTTTCATAATCACGGGAGTTGAACCCGCTTTGACGATAATATCCAGCGCCTCATTAAGCGCTGTAGAGATTTTTTCTCGAGATTCTACAACGGAATAAATTTTCCCCTTGTCATTAGTGCTGATATCAGCACCGTACAAGTCCCATCGTTGAGCAATAATAATATAGTTATATTTCTTGTTTTTTACCATGGCATAATATTTTTTTGACTCATCGTGACAAGAGAAATTAATCTGATCGTATTGACCACTAGTTTGAAACTGATAATAATTTGGCAGTGACAGACAGGCACCTCGGCTCAATGTCGTTATTGCCAGATGGGCATCTTTACCCAGGATGTTAAAGAAATTGAAGAAATGACCAGCATGGGAATCACCAATCAATAAGGCAGTTTTTATTGCCTTATTATCACCCATAATACATTTTTTATTATCTCCATCTGTTTTGATATCATAACAATATTTTCTTTGAGCAGAGTTGGGTTCATTGGATTTAGCCAGAACCGTAGCGTACTCCTTACCGAAGCGATCTGTAAATCCTTCATTGTTTCTTACTAAAGTGCGCAGCAGCATCGTTATAATAAGGGGAGTTAAGACTAGCAAGATGACCGTTTTTAATAAGCCGACTTTTTTAATACGATAAGGTTTTTCTATATAAATGAAAGAGAGGTAAGCAGTGATGCCTGTTAGTACAAAACAAACTACTATAAAAGTGGCGTTTTCTCTGATATCTAAATAACGTGCTGTGGCAAAAATAGGCCAGTGCCAGAGATATAGTGAATAAGAAAGTGTACCAATAAATACCAGCACGGGATTAGACAGTAACTTGGTGGTAACTCCTTTCCCCGTACTGCCAATAATAATCAATGCGGCGACGGCTATTGATACGATAACACTCGTATAATTGGGGTAACCATAAACAATATTCGTCCGCGTGGTGCAATAAGCCAGTGTGGCTAGCGAGGCCAGACCAAGTAGAGAGCCAAGGTGCTTGTTAAGTTTTAATTTTTGGTAATTTAGAACCGCTAAACAACTCCCCGTCATTAGTTCAAATAGGCGACAGCTCAAGAAATAGTAGCTTTTGCTCGGGTAGTGTGCAGAAAGGAATAGGCAAATTATCAACGTTAATAGGGTGAGGGCAATAGTTATGACACCAATGAATCTTTTAGGTACAAAGCGATGGACAAGTAATAGCCCAGGTGGCAGGAATAAATACCATTGCCATTCAATAGAAAGAGACCAAGTGTGCAGTAGCAAATGGGTCATGGTATCGCCAGCGCCATATTGCACAGCATTGCGGGCGGAATATATGTTAGACATAAATGAAGCAGCATATTTAGCGCTGGTCATGTATTCTTTGAAGTCGCTTGGTAAATACAGTATGACAGCGATAATCATGGTGAAAATGAGTGCTGCAATAAATGAGGGTTGCAGTCGCCAAAGACGACGGCTATAAAATTCGGATAATGAAAAATTACCTTTGTTGATTGAAGTGTTAATTATTGAAGTAATTAAATACCCTGAAATCACGAAAAAGATATCGACACCGATAAATCCTGATGAAAAGAAAGTAAATCCCGCATGAAAAAATAAAACAAATAAAACCGCGATGGCACGAAGCCCGTCGATATCAGAGCGATAATTCATTTCTACGCCTTGTTCAATAAATTGACAAATACAAAATATTTATTTAAGACGCAGATTATATCAGCAAGGATTTTTTACATTGGTCAACACAAGCCACTTTTTCCTTATTTTACCCTGATAATCCCTTAATTCATCTGAGTATTAACTGATTTTTTTAACTAAAGCCTCACTATGTTTTATTCTTTCAGGCGCTTTTTCAGTATCCTGCTGAATTAACGCCATAAACAGAATGTCAGTTAATGAATACTGTGCCGTGCTGGCAGAAATTGCTGCGCCGCGCGTTACCGGTAATTCTGCCAGTGTATAAAGGCAGTGATCGCTTTGCTGTTGCAGCGTGTTGGGGGAGAAGCTGGTCAGTGCCAGCGTTTTCGCTCCGGCCTTGCGCGCCACCTCGGCGGCCAGATTAATCTCCCTCCGTTCACCGCTAAACGAAATTGCCAACAACAGATCCTCTTCACTGAGCGCCTGAACCGTTGCCAGCAGCACGTGAGTATCCGATTCGGCAATCGCCGTTAGCCCAATCTTTAACAATTTATAAGCAAAATCCTTTGCTACCAGACCTGAAGCGCCAATGCCGGCAATAATGATTTTTCGTGCCTGCGTGAGCATAAACAGCGCCTGCTGCAAACGCTGCTCACTGTTGACATCCAGCGTGGCGCGAAGGGCGGCGTGTTTCTCTGCCAGCAGCTTTTCGCCTACCGTCAACAGACTATCAGTGCTAAGAATACGGTTATGTACAGTGACCGCCGCATCAGTCTGCGGAACAGACAGCGCCTCGCTCATTGCCAGTTTAAGCGCTGGAAAGCCTTTATAACCCAGCTTCTGGGCAAACTTGACGACCCCGGACTGGCTAACGCCTGCCAACTCGGCCAATTTTTGCGAGCTTAAGTGCCGCGCCTTGTCCGGCTGGGCGAGAAGGAAATCGGCCAGTTTCCTATCGTTTTCAGCAAACTGGGGGTACATCTGACGGATGCGGATCATACTGCTCATGATGCTGAGTCCTGTCGAAAGTTATGTCCTGATGTCTCTAAGCTAGCAAAAAAAACTCGCTTTGCTGAATAAACTATTCAAATATGAGAAATGAATTTCGAATTAAATATTCCAGAGGTCATGATGAATTTAGGCGCACTTGTATCTGAAACCCGTAACGCTGCCACTACCCGCCTCGACGAAATGTCGACGCTGGAAATGGTCACTTGCTTTAATGAGGAAGACAGTAAAGTCCCCTTGGCTATCAAGGCAGTACTGCCGGAAATCGCCGTGGCGGTAGAACTGGCCGCGAAATCCTTTATGGCCAATGGGCGACTGATTTACCTTGGTGCTGGCACTAGCGGACGCCTTGGCGTGCTTGACGCTTCGGAGTGTCCGCCGACCTTTGGCGTACCGCACGGCATGGTGATTGGGCTAATTGCCGGTGGGCCGGGTGCTTTACTGAAAGCAGTAGAAGGGGCTGAAGATAATGCTGAACTTGGCGCCGAAGATTTAAAAAGTCTCAATCTTACTGCTGCCGACACTGTGGTCGGGCTGGCTGCCTCTGGACGCACGCCTTATGTGATTGGTGCGCTGCGTTATGCTCACAGTCTGGGCTGTGCCACGGTGGCTATCTCTTGTAATCCAGATTCGCCGATTGCCCATGAGGCGCAGGTTGCTATCTCGCCAGTGGTAGGACCGGAAGCACTAACCGGTTCCACTCGCCTGAAATCAGGCACCGCGCAGAAGCTGGTGCTGAATATGATTTCGACCGGCGCGATGGTCAAAATTGGCAAGGTGTATCAGAACCTGATGGTCGATGTGAAAGCGACAAACGTCAAGCTGGTGGATCGCGCCTGCCGCATTGTGGTCGAAGCTACCGGAGCGCAGCGCGCCGAGGCTGAAGCGGCCTTGCAGCAAACCGCGTTTGAGGTAAAACCGGCTATTTTGATGATCCTCGCGCAAATCAATGCCGAGCAGGCGATCGTACGTTTGAGTCGGCATCAGGGCTTCCTGCGCGCGGCATTGGTGGAGTAAAAACCAGTTTCAGGAGAATAAATGGCAACGGATAAAACTCAGATATTGGCGACGCAGATCCTTAACGGCGTTGGCGGAGCAACCAATATCATTAAACTTGAAAATTGCATGACCCGGGTCAGGATTGAAGTTGAAAATGAGCAGTTGCTGGATCTCCCGGGACTTAAAAAGCTGGAAGGGATTAAGGGTTACGTCAAGCAGGGTCAACAACATCAGTTGGTAGTCGGGCCGGGCGCTGCGGGCAGGGTAGTTGAGGCAATGCAGAGTTTGTTGGCCGACGGCATTAAACAGCCGGAGACTTTCGATGCCAGTCAGCGGTTCACCGGCGCTGTTCTTGACAACGATGTCGCTAACAAAGACTTCGTTAACAATGACATTACTCAGAGTAAAGCCCAGGCCAAGGCAAAATATTCAGCACCGATGAGTGGCGCGCTGCGCCAGCTCGCCAACGTTTTCATTCCTCTGATCCCGGCGTTTATCGCCTCGGGCCTGATCACTGGCATTATCAACCTGCTTAAGCGGCCTGATATCGCCGGGCATCTGGCGCTGGATTATCCCAACGCGCTCGCGCTGCTCGGAGTTTTCGGCGGTGCGGTGTTTGCGATCATGAATATTCTGGTTGGCGTTAATGCCGCTCGAGTCTTTGGGGGATCTCAGGCGATGGGCGGAGTGATGGCTGGTATTCTTTCCAGCCCGCAGCTGGCGCAAATTACGCTGTTTGGCGAGGCGCTGCAGCCGGGGCGCGGTGGTGTTATTGCTGTGCTGCTGGTGGTGGCGCTGATGTGCTGGGTTGAAAAACGTCTGCGGCGTCTGTTGCCGGAATCGGTGGAACTGATCCTTAATCCGCTGTTTACCACTCTGATTACTGCAACACTGGCGATAGTGATCCTCCAGCCGTTGGGTGGCCTTATCTCTGACGGGATTGCTCAAGGAGTAAATATCGCCATTGATCGCGGCGGTTTGGCCGTTGGAGCGGTATTGGCAGGATTGTTTCTGCCGCTGGTGCTTTCCGGTTTACATCAGGGACTGGTGCCTATCCACGTTGAACTGATTCAGGCGCACGGTTCTAATCCTTTGTTGCCGATACTTGCCATGGCCGGTGTCGGGCAGGTCGGGGCGGCCATCGCGGTGCTCATTAAAACTCGCAATCCAAGGCTTAAAAAGGTCATCAAGGGCGCGTTGCCGGTGGGGATCCTGGGTATCGGTGAGCCGCTGATCTTCGGCGTCACGCTGCCTCTGGGGCGACCTTTTATTGCCGCCTGTCTGGGTGGTGCGGTTGGCGGTGCGCTAATATGTTATTGGAAAGTGGCGACAGTCATTACTTTCGGTATTTCTGGTCTGCCTTTGGCGTTGACCATTATCTCCGGTAAAGTCATGCTCTATCTCACTGGGGCCCTGATCACTATGGTGGCCGGTTTTATTTTTACCTGGATTATGGGGTTCAACGATCCCGAGGAGTAACGCATTGGGCGCGAAGACGGATCGACGAATAGTTTTTTTTGATCTCGATGGTACGCTGCATCAGCAGGACATGTTCGGCACCTTTATGCGTTTTCTATTATGGAGAATGCCACAAAATCTGCTGCTGGTGGTTCCGATGCTGCCGGTTATCGGCCTGGGAATGCTGCTCTGTGGACGCGCGCAGCGCTGGCCGATGAGCCTGCTGTTGTGGTCAATTACCTTTGGCCATAGCGAGGCGCATTTAAAAGGACTTGAGCTGCGCTTCGTCAACTGGTTCCGCCAGAAAGTAGTGGCATTTCCGGTGGTGCAAATGCGCCTGCGTGATTATCTCGACCGCGACAACGCCGAGGTGTGGCTGATAACCGGCTCCCCCGAAAATCTGGTGCAGCAGGTGTATAATTCCTCTCCTTTTCTGCCGCGTGTCAGGCTGGTTGGCAGCCGAATTGCGCGTCGTCATGGCGGCTGGGTCCTGGCTCTGCGCTGCCTTGGCGAAGAGAAAGTATCGCAGCTGGAACAACGTATCGGCTCGCCGCTGAAACTGTACAGCGGGTACAGCGACAGCAAGCAGGATAACCCGCTGCTGTTTTTCTGCGAGCATCGTTTTCGAGTTAGCAAGCAGGGCGAGTTACAGCAGCTGGAATAATGCGCCGCTGTTTGGCTATTCCTCTTGCTCAAGTCTAACTTAATAAATCGGCTGGCTACACTGGGTCTGCGAGGGAGAGCAGTGTATGATGGCCGCCGTTTTGGAGAGGGTGAGGTTTACGTGACAGAGCAATACAGCGATCAATACTGGATGCAGCATGCCATGGCGCTGGCAGTTAAAGCGCAGGATGCAGGTGAAGTGCCGGTGGGCGCGGTGTTGGTGTTAGGTAATCAGGTTATTGGAGAAGGGTGGAACCGTTCGATTGGGTTTCACGATCCGACCGCTCACGCCGAAATCATGGCGCTGCGACAGGGCGGGCTGGTGGTGCAAAACTATCGGCTGCTCGATGCGGTGCTGTACGTCACGCTAGAACCCTGCGTAATGTGTGCCGGGGCCATGGTCCACAGTCGCATTAAACGCCTGGTCTACGGGGCCGCAGATTTAAAAACAGGTGCTGCGGGGTCGTTGTTGGACATCTTGCGCCATCCTGGGATGAATCATCACTTGGAGATTACCTCTGGCGTGATGGCCGAAGCCTGTTCTACCCAGCTCAGTGACTTCTTTCGCCTGCGCCGGAGTCAGCAAAAGTTATTACGTCAGGCTCGGCGCATGGCAAAAAATTGCGCCGATCCCGCCTCTACTGATCCTTCATCTGCAGATTGATAATTTATTACGCGAGAGAACTCAGCCTCCCGCGTTTTTCAATTCATCAGCGCTGACTGCCGGATAACCTGCTCCAAGCTGCGCCTGTAATGCCAAAGCTTGCGCTTTCTGCTTTTCTTTCTCCATCAAATATCCCACCAGGCTTATCTGATATTTGCGGATGTTCTCGACGTAGTTAAACGCCTGAGTGCCGCTGGCATAGCCGTAAGTCGTTTTGCTGTAATAGCGTTTTTGGTTGAGCAGCGGCAGGCGCTGTTTTACGTCAACCCAACTATCTGGATTACCTTTTTGCGCCGCAGTGATCGCCCGCGCATCCAGCATGTGGCCATAGCCCATGTTATAGGCGGCCAGTGCAAACCAGATCTTGTCATCGTCATCAATGGTGGCCGGCAGTGTATCTATAATGTTGTTGAGATACAGCGCGCCGCCGCGAATGCTTTCTTCGGTATCAAGACGATTCTCCACCCCCAGGCCCTGCGCGGTCGCGCGGGTCAGCATCATCATGCCGCGTACGCCGGTTGGCGAGGTTGCGCTCGGGTCCCAGTGCGATTCCTGATAAGAGATAGCCGCCAGTAAACGCCAGTCGATTTTGCCTGCATACTTCTCAAACATCGGTTGCAGAGTAGCAAGTTTGTCATCGATGCTATTAAGGAAGGCGCGGGTGTCAACAAAGTCAAAGCCTCCGACGTGGCCGAGATATTTTTCCTCGAGCCTTTCCAGCGTGCCGTCTTCGGAAATCTGGCTATAGAAGTCGAGCATCGCCGCATAGAGGCTGTCGTCATCGCTGGCTTTGTTGAAATACCAGGTCACCGGCTCGTCTTCGGTGGCGTCAAAGGCAACTGCCAGGCGTGGATAAACCCGCTGTAACAGTGCGACCGTCACGGAATCGCCCAGCGTATATTTCAGCTTGCCGTCAGCCACCTGCTGCATCAGTTCTGCCGGAGAATAGCGATGAGTAATGCCCCAGCCGAGGTTCGGGTACTTCTTTTTGGCCTCTTCCAGCGTGGTGATATGTGCCGCCCCGGCGGAAACCACCAAATTACCTTTGATATCATCATAGGTTTTTGGGCGCACCGAGCCTTGCCGATAAAGTACCTGTTGAGAGACGGTGTAGTACTCCGGCCCGGTACGAAATGACTTTAAGCGCTCGGGATTATAGATAAGCCCGGATGCCAGAATGTCGGCTTTGTTGCTTTTGAGATCGCCAAACAGGCTTTCAATGTCTTTGTGCGGTATCAATACCAGCCTGACGCCAAGGTAGTCGGCGAAACGGCTGGCTAATTCATAATCAAATCCCCGGTCACCGGTGGTGCCGTTAAAATATGTTTGCGAAGAATCGAGCGTGCTCACGCGCAACTCACCACGAGAAAGGATATTTTGTAGCTGATCTCCAGACCCACGTTGCCAGGGAATGCTCGGCCACAGGGCCAACGCCAGCAACAGGGTGATCAGACCTACAATTAAGTAGGTAAATTTTATGCGCTTCAAATAGTTATCTCTCTACCGCGCTATTTTTTTAATAAGATAAAACAGTGCTAAAAATGGGGGTAAGCCCCTGGTGCCGACGCATTTTGCTCAACAAATCGTCAGTCTGCAACTTTATTCCCAATAACCCATATAAACTGTAAGGTTAAAGGTATTATCAATATTCCCTGCGCAAACGGTTTCGTCGCGCTCGAGGATTCTCTATAATAGCCCGCGTTTTCCCCCCTGTTGCGCCCAATGAAGCACCTACGGTCAGTTGCTTCGAAGACGAGAGATATTTGATTATGGAAATACTGCGTGGTTCGCCCGCTTTGTCGGCTTTTCGCATTAACAAACTGCTTTCCCGTTTTCAGGAAGCACAGCTTCCAGTTAACGACGTCTACGCCGAATTCGTACATTTCGCCGATGTCAGCGCTCCTCTGACAACGGATGAACAAACCAAGTTGCAGCGCCTGCTCAAATATGGTCCTTCTCTCGCCGAACATGCTCCCGTTGGTCGACTGATTCTGGTTACTCCGCGTCCGGGTACAATATCCCCGTGGTCTTCAAAAGCCACCGACATTGCCCATAACTGCGGCCTGTCACAGGTTATTCGTCTCGAGCGCGGCCTGGCGTTTTACGTTCAGGCTCCACAACTGACCGAAGCCCAGTGGCAAACTCTTGGCGCGCTATTGCATGACCGCATGATGGAAACTGTCTTCACCGACCTTTGTGATGCGGAAAAACTGTTTGCCCAGCACCAGCCGGCACCGGTTCAGCACGTAGACCTGCTCGGTGAAGGCCGCGTGGCGCTGGAGCAGGCAAATATCAAATTAGGTCTGGCACTGGCAGAAGATGAAATTGACTATCTGGTCAACGCCTTCACCAATTTGGGCCGTAACCCGACAGACATCGAGCTGTACATGTTCGCGCAGGCCAACTCCGAACACTGCCGCCATAAAATCTTTAACGCCGACTGGGTTATCGATGGAGAAGTACAGCCAAAATCGCTGTTCAAAATGATCAAGAACACCTTTGAGCACACTCCTGACCACGTATTGTCTGCTTATAAAGACAACGCCGCGGTAATGGAAGGTTCGAAGGTTGGCCGTTTCTACGCCAATGCCGAGTCCGGGCTGTACAATTTCCACCAGGAAGATGCACATATCCTGATGAAGGTAGAAACCCACAACCACCCGACCGCAATCTCCCCATGGCCGGGCGCCGCGACAGGTTCAGGCGGTGAAATCCGTGATGAAGGCGCAACCGGTCGCGGAGCCAAGCCAAAAGCTGGCCTGGTCGGTTTCTCGGTTTCCAACCTGCGTATACCTGGGTTTGAACAGCCTTGGGAAGAGAACTTCGGCAAACCGGATCGTATCGTGACCGCGCTGGAAATAATGACCGACGGTCCTCTGGGTGGTGCAGCCTTTAACAACGAATTTGGTCGCCCGGCGCTTCTGGGTTACTTCCGTACCTATGAAGAGCAGGTCAACAGTCATAATGGACCAGAACTGCGCGGATACCATAAGCCAATAATGCTGGCGGGCGGAATTGGGAATATTCGTGCCGACCACGTGCAGAAGGGGGAAATCACCGTTGGCGCCAAACTGATCGTGCTTGGCGGACCGGCAATGAACATTGGCTTAGGCGGCGGCGCAGCTTCTTCCATGGCTTCTGGCCAGTCTGATGCCGACCTGGACTTCGCCTCCGTGCAGCGTGACAACCCGGAAATGGAACGTCGCTGTCAGGAAGTTATTGACCGCTGCTGGCAATTGGGCGAAGCCAACCCGATTCTGTTTATCCACGACGTGGGCGCGGGCGGTTTGTCCAACGCTATGCCAGAGCTGGTCAGCGATGGCGAACGCGGTGGCCGCTTCCAGCTGCGCGATATCCTTAACGACGAGCCGGGCATGAGCCCGCTGGAAGTCTGGTGTAACGAATCTCAGGAACGCTACGTGATGGCAGTTGCTCCGGCTCAGCTGGAGCAGTTCGATGCTATCTGTAAACGTGAGCGCGCACCTTATGCGGTGATCGGTGAAGCCACTGAAGAAATGCACCTTTCGCTGGAAGATAGTCACTTTGGCAACCAGCCGATTGACATGCCGCTTGACGTGCTGCTCGGCAAAACACCAAAAATGACCCGCGACGTGGAAACCTTGAAAGCGGTGGGTGACGAGCTTAACGGTGAAAATATTCAGATTGCCGAAGCGGTAAATCGCATTCTGCATCTGCCGGCGGTTGCCGAGAAAACCTTCCTGATCACCATTGGTGACCGCACCGTGACCGGCATGGTAGCTCGAGATCAAATGGTGGGTCCATGGCAGATCCCTGTTGCCGACTGTGCAGTCACCACTGCCAGCCTCGATAGCTATCACGGCGAAGCAATGTCACTGGGCGAACGTGCGCCGGTAGCCTTGCTGGACTTCGCTGCGTCTGGCCGTTTGGCCGTGGGCGAAGCGCTGACCAACATTGCGGCCACCGAAATTGGCAGCCTCAAGCGCGTGAAACTTTCTGCAAACTGGATGTCTGCAGCGGGCCACCCGGGCGAAGACGCAGGTTTGTATGCCGCGGTTAAAGCGGTTGGCGAAGAGCTGTGTCCGGCACTGGGCATTACTATTCCAGTGGGCAAAGACTCAATGTCGATGAAAACTCGCTGGCAGGAAGGCACTGAGCAGCGCGAAATGACCTCGCCATTGTCACTGGTAATTACCGCCTTTGCCCGTGTCGAAGATGTTCGCCACACTGTGACGCCTGAGCTGCGTACCGACAAGGGCGATAGCTCCTTGTTGCTGATTGACCTTGGTGTCGGCCACAACGCACTCGGTGCAACGGCGTTGGCACAGGTTTATCGCCAGTTGGGCAATACTCCGGCTGACGTGCGTAGCGCCGATCAACTGGCAGGTTTCTTCAACGCAATGCAGAAACTGGTTTCCGAACAGAAATTACTGGCTTACCACGACCGTTCAGACGGCGGCCTGCTGGTTACGCTGGCGGAAATGGCCTTTGCTGGTCACTGCGGCCTGACTGCTGATATTGCCTCTCTGGGTGATTCCGCGTTGGCAGCTCTGTTTAACGAAGAGCTGGGTGCGGTGATTCAGGTTCGTGACGAACAGCGCGCCGAGGTTGAGCAGATTCTGGCGCAGCACGGTCTGGGCGACTGTACACACTTCCTGGGCAGCGTAAATCAGGGCGATCGCTTCGTGATAACCTCTGGCGACAAGCCGGTTTACAGTGAAAGCCGCAGCACGCTGCGTACCTGGTGGGCGGAAACGACCTGGCAGATGCAGCGCCTGCGCGATAACCCTGAGTGTGCCGATCAGGAACATGAAGCCAAGAAAGACAACAGCGATCCGGGACTGAACGTCAAACTGACTTTCGCACCGGATGAAGACATTGCCGCGCCATACATCGCGACAGGTGCGCGTCCAAAAGTTGCCGTTCTGCGTGAGCAGGGCGTTAACTCTCACGTTGAAATGGCCGCTGCGTTCCACCGCGCCGGTTTCGATGCGGTAGACGTTCACATGAGCGACCTGATTGCAGGCCGTCGTGACCTGCAAGACTTCCACACGCTGGTAGCCTGTGGCGGCTTCTCCTACGGCGACGTGCTGGGTGCCGGCGAAGGCTGGGCGAAGTCAGTGCTGTTTAACGATCGCGTTCGTGACGAGTTCGAAGACTTCTTCCATCGTCCACAGACCTTGGCGCTGGGCGTGTGTAACGGCTGCCAGATGATGTCTAACCTGAAAGACATTATTCCAGGCACCGAGCATTGGCCGCGCTTCGTGCGCAACCTGTCCGACCGCTTTGAAGCGCGTTTCAGCCTGGTTGAAGTTACTGCAAGCCCGTCGCTGCTGTTGCAGGGGATGGCCGGTTCACGTATGCCAATCGCCGTATCGCACGGTGAAGGTTTTGTAGAAGTGCGTGATGCAGTGCATTTGTCTCAGCTAGAGCACGCGAATCTGGTCGCACTGCGCTTTGTGGATAACAACGGACGCGTGACCGAGAACTATCCGGCGAACCCTAACGGTTCACCGAACGGTATCACGGCGGTAACCAACCTCTCAGGCCGCGTCACCGTGATGATGCCGCATCCTGAGCGCGTATTCCGTAGCGTGAGCAACTCCTGGCATCCGGAAAACTGGGGCGAAGACAGCCCTTGGATGCGCATATTCCGCAACGCCCGTAAGCAGCTTGGCTAATTAATGCCCTCAGGCTGACTCTAAAAATCCACAGTACTTCGGTCTGTGGATTTTTTTTGCCAAATTTCCGTATTGGCCAACTCGATATGCTCGATTAGCATTTCGCGACAGGTGCCGATCAGGTTGCCGCGATGCATACTTACTCCGTCATAGGCAGTATCTGCCAACGCAGGAAAGGTCGGATATTTAATATCGCTATTAAACAGAGGTCGGCAATCGTTATTGAAGCGATTTTTTTTAAGAGTTGAACTGGCAATATTTTTCGCTTCTTTATCCAGCACTGAATCACACTCGTCCTGAAGTTGATAAATCTCGTCACGCGTTTTTTGCACTACCGCCAGTTTGCCGTCAATAATGTTGCGAACCTGCTCGGCGTCGTCAGCAATAGGCAGATTATTTTCCAGCGTCCGAAGTTCGAAATTTAGATGACCCTCGCGAAAGCCCAGATTGTCCAAATTCTCATTAAGTTGCCTGTTTGTTTCTTCACAGAACTTCAGGCAGCTGGTGGGAGAAATCTCGGCGAGTTTGATTGACAGTTTATTCTCGGCGGCGCTATTTATCTCGGCCATATGGCTGCAGGTTTCGCTCTCAAATATTTGAGGTTTGATAATTTCGTCCAGTGAATACAGGTCGTTAATGACTTTTTTTAGGCATTCGCGTTGACCCTGATATTTTATTTTATTTGGCGAAATACCTCGTCTGGATTTATTCCCGTCATATTCTTGATGATTTAAAAATGAAAAATCATGGGACTCAAGCAGCTCGCTGATTTTGTTCTCCAGATGAATGACATTATCCATCGAAGATGGAACAAGCGCATTATTCTTGATTGCACTGAGGTGTTTGGTCGCAGAAAAAACGGGTGCGGTCAATACAGATGAAATTGCAGGCAATACGAAGATGCATCTTATAGCGTTTTCAAAAGATATTTGCATGATAATCCTCGCTTTAATTGATTCGGCTATTAAAATTTAGAGCGAGTAAAATATTCCCCATGGTAAAAATTTAATATCAATTATCGCTCAAAAATGTTGCTTGATTTCTGTCATACCAAACCCTATCGTTATGCATCAACCTACATAACGGTGGCTAATCGTGCGTGAATTCTCGAAAAAAAAATCCAATAAGAAATTAAAGAATCTCGGTTCCGGGCTGTTATTAGCCTCACTCATTCTGGGTAGCGCATCGGCTGTTGCGGCGGATAATATTAACGTCACTTATGCCGGTTCGATGGGCGTGGTGATGGATAAATATCTGGGGCCTACCTTCGCCAAACAGCATAACCTTAATTACCAGGGCCAAGGTCAAGGGGCTTACGGAATGGCGAATCTGCTGGCTTCAAAAAAAGTGGTCGCTGACGTATTTGTTTCTATTACACCCGGCCCGATTGAGGTCTTGAAGAAGGCTGGTTTGGTCGATACTTCGATGCCGGTTGCCAGCACGCGCATGGTGATCGCCTATAACCCAAAAGGGAAATTTGCGCAGCAGTTCGAGGCTATTAAAGATAACAAAGCCGGGGCTGCACCTTGGTGGAAAGTGCTGCAAACGCCGGGCCTGCATTTTGGTCGCACCGACCCGGCGACCGATCCGCAGGGTCAAAATATTATTTTCACCATGATGCTGGCCGAAAAGTACTATCATCAGCCGGGCTTGACCAAAAAAGTGCTGGGCGAGACGACCAATCCTCAGCAAGTTTTGGCTGAAGGGGGCTTGCTGACGCGTCTTGAGGCAGGGCAGGTCGATGCTGCTTCGGGCTACGAAAGTGCCACCCGTTCCGCTAAACTGCCTTATATCGTGTTGCCGGATGAAATTAACCTCAGTAACCCGGACATGTCGGCGCAGTGGTACGATACGGTAAGCTTCACCATCAAAGACAGCGCGGGCAAAGATAAAACACTGCATACTCAACCGCTGGTGTTCTATGCTGCGGTGTTGAAAAATGCCCCTAACCCTGCGGCCGCGAAAGAGTTTATCTCGTTTATGAAGAGCGCCGAAGGGCAGAAAATATTCCGGGAAAATGGCTACGACAAACCCAAGGGCCATGATTACTAAGCAAAACAGCCTAAACATAAGGTAACGCCGGATGATCAGTCTGTGGCTGGCCATTCCGGCCCTTGCCCTATTAGCTATTCCATTTATCACGCTTATTTCCATTACACCATGGCGAGGTTTCCATCTCGCCTATGGTGACTGGCATTCGGTCAGCATTTCATTGGGGCTGAGTGCGGTTTCCATCCCGATTATCATCATTTTGGGCATTCCGCTGGCCTTGTGGATGGCGCGTAGCCAGAGCCGCTGGCGTTCGTGGGTTGAGGTTGCCGTCATGGTGCCTCTGCTCACTCCGCCACTGGCGATGGGCATCTTGCTGGTCTCAGTTTATGGACCTTATGGCAGTGTTGGCGAGGGGCTTTCCCGTATTGGTGTGTCGCTGACCAATAACGCGGGCGCTTTTGTGTTGGCGCAGGTCTATGGGGCATTGCCGTATTTTGTGATGTCGGCCCGCGCTGCGTTTGAAGGCGTCCCGGCAGATGTTGAAGAAGCCGGCAAAACGCTGGGTGCCTCGCGCTGGAATATTCTGACTAAACTCACATTGCCTATTGCTGGCAGAGGGTTAGCCACCGGATTGGCGATCGCCTGGGTCAGAGTGATCGGCGAATTTGGTATTGTGATGGTGTTCTGCTATTTCCCACAGGGCATCCCGGTAAAACTGTTTATCAACCTACAGAATGACGGCGTTAACTCTGTATACACACTCATGTGGATATTACTGATCACTACCTTGCCTTTCCCGCTGTGGTGTTTTTCTCGCATGGGTAATCGCCGTAAGGGGAATATGACTCTGGCCGAATAAATTAATGTGAAATAATATTAATTAATAAGATTCCTATTCTCGGCTTCATTAGGGTTGATTTTTTTAAATGTTAAGCGACCTGTATTTTTAAGGCATTTCACCTTAATTTATTATTAATTTCCTTAATTACCTCCCCATTAAAGTCTTCCATATCAATTACTTATTTAAAAGGTTTTCTTTATTAAGCCGACGTTTAATATTTCATAACGAAAGTTGCGTTATTATTGCTCATCGAAATTATTTTACTAAATATAAAGAAGACTGTTTTATGCGTAACTTTAGAAAAACACCTCTGGCTCTGATTATTGGGCTTTGCCTGCTCGCATCTCCGGTATTGGCAGAAAATTCCCTACCCGGTGTCACATCCGAGAACTCTATTGAACAACCCTCCGGATTCAGCGGCTGGTGGTCATCATGGAAAAATGATGTCTCCACTACCTGGAGTGCGCCGCAACGGCACGACCTGTATTTGCCAGTCATTACCTGGCATAACCGATTGACCTACGATCGTGCTCATACAGACAACTATAATGAGCGGCCGTGGGGCGCAGGCTACGGTATTTCTCGCTACGACGAGAAAGGCGACTGGCATGGCCTTTATATTATGGCGTTTAAAGACTCTTTCAATAAATGGGAGCCGATTGGCGGTTACGGTTATGAGAAAATCTGGCGACCGTTACAGGATCAGGGATTTAAATTAGGTCTGGGATATACAGCTGCGGTTACCGCGAGGAATAATTATAATTATATTCCGATACCGCTGGTGCTGCCGCTTGCCTCAATCGGCTATGAGCGTTTGACCTTACAGGCGACCTATATTCCGGGAACCTATAATAACGGCAACGTGTTCTTTGCGTGGCTACGATTCGATTTTTGATCATGTCTTCTGTTAATACAGCGCTGTGAGCTAGATCCCTCTCTGCCACAGCCTGATCCCTTATGCTTGATTTTCCTTGTTTTACTTAGCTTTAACCCGTTATAAACATGAGAAGTCATTTATAACATCAGGAGAATCATGTGAAAAGATCGACCCGTCTTGCACTTTTAACTACCCTGGCATGCGTAATCTCATCCACTCTGCCTGTGATGGCGGCAGAAAACAATCTCGAGCTGGAACAGGTACTTATCTTCAGCCGTCATAGCATTCGTGCTCCTTTGGCCAATTATAATAATGCGCTGGGTAACGCGACCACGCACACTTGGCCGGTGTGGAGCACTGAAGGTGGCCTGCTAACGCCGAAGGGCGGTAAGGTCGAAGAGCACGTGGGTCAGTATTATCGTCTGTGGCTTGCGCAGAACAAACTGTTGCCAGCCAAAGGATGTCCACAGGCGGGTGAAGTCTTTACCTATGCCAACAGCCTGCCGCGGACCATCGATACCGCGAAGCATTTCCTGGTCGGGGCGTTTCCCGGCTGTGAACTTCCGGTGGTTAATCGCGTCGAGGTCGGCAAGATGGACCCCGTGTTTAACCCGATTGTTACCGCTGAAGTTACTGATCAATTTAACCAGGCAGCGATCGATGCAACCAATAAGTCTGCCGGTGAAGGTGGGCTAGATGGGATGAATAAGCGCCTGAAAGCCAATTACGCGCTGATTGAAAAGATCCTCGATTATAAAAACGGGAAAACCTGCCAGCAGGATAAAGTCTGCGATTTGGCCTCTCAGCCTTCAAAACTGGTGCTCAGTCAGGGTAAAGAGCCAGGTATTTCTGGTCCGCTAGGTTTAGGTAGCGGCGTCAGTGATGCCTTCATGCTGCAATACTATGAAGGCTTGCCAGAGAAGGACGTTGCCTGGGGGCAGGTTAAAACCCCAGAGCAATGGCGTCAGGTAGAAGAATTCAAGAATGCCGCGCAGAAAGCCCTGTTTAGCTCGCCGCAAGTGGGAAGAAACACTTCTGCCACCACGCTGCAATTTATCTCTGGCGTGCTGGATAAGTCGCAGGCGAAAACTGCCGATCAGCAGGCTGGGCAGAAAGCTCGTGTGACTCTGATGGTTGGACACGATTCAAATATTGCAGCCTTTGTCTCGGCGCTGAAGATTAAGGATTTCACTCTGCCGGGCCAGTATGAGCGCACGCCAATCGCCGGAGCAGTGGTTTTCCAGCGTTGGCATGACAAGAAAACGGATAAAGATCTGATTAAGATCGAGTATGTTTATCCAACGGCGAAACAAATTCGCAACAACAGCACGTATAGCTTAAAGCAGCCGCTGCACAGAACTGTTTTACAATCTGCAGGCTGTCCTATTGATAATAAAGGTTTTTGTTCATTTGACACCTTTAATCAATTGTTGCAGGAAACTTTAAAAAACCAAGTTGTTAACTAATAAATCATAAGAGGTCTTATTTTATTACATTTTAATAACAATCTTATGGGCAATTAGATCTACACTGGTTCCAGTGATACCCCAGAAGAAATAAAGAAAGACTCTCTCTGATAGACCAGTTTGTTCTGCCCGTACCTCTGTGCGGGCTTTTTTTTGCCTGTCGATCAGGCCATGCTCTGCGCCTTTATTACCCCAGATAACAATATCCTGCGAGCCTTTACCGCTTAAATCTTCATCTGAAACTGCAGCAGTTTCATCACGGTGGGCAGCAAGCGCGAAAGTCATCACAGCCGTTGCGGAAAGGCTGACCGATTACTGAGTTTCGATCGGGTAATCTTCGTTAATATCACCCCATTCAGCCCAGGAACCGTCATAAATCAGCACATCTTCGAACCCAATAAGATGCAGGCCGAACAGCAGTGCGGCGGCGGTAACGCCAGAACCACAGCTGGCAATGGTCGGCTCGGCGATATTCACACCCAGACGATCGAAAGTTTCTTTTAGCGCCTGAGGCGATTTAATCTGGCCATCCTGCGTCAGTTCGGTAAACGGCACCGATAGGCTGCCAGGAATATGGCCGCCGTGCAGGCCCGGACGCGGTTCAGGCTGCTCGCCTTTAAATCGGCCCAGCGAACGCGCATCGATAATCTGCGTTTTGCCCAACGACTGTTTAACCTGCGCCGCAGTGACGATAACTTCACGCTCAAGTTTCGCGTGGAAAGAGGCTGGTTCGAGGGTGTTTATGCCACTTTCAGTGATTTTCTGTTCTTTTACCCAGGCGTTTAGGCCGCCGTCGAGAACTCGCACGTTAGTTGCGCCAAAGCGGGTCAGCATCCACCAGACACGTGGTGCGCTGAACAAGTCACCTTCGTCATACAAAATAATCGTGCTGTCATTGCTGATACCGCGCTCACTCATTGATAGGGTGAATGCTTCGGCGCTTGGCATCATATGCGGCAAGCCGGTGCTGCAATCCGAAATATCATCGACCTCGACGTAAATTGCTCCAGGAATGTGTGCTTCCTGATATTTACCATAAAAATCAATGGGAGGTGTGATGCCAGGTTTTGATTTACGGCAGTCGATAACGATAAGACCAGGCTCGTCGAGATGAGAAGCCAGCCAGTCGGTTGAAACGATAGATGAACTCATTAGTTCCTGATCCTGTGATAAAAGGGTTTAGGGTTAGACCAACTTTTGCGGCAAATCGCCGGGTATCAGCGAGTAAACCCAGGCATCCTCGGGCGTTCCCTGATAGTAAAGGCGATTGCGGTGACAGCCCTCGTCAAAGGCACCGGATTTTTCAGCAACTCGACGGCTGCGCTGATTTTTGGCCAACGCCACGATTTCCAATCGCGTCAGGCCCAGCTCTTGAAAAGCAAAGCGAGAAATAGCCTGCACGGCGGTCACCGCCAACGAACGGCCAGTAAAATCGCTGCGTATCCAGTAGCCTATATTGGCAGTTTTATACTCTTGAACGATACGGTTTAGCGCTATAGAGCCAATTATTTTGCCGCTGGCAACGTCAAACAGACAGAAGCGGTATTCCAGTCCACGCTGACGTTTAACATAAGATTCAATCAGATAGGTGCGGCTGTCTTCGAGACTATAGCCCGTATCGCACCAACTCTCCCAAGCGGAGATTTCCTTGACTGATGCCTGAATCGCCTCGAAATGCAGAGGCGCTTCAAGCTCGGTAGGAACGCGAATTTCAATATGCTCATCCCGAAAGATCAGACGGCTTGTCATATTATTATCTCCTGATGATCGATTCCCGCAGGGTAAGAATTAGACTCACATATTCAAGCAGATAAAGTCAATCGGGCATCGGTAAGCCAATACTCTTTTCTAAATCAAACGGTTGTTCCACCAGTATTACCAATTTTAATTCATTATTTCCGGCTGGGAAAAACGTTTGCTGGCGATAGCGTACCGCGCCTTTTATCGGATGCATAAAACGCCGTTCGCCGCCTTCACGCGACAGCACTTCCTGCTGCGCCCACCATTGATTAAATACGCTGCTTTCATCTCGCAAACTCAATACCAGCTGGCGGATGTCCTCTGAATGGGCAAAATGGCTGGTTTCGGCGCGGAACTCAGCGACAATGCGCTTGGCTCGCGCATCCCAGTTTACCAGCAGCGTGCGAGCAAGTGGATGCAAAAACATAAAACGTAGCAAGTTAGGCTGCGGATCCTGTTCCAGCCAGCCGTGGAACAGTTGCTCGGTCTGGATATTCCACGCCAGCATATTCCAGCAGCTATCCAGCAGGTAGCCCGGGCAGCCAAGCTGGTGAACACACTGTGCCAGATATTCGTCGGGATTCACGCCTGTCGCCCGGGCCTGAGGATCCTTAATCCCCGCCAGACTAAACAAATACTCCTGTTCTGCCGGTTGCAAACGCAGCGCTTGTGCCAGACGGCCCAGAGTGGCGGCAGAGATAGACACTTCGCGTCCTTGCTCGATCCAGGTATACCAAGTGGTGCTGATACCACTAATCTGCGCCAGCTCCTCGCGGCGTAACCCGCTGGTGCGTCGGCGCGGTGACTTTGGCAGCCCCACCATCTCCGGAGTGGTTCTTTCGCGATGCGCGCGTAAAAATGCGCCCAACGCCTTGGGGCCAGTTAACGGGTCAATCGTTGACATCATTACACTCGCTAATTTATCAGGGGGGTAACTCATACCAGTATAAATGGTCATATTGTACCCGTATATAACGCGGTATAAAGTTAAATTCTGTTGCCCACACGTAGAGAAAGGAAATTTGAAATGGAAAATAAAAACAGCCATGCAGAAAGTGTCAGTCAGCAATTTAGCCCGAATGCCAGTAACTATTTAACCAGCGCGGTACATGCGCAGGGGCCAGACCTGATTAAGCTGGAGGCGATACTGGCATCTTATCCGCAGGCAGTGGTGGTTGATTTGGGATGTGGTGCAGGGCATGCCAGTTTTAGCGCGGCGAAAGCGGTGAAGAAAGTAGTGGCGTATGATTTATCCGCCGAGATGCTGGCAGTCGTTAAGCAGGCTGCCGTCGATAAGCAATTAAATAATATCGAAGTAAAGCAAGGCTATGCCGAATCGTTGCCATTTGAAGATGAAAGTGCAGATATCGTGATTAGTCGCTATTCCGCTCACCATTGGCACGATGTCGGCCAGGCGCTGCGTGAAGTTCGCCGCATTTTAAAGCCCGGCGGTAAGGTAATAATGATGGACATCGCCTCGCCGGGTCATCCGATTCTGGATGTCCATTTACAGACCATCGAGAAATTGCGTGATACCTCTCACGTCAGAAATTATTCTACCGGTGAATGGCTGCAAAAATTTAATGACGCAGGATTACGAATTGAAGCCCTGAGCAGCGGCAAATTACAGCTGGAATTTAGTAGCTGGGTTGCCAGGCTGAAAACGCCTGAGCATTTTGTGATAGCCATTCGTGAATTGCAAAAAGTGTCTTCCGAAGAGGTAATAGAATATTTTTCCATTCTCGCCGATGGGACTTTCCAGGCCGATACAGTCTTTATAGAGGCAAAGAAAATCTGATAGTGGAAGATTCTGCTATTAGCGGGTTCTCAGACCGATGAAGATAAATGAAAAACGGGTCGTACTTAGACCCGTTTTAGTTATTTAACTGATGTTATTTCTTGAAAAGTTTGCTGCCCAGTGCAACGACTGCCAGCACAATCGCGCCAACCAGCATACCGACCACTAAATCGGTTGCACCGGTTATCAGCGAATTCACCCAGCCCTGATGTCCTGCTGTCAGGCTTTCAAGCAGGCTATGCATGAATGGCAGCCCGTGACTGATAATGCTGCCGCCGACCAGGAACATGGCGAAAGTCCCGACGACAGAGAGTGTTTTCATCAGCAGTGGCGCGGCGTTGACAATCCCGCCGCCGAATGCGCGTACCGCACGCATAAATCCGCTTTCACCATTGAGTTTGCTCAGATAAAGCCCGGCATCGTCGATTTTTACAATGCCAGCAACCAGCCCATAAACCCCCAGCGTCATGACGACGGCAATGGCGACCATCACCATGACCTGATCAATAAACGGCGCGGATGAAACTGTGCCCAGCGAAATTACGATAATTTCGGCCGAGAGGATAAAGTCGGTGCGCACGGCGCCTTTAACCTTTTCCTTTTCAAGTTTGGCAACGTCTTCCGGTGATTTGGTGGCGGCATTTTTTTTAGCTTTCTCTTGTTGTTCCGCAGCCTTGTCGTGAGGCATTAATTTATGCGCCACTTTTTCAAAACCTTCATAACAAAGATAGGCACCGCCGACCATCAACAGGGGAGTGATGGCCCATGGCGCAAAGGCGCTGATTAAAAGAGCTAAAGGTACCAGGATAGCTTTGTTGAGTAATGAGCCTTTCGCAACGGCCCAGACGATGGGTAACTCGCGGTCGGCCTTGACCCCCGATACCTGCTGGGCGTTAAGTGCCAGGTCGTCTCCCAGCACGCTGGCCGTTTTTTTGGCTGCTACCTTACTCATTGCCGCGACGTCGTCGAGAATAGAGGCAATGTCATCGATAAGTGCTAACAGGCTGGTTCCGGCCATAAAGTTCCCTTTGGTTAAAGAATTTGGTTATCTGTTTATTGTTGTAAAAGAATCATAACAGCGTTTGCTATAGGGAGTCGATTTGTGCGAATCTGAACGCGCAAGTCAACTGTATAGTTTCTTCATTTTCTCATTCTGCACCATTAAAGCGCCTTTTTATTACATTCTAACCAGCTGTTTCAATTTATGTAATGTTTGTTAATCTTTTCTCCTCATTTTCATCATAAATCTTAATTATCTTTACTCTCAATTACGCCGGCTTTCGATTAATGATCGATAATTAATACATGTGAACGTGAATGCACGTTCTGAAAATTAAGCATCATCGAAAATTTTATCGATAGAATAAATTCAAAAAATAAGGCGCATATCATGAAACTATTACCTCTGTTTGCAGCAGCATTGATTAGTACCGCTTCTTTTTCGGCATTAGCCGCCAGTGAAATTAGCGCAGCTCAGGTACAAACTCATAATTATCAATCATTGGGCGTTGTAGACGTTCGTCAGGACAATACTTCTGACTTCAATCTTAAAGCCGCAGTGAATGAAAAAGCCAATCAGGAAGGGGCCACACACTATCGTGTAATCGGTGTGAGTACTCCGGGTGACTCAAGCCTGGCGCGTGCCAGCGTTGAGCTTTACCGTTAATCAAGGCTTTTAAAAATACACCGTCGAGTGTGGGGATACCCTCAAATAGAAGTTGCGCCAGCGGCTTCTGTCCTCTGTGTCTCACTCGACGGTTCCCTACCGCCTAAACGTTCTGAAAATTTTCCAGATTATTAATCAAAACTCCGCTATATTTCCTTCATCTTGCCAAAATTCCAAGATTGATATTCTGTATTGCCCATTTTGTGGAAATTTCCAGCCTGAATTGGCGATAACAATTATTTAAGATTGGCTTCTCACTTCTACATTATTCCGGAATTTTCTTGTAATACAGGAATTAAGACGTTTCTTATTTGAATAAAATAATTAAAGTTTTTTTTAAAATAAACAGTACAAATAATTATTCCTTAAGAATTTTTCGGTGTGATAGTGGTCTACTTCTCCAGGGGGTTATAAACATGCTGAATGCTACAAGACTAACTATCAATGCAACGAGATTAACTATCAAAAATCAATTTTCCTACTTGCAGAAATTTATCTCTTCACCCCGCACATTCGGGACGCTCGCGCCATCATCGCCTTGGTTGTGTCAGGCTATGGTAAATCAGCTCGACTGGAGCAAGACCCTAAAGATTGCAGAATTCGGTGCGGCAGACGGCGTGCTGACCAAACGTATTCTCGATAAAATGCGCGCAGATGCGCAATTGCAGGCCTTTGAAATACAACCGAGTTTCATTCATCAGCTGAATAGAATCGACGATCGCCGTTTGCAGGTATTGGGTTATTCCGCTGAGCATCTTGAGGGGGAGTTTGACGCCATCTTCTGCTGCCTGCCTTTACTGTCTATTCCAACGCGAATTAGCATGAAAATTTTGCAGCGTGCGCAACAGCGGCTTAAAGAGAAAGACGGTACGCTGATCCTTTTCCAGTACAGCCGCCTTTCTGAAAAGATGCTGTCCCGTTATTTTACCTGGAAAAAAATTCGTGTAGTTAAAAACTTTCCACCTGCTTTGGTCTATGTATGTAAGTCTTTATAATTAAAGGAGTAAGTGGTGTAATTTTTTCTTTACATCATGTTTACAGGGATTGCCAATTTATTTTTTATCGGTATGATGCCCAGCAGGTTAAAAGATGTCCCAGGCACATAAGGATAGCGGTGATGACGCAACCCATTTTCATGATCGGCGCACGCGGCGCAGGTAAAACCACAGTCGGCAGGGCTCTCGCTCAGGCGTTGGGCTATAATTTTGTCGATACGGATATTTATTTGCTGCAAACTTCGCAACTGAGCGTTGCGGAGATCGTTGCTCGTGAAGGTTGGTCAGGCTTTCGTCGTCGTGAAACGCAGGCGCTGCAAAATATCAGCGCGCCGCATACCGTGGTTGCCACTGGCGGCGGTGTGATCCTTGCCGAGGAAAATCGTCTGTTTATGCGCGAAAAAGGCCAGGTTATTTACCTGCGTTCGCCGGCCAGCACTCTGGCGCATCGCCTTGAAGACTCTCCTCAAGAAGATCAGCGACCAACATTGACCGGCAAACCAATTAACGAAGAAATTTCTCAGGTTTTGCACGAGCGCGAAGCATTTTATCAGTCCGCTGCGCACTTTGTTCTTGACGGTACGCATCAACCTTCAGTGGTTGTTGATGACATTCTGGATGCGCTGGCGCTGCAAATCGCTCGTTAAGTTTCGCTTTATCCCGCCTTTTAGGAGGCTTCCTAGCCTCCTGCTCCCGTAATAATCCCCTGTTGTCTATACTTAAATACACGTGATTCATTACAGGAGTTCCCTATGCCGTCAAAACCACCGTATCCACGCACTGCTGAAATCATCGCAGTCGAGAAAGGTCTGCCAGGTCAGACTGAAACCTGGTATGAGCTTCGCGCCGACCATCCAAAGCCCGATACGCTAATTAGCGAGCATAAAACCAAACAAGAGGCTGAGGATTCAAAACGCCGTTATGAAGACGACAGTATCAGTTAGGTTTACAGCACTGCCGAGCCTTTCCCCGGCAGTGCTTTCTCTTTCCTGTCAATAAATCTCTCATTGCTAACTTTTTGCTTTCTGAATGAAAGCCATTAACCAGCGAAACGTTTCTCTGAAATACAGAGTAACCATCTGCCCAGACTTGGCTTGAAAACATTTTCCACTAATTTTAGGTGATTCCTTAAGCAAAATTTCCTCCAAAGCCGTGGTGTTAAATATCATCCACTGGTTTCATTGACCTGTTAAAAAATAAACAACTTGACGATAAAACGTATCAGCATTAGTTTTTAAGTTATCTTAACCAGGAACTGAGTTCCTAATAATGGAACTAGTCTGTGACAACATTAGAAAATGCTTCCGCAGTGCTTAAGCTTTTTGCGCAAAAGGGGATCAGACAGGGTCATCCCGGTCTTTCCTTCAGCGATGTTGTCGAGCAGTTGGGCCTGCCGAAAAGTACCGTGTCACGGCTGTTGATGACTATGGAGACTCAGGGGCTGCTGGAAAGAGATCCGGAAACGCGACTTTACAAGATTGGGCGATTATTGCTTGCGGTAAGCAGCCATTATCTCTCAACGCCGCTGGTCGATGCCTGCTCGCCTTATATGGTGCAGTTAAGCAAACAGACCCAGTGCACCGGCTATATTTCGTTGCTGGAAGGCCAAGACATTATGGTCATGCGTATGTTCCCGGGGCGCACTTATTTACAAGTAGTGACGCCAGCCGGAAGCCTGTTACCAGCAGCTGAAACGGCAATTGGTCGTGCAATATTAGCGCGAGAGACTGATCAGCAGATTATCGAGCGCTATCAGGCTGGCTATCAGGTTAATTCCCCAAATTCGCCGCAAACGCTGGATGAGTTACTGACCTGGTTGGCCGAAGTTCGCGAAACCGGCTGGTCATCGGCTAATAATGAAACTTTGCAGGGGATCAGTACGCTGGCCACCAGTATTGCCAACAAGCATCGCAGTGAAACGGTAGGACTGTGTTTGTCCTTCCCATCACCTTACGAGGGCGATGCTGTGCCTGCTGGAATACGCGAAGGAATAATGACTGTCACCCGACAGATTGCAGAAAAACTCGGTGATGAATATTGGCAATAGACCAATAACGGACCGATTAAAACAATAATAATAGTTTATAAAAAAGCGCAGATACTTAAAGTAATCTTCGCGCCAACACTAGGGAATCATTGCATTTTTCGCCAACATCAGGGGATTTTATGACAGGCAATACCGGCAGTGAGAATAAGGTGACAGACGGAAGTTATAATCCGTTAAAAGAAATCGGCACGCTGGCAGTAATGGTTCTACTTTCTATTCTGGGTGCGATTATTGGCGTCCAGCTTATTACCACTCTCGGCGTTACCCCCAATACTTCCATAATTGGTGCGCTGTTTGCCATGCTGTTGGCGCGCATCCCGTTAAAAGCTTTTCAGCGTTATCGCTCTATTCATACCCAGAATCTCGCACAAACCGTGATCTCTTCGGCCACTTTTGGCGCGGCTAACAGTTTGCTGATGCCAATCGCTATCCCGTACGTGATGGGGCAGCCGCAGCTGATTTTGCCGATGTTCTTCGGCGTTTCGGTCGCTATGCTGCTTGATGCCTACCTGCTATATCGCATGTTTGATACCAAAGTGTTTCCGGCGAGCAATGCCTGGCCACCGGGCGTGGCAGCGGCAGAGGCCATCAAAGCTGGTGACAAAGGCGGGCGTCAGGCGTGGTTGTTAGTGGTCGGTGTGGTTATCGGCCTTGGCGGCGCGATGCTAAAAATTCCGATGGCTGCCTTTGGTACCGCGTTTATCGGCAATATCTGGGCGCTGGGTATGTTCGGAATCGGCCTGTTGATTCGAGCCTACGCGCAACCGATTGCTGGTGTTGATATCAATGCATTGTACATTCCACACGGCATGATGGTCGGTGCAGGATTGGTGTCATTATTTCAGGTGATTCAAGTCATTCGCAGCACCCGTGCCGATGCCAAAACCACCTTTACCCAATCTGGAACTGAAGTGCGTAAGGCTCTGGGTCTTGGCGCTATTGGCTATATCGCGATTGCTGCCCTGCTGGCGTTGGCGGGGGGTATTTATACCGAAATGTCGGTGACAATGCTGGTGTGCTTTATTTTCTACGCTGCCTTTGCGGCTTTCTTCCACGAGCTAATTGTCGGCATTGCGGCAATGCACTCAGGCTGGTTCCCGGCCTTCGCCGTGGCATTGATTACCCTGATTATCGGCATCCTCATCGGCTTCCCGCCGGTCGCGCTGTGTATTTTGACCGGCTTTACCGCCGCGACCGGCCCGGCATTTGCCGATATGGGCTTTGACCTTAAAGCCGGATTTATTCTACGCGGCTATGGCAAAGACTTGCAGGCTGAATTGGCCGGACGCCGTATCCAGCTGTTTGCCGCGTTAATCGCTTTCATTATTGCCATCCCAGTGGTTTGGTTTGCCCACATCGGTTATTTCGCTCAGGATTTAGTGCCGCCGGTCGCGCGTGTTTACGCCAAAACCATTCAGGCAGGAGCACAGCCGGGCATTGCCCACAGTCTGCTGATTTGGGCGATTCCAGGTGCCATTATCCAGCTGATTGGCGGACCCAAACGCCAGCTCGGCGTTCTCTTGGCTACGGGCTTGCTTATCAACAGCGTGATGGCGGGTTATGCCGTGGTGCTGGGGATTGTGCTACGCATCTTGATTATCCGTATCTGGGGCGAAAAAGGCCGCACGCCAATGGAAATTCTGGCCGCGGGATTTATCGCCGGAGATGCGTTGTACAGCTTCTTCAGTTCGATTTTTACCACCAAAACCAAATAGATACTCAGAATATTGCGTCAACACCAGGGCTCATCAGAGCCACATAAATAAGACGGCTTTCTAAGAAAGTCGATAATACGCGGTTGTTTCGATGTTGCGCCTTGGGCGTCAGCCGCGCCGATTTAGAGGAAAATGACATGAGTTTGCTCCAGACCCTTACGGTTTTTGAATTGATCGATAACGCCCACGTCACTGGTCAGGACGTTGTGAACCTGTTTGCCGATTACCCAGGGATCACCGCCAGCACTCATCGTGTAACGGGTACAAAAGGCGCGACCGATTTCGTTCATATCACCATTCCGGGCAGCGCCGGTAAAAGTCAGGGCGGCAATGCGCCAACGCTAGGAATTATCGGCCGTCTTGGCGGGATTGGCGCACGTCCAACCCGTATTGGCGTAGTGTCGGATGCTGACGGCGCAATTGCGGCGATTAGTAGCGCGCTCAAGCTGGCAGAGATGCAGCGTAAAGGTGACATATTGGCAGGCGATGTGATAGTCACAACGCACATCTGCCCAAATGCCCCGACCCGTCCGCACGATCCGGTAGACTTTATGGACTCGCCGATTGACGACGTGACCATGAATGACAATGAAGTTGTTGCGGGTGTAGATGCAATTCTGTCGATCGATACCACCAAAGGCAACCGCATCATCAACCATAAAGGCTATGCGCTTTCTCCAACGGTGAAAGAGGGCTATATCCTGCGCGTATCTGAAGACTTGCTGCGCATTATGGAAATGACCAGCGGCCGTCCGGCAGTGACCTTCCCGATCACCACTCAGGACATCACGCCTTATGGCAACGGGGTTCATCACCTCAACAGTATTTTGCAGCCTTCGACCGCGACCACCGTGCCAGTTGTTGGCGTGGCAATTACCGCCGAGTCAGTCGTGCCAGGCTGCGGCACCGGCGCAAGTCATGAAACGGACATTGCTTTAACGGTTAAATTTGCCGTTGAAGTTGCCAAAGAGTTTGGGCGCGGCACCTGCCATTTCTACGATGCCGAAGAATATCAACTGCTGTTGTCGCTATATGGAAGTTTGCGCCACCTGCAAAGTCGAGACTAAAACCATGCTCAAATCCTTCGCTACGCTGACCATCGGGCAGGCACCGCGCACTGACATTATGCCGCTGCTCGATAAATATCTTCCTCGCGACAAAGTGACGCACACAGGGTTGCTGGATGGCTTGACTCGCGAGCAGATCGAGCAACGTTTTGCTCCCGAGCCGGGAGAGGACGTGCTGGTATCGCGCTTGCTTGATGGAACTCAGGTTCGGCTGGCGTCGTCTCGCGTCGAGAAAGCCTTACAGCTGAAGATCGACTGGTTGGAGAGTGAAGGGTGCGAGACGATTTTGCTGCTGTGCACCGGTGAATTTCATCATCTCAAGGCTGACAAGGCGATACTGCTGGAACCGGATCGAATTATCCCACCGTTAATCAATGGGATAGTCGGAACACATCTGGTTGGCATAGTCGTGCCTGTTGCTGAGCAGATTGAGCATCAGGCGGGAAAATGGCTGAAGTTGGCCAAAAAGCCGTGCTACGCCACGGCTAGCCCGTATCAGGCCAATGAACAAACACTGATCGAAGCCGCTTTATCTTTGAAAGAGCAGGGCGCTCAGGTGGTATTGCTCGACTGCATTGGCTATCACCGCCGTCATGCAGACATTATTCAGCAACATATTGATGTTCCAGTGTTGATCTCAAATTCGCTGGTGGTGAAGCTGGCAGCCGAATTATTGAAGTAGCCACAATCTTACTGGCTAACCCTGGCAAAATTATTTAACAGTTAATGGACCAGAATCGCACCTGCGCCACCTAAAATCAATCGGTCAGTACGCGCTTTGCGGGCTGTATCGACAGACGCTCATCCCGCAATAAAAATCAGTGACAGAAGCTTGCCTCTACCCATAATATGGGGCTTCTGTATTTTGAATATTTATCGCGAAGGACCAATCTTTATGTTGAAAAATAATGAGTATTTCGAAGGCAAAGTTAAGTCGATTGGTTTCGACAGCGACAGTCTTGGTGCGCTGAGCGTGGGCGTGATGGTTAAGGGTGAATACACCTTTGGTACCGGAAAACCGGAAGAAATGACTGTGGTAAGCGGTTCGTTGACCGTGCTTCTGCCAGGTTCAGACGGTTGGCAAACCTTCACGGCGGGGGAGACTTTCTACGTGCCGGGAAACAGCGAATTTAATCTGCAAGTGCCAGAAACCAGCTCCTATCTGTGCAAGTACTTGTCCAAGTAAATCTTGCGGTTGAGTTGCAGGTGTTGCGTGCAGGATTTAGCTTCGCGCAACACCTAAACTCCTAATCGGCATGAGAGCAATAAGGTGAAAGCCTTTGCTATCACCTCATCAGCCGCTGTTCATGATTCTTGCTGCATTCGATCCTTGCTGCAATCTTGCCTTAACGCTGGGCTTCGCCACCCAAAGCTTCGATCAGGTTGCTTATCAATGCCGCCAATTCGCCGGTCATCAGGATAAAGTCTGCATCGAAACGCGCCGCAAAGTCTTCACGGTCGATATCTTCATTCTGCTCGCGGATTGTATCGGCAAATTTCAAACGCTTGATACTGCCATCATCGGCCAGAACGACTTGAATACGCTCCTGCCAGTCAACCGCCAGCTTGGTGACCAGTTTGCCATTCTCGATGTGATTGGCAATTTCGTCGCTGACCAGTGCTTGCTTCTTGCAGCGGATCACGCCGCCTTCTTCCAGAATCGCCTTTAGCTCTGCTTCATCCTGCAGCGCAAAACCGGCTGGCGGTTCGCCGGAGCGCACCCATTCGGTCAGCGTCAGTTCGATCGGGCTTTCCATAGTCAGTGGTACCACCGGCAGTGAACCCAGGCTTTTACGCAGCAGCGCCAGCATGTCTTCGGCTTTTTTCGCACTACCGGCATCAACCATGATCAGGCCGTTAACCGTGTCGATCCACATAAATGTCTGGCTAAAGCGGCTAAAGGCGCGTGGCATCAGAGTGTGCAGCACTTCGTCTTTTAGCGAATCTTTTTCGGTCTTCTTCAGCTTGCGATGCTGTTCGCCTTCAATCTGATCGATTTTGGCATTCAATTCTTGCTTGACGACTGAGGAAGGCAGGATTTTTGCTTCAGTGCGCGCACAAATCAGGATCTGGCCGCCACTGCTGTGGGTCAGCGCATCGCCGCCCTGAGAACCCATTGGCGATACCCAGCCAGTTTTTGCCATATCCTGGCTGCCGCAAGGGGTAAAGGTGAACAAGCTCAGCTGTTTTTCCATCTCGTCAGCAGACAGTGAGATTTCACGGCTTAAGCGGTAAACCAGTAAATTTTTAAACCATAACATGATGTTATCCCTGTCTCGTCACGCTCGCGGCGTGCAAATAAATGGTAAGCAGGGCGGCATGATAACCAATTGAGCGGCATCAGTCCCTAAGAAAAATGCGCTTGTGCATACGGAGCCTTTTCGGAGCAGTGAACACTCTAACGGGTGAATATTGTTATAGACTTAAGAAATAAAAATAACCGGCAATGGAGAGACCCGTGCGTATTGGAATTGATCTTGGTGGCACTAAAATTGAAGTGATCGCTCTATCAGAAGAAGGCCATGAGTTGTTTCGCAAGCGCGTTGACACGCCGCGTAACGATTACCAAAAAACATTGAAGGCGATTGAAGGACTGATCCACGATGCCGAAAAAGAAACCGGTCATCGCGGCAGCGTGGGGCTGGGCATTCCAGGCACGCTTTCCCCTTTCACCGGTAAAGTTAAAAATGCCAACTCGGTGTGGTTGAACGGCCAGAAGCTCGACGAAGATCTGGCGCTGCTGCTGGGGCGCGAGGTGCGAATCGCCAATGACGCCAATTGTCTTGCGGTATCAGAAGCTACTGATGGCGCAGGCGCAGGCAAAAAAACCGTGTTTGCAGTGATTATCGGCACCGGATGCGGCTCGGGTATTGCGCTGCACGGCGAAGCGCATGCTGGCGGTAACGGCATTGCCGGCGAGTGGGGGCATAATCCGCTGCCGTGGCAGGACGAAGATGAAATTCGCTTTCAGCAGGAAGTGCCTTGTTACTGCGGCAAATCGGGATGCGTCGAGACCTTTGTTTCGGGAACCGGTTTTACCGAAGACTATTTCCGCCTGTCAGGTCAAAGGCTTAAAGGCAATGAGATCATGGGCTTAGTCGATCAGGACGATCCGATCGCCGAGTTGGCGCTGGGTCGCTATGAACGCAGGCTGGCGAAGGCACTGGCGGTGGTGATCAACACGCTGGATCCTGATGCAATCGTGCTTGGCGGCGGGATGAGTAACGTCGATCGTCTGTATAATACGCTGCCATTAATGATCAGGCAGTGGGTGTTTGGCGGTGAGTGTGAAACGCCGATCCTCAAGGCAAAACACGGTGACTCAAGCGGCGTGCGCGGTGCTGCCTGGCTATGGCCAGCGGACCGTTTCTCGCTGTAATGTCTCAACGTTATTTATGACGTGTCATGTCAACGAAAAAGGCCTGCATCGATAGCAGGCCTTTTTGTTCACAGTAAAAGTTACTCGCCTGACAGCATCGCGTCTGGCGCTGCCGCATTACGTTGTGCCTTGGTGGCACCAAAGTAAATGTAGGCAACCAGCATAAACACCACGAAAATACCGGCAATTTCCAGATTGAACCACACCATGGCAATCAGGCACACCACGGCCAGTACTAGCGCAATCCCCGGCACAATCGGATAGCCCGGCGCGCGGAAGCTGCGTGCCAAATCCGGTGCAGAGCGACGCAGTTTGAACAGGCTAAGCATGCTCATGATATACATCACAATTGCGCCAAATACCGCCATAGTAATCATCGCTGCGGTCAGAGACATGCCCTGCAGGTTAACGACTCCGTCACTGAAAATCGCCGCAATGCCGATCACGCCGCCGAGAATAATGGCGCCATGTGGCGTCTGAAAGCGTGACAGTTTTGCCAGCCCAGATGGAAGATAACCAGCACGAGCCAGTGCAAAAAACTGACGCGAGTAGCCGATAATAATGCCGTGGAAGCTGGCGACCAGGCCGAACAGACCAATCCACACCAGCATGTGCATCCAGCCAGAATGCTCGCCGACCACCATCTTCATTGCCTGTGGCAGCGGATCGTTGATGTTCGACAGCTTGCTCCAGTCACCCGCACCACCGGCCATGATCATCACGCCGATCGCCAAAACGACCAATGTCAGGATCCCGCTGACATAAGCTTTAGGAATGGTGCGTTTCGGATCTTTGGCTTCCTCGGCGGCCATTGCTGCGCCTTCAATTGCCAGGAAGAACCAGATGGCAAACGGAATGGCGGCAAAAATCCCCGATACCGCAGGCAGACCAAAATGCTCACCGCCGGACCAGCCATTGAGCACGAAATTGCTGAAACTGAAGCCAGGCGCGACGACGCCCATAAATACCAGCAATTCCAGTACCGCCAGGACAGTGACCACCAACTCAAACATCGCCGCCAGTTTTACGCCCAAAATATTCAGCGCCATAAACACGACGTAAGCGCCAAGCGCTGCAACTTTTGGATTAAGGTGTGGGAACTGCACATTGAGATAGGCACCAATCGCCAGCGCAATTGCCGGTGGCGCAAAGACAAACTCAATCAGCGTCGCCATACCGGCAATCAGGCCACCGGTCTCACCAAAGGCGCGACGACTGTAGGCAAAGGGTCCACCTGCGTGCGGGATCGCGGTGGTCAGCTCGGTAAAGCTGAAGATAAAGCAGGTATACATGGTAGCAACTAGCAGTGTGGTCACTAAAAAGCCCAGTGTACCGGCTACGCCCCAGCCATAACTCCAGCCAAAGTATTCGCCGGAGATAACCAGCCCGACGGCAATGGCCCACAGGTGTAGCGTACCGAGCGTTGGTTTAAGCTGTGTTGACATGTTGCTCTCCTGAAGATTAATGAACAGCACGCCGCCGGAATCGGCGGTGAAAGCGGCCCGTATCGCCTTGGACAGGGCCGGTAACTCGTTTTTTTGATCTTTTTTTCAGCAATTTAGAACAGCTTGCTGAGTACTTTTTCCAGACTTTCCACCAGGATCAGGCTGTGCTCGGCAGTGAAGACCAGCGGAGGGCGAATCTTCAGAATATTGGCGTGAGGCCCCGATGCGCCAATCAGAACGCCTTCTTCACGCAGCGCATTGACCACTGCCAGTGCGGTCGCAGAATCCGGTTTGCCCTCTGGGGTGGTGAAATCGACAGAAACAAACAGCCCCGCACCGCGCACGCTGCCAATGGCCGGGAAGCGGGTCGCCAGCTCGCTGATGCCGTCGAGAATCGCCTTGCCGGCTCGGCCTACGCTCGGGATCAGATTTTCCTGCTCGATCACTTCCAGCACTGCCAGACCCACCGCAGATGACACAGTATTGCCACCGAAGGTATTGAAATAGCTCGATTCACTGCCGAAACGTTCAAGAATGTGCGGCTTGATGGTGATTGCCGCCATTGGATGACCGTTGCCCATTGGTTTGCCGAGGCTGACGATATCCGGCAGTACGCCGTGGCGCTGGAATCCCCACATATGTTCACCTGAACGGCCGTAGCCTGGTTGCACTTCATCGGCAATATACAGCGCGCCAGCCTTGTGGATTTCGTCGATCGCCTCTTTAAGGAAGCCTGCCGGATCAAAGAAACCGCCGTCGCTGGTAAAGAAGGTATCGATCATCAGGGCCGCGGGTTTGATCCCGTGGCGGCGCATGTCGGCCAGAGCAGCACGAACGTCGGCGGCAAATTTTTTGCCCACCGCGGCAGGATTGGCCGGGTCATGGATTGGGGCAGGGATTACTCGCGCGTCACCATTAACTTTGACGTAAGGACCCATTGAAGCAGACAGGCCGGCAATCGCTTTGGTCATGCCGTGATAGCTGAATTCGGTGATGATTACACCAGTGCCGCCTGTAAAGTCTTCGGCGATGCGCAGCGCAAGATCGTTTGCTTCGCTGCCGGTACAGGTAAACATTACCTGGCTCAGCTCAGGCGGCATGGTCGATACTAACTTTTCGGCGAAGTTGAGCACATTATCGTGCAAATAACGGGTATGTGTGTTCAGGGTTGAGGCCTGACGAATCATTGCTTCCAGTACATAAGGATGGCAGTGGCCGACTGACGGCACATTGTTATAAACGTCAAGATAGCGGCGACCGGCGTCGTCATAAACCCACACGCCTTCGCCGCGTACCAGGTGTACCGGATTCTTGTAAAACAGCTGGTAGGCCGGACCGAGCAGGCGACGGCGGCGTTCGATCATTTCCAGCGCCTTTGGGGAAACGTCGGAACTGGCGGCGGCATCAAAAGCGTTTGTTTTCAGCATAATAGTTAATCTCCTGACGGATGCGGCTAAATTTTTTCCGGCTGACTTAAATCATCCGGCGAGTGAAGTTGATTCGATAATGCACCGCGTGCCGCCACAAAACTTGACCGCAGAGCGCTCACTCCTGCACTGCAAAGTCAACTTGACCCGCTTAAGGGGTTTTAAGTCCTCTGCAGTCAACAATTGCTGTTCCCGGGTCAAGCGCGGAAGCGTCGTCGCTCGCATTCTGATAGCACGAACTCACAATGACTTGCCCCGGAGTGAACCCTGATGAATGCAAAACAGTCTGATACCCTGGACGAACAGAGCCTGCACCAGCTCGCTGAACAGGCACTGCGTC
This sequence comes from Rouxiella sp. WC2420, assembly GCF_041200025.1. Lineage (NCBI taxonomy): Bacteria > Pseudomonadati > Pseudomonadota > Gammaproteobacteria > Enterobacterales > Yersiniaceae > Rouxiella > Rouxiella sp. WC2420. The sequence continues at coordinate 4,281,576 of NZ_CP165628.1, read as the reverse complement.
AATATCCCCAAGAGCTACAAGGGGAAATTGCCCTGATCTGTCGTTCTGAAAATGCCACTTTTGTGGTGCGCCTGGCAGATTGCAGTCGGCTTGCGCTGCGAGTGCATCGCGATGACTATCATCAACGTAATGAAATCGAGAGCGAGCTGTCCTGGCTCGACAGCCTGCGTGAAACCGGCATTCAGGTGCCCGAAGCGCTGGTGGGCAGTAACGGCCAGCGAGTGCAGACGCTGGCGCTGGATGAGCAACACAGCCGACACGTGGTGTTATTCAGGTGGATAGCAGGTGAAATGCCGACTACCGAGGTCGATCCGCGCGCCTTTGCCCAACTCGGTGAGGTGACTGCGCGATTGCATCAACACAGCCAAAACTGGGAAAAACCTGCCGGATTCAAACGAATCGTCTGGGATCATCAGACCATGACCGGCGATAAAGGGCATTGGGGCCGCTGGCAGGATGCACCGGGCTTGCGCGAAGAAGATCATCCGCTGGTGGAAAGGACACTGGCCCGCGTAGACCGGACCCTGCAAAAATATGGTAAAAATCCTCGCCGCTACGGGCTGATCCACGCCGATCTGCGCCTGACTAATCTGCTGTTGCACAAAGGCGAGACGCGAGTGATCGATTTTGATGACTGCGGCATGGGCTGGTATATGCACGACGCGGCAGCGGCCATCAGCTTCGTAGAGCATCATCCCAGAGCGCAAGAGTGGGTAGAACATTGGCTGGCCGGTTATCAGCGTATCTGCCCGCTGAGCGAGGAATGTCTGGCGGTGATCCCGACGATGATTATCCAGCGGCGCATTCAACTTTTGGCCTGGGTAGGCTCACATGCCACTACCGAGATGGCGATAAGCCTGGGCGATCGCTGGGTTGCCGACAGTATCAAACTCTGTGAAGCCTATCTGGCGACAGAAGAGTGCGCACTGGCGGTGATTTAGGCGCGACTTAATGACACACTGCACGTCGGTATGCACGCTTTACGTGCAGTGTGTTTCTTGCGGTGTTTAGCCCTGAGGCGATGCTTAACTCACGGTAACGCCTCGCTTCATTCCTTAAAGTCTGTGATTTTTTCCTGATAATCTCCTGATTTTTACCCCTCTGGTACAAAACTTGCAGTAATGACCTACCTAAAATAATCACAGTGGAAGCTTTGATGCAGACTGACGTATTACGGCAATCATTTATGTCCGGCCATCGCGAGACGGAAACCTACAGCAATCGTGGCGTATTGGCGGCGGCGGCCAGCGGGCTGAGCGATTTTATTATTACTAAAGGGGCAGACGTTGATCGCGTACTCGGGCTTTGTCATATCGACCCCGAGCTTTTGCAGCGACCGACTCTGAGTCTGGGGCTGACCAACTATTGTCAGGTGCTGGAAGAGGCGGCCAGACAGTCGGGTTGTGATAACTTCGGTTTGCATTACGGCAAGCAATTCAAACCACAGTCATTAGGCCTGATCGGCTATATCGGTCTCTGCTCGTCATCGGCGGAAACTGCTTTGCAAAATGTCGTTAATGCCTTTCCTTTTCATCAACATAACACGCTTACTCGCCTGATTGATAAAGGCGAATACTATCGCTTTGACTATCAGGTGCGTCACGGCGGTATTTTATGTAAACGTCAGGATGCCGAGCTGACACTAGGGATGATCCTGAACCTGCTGCGCCACGGTTTAGGTAAAAATTGGGCGCCGCGTGAGGTGCATTTTGAGCATCCGCGCCCCGAGCAGTGGCATGAGCACTGCAAGATCTTCGATGCACCGGTCTATTTTGATCAACCCTTCAACTCGCTACTGATCGCCAAGCGCGATCTCCAGCGATCGATGCCGGAGCAAGATCAGACTTTGCTGCTAGTGATGCAGGATGCGATCCGCCGGCTGAATACCGACAGTCACTCGCAGCAGTCTGTAGTCGATCGCGCGCGATCGCAGGTTCGCCAGGTGTTAACAATGGGTGAGCCGGTTCTTGATGACGTCGCCGATAAGATGGGCATGTCGGTAAGTTCGCTCCAGCGCAGGCTGCGTGAGCAGAATCTGACCTTTACCGTACTGGTGGATAAAGTGCGCTGCGAGTTGGCTACCCACTATCTGCAGCAACAGCAGCTACCTATTTCAGAGATGGCCCTTTTGCTGGGTTATTCAGAGGTTAGCGCCTTTTCGCGCGCCTTCCGCCGCTGGTTTGGCGTCAGCCCTCGTCAATGGCGTCAGGAGCGACAACATTAATAAATACCTAGATAAGTTACGAAATTTTAACCGGGGACAAATTAAATCGATTAACCCCCACGATTATGGCAGTCTACTGGGTTTTACAGCTTAAAATTTGATAGTTGCACGGGAAACGAGCATGGCGTCAGGCTTAATTGGACGGGAAAAATTTAATCACTATCTGTTTATTTTCGTAGTTGCGCTTTTAATCTTTATTTTGCCTTACGGTTATACGCATGAAAAAACCAGCAGAGAACTTTTTTACTTCTGTAGCTATTTGTCTATAACGGGCATCGTTATAAATTATAGAGAATTTAAAAGGATATTTAGCTCCACGCGATTTGCCATGCCTATGATTGCATTGGCCATCCTCTATTTTGCCTGGTCACTTTTCGCGACGGTTGCCACCCCGGATAAAGCGAATGAATGGGTACTGTTTACCGCCAGTAAACGCTGGTTTCTTAGTGGCATTATAGCCTTCTACGTTTGCTGGGCAGCGCAGGAGCACCGTTTATCGGCGAGTTCTTTAAAGCGCCTGGCTTTGGCCTCTCTATTTGCCGCCTTTGTTGCCGCCAGTGTCTATGGAGTTTGGCTGCATTTCACCAAGCCTGATCGGGTCGTTTTGGGTATTAGCCGCGCCACGCTGACGGCTTACGCCTATAGCGCCCTTGCGCTGTCGATCATGACGCTTATCGCCCGTAACTGCACTTCAGGCAAAAAGTATCTCGGCATTCTGCTGATGACGCTAGTGTCGCTATACATTATTTTTCTCACCGAGACGCGTTCTTCGATGGTATTGCACCTGATACTCTCAGTGCTTCTGGTGCTGGCAACGTTGTGGCAGGATAAAAAATTGACCCCAAAATCGCTTGGCATACTGATATTGCTGGTGGTGGTGGTGGTGGGCGGCGGCTCGCAATCGAAGATAGTTCAATCACGCTTTGATCTCACGTGCAGTGAATTGCAGATGTATAAACAAGGCGACGATCAGTCCTCCCTAGGTTCGCGATTTACGATGTGGAAAATGGGGATTATTGCCTTTAAAGAGTACCCATTTGGGCAAACCGAGACCGGGCGCAACCAGCGTATTCGGCAGTATCTAGATAGCCACAACCAGTCTCATTCATTTGCATTACGTTACATCGATGTTCATTTGCATAATGAATTTATTCAGTTAGCCTCTTTGTCCGGAATTTTTGGCATCCTGGCGCTGCTGTATTTCTTTATCGCACTGATGTTCCGCAACGGCATTTCCGGATTCTTGTTGAATCCTGTGTCGATGGTAGCATTATCGGCCTTCCTGTATGGCTTAACCGATGTGTTATTAATTTCCGAGCAATATATCGTGTTGTTCTCGATGATTATTCTCCTGTCATGGATTTGCACACGCTCAGAAAAACGGCCTGACTAAATAGAAACGGGCCGTTGAATTTTTCAGCGGCCCGTTTCTATTGTAATAAATAAGACTCTATTTATTTTTCGTCATTTATTACTGCTTCTTTTCCATCGCATCTCTGACCTTTTTCACCTGATCCACCGTTACCGCTGGCGCGTTATTACCCCATCCTTGACGTACAAAAGTCGTCAAATCAGCAACCTGCTGATCGGAAAGTCTGCCCGCGAACCCTGGCATAAACAGTACCGATGGCGCGTTTTGCGTCGAAGGTGTTGCCGCGCCGTTCAGTACGGTACTGATTAATCCGGTAGGATTATCGGCCTGCACAATTGCGGCTCCGTTAAGGCGAGGGAATATGCCTTTGGCACCATTGCCGTTAGTCCAGTGGCAGGCTTCACAGTTATTGAGATACAGCAGTTGTCCCTGACTCAAGCCTTTGCCCGCCGTGAGGAATTGCGCTGTGTCTGCGGTGGCTTTTGCCACATCAGGTTTCTGATTTACGGCGGTTTTCTCCGCGGGCAGCGACTGTAGATAAACGGCGATGGCTTTGAGATCGTCGGGCGTCATATATTGCATACTGTGCTCGACAACGCTGGTCATTTCCCCGCCCACTGAGGCAAAGTGGTTACGTCCGGTTCCCAGATAGTCAACAATATCCTGCGTTGTCCAGCCGTCCGGGCTGCGAATCGCGGGCACTGGCCAATCATTCAGTTCACTGCCGGACAGGAATGCCGGGTCGGAATCATTCAGCGCTTTTTCCTGCATCGCAACACCGCGTGGCGTATGACAGCTGCCGCAGTGGCCGAGTGTTTCAACCAGATATTTTCCTCTATTCACCTCTGCAGGCGCATTGCTGGCCGGTGCAAACGTTTTATCCGAAGTAAACATCATATTCCAGAAACGTATACCCCAGCGCTGGCTGAACGGGAAACTCAGCGACGTTTCAGGGGCAGATTTAGCAACAGGTTTGACCCCTTTCATGAAATAGGTATAAAGCGCGTGAATATCCTCATCGCTAATCCCCTGATAATCCGGATAAGGCATTGCTGGGTAAAGATAACTACCGTCCGCACGAACCCCTTTACGCACTGCATCAGCAAATTGCTGTTCGGTGTATTGACCTATGCCATGGTCCGGGTCGGGAGTGATATTGGAGGAGTAGATCACGCCCATCGGACTTTTGATCTGCAAACCGCCGGCGAAAGAGTCGCCCCCTTTGGACGTGTGGCATGCAGCACAGTCTCCGGCGCGGGCCAGATAGGCGCCTTTGCTAATCAGTGCATCGACATCATTGCTCTGTGCAGCCTGAACGCTGTGCATAAAAATCCCGGACAGCATGGTGAGAGATAACAGGCTAATGGCCTTTAGTTTCATGCTGCCTCCTCTATGCCTGAACCAATGGGCCAGGATTTTTAAGATACTGTTCACGAATGGCCTTGGCTGACCAGTAGGCTAAGGCGCCGACCAGTGCCGTTGGATTCGCCTGGAAGTTTTGTGGGAAAGCGCAGGCTCCCTGAACAAAGACGTTGTGAACATCCCAGCTTTGCAAATAGCGATTCACTGCTGAGGTTTTCGGGTTGTCGCCCATCACTGCGCCGCCGGTATTATGGGTTGAGCTGTATGCTGGCGAAATATTGAAATGACTGTCGTAATCCGGAACGCTTTCCGTGTAGCTATCTGGATTTAGATTCTTGACAATTCCGAGCATATTTCCGCGCAGGAAGCGCATCAAACGCACGTCATTTTTGACAAAGTCATAGGTCATGCGCAGCAGCGGCATGCCGTGTTCGTCTGTATAAGTGGGGTCCAAATCCAGGAAATTGCCTCGTGTCGACATATTGGAGACGGTCATTTTCATGCCCATAGAATGCCCGTAGCTGTCTTTCAGACCTTTCTTCCAGCCATTGCCCCACTTGGGCGTACCGCCTTTGAGTGCAGTGGCCAGCGGTGTGCCGGTTGCCTGTGAGCTGTGGACTTTTGCGCCGCCAATAAAGCCTAAATGCGAAGCATCGAAATTGCCTGGTCCAAAGTCGTTAAACATCACGCCGGTTGGGCCGGCAGCAGCAAACGGATTAAACTCCATTTTGTCGAAGAACAGAGTAAAACCGCCACCGTATTGGTAGGCGTAATTTCTTCCCACCACGCCTTCTTCGGTTATTGGGTTATACGGTTTACCAATTTGCGAATTAAGCATCAGTCGCACGTTATTAAGTGCAAAGGAGGCGAGGATGACAATTTTGGCAGGCTGGAAAACTTCATTGCCATCGGCATCAATATAAGTGACACCGGTCGCTGTTTTGCCATCAGGCGACTTTTCAACACGAATTACGTTAGCCTGAGTGCGATAATCGAAATTAGGATAAAGTTTAATCGCATCCAATATAGTGGTCTGTGGAGAAGCTTTAGAATAGTTTATGCAGGAATAGAACTGGCAAAATCCGCAATAGTTACAGGGTGCGATCTGCTGTTTGTATGGATTAGTCCAAGGCTCAGTAATAGCAGCGGAAGGGTTGGAAAACGGATGATAGCCCATTTCGCTTGCTACCTTTCTAAACATCGCGCCATTCAGCGTATCTTCCAGCGGTTTAGTAGGAAATAGATTGGATCTCGGGCCTTCAAACGGGTCGCCATTGGCCAAAATTTTGCCGTTTAAATTCCCTGTTGCGCCAGAAGTGCCACAAACCTGATCAAAGAAATCAAAATGCGGTTCAATTTCTTCCCATGAGAAAGGGAAGTCCATGACCCGCAATTCCGCGTCGAGCGCATTTTTATCGTAATGCTGGTCAACAAAAGTTTTTAACTTCAAGTCCGTCGGTGAAGGGCGAATTAACATCGCCGTCCAGTGCAGGCCAGCACCGCCAACGCCGTCCCCGACGCGAAAAGCGCCGAGTTCACGCATGGGTAGTGCGGTCTCAGTCGCATTATGTCGAACCGTGTAGGTTAGCGTCGAGGCCTGCTGCATCAGGACGTGGCGCTTGGTATTTGCCAGTTCATCTGCCGGAATAGGGTAACCCATTTCAGAACTTGGGCGGTCGTGACCCCGTTCTAGCGCTCTGACCTTAAGCCCGGCTTTCGCCATTTCTATACTTAATATCGATCCGGCCCATCCAAGGCCGACAACAACAACATCAACTGCATCATTGGTTTTTTTCATTGTCTTATTTCCAATATGTCAGAATATCAAGCCTGCTCGCCACTGATCGAAACAGGCCCTAATGGATATTTAACGTTGTGAATTTTTATCCATTCAGGAAAGCTTGCTCGTGCGCCGGGAAAACCAATCATTACCCACGAAGCCATATTTTTATTTCCGCCATATTGTGGATCGGATAAATACCCTTCTTTGGTATTATCCATGACGCGGGTAAAGAAATAGCCGGATGTAAGATCCTTTTCCCCTAATTGCGAGAAGTCTATTTTGTTATTCTCAAGTGCGGTAATAACCTCATCCTTCTGCGAAGCGGATAATGAAGAGAAAGATTGGTTATATTTGGCTTTTACATATTGTTCTGTAGCGGCAATACCTTTGCGGTAAAGCGTTTGTAGACTAAAAGGCAGTTGATAACCGAATAAATGACTGGCTTGGCTATTAAAAGGACCGTGCATATACCAGCTTTCGCCTTTGCCATATTTGGTCAGCATTTGTTTATCAATAAATATCGGGACATGAGTTTCCAAAGCTCCCGGACCATCACTGCTGGAGGGAATTAGGCGATCGCATAAGGAGTTCAAAAAAGTCCATTCATCAGCATTGAAATACTGAGGTTTATATTCTGATAGTTCCTTCATGGGTGCCGAAACAGCAGCAAATACGTTTGATAACCCTCCTTTGGCAGTAAACGATCCTATTACGACTAACGATCCAAAAATAAAACGCCTTCTGTTTAATGGAATACTGTTCATATTTTGCTCACATGTTATACGAAATCGTACAAACACTCCCTGGCGGAAGTTAGCTAGTGGTAGGGTGAGGCCGAGTGCCAGCCTGGGCGGCTGATCGAATTTCACTCAAGATACAATGGCTAACCTTTGTCTCCGTGTGGGTTTTGGTAAACAAATGTGTTTAAAATACATAACAAAATTTTAACTATTTGATTTTAAATTATTAACTTGTCAGTAAATTTATTTCAGAAGTGAATTTTTTCTTTCAAATTAAAAAGTCATTGTTAAAAAGTGCTGTGCATTGCGCGCAGCACTTGGAGTTCATTGCTAATTACCACTGACCGTTTTCGGAGTGTTTTCCATGAATAACAGGCGCGGATTAATCAGAGTCAGCCGTTGACCCTGAAGATACTGTCCAGTCTGCTAATGCCCAGCCCGTTAACTTTTTTCACTTTGATCTGCACCGGTATGCGGTCTTTCATTGCCTCAACGTGGCTGATTACGCCAATGGTCTTGCCGCTGGCATTCAGGCTGTCCAGTGCATCTAGCGCGGTGTCCAGCGTGTCAGCATCGAGGGTGCCAAAACCTTCATCGAGGAACAGTGAGTCGATGCGCGTTTTATCGCTGACCAGATCTGACAAAGCCAAAGCCAGCGCCAGACTGACCAGGAAACTTTCGCCGCCTGAAAGTGTGCGAGTGTCGCGCACGGCATCTGCCTGCCAAGTGTCTACCACCTCCAGCTCCAGCGCCTCGCTGGTTTTTCTTTGCAGGAAATAGCGGCCGTGGAGTTTCTCCATTTGCCTGTTAGCCAGATAAACCAGATGTTCCAGCGTCAGCCCCTGAGCAAACTTGCGGAATTTTGCGCCATCGCTAGAGCCGACAATCTGATTGAGGTAGCTCCAGTCGTCATAGGTTTCCTGTGATTCGGCAATCAGCTGCCACAGCGCCTGTTGACCGCTTTGACGCTGAGTATCACTGGTTAGCTGGCTACGCAGCTCGCCCTGGCGCTGTTGTAGCGTCCTCAGCTGGACGTTGAGTGCGGCGATCTGTTCGGCGAGCGTTTCGACATGACTTGTATGCTCGTTGAGCCCGGCCGGGCGTGATTGTAGATGTTGTTCCAACTGCTCGCTGGCCTGTTGCAGCAGAATTTTGCTCTGGGTCAGCTGTCGCTGCACGCTTTCTTTAAGTTGTTGCAGCTGCTGGCGTAGGGTCTCTTCGATTAATGCATCAATCACTGCCTGCTCATCGTTGAAATCACTGTTTTGCAGCGCCTGTAACCAGGCCAGCTCAGCCTGATGTAAATCAGTTTCGCCCAGCTTGTGACTGTGATGCAGGGTGACCAGTTGACCGCCGAGCTGGTCGAGCTGCTGCTGCACCGTCTGCAATTTTTCATAGGCTTGTTGACGTGTTTGCTCAGCCATTTGCAGCTGTTGGCGCAGCTGTTCACGAACCTGTGCCACCTGTCGATCACCAAACAGTTCAATGCGAGAGCTGCGCTGCTGAGTAAGTAATTGCTCACTTTCGGCTAACAGTTTTGCCTGCTGTTCCACCAGTTGCCGACACTCACTGTGCTGTTTATGCAGCGTGAGACTGCGCTCGTTTTGAATTACTACCTGCTGTTGCAAGTGATTCTGTTCAGCCTGCGCCGCATAAAGCGTTTCTTTGGCTTTCTGGACTGCCTGAGCGGCCTCATCGTGCTGGCGGATAAGCTGCTGGCAGCGCTGCTCTTGCTGTTCAGATTCTTGCAGCCAGTTTTGCAGCGCCTCGCTGTCTTGCAAGGTGAAACCTAATGAAAGCTGTCCACAGGCCTGTTGCCACTGTTCGAGATATCCCGCTTGCTGTTTTTGATCTTGTTGCAGCGCAGTTTGCAGCCGTTGTTGCTGTTCTTTTAATCCTTCGGTACGAGTCCGTAACTGTGTGCCATTGGTATGCAACTTTTCAGTTTCTTCACGCATGTGCTGCACCCGCAGCGCGGTCTCGGACGGACTGACGGCCTGATAGGATTCGATAGCCGGATGTGTCGTCGAACCGCACAGCGGGCAAGGCTGACCGGTTTGCAGGCGAGAGCGTTCTGCTTCAAGACTGACAATCAGCTGCTCCTGCGCCAGCAGTTTTTCGACATCGTTCAGATGCTGTTTTTGCTGCTTGTACTTTTCACGCGTCTGGTTAAGATTTTTTTCAGCCTCGAGCAGCTCTCCCTCGCGTGCGTCAAATTCCAGATGCTGCTGGCTAATCCGCTGGGATACTTGCTGAAACAGCGGCTGAAGGGTGGAGAGTTGCTGGCGAACGGGGCGCAGTCCGACCAGTTCCGAATGTTGACTGCGTAAAGCGGTCTGCGGCGACTGTGCTTCCAGCGCGCTTTGCTGCTGCGTTTGGCTATTCAACTGTGCAACAAGTTCGGCCTCTTTAGCCTGAAATTGCTGATTTCTTTGCGCCGAGGCAGTTTGCTCGCTAGCCAATTTTTGTAGCTCTTCAGCCAATTCCCGCTGCTGGTTTTGCTGTTTAAGATGCCTTTGCCGATCGTCGCTCAGCTTTTCCTGCAAATGATGGATTTTGCTGTCCAGCGGCTGGACTTGCTCCTCGATTAGCTTCTCTAGCCGCAGTTGTTCGGCGGCCTGTTGCTGCTGATGATGCAGCGCTTTTTCCAGAGCCTCATTTAAAGGGGTTTTGGAATGTTGCAACTGTTGCTGCTGCTCACCGAGCTGCGTTAGCTGCCGCTGTAAATCAGCCTGCTGCTGTTGATAGCGCTGGCGATCTTTTAACAACGGGCGAAGCTTTTCCGCCGGTTCGCTGCGCGCCAGCTGCTTTAATTGCGGCTCGGCCTGTTGCGCCTGACTTTCGGCATCGACAAGCTGTTGTTGGTATTGTTGCTGTTTTTGCTGAATGTTTTTCCACTGTTGCAGCCAGTTTAGACCTTGCTGTTGTTCCACTGTTTGCTGGCTGAGCGTGGTTTCCTGCAATCCCAGCTGAGTTAATTCTTGTTCGAGCAGTTGGCGTTGTTCCTCGCTGAGTAATTCAATACCGGCGGCGCGCTGGTGCAGCAGATCGAGGTCGATCTTCGCCTGTTTATGACGATCGAATACCTGTGCAGACAGTCGTCCATAAATCTCGGTGCCGGTCAGCTCTTCCAGCAGTTCGGCTCGTTCGTTGGCCCTGGCGTTAAGGAAGGCGGCAAACTGCCCCTGAGAGAGCATCATCGATTTGGTAAAACGGCCAAAATCCAGCCCCGTCAGCTCGGCAATCGCCGGAAGCTTATCGCGTACTTTGTCGGCGAGAATTTTGCCGTCGGCCAGTTGTGCCAGCTCGACCTTTGGTGCCTGCAAATTACCGGTTGGCGAGTTACCCGCCCGGCGCTGGCTCCAGAAGGCGCGATAGCCTACGCCCTTAACCTCAAACTCGACCTCGGCCAGCGATTCTGCGGTATGGCGGGTCATCAATTCGTTCTGGCTCGGAGACACATCCAGGCGCGGCGTTTGGTGATACAGCGCCAGGCAAATTGCGTCGAGTAGGGTGGTTTTACCGGCCCCGGTTGCGCCAGTAATAGCAAAAAGTCCATTACTGGCGAAGGGTTCGGCGGTGAAATCAATTTTCCATTCACCTTCCAGTGAATTGATATTTTTTAATCGTAATGACAGGATCTTCACTGGCTGGTTTCTCCGGCAGAATGGCCGTTTTCGACCTGTTCCAGCACCTGCGAGAACAGGGTGCGTATCCGCTGCTGGCGGCCCTCTTCAGGGGTATTTTCCTGCGCCAGTCGGCGTTCAAACACTTCGCTGACGCTAAGCTCTTTCAACGTTTCTTTCTCTTGCTGTAACAGACCGCTCAGACGCTGCTCTTTACTGCGCCGAAGTAGCACGACCTCCACCGGCAACGGATCGGTAAGCTGCTGGATACGCCGTTGGATATCGCTGAGATAATCCTGCGTCGCGACTTCAATATCGAGCCAAACCGGCAGCGTTTCCTGATTTTTTTCATAGGACTGCAGCTGTTTTTCAATCTCGGCCAGTGTGCCCTTAATGATTTCCATCGGCTGAGAGCGCGGGATCGCCAATGTTTCAATACTGTTAAGTTGATCGGCGGTGTAATCCAGCAGATAAACGCTTTTTTCATTGCTGGCTTCGTCAAAACTCAGGGGGATTGGCGAGCCGCTGTAGCGAATATGCTCGGTCCTGGCGATTTTCTGCGCTTTGTGAATGTGCCCCAACGCCACGTAATCTACCGGCGGGAAGGCCTGAGCGGGGAAGGCGTCTAAGGTACCGATATAAATGTCTCGCACCGAGTCGGAAGTGGTTACACCGACAGTGGTCAGATGGCCGGTAGCGATAATCGGCACCGCCACGCCGAGATGCTGGCGATGATCGCAGGCTGCCTGATAAAGCGCTGAATAATGTCCGGCGATAGCTTCTTGTAATGCAAGCTGTTTTTCGCTACCGGATTGCCCTGCCTGACTAGCCAGCAGATCGCGCGGGCGTAAAAACGGGATTGCACAAAGTATTGCCCCCGGCTGACCCTCGCGGTTTTTCAGGGTAATCACCTGGCGAGAAATATCCTCACCGACAGTCGCGATCACCTGAGTATTGAGGCAGGAAAGCAGCTCGCGAGATTCGTTCAGCGTAGCGACTGAGTCATGGTTTCCCGCCAGCACAATCAGCTGGCAGCCTGTCTGCTGTAAGTTCACCACAAAGCGGTTATACAGTTCGCGCGCATAGCTTGGCGGCGAGCCGGTATCGAAAATATCCCCCGCGACAATCACCGCATCGACCTGATGCTGTTCAACCTGTCCGATTAGCCAGTCAAGAAAAGCCTGATGTTCAGGCGCACGGCTTTTGGTAAAAAAGTACTGGCCGAGATGCCAGTCAGAGGTGTGAATCAGTCGCATGGGGGTCTCGCGGTGGCTGTAACAGGCGGCAAGTATAAACGCCCACGACCTTCTCTGTCCCCGAAAAATCATAACCATGTCATGTGCCTGAACTTAATATGACGGCTTGGCTACACTTAATTACACTCGAAATTGTTTTTCATAAATCTGTCACAAAACTGACGCATAATGGCGCCCGAAATCAAAATTAAGTTCGCTAACTTATTTGGCAGGCTATCAAAATGGCTAGACGCATATTAGTTGTGGAAGATGAAGCACCGATCCGTGAAATGGTTTGTTTTGTGCTTGAGCAAAATGGTTATCAAGCCATTGAGGCTGAAGATTTCGATTCGGCGGTCAATCGTTTGATTGAACCTTACCCGGAATTAATTTTACTCGATTGGATGTTGCCCGGTGGATCCGGAATTCAGTTTATTAAACATCTAAAACGCGAAGCGCTGACCCGCGATATTCCGGTGATGATGCTGACCGCCCGTGGCGAAGAAGAAGACCGCGTTCGCGGGCTGGAAGTTGGCGCGGATGACTATATTACCAAGCCGTTTTCGCCTAAAGAGTTAGTGGCGCGCATTAAAGCAGTTATGCGTCGTATCTCACCAATGGCGGTCGAAGAAGTTATTGATATGAAAGGGTTAAGCTTGGATCCATCCTCGCACCGTGTGATGGCCAACGAGCTTGCGCTGGACATGGGGCCTACCGAATTCAAGCTTCTACACTTCTTTATGACCCATTCCGAGCGCGTTTACAGCCGTGAACAGTTGCTCAATAACGTCTGGGGCACTAACGTATACGTCGAGGATCGTACAGTGGATGTACATATCCGCCGCCTGCGCAAAGCACTGGAAACCAGCGGTCATGACCGTATGATCCAAACGGTGCGTGGAACGGGTTATAGATTCTCAACCCGCTATTAATTAATACCTCAGCTATTTCACGTTGCACCTTTACGGGCATCGTGAAATATATTGGGTATGAATTGATGATGTTATATCTTTCACTCACAGCGGAGATACTGTGTGCTAGAACGATTATCGTGGAGTCGGCTGGCCGGCGAATTATTTATGTTTTGCTGTCCGGCGCTGATATTAGCCATTTTTATTGGCTATTTGCCCTGGTTATTGCTGGCTTCTTTAGTGGCGGCTCTGGGCTGGAATTATTTTAATCAGCTTAAACTTTCACACTGGCTGTGGCTTGACCGAAGTATTACTCCTCCCAGCGGATTATGGAGCTGGGAACCGCTATTTTATGGCCTTAATCAGATGCAGATGCGTAACCGGCGCAGAAGGCGCGAACTGGCGCTGCTGATTAAACGCTTCCGCAGCGGAGCTGAATCCCTCCCTGACGCCGTGGTACTGACGACGGAAGAAGGCAATATCTTCTGGTGCAACGGCCTGGCACAGGAACTGCTTGGTTTCCGCTGGCCGGAAGACAACGGCCAACACCTGTTTAACCTGCTGCGTTATCCCGAACTACGCGTCTGGATCCAGAGCCGCGACTTTACCCGTCCGCTTAACTTGCACCTTAATAACAATCACTACGTTGAATTTCGAGTCATGCCGTATTCGGAAGGGCAGCTATTGATTGTGGCGCGTGATGTCACCCAGATGCGCCAGCTGGAAGGCGCTCGTCGAAACTTCTTTGCCAATGTCAGCCATGAACTGCGCACACCGCTGACAGTGTTGCAAGGGTATCTTGAGATGATGGACGACGAGGCGCTGAAGGAGCCGTTCCGCAGTAAAGCGCTGGATACTATGCAGGAACAGACGCGGCGCATGGACGGGCTGGTTAAACAGTTGCTGACTTTATCGCGTATCGAGGCGGCAACCAACATTGATTTGCAGGAGAAAGTCGACATGCCAGGAATGTTGGGCATGCTGGAGCGCGAGGTGCAGACGCTAAGCAATGGTCGCCATGAAATTGTATTCAAAATCAATGAACAGCTTAAAGTTTATGGCAACGACGAGCAGCTGCGCAGTGCGGTTTCGAATCTAGTGTATAACTCGGTCAATCACACGCCAGCGGGCACGCGCATTGAAGTTAGCTGGCAGCAGACCGCGCAGGGCGCACAGTTTCAGGTCAGCGATAACGGCCCGGGCATTGCACCACAGCATATTCCCCGGCTGACCGAGCGTTTCTATCGTGTAGACAAGGCGCGTTCACGGCAGACCGGTGGCAGCGGGCTGGGGCTGGCTATCGTCAAACATGCGCTCAGTCATCATCATTCAAAGTTGGATATAGAAAGCGAAGTCGGGGTAGGGACGCGGTTTCTATTCACATTGCCTTATCGACTGATTGTCGATGCTCCTCAATTGCCTCACCATCACCGCGTTAAGCATTAAATCTTCACGATAAACGGATCAGCGATGGTCCGTTTTAATCTTATTTAATCAGTTCACACTTTGGGCAACGTGAAATTGTGACGCCCGATCATGAATTTATTTCATGTGATGTGAGAATTCCTCGTTTGGTGATGAACACTATTCATGGCAGCATAGATTTAAAGCCGTTTAGACATCCAGATGTCTAATGTAACTTCTCGGTATTATTAACATTGTTAACTAATCTCCGGGATGTCGTGCTACCCATTAATCAATGTCACGGCGACAGGTTCGTCGGGGCTTTTGCCAGGAGTTCATAATGTCAGTATCAAACCCAATTTATCGCGCCGAAGTCGTTGGTAGCTTTTTGCGTCCAGAAGCGCTAAAGCAAGCACGTCAGCAGTTTAAAGCCGGTGAAATCGATGCTCAGCAGCTGCGTGCGGTTGAAGACAGCGAAATTCGCCGCGTGGTTGAGCAGCAGCGCGAAGCCGGTTTGCAAGTGGTCACTGATGGTGAATTCCGCCGCGCGTGGTGGCACTTTGACTTCTTCGAGGGTCTGCAGGGCGTTGAAGGTTATGATGCAGAGCAGGGCATTCAGTTCAACGGCGTGCAGACCAAATCTCGCAGTATCAAAGTGGTTGATAAGATTGCCTTTGGCGATCACCCGATGATTGAACATTTCAGCTTTCTGAAAAGCATCAGTGGCGATGCGGTAGCTAAAATGACTATCCCTAGCCCAAGCGTGATGCACTTCCGTTTCAACCGTGATGCGGTTAAAGGCGTGTATCCAAATCAGGAAGACTTTTTCAACGATTTAGCTCAAGTTTACCGCGACGCTATCCAGGCGTTTTACGCCGCCGGTTGTCGTTACCTGCAACTGGATGACACCGTTTGGGCGTACCTGTGCTCAGAAGACCAGAAAAAGCAGATCATTGCCCGTGGCGATAATCCGGAAGAGCTGGCGAAAACCTACGCTCGGGTGCTGAATCAGGCTATCGAAGGCAAGCCGGAAGACCTAATCATCGGTCTGCACGTGTGCCGCGGTAACTTCCGTTCAACCTGGATTTCAGAAGGCGGCTACGAGCCTGTGGCAGAGATCCTGTTCGGTACTGTAAATATCGACCGTTTCTTCCTGGAATATGACAACCAGCGTGCCGGCGGTTTCGAGCCACTGCGCTTCATCAAGCCCGGCCAGCAGCAGGCAGTTCTGGGCCTGATTACCACTAAAACCGGCGATCTTGAATTGGCAAAAGACGTGGAGGCGCGACTCGCCGAAGCGGCTGAGTTCTTGAATATCAACCAGATCTGCCTAAGCCCGCAGTGTGGTTTTGCGTCCACCGAAGAAGGCAATAGTCTCAGCGACAAGCAGCAGTGGGACAAACTCAAGTTAGTTGTCGATCTGGCTGAACGCATTTGGTAAAAGCTTGATCTTTCGGGCTACAGCGACGTTCGCCTCCCTCGCTCACCCCAGTCACTTACCTGTGTAAGCTCCTGGGGATGAACTCGGTTGCTGCCTTGCTCTAACTCGAAATCTCTTCGCTTTGGTAAAAGCTTGATTTTTCGAGCTATAGCGGCGTTCGCCTCCCTCGTTCACCCCAGTCACTTACCTGTGTAAGCTCCTGGGGATGAACTCGGTTGCTGCCTTGCTCTAACTCGAAATCTCTGCGCTTTGGCAACAGTTTGATCTTTGATGCTATAGCGGCGTTCGCCTCCCTCGTTCACCCCAGTCACTTACCTGTGTAAGCTCCTGGGGATGAACTCGCTTGCTGCCTTGCTCTAATTCGAAATCTCTGCGCTTTTGGTGTTGAGAATGAAAATATTCCAAACCTGAGTGACTTATTTCTAAAAGTCGCTCGGGTTTTTGTTTTTAAGCATCTTCAAATCTGACTATCAGATTTATAAGAGACTCAAGCTCTTTGTGCATTTAATAGTGCTGCAAGATCATTAATTTAGCGCTTACAAAGCTGACTGTTGCTATTTAGTTAAAAATAACCCGCATTTTTGTGCGTGAAACGTCCATTTCACGGCAGTTTCACGCACTTTTCATTTAATTAAAGCGCAAAGTTGGCATTGATTGCTCAAATATCATACGTATCATGTGGTGATTTTTTAGCTAAATCCAGTGAATTTTACTGCTCAGCGTTTCAAATCCAGTTTAAGATTCTGCTTTTAGGATCGAGACTTGCCTTCATGCACTATAAAAGCGTACCTTAACGCCGCTGCACTCGCATTCCCCCTGCATAAAAAAGTCATTTTCATATCGTCAGGCAACTTCCTCAAGTTTATGCCGAGTGCCAGCAGCGGACACTTTTATTCATTTTGCACAGGCATCACGACATCATCATGAGTCATCAGTTAAAAACCAAAGATATTCTGGCATTGGGCTTTATGACCTTTGCCTTATTTGTCGGTGCGGGAAATATCATTTTCCCTCCGATGGTAGGATTACAGGCCGGTCACCACGTATGGTGGGCCGCACTCGGTTTTATGATCACTGCCGTCGGTCTACCGGTGATGACCGTGATTGCTCTTGCTCGTGTCGGTGGCGGTATTGATGCGCTGAGCACCCCAATTGGCCGCAAGGCGGGTCTGTTATTGGCGACTGTCTGCTACCTGGCCGTTGGTCCGCTTTTCGCCACGCCTCGTACCGCAACGGTTTCTTTTGAAGTTGGGATTGCACCGTTAACCGGTGACGGCGCAACTCCGCTCTTGGTGTACAGCCTGATTTACTTCGTGCTGGTGATCGGAATTTCGCTTTATCCGGGCCGCCTGCTCGATACTGTAGGCCATATTCTGGCTCCGCTGAAAATTGTTGCGCTGGCAATCCTGGGTATTGCTGCCGTGCTGTGGCCTGCCGGTCAACCGCTGCCAGCCACTCAGGCTTACGAAACCCAGCCGTTCTCCAACGGTTTCGTGAATGGTTATCTGACTATGGATACGCTGGGCGCATTGGTGTTCGGTATTGTCATTGTTAACGCAGCACGTTCTCGCGGAGTAAGCGACGCCAGGCTGCTGACTCGCTACACTGTTTTAGCCGGTTTGATTGCCGGTCTGGGCCTGCTGCTGGTTTACCTGAGCCTGTTCAAGCTCGGCGTTAACACCGCATCGCTGGTACCACAGGCGCAAAATGGTGCTGTTATTCTGCACACCTACGTACAGCAGACCTTTGGCGGTGTCGGTAGCTTCTTCCTTGCAGCGCTTATCTTCATCGCCTGTATGGTGACGGCGGTTGGCCTGACCTGCGCCTGCGCCGAGTTCTTCTCGCAATATCTGCCGCTGTCTTACAAGACGCTGGTATTTATTCTGGGCCTGTTCTCGATGCTGGTTTCTAACCTTGGCCTGAGCCACCTGATTCAGATTTCAATCCCGATTCTGACCGCTATTTATCCACCGTGCATCGCCTTGGTTGTTCTGAGCTTTACCCTGCGCTGGTGGAATAGTACCGCCCGTATTATCGCGCCGGTGATGCTGGTCAGCCTGATTTTCGGTATTATTGACGGTATCAAAAGCTCCAACTTTGCTGCCAGCCTGCCGGAATGGACTGCTCATTTGCCGCTGGCCGAGCAAGGTTTGTCCTGGCTTCCACCGTCAGTGTTGATGCTGCTGCTGGTTGGGATTTACGACAAAGTGAGTGGTGCGCGCAGCGTTACAGCACACCAGTAATGAAAACGCCAGAAAGGTGCCCTCGGTGAGTGGCACCCGCGTTGATTAAGCATTCGCCAATCAGGGCCACGGACACGTTTCCGTGGCTTTTTCGTTGGCAGAGGATAGCGGCGATCATTCCGTTATCTCGTTTTTAGACCGCGCTTTATGATTTGGAATTTTTAAATGCAACAATCTCTAGATACACAGTCGGCCGAGAAACCCTCGACTTCGCTCAAACGCGGATTAAGTACCCGACACATTCGCTTTATGGCTCTCGGCTCGGCGATTGGTACCGGCCTGTTTTACGGTTCGGCAGATGCGATAAAAATGGCGGGGCCAAGCGTGCTGCTCGCCTACCTCATTGGCGGGATTATTGCCTTTATCATCATGCGTGCGCTGGGAGAGATGTCGGTAAACAACCCACAGACTGGCTCGTTTTCACGCTATGCACAAGACTATTTAGGACCATTGGCAGGCTATATCACCGGCTGGACCTACTGCTTTGAAATTTTGATCGTCGGTATCGCCGACGTGACAGCGTTCGGCATCTACATGGGCGTCTGGTTCCCCGACGTGCCGCACTGGATGTGGGTTCTGAGCGTGGTGCTTATCATCGGCGGCATTAATATGATGAGCGTTAAAGTGTTCGGCGAGCTGGAATTCTGGTTCTCGTTCTTCAAAGTATTGACCATCATCGTGATGATCCTCGCCGGTTTGGGCATCATCATCTGGGGCATTGGCAACGGAGGACATCCGACCGGCATAAGCAACCTGTGGAGCCACGGCGGCTTCTTTAGTCATGGTTTGATGGGCACCATTCTTTCACTGCAACTGGTGATGTTTGCCTATGGCGGCATCGAGATTATCGGTATTACTGCCGGCGAGGCCGAGGATCCAAAAACCACCATTCCGAAAGCCATTAACTCTGTGCCTTGGCGTATTCTGGTGTTCTACATGGGCACGCTGTTTGTGATCATGTCCATTTTCCCATGGAATCTGGTGGGTACTCAGGGCAGCCCGTTTGTTCTGACTTTCCAGCACATGGGCATTGCCGCTGCTGCAACTATTCTTAATTTTGTAGTGATTACTGCTTCGCTTTCGGCTATTAACGCCGATATCTTTGGCGTCGGCCGCATGCTGCACGGCATGGCCAATCAGGGGCAGGCACCAAAAGTGTTTGCTAAAGTATCCCGTCGCGGCACGCCATTTATGACCGTGATTGTGATGATGGTTGCCCTGCTGATTGCGGTGTATCTGAACTACATCATGCCGGAAAACGTGTTCCTGGTCATTGCCTCACTTGCGACCTTTGCCACCGTTTGGGTATGGATTATGATCCTTTTCTCGCAGATTGGTTTCCGCCTCAAGTTAAGCCGCAAACAGATTTCTGAGCTGGAATTCCCGATGCGCGGCGGCATCTTCACCTCGATTGTCGCTATCATTTTCCTGTTCTTTATCATCGGGCTGATTGGCTACTTCCCGGATACCCGCATGTCATTGTATGTTGGGGGAGTATGGATTCTTGCACTGGTGGTCAGCTATTGGATTAAAACCCGCAGGCAGGCCTGATAATCAATAACCTGCAGCAATAAGAAAGGGAGGTAAGCAAGCGCTCACCTCCCTTTTGATTTCTATTTACTTAATCACTTTATGGGCGAGTATCTCGGTCAACAAGGTTTAAATATTAATAACCTATTGCCGCCCCGGCAGGACGACGAACGTCATTGGCGCCGTAAAGATATCCCTCTCGCACCTTGCCCGATACCGCCGCGTCATTTCCAGAACTTTGTGGCGTAACACCCACCGCGCCCGGCAACCCAACCATAATCAGCTCAGCAGCCCCCCACGGCGTCTGCTCAACCATTTTGTAACCCATCTTCTGCAACAAATTCAAACTGTCAGCCGAGACACCGCGCTGCTCGTAATACACCTCATCCGGCAACCACTGATGGTGAATACGCGGCGCATTTACTGCTTCCTGCGGAGGCATGCCGAAATCGATCACATTCAACGCGGTTTCCAGCGTAATAGTGATGATACGAGACCCCCCCGGCGACCCCAGAACCATAAAGGTTTTGCCGTCTTTAGTGATTAAACTCGGGCTCATCGACGATAGTGGGCGCTTACCGGGGGCGATGGCATTTTTACTGCCCTGCACCAGCCCGTACATGTTTTTCTCGCCGACCTTGCTGGTAAAATCGTCCATCTCATCATTCAAGAAGAACCCTGTACCCGGAGCAATCTCGATGGAACCAAACAGCCCATTGATTGTATAAGTGGTCGAAACTGCATTGCCGTCTTTGTCTACGATAGAATAATGCGTGGTTTCCGGCTTCTCGTGCGGCTCCATACCAGGCTGAACCTGCGAAGAAGGCGTGGCCTTGTCAGCTTCGATTTTCTTACGGATATCAGCAGCGTAGCTCTTGCTCAACAAACGATCGACAGGATTGTCAACAAACGCCGGATCGCCAAGGAAGGTGTTGCGATCCATATAAGCATGGCGCATTGCCTCAGTCAGATAATGAATAGACGCCGCCGAGTTAAAGCCCATGCTCTTCAGGTCATAACCTTCAAGAATATTCAGCGTTTCACACATCGTCACACCGCCCGAGCTTGGCGGAGGCGCAGAAACAAACTTGTAGCCACGATAACTGCAGGTTACTGGCGCGGTTTCAGTCACCTTATAGTTGGCAAAATCAGCCGCGGTGATAATACCGCCGCCTTTTTTCGAGGCCGCCTCGACCGCAGCAGGAATTTTGCCCTTATAGAAAGCATCAGGGCCGTGCTTAGAAATTGCCTCAAGCGTCTTGGCCAGATCCATTTGAACCAGCTTGTCGCCCGGTTGCAGCGGAGTGCCGTCCTTGCGCAGGAAGATTTTCGCCACGTCGGGCTGGTCTTTAAACTTTGCGGTCTTGGTGTCGAGAATATCGGTGTCGGCGCGAGTCAGCACAAAACCATTGCGCGCCAGCTTGATTGCCGGAGCCATTACCTGAGCGCGAGTCAGCTTGCCGTAAGTGCGCTGAGCGTGATCCAGACCCATCACCGTACCCGGTACGCCTACCGCCAGATAACCATACAGACTGGCACCTTTTTTGATATTACCCTGTGCGTCGAGATACATATTGGCGCTGGCCGCAGCGGGCGCCATCTCACGGAAATTGATGAAAGTGTCTTTGCCGTTGGCCAGATGCACCGTCATGAAGCCACCGCCGCCAATGTTGCCACAGCATGGGTTGACCACCGCCTCGGCGTAGCCCACCGCTACTGCGGCATCAATCGCGTTACCACCTTTCTTGAGAATATCGACGCCCACCTGAGAGGCGAGGTATTGGGAGGTCACCACCATGCCGTTTTTGGCTTCTACCGCCGGGTTAGAGGCGGCATATAGAGAACCGCTGACTAGCAGCGCGGCCAAGGTCAGAGGTACGGTTAACGGCTTCGTCCATTGTTTTAAAAACATAAAAGCTCCTGGTTACACCCTGTAGTGTGATTTTTTGTCGCGTTAATAATGCAAAGCGCAGGCCATTTATTGAAACAAAAATTCAAATGCTGCAATAACATACATCAGCTTAGATGTTATTTAACATATGAGATACAAAGGCAGGCAGGAGTATGAGCTTGGTCGAAAAAAATTGAGTTGGAGAGAGGGTTTAAAAATGCGAGGCAAAAAAAAACGGCCAGCATAGGCTGACCGTCGGGCAATTCTGTTTTAGCTAACGCCAATAATCAAATGTGATTACAGGCTGATAGCATGCTCAGACAGGTATGCAGCAACGCCGTCTGGTGATGCGCTCATGCCTTTTTTGCCTTTTTCCCACTGTGCAGGACAAACTTCGCCGTGCTCTTCGTGGAATTGCAGCGCGTCAACCATACGCAGCATTTCATCGATGTTACGGCCCAGCGGCAGGTCGTTAACAACCTGGTGGCGCACGATACCTTTATCATCGATCAAGAAAGAACCACGCAGAGCAACACCAGCGTCTGGATGTTCGATGCCGTAGGCTTTCTGGATTTCACGTTTGATATCAGCAACCATCGCGTATTTCACTTTGCCGATGCCGCCGTTTTCAACAGGGGTGTTACGCCATGCATTGTGAACAAACTCAGAGTCAAAAGAGATACCGACTACTTCAACGCCTTTTGACTGGAAGTCTTCGTAACGCTTGTCGAAAGCGATCAGCTCAGATGGGCACACGAAAGTGAAGTCCATTGGCCAGAAGAAAACAACGGTAGCTTTACCTGCAGTGTGTTTTTTAAAGTTGAAGTTTTCAACAACTTCGCCGCTGCCAAGAACAGCTGCTGCGGTAAAATCTGGGGCCGGACGAGTTACCAGAACCATAAAAACTCCTTTCTAGTATTAGGTAAATGGAGGGATTAACAAATCGCAGCCAGTATAAGTGCAACGACTAGGGGAATAAACCCCATGGGACCAATCGATCAGATAGCATTCGGCTATCAAATGTGATCTAGATCTGCTTATTCTTGGCCTGTTGCATCATTTGCGGGTAAAACTGCCAGAACTGTCGCTCTAAATGCTCGTATTGGAGACTAACGTCGTAAAACGAGCCAGCGAGAGCCGCCAGTCGTGGCCGCCGATTGGCCATACCTTGTAACACATCGCCTATGAAGGGGAGTTCGGCATAACGCTCCATCCATCGTTGAGGCCAAAGATAGGTATTGAGACTTTGAAATCGCTCGGGAGTTTCTGCCAGATGAGGTTCAATCGTTTCACGACACTGATTGATAAACACTGCCAGCGGCATCTCCGGGCAAAGCTTGTCCCAGTGCAGCGACAGGAAGTGATCCCAAACGACGTCGAGCGTTATGGAGGACACTCGTCGAAATTCGGGGCGGAAAAAGTCACGGGCAACTTTTACTTCCGGCAGTGAATCGGTCATCACGTCAACTCGCCGATGCATGCGTATTCCGCTGACTACAGCAGCAGAATACAGGCCCTCGGGATTGCCGCGAACGAAATCCGCCATCAGGTTGCCCATCAGCGAACTGTCGGCCAGTTTGGCCAGATGAAGGTGTGCGAGAAAATTCATTTGCGCAGTATAACGCCTTTATGCCGCAAGTTGCAGCGCCATTGGCTTCGCTGTCCACTTGACGTACCGTCAGGAAGCATCATTTATTAAGGGTAAAACTTGCAGCCACAACGCGCGCACTCTAGACTAAGCCGCCTGTTTTTTTATCCTGCGTGCAGCCGTTCGCGGCAAAAAGCGGGATAAACGATTTTATATCTTCAGTTTAAGTGGAAATATCAGCTATGCGTGTTGCCGATTTTACGTTCGAACTCCCCGAGTCCCTGATTGCCCGCTATCCGCAGAGTCAGCGCAGCGGTTGTCGTTTATTGTCTCTGGACGGGCCGACCGGCGAACTGACTCATGGTATTTTCACCGACGTTTTAGACAAGCTGAACCCGGGCGATCTGCTGGTATTCAACAATACCCGCGTTATTCCTGCCCGCGTATTTGGTCGCAAGGCTAGCGGTGGAAAAATTGAAGTGCTGGTTGAGCGCGTGCTGGATTCAAAACGCGTGCTGGCCCACGTGCGAGCCTCCAAATCACCCAGGCCGGGCGCAGAATTGCTGCTGGGCGACGCCGAAAACATCAAGGCGACCATGGTGGCGCGTCACGATACTTTGTTCGAGCTGGAATTCAATGAAGACCGCGATGTCTTTACTCTGCTCGACGAGATCGGCCATATGCCGTTGCCTCCTTATATTGATCGTCCTGACGAAGACGCCGACCGCGAGCTGTATCAAACAGTTTACAGCGAACGCCTGGGGGCGGTTGCTGCACCGACGGCGGGACTGCATTTTGATCAGCCGCTGATGGATGCGTTGCAGGAAAAAGGCATCGAATTTGCGTTTGTGACCCTGCACGTTGGCGCAGGCACCTTCCAGCCGGTACGTGTCGATACTATCGAAGAGCATGTAATGCACGCCGAATACGCCGAAGTACCGCAGGAAGTCGTGGATGCGGTAATCGCCTGTAAAGCGCGCGGTAATCGCGTGGTGGCGGTGGGAACCACCTCGGTTCGTTCGCTGGAAAGCGCGGCCAAGGCCTGTAAAAACGGGCTGATTGCGCCATTCTTTGGTGACACCAGTATCTTTATTTTCCCTGGCTATGAATATGATGTGATCGACGTGCTTATCACTAATTTCCATCTGCCTGAATCGACGCTGATTATGCTGGTCTCGGCTTTCGCCGGTTATAAAAATACTATGAACGCCTATCATCAGGCGGTGGCAGAGCAGTATCGTTTCTTTAGTTATGGTGATGCGATGTTCATCCACCGTAACCTACTGGCTTCACAGGAAATTGTGGGACAGTAATTTTTGCTGGCTCTTATCGTCCAGGGCCTTACTTTTCAGGTTTAACCTGAATCTTACCAAGCATTGGACTGTTTTTCCGGTGTGGAGAATTGATTGAAAATGAAGTACGAACTATCTACCACTGATGGCCGCGCACGTCGCGGTCGTTTGGTGTTCGAGCGCGGTGTTGTTGAAACTCCAGCCTTTATGCCCGTGGGTACTTACGGCACCGTAAAAGGGATGACCCCGGAAGAAGTCAAAGAAACCGGCGCGCAAATCCTGCTCGGTAACACCTTCCACCTGTGGCTGCGCCCTGGGCAGGAGATCATGAAACTGCACGGCGATCTGCACGATTTCATGAATTGGCATGGCCCGATCCTCACCGATTCAGGCGGCTTCCAGGTGTTCAGTCTGGGAGCGATGCGCAAGATCAAAGAAGAGGGCGTGCATTTCCGCAATCCTATCAACGGCGATCCGGTATTTCTTAGTCCCGAGAAATCCATGGAGATCCAAAACGATCTCGGCTCGGATATCGTGATGATTTTTGACGAATGTACGCCTTATCCTGCTGACTGGGATTACGCCAAGCGTTCGATGGAAATGTCACTGCGTTGGGCCAGGCGCAGCCGCGACCGCCACGACGAACTGAAAAATAACAACGCCTTATTCGGAATTATTCAGGGCAGCGTTTACGAAGATTTACGAGATGTATCGATAAAAGGGCTGGTAGATATCGGCTTTGATGGTTACGCTGTGGGCGGTTTGGCTGTCGGCGAACCAAAAGAAGACATGCATCGTATCCTTGAGCACGTTTGTCCGCAGATTCCAGAGGACAAACCTCGTTATCTGATGGGCGTCGGAAAACCAGAAGACCTGGTTGAAGGCGTTCGTCGCGGCGTTGATATGTTCGACTGCGTTATGCCGACGCGTAACGCGCGTAACGGCCATCTTTTTGTGACCGACGGCGTGGTGAAAATCCGCAATGCCAAGCATAAAGATGATACCTCGACGCTGGATGAGCACTGTGATTGCTATACGTGTCGCAATTATAGCCGTGCCTACTTGCATCATCTCGACCGTTGCAACGAAATACTGGGTGCGCGCTTAAATACGATCCACAACCTGCGTTATTATCAGCGTTTGATGGCCGGTTTACGCCAGGCTATCGAAGAAGGTAAGTTAGAGCAGTTTGTGGCCGATTTTTACGAGCGACAAGGCAAGGCAGTTCCGCCTTTAAACTTCTGATTTTGCAAAAATTAAACGTGGCTCTAAGTCATGTTCAATAATGCGAAATCAAAGATTTTTGTGTTTCAATAACTTGTTTTATAACAACAATGAGGGAATTTAAATGAGTCTTTTCATTTCTGATGCCGTCGCAGCAACTGGCGCCACGTCACAGGGAAGTCCTTACTCTCTGGTTATCATGCTGGTGGTATTTGGTCTGATTTTCTATTTCATGATCCTGCGCCCGCAGCAAAAGCGTTCTAAAGAGCACAAAAAACTGATGGAC
This sequence comes from Rouxiella sp. WC2420, assembly GCF_041200025.1. NCBI lineage: Bacteria > Pseudomonadati > Pseudomonadota > Gammaproteobacteria > Enterobacterales > Yersiniaceae > Rouxiella > Rouxiella sp. WC2420. Next base: position 4,255,424 of record NZ_CP165628.1, on the reverse strand, counting down.
TCCATCGGTAAAGGTGATGAAGTCATGACAACCGGCGGCCTGATCGGTCGTGTGAGCAAAGTAGCTGATACCGGTTACGTTGTTATCGCACTGAACGAGACCACCGAAGTAATGATCAAGCGTGACTTCGTAGCTGCCGTTCTGCCGAAAGGTACGATGAAGGCGCTTTAATTTTTGATTTTCCCGAAGGGAACTGCCGTGTTAAACCGTTATCCTTTGTGGAAGTATCTGATGCTGATCTTCGTGATCATCGTCGGTCTGCTATATGCGCTTCCCAACCTTTATGGTGAGGATCCGGCTGTTCAAATTACTGGCGCCCGAGGTTCGGACGCCAGTGTTGCAACGCTGGACCAAGTCAGAGATCTACTGAATAAAGATAAACTTGTCAGCAAGTCCATTGCGCTGGAAAACGGCTCAATCCTTGCTCGCTTCAACGACACCGACGTTCAGCTGCGCGCCCGCGATGCTCTGACCGCGGCGCTGGGCGACAAATTTGTTATCGCATTGAACCTGGCTCCTGCGACGCCTTCCTGGCTGACCATGCTGGGTGCCGAGCCTATGAAACTGGGTCTCGACCTGCGCGGCGGCGTGCACTTCCTGATGGAAGTCGACATGGACACTGCGCTGGGCAAACTGCAAGAACAGACCATGGACAACATGCGTAGCGACCTTCGTGACCAGAGCATTCCTTATGCCACGGTTCGCAAGGCTGATAACTACGGCGTTGTACTGAGTTTCCGTGATTCTGCTACCCGCGACAAAGCCTCAAGCTACCTTTCGCCGCGCCATCGTGATCTGGTATTCAGCAACAGCGGTGACACCGATCTTCGTGTCGTGATGACTGACGATCGCATCAGCGAGGCCAAAGAATACGCAGTACAGCAGAACATCAATATTCTGCGTAACCGTGTGAACCAGCTGGGTGTTGCCGAGCCAGTGGTACAGCGTCAGGGTTCTGACCGTATCGTGGTAGAGCTGCCAGGTATTCAGGACACCGCTCGCGCCAAAGAAATTCTGGGTGCAACCGCAACGCTGGAATTCCGCCTGGTTAACACCAACGTTGATGCGACAGCGGCGGCCAGCGGACGTGTTCCTGGCGACAGCGAAGTCAAGAATATGCAGGATGGACAGCCAGTTGTGCTGTACAAGCGCGTGATTCTGACTGGTGACCACATTACCGATTCTACCTCGAGTCAGGACGAATATAACCAACCACAGGTTAATATTTCCCTCGACAGCGCGGGTGGTAACATTATGTCCAACTTCACCAAGGACAACATCGGCAAGCCGATGGCGACCCTGTTTGTAGAGTATAAGGACAGCGGTAAGAAAGATGCCAATGGCCGTGCGATTCTGGCCAAGCAGGAACAGGTTATTAACGTCGCGACCATTCAGTCTCGTCTGGGTAACAGCTTCCGTATTACCGGTGTGAACGATCCGAACCAGGCTCGCCAGCTGTCTCTGCTGCTGCGTGCCGGTGCGCTGATTGCGCCAATTCAGATTGTTGAAGAGCGGACCATTGGTCCAACCATGGGAGCTCAAAACATCTCTCAGGGTCTTGAAGCCTGTCTGTTTGGCCTGCTGGCATCGATTCTGTTTATGGTAGTGTTCTACCGTAAGTTTGGTTTGATTGCGACTTCGGCACTGATCGTTAACCTGGTACTGATTGTCGGGATTATGTCCCTGCTTCCGGGTGCAACGCTGACCATGCCAGGTATTGCAGGTATCGTACTGACGCTGGCGGTGGCGGTTGACGCCAACGTACTGATTAACGAGCGTATCAAGGAAGAGCTGCGTAACGGGCGTTCCGTTCAGCAGGCGATCCACGAAGGCTACAGCGGTGCGTTCTCCAGTATCGTCGATGCAAACATCACGACGTTGATCACGGCAATTATTCTGTATGCGGTCGGTACGGGATCGATTAAAGGTTTTGCAATCACCACGGCTATCGGTGTTGCGACCTCTATGTTTACGTCGATCGTCGGTACTCGTGCCATCGTCAACATGCTTTACGGCGGCAAACGCATCAAAAAGCTGTCTATCTGAGGAGTGCGTTGTGGCACAGCAAGAATATACTGTTGAACAACTAAACTACGGCCGTAAAGTCATCGACTTTATGCGCTGGGACAACGTGGCCTTTTGTCTTTCAGGCCTGTTGTTAATCGCCTCCGTGCTGATTATGGGTGTTCGCGGGTTTAACTGGGGTCTGGACTTTACCGGTGGTACGGTCATTGAAATTACCCTGTCTCAGCCTGCCAACCTCGATGATATGCGCGGTTCGCTGGAGAAGGCCGGGTTCCAGGATCCGATCGTGCAGAACTTTGGCAGCAGCCGCGACGTGGTAGTTCGTTTACCACCACCGAAGTCTGACACTGCCGGTCAGGAATTAGGTAACAAGGTTATCAGCCTGATTAACGCCGATGTCGATAAAACCGCTACCGTTAAACGTATCGAGTTTGTTGGTCCAAGCGTGGGGAGCGATCTGGCACAGGCTGGAGGCATGGCGCTGTTGATCGCGCTGATTTGTATCCTGATTTATGTCGGTTTCCGTTTTGAGTGGCGTTTGGCGCTGGGTGCCGTATTGGCATTGGCGCATGACGTTGTCATCACCATGGGCGTGCTGGCACTGTTCAAGATTGAAATTGATTTAACCATCGTCGCCTCTTTGATGTCAGTTATTGGTTATTCACTGAACGACAGTATCGTGGTATCGGACCGTATTCGTGAAAACTTCCGCAAGATTCGTCGCGGTAACTCTTACGAAATCATGAACGTGTCGCTGACCCAGACGCTAAGCCGTACCATCATGACCTCAGCGACCACGCTGATGGTGGTGTTGATGCTCTACATCTTCGGGGGGCCTCTGCTTGCAGGGTTCTCACTGACCATGTTGATTGGTGTCTCAATCGGTACTGTCTCTTCAATCTATGTCGCATCCGCCCTGGCTCTGAAGCTGGGTATGAAGCGCGAACATATGTTGCAGCAGAAGGTCGAGAAGGAAGGGGCGGATCAACCGTCTATCCTGCCTTGAGCCTGATCGGGTGCTCTCTGTAGCGCCCGATTAAGTGAAAAAACCTTATGGAAAAGGCCTCAAAGTATTTAGCTGTGAGGCCTTTTTTTACGCCTGCGATCTGCTCTGGATGCTACAAGTGAAGTTACTTCTGTGCGCTAATCGGCGTCAGCTGATGCAGGTGGACAAAGCCCAGCGTTTCTGGAGTGACATGGCTAAACCGCACTTCGGTCGTTTGCTCGCTTGAAGGTAACAGACGTGGTGTAACGGTAATAATTTGAGATTGCATATCCACAGTCAGCGGTTTGCCGGTGACCTGATCCAGCTGTCCCCACTCAACGACTGCGCTAAACGACGGCAGCGGTTTGCCAGAGGTAGCCTTAATTTTCAATATCGCGCTGGTGCCGGTGCTGTCTGGCGAAACTGAGTCCAACTCGAGACTCAACTGACCGAATTCAGTATTCAGCAAGGCTGCCGTTTTAGCCTGTGGCAACAAATAAACGCCGCTGGTGGATTGGCGGTTCAGCAAGGTCTGACGTTCCAGCGCGCCAGCAAGATCCGTCAGCCTGTCGAGTTTCTGATTAAGCTGGCTGACTTCGCTAGTCAGTGCTGGCGTGGCAGGTTTCTGCTGGGCGCAACCCGCCAAACCAAGCAGGGCGGTAACGGCGAAAATAGCGCGAGAATAGGAAGTCATTGACCTGATGTCCTTATAGGTTTTATGAAGAATTAATGCCCAAGTTTATCATGATAGTGCGTTGGTTATCTGACAGCCTTTGTTGTCGGGTCAGTTCGCGGTAAACTACTGTCCAGATAATATCCGAGCAGGAAGTTCTATGCATTGTCCATTTTGTGCAGCCGTTGACACCAAGGTTATCGATTCACGTCTGGTAGGCGATGGATCACAGGTCCGCCGTCGTCGCCAGTGTCTGGTGTGCAGCGAACGTTTCACCACTTTCGAAGTGGCAGAACTGGTTATGCCTCGCGTGATCAAAAGCAATGAAGTCCGTGAGCCATTCAACGAAGACAAACTGCGTAGCGGTTTTTTAAAAGCACTCGAGAAACGCCCTGTCAGTTCCGATGACGTGGAAATGGCGATCAGCCATATTAAATCGCAACTTCGCGCCACCGGTGAACGTGAAGTTCCCGCCAAGATGATTGGCAATTTGGTGATGGATGCTTTGAAAGGGCTGGATAAAGTGGCGTATATACGTTTTGCGTCGGTGTACCGCAGTTTTGAAGATATCCGTGAGTTCGGTGAAGAAATTGCCCGGCTTCAGGACTAACACTTCTTTCTAACTCCACAGGGAAGGCCATGTTCAGCGACGATTACTACATGGCGCGAGCTTTTGAGCTTGCGCGCAAGGGACGCTTTACCACCACTCCAAACCCTAACGTAGGCTGTGTGATAGTTCGCGACGGCGAGATAGTCGGCGAAGGTTATCATATCAAAGCCGGAGGACCGCACGCCGAGGTTCATGCCCTGCGCATGGCCGGTGAGCAGGCTCGCGGCGCAACTGCCTATGTGACGCTGGAACCCTGTAGCCATCATGGCCGCACGCCGCCCTGTGCTGATGCTTTGCTCAACGCCGGTATTATCCGTGTCGTGGCCGCAATGCAGGACCCAAATCCCGAGGTCGCCGGTCGTGGTCTTTATCGCCTCAGGCAGGCAGGGGTAGAAGTCAGCAATGGTTTGATGCTTAGCCAGGCCGAAGCGGTGAATCTCGGCTTCCTGAAACGTATGCGCACTGGTTTCCCTTACGTGCAGCTTAAGATGGCCGCCTCGCTAGATGGCAGAACCGCAATGGCCTCGGGGGAAAGTCAGTGGATTACTTCCGCTGCCGCGCGTCAGGACGTTCAGCGTTTTCGCGCCGCCAGCTCGGCGATTCTGAGTTCCAGCGCTACCGTCCTGGCCGACGATCCGTCATTAACTGTGCGCTGGAGCGAGCTGGATCAAGATACGCAGGATCAATACAACCAGGCGTTGTCAGCGATTGGCAGTACCGCACCTGATGCTCTTCGCCAACCGTTGCGGGTGATTGTCGATAGCAAAAACCGGGTAACCCCGCAGCACAAATTGGTGCATCAGCCGGGCGAGACCCTGCTGGCCCGTTTGCAGGCCGACGGGCAGAGCTGGCCAGAAAATCTCCGGCAGCTCGTGGTGCCGGCAACCGCCGACAACCGCGTTGATCTGGTAATCCTGATGATGCAGCTGGCTAAACAGCAGGTGAATTCCGTCTGGGTCGAAGCCGGATCAGAGCTGGCAGGTGCGCTGTTGCAGGCCGGTTTAGTCGATGAGCTTATTATCTACATGGCACCAAAGTTGCTGGGTGAAAACGGTCGTGCGCTTTGCGTATTACCTGGGCTGGAAAGCCTGACCGATGCTCCAGCCTTTGAATTCAGTGATGTCAGGCAGGTCGGCCCGGATCTGCGTTTGCGTATGAAACCGGTCTATTAAGAGCTAAAGAACGGCCAATATTTGGTACTGTCTGAGCAGGTTTACAAAACCGTGTGTCCAGGCAGGTGAATAATATGATAGAATCCGCCCCCCTGCGGCTAAGCATGGGCTGGGTCGATGCTTTAACTTAAAAGCTTTGTCATAAAAAACATAACGATTTAACCCATTCTAAGGAAACTTTATGAACGTTATTGAAGGTGTTGTAGCAACTCCTAACGCGAAAGTAGCCATCGCGATTGCCCGTTTTAACAATTTCATCAACGACAGCCTGCTTTCCGGCGCGATTGATGCGTTGAAACGTATTGGCCAGGTTGCAGACGACAACATCACCGTTGTATGGGTTCCTGGTGCTTATGAGCTGCCTCTCGCGGCTCGCGCGTTGGCTAACAGCAAGAAATATGATGCTGTTATCGCGCTGGGCACCGTTATCCGTGGGGGTACCGCCCATTTTGAATTCGTTGCTGGCGAATGCAGCTCTGGCCTGTCCAGCGTTGCGATGAACAGTGAAATCCCGGTTGCCTTTGGTGTGCTGACAACAGAAAGCATTGAACAAGCCATCGAACGCGCGGGAACCAAAGCCGGTAATAAAGGTGCAGAAGCTGCCCTGACCGCGCTTGAAATGATCAATGTTATCAAGGCCATCAAGGCCTGAATCTAGTTAAGGGGAATTCCGTGAAACCTGCTGCTCGTCGCCGCGCCCGTGAATGTGCCGTACAGGCGCTTTACTCTTGGCAGTTGTCTAAAAACGACATCGCCGATGTTGAATTACAGTTCCTGACCGAGCAGGATGTCAAAGATGTCGACATTACCTATTTCCGTGAGCTGCTGTCAGGTGTTGCCACCTCGGCCGACAAGCTCGACGCGCTGATGGCTCCGTATTTGTCTCGTCAGCTCGAAGAATTGGGTCAGGTTGAACGTGCGATCTTGCGTCTGGCTCTTTTTGAGCTGAGCAAGCGCCAGGACGTCCCTTACAAAGTGGCTATCAACGAAGCAATCGAATTGGCGAAAACCTTCGGTGCCGAAGACAGCCACAAGTTTGTTAACGGTGTGCTGGATAAAGCAGGCCCGCACATTCGTAAGAAGTAACGTTCCTTGTTAAAGAACGCGTTTCATTAAGGCCGGATCTCCGGCCTTAATGCATTGTGAAACGCAGGATCGTCAATTTTTGGAATAATACTATGGCATGCGGCGAATTTGATTTAATTGCGCGCTATTTTAATCGCTACAGAACGGCTCGTCAGGACGTTCAGTTAGGCATTGGCGACGATTGCGCCCTGCTGACTGTTGCCGACAAACAGCAGATAGCGGTGAGTACTGACACCCTTGTCGAAGGCATACACTTCCTAAAAACGATTTCACCTGCCGACCTCGGCTATAAAGCACTGGCGGTCAATCTCAGTGATTTAGCCGCTATGGGGGCAGATCCTGCCTGGGTTTCCCTGGCGTTAACATTGCCGGAAGTGAATACCGACTGGTTAGAGGCGTTTAGTGACAGCCTGTTTGAGCAGCTTGATTATTATGGCATGCAGCTGATTGGCGGCGACACCACGCGCGGTCCGTTGAGTATGACTTTAACGATTCAGGGGCTTATCCCCGCCGGTCGCGCCTTGTTGCGAAGTGGCGCAAAGGTAGGGGACTGGATCTATGTCACCGGGACTTTGGGTGACAGCGCGGCGGGTCTGGCTATTTTGCAGGACCGCCTTATCATTGATGACGAAAAGGCCTCAGATGTATTGTGCAAGCGCCATCTCCGTCCCAAGCCGCGTGTGTTACAGGGACAGGCGCTGCGCCAACTTGCCACTTCGGCGATTGATATTTCCGATGGCCTGATTTCCGACCTCAAACATGTTCTCAAGGCCAGCGAATGCGGTGCACGTCTGGATCTCGATTTGCTGCCATACTCCTCTGAGTTGCAACAGCACGTCGAGCCGGAGCAGGCGCTGAAGTGGGCGCTTACCGGGGGAGAGGATTATGAACTGTGCTTCACGGTTCCAGAAATCAATCGCGGGGCATTAGACGTTGCCTTGGGCCATTTAGGCGCGCAGTTTACCTGTATCGGCCAAATCGCACCGCTTTCTGAAGGCATCAAATATCAGCGTTCAGGCGAGACCGTTGAGCTTGAATGGCAGGGATTCGATCATTTCGCACAGGAGAATGGCTCGTGACCATCGAGAACAATACCCGCGGTAATGCAGGAAACAAAAAACGGCCGATGCGCCACAAAGGCAGAACAGGTAACGATGCTGCCGATATGGCGGCGGCGAAGAAGCGACTTGACTTGCGTAATCCGTGGCACCTGCTGGCAACTGGCTTCGGCAGCGGATTATTTCCAGTCGGACCAGGTACCGCAGGCTCTATCGCCGCGATCCCTTTCTGGATAGTGCTGACTTATCTGCCGTGGCAGGTCTATTCGCTGGTGGTAATGTTCTCCATCTGTATCGGGGTTTATCTCTGCCGCCAGACGGCAAAAGATATGCGCGTACACGATCACGGCAGTATCGTGTGGGACGAATTTGTCGGCATGTGGATAACCCTGATGGCGTTGCCGACCAATGACTGGCAGTGGGTAGTTATCGGCTTCGTGGTGTTCCGTATTTTAGATATCTGGAAGCCGTGGCCTATCCGCTGGTTTGACCGCAACGTGCAGGGCGGCATGGGTATCATGATTGATGATGTAGTGGCCGGGGTATTTGGCGCGGCGATTATCTATCTGATTGGTCATCACTGGCCGACCGGGCTGTTCTGATAGATGTAAATGTGATCCGATTGGCAAAGCCAATCCGCGATTCGAGCATTCTAAGCTAGACCACGACAAAACGGGCGTCAGGGAGAATATCCCGACGCCCGTTTTATATTTCAGCAACTTATCAGATTACTTCGCAGTTCCCGTAGCAAAAATCAGGAAAAAATCAGGTGACTAAAGGGAAACTGCCTTACTTGAAGCCGGTGGCCTGATGAGGAACATAGGCCATTTCCAACTCGGCAATCTCTTCAATGCTCAATCTGATATCCAGAGCGGCAATCGCATCTTCTAGGTGCCCAGCCCGCGAGGCGCCAATAATCGGCGCAGTCACCGCCGGTTTGCTCAAGATCCACGCCAGCGCAATTTGCGCGCGCGGCACACTGTGGTCTTCGGCGATTTTAGCTACGCGTTCGGCAATTTTGGCATCTGCCTCTTCGGTTTCACCATAAAGTGCCGGGATCACCTCGTCAGAAACCGAGCGTGCAGTCGTTTCACCCCATGGACGAGTCAGGCGGCCGCGCGCCAATGGGCTCCACGGCAACACAGCAATATTCTTTTCCAGGCAAAGCGGGTGCATCTCTTTTTCTTCTTCGCGTTGGATCAGGTTGTACTGGTCCTGCATTGAGACAAACGGGGCAAAGCCGTGCAGTTTCTGCAAATCCAGCGCCTGTTTAAACTGTGAGGCGTGCATGGAAGAAGCGCCTATAAAGCGCGCCTTGCCGGCGGTAACCACTTCATTCAAGGCCTCTAACGTTTCCTCGATCGGCGTTTCATAATCCCAACGATGGATTTGCAGCAAATCTACATAATCGGTGCCGAGGCGGTTCAGGCTGTCATCGATAGATTGTAGAATCGAGGCGCGAGAAAGGCCCCCTTTGAGGTTCGACAGCGGGAAAAATACCTTGGTTGCCAGCACGAACTGGTCGCGTGGTAGAAATTCGCGCAGTACTTTGCCGACAATTTCTTCGCTGCTGCCGTCAGAATAGCTGTTGGCAGTATCGAAAAAGTTAATTCCGGCGTCGACAGCCTGCTTAATCAGTGGGCGGCTGCTCTCTTCGGGCAGTGTCCAGGCGTGTTTCCCCCGCGATGGCTCACCATAGGTCATACAGCCGAGGCACAGGCGTGACACTTTCAGCCCGGTAGTTCCTAATTGGGTATATTGCATGATTTCTCCGGCATCAACTTATTGAACAGAAGTTCGCTATCTCCGCGACGAGCGCAAAGTGAACTTCTTAAAAACGTGGGTAACGTTAACTGTAGCTCAGTCTGGAACGGGAAAATGTAGCTGAAGAGGACTGGAGAGATAAATCCCCCTTTTTGCTAAAGAAAAAGGGGGATACAAGGCAGATTACTGTGGAATATCAGGCAAGCCAGTCATTGATTTGACGCTCGATACCGGCGGCATCAAGACCCAAATCGCTGCGCACTTCTTCCTGTGTGCCCTGAGGCACAAACAGGTCAGGCAGGCCGATGTTAAGCACTGGAACCCTAACGCGTTTCGACATTAGCAATTCGTTCACGCCGCTGCCCGCACCGCCCATAATGGCGTTTTCTTCAACCGTAACCAGCGAGTCATGGCTGGCAGCCAGAGACAGAATTAACTCGTTATCCAGAGGTTTCACAAAGCGCATATCAACCAGCGTTGCGTTGAGATTCTCTGCTGCCGCTTTGGATTCTGGCAGTAAAGTACCGAAGTTGAGAATAGCTATTTTTTCGCCTTCGCGACGCACCACGCCCTTACCGATTGGCAAGGAAATCAGCGGCTCGCAGGTCGCGCCAGTGCCGGTACCGCGTGGATAACGCACGGCAACCGGGCCCTGATTGTGGTGATAACCGGTATGCAGCATCTGGCGACATTCGTTTTCATCACTTGGCGTCATGATAATCATATTCGGAATACAGCGCAGGAACGACAGGTCGAACGCACCCTGATGAGTTTGCCCGTCAGCGCCGACAATGCCGCCACGGTCGATTGCAAACAACACCGGCAGGTTCTGAATGGCCACGTCATGGATGACCTGATCGTAGGCGCGTTGCAGGAAGGTAGAATAAATCGCCACCACCGGCTTGTAACCGCCAATCGCCAGACCTGCGGCGAAGGTAACTGCGTGCTGTTCGGCAATCGCGACGTCAAAGTACTGCTGCGGGTAAGTTTTTGAGAATTTGACCATCCCCGAACCTTCGCGCATTGCAGGCGTGACGGCCATCAGCTTGCTGTCACCCGCTGCGGTTTCGCACAGCCAGTCACCAAACACTTTCGAATAGCTCGGCAGACCTTCTTTGCTTTTTGGCAGCGTGCCGCTCGCCGGATCGAATTTTGGCACCGCGTGGAAACTGATGGGATCGTTTTCTGCCGGCGCGTAGCCTTTGCCCTTGCGGGTCATGACGTGCAGCAGCTGTGGACCTTGCAGGTCGCGCATGTTTTTCAGGGTTTGCGCCAGCGCCACCACGTCGTGTCCGTCAACCGGGCCGATGTAGTTAAAGCCCAGCTCTTCAAACAGCGTACCCGGCACGACCATACCTTTCAAATGCTCTTCGGTGCGGCGGATCAGTTCCTTGATTGGCGGAACGCCTGACAACACTTTTTTGCTGCCTTCACGCAGGCGGGAATAAAGTTTGCCCGACAGCAGCTGCGCCAAGTGATTATTCAGCGCACCAACGTTTTCGGAAATTGACATCTCGTTATCGTTGAGCACCACCAGCATATCGGATTTGATATCACCGGCGTGGTTCATGGCTTCAAACGCCATACCGGCAGTGATGGCACCGTCGCCAATGACGCAGATAGTACGGCGGCCTTTGCCTTCACGCTCGGCGGCAACGGCCATGCCCAGACCGGCGCTTATCGAGGTCGAAGAGTGGCCGACAGAAAGCACGTCGTACTCGCTTTCATCACGCCACGGGAACGGATGCAGACCATTTTTTTGACGAATTGTAGAAATTCTGTCACGGCGACCGGTCAGAATTTTGTGCGGATAGGCCTGATGCCCTACATCCCAGATCAAATGATCAAAAGGTGTGTTGTAGACGTAATGCATGGCAACCGTCAGCTCAACGGTACCCAGACCGGAAGCAAAATGTCCGCTGGACTTACTGACGCTGTCCAGCAGGTACTGGCGCAGCTCGTCGCAAAGCTTGGGTAAGCTTTCTTTAGGAAGCGAGCGGAGTTCCCGAGGGTTCTCCGCCAGTGCCAGCGTTGGGTATTTGGCTATATCAAGACTCATTGGTTACTCATATAAGAGGCTCATCCAATTAATTTGGAAATATCGCGACGACAGCGTTTGGGGCAAATCAGCTATCACGCTCGATAACAAAGCGGGCTAACGCCAGCAATGGGGCCGTGTTGTAAGAATGTGTGGCCAGCTCATCCAGGGCGGCTACGGCTTCCAGATAAAGGTCTTTGGCCTTGGCCTGTGCGCCTTCCAGACCCAAAAGGGCAGGGTAGGTGCTTTTACCAAGCTGTTGATCCGCGCCTTGGCGTTTGCCCAGCGTTTGGGTATCGCCAATAACATCCAGAATATCGTCCTGTACCTGGAAGGCGAGACCAATGGCCTCAGCATAGCGGTCAAGCATTGGCAGTGCATCGCGTCCTGGTTTACCGGCAGCCAGTGCACCAATGCGCACGGCTGCACGGATCAGTGCGCCGGTTTTATGACGATGGATTAGCTCCAGCGCATTTAAATCAATCTGTTGGCCTTCTGCGGCGAGGTCCAGGGCCTGTCCGGCACACATTCCGGCGACGCCACTGGCTCGAGCCAACTCAGAAATCATCGACAGGCGATCGTTAACCGCCACGTCGGGCATTTCGACATCCGCCAGTATGGAAAACGCCAGCGTTTGCAGCGCATCACCGGCCAAAACGGCGTTGGCCTCACCAAATTTGATGTGGCAGGTTGGTTGTCCGCGGCGCAGGTCATCGTCGTCCATGGCCGGAAGATCGTCATGAATCAAAGAATAGGCGTGAATGCATTCAATGGCGGCGGCAGGCGCGTCCAGATTGCTCGGATTCAGACCAAAAAGTTGTCCACTGGCATACACTAAATAAGGGCGCAGTCGTTTTCCGCCCAGCAGCGAACCGTGGCGCATCGCCTGAACCAGCGGTGTATCGGCAAAAGGCAACACCGTCATGTAGGCTTCAAGCACGCCATCGACACGTTGTTGCATGTCGCGGAGCTGATGGCTGAAGCTTTTCGCTTCGAATTGTTGTTCTGTTTGGGACATCAGGTATTACTCAGCTTCCGGTGTAAAAGGTTGCAAAGGGGCGTCATTATCGCTGTCGAGCAGAATTTGTACCCGCTGTTCAGCCTGCTGTAATTTTTGCTGCCCCTGACGAGCAAGCTGTACGCCCTGTTCAAACTCATTCAGCGCGTCTTCCAGTGGCAGTTCCCCTGATTCAAGGCGTGCGACGATTTGTTCAAGTTCAGCCAATGCAGTTTCGAAATTGGCAGGTGGTGCAGCTTTTTTTGGCATAATTCTCTTTCAATATCGAAGGTCGGGGAGTCGTAAGCTCTTTTCAGAAACCTATGACGCGGATAACCGGACAGTATGATGCATCCTTTTGCGCGCAAAGTACCCGATTAAAGTGCTATACTTCGCGCCGCAGAATCTATTGGTAAGGGCAGTTTCGTTGAAGCATACCTTTACCAATAGTAGATTCTAGATCCTTATTCATACACTTACGACCCAGTATTCTCACCAGCCAACAAAAGAATGCCATGAAGTTTATCATTAAATTGTTTCCAGAAATCACCATCAAGAGCCAATCTGTGCGTTTGCGCTTCATTAAGATACTTGCAAGCAGCATTCGTAACGTTGTGAAGCCTAGCGATGAGACTTTGGCCGTGGTTCGCCATTGGGATCATATCGAAGTTCGCAGCAAAGACGAAAGCAAACATGATCAGATTGTTGAAATGCTTTGCCGAATTCCAGGTATTAATCACGTACTCGAGGTTGAAGACCGTCCGTACAACGATGTGCACCACATCTTTGAGCAGACTCTTGAAGCCTATCGTGAAGAGCTGGAAGGCAAAACCTTCTGCGTGCGCGTTAAACGCCGCGGCAAGCACAGCTTCAGCTCTGGTGACGTTGAACGCTACGTCGGTGGCGGTCTAAATCAGAATATTGCCTCGGCGTCAGTGAATCTCACTAACCCTGAAGTAACCGTTAAGCTTGAAATCAACGACGACCAGTTGGTCCTGATTAAGAGTCGCTATAAAGGCCTGAGCGGATACCCAATCGGCACCCAGGAAGACGTGCTGTCGCTGATTTCCGGCGGTTTTGACTCGGGCGTTTCCAGCTACATGCTGATGCGTCGCGGCAGCCGTGTACATTATTGCTTCTTCAATCTCGGCGGTTCGGCCCATGAAATTGGTGTAAAACAGGTCGCTTATTATCTGTGGAACCGTTTTGGCAGTTCGCATCGAGTGCGTTTTATCGCCATTGATTTTGAGCCAGTGGTGGGTGAAATCCTCGAGAAAATCGAAGACGGCCAGATGGGTGTGGTATTAAAACGCATGATGGTTCGTGCCGCTTCGACAATTGCCGAGCGCTACGGCGTGCAGGCGTTGGTGACCGGTGAAGCCTTGGGTCAGGTATCCAGCCAGACGCTGTCGAACCTGCGCCTGATTGACAATGCCACCGACACCCTGATTCTTCGCCCGCTGATTTCTCATGACAAGCAGCACATCATCGATATTGCGCGTGAAATCGGCACCGAAGACTTTGCTAAAACTATGCCAGAATACTGCGGTGTGATTTCCAAAAGCCCGACGGTCAAGGCAATTAAAGCCAAGATTGAAGCGGAAGAACAACAGTTTGATTTCTCGATTCTGGAAAAAGTCATTTCCGAAGCCAGAAATCAGGACATCCGCACCATTGCCGAAGAAACCGAGCAGGAAGTTGCCGAAGTTGAAACCGTGGCTGAATTTGCTGCAACCGATGTGGTGCTGGATATCCGTGCCCCTGACGAGCAGGAAGAGAAGCCTCTGCAGCTTGAAGGCGTTGAGGTTGAGGTGTTGCCGTTTTATAAACTCGGCGGCATGTTTGGCTCGTTCGACCAGAGCAAAACCTACCTGCTGTACTGCGATCGCGGTGTAATGAGTCGCTTGCAGGCGCTGTATCTGCATGAGCAAGGCTATAAAAACGTTAAGGTTTATCGCCCTTAGTCGTTAAGTATTGCGCATGAAAAAGGGATTGCTTCGGCAGTCCCTTTTTTTATTTAAGTGGCCTCTTATTTATTGGCTGACTGCATTTTGGAAATTTCTTCTTTAGCTTTTTCCAACTGGCTGACGAACTGCGGATTACTGTGCAATCTAGCCACGACAGCCGATGAAACCACCCGCGCCGCGTCCACATCGCTTTGCCAATGATACCCGCAAATTACTCGGCTTTGCCCCAGTTCAAAACCGCGCTTGAGGATCTCGTTCTGGCGCTGCGGGTTGATCTCGGCCAGCACCAGAGCGATCGACCAACCAATTGCAGTATGACCTGATGGATAAGAACCGTTTTTGGCTAATTTACTTTCATCTTCCGGGCGGCAGGTTGGCTCATGAAAGAAAGCGAACGGGCGAATACGGTTGTACTTTTCTTTCGCCGATTTAGTGGCGTAATCGCCCGCATCTTCTTTCATCGTTGAAATCAGTTCATAGGTCGCAGGCGTATTTTTTGCATCAATATCAAAACCAAAAGGTTTAGAGAAGTTTTTAGTCACGTTATCGGCGGTGGAGTCGGCATCGCTGTAGGCAATTTCGCCGCGTGGCGTATTGCGCAAATATTTTCCCTGCTCATAAGCAGCCTTGTCGGCCAGAAACGCCACACTGTCAAAAGCGGGAGGCGGCGGCAGAAGCTGCATGCTGTCTGCTGTGTCTTGCAGTGTGAGGTAATGTTTATCTGCTGAATGAGCGTAACCGGTTAATACTAAACTGATTAATAAGGCAGAGGTTAATTTTTTCACGCTTGATTTCCCTATGGTGATTGCAATGAGTTCTATTACTTTATGAAATATTTAGACATAAAATCATAACAACCACTGATAGGACTGCAACGAGCATGGCACGCTATTGTGACCACGGTCGCGCAAAGCTCTGAGTTACCTCAAAACTTTGGCGACTGGGGAAAAGTCAGTGCAATAATTGATCTGAGGTAACCTTCAAAAGCTCAAGGTTCATTATTAATAGTCGAGTTCTTACCTGATCCATTGGGGTAGGAATTGCTGCATGCAACTCTGCAAATTTTGAGGATTCATAGATTTTATCCATTCGCCTAGCTAATTTTGCTACTGCAACAGCGGCGCACTTACTGTCTGGATATTTAACTATTTTATCTAACGATCTGAGTGCCTTATTACATTTTTTATTGAACGCAGAAGTATTACTTTCGAGCATTTTTGACGCGCTTTTTAATCCATTGATTTGTTTAATCATTTGTTGGGCAGTGCTTAGGTTTGTGGGATTGGCACTCGGTGGCTGATTAACATGAGAGGGATAAAACACCGCATTGGCGGTAGAGGGCTTTATTGATGTCATTGGGTTCTCGGCTCAAAAATGAGATTTTAGAGCCGTTGCAACATATAAACTTATACTTTTCGCTTAAATCTAGTAAGAAACGAAAGTGAAGCAATTAGTCTTGATAGTTGTGTACCCCTGGATACAGCACTAACTGTGAGGCAACCTCGGCAGCTTTTTCTTTACCTATCAACAGGTCAATCATCTTAAGGGCAAATTCGATAGCAGTTCCTGGCCCCTGACTGGTCAACAGATTAACCCGAGGATCAAACATCACGCGTTTTTCCATCCATTTATTGACAGAAATTTTGTCTTTCAACGAAGGAGAGCCGGTCATATTCGCCACCGGAAAAAGATCGTGATATTCAAGAACCAGACCCGGAGCCGCGCATATTGCTGCTACCAACTTGCCCGTCACGTTGAGATGACGGACTTTTTCTACTAATAGCGGACTATCGCGAAAGCATTCTGCGCCTTTCAGGCCGCCGGGTAACACGATGACGTCAAAATCTTCATCAGCTACATCCACTAGCGCCACATCGGCGAGTATTTTTACTCCGCGCGAGCACAAAATCTCAAGATTGCCATCCCCGGCAACGCTGGCGGTCGTGACGTTGACACCGGCGCGCACCAGCAGGTCTATCGCCGTGACGGCTTCCAGTTCTTCACTGCCAGGTGCCAGACATACCAGAGCCGAAACGCTCATAATCATTTTCCTTTCTTTTAATTTTTTCAAATAAAGCGGTGTTAACTGGCAGTTGCAGGCCATGATTACGCCCACGGCGGAGCACATATCCGGTAATGTAATCTATCTCGGTGTGACGCTGATTGCGAATATCCTGCAGCATTGAAGAATGGTTGGCCGAAGTTGTGTCGATCACCTGATAAACAAAGTTTAGCAGCGAATCTTTATGCGTCTGATAACCTTCGAAATCCATCACTTCGGCCACTTCTGCGCAGATTTTTTCAATCTGATCCCCATAGGCCAGCAGATCGCCGTTGGTACAGTTATACAGCGCGGTCAGCGGGTTAATCACGCAGTTCACCGTGAGTTTGTTCCACAGCGAAGGCAAAATATTGTCGTGCCAGGCCACGTCGGGTAAGGCTTCGTGCAACATGTCAGCAATGTGACTCGCCCCGGTGCCGCGAGTATTGCCTGGGCCGATATGTGTAATGCCCGCGGCAACGTGAACAATCGCGTTGCCTTCGTGGCGGGCCGCGTGCGTTGTTGCGCCCAAAAGAATCGGCTGGCGGTGACGTGGCAGTTCGTCAATCGTGCCCATGCCGTTGTGCAACAACAATATTACGCAGTTTTCGTTAATCTGCGGTAGCAATGCGCCGAGGGCGCTCGAGACCTGCCAGGCTTTTAGCGTGACTAGCAATAGCTCACTGTCGGCCAAATGCTGTGGATCATTAGTGGGCAAGTTGCGATTAAACGCCTGTCCGTCAGGAAAGATGACGTTCACGGCGCAAAACGGCTGGGGAATGCGCACCCAACCTTGCACATCATGTCCTTGCTGATACAGCGTGGAGAGCCAGAGCTGGCCCAGAGCTCCGCAGCCTAAAACAGTAACCTTCATTTTTGCTCCTATATACCCCGCATCTTTCGTACTGTAACTGCATTCACATCCCTCGCTAACCCTAGTCACATACTTGAGGGATTAACTGGGTCGCTGCTTTGTTACAGCACTAAACCTACAGGGGTATAGATTGTGTCTTAAAAGCTTAAAGCCATTTAGATGAAACGCAGATGTTGCCAAAATGTAAAATCTATAATTCAAGTATAGCCTTTTGTGGCCCAGATCACACTTTTATGCCAAGTGTTAATTCTGTTCCAAGACCATAACCGCATGGGTATCGGGTTCCAATGCTTTGAAAACGTGGGGTTGATCGCCGGGATAGCAAATGTAATCGCCGGGATTTAATTCTACCGGATTGTCTTCGGGGCCAATTAAAGCACGGCCTTTTGTCACAATGATGTGTTCTACGGCACCCGGTGAGTGCGGATGTGAATGGCGGTCATCGCCCGGCTGTGTGATCAACATGTAGATATCTCTTCTGGCGCCGGGCGGGCAGGTGGCGAGCAGGATGGCTTTGTAATGGGCCATTTCGGCCGTTACTGACGGGCCTTCACCAAAGCGAATGACTTGTGAGGAGTCCACTTGCGGCTCCATCAGGCGAGCAAAGGGGATATCCAACGCCACGCAAAGCGACCACAGGGTTTCAATACTTGGATTACCGTTGCCGGATTCCAATTGCGACAGCGTCGATTTAGCGACTCCCGCGCGACGTGAAATTTCAGCCAAAGACAGCCCCGTTCTTTGCCGTTCTCTCACCAGTGCTTTGGCAATAATACTAATAGGTTGAGTCATTGTGGATCCCATCGTTTTATATATCGAACGATCGTTCGGCTTGAAAGTCTGTTGCGGATTGTTCATTATAACAGTCTACGCGTTCGATATGGGATAGGAATTATGCGTTCATCATGGATTTCGCCTCTGGGTGGCGATGTTATTAGAGCCATCGCTCTGGTCTGTCTGGCTGACGGGGTTGTTGGGTTATCTTACGGATCGTTGGCCACGGCCAGCGGTTTTCCACTTTGGGTGCCGATGACATTGTCGCTGCTGGTGATGGCGGGTGCCTCAGAGTTTTTGTTTGTCAGCATTGTGGCGGGTGGCGGCAGCCCGTTTGCCGGGGCGGCGGCGGGGCTATTGGTCAATGCGCGTCATCTGCCGTTTGGTATGGCGGTTAACGAATTAATCGGAAAAAATAATCAAGCCAGTCAGCTGTTTGGTTGCCACATTATGAATGATGAAAGCGTGGTATTCGGCATTTCACAAAAAAGCCCGGCCAAGGCGCGTATTGCCTATTGGCTGTGCGGGCTTGGTATAGCCGTTTGCTGGCCGGTCAGCGTATTGATTGGCGGATCTTTGGGGAAATTCATTCCAGATATCAATGTGATTGGTCTGGATGCCGTATTTCCCGCCATTATCATGGCGCTGACAGTTTCCGCATTGAGGCAGCGCCAAACATTACGCCGGGCGCTGAGTGGAATGCTGATTTCATTGGCAGCGGTGCCTTGGTTACCTACCGGGCTACCGGTGTTGTTCTCGCTGCTGGGGCTGGCGGCCTGGAGGAGGAATAAATGAGTCATCAAGCATTGATCATCACGGGCATTGCGTTGCTGGCATTGGGCACCTACGCATTCCGTTTTGCCGGTTTCAAACTTGGCGGTCGCCTGACACTTTCAGCCAATGCTACGGCATTGCTCGCCGATGCAGCAACCACTTTGCTGTTGGCTGTCGCCGCGATTGCAACTTTTTATCAGGGGGAGGACTTTGCCGGTTTTGCTCGCCCGACTGGCGTCGCGGTAGCGGCATTTCTTGCCTGGCGCAAGCGGCCTCTAATTGTCGTCATTCTTGTTGCAGCGGCTTTAACGGCTGGGCTAAGACTATTGGGGCTAAAATAGTCTTAAAAGCAGGCAGAAGCTTCAGTTTGTACGGCCGGTCTTTGGAAATGGGCAGCTAAGAAGGTATTATGATGGCCATCGAAGAGTTACGTACAAATAAATTTAAGGGAGAAGCGACAATGCCATCTTTCGATATTGTTTCTGAAATTGATATGCAGGAAGTTCGCAACGCGGTAGAGAATGCTACCCGTGATTTGGCCAACCGTTTCGATTTTCGCAACGTTGAGGCTAGTTTTGAACTGAACGAAAAAGACGAAAGCATCAAAGTTGCCAGCGTTTCAGATTTTCAGGTCGAGCAGCTGCTGGATATCCTGCGTTCTGCCTTGCTCAAGCGCAACATTGAAGGCGGCGCACTGGAAATTCCTAAAGAGATGGAGCACAGCGGTAAAACCTTTAGCGTCAACGCCAAGCTGCATTCAGGCATTGAGAGCGCGCTGGCCAAGAAGATTGTGAAGCTGATTAAAGACAGTAAATTGAAAGTGCAGGCGCAGATCCAGGGCGATGAAGTGCGTGTAACCGGCAAGGCTCGCGACGATTTGCAGGCTGTAATGGCGCTGGTGCGCGGTGGCGATCTCGGACAACCGTTCCAGTTCAAGAACTTCCGCGACTAAAAAATAGTCTTCCTTTTTAAAAGGACGACAAAAAAGGGGACAAACGACTCAGTCGTAGTCCCCTTTTTTTCTACCTACTTCAATCAGGCCTGACTAACAAACGCCTCAAGCGCCTGACGATTAGTCTGTTTGGTATCAACTTTCACGTAAGCACTCAGTTCGCTCGCCACCACAACGACATCGGCAACGCCAGGTTGCGATTTCATGCGTGATTCCAGCGACGCGTCTTTAGCCACTTCTTCAGAAAGAGTAATGCGCAGGCTGCTAACATAAGGCGGCTCGGACATGGTCGCACTGACAAAGAACCAAACCAGGGCAATGGCCGCACACACCAGGAATACCGCACCGGCTCCTGCATGACCAAAAATAAATCCGCCCAGACTGCCGCCGATCGCCACGCCAATAAACTGGCTGGTGGAGTAAAGGCCCATCGCCGTGCCTTTATAGCCTGCTGGAGATTCTTTACTGATTAGCGAAGGCAGAATCGCTTCCATCACGTTAAACGCCAGGAAGAACAGCTGGATACCGGCAATAATTACCCAGAAATGCAGACCGGCAAACCACAGCACCAGTTCCGCAAGCAGGAGAACCGCCACGCAACCCATAAAGACCTGCTTCATGTGGCGTTTTTTCTCGGCATAGATAATAACCGGGATCACCGCGATAAATGACGTCAGCATGGTGATCAGATAAACGCGCCAGTGTTCACTTGGTGGGAAACCGGCACTCTCCATCACTCGAGGTAACACCACAAAGCTCGACATCAGCAGAATGTGCAGGCAAAGGATACCAAAGTTGAGTTTCAGTAATTTGCTGTTGGTCAACACTTTACTGAAGCTACCTTTTACCATGCTCGATTCACGATTGAGAATATGCGTAGCAGGGGAGGGGACCACGGTTAAAGTGATCACGATGCCGGCAAGTGTCAGGACGGCAATCGCCCAAAACAGCGCGTTCAAACCCCAGGCGTGGGTGATGATTGGGCCTAATACCATCGCGATGGCGAAGGTAATGCCGAAGCTGATTCCGATAAAGGCCATAGCCTTGGTGCGGTTCTGCTCGCGAGTCAGGTCTGACATTAGCGCCATGACCGCTGCGGCAATGGCACCCGAGCCTTGCAGCGCACGACCAATAATCACGCCCCAAATGGAGTCGGTACTGGCGGCAACGACACTACCTGCCGTGAAGATCAGCAGTCCGAAGACAATAAGCGGTTTACGCCCCATGCGGTCAGAGAGCAGGCCGAAGGGGATCTGGAAAATGGCCTGAGCCAGGCCGTAAATACCAATGGCGATACCGATGAGGGTTTCGCTGGCCCCGGATAAAGACATACCGTAAGTGGTTAGAACCGGCAAAACCATGAACATGCCGAGCATGCGTAATGAAAATACCGTCCCTAGTCCCCAGGTTGCCCGACTTTCCTGCCGAGTCATTTGATTATCGTTCATTGCTACCTCAAAATTACAAACAGCGTCATTGTAGTGTTTTCTTTGCGCGCAGGTAAATCGCTGGATGTTTAGCAGATATTTCAGATTTCTCAAGATTGACGAGAATGTTTTTTAAACTGGGGTATTTCAGGTGAGAGATCCAAAAAAAATGGCCGGTAGCGATACCGGCCATTTAACCTTTAACTCAATAGCTTACCAAACGTAGGCCAGTAAGTGATTAGGTGCTGCTGCTGCATTAAAGTCGACAGACATCATGACACTCAGTGAAGTGATGGCAACGATGGAGAAAACAAACAGCTTTCTTGCCCAAACGATGTCATTTTCAGTTTTGTATCCGCGCAGAGCCATGCCCAACCACCACACGCTCACTGCCGCTGCGACGATCAGGTATTTATAACCCGCGTAACCGCTGAGTGTCAGCATCAGAGTGGCGATCATAAAGGCCAGGATCCAGACCGTAATATGATGCTTGGCGACTGCAACGCCTTTAACTACCGGCAGAACCGGAATGTTGGCAGCCTGATAATCTTTAAAGCGGAAGATGGCTATCGCATAGGAATGCGGCATCTGCCACAGGCTGAAGATCAGCAACAGGATCAACGCACCGGTATCGAACTGGCCGCTTACGGCACAGTATCCGATAACCGGCGGCGCTGCGCCGGATAAGCTACCAATCAGCGTGCCGTAGACTGAGTGGCGTTTCATGTACAGGCTATAAATCCCGACATAAACCACAAAGCCCATTACCGCCAACCACATAGACAATGGGTTGGCGCCAACGTACAGCAGTGCGAAGCCTAAAATACCCAGGATAGTAGCGTAAACCAGGGTGGTTTTCGGCGGTATAAGTCCTTTTACCAGGACTCGGTTCTTCGTTCTTTCCATTACCTTGTCGATGTCGCGGTCTATGTAGTTGTTAAACACACAGCCTGAAGCGACAACCAACGAGACGCCAACAAACGCAGCGAGAAAGAGAGGGAAATCGATGCTTCCTTTGGAAGCAAGGAGGAATCCCCCCACGACAGAAATTAAATTACCGAAAATAATTCCTGGCTTAGTTACTTGCAGGTATTTCTTAATCATCACATGCAGCTCGGCTTTTAACTGACCATCATATTGAGGTTGAGGTTATACATAATCCACAGTGAGCCCACAACAACGATAAAGATAATCACAGCGGTGAACAGGAACGCAATCAGGTTCCAGCGTCCTTCCGATGATGTATTCATATGCAGGAAATACACCAGATGGACCACGATCTGGATTATCGCTGAAGCAATGACTGTTCCCAGAATTAACGAGTGTGATGCAGTGTTGCTCATCACCATCGCAAACGGGATAACCGTCAGGATAATCGATAGAACGAAGCCAATCATGTAAGACTTGAAGCTGCCGTGGCTTGCGCCGCCGTGGGAAGTTGCTGAATGACTCATCCCAGGACCCCCATCAGATAAACAACGGTGAATACACAAATCCATACAACATCAAGGAAGTGCCAGAACAGGCTCAGACACATCAGACGCGTTTGGTTAGTCGGGGTCAAGCCACGGCGGCTGATTTGAACGATCATGGTGATGATCCAAATCAGGCCGCAGGTTACGTGCAGACCGTGAGTAGCAACCAGTGCAAAGAATGCAGACAGGAAGCCACTGCGATCCGGACCGAAACCTTCGCTAATCAGGTGATGGAACTCATAGAGTTCCATGCCGATGAAGCCGAGACCGAACAGGAAGGTAACGAACAGCCAGCCTTTGACAGCGCCCGCGTTACCTTTGCTCATACCCAACATTGCGAAGCCGTAAGTAATAGAACTAAACAGCAGGCAGAAGGTTTCTACCAATACAAACGGCAGCTCGAAAATGTCTTTACCAGAGGGACCACCAGCGGTCCCGTGTACCAGTACTGCGAAGGTTGCAAACAGGCTTGCAAACAACACGCAGTCGCTCATCAGGTAAATCCAGAAGCCAAAGACTTTGGTCTCACCCGCGTCGTGGTGACCATGATCTTCATCATGGACCGCGCTATGGGGATTCAGGGAATCAATTGCCATGTTTCACACCCGCTTTGCTGATATTTTCATAATGTTGGTTTTCGATACGTTCAACTTCTTCAACTGAAACGTAGTAGTCAACATCCTCGTCGAAGCTTTTCCAGATCCAGGTGATAACAACACCGGCGAATCCAGCGATCACTAACCACCACATGTCCCAGATAGCTGCGAAACCGAAGGCCAGGCTGCACACGGCAATTACAAAGCCCGCGCCGCTGTTTTTAGGCATATGAATTTTTTCATATTTAGCCGGTTTCTTGTAAGCAGTACCTTTCTCTTTCATGTCCCAGAACTCATCGCGGTCGTGGATATGTGGCACGATAGCGAAGTTGTAGAACGGAGGAGGAGAAGAAGTTGACCACTCCAGAGTACGAGCACCCCATGGGTCACCGGTCAGGTCGCGATTCAGTTCACGGTCACGTACAGAAACCCAGAACATGATGAAGATACACGCGATACCACAGGCAATCAGGAAGGCACCGAACGCGGCAACACACAGTAAGGTGTGGAACTGCGGGTCAATGTTCTGGCTGATACGACGAGTCATACCCATAAAGCCCAGGGCATACAGCGGCATAAATGCTACGAAGAAGCCGATGATCCAGAACCAGAAGGCACGCACGCCCCATTTTTCGTTCAGCGTAAAGCCGAATGATTTAGGGAACCAGTAAGTCAGACCTGCGAAGCAACCAAATACCACGCCGCCGATAATAACGTTATGGAAGTGGGCAATCAGGAACAGACTGTTGTGCAGTACGAAGTCAGCACCTGGAACCGCCAGCAGAACGCCGGTCATACCACCCACTGAGAAGGTGATGATGAAGCCGATGGTCCACAGCATTGCTGCGTTCAGGGTGATACGACCCTGATACATGGTGAACAGCCAGTTGAAGATTTTTACCCCGGTAGGGATAGAAATGATCATCGTCATGATGCCGAAGAAGGCATTGACGTTTGCGCCTGAACCCATGGTGAAGAAGTGGTGCAGCCAAACAATGAACGCCAGCACGGTGATGGCAATCGTTGCCCATACCAGTGAGGTATAGCCAAACAGGCGTTTCTTGGAGAAGGTTGCGGTAACTTCCGAGAACACACCGAACACTGGCAGGATAAGAATGTACACTTCCGGATGGCCCCAGGCCCAAATCAGGTTGATGTACATCATCATGTTGCCGCCCATATCATTGGTGAAGAAATGGGTGCCCAGATAGCGGTCGAGAGTCAGCAGTGCAATAGTAACGGTCAGGATCGGGAAGGAAATGATGATCAGGACGTTAGTACACAGTGCAGCCCAGGTAAATACCGGCATTTTCATCAGCGGCATACCAGGCGCACGCATCTTCATGATGGTTGCGAAGAAGTTAACACCGGTCAGCAAGGTACCAATACCGGATATCTGTAGACTCCATATCCAGTAATCGACCCCCACCCCAGGGCTATACAGCTTACCTGACAACGGCGGATAGGCCAGCCAACCTGTCTGTGCGAACTCACCAATACCCAGAGAGATATTGATCAGTACCACAGCAACGGCGGTGAACCAGAAGCTGATGTTGTTCAGGAATGGGAAGGCAACGTCACGCGCACCGATTTGCAACGGTACAACTACGTTCATCAGACCGATAACGAAAGGCATCGCCATGAAGAAGATCATGATTACGCCGTGCGCGGTGAAGATCTGGTCGTAGTGGTGCGGTGGCAGGAAGCCGGGACTACCGTCCGATGCCATAACCTGTTGGGTACGCATCATAACGGCATCGGCGAAGCCGCGGATAAGCATGACAATCGCAAGGATGATGTACATGATACCCAGTTTTTTATGGTCAACAGAGGTAATCCACTCTGACCACAGATATTTCCATTTACCGAAATAGGTAATTGCCGCTAACAGGGCGATACCGCCCAAAATGATAGCGCCAACGGTAACCATGACGATAGGTACATCAAATGGAATGTCGTTTAACGTTAGTTTTCCGAACATCTTTTATTCCCCGGCTCCGGCAGTGTGAGACTTGTCACCCATATCCATACCTTTCATGTCTGTACCGGCTGGCATAGGCATTGTCTGGCCTGCTGGCATATTCATGTCATGCGAGTACTGATCAATGATTGATTTAAACAAGTCTGGTTGAACGGTAGAGAAGTATTCGACTGGGTTGTCGATACTGTCCGCGGCCAGTTTCTTGAAATCACCCATTGTTGCGAGCTGATTCGGAGCTTGCTTAACTTTAGCAACCCACGTATCAAAATCGGCACGCGTAGGTGTTGCAATAGCGTTGAACTTCATACCAGAGAAGCCGCGACCACTGTAGTTTGCCGAGATGCCTTTATAGGTACCAGCTTCGTTTGCAATCAAGTGCAATTGAGTCTGCATACCGGCCATCGCGTAAATCTGCCCACCTAACTGCGGGATAAAGAAGGAGTTCATGACAGTGTCAGAAGTCACTTTGAACTGCACAGGAACATCTTTAGGGATCACCAGTTCATTAACCGTCGCGATACCTTGCTCTGGATAAATAAACAACCATTTCCAGTCGAGTGAAACAACTTCGACGGTCATTGGCTTTTCATTGGTAACGATAGGTTTGAACGGATCAAGCTGGTGAGTGGTTTTCCAGGTTATTGTTGCCAGGATGGCGATAATAATAATTGGAATGGTCCATACCACAGCTTCTACTTTGTTGGAGTGTGACCAATTTGGACTGTACTTAGCGTTTGTATTAGAAGCGCGATACTTCCATGCAAAAGCAAAAGCCATAATGATTACTGGTATAACGACGATTAGCATTAAACCAATCGCTGTCAGTATCAGCGTTCTTTGCTCAAGTCCAATTGCTCCCTTGGGATCCAATATTGCCGAATTACAGCCACTCAGTAGAACAGTAGATGCAAATATAGACAACATCCCAATACTTTTATTGTATTTCTTAAGTCTCATCTAACGACCTCAATAACAGGGCTCTATTGTCGCTCATGTGTGCGGGCATTTTACGGGAAGGTTACGGTACTGTAAACACGCTTAAAGCTGTGTAAATGCACGTCCCACACTTTATGTTAACGTTGTCACACATGTTACGGTAAGTGACAATTTCTTTGTGGCAACAGTACCTTGCGCTATTAACCTTCACTATGGTGAGGAAAAACAAGGCCTAGCAACGGTATGGATATTTAGTGCTTTTTTTAAATGTTTTATATAGGTAGAAATTATGTAAACAGGATGTTGTAATTTGGTTTAAATAAGATTAAAAAAACGCTGAAAAAAAAGGTGGTTGAAACAAGTTGTAAACAGGAAATATTTTTTTAATGTTGTTAAAGCATTAATTGATCCAGATCAGAGTAAATCAAGATATTAACCAAATAACAACAATGATTCCCCAGGATACACAACAATTGTGTATCCCGGAAATTAAGTAAATGAAGGCGAAGTAACCGCAAATGCTAATGAGAGTGTAGAAGGGATTATCAATCGCGCCAGAATTTCGCTAAATTCTTTGCTGACGGCGCAGGGCGAGGAAATCGAGCGTGCTGCCCAGTAAGATGCCCACCACGGCAAATAAGGCTCCTGCCTGCATAATTTTAACCGCCAGTGACGATGCGTGGGTCCAGTTAAGCCCATCGGTAATCAGCATTAATACCCACAGTGCCAGCATTAAACTGCCGATTAACAGCAAACGCAGCGCCCAGCGATACGACACGGGGAAATGAATGCGCGGTAAAAAGGAGTCAGTTTTTTTTGCGTGCTCAAGGGTTTGGCGGCACAGCGCCAGCAGCAGCAAGCCAGGTACGGAAGCTACGATAGAGAACAGGTAAAACAGTGGCCAGCCGTGAGCCTCGACAAACCAGCCCGCTATTGGCCCGACATAGACTCTGCCCACCGCCGAAAGCGCCGAAAGCAGAGCAAACTGGGTTGCCGAGAATGATTTGTTGCACAGCGCCATTAGCAGCGCGACAAACGCCGCCGTTCCCATCCCGCCGCACAGGTTTTCAAAGAAGATAGCCGTGCCCATCGAATAAAGGTGTTTGTCGGTAATCGCCAAAATCCAGTAACCGGCGTTTGATATTCCCTGCAAGATGCCGAACAGCATCAACGCGCGAAACAGGCTCAGGCGCTGCATTAATACCCCGCCGAGCAGTGCGCCGAAGATGGTGGCCAACAGCCCCAATGTTTTATTTACCAGCCCGACTTCACCGGCATCAAAGCCGACGCCGCGGATCAAAAAGGTGGTGCTCAGGCTGCCTGCGAAGGCATCACCGAGTTTGTACATCACGATTAACAGTAAAATCAGCCACGCATTATTGCGACCAAAAAAATCTTTCAACGGTGCTACTACCGCCATTTCCAGCGTAGCGGGAGCGGGTTGATGGATATCAGGTTCGGGGGCAAACAGCGTTGCAGCCACGCCTACAAGCATCAACACGGCCATCAGCCAGTAAGTATGTTGCCAGCCGAGATAGCGGTCGGCCAGCCACAGCGCCAATCCACCTGATACCAACATCGCCAGACGATAGCCCAGTACTGAAACCGCTGCACCGTTACCGCGCTCCTCGGCGCTAAGTAGATCGGTTTTATAGGCGTCGAATACGATGTCTTGAGAAGCAGAGGCAAAGGCTATGAGCACTGCCAGCGCTGCGAGCCAGAATAAATTACGCGTCGGGTCCATAAATCCCATGGCAAAAATTGCGACTACCAGCAACAGCTGCGTAAGGACCAGCCAGCCTCGGCGGCGTCCAAGAAAGCTTGGCGTATAGCGGTCCATCATCGGCGACCAGAGGAATTTAAACACGTAGGCCTGACCGACTAGCGAGAAGATACCGATGGTTTTGAGATCCAGATTATCGACTGTCATCCAGGCCTGTAACGTGCCAGAGGTCAGCGCCAGAGGTAAGCCGGAAGCAAAGCCCAGAAGCAGCAGGATCGCGGTATTACGTTGGGTAAAAATTGAAAAGTACTGTTTTAGCATGGCATCCGTATTCCCGCAGGCCGTTGAAAAGGGGGCTCAAGGGCATGATAAAGGATAAACGCGGATAATAAAGGAGGGAATCGATGGGGAATGCCAAAGGGAACCGTAAAATCAAAGTCTTCTGCCCGACAGTTGCCGGGCAGAAGCGGGCAGGGATTAGTGTGAGTTCGCCTTGATAAAGTCGCTCACGCTGGTGTCCTGTGCCATATCAGAGATAACGTCACCCAGCGCAGTATTGACTACGTTGGTGATTTTGGAATCGGTCGCGGTGAATGCGCCCTGAACGTTATAACTGGTGTTGTAGTTCTTGACCTGCTTGTTGCCGTTTTTCGCAGTAGCGATGATAGAGATATCGGCTTTGGTGGTGATGTTGTAACGCAGGTTGCCTTCCTGGACGTCGGCATACAGTTTGTTAACCACGATTTGCAAGTCAACGGCGCCGTCAGGACCAATCATATAGCCGCGAGCGGTCATCTGTTTTTCCAGCGCTTCTTGCAGCAGGAAACGCATGTCACGAGAAGGGGTCAGTGAGACCAGTTGTCCGTCGCGATTAACTTTGGCCAGCGCTTTGTCCTGACGCACGTCGGCACCATTGATGCTAATGGTCACGCCCATCAGGGATGGGTCCTGTGTAGGCAAGGCGATTTTAGGCGAAATGTTCAGGGTGTTGCTGCTGGTAGCACAGCCTGCAAGCATAAAGAGTGCCAGTGCAGGGAAAAGGATTTTTTTCAACATATTCATGTTCTCAATTTTCCATCTTTTCAAAGTCAGGATTTGACGTTTTTTGATTGTAGAATGGGCAGCATCATAGCATTGCGGATATTCGGCTTGCCATGAGATTGGACCGCTAAAACGATGAATTTATCGCGGAGAAGCAAAAAATTAGCCCTATGGCGTACTAAATTGTGTCTCAAACTACCTTTTTGTTCACATAAGTAATATTTTCTTTTTGAAAGAAAGAATAAAACAGAAAACCGCCTACTATTTAAGGTAAGACGGCGAAATAGTTGGGCGCAGTTCTCTGTAAAACGTGTTTTTAAGGAGATGGCTATGATTCGCGAGCAAATAGAAGCAAAGTTGGCAGCTGCGTTTGAACCCACGCATCTGGATGTCACAGACGAAAGTTATCGCCACAACGTGCCTGCTGGGTCAGAGAGCCATTTCAAGGTGGTGTTGGTAAGCGATAAGTTTGTAGGCGAGCGTTTTTTACAACGTCACCGCTCAATTTATTCTATGCTGTCAGAAGAATTGGCAGGAAGCGTGCACGCTCTGGCATTGCACACTTACACGCTTAAGGAATGGGAAGGGTTACAGGATACGGTTCCGGCATCTCCGCCGTGCCGTGGTGCAGGAACTCTTGCATAAAACAGAGATCTTTCTGCAAAAATCACCCTAAATCGCTATTAATCGACGGTATCTCTGGAACTTTCCCCCCGAGTTGCTGTATTAGTAGAAGCGAATTTTGAAACGGCCTGCGGGCCGTTTTTGTTTTAAAGGCGATGATGTCGCGTTTTTTTGATTTCAAGACACGCATCCTCGACGTGCCGCCGTTGCGCCGCTATAATGTCGCGTCTTATTTTTCCGGAATGGTTTCGGGACTTCCTCGAACACTGAGCCAGGGATCTGCTTAGTGCAGTGCATCCCGGTTCGGGGTTGACCGAGCACTTTGATTTTTTTGAGGTAACAAGATGCAAGTTTCTGTTGAAACCACTCAAGGCCTTGGTCGCCGTATCGCTATTACTGTTCCTGCTGAAAGCATTGAAAAAGCAGTAAAAAGCGAGCTGGCAAAAGCGTCTAAAACTGTACGTATCGACGGCTTCCGTAAGGGCAAAGTTCCACACAACGTTATCGAACAGCGTTACGGCGCAAGCGTTCGCCAGGACGTGTTGGGCGATATGATGCAACGCAGCTTTGTTGATGCGATTATCAAAGAAAAAATCAACCCAGCTGGCGCGCCGAACTATGTTCCAGGCGAATACAAGCAGGGCGAAGATTTTAACTTCACCGTTGAATTCGAAGTTTACCCAGAAGTAGAACTGAAAGATCTGGAAAACATCGAAGTAGAAAAACCGGTTGTTGAAGTTAACGAAGCAGATGTTGACACCATGCTGGAAACCCTGCGCAAGCAACAGGCTGACTGGAAAGACTCTGAAGCTGCTGTTGAAGCTGAAGATCGCGTGACTGTTGATTTCTCTGGTTCTATCGACGGTGAAGAATTCGAAGGCGGCAAAGCCTCTGATTTCGTACTGGCTATGGGCCAGGGCCGCATGATCCCAGGCTTCGAAGAAGGTCTGGTCGGTCACAAAGCCGGTGAAGAATTCACCATCGACGTAAACTTCCCGGAAGATTACCACGCTGAAAACCTGAAAGGTAAAGAAGCCAGGTTCGCTATCGTTCTGAAGAAAGTTGAAACCCGCGTTCTGCCAGAACTGACTGAAGAATTCATCAAACGTTTCGGCGTGGCTGATGGTTCTGTAGACGGTCTGCGTGCTGAAGTGCGTAAAAATATGGACCGTGAGCTGAAAGGCGCGGTGCGTAACCGTATCAAGACTCAGGCCATCGAAGGCTTGGTTAAAGCTAACGAAATCGACGTGCCAGCTGCCCTGATCGACAGCGAAGTTGACGTTCTGCGTCAGCAGGCTGCACAGCGTTTCGGTGGCAACGAGAAGCAAGCCCTGGAACTGCCACGCGAGCTGTTCGAAGAGCAAGCCAAGCGTCGCGTTGTTGTTGGTCTGTTGCTGGGCGAAGTTATCAGCCAGCACGAACTGAAAGCTGACGAAGATCGCGTTAAAGCGCTGATCGAAGAAATGGCTTCCGCTTACGAAGATCCATCAGAAGTTGTTGAGTTCTACAGCAAAAATAAAGAGCTGATGAACAACATGCGTAACGTCGCGCTGGAAGAACAAGCCGTCGAAACCCTGCTGTCCAAAGCAAAAGTGACTGAAAAAGCCACGACCTTTACCGAGCTGATGAACCAGACCACTCAGGCTTAATTGTTCTGGGAGTTATCCGCTGGTTCTTAATGAGCCAGCCGGGTAAGGTCTTAAAAGCCCGTAGTTTGCGCTACGGGCTTTTTTATTTTGCCTATTCTGGCTTTGGACTGGTTTTTTAGATAGTGACTGCTCTATATTTAAGGGACGTTGCGCTATATTTATCAGAGTGATAACCGAAAAAAGCCGGTCAGTACAATAAGTGAGCTATTTGCTGACTTAATGGTTAAGGTAAGCAAAAGAATTCGTCGCAAGGCTTGAAATCTTGCGCTCTCTCCCCAATTGTCTAGTGCTACAAGGGTAACTTTGCTGTTAGCTTCTGACTGATAACCACCGTCAGCCGTGTATGTGGCGACTTGTCCGCTTGAGCATAGTCATCATCGCTTATCTCAAGTAGAATCGGTTTCAACTCGCGCTAAAGAGAATTCTATTAGGAGACGGTTATGTCATACAGTGGTGAAAGAGAACAATTTGCGCCAAACATGGCCCTAGTACCGATGGTTGTAGAGCAGACTTCACGCGGTGAGCGCTCTTACGATATTTTTTCCCGCCTGTTAAAGGAACGTATCATCTTCCTGACTGGCCAGGTTGAAGACCATATGGCTAACCTGATTGTGGCCCAGATGCTGTTTCTGGAAGCCGAAAACCCAGAGAAAGATATCTATCTTTATATCAACTCTCCGGGCGGTGTGATCACCGCAGGGATGTCAATCTATGACACCATGCAGTTCATCAAGCCTGATGTCAGCACTATTTGTATGGGCCAGGCCTGTTCAATGGGCTCATTCCTGCTGACAGCCGGTGCTAAAGGCAAACGTTACGCGCTGCCAAACTCACGCGTGATGATTCACCAGCCGCTGGGCGGTTTCCAGGGCCAGGCAACCGATATCGACATTCACGCCAGAGAAATCCTGAAAGTGAAAAACCGCATGAACACGCTGATGGCGCAACATACGGGCAAATCTCTTGAAGAAATAGAGCGTGACACTGAGCGAGATCGTTTCCTGTCAGCCAGTGAAGCTGTAGAGTATGGCTTAGTGGATAAAGTAATGACTCATCGCGGCGAACTCTAACAGGCAATTTTCTGCTGGCGCGATGGTCTATAGTTAAACTCATACCGACGTTTTTGTGCGGCGGCGATAAATCGCCGCCCAATGCTTTACCCAAGGCACAATCTATGAGTGAATTGTTCAATAGACATCAGCATGTGTGCGTCAGTTAGTGACATGTCTGTTGGGTTAAATGGTCGTACCGCCGTGAGTTGTCCGCGGGACAAAGATTAAAGAAGAGGTTTACTGATGACAGATAAGCGCAAAGACGGTTCAGGAAAGCTGCTGTACTGCTCTTTTTGCGGCAAAAGCCAGCATGAAGTGCGAAAGCTGATTGCCGGGCCGTCAGTGTATATCTGCGATGAATGTGTCGATTTATGTAATGACATTATTCGCGAAGAGATTAAAGAGGTCGCACCGCATCGCGAACGCAGCGCGCTGCCGACTCCACACGAAATCCGCGAACACCTCGATGACTATGTTATCGGTCAGGAACCTGCGAAGAAAGTTCTGGCTGTTGCGGTTTATAACCACTACAAACGCTTGCGCAATGGCGACTCCAGCAATGGTATCGAACTTGGCAAGAGCAACATTCTGCTGATCGGCCCGACCGGTAGCGGTAAAACGCTGTTGGCTGAAACGCTGGCTCGTTTCCTGGATGTGCCATTTACCATGGCCGATGCCACCACGCTGACCGAAGCCGGTTACGTGGGTGAAGACGTCGAAAACATCATTCAGAAGCTGTTGCAGAAATGTGATTACGACGTGCAGAAAGCTCAGCGTGGCATTGTCTATATCGATGAAATTGATAAGATTTCTCGTAAGTCTGACAACCCGTCTATCACCCGTGACGTTTCGGGCGAGGGCGTGCAGCAGGCGCTGTTAAAACTGATCGAAGGCACTGTGGCTGCCGTTCCTCCTCAGGGCGGACGTAAGCATCCACAGCAGGAGTTCTTGCAGGTTGATACCTCAAAAATCCTGTTTATCTGCGGCGGCGCATTTGCCGGCCTGGACAAAGTTATCGGCCAACGTCTGAATACCAGTACCGGTATCGGTTTTGGCGCAGTGGTTAAAGGCAAGTCAGAGAAAGCAACGGAAGGGCAGTTGCTGGCTCAGGCAGAACCTGAAGATTTGATCAAGTTTGGTCTGATCCCTGAGTTCATTGGTCGTCTGCCCGTCGTGGCAACGCTGAGCGAACTGAGTGAAGACGCGCTGATTCAAATCTTGAAAGAACCAAAAAATGCCCTGACTAAACAATATCAGGCATTGTTCAACCTTGAAGGCGTTGAGCTTGAGTTCCGCGATGAAGCATTGATTGCAATCGCGAAAAAGGCGATGGATCGCAAAACAGGTGCTCGTGGTCTGCGTTCTATTGTTGAAGCTGCTTTACTGGATACGATGTACGATCTGCCATCTCTTGACAGTGTGGACAAAGTCGTTGTTGATGAGTCCGTCATTGCGGGGCAATCTGAACCTCTGATGATTTATGGCAAACCTGAGGCGCAACAAGCTTCTGGTGAATAAATAGCCAGCTTTACAGACGTTTAGTGGAGAAATGGGGGATTTTTTCCCCCATTTTTTTTTCCTCGCATTCTTGTCGTTGAATGTCAGATATTCATCCCCATATACTCAGTTAACTACTTGCTGAAACCCGCTGACTCGTGTTTCACGAGATTTCCTTAACCTGGCGGAAGCTAAACTAAGAGAGAGCTCTATGAACCCTGAGCGTTCCGAACGCATAGAAATCCCCGTATTGCCTCTGCGCGATGTGGTGGTTTATCCGCACATGGTGATCCCGCTGTTCGTTGGCCGGGAGAAATCGATTCGCTGTCTTGAAGCGGCAATGGACAATGATAAAAAAATCATGCTCGTTGCGCAAAAAGAGGCCTCGACGGATGAGCCTGGTATCAACGATTTGTTCTCAGTGGGCACCGTAGCCTCTATTTTACAGATGCTTAAACTTCCAGATGGAACCGTCAAAGTTCTGGTTGAAGGTTTACAGCGCGCCCGCATCACGACACTGTCCGACAGCGGTGAACACTTTGCTGCCCAGGCCGAATACCTGGAATCGCCAGCTGTTGACGAGCGTGAGCAGGAAGTTCTGGTACGTACGGCTATTAATCAGTTTGAAGGTTATATCAAGCTGAACAAAAAAATCCCGCCGGAAGTCCTGACTTCACTGAACAGCATCGAAGACGCGGCACGCCTGGCGGATACTATCGCTGCGCATATGCCATTGAAGCTGGTCGACAAACAGTCGGTGCTCGAGATGTTCGATATTACCGAACGTCTGGAATACCTGATGGCGATGATGGAATCGGAAATCGACCTGTTACAGGTTGAGAAACGTATCCGCAATCGCGTCAAAAAACAGATGGAAAAAAGCCAGCGCGAGTACTATCTGAATGAGCAAATGAAAGCTATTCAGAAAGAGTTGGGCGAGATGGACGACGCGCCCGACGAGCATGAAGCGCTGAAACGCAAAATCGATGCGGCAAAAATGCCAAAAGACGCGCGTGAAAAAACAGAAGCCGAGCTGCAAAAGCTGAAAATGATGTCACCAATGTCCGCCGAAGCCACAGTAGTCCGTGGTTACATCGACTGGATGCTTCAGGTGCCATGGAACGCGCGCAGTAAAGTGAAAAAAGACCTGCGTAAGGCGCAGGAGGTACTGGATACCGACCACTTTGGTCTGGAGCGGGTGAAAGACCGTATCCTCGAGTACCTCGCAGTGCAGACGCGCGTCAGCAAAATCAAAGGGCCGATCCTTTGTCTGGTAGGGCCTCCGGGTGTGGGTAAAACCTCTCTGGGGCAGTCCATTGCTCGCGCAACCGGTCGTGAATATGTGCGTATGGCACTGGGTGGCGTGCGTGACGAAGCGGAAATTCGCGGTCACCGTCGTACCTATATCGGTTCTATGCCAGGCAAACTGATCCAGAAAATGGCGAAAGTTGGCGTTAAGAACCCACTGTTCCTGCTTGATGAAATCGACAAAATGTCTTCCGACATGCGTGGCGATCCGGCATCGGCTTTACTGGAAGTACTTGATCCAGAACAGAACGTGGCCTTTAACGACCACTATCTGGAAGTCGACTACGATTTGTCAGACGTGATGTTTGTCGCGACCTCTAACTCGATGAACATACCGGCACCGCTGCTTGACCGTATGGAAGTCATTCGTTTGTCGGGCTACACCGAAGACGAAAAGCTGAACATTGCCAAACAGCACCTGTTGCCGAAACAGATCGAGCGTAACGCGTTGAAGAAAAACGAGCTGACGGTTGAAGACAGCGCGATTATCGGCATTATTCGCTTCTACACCCGTGAAGCCGGCGTGCGTAGCCTGGAGCGTGAAATTTCCAAGCTGTGCCGCAAAGCAGTTAAACAACTGCTGCTGGACAAGACCCTGAAGCACATTGTCATTAATGGCGATAACCTTAAAGACTATCTGGGCGTGCAGAAGGTTGATTACGGCCGTGCTGACACTGAAAACCGCGTAGGACAGGTCACTGGCCTGGCGTGGACCGAAGTGGGCGGCGAGTTACTGACCATTGAAACCGCCTGTGTTCCGGGCAAAGGCAAGCTGACCTACACCGGTTCATTGGGTGAAGTGATGCAAGAGTCGATTCAGGCTGCCTTGACAGTGGTTCGCGCGCGTGCCGACAAGCTGGGTATTAACCCTGACTTCTACGAAAAACGTGATATTCACGTTCACGTACCAGAAGGGGCGACGCCGAAAGATGGTCCAAGTGCCGGTATTGCAATGTGTACCGCGCTGGTTTCTTGCCTGACCGGTAACCCGGTGCGTGCCGATGTTGCAATGACTGGCGAGATAACCTTGCGTGGTTTGGTATTGCCAATCGGTGGCCTGAAAGAAAAACTGTTGGCCGCACATCGCGGTGGTATCAAAGTGGTGTTGATCCCGGACGATAACAAACGCGATCTGGAAGAGATCCCAGACAACGTATTAGCAGATCTGGAGATTCATCCGGTCAAGCGTATCGATGACGTATTGAACTTTGCGCTGCAAAATCCAGCGTTTGGTGCACTGCCTGTCGCTGCGAAATAGTGACCTGATGCATAAAGTGTAAGTAAAACTGAGGCTGGCAAGTGAATTCCTACTTGCCAGCTTTTTTTTGTGCCGTTAAGTTAGTAAGCCATGTCAGACGGGGGCAACGGTTTCTGGGTAGCTTGCATACCCCTGACAAGCTTGATATAACAGCTGCGCTGTCACGTCCGTAGGGAAATTTCGGCGTGACGATAGAATTTTAAGAGGGGATGAAAACGTGAATAAGTCACAACTGATCGACAAAATTGCAGCCGGTGCGGATATTTCTAAAGCGGCCGCTGGACGTGTGCTGGACGCGGTGCTTGCATCGGTAACTGATTCTCTGAAAGCCGGGGAAGAAGTTGCACTGGTAGGATTCGGTACTTTTGCAGTTCGTGAGCGCTCTGCTCGCACTGGCCGTAACCCGCAAACCGGTAAAGAAATCAGTATTCCGGCTGCCAAAGTACCTGGCTTCCGCGCAGGTAAATCTTTGAAAGATGCGGTAAACGGATAATTACTAACAATAACCTGACGTCACAGGGTTGGTAAGGTAATATATAAGGCGCATCTTGGAGATGCGCTTTTTTTACTTTTGCGAGCCAGCACGCAGAGTGGCTCATGTTTTAGACATTGCCTGTTAACAGTGATTCTTTTGAACACCACTCGAAACGAAGTGTCAGTGTAAACACGCAGTTTATTGTGCAACACCCTGAAGGGTGTCACAGGGATCGTTGGTATCATCCACGCAGCCCAAGTTTTAAACCCCAAATACAGCGGAGTGTTGCTTCACTATGATGGACAACTTACGCGCGGCAGCTAATCACGTCGTGCTCAAAATCATTCTTGGTCTGATCGTTTTATCTTTTGTTTTGACCGGTGTTGGCAATTACTTAATCGGAGGGTCTAGCGACTATGCGGCGAAAGTAAACGGCCAGGAAATCAGCCGTGCACAGCTTGACGACGCGGTTCAGAATCAGCGCAGCCGTTTGCAGCAGCAGCTTGGTGACCAGTTCGCTGCGCTAGCCGGTAGCGAAGGTTACATGCAGCAACTGCGTCAGCAGTCACTTAACAACCTGATTGACGTCACTCTTCTCGAGCAGTACTCACAAAAATTGGGCGTGACCGTGAGTGATCAGCAAATCAAAGATGCGATTCTGGCCACTCCTCAGTTCCAGACCAACAATCGTTTTGATAATGCCAAATATCTGCAAACCGTGCAGGGTATGGGTTATACCGCGGATAACTTCGCACAGCTGATGAAGAAGCAGCTGGTCAGCCAACAGTTAGCTCAGGCTTATGGCGATTCTGATTTCGTGCTGCCGGTTGAAACCAAATCCATGGCCGAGCTGGTGCTGCAGGAGCGCGATGTCCACACTGCAACTTTCGACACTGACACTCTCGCTGCCAAACAGCAGGCGAGCGACAGCGAATTACAGGCTTTCTACGACCAGCACAAAGAGCAGTTTGTTGCTCCAGAACAAATGAAAGTTAGCTACATCGAAATGGATGCGGCAGCGATGCAGGGCAAAATTCAGGTCACCGATGCGGATGTCGAGGCTTACTATGACCAGCATAAAAGCGAATTTGGCCAGCCGGAACGCCGTCGTTACAGCGTTATTGTGGCTAAAGATCAGGCCGATGCCCAGGCTATCGACACTCAGCTGAAAAGTGGTGCGGATTTTGCCGAGCTGGCAAAAACAAAGTCTATCGATACCCTTAGTGGCAAGAAGGGCGGTGATTTGGGTTGGATGGAGCCAGAAACCACGCTGCCAGAATTCAAAAGCGCTAACTTGACCACCAAAGGCCAGACCTCCGGTGTAATTAAATCCGACAGCGGTTACTTCATTCTGCGTCTGGTTGATATCGTGCCAGAGCAGGTAAAACCGCTGGCTCAGGTGCACGACGGTATTGTAGACAAGCTCAAGCAAGAGAAAGCGCTGGATGCTTACTATGCACTTCAGCAGAAAGTTAGCGATGCTGCGAGCAACGACAACGAATCTCTGGCATCTGCCGAGAAAGCCGCCGGAACTCAGGCTGCGCATACCGACTGGTTTACTCAGCAGAATATCCCTGCAGCTATTAACTTCAAGCCAGTAGATCAGGTGCTATTT
The DNA here is from genome assembly GCF_041200025.1 of Rouxiella sp. WC2420. Lineage (NCBI taxonomy): Bacteria > Pseudomonadati > Pseudomonadota > Gammaproteobacteria > Enterobacterales > Yersiniaceae > Rouxiella > Rouxiella sp. WC2420. The sequence goes on along the minus strand of NZ_CP165628.1, from coordinate 4,216,977 downwards.
GACGGTTCACTGCTCGGCCATGACAACGCGCCAGGCAGCAATTCCGACGTCATTACCGTTGATGGTGACCGTGCCTTCGTTGTTCGCGTTGACTCTCATAAAGCGGCCGGTATCAAGCCATTCGCCGAAGTGAAAGATCAGGTAGCGACCTTGGTGAAACGCCAGAAAGCAGCCGATCAGGCTCGTATCGATGCGCAAAAATTGTTGGTGGCACTGAAAGAAGGCAAAGGCGATGATGCACTGAAAGCCGCCGGTGTCAGTTTCGGCGGCGTACAAAAAGTACAGCGTACTGCCCAGCCGTCAGATTTCGAGCAAAATGTTTATGCATTGCCACAGGCGACTGCAGACAAACCAAGCTACGGAATTTCTCAGGACAACAATGGCAATACGGTTCTGATTAAGTTGACGGCAGTCACTCAGGGCAAATTACCTGATGCTGAAGCCAGTCAATTTGCTCAGCAGTTGCAACAGACTTCTTCCAACAATACCTTTGATGCGCTGTTAGCTAGTCTGCGCCATCAGGCAAAAGTGAAGTATGGTGCTGCCGCGCAGAATCAGTAAATTTGCGAGGCTTCACGGAGCCTGAGTGCAACACTCTGCAATACCTAAAGGCCGCTTTCGCGGCCTTTTCCATTTCTGACTTCTGCCGTTTGTTATTCAATTCCCATTGCGACACTCTGTCCGTGCTGTCAACAACACGGAGGATTACAGCATGAAAAAACTATCAATCACTACACTGACACTAGCTTTGGGACTCGCAGTTATGCCGTTAAGCGTGCAGGCTGCTACTGAAAGCGCGGCTAAAACTACGTCCTCGACCAGTGTCGAAAAATCGGTAAGCAAAGACAAAAAAGCCGCTACGCCAGCGGCAAAAGAAGCGGCTACAGCTAACGCCGAGGAGGAAAAGGTCAGCCTGAACAATGCCAGCGCAGCAGAGCTATCAAAGGTTCTTAATGGCGTGGGCTTAAAAAAAGGACAGACCATCGTTGAATATCGTGAGGAGATGGGACCCTTTACCAATATTGACCAGCTACAGGAAGTGCCTGGAATTGGCCCCGGTTTATTCAAGCGTAATCAGTCCCGTTTGAAATTGTGATACGGATCGCGGCGATGAGCGAGAAGCTTTTTTCGCCGCGTTCTTCTGCTAACCTGAAAGAAGTCTGACCAGTTGGCGTTGTCCTGCTGACATCGCCAGTTATTAAATTTTTTTAAATCGGCAGGTTCACTGTATGCAAACAACTATTAAGGTTCGTGGGTTTCATATTGATGTTTATCAACACGTTAACAATGCCCGCTATTTAGAGTTTCTTGAAACGGCACGCTGGGAATGGCTGGACAACAAAGAAGGCTTCCAGTGGATGGCGCAAAACAATATCGCCTTCATCGTGGTCAACATCAATATCAACTATCGCAAACCGGCGGTGCTTGGCGATCTGCTGCAAATCGACAGCAGGCTCGAGCAATTAAATGGCAAGAGCGGCGTGCTCAAACAGGTTATTACCTGTAAAGGAGAGGCCGTTTCCGACGCCATGCTCACGTTTGTCTGCGTTGATCTAAAAACTCAGAAGGCGTTGTCGCTGGAGGGAGAGCTTAGAGAAAGGCTACGTGAGTTGGAGGAAGAAAGAACGTAATAAGCGTTTCTTTATATAGTTGCGCCTTAAGTCAGGGCAGAATATCGCCCGAGATGAGCTTAACCTTTCAACTGACAGGCGCGATAAGACTATGTTGTCACCTACAAGCAAAGGGGTATTTGTTCAATCTCCCCTGATTACCACTACCTCTACTTTTCCCGGCTCTTTTACCCAGAATGTGATCACTACGCAGCAGGCGGCAGCATTTACTTCAATTTGCTCTAACCAGCCCCTAATATCTGGAAATTTAAGGGTGCAGGCAGCCGAGACATTCAGTTTAGGTGCGACACTGTCGCCACGAGAGTCTGTCAAGAAAATAGACAAGCACCTGATTATTAAATGGCGTGATATGACCGTTGAACAAAGAAAGGAGGCCGGTGGTACCGCGGGCTATGCCAATTTGCACGGTATCGACTCCGGCGTTATGAAATACCTGATAAACGGCAACGGCCTCACCCCGCAGGGGCTTAATCAGATTTTATCAGTGGGCATTCCTCGTGTTGAACCCCAACATATGCATACCTGGTTGAACATGTCAGCTCACGAAAAAGAGGCTATGGGCGGAGTCAATGGATTTGCATTGCACAATCAACTCAACGTACGGGGGTTAAAACGGTTCATAAATCGTAATGGTTTGACCCAGATGGGCATGCAGAGGCTATCAAAAGAAAAGCTAATTTCGGTAAGCACGAGCCATCTGAAAAAATGGCTGAGCATGACATTAGTGGAACGGGAGGAATGCGGCGGGGCTAAAGGTTTTGCCTTTACCCATCATATCTGCATGACGCAGTTTAAAAAGATGGTAAATATGCAGGGGCTGACCGATTTTGGTCGGCAGAAAATCGAAGTTAACGACGCCCGTATTACCGAATCTCATCTGCGTACCTGGCAGTCGATGACCCTCGAAGAAAAACATCAGGCAGGCAGTGTGACGGGGTTTGCCTGTAGACAGCGTATAAGCGTATTCAATTTTCAGCAATACGCCAATATGAAGGGATTGACCGCGATGGGGTTGCAGCGTCTTGAACGCTCTATCATTAAACCCGTCTCAAAAAGTCATCTTGCTGAATGGTTTAGCATGACCCCTATTGAGCGCAAGAATGAGGGCGGCACGGTAGGCTTTGCTCTCAAGCGAAAGATTGCACTGGGTTCTTTCAAGAATCTCGCTAACGGCAGTGGCCTGCTTTTGCTTGGTTTGCAAAGATTATTCCCCCATAGCATGACGAGAGTAGAGCAACTGCACCTTGAGGAATGGCAGTCTTTAACGGTAAAAGAACGGCTGGATATTGGCGGAGCGACGGGCTATGCCAGAAAGAAGCAAATTAACCTTGGGGTATGGAGAAATTTGGCGTTAAACAGCGGATTAAACAAGAAGGGAGAGAAAAAATTAAAAGAGATAAAAGAGGCCAGCGATATTTATCGTTCTTTAGGCCCCTCGATGACTGAATATCTCTCTTCATTTACCACACTACAGGCCCTGCAAAAAAAATAGAGTGGGCCTGGATCAACAGTCTGTCAGCTTAAACCAGACCGGTTTTTTGTTTCATGCTGGCGTTAACCGCCTCGGGTGCCTGCTGATATTCCTCAAGGCCCTTGGCACGCAGGTGGCACGCTGCACATTCGCCACAGCCGTCGCCAGCAATTCCGTTGTAGCAGGTCAGGGTCTGGTTGCGGACAAGCGGCAATTTGCCGTAGTAGTCTGCCAACGCCCAGGTTTCTGCTTTGTTTAGCCACATCAACGGGGTTTCAAAGCGAATATCGCGAGCAATGCCCAGAGTAACGGCGTGATTAAGGGCCTTAACAAATTCGTCGCGACAGTCCGGATAACCTGAGAAGTCAGTTTCACAGACACCAGTAATCACGGCTTCTGCCTGCACCTGATAGGCGTAAATTGCCGCCAGCGTCAGGAAGAGAATATTGCGTCCCGGCACGAAGGTGCTCGGCAAGCCGTTTTCTTCATTTTCACCAAATTGCGGAACCGGAATGTTATTGCGAGTCAGGCTGCTAACCGCCAGTTCATTAAGCAATCCGACATCGAGCACCTTGTGCGCTTTTGCACCCAGCTCCAGCGACAGCTTTTGGGCGATATCTATTTCGGCGCGATGGCGTTGGCCATAATCAAAAGTGATGCAATGTACTTCATCATATTGGGTGAGCGCCTGCACTAAACACGTGGTCGAGTCTTGCCCGCCACTAAAGACCACAACGGCTCTTTTCATCTTAAATACCTTTTTAATTGTTCAGGCTGCAAGGGGTAAACAGCTTATGATGGCGGTATGTTACTGTCGTTTTGAAGACGTTAATAGCAAAAATCAATCATCTTGGCTCGTGGGCGGTGGCAATCAGGCCTGGCCTGCGATGAACTGTCAATCGAGCCTGCATGGTGTTTGGCGATGCGATTAATGATGGTGAAATGCTGCTAAGCGTCTGGCGAGGGTGGGTAATGGGCAACGCTTTACCGCTTTTGAAGCAGCACGTTGGTCGTCTTGAGGTCATTGGTCATTGCAAGGATCTGGCGGTCTCGCACTTTTTACAACATTGGCTGAATTCACCAGGCTTGGGTTATTCCCCCGAATACTAAGGCATTGCAGCTAGCCGACGTGAAAGCGCCGGCTTTTTTGCTCTTTACTCTTGGTTAAGATCAGCGCAAACCGGTAAGTTTTTCACGGTACGGCGACAGACAGCCAAGATTTTCTGCCACCCAGTGCGGATTAAAATAGGTATGCTGGTAACGCTCACCGCTGTCGCAAATCAGCGTGACGATTGAGCCTTTTTCGCCCCGTTCGCGCATCTCTTCTGCCAACTGTAATGCCCCCCAGACATTGGTGCCGGTAGAACCGCCAACCTTGCGGCCAAGCATAATTTCAAGCCAGTGTACGGTCGCAACGCTTGCGGCGTCAGGGACTTGCATCATGCGGTCAATCACGCCAGGGATAAATGAAGGCTCGACCCGAGGACGACCAATACCCTCGATACGGCTACTGCACTGAGCCACTAACTCTTTATTACCTTGTTGATAACAATCGTAAAAAACCGAGTTCTCCGGATCAACGACGACTAATTCAGTTTGGTGGCCCTGATAGCGAATATAGCGCCCCAGAGTCGCCGAGGTGCCGCCGGTTCCGGCGCTCATCACTAGGTAGCGCGGCACAGGGCAAGGCTCCAGTTCCATCTGGCGATAAATGCTTTCGGCGATGTTGTTATTGCCACGCCAGTCGGTAGCCCGTTCGGCGTAGGTAAACTGGTCCATGTAATGACCATTCAGTTCAGTTGCCAACTGTTCGGAAGCAGCATAAATCTGGCTGGAATTTTCTACAAAATGGCAACGCCCGCCGTAAAACTCAATTTGCTGGATTTTGCGCGGAGCAGTGCAGGCTGGCATTACCGCGATAAACGGCAGACCCAGCAGTCGGGCAAAATAGGCTTCTGAAATCGCTGTACTACCGGATGAGGACTCTATAATTGGCGTGTTTTCTTTAATCCAGCCGTTACACAGGCCGTATAAAAATAGTGAACGCGCCAGGCGGTGTTTCAGGCTGCCGGTCGGATGAGTACTTTCATCTTTAAGATACAGTGAAATTCCCGGAAAATCGGCAATGTTCAGGCGAATTAAATGAGTATCGGCAGAGCGGCGAAAATCCGCATCGATTTCTTTGATTGCGTTTTTGACCCAGCAGTCGTTCATGGTGTTTTCCCTGGGGGAATAAATGTTGTTTTGTTTGTCGTAGCTTACCTTGGTGCTGGGGAAAAAAGGTTGCTATTTTTCATCGTAAACGGCAATTTTGTAGAAAATATTTCTCTGGAATGGACTAATGATAGATAAAACTGACCGCAAGCTGCTGGCCCTGTTGCAGCAGGACTGCACTCTTTCTCTAAACGAACTGGCGGAAGCTGTAAATCTGACTTCGACACCCTGCTGGAAAAGAATAAAACGACTGGAGGAAGAGGGGATCATTTTGGGCAAAGTTGCGCTGCTCGACGGTGATAAGCTCGGCCTCAGCCTGACCGCTTTTGTGCGCATTAAAACCCAGCAGCACAGCAGCCAGTGGTATCAAAATTTTGTCGCACAGGTGGAGTCTTTCCCTGAGGTGCTGTCTTTTTATCGCATGGCGGGTGAATTTGACTACCTGATGCAGGTGCAAGTTGCAGACATGAAAAGCTACGATAACTTTTATAAAAAGTTGGTCAGCGCCGTACCAGGCCTGCTGGATGTGACATCAAACTTTGCCATGGAACGCATAAAGTCGACCACGCATTTGCCTCTTTAGGCAAAAAAGTTTCGTAAGAATGAGCGGTTATTGGTGGTATCCTAACGCCGGAAATAAGAGACTTTACAATTAAAATCATGGAAAAATCTGCGTGAGACTGTTTGCCCAACTGGCCTGGTACTTCCGTCGCGAATGGCGAAGGTATCTGGGAGCCGTCGCTCTGTTAATCGTTATCGCCATCCTGCAACTTTTGCCGCCTAAGCTGGTGGGCATCATTATTGATGGTGTCACCGGTAAGACGCTGCCCGCAAACAAATTATTCTTCTGGCTGGGCCTGATTCTGGGCACGGCCATTCTGGTTTATCTGCTGCGCTATGTGTGGCGCGTGCTGCTGTTTGGTGCGTCATATCAGTTGGCGGTAGAACTGCGTCAAAATTTCTATCGCCAGCTTAGTCGCCAGCATCCGGCTTTCTATTTACGCCATCGTACCGGTGACCTGATTGCCCGCGCCACTAACGACGTCGATCGCGTAGTGTTTGCCGCCGGGGAAGGGGTGCTGACGCTGGTCGATTCTCTGGTGATGGGGCTGGCAGTGTTAATTGTGATGGCAACGCAAATCAGCTGGGAACTGACCCTGCTGTCGCTGGTGCCGATGCCGATTATGGCCGCTGTGATTAAACGTTATGGTGATCAACTACATCAGCGTTTTAAGGTTGCACAGGCGGCGTTTTCTTCGCTTAACGATCAGGCGCAGGAAAGCCTGACCAGCATCCGCATGATTAAGGCATTTGGTCTCGAAAACCATCAGTCTTCACAGTTTGCCGATGTGGCGCAGGACACAGGGCTTAAAAACATGCGCGTGGCGCGTGTCGATGCTCGTTTTGATCCGACAATTTATGTCTCTATCGGCATGGCTAACATGCTGGCCATTGGTGGCGGTAGCTGGATGGTGGTTAACGGGCATCTGACACTGGGGCAATTGACCAGCTTTGTGATGTATCTCGGGCTGATGATTTGGCCGATGCTGGCGCTGGCTTGGATGTTTAACATTGTTGAACGTGGAAGCGCAGCCTATAGCCGTATTCGCAGCCTGCTGCAGGAAGCGCCTTGCGTACTGGACGGCACTCGGCCGTTGTCGGCGGAACGCAGCGAGCTGGAGGTGAACATCGAAAGCTTCCTTTATCCGCAGACTAACGCGCCGTCTTTGCATGACGTGCAGTTTACCCTGCAGCCGGGCAATATGCTTGGGCTGTGCGGGCCAACTGGCTCGGGAAAAAGTACCCTGCTTGCGCTTCTGCAACGCCAGTTTGACGTCACTCAGGGCAGCATTCGCTATCAGGGCAAGCCGCTGAGTGAAGTGCTGCTCGATGACTGGCGATCAAGGTTGTCAATCGTCAGTCAAACGCCGTTTTTATTCTCTGATACCGTGGCGCAAAACATCGCGCTGGGGCGTCCCGACGCAACTCAGGAACAGATCGAGCAGGCGGCAGAAATGGCCTGCGTGCATCAAGACATTCTTCGTCTGCCGCAGGGTTATGACACCGAGGTCGGCGAGCGCGGCGTGATGCTGTCCGGCGGCCAAAAGCAGCGCATTTCCATAGCCCGCGCGCTGCTGCTCGATGCAGAAATCCTGATCCTCGATGATGCGCTGAGCGCCGTCGATGGCCGCACGGAGCACCAGATTTTGCAAAACTTGCGCCAGTGGGGCAGTGATAAAACGGTGATCATTAGTGCGCATCGTCTGTCAGCTTTGGTCGATGCCAACGAGATTCTGGTATTTACCAAAGGTGGCATCGTGCAGCGCGGCGACCATGAAACGCTGGCGGCCAGCGCCGGCTGGTATCGTGATATGAATCGTTATCAACAGCTTGAAGCGGCGCTGGATGATGTTCCTGCCTCACAGGAGCCGGTGAATCAATGAGTCAGATTCTTTCAAAAAATCCACCGATGAAAAAGATCAAGCTTTGGCCAACCCTGAAACGCCTGCTGGTGTATGGGAAATCCTATCGCCGTCCGCTGAGTATCGCAGTGATCATGTTGTGGATCGCCGCAGCGGCCGAAGTGCTGGGTCCAATTTTAATTAGCTATTACATCGACCATTATGTTTCCAAAGGACTCTTGCCGCTGGGCATGGTCAGTCTGTTGGCGATCACTTTTATTTTGCTGCAAATTCTGGCCGCCAGCCTGCATTATTCTCAGGCGTTGCTGTTCAACCGCGCTGCCGTGGGAGTCGTTCAGCGCCTGCGAACCGAAGTGATGGACGCCGCATTGCGTCAGCCGCTGAGCGCCTTTGATACCCAGCCGGTGGGGCAACTTATTTCTCGCGTCACAAACGACACCGAGGTCATCCGTGATCTTTACGTTACCGTGGTTTCTACCGTGCTGCGCAGCATTGCATTAATTGGTGCGATGCTGGTGGCGATGTTTCTGCTCGACTGGCGCATGGCGCTGATTGCCATGTGTATTTTCCCGGCGGTGCTGGTGGTAATGGCGCTGTATCAAGTTTACAGCACGCCGGTGGTTCGTCAGGTGCGTACCTATTTGGCCGACATTAATGACGGTTTTAACGAAGTGATTAACGGCATGGGCGTGGTGCAGCAGTTCCGCCAGCAGAAGCGTTTTGGTGAACGCCTGACCCGTGCCAGCCAGTCGCACTACCTTGCGCGCATGAAAACGCTGAAGCTGGAAGGCTTTTTGCTGCGCCCGTTGTTAAGTCTTTTTGGTTCGCTGATTCTATGCGGCCTGCTGGTGCTGTTTGGCTTTAGCGAAGAGGGCAGCATCGGCGTCGGCGTTTTGTATGCTTTTATCAACTATCTATCTCGACTTAACGAACCGCTGATCGCCCTGACGTCACAACAGTCGATAATGCAGCAGGCGGTGGTCGCCGGTGAGCGTATTTTCGATTTGATGGACCGCTCGCAGCAGGAGTACGGCGAAGATGCCAAACCACTGACCAGCGGCGAAATCGATTTTCGTGACGTGAGTTTTGCCTATCGTGACGACCAGTGGGTGCTGGAGAATATTTCTCTGCACGTTCCATCGCGCGGCTTTGTGGCTCTGGTCGGGCATACCGGCAGCGGTAAAAGTACTCTTGCCAACTTGCTGATGGGCTACTATCCGCTAAACAAAGGCGAAATCCTGATCGACGGCCGCTCGCTGACGTCTTTGTCTCACAGCTGTCTGCGAAAAGGCGTGGCGATGGTGCAGCAAGACCCTGTGGTGCTTGCCGAAACAGTGCTCGCCAACGTGACTCTGGGTCGTGATGTTAATGAAGCGCAGGTCTGGCACGCGTTGGAAACCGTCCAGCTGGCACCGCTAATAAAAGCCATGCCTGAGGGGATTCATACCATTCTCGGCGAACAAGGCAATAATCTGTCGGTCGGGCAGAAACAATTATTGGCGATGGCGCGCGTTCTGGTGCAAGCCCCGGAAATTTTGATCCTCGACGAGGCAACGGCAAATATTGACTCCGGTACGGAACAGGCAATTTCACGCGCTCTGCGAGCGATCAGACAACAGACCACGCTGGTGGTGATTGCTCACCGACTTTCGACTATCGTTGATGCCGATAACATTCTGGTTTTGCATCGCGGTCAGGCAGTCGAGCAGGGCAGCCATTTTCAGCTGTTGCAGGAAAAAGGCCGCTACTATCAGATGTATCAGTTGCAGCTTGCCGGTGAAGAGTTAGCCACCGCAGAGCAGGGCGAAACCATGCCATTGGCATAATTAAAATACGCCCAGCCAATAATTTCAGCTCGGGCGTATACCTGCCAAAGGCATTTTCAACTCTGGTGTTTTATCCCCACGCACCATCTTCATGCATCGCATCAGCATGCTCTCATACTTCTGCACTATTTTTGACCTGCATGCACCAAATTAGTGCTTAATCATCGGCGCTTTTATTATTGCCTTGCGCAGGATCCTTGCCAAAGTGACTCCTAATTATTCTGGAAATGCCGCTGGCTGGGGTTAATGGGCTGAATCGATAACATTAGACACATTTGGCACATCCTTTGCTTTATCCAAATCGTATCGGGCGTGAGTCGTATCACGATAAGCTCTTAATTTAAGGAGTGGCAAAATGAAGCTGGTTACTGTGGTGATCAAACCTTTCAAGCTGGAAGACGTGCGTGAAGCACTGTCTGCTGTGGGCATTCAGGGGCTGACCGTAACAGAAGTCAAAGGTTTTGGTCGCCAAAAAGGTCATGCGGAGTTGTATCGTGGTGCTGAGTACAGCGTCAACTTCCTGCCAAAAGTAAAAATTGATATCGCGATCGCCGACGATCAGCTCGATGAAGTTATCGACGTGATAAGCAAAGCGGCCTACACCGGCAAGATCGGTGATGGCAAAATTTTCGTTGCCGAATTGCAACGCGTTATTCGCATCCGTACCGGCGAAACCGACGAAGCAGCACTGTAATTAAAGACTCGGTGATTAGCACTAGAACAGTGGAACTCTGATCGTAGAGAAATAGGGGTAGACTAATAATGAAAAAACTTTTATCCATGATGGGGCTGGCTGCGGTTGCTATGCTGCCTTCGCTTGCGATGGCTGCCGACCCGGTTGCCAATGGCGCCGATAATGCCTTCATGATGATTTGTACGGCTCTGGTTTTGTTTATGACCGTCCCTGGCGTGGCGCTGTTCTACGGCGGCTTGCTGCGTTCTAAAAACGTATTGTCGATGCTGACTCAGGTCATCGTCACTTTTGCTCTGGTTTGCGTACTGTGGATGCTGTATGGCTACAGCCTGGCATTCAGCACCGGTAACGCTTTCTTCGGCGGTTTCAGCAATGCCATGCTGAAAGGTATCGGTCTGACCTCAGTCACCGGAACCTTCTCTCAGCTGATCCACGTTGCTTTCCAATGCTCTTTCGCGGCGATTACCGTTGCGCTGGTGGTTGGCGGTATCGCTGAACGTGTTCGCTTCTCTGCGGTTCTTATCTTCACCGTGATTTGGCTGACCTTCTCCTACATTCCAATTGCACACATGGTATGGGCTGGCGGTTTCCTGGCGGCAGACGGCGCGCTGGACTTCGCGGGCGGTACCGTTGTTCATATCAACGCAGCGAGCGCGGGTCTGGTCGGTGCTTATCTGTTGGGCAAACGTGCTGGCTTCGGTAAAGAAGCCTTCAAACCACACAACCTGCCAATGGTATTCACTGGTGCTTCAATCCTTTATGTTGGCTGGTTCGGCTTTAACGCCGGTTCGGCAAGTGCTGCAAGCTCAACAGCGGCACTGGCGTTCCTTAACACTGTAATGGCCACCGCAGGCGCGATCCTGTCATGGGTATTCGTAGAGTGGATGGTTCGCGGTAAACCTTCGCTGCTGGGCGCTTGCTCAGGCGCTATCGCCGGTCTGGTTGCTATCACACCAGCCTGTGGTACCGTCGGCGTGGGTGGTGCTCTGATTATCGGTCTGGTAGGCGGCGTTGCTGGCCTGTGGGGTGTTGTCACCCTGAAAAAATGGCTCAACGTGGACGATACCTGTGACGTGTTCGGCGTTCACGGCGTGTGCGGTATCGTAGGTTGTATCCTGACCGGCGTATTCAGTGCCAGCTCTCTGGGCGGTACCGGTTATGCAGAAGGCGTGACCATGGGTCACCAGGTTTGGATCCAGTTGCTGAGCGTAGTGGTGACTCTGGTCTGGTCAAGCGTTGTAGCGTTCATCGCTTACAAAATTGCTGACATGGTTGTGGGTCTGCGTGTTCCGGAAGAACAAGAGCGCGAAGGTCTGGATGTTAACAGCCACGGCGAAAATGCCTACAATCAGTAATACAAGCCAGTAATATGAGCCAGTAATACAAGCGAATAAAATACGGCAGTAAAACAGGCTGGCTCAATTATAAAATATTCCGTACAAACGGATAATGATGAGATAGCAAAAGGGGGCGATATGATATCGCCCCCTCTTTTTTGGCTGCACGCCCTGATTATTCAGCCTGACGCTGGCGCATTACTCCTTCTTGCACCGTTGAGGCGACCAGCACGCCGTCACGAGTATAAAACTGTCCCCTGACAAAGCCCCGCGCGCCTGAAGCCGAAGTGCTTTCAATGCTGTACAACAGCCATTCGTCGAGGCGGAAAGGGCGATGGAACCACATCGAATGGTCGATAGTTGCGACCTGCATTCCTGGCTCAAGGAAGCCGACGCCGTGTGGTTGTAACGCGGTAGGCAAGAAATTGAAATCCGAAGCATAGCCCAGCAGATACTGATGAATGCCTAAATCATCGGGCATCTCGCCGTTGGCTTTGATCCAGATCGCGCGTTCCGGCAAGTCTTTATGGCCCTGTAGCGGGTTATGGAATTTCACTGGCCGCATCTCGATTGGCCGCTGACCCAAAAACTTTTCGCGAAATTTCTCGGGGATCAGATGCGCAAACTGCTGCGCTATTTCTGATTCGGACATCAGTGTTTCCGGTGGCGGGACAACCGGCATCGTGTTCTGGTGCTCGAAGCCCGGTTCCTGACTTTGAAAAGACGCGGTCATGTAAAAAATCGGCTTGCCGTTTTGTACTGCTTTAACCCGACGAGCGCTGAAGCTGTTGCCATCGCGCAGGATCTCAACGTCGTAAATAATCGGTTTGCTGCTGTCACCTGGACGCAGAAAATAGCTATGAAAAGAATGGACTATGCGATCGTTGGGCACGGTTTGCTTGGCGGCATACAAGGCCTGACCGACCACCTGTCCGCCAAACACCTGGCGCAACCCGAGATCTTCACTTTGACCACGAAACAGCCCTTCTTCTATGCTCTCAAGATTCAGCAAATTTAATAAATTATTTAGCGTCTGACTCATGGCTAGCCTCGTCAAAGTAAAATATTTTCCCGTCAAATTACACGTATGAATTATGGCAGGAGTGGGCGGTAAATCCCGCTAATAGGTTGTCTCAGCAAGGTTTACATCATTGATGATAGTGGATACTTTTTCTCGGCAGAAGGGGGCTTTCTCCCATCGGTAGGAAAAAATCGGATTTATGTGCCATAGTTATTAATACGAGTGGTTAAATTAACTATTCCAATCAAATTGACATGTATAAATCGATGTCGAAAAGATGATCCTTAAAGGAGTACGATCTTATGAAACTTTGGCAGATAGTAGGTGGGACCGCGCTGTCTTTTGCAATTGCCGGATGTTCTTCACATCAGCCGACACCGCCACCAGCTTCACCTAATTCGACCGCTAGCTCGTCTTCAAGTCCAGCAATAACAGGGCCTAACGTATCCGGGGTTGTGAATATATCTCAAGCTATAGCTCTGCCGCCAGACGCAGTACTGACGGTGACGTTGTCGGATGCTTCAGTTCCTAATGCTCCTTCTCGCATAATCGCGCAGAAAGTGGCGCGCACTCAAGGGAAGCAGGCTCCGTTTAGCTTCATCCTGCCGTTCAACCCACAGGATATTCAGCCAAATGCGCGAATCTTGCTGAGTGCAGCAGTGACCATGAACAATCGTGTAGTGTTTATCACTGATAACATCAAAGAAGTGATCACCGATGCGCAGGGAACACGCGCCGACCTGAATCTGGTGCCGGTACCTTCTGTGCCTGTTGCGACTAAACCAGCCGGTTTAGGCCCTATGGGCAATCCGATGACCAATGGTTCTAACAGCGCCCCAATGCCACCTATGGCTCCGACCTCAAGCTGGTAATCACTGATTATCGCCTGATCCTGTACTTCTCCTCAATTCGGGGGAAGTACAGGATAGTCAAACGAGTGACTTCCTCTGCTTGCAGGGGAAGTTTTGACCCTTTGGAAATTAGTATTTCCAGCCAAACTTTAGTAAATCAATTTTCCCTTCATTAAAGACAATCCCTTCCTCGAGCAGAGCATAGCGCTGCCGTTTGAAATCTTCGCCTTGTTGCGAAATTTCACCATAGCGGTTCACCACTCGATGCCAAGGTAAAGTACTGCCTTCGGGGAGCTTTCTCAGCACGCCGCCAACCTGTCTTGCCGCTCGCGGCGAACCTGCCAGACGAGCAACATCGCCATACGTGGTGACTTGCCCATGGGGAATGGCCGCGAGGATCTGAAATACTCGTTGGCGAAAATTGTCCACTTCTGACATACAAAGCACCTTAAAAAAAGAATTCACCGTTGATTGTATAAGAAAACAACGGTTGTCGGCAGTTAACTTGCTTTTGTTATGGTCATCCGTGATAATGCCCACCGCTTCGCAGTACTGAAGCCGTCAACGTCAATGGGGGCCCTGTTGGTTCTCCCGCAACGCTAACTTGTTAACCAGGTCAGGTCCGGAAGGAAGCAGCCATAGCAGGTGTCGTGTGTGCCGGGATGTAGCTGGCAGGGCCTCCACCAATTCAGCCCTACCTCTTTCTAAAATCCTTCTTGAATCAGTGATGTGTTAGTGTCGCAAAATAGTAAACCAGCGGAATGGCCAGCACATACAGACTAATTGGTACTTCGCGCGCTTTGCCTGCCACGACCTTAATCGCCACATAAAAAAGCAATCCTGCCGCAATACCAGTCCCGAAACTGTTGGCAATCAGTGTTGCCATCACCATCATCAACACCGGCAAACCTTCGGTAAAATTACCTAAATCGACTTTGCGCAGCCCGCTAAACATATTCAGCCCAATTAAAATCAATGCAGGCGCAGTTGCCTCTTTCGGGATCATCAGTGCAATCGGCGTCAGCAGCAATGTCAGCAGGAACATCACCGCCGCGGCCAGCGCCGTAAGCCCGGTTTTTCCTCCTGCCTCTGCTGCTGCAGCGGATTCAATCAGCGCCGTGGCCGCAGGAATGCCGACGATAGGCCCCAACGCGGCGGCGATCGAATCAATCATGAAGGGGCGATTGATATGCTGCATATTGCCCTGTTCATCAAGCAGTCCGGCTTCGCCACCCACTGCCAGAGTCGTTCCCATGGTTGAGAAAAACTCCGAAGCAAAGAAAATAAACAGGAAAGGCAGGAAGGTAATATTGATTGCGCCGAGCAGGTCGATTTTGCCGACCAGCTGCGTCAGCGAGTGCGGGAGGGCGATCCATTGTGCGGGAAGGTGAGTGATGCCAAACGGAATACCGGCCACCGTGGCCAGCAAAATTGCCCAAAGAATGGCTCCCGGCACACGACGTGCCTGCAGGCCAATCGCCAGCAACAGTCCCAAAAGAGCAATTAGCGCGCCCGGTGTGGTGAAATCGCCCAATCCCAGCGCGTGAGTTTTGGCATTGGCTATCACCAGTCCGGCGTTGCGAAAGCCGAGCAGGGCGACAAAAATACCGATAGAAGCTGTCAGGCCAAGCTTGATCGACTGAGGAATCGACCGCGTGACGACTTCGCGCAGGCCCAGTACGGTGAGCAGGAAGAACAAAATTCCTGACCAGCAGGCGATACCCAGACCGATTGGCCAACTTATACCGTCACCGGCCAGCGTGATGCCGACCAGCACCGAGCCGCCAATGCCTGGGCCGACCATAAACGGCAGGTTGGCATAAAACGCCATCAACAAGCTGCCCAACACCAGCACGATGATAGTGCCGGTCAACGCCGCGCCCTTGTCGATGCCACCAACAGCCAGCAGGCCGGGGATGACTATCAGCAGGTAGGCGGCAGCCAAGAAGCCGGTGATCCCGGCAATGCATTCTGTTTTAACGCTGGTCTGACGCTGATAAAGCTTGAAGCGCCGCTGAAGCCAACTGTTGTCAGCTGCGCTGGTGGCGCTTTTAACGGAAGAGTCTGCCATGTTGTGATCCCCTGATCAAAATTGGAATTATTTTATTTTTTATAACGTTGTGATTAAGAAACGGTAACTTCCCAGGCATCGACCAACGGGTCGATAATCTGCCGCGTTGCACCATCGGTGAGTCCTAGATCGGTGAGATGAGGACCAGCATTGCAGGCCAGACAGGTCCCTTCAATCGCCTTGAATACCCGATACGGCGGTTCCCAGTCGGCAATTAGAGCGCTTTTTTCGCGCAGATTATTGAATTGCTCTGCGAGCAGTTTTGTCGGTAAATCAGAGAGCATGCCGGCAATCGGCATCTCTACGCTGGCCAGCAAGGTTTCATTCTGGCTTAGCGCCATACCGCCCCCGCAGGCGATTAGATGATTAGCGGCAATCGCCATATCGGCCGGATTTCTGCCCAGCACCACTAAATTATGGGAATCATGTGAATAGGAGGTCGCGATTGCTCCGCGCAGTTCGCCCCAGCCTTCAAGCAGCGCCATCTGTGGCGTGGCAGGATATTTCCCGTGCCGATGCTGTACCCAGATAAGGCTAAATCCGTCAGGCAGTTGAGCAACCTCGTCGCGAACCTCGACCATCGTTTCGCTCCACTGAGTAAAGCGCGCCCCTTTGATATGCCGTAGTTTGGCTTGTCCGTGTTGAATCCCCGGAATTTTCAGCTGAAAGTCAGATTCGGTGACAGGAGACAGATGCATCGTATCGCGCGGCGGCTGTAATGCCTCTTCTGGCTCAATTTCAGCGGCCAGCATGCTGCCTTGGTCGGCCACGCACATCCCCGCAACAAACACCTTTTGTGGCTGGATTTTTTCCAGCGAGTCGAAGGTAAAGAAGTCAGCGGTTCTGCCTGCGGCAATCAGACCTAAATCAGCGCGTTGCAACCTCAGCGCGGCGTTGAAGGTGGCCATGCGCAGCACGTCTTCGGCGCGCAGACCGCAGTCGATAAGCGTATTGACCAGTGCAATCATGCCGCCTCTTGCCAGCAGGAAATCAGGCGGGACGTCATCGGTGCATAGCGTGATCTGCGAGGATAAATGTGGCAACGTTTTCAGTACATTAACGATATCCGGCAGCAGGTAGGGGTGTGAACCGCGAATTTGCAGATTTAATCCGGCGCGCAGTTTCTCCAGCGCATCGTCGGCAGAGGTTAGTTCGTGATCCGAACCCACTCCCGCCGCCAGATAAGCCTGTAGCTCCTGGCCTTTAAGCCCGCGCGCGTGACCTTCGATCAGTTTTCCACTACGCAGACCGGCAGCCAGAATTTCAAGCATCCGTTCGCTGCCGTTAATTACCCCGTGCATGTCCATCATTTCTGCTACGCCGGCAATCTCGGGCCATTCCAGCATGGTTTGCATTTCCTTGCCGCGAAAATCGGCCCCCGAAGTTTCAAGACCTGGAGTGGACGGCACGCTCGACGGCGCAGCGCAGATTACCCTGAGCGGTAAATTGCGACTGGAATCAACCGCGTAGCGCACGCCTGCCACGCCAAGCACGTTTGCCAACTCGTGAGGATCCCAATAAATCGTGGTGGTGCCTTGTGCGACAACAATCTGGGCATAGCGATGGGCCGGGAGATGAGAGCTTTCGACGTGCACGTGGGTGTCAATCAGCCCAGGTGAAAGATAGGCCTCGGCCAGCTCCAGCGTTTCCAGTGCCGCAAAATCTTCTGAGCAGGGATGCACGCTGGCAATCATTGGACCTATCAGGCCAATATCAACGCGGCGAATTTCTCCGGTAACCATATCAATCAGGCGAGCGTGTTTTAACAGACGGTCGAAAGGAATTTGCCCCATCGCGGCCTGTACCGCACGTCGTCTGAGCGAGATTGCCTGCAGGTCTGCTGTCATTGTATGTTCTGCCCTGGTTGCCATAAAAAGTGAAGGGGGATTAACCCATTGCGCTAATGTAGGCAGCAGTGAAGATATTTAACAGATGATTTATTTTATCGCTGGATAAGATGGGGTTATGCTGGCTGTCACCTTACCCAGCATGACTCTATTTACGGGGACATATGTCAGAACCCTGGCGCCGATTGCCTGCGTTATCGCTAAAGCAGATACAGTATTTCGTGACCCTCGCAGAGCTGCGTAGTTTCACTGCTACGGCGCACCGTTTGGCTATTAGCCAGCCGGCGTTAAGCAGCGCGCTGAGGCAAATCGAATCGGTTTTGGGCGGCAAATTGCTAAACCGCACTGCGCAGTCGGTGACTCTCACCGATCAGGGGCTGGCGATTCTGCCGTATGCCGAAAGAATGCTGAATATTGCGCATAATACCTTTAACGATATGCAGCAGATTATGGCGCAGGGTGGTGACGGAACACTGCGTATCGGACTGGTGCCTTCAGTCAGCACGCTGCTGTTTCCAGCGGTACCGGAACTGCTGGCGACGCATTTTCCCGGTATGCGGGTTGAGTTTCATGACTTGACTAACGATCGTTTGTTGAGCGAGCTGGAGAAGGGGGCAATTGATTTTGGCGTTGGTTCGCTGGACAGCTCCGTGCCTGAGCACGTCGAGTTTTATCCGCTGCTTGAAGACCCTTTTGTGGTGGTGATGCGCAAAGACGATTTGCTGGCTGAGGCCCATCATCTTCCGTGGCGGCATTTGTCACGACGCCCAATTGCCATCTTTCAGAAAGGGAACATCCATCGGCTTGTAAACTCGCTAATTGAGAGCCACCGCTTAAGTTTAAATATCGCTTATCAAGTCGATTTTCAGGAAACCTTATACGGACTGGTGCGCTCAAGGCTGGCACTGGCAATTTTGCCGGAATTATATACCGCCACGCTAAATGATGAAGAATTAACCGTTGTGCATCTTCAACAACCAGAATTAACTCGAACGGTAGCCATGCTGCGTGCGCCTTCGCCATTACGTTCGCCAAAAACTGAGCAATGCTTCGAATATTTGTTACAGGCTTTCCGAGATAAAGTGAAAGTATTGGTTGCTAAAGGAATATAAGACCAAGGCGTGAATAGTTTTGATTATTGGAATGCATTAGAAATATAAATGTGTTAATTGGCTTTAAGACCACAGAATGATTAATTAATAGCAAAAACGGGCACGATGCCGAATGCTATCAGGCACAGCATAGGAATTTTTTTAAGTCTTCAGGTGAGAGCATCGAGCCGATATTGCTATCGGCTCAACGAGGTCATGTGCGAAAAACTAGCGGACGAACTTCCATACGGCGGTAGGGATTTTATCGTACAGCTTATTCATCGTCAGCTCAGCTAAACGATGATCGGCAGCAGAGTAAAACAACTCCAATTCATCATTTGAAAGTTCGTATTTGTTTTTCTCGATGACACGTTCAAGTGTATCAATAGTGGTGCATTTTCTTAAACGCATCAAATAGTCGATTTTGTTCATCATGGCCTTTTCAACAGTATTTATAATCTTTAATAAATTAAGTTTTAAGTTTTCATCAGGGCACACACGTAGTCCCCTGAGAACATTCTGAATAGTCGTTTCTTGGTTTTTTGCCATTGACGTAAATCAGAATCATTTATTCCGTAATTGCTGAACAGGGTATAGGTATCATCGAGATACTCTTCCACCAAGTCGCTAAGATTAGTTTCGTCCGGGTATTTAATTTTAAAGCTCATGATGAAAGAGGCAATATGCTCAATCAGGTCATTCAACTGCAGATTAACTGCTGACGTTGGATCATTGACCCAGCCGTGATGGCTGTCTCCCAGGGTTGCAATTCCTTCATCATACAAATTTTCGTTGAGGAACCGCAGCTGCGCAATATCATGTCGCTTAGGCGAGTACTCATCCATATCATCCCCTCCGTAATGGTTATTCGGTGTGACAACACTCTGTGAGTAAACAAAAACTGTAAATAAACAACAAAATCCGAGCTAACCAGGGACTGCTAGTAAAACGTAATTATCCGATAAAACTAAACTTTAAGGTGCTCAATATTGCGTGCCAGTAACGGAACCAGATTGGATCTTTGTTGATAACCCGGGTCATTATCTTGTCGGAGGATGTAAATCGTGACTTAATAATGCACTCACAATATAAATATAATCTAATTTTTAGAAACTGTGCAAACCTATTACTGAAACTTACAATTCACTCTCAGTACCCGCAGAAGAAAAATCTATTATATCGAACTCCAAACCTTCTGGTTTAACGATAAATGATACTGACTCATTTGAGTTTTCAACTGAGTTTAGGTCAAGGCAACCATTAAAAATGGTCCAGTCAAAAGCGTAACTCATTGAATACGATTGATTATTTAATAGCTCAATGGACGTTATGACTAGTGAATCCGGGGTATAACGGGCATTATACGAGTAATAACTTAAACCGGCAGTTAATGGAACTTCAATCACTTCAATATTAGATTCTATTATCTGCTTTAGTTCCGTAATGCCTGGATTCGTCCCCTTAAAGTTATGGGGAATCAATTTTTTCATAAGAGTTATCTGATCAAAAACTGGTCTAAATGAATTATTGCATATTTTTTTGCCAAAGTGGGAAATGAAACTAAAAAAAACAAGTGTTCCTAATTACTTTAACTGTTTGATTTTAATTGATTTTATGTATTGTTGATAATTAATTACGCTTTGCTGACATCCCTTTATCGCATTATTTCGCAAATTTGCGAGCCAGCTCAATCGGAAGCCAGGCGATTAACCACACTTTCGCAAGGTTTTGCCTCTGCTAACTTGAAAAATCGCTTAAAATATGGTGTTATATTATAACATCTCTAGGGCAATCCATTATGACTAAGACGCTTTTTACCCTTTCTGCATTTTCCCGCTGTGCTATTGCTTTAATTTTATTGGCAATTTTGTGGTCAGGGATCTATTGGGCTATCTCTTTACCATGATAAACATCTCCAACCTCGAAGTGGGCTATGAACGCCGTGCCGTGGCGATGCCATTAAGCGGAACAATTACCGCAGGTTCCCTGACTGCCGTTATTGGTGCCAATGGTGCCGGAAAGTCTACCTTCCTGAAAACGTTGGCTGGCCTGCAACCGCCAATCGCTGGCAGCATCGTTTTTACCGGTCCCTCAAACAAGAATAAACGTCCTCAGCTGGCTTATTTACCTCAGCAAGCCGAACTCGATCGCCAGTTCCCTATCAGCGTTTTTGACCTCGTTGCGATGGGCTGCTGGCCGCAAAGTGGCCTGTTTGGTGGTATCAGCCGTGAGTCTGAGCGTCAGGTGCTTGAGGCACTTGAAACCGTGGGTATGACCGAAATGCGCCATTCTGCGGTGGGCGAACTGTCCGGTGGTCAGCTGCAACGCACGCTGTTTGCTCGTCTGTTGATCCAGCAGGCACCGCTTATCATGCTAGATGAGCCCTTTACTGGCATTGATAGTCAGACCACTCAACTGTTGCTCAAAGTGATAAGCCAGTGGCACGAGCAGGGAAAAACGGTGATCGCCGTTCTGCATGACATTGCCATGGTTGCCCGCCACTTCCCGCAAGTGCTGTTTTTGAGTCAGCAGCAAAATATTTGGGGAACTGCCGACGAGGTGTTGTGCCATTTCCCCCATCGCGATCATGCCTGCATCCTGGCCGACGAGTTCAGCGAGCAGCGGAGAGTTATTTCATGATGTGGTTTCATTTATTAGTCGATCCTTTCGTGCAGTTTGGATTTATGCGCCGCGCACTGATCGCCTGTCTGGCTTTGTCCATCAGCGCTACGCCGTTGGGTGTTTTCCTGTTATTGCGCCGTATGAGTCTGGTTGGCGACGCCTTAAGCCATGCGGTGTTACCCGGTGCGGCCATTGGTTATTTGATTTCTGGAATGTCGCTGGTGGCGATGGGCGTCGGGGGATTTATCGCTGGCCTGGCCGTTGCGATGCTCTCAGGCGTGGTTAGCCGCCGTACTCAACTAAAGGAAGACGCCAGCTTTGCCGGTTTTTATCTCGGATCTCTAGCCCTCGGCGTGACGCTGGTTTCCCTCAAGGGTTCCAGCGTTGACCTGCTGCACGTTTTATTCGGTTCAATTCTGGCGATTGATTCCCATGCTTTACTGATGGTCGGTTCAATCAGCAGCGTCTCATTGCTGATTCTAGCCTGCATTTATCGCGCTTTAGTGATTGAGTCTTTTGATGCGCTGTTTTTGCGCGTGAGTTCCGGCAAATGGCTGGCGGTGATTCAGGGGATATTCCTGGCATTGGTGGTAGTAAACCTGGTCGCCGGTTTCCAGATTTTGGGAACTCTGATGTCGGTGGGATTAATGATGCTACCTGCTGCCAGTGCGCGCTTTTGGGGGCGTGATCTGCCGCATACGCTGCTGATTGCCATGTTCATCGGCATGATTTCCAGCGTGTTTGGGCTTATCTGGTCTTACTATGCCTCGCTGCCTGCCGGTCCGGCAATTGTGCTCAGCGCCAACGTGATTTTCTTTATCTCAGTTCTGTTTGGAACGCGTGGCGGGATGTTGACTGCCTCGCGACGTTAAGCTGTACCAATAAAAGAAGTACTTATAAAGGAGTGGAAATGAAACTTTTACCTGTTGCTCTGTCAGTAGCTGCCCTGCTGTCGAGCCCGCTGGCGATGGCCAAGACGGTGAACGCCGTTGCCAGTTTCTCAATTCTTGGGGATATCGTGCAGGAAGTCGGTGGTGACCACGTCAAAGTCACTAGCCTTGTCGGCCCCGATGGCGATCCGCACAGCTTTGAACCTGCCCCGCGCGACAGCAAAACGCTGTCCACCTCTGACTTGGTGTTTGTCAGCGGGTTGGGTATGGAGGGCTGGATGGATCGCCTGATCACGGCTTCAGGCTATCACGGCAAAGTCATTGTTGCCTCGCAGGGCGTGGATTCACGTCAGATGAAAGACGATGGCAAAGTGGTAACCGATCCACACGCCTGGAACAGCATGGCTAACGGCGTTATTTACGCAACTAATGTGATGAATGCACTGATTGCCGCTAACCCGGAAGATGCTGATTACTACCGTCGGCACGGCGGTGCGTACATTGAAAGTCTGAAAAAACTCGATAGTTGGGCCAGGCAGGAGTTCAGCGGCATCCCGATGAACAAGCGCAAAGTGTTGACCAGCCATGACGCCTTTGGATATTTCGGTAAAGAGTACAGCGTGACCTTCCTGGCTCCGGTCGGTTTCTCTACGGAGTCCGAGGCCAGTGCCAGCGGCGTGGCATCATTGATCACACAGATTAAAGACGAGAAGGTGAAAACCTATTTTATCGAGAATCAGACCGATCCGCGTCTGGTAAAACAGATTGCTGCTGCCACTGGCGCGCAACCGGGCGGTGAGCTGTATCCTGAATCACTTTCTGGCCCACAGGGACCAGCAACGACCTATGAGAAAGCCTTTACTCATAACGTGGAGTCGATTGTCGCCAGTATGAAATAATATTTAACCTCCCCAAAACGCGAATAGCCAATGGGGAGGCATCAAGTTTCCACTTCTTTAAGATGCAACAAAGCCCCGTTGGGCAGCAACGGGGCTTTTTTTATGGTTGGCCAAGCCTCCATCCACGCTGGAAATCAGCGTTTCTTTTTACCACCCTGCACGGCTTTGAAGCGCGGATTGCTTTTGCAAATCACATACAGACGGCCTTTACGCTTGACGATACGGCAATCGGGATGACGATTTTTTGCCGATTTCAACGAACTCAATACCTGCATTTACCTCTCCAAAATAACTTATTTCTTACCCAGGAAGCTGCCAAAACGCTGTTGGAAGCGTGCAGTGCTGCCTTCTTTTGAGAACTCTTTCTGCTTGCCTGTGTAGTACGGATGAGAAGCAGAAGAAATATCCAGGGTGACATACGGGAAGGTTTTACCTTCCAGTTCAATGGTGCGATCGGTCTTTATGGTCGATCCCACATGGAAATACTCGTCAACGCTGGTGTCATGAAAAACCACGGTGCGATAAGCCGGATGAATGTTCTCTCTCATAATAAACCCTAAAATGTAATGTTATACTATAACAATTATTATGCGCGTATTAAGTCGACGCATCAAGCATGAATTAAAAGTTTTTTAGTAATCGACAGCAGAGCAGGGCAGATTTGGCATAAAAAAAGGGCCGCTTGCGCGACCCTTGGGGATACTAAATTTTATTCAGTTAGTGGTGCGGTGTTTCCGTTGGCTGAGTATGGCTCGTTTCCTCGACCTTCTTACCAAAGCGGCGGCGGACCACCACGAAGAACACTGGAACGAAGAAGATAGCCAGCAGAGTCGCGGTGATCATCCCGCCCATTACGCCGGTACCTACTGCGTTCTGCGCGCCGGAACCTGCGCCTGTGCTGATTACCAGCGGCATAACACCGAGAATAAAGGCCAGCGAGGTCATCAGAATCGGGCGTAAACGCATACGTACCGCCTCGAGCGTTGCCTCTATCAAGCCTTTACCTTCTTTATCCATCAAGTCCTTGGCGAACTCGACGATTAAGATGGCGTTCTTCGCCGACAACCCGATGGTGGTCAACAGGCCGACCTGGAAGTACACGTCGTTGCTTAATCCGCGAGCCGTAGCCGCAATCAACGCGCCGACTACCCCGAGCGGCACGACCAGCATGACCGAGAACGGAATCGACCAGCTCTCGTATAGCGCAGCCAGACACAGGAAGACCACAATCAGCGAGATGGCATACAGCGATGGGGCCTGGTTACCGGAGAGCCTTTCCTGATAGGACATACCGGTCCAGTCGAAGCCGATGCCGCTTGGCAGTTTGGAAGCCAGAGACTCCATCATTGCCATCGCTTCACCACTACTCTTGCCCTCAACCGGCTGGCCGAGAATTTCCATCGACGGCAGCCCATTATAGCGCTCAAGACGTGGAGAACCGTATTCCCATTTGGCGGTGGAGAAGGCGGAGAATGGCACCATTTGCCCCGAACTGCCGCGAACATACCAGTTTTCAATGTCTTTAGGCAGCATGCGGAATTTTGCATCACCCTGAACATACACTTTCTTCACGCGACCGCGGTCGATAAAGTCGTTCACATAGCTGCCACCCAGAGAAGCACCGAGCGTGGTATTAATGTCGGAGATTGACACCCCAAGCGCGGTGGCCTTCTCCTGATCGATTTCCAGCTTGTACTGCGGCGTATCTTCGAGACCGTTAGGGCGCACGCCCGACAGCAAATCTGGATGCTGAGCAACTTCGCCCAACAGCTGATTACGCGCCTGGGTGAGTTTGTCGTGCCCAAGGTTCGCCTGGTCAACCAGCTCAAAGTCAAAGCCGGTAGCCGTACCCAGCTCAACAATCGCTGGCAGGTTGAAGGCAAACACCATTGCATCTTTGATTTTGCTGAACTCGCCCATCGCGCGGTCAGTAATTGCTGCGACCTTATTCTCGGCACCGCTGCGCTCGGACCAGTCTTTCAGGCTGACAAAGGCGATACCGGTGTTCTGACCCCGTCCGGCGAAACCAAAGCCGTTAACAGTAAACACCGAATTAACGTTGGCTTTTTCTTTGGTCAGATAATAGTGGGTGACTTCATCAAGCACCTTCTCTGTTCGTTCCTGAGTAGCCCCGGCTGGCAGCTGCGCCATGGTCAGGAACACCCCCTGATCCTCTTCCGGCAGGAAGGAGGTAGGCAGGCGGATAAACAGAAACGCCATGCCGACGACAATCAGCAGATAGATGATCAGATAACGGCCGGTACTGCGTAAAATATTGCCGATGCTGTCAGTGTAATGATGAGTACTCTGCTCAAACTTCTTGTTAAACCAGCCAAAGAAACCAGAGGTTTTACCGTGACTGCCCTTGGCAACCGGTTTGAGCATGGTGGCACACAGCGCCGGAGTCAGAATCAAGGCTACCAGCACTGACAGTACCATCGCCGAAACAATAGTAATCGAGAACTGGCGATAGATAACGCCGGTTGAACCACCAAAGAAGGCCATCGGGATAAATACCGCCGACAGCACCATGGCAATCCCGACCAGCGCGCCCTGAATCTGCCCCATAGATTTTATGGTCGCCTCTTTCGGCGGCAGACCTTCCTCGGCCATCACGCGCTCGACGTTTTCGACCACTACGATGGCGTCATCCACCAATAGCCCTATCGCCAATACCATCCCAAACATCGTCAGGGTATTTATTGAATAGCCAAACGCGGCGATGATCGCGAATGTTCCAAGCAGGACTACCGGCACGGCGATTGTCGGGATAAGCGTAGCGCGGAAGTTTTGCAGGAACAGATACATCACCAGGAATACCAGCACGATAGCCTCTATCAGGGTTTTTACTACTTCCTGAATCGAGATCTTAACAAACGGCGTGGTGTCGTAGGGATAAACGACTTTCAGCCCGCTCGGGAAGAACGGCGACAGTTTCGCCAGCTCGGCTTTGACGGCAGAGGAGGTGTCGAGGGCATTGGCATTGGTCGCCAGTTTAATCCCCAGCCCGGCTGCCGGCTGGCCGTTAAATCGCGCAATAACGTCGTAACTTTCACCGCCGAGTTTGATATCTGCTACGTCTTTCAGGCGCACCTGCGAGCCGTCAGGATTCACTTTTAGAATGATCTGACCGAATTCGTCTGCCGATTTCAAACGGGTCTGGGCAACAATCGATGAGTTGAGCTGTTGGCCCGGTACCGGTGGCGTTCCGCCCAGCTGACCCGCGGCTACCTGGTTGTTCTGCACGGTAATGGCGCTGATTACGTCAACCGGAGTCAGCTGATAGTTGTTCAGCTTGTTCGGGTCCATCCAGATACGCATCGCATACTGCGCACCAAATAGCTGAACGTCACCGACGCCCGAGGTACGGCTGATAGGGTCTTTAATATTGGAAGCGACGTAATCGGCGATGTCGTCCTGCGTCATGTTGCCGTCTGACACAAAGCCGGCAACCATCAGGAAGCTACTGCTCGATTTCTGAACGCTAATCCCCTGTTGCTGCACTTCTTGCGGCAACAGCGGCATCGCCAGTTGGAGTTTGTTCTGTACCTGAACCTGCGCGATATCCGCGTCAGTACCGGATGTGAAAGTCAGGGTGATTTGTACCGCACCAGAGGAGTCACTGGTGGATGACATATACATCAGGTTATCGATACCGTTCATGTTCTGTTCGATAACCTGAGTGACTGTATCCTGTACCGTTTGTGCATCGGCGCCAGGGTAATTTGCCGTCAGCTCGATAGCCGGCGGCGCAACCGTAGGATATTGTGCAATAGGTAATTTAAGGATCGACAGACCCCCGGCCAGCATGATGATGATGGCAATTACCCAGGCAAATATCGGGCGTTGTATAAAGAAATTAGCCATTGATAACCGGCTCCTGTTAAGACTTCGTGGCGTCTGCTGCTGGCGCGTTCTGGTCAGCTTCTTGAGCGGTTACCTGAACGCCGGGTTTTACTTTTTGCAGGCCGGTAACGATGATTTTGTCACCCGGCTTGAGGCCATCTGTCACTACCCACTTGTCGCCAATGGCTTGCTGAGTGGTCACAGTACGAAGTTCCACTTTGTTATCGGCGCCGACAACCATCGCAGTCGCATCGCCACGAGGATTACGGGTGATACCTTGCTGAGGAACCAGCAGGGCATTGTTATTTACCCCTTCATCCAGGCGGGCACGAACAAACATGCCAGGCAGCAGGTAATTTTGCGGATTGGGGAACACGGCACGTAAAGTGATGGAACCGGTGGTTTCATCAACGGTCACATCGGAAAACTCCAGCGTGCCCTGTTGTTGAAATTGTTTACCATTATCTAGAATCAGCGTGACCTTGGCTTTACCGTCTTCCTGTTTCAGCGACCCGTCGGCCAGTTCCTGCTTCAAGCGCAGAAAATCATTGCTGGACTGGGTTACATCGACATAAATAGGGTCAAGCTGCTGCACGGTAGCCAGCGCATCAGTCTGACTGCTGGTCACCAGTGCGCCTTCAGTAACGGACGATTTGCCGATACGGCCACTGATCGGGGCGATAACTTTGGTGTAGGCAAGATTAATGCGAGCAGTCTCTACCGCCGCCTTGGCCGCTACGACTGAGGCATCAGCCTGCAGGGCCGTGGAGGTCGCGGTGTCATAATCTTGTTTACTGATGTAGTTGGTGCCTAAAAGGGGTTTATAGCGGTTCACCGTAACGCGGGCAATCTGTGCGCTGGCCTGGGCCTTGGCCAAATCGCCTTTCGCACTGTCATAGCTTGCCTGATAAGTTGCGGGATCAATCTGGTAAAGCGAGGTTCCAGCCTTCACTTCACTGCCTTCAACGAAATTACGTTTCAGGATGATCCCGCTGACCTGTGGGCGAACTTCGGCGATGCGAAAGGCTGAGGTGCGTCCGGGAAGTTCTGTGGTGACGTTCAACGGCGCGGCTTTTAATGTGACGACGCCCACTTCAGGAGCTTTAGGGGCTCCCTGTTCGGTTTTTTTATCGTTACATCCTGTAAGAGCTAACCCACCGGTTAGCATCAGAACGACCGCCAGAGGCGTTAGCCCTCTGTTTTTGTTCATAAATAAACCTCAAGTGTCCGATATTCAAAATGTAATCAATGGATTCTGGGTGTTACATTCCATTGCTATTTTTTAGTATATTCGCACTATGTTACATACATTTATGAATGTATGTAAATCAAACTCCCTACGAAGTCTGAAGATCCACAGCGCACAAGGCATGAAATTTTGTTGTAATTGTTGCGTACTACGATATCCGATTTGAAACGGCGTTCACTGATGGAAATCATATTTCACAATTGTGAATTTGTTGGGGAGATGAGTTCCGCTAATGAAGCTCGTAAGACTCTGTATATGGAAGGTTATGGTTTGGGCCTCCGCAATCAGTCAACTCATTTTATTGATACTTATATCTAGATGTTGGGGATATGTCCAAGCTTGATTAATAGTAATTAACTATGTCCAGCAAGTCGTGTCGAGTTTGGTAAAGATTTACAAGTTTGCTTGACTCGAGACACATTCACCTCATACGCAGTGGGCTGCTGGCATGCTAATATTGTTCATCTATGATTGAATTAAGTTGACTATGCTTAGCCGATTCGCTGACTTCCGTTGCTTGTGCTCCAGCCCATCTGTTTCTCCCTTTTCAGGACTCGTCAAATTCCTGCTGATTGCATTGGTTTTTTGCGCTGCGATGTTAACGATTCCGCAGGCCGATGCTGCAGGAGCTTTTGACGTTCCTGCTCGTAGCGATGTACAGAATCAGCTTGACGCACTGGGTAGACAAAAAACGCTGACTCCGGCTGAAAAGCTGACGCAGCAGGATCTCTACCACACGATGGAACTGCTTGATGCGCTTGATAAAGTCAGGCAGCAGCAAAGTCAGCTCAGGCAACAATTGGCCGACGCACCCAATAAATTGCGTCAGGCCACCGACGGTCTGGCCAAGCTGCAAAATCAGACCTCCGATGCTGCCACCAAAACCACGCTATTAGCGATGCCGTTGCATGAGCTTGAAAATGAGCTTGTTGATACGCTCAATGACTTACAGTCATCGCAGAACAATCTTTCTACCTTTAATACCCAGCTTATTTCGTTGCAGACTCAGCCGGAAAGGGCGCAGAGCGCGATGTACAGTTATTCGCAAAGTCTGGAGCAGGTGCGTAATCAATTAAACGGTATGTCACCCAACCAGCAGGACCTGCGTTCTACTCAACAAGTGATGCTGACTACCGAGCAAACACTGCTGAATGAGGAAGTTGATTTCCAGCGTAGCAGCCTTGAAGCCAATACCACCCTTCAGGACCTGTATCAGAAACAGCGCGACTATATCAACGCGCACATTGCTCAGTTGGAAGCTTACACTCAGACGTTGCAGGAGATTATCAACGGTAAACGCCTGACTCTTTCCGAACGCACAGCCAAAGAGGCGCAGACGTCAGACAGCACCACCGATTTGCAAAAAGATCCGTTGGTCAGTCAGGAACTGGGCATTAACCGTGACCTTAGCCAGCGCCTGATTGCCTCGACGGAAGAAGGTAACAAACTGCTACAGCAGAATATCACCGTTAAAAATTGGCTCGATCGTTCGTCGCAGTCCGAGCATGACTTGAGTGAAGAAATCAGCGTGCTGAAAGGAAGTTTGCTGCTATCAAGGATTCTTTATCAGCAACAGCAAAATACCCAGCCAACGGCCAACCTGATGACCGACACCCAAACGCAAATTGCTGACTTGCGTCTTGAGCAGTTCAATCTCAATGAGCAGCGTGACGAGCTTTTCCAGGGGGATGATTATATTCAGAACCTGGTAAAAAACAGTAAAGAAACTATTAATGACGACATCAGTGATGCCCTCGAGCAAATCGTTGATACAAGGCGTGATTTACTGGATCAACTGAACAAGCAGCTTGGCAATGAGCTGGCGCTGGCGATTAATCTGCAAATTAATCAACAGCAGCTGTTAAGCGTTAACGAAACATTGAACGACACGCTGACGCAGCAGATTTTTTGGGTAAGCAGCAACAAGCCCATGGATTGGCAATTTCTGAAAGCGCTGCCCGATGATGTTAAATCCCAGGTCAGCGGTCTGAGCTTAAAAGTCACCTGGATTGATTTGCGGCAGGGCCTGGTGCGTTCAATTCCCGTCACTGTGCCGATGCTGGTCGTCATTTTGATTTTGCTGTGGCGCAGAAAGTCGATTAAACAACGTATCGAGAAGTTGAGCAGCGATGTAGGTCAATTAAAACGTGACTCTCAGCTGCACACGCCGCAGGCTTTGATATTGCTGTTATTAAGAGTCGCTCCGGGAATATTGCTGACCCTGCTGGTAGGTTATTGGTTTTCAGTCTGTGATATTAGCGTCAACGGTTTCTTGTGGACTTTGGCCCAGCGTATCGCTGTATTCCAGCTAGTCATGGGATTCTGTTACCGCATGCTGGCACCACAGGGCGTCAGCGAGCGGCACTTCAATATGACTGCCTCAAACTGCGCGCATTATCGACGCTCAATTTTACGCCTGTCATTGACTATGCTGCCGCTGATTTTCTGGACCGTGCGCGGTGAGAAAGTTCCGTTGGGTCTGGTAGATGACACTATTGGCCAGGTCGTGGTTTTACTGACGTTAGCCACGCTGTCGGTGCTGCTGTTCCCGATGTTCCGCGAAGGCTGGCGCGAGAAAAATGCTCACAGTGTGCATCTGGTGATTGTAACGGCGATTGCTCTGGCGCCGGTATTTTTAATGGGCCTGATGTTTGCAGGATACTTTTACACCACGCTGCGGCTGGCTAGTCGCTGGCTGGAAAGTCTTTACCTACTGATTATCTGGAACATTACCAGCCGGGTAGCGCTGCGCGGGCTGAGCGTAGCGGCAAGGCGTCTGGCCTATCGGCGTGCGCTGGCGCGTCGACAGGTGGTGAATTCCAAAGAAGGGGCTGACGGCAGCGAGCAGGTCGAAGAGACGCCGATGGGGCTGGATCAGATTAACCAACAAACCCTGCGTCTGATAACCATGGCCCTGTTTATCGTATTTGCAGTGGTGCTTTACCTGATTTGGTCGGATTTGCTAACGGTTATTTCCTACCTCGACAGCATAACCATGTGGCACTCATCGGTGAACGTGGCTGGCAAAGTGGTCGTTCAGACTGTGACGCTAGGCAGCGTGTTACTCGCTTTTGGCGCAGTGATCATTGCCTATGTGCTCACGCGCAACCTGCCGGGTTTACTGGAGGTATTGGTCCTTTCCAGGCTCCAGCTGCGGCAGGGCACCTCTTACGCCATTACCACAATTATGACTTACACCATCACGGTGATTGGCGCGATCACCGCGCTGGGATCGCTGGGCGTGTCATGGGATAAACTCCAGTGGCTGGTGGCTGCACTGTCAGTTGGGTTGGGCTTCGGCTTGCAGGAGATCTTCGCCAACTTCGTTTCGGGTCTGATTATCCTGTTTGAGCGCCCGATTCGGATCGGCGACACAGTGACCATCGGCAGTTACTCGGGGTCCGTAAGCAAGATCCGCATCCGTGCCACTACGATAACTGATTTCGACCGCAAAGAAGTGATCATCCCCAACAAGGCATTTGTGACTGAACGCCTGATTAACTGGTCGCTGACAGACACGGTTACCCGCGTGGTGATCAAAGTTGGTGTGGCCTATGGATCTGATTTGGATAAGGTTAAAGAGATCCTACTGCAAGCGGCGAGCGAAAGTTCGCGGGTGATGAGCGATCCTAGCCCGACGGTTTACTTCCTGACCTTTGGTGCCAGTACGCTGGATCATGAGCTGCGCGTTTATGTTCGCGAGTTGGGCGATCGTAACGTGACTGTGGATGAATTGAACCGAAAAATTGACAGGCTGTGCAATGAAAACGACATTAATATCGCTTTCAATCAGTTGGAAGTTTATCTGCATAACCAGAACGGCAATGAAATTCAGATAGTCGATCGCCCGCTAACACTACCGGATGAGGAAAAACCGGTCTAGCCAGGAAACGAGAGAAAAGGATTGGCCAGATAAAAGCGTCGTCTGCTTGCAGTCAGTCTACATTAAACCCGCAGGCAAAATCATCGGTAGCTTATGGACAGGCTACCGACCGGATTTTTAAGCTTTTCCTGATAGTCCTTTTTCACAATCTCCAATGCCGCCAACGCTACGTCAGGGGCAATTTCGTTACATTCCAGCAGATAGATCAGATCTACCGCGAGCTGTAGTTCGGGAGAGGCGTTTTCTATGGACATAAGCGTTCCACTTAAGCTTGGCGTTGGTCGAAAGGTCATTACTGCATAAACGACGGCATCCAACCACGGCGTGTAATCGAGTTAACTAGTATAGAGTTTTTGACTCAACTAACGACGGTATTTTTCAAATTTTGTGATAAGAACGTCAAAAACCTCGTTCCTGACGTTCGATGCTGCGCTCGATTTTAATCAATGCCTGACGACAGCGCATCAATCTTCCTTCCAGTGCCGCCAGTTCTTTCTGGATATGCTGCTGCTCTTTAAAGGTTTCTACCTTGCCCAGCTTGCTTTCGCGATCCTGAATCATGCCTATTAGGCGGCGTTCGTACTGCTGATGCTCGACCAGTTTGCTGTAGTAATCGCTGCTTTGAACTTCTTTCTGTTTGTCGGCCGTGCGCAGCGTTTGGGTAGCCAACTCACGTTGCAGGGCGGTTATCTGCGATACCAGCCGTTCTGCGACGTAGGCCACCTGAGCGCTGCGATTCTCGGCAACCACCTGCCGTAGCTGAGCGAAATTAGTGCGCACTTCCAGCAGATATTCGCGAAGCCGTGTGCCTTTAGTGGAAAAAAGCGTTACGTCAAAGCGCGCCTGCTGTGCGGTGGCGTGGGCGATCGGTTCTATCTCCAGCGCCAGAATTTCAATTTGCTGCTCCAGCGATTGCATTAAGCTTTGCGTACTCACCGAGTTTCTCCAAAACGATTATTTCCGCCGATTATGCGGCAAACGTGGTGTGAAAGCATGCATTACGCGCAGCTAATCAGAGAACACCAGTTCGCAGTGGTTGACCTGAAGCAACAAAACAGGCGATCATGTTCGGCTGTGGGTTGCTTTTTAAAGTAGCTTTGCATAGATTTGGGCGACTCGACCGCGTGTCGTCCCCAACTTATTTTCTTGAATAGCTCGTCAGACTCGTTCGCTGTTGCCATTTGTTACGCCGATTCATTCGGAGCAAAGGTTATGGTTTGTATCGCGCTGGCGCTATTTGGGTATGAATCGACTTTATTATGAGCGCTACCGTTATGACCGCTACTGCACAGCAGCTTGAGTTTATTAAAGACAGTATCAAGACCATTCCCGACTATCCAAAGCCGGGCATACTGTTCCGTGATGTGACAAGTTTGCTAGAGATCCCAGAGGCTTATCAGGCCACTATTGACCTTCTGGCAGAGCGTTATCGCAACACTGGTGTCACCAGGGTCGTCGGCACCGAAGCACGTGGTTTCCTGTTTGGCGCACCTGTCGCGCTGGCGCTGGGCGTGGGCTTTGTGCCCGTGCGTAAGCCCGGCAAACTGCCACGTGAAACTATCGTTGAAGAATACGAGCTGGAATACGGCACCGATAAGCTGGAAATTCACACCGATGCCATCAAACCAGGCGATAAAGTGCTGGTTATCGATGACCTGCTGGCCACGGGTGGCACCATCGAAGCTACCGCCAAGCTGATTCGTCGTCTCGGCGGTGAAGTGTCCAACGCGGCATTCATTATCAATCTGCCAGAGCTGGGCGGTGAGAAGCGTCTTAACGGCCAGGGTGTTGAATGTTACTGTCTGGTTAACTTCGCCGGCCACTAAAATCCGTCGTCCTTCGAGCTACAGGGTTGTTGGCCGCCTTTGCTCACCCCAGTCACTGACTTATGTCAGCTTCTGGGGATGCGCGCAGTTGCCGCCTACCTGTAACTCGAATGCCTTTGGATTTCCTTTTAAAGCTACAGGATTGTTGGCCGCCTTTGCTTACCCCAGTCACTGACTTATGTCAGCTTCTGGGGATGCGCGCAGTTGCCGCCTACCTGTAACTCGAATGCCTTTGGATTTCCTTTTAAAGCTACAGGATTGTTGGCCGCCTTTGCTCACCCCAGTCACTGACTTATGTCAGCTTCTGGGGATGCGCGCAGTTGCCGCCTACCTGTAACTCGAATGCCTTTGGATTTACTCGTTTGTTCTAGCCCTCGCTCGTGCGGGCGAGGCTGTGATAACATAACGCTACAGACCCCTCGACTTCTCCGGTATTAATGAGCTATCAGGTTCTTGCCCGTAAGTGGCGCCCCCAAACTTTCACTGACGTTGTTGGTCAGGAACATGTGCTGACGGCACTGGCTAATGGCCTGTCGCTGGGGCGGATCCATCACGCCTATCTTTTCTCTGGTACTCGTGGCGTGGGTAAAACTTCCATTGCCCGCCTGTTGGCCAAAGGCCTGAACTGCGAAACCGGCATTACTTCTACGCCGTGCGGCGTTTGCGATAACTGCCGTGAAATCGAGCAAGGGCGCTTTGTTGACCTGATCGAGATAGACGCCGCCTCGCGAACCAAAGTCGAAGATACCCGTGAATTGCTCGACAATGTGCAGTACGCCCCGGCTCGTGGGCGTTTCAAAGTTTATCTGATTGACGAAGTGCACATGCTTTCGC
This sequence comes from Rouxiella sp. WC2420, assembly GCF_041200025.1. NCBI lineage: Bacteria > Pseudomonadati > Pseudomonadota > Gammaproteobacteria > Enterobacterales > Yersiniaceae > Rouxiella > Rouxiella sp. WC2420. Next base: position 4,182,451 of record NZ_CP165628.1, on the reverse strand, counting down.
GGCACAGCTTTAACGCGCTGTTGAAAACGCTTGAAGAACCGCCTTCGCACGTCAAATTCCTGCTGGCAACCACCGATCCGCAAAAGCTGCCGGTGACAATTCTGTCGCGCTGTCTGCAATTTCATCTTAAGGCGCTGGACGTCGAACAGATCCGCAAACAGCTTGATAAGGTATTGAACGCCGAGCAGATCACCAGTGAAGCGCGAGCACTGCAATTGCTGGCCCGTGCTGCCGATGGCAGTATGCGCGATGCGCTGAGTCTGACCGATCAGGCGATCGCCATGGGGCAGGGGCAGGTTACTACCGAAACCGTATCGCAGATGCTCGGAACGCTCGACGACGAGCAGCCGCTGGCGATTCTTGAAGCACTGGTCAGTGCAGATGGCGCTACGGTAATGGCGCAGGTTGAACATGCTGCTTCACGGGGTGTTGACTGGGAAACCTTGCTGGTGGAAACGCTGGCACTGCTGCACCGCATCGCCATGGTTCAGCTTTTGCCGTCGGTTCTTGACAATCATTACGCTTCAATTGAGCAACGTTTGCGTGAGTTGGCGCGAGTTATTCCGCCAACCGACGTGCAGCTGTATTATCAAACTTTGCTGATTGGCCGCAAAGAGCTGCCGTTTGCGCCAGACAAACGCATGGGGGTCGAAATGACTCTGCTGCGCGCGCTGGCCTTTCATCCAAAAGTGTTGATCGCAGAACCGGAAATCACTACACCACGCGCGTCCGCTGCGCAACAGCAGCCAGTGCAAAACAGCGCGCCGCAGTCCGCCGTAGCGCCGTCTCGCCATGCTCCGCCACAGTCAGAAGCTGCTATCCCGGATTCCACCGCGCAGCTGCTACAGGCGCGAACACAGCTACATCGGCAGCAGGGAAGCTCTTCCCCAAAAAAAGCTGAGCCGGCCGCGCCTGGAAAAGCGCAGCCGGCAAATGCGGTGCTGGAGCGACTGGCTTCAGTTACCGAGCGTTCGCTAGAGCGCAAGGGCGCGACTGCTCAGAAGAAAGCACCGGCAGTACCGGTCAAGGAAGAAGCCTATCGCTGGAAAACGGTTAACGAGCCGGAGGCTGCACCTGAACCTGTCGCTACTCCCAAGGCTCTGCGCGCCGCGTTAGAACATGAAAAATCGCCTGAGCTGGCCTCGCGTCTGGCTGAGGAAGCCATTGAACGCGACGAGTGGGCGGCGATTATCCAGCAGCTGACTATTCCGAAACTGGTTCAGCAATTAGCGCTTAACGCTTTCCTTGAACGCCCTGATTCGGCTACCCTCTGTCTACATTTGCGTTCGGCGCAGCGTCATTTAAACTCGCCGACGGCACAGAAAACGTTGGCAGACGCACTGGCAGCGCTTTATGAGCAACAAATTACGCTAAGCGTGGTTGAAGACGACAATCTGGCGACCCGCACGCCGCTGGAATGGCGGCAGGCAATTTATGAAGAAAAACTGGCGCAGGCGCGTCAGTCGATTATCGCGGATAATAATATCCAGACTCTGCGTCGTTTCTTTGATGCCGAGCTGGACGAAGAAAGTATTCGCCCCATTTAACCGCCGCAGTAGGAGCATGGTGCACATACGCGGCCCGACGCAAAGAGAGAAGATTATGTTTGGAAAAGGCGGCATTGGTAACCTGATGAAACAGGCCCAGCAAATGCAGGAAAAAATGCAGCAGGCACAAGCTGAGATAGCGACCATTGAAGTTACCGGTGAATCTGGCGCAGGTCTGGTTAAAATTACTATCAACGGAGCGCACAACGTTCGTCGCGTTGAGATCGATCCAAGCCTGTTTGAAGATGACAAAGACATGCTGGAAGACCTGATCGCTGCAGCATTCAACGATGCGGCTCGTCGTATCGATGAAACGCAGAAAGAGAAAATGGCAGCAGTTTCTGGCGGCATGCAGTTGCCACCGGGCTTTAAGATGCCATTCTGATGCAAACCAGCCCACTCCTTGAATCATTAATGGAGGCGTTACGCTGCCTGCCGGGCGTTGGTCCGAAGTCAGCGCAACGTATGGCATTCCAGCTGCTGCAGCGCGATCGCAGTGGCGGAATGCGGCTGGCGCAGTCTCTGACCCGGGCAATGTCCGAAATTGGCCACTGTGCTGATTGCCGGACCTTTACCGAGCAGGATATTTGCACCATTTGTGCCAACCCAAGGCGCAAGGAAAATGGTCAGATTTGTGTGGTAGAAAGTCCGGCGGACATTCACGCTATCGAGCAAACTGGTCAGTTTTCAGGGCGTTATTTCGTGCTGATGGGGCATTTATCCCCGCTGGACGGCATCGGTCCTGATGACATTGGTTTGGGCAGGCTTGAACAACGTCTTGAAAGCGAAAGCATTCAGGAAGTGATCCTCGCGACTAACCCGACAGTCGAAGGGGACGCGACCGCAAACTATATCGCCGAAATGTGTGGTCAGTACGGCGTTGTTGCCAGCCGCATCGCTCATGGTGTGCCGGTCGGCGGAGAGTTGGAGATGGTTGACGGCACTACGCTAGCCCACTCTCTTGCTGGGCGTCATCTGTTTAAGTATTGATCCGTCGTCGTATTTAAAGCTGTAACTGCGTTGGCTTCGCACCCACCCCAGTCACTGACTTATGTCAGCTCCGTCGTCGTATTTAAAGCTGTAACTGCGTTAGCTTCGTGCGTTCACCCCAGTCACTGACTTGTGTCAGCTTCTGGGGATGAACTTACTTGCCGCCTTGCTACAGCTTCAACTACTTAGACGGCAGGTTGGGTGTTTTGAAATCTCTTGCTGAACTTAAAGTAAAACCCATCCCTTCAACTTATCTGTTGTGATTACAATCCCTCCTACTTTTCAAAGCATTTAACTAGCTGGCCTATTCGATTCTTAAATAATCAAATAACGCTTGTTTTTACCTTTCCTTGTCCTTTCCTCTTGAATATTTCCCTTTAGCACCCCATTTCATTCTCAGTCTGTTTTGAACACAGTTTCGTTTTAACCACTCAAACGGTTTGATTGAGGTATTTGATGAGTATGAAAGGACAAGAGACCCGCGGATTCCAGTCGGAAGTAAAACAGTTACTCCACCTGATGATCCACTCGCTATATTCGAATAAAGAAATTTTCTTGCGTGAGTTGATCTCCAACGCCTCGGATGCGGCGGACAAACTGCGTTTCTGCGCGCTGTCAAAACCTGATCTCTACGAAGGCGACGCCGATCTTCACGTCCGCCTGGCGTTTGACAAAGAAAAACGTACCCTGACACTCAGCGATAACGGCATCGGCATGACCCGCGACGAGGTGATTGATAATCTCGGGACCATCGCCAAATCAGGCACCAAGGCTTTCCTGCAGTCCGTAGGCTCCGAGCAGGCCAAGGACAGCCAACTGATTGGTCAGTTCGGCGTGGGCTTCTATTCAGCGTTTATCGTGGCTGATAAAGTCACCGTTCGTACCCGTGCAGCAGGCGTAAGCGCCTCAGAGGGCGTGTTCTGGGAATCTGCCGGTGAAGGCGAATACACCCTGGCAGATATCGAGAAAGCCGATCGCGGCACTGAAATCACCCTGCATCTGCGCGAAGATCAGGACGAGTTTCTGGATGACTGGCGTGTGCGTTCGATCATCAGCAAATATTCCGACCACATTGCGCTGCCGGTTGAAATCGAGACCCGCAACGAAGAAGACGACACCACTACCTGGGACCAAATCAACAAGGCTCAAGCCCTGTGGACCCGCAGCCGCTCTGAAGTCACCGACGAAGAATACACTGAGTTTTACAAGCATATCTCCCATGATTTCAGCGATCCGCTGAGCTGGAGCCACAACCGCGTCGAGGGTAAGCAAGAATATACCAGCCTGCTGTACATTCCTTCGCAGGCGCCGTGGGACATGTGGAACCGTGACCACAAGCATGGCCTGAAACTGTACGTGCAGCGCGTCTTTATCATGGACGAAGCCGAGCAGTTTATGCCGAACTACCTGCGCTTTGTGCGCGGCCTGATAGATTCCAACGATCTTCCGCTGAACGTTTCGCGTGAAATTCTGCAAGACAGCCGCGTAACCCAGAATCTGCGCAGTGCCCTGAGCAAGCGCGCCTTGCAAATGCTGGAAAAACTGGCCAAAGACGACGCAGAAAAATATCTACAGTTCTGGAAACAGTTTGGTCTGGTATTGAAAGAAGGCCCTGCAGAAGACAGCAGCAACAAAGAAACCATTGCCAAACTGCTGCGCTTTGCCAGCACTCGTAACGATTCCTCCGAGCAAACACTGTCTCTGGAAGATTACGTTGCCAGCATGGTGGAAGGTCAGGACAAGATTTATTACATCACTGCCGACAGCTATGCTGCAGCCAAGAACAGCCCGCACCTTGAGTTATTCCGTAAAAAGGGTATCGAGGTTCTGCTGCTTTCCGACCGCATTGATGAATGGATGATGAGCTATCTGACTGAATTCGATGGTAAGTCGTTGCAGTCTGTAAGCAAAGCCGACGAGTCTCTGGACAAGCTGGCCGATGAGAAGAGTGAAGAGCAACAAGATGCTGACAAGGCACTTGAGCCATTCGTCGAGCGAGTGAAAACGCTGTTGGGAGATCGCGTCAAAGAAGTCCGCCTGACGCACCGTTTGACCGATACTCCGGCAATTGTCACCACCGGTGCCGATGAAATGAGCACGCAGATGGCCAAGCTCTTTGCCGCAGCGGGTCAGGATGCGCCAGAGGTGAAATACATCTTCGAACTTAACCCTGAGCACGCGCTGGTTAAACGTGCCGCTGATGAAATTCAGGAAGATCAGTTCTCTGAATGGGTAGAGCTGTTGCTGGATCAGGCACTGTTCGCCGAGCGCGGTACGCTGGAAGATCCTAACCAGTTTATTCGCCGTATGAATACCCTTTTGCAGGCTTAAAGTCTTCTTTCAGGCAGTTATTAAGGCTGGCGTTGATTAGCGCCTGCCTACATCAGAGGCCAGTCGCTAACCCCGGCTGGCCTCTTCTAATAACCAGTGTCGAAACAATGTTATCTCACGTTCATGGCTGCGCACACGCTTAACCAGCATATAAGTAGCTCTGTCGACCTCGGTGAAGCCTAGCGGTGCAATCAAACTTCCTTCCTGAATTTCTTTTTTCACCAAAATCTGCGGCGTCATAATAATCCCTAAACCGTTTTTAGCGGCCTGGATTGCTAACGTAAGATTGTCGAAATGCTTACCGGAAATAAAGTCTCCCCGTGTATTGGTTTTACGCGCCCATTCCTGCCAGGCATTGATTTTAGTATCAGCATGCAGCAGCGGTTGGGTCGTAAAATCGGTCTCATAAGTGAAGCGGTGGCGAAATTCTGGCGAACACACCGGGCCGATATAATCGACAGTAATAAGCGTCGCTTCAATTTCCTCTGGCAATAATGTTTCATTACTTTTGATTAAAATATCAGTCCTCTCATCCTGAACATTTTCAATGTTTACATGGGTCTGAAAGGTGAGGGCAATATTTTCATGCAGCTGTGAGAAACGATTGATTCGCGGAATTAACCACTGTGACAAAAAACTTGGTGCACAGGAAATAATAAGGCTGTTTTCTTCTCGAGTTTTAATTTCTTTGCAGGTCGCCTCTATATTTCTAAATACCTGTTCGCAGCATTTTTTTAATGTCTCGCCATCCTGAGTTAAATAAACCCGTCCGGCAGTACGTTTAAATAAGGGCGTGCCTAACCAGGTTTCCAGATTCTTTATTTGGTGGCTGATTGCGCTGTGGGTAACATTCAAAGATTCTGCTGCTGCGCTGAAGCTTTCGAACATCGCGGCTTGTTTAAAGTAGTGCAATGCGCGCAGTGAAGGGAGATCTGACATAGCGCCACCTTGTTAGTTAATTTCAACTCGTCTGTCTGTTTATATCATTTTCTAACCTAAAAAAAACCCTTTAGTCTCGACCTTGTCCCGACACGAAGCGCCAGGATGGCGAAGTTAATCTCCAGGTTGGCGTGGCGGGACAACCTTACACAGCAGCCATGAGTGCCTTGCACCCGAGTATCCCAGTAAATATTAAGGATCAATATGAAAAATACTTACGTAAAAACTCAACTTGTGATGTTTACCGGTGGTCGTGACAGTACCTTAGCAGCCTGTTATCTGATGTTACAGGGTATACCGGTTCACCTGTATTCAGCGAACAGCGGATGTTCCCTACATCGTGGCATTCTTTCTCATCGTGTTGATGAACTTAAAACCCGTTTTGGGGATTTGGTAGTAGAACACACAGTCGAAGATATTAGTGGAACCTTCCGTAGCATCGCTATCGAAAATATCGAAGGCGATATTTTAAAGTATAGAAAGAATTTAGTACTGCTTGGCGAAAAATTAGCAATTCACGCACATCTAATTGATTTCTGTCGCCGTCATGACATTGACGTCATCAATGACGGGATCACCCATTATCAGCAAGAGTTCCCTGAGCAACGTCAGGTTGCCAAAGATTATCTCGTCGATTTAATGAAAGAGTTTGGTATTCAATATCACTCACCAATATATGAATTTGCCCAGTCATCCGATGATGTGAAATATCGCCTGCTACAACTGGGTATTTCTACCAAGTCACTGGAAGGCGTGAGTATTTTTGGCGACAGTTTCTCTACTCCGAGTGACGATACCATTATGGCCTACCTGCGTGAAAAAACGCCGTTGGCTCTGAACATCGTCAAATTCCTGTCTGGTGAATCCCTGAGCCTGGCGAAAAAAGTTGCCACCTCTCCTGCTGAAGCTGCCTGAGTGGAGCCTGTGATGAAAACCATCATCAAGTGTTCGGCCATTATTATCCGTAACCGTTCGCTGCTGTTGACGCGCAAAGAAGGCACGGACGTGTTCATCTCCCCGGGCGGTAAGCCGTTGCAGGGGGAGGATCATCTGTCCTGCCTGCGTCGCGAGCTCAAGGAGGAGCTCAACGTTGAAGCGGCGGAGATTAAACCTTTTGGCCTGTTTCACGGCATCGCCGAGTTTGAATCCGTGGCGATAGAAAATCACGTGTATCAGGTTGAGGTCGTGGGCCAACCGGTAGCCAGCTCTGAAATCGCCGAGATTGCCTGGGTTAACTACCGCAAGCCTCCTTGCGAAGTCGGTGTCGGTTCTGTGTTTCGCGACAACGTCTTGCCACTGCTTTATCAGAAGGAGTTAATCGACTAATGGACCCTTCAGCATTGTCACCCCAACTCCAGATGCAGCACGGTGGCGGACACTTTTACAAGAAAGTGAACCAGTTACGTGAAGCAGTCAGGGAGAGGCTTACCGAGGTTTACCGTCTCGAGCAGTATGATGTGTTTATGGTCCAGTCGGTCAGCGTCGGGTTGGCGATGCTGTCCCACTTGCTACATAAGCAGAATATTTCTTTGAGCCTGGCAAACCATCAGCATTATGAGCCGATCGATATGCTATTTCGGCCTTTTGTTGCCGAAGGTACGGAAAACAGCGGTGTACAGATTGTCACTCACGTCAATCCCTACACCGGTCAATTGAACAGTCTGCCAAGGTCGCAAAACCGTTTTGTTGTCGATGCGTCGCACAGTTTTGCTACCAATATGCACGATGACTTGATCGAACACGGCTCGCTGTTTTTGGCTCCGCTGCACAAGCACGCCTCGGTGGCAGTTGGACTGACGCTTATTGCTGTGCGCCCGGAAGACTACAGCATGCTGCTGCGAAGCGAGCTGCGTTTGTTCGAGCACTCTACGGTCTCGGAAGCGCCATTGGAAAGGGCGCTGGAAACGATTAATGCGCCAGGATGGCAGCCGTTTAACGTTGCCAGTGTCGATCCCATCGATATCTGGTTGCCTGACGGCCAGCATTTGCAGTCTTTGGGTGAACCAGGATTGCCTTTCAGCTGCTTCCACGTGCCGTCATTTACCGAGCAGCAGCGTCAGACCACCAAAGAGCTTAACGGCAGTTATTTTGAACACAGTAATACCCTTCGCCTGTCCCGCTGGACGCGCGGACAGAATGGACGTCCGGTCAACTGTACCGGTAGCGTTTTTGAAGATATTTCAAAACTATGGAATATAAGATGAGTAAATCAAGCGCAGTTAACGGCAACCTGATCGGCATTCTAGGTGGCGTCATTCTCAGTTCAGATTCGGTGTTTATCCGTTTGATGGCGGTGGAAGACTCCTGGCTTATTGTGGTTTTACGTGGATTATTGATGTGGGCGGTAGTCTTTGCCATCTGGCTATTGGTGCCGAAAAGCCGTTCGGTGCTGGGTGTACCGTGGATTACTCGCCAAAATCTGCTGTCGGTGCTGTTTTTTTGCGCTTCATCGGCCTGCTTTGTGAATGCGCTTAACCGCGGCAATATTGCGACGGTATTAGTGATTATTTCTTCGACGCCGTTTGTTTCCGCCATCATCTCACGGCTGTTTTTCAGTACTAAAATCGATCGTTCTTTAATGGTTGCGGCAGTGATTGGCATGCTCGGCGTGGTGATTGTCATGTCAGGGCGACAGGCGGGCGTTGATGGAACAGCGAACTACTTCGCATTGGCAACCGCGGTATTCATGGCATTGGCCTTTATCTTCGCCTCACGGGTCGAAAACGGAACTCTGGCTTTGCCATCGTTGGGCGGCGTGCTGGCGTCAGTGATTGTGCCGATGTTCGCTGGGGCGGGGATGGTTTCAACGCTTAGCGAGCTGCACGCGCAGCAGTGGTTGTGGCTGGTTATTGAAGGGGCGATGATTATGCCGTTGGCAATGGGACTGATTTCCTTGTCAACTCGCTACGTTGCACCGGCCAACGCAGGCCTGTTTTTATTGCTGGAAACGGCGCTGGCCCCGCTGTGGATCTATCTGTTCTTGCATGAAGCTCCCACTGCAAATGCAGTGATTGGCGGCTGTATCATCATTGTTGCTGTTGTCTCACAAACCTTGCAGGCGAAAAAACAGGCAGCCATCGCTTTGTAGTTATTCTTAAATAGCTAACTAGCCGTCCCCCTTTCTTGAGGAAGGGGGCGCAGAATGGTATGGTTGACCGTTTTCGACTTTTAATAAAATTACAATGCAAGGGGATTTACGCAATGCGTATCATTCTGCTGGGCGCTCCGGGCGCAGGTAAGGGTACTCAGGCTCAATTCATCATGGAGAATTACGGTATTCCGCAAATCTCTACTGGTGATATGTTGCGCGCAGCTGTTAAGGCCGGAAGTGATCTTGGCAAGAAAGCTAAAGAGATTATGGACGCCGGTAAACTGGTTACCGACGAACTGGTTATTGCCCTGGTTAAAGAACGTATTACTCAGGAAGATTGCCGTAACGGTTTCCTGCTGGATGGTTTCCCACGCACCATTCCACAGGCAGACGCCATGAAAGAAGCTGGCATCAGCGTTGATTTCGTTTTGGAATTTGACGTTCCTGATGAACTGATCGTTGACCGTATCGTTGGCCGTCGCGTTCACGCACCATCGGGTCGCGTTTACCACATTAAATTTAACCCACCTAAGGTTGAAGGCAAAGACGACGCCACTGGCGAAGAGTTGACTACCCGTAAAGACGATCAGGAAGAAACTGTTCGTAAACGTCTGGTGGAATACCACGAGCTGACCGAGCCGCTGGTTTCTTACTACGGTAAAGAAGCCGAAGCCGGTAACACCAAATATGTTAAAATTGACGGCACCAAGAAAGTGAGCGAAGTTCGCGAAGAACTGGCTGCTATTCTGGGATAACTGCCGTGAAGTGAATTAACGTTATCAGGGCGGCTTCGGTCGCCTTGGTTTTACCTGCAATTCCCCCGTTTCCCCCTCATAAATCGCATTGATTGTTAATCCCATTTGCTGTTATCGGTTCCGATTTGCCTGAGTTTGGTTACAATAAGGGCGCATTCAGACAGGTCATTTGCCCTGTGTTAAAAAATTAGTAATATTATTTAGGGAATTCAGCATGATGCAGACGAAATTCGGTGTGTTACTGGTTAACCTGGGAACACCGGAGGCTCCAACCACGGCGGCGGTAAAACGTTTTCTGGCTGAGTTTTTAAGTGATATTCGCGTGGTTGATACCAATCGGCTGATCTGGTGGCCTATTTTGCAAGGCGTGATCCTGCCTTTCCGCTCCCCTCGCGTGGCCAAGCTTTATAAATCCGTGTGGATGGATGAAGGCTCACCTTTGATGGTTTACAGCCTGCGTCAGCAAAAAGCACTCGCCGCGCGTTTCCCTGACACACCGGTCGAACTGGCGATGAGTTACGGTAAACCCAGCCTGGAAGACGGCATTGGTCGCCTGTTGGAACAGGGTGTGACCAAAATGGTCGTTCTGCCGATGTATCCACAGTATTCCTGCTCGACCAGCGCTTCAGTGTTTGACGGCGTCGCGCGCGTATTGAAAGAACAGCGCCGTTTGCCATCGGTAAGCTTTATCCGCGATTACGCCGAACATCCGGCCTATATTTCGGCACTTAAGGCCAGCATTCTGGAATCTTTCGCCAAACACGGCGAGCCGGATAGACTGGTCCTGTCTTTCCACGGCATTCCAAAACGTTTCGTCGCACTGGGTGATGACTATCAGCAGCGTTGCCAGGCTACCACTCAGGCCCTGACTACCGCGCTGCAACTGGCTCCCGGTAAAATCATGTTGACCTTCCAGTCGCGTTTTGGTCGTGAGCCTTGGCTGACGCCATACACCGATGCCACCATGGAGAGCCTGCCGGGCCAGGGCGTGAAACATATTCAGATTGTGTGCCCGGGCTTCTCTGCCGATTGCCTGGAAACCATCGAGGAAATAAACGGAGAAAACCGTGAACTATTCCTTCACGCAGGTGGTGAGAAGTTTGAATACATCGAAGCATTAAACGATCGCGACGATCACATCGATATGCTGCAACAGCTGGTGTCGCAACACTTCTAATACCGCAAGACCCCTGTATTGGCTGGTGCCGGTCGCCAGCCAAAATAATAACTGCCCTATATCAATTGTTCTCCTGTGATAACATCCCCGCATGTTTCACTGCCTAAACCAAATCCCATGAAATTTCCCGGTAAACGTAAGTCAAAACACTATTTTCCCGTAAGCGCGCGCGATCCATTGCTGCGTGATTCAATGCTGCTTAACGCACAGCCTGATGCGAGCGCCTCTTATATTGTCGGGATTGATCAGACTTTGGTGGATATCGAGGCCAAGGTAGATGACGAGGTTATCGCTCGTTATGGACTGGTCGCCGGGCAGTCGAGCCTGATTGACGACGAGCGGGCCGAGCTGCTTTATCAAGAATTAACCAGTCAGACGTTGATTACTCACGAGTTTGCCGGAGGCACTATCGGCAATACTCTGCACAACTATTCAGTGTTGGCCGATGACCGTTCGGTGCTGCTCGGCGTAATGTGTAGCAACATTAAAATTGGCAGCTATGCCTATCGCTATCTGTGTAATACCTCCAGCCGCACCGATCTGGATTATCTACAGGGTGTAGATGGCGCGATTGGCCGCTGTTTTACGCTAATTAACGAAAGCGGCGAGCGCACTTTTGCCATCAGCCCCGGACAGATGAACCAGCTGCGGGCAGAAAGTATTCCCGAAGAGGTGATAGCCGGAGCTTCGGCGCTGGTACTGACTTCTTACCTGCTGCGTGGGGAAGCCGAAGATCCGATGCCCGATGCAACCCGTCAGGCGATCGCTTATGCCAAAAAATATAACGTGCCAGTGGTATTAACCCTCGGTACACAGTACGTGATCGCCGAAGATCCGCAGGCATGGCGCGATTTTATCCGTGAAAACGTGACTATTCTGGCAATGAATGAGGACGAGGCCTTTGCCCTTACCGGCCTCAGCGATCCTTTGATGGCGACTAATCAGGCGCTGGAATGGGCCGATCTGGTGTTATGTACTGCGGGACCGAGTGGCCTCTACATGGGCAGCTATACCGAGGAAGCCAACAAACGAGCCACCAACCATCCGTTGCTGCCCGGCGCGATTGCCGAGTTCAATCAATATGAATTCAGCCGCGCGATGCGCCGTGAGAACTGCACCCAACCTCTGCGCATTTTCTCTCACATCGCTCCTTATATGGGCGGTCCCGAGAAAATAATGAATACCAACGGGGCGGGGGACGGCGCGCTTTCCGCACTGCTACACGATATTGCAGCCAATGGTTTTCACCGTTCCTCAGTGCCAAACTCCAGCAAGCATGCCCTTGAATATCTTACTTATTCTTCGCTGGCGCAGGTCTGCAAATATGCTAATCGAGTCAGTTATCAAGTATTGAACCAGCATTCCCCGCGACTAATGCGAGGCCTGCCGGAGCGAGAGGACAGTCTCGAAGAATCCTACTGGGAATACTAAAAATCCTCGTCGCCCTGTGCACCTTAGCTGCGTTGGCTTCTTTCGCTCACCCGAATCACTGACTTATGTCAGCTCATCGGGATTTGCTCGATTGCCGCCTTGCCAAGATACACATGGCTTAGAGGATTAGGTTTGCGTGTCGCCCTGTGCACCTTAGCTGCGCTAGTTTCTATCGCTCACCCGAATCACTGACTTATGTCAGCTCATCGGTATTTGCTCAATTGCCGCCTTGCTAAGATACACATGGCTTAGAGGATTAGGTTTGCGTGTCGCCCTGTGCACCTTAGCTGCGTTGGCTTCTTTCGCTCACCCGAATCACTGACTTATGTCAGCTCATCGGGATTTGCTCAATTGCCGCCTTGCCAAGATACACATGGCTTAGAGGATTAGGTTTGCGTGTCGCCCTGTGCACCTTAGCTGCGTTGGCTTCTTTCGCTCACCCGAATCACTGACTTATGTCAGCTCATCGGGATTTGCTCAATTGCCGCCTTGCCAAGATACACATGGCTTAGAGGATTAGGTTTGCGTGTCGCCCTGTGCACCTTAGCTGCGCTAGTTTCTATCGCTCACCCGAATCACTGACTTATGTCAGCTCATCGGGATTTGCTCAATTGCCGCCTTGCCAAGATACACATGGCTTAGAGGATTAGGTTTGCGTGTCGCCCTGTGCACCTTAGCTGCGTTGGCTTCTTTCGCTCACCCGAATCACTGACTTATGTCAGCTCATCGGGATTTGCTCAATTGCCGCCTTGCCAAGATACACATGGCTTAGAGGATTAGGTTTGCGTGTCGCCCTGTGCACCTTAGCTGCGCTAGTTTCTATCGCTCACCCGAATCACTGACTTATGTCAGCTCATCGGGATTTGCTCAATTGCCGCCTTGCCAAGATACACATGGCTTAGAGGATTAGGTTTGCGTGTCGCCCTGTGCACCTTAGCTGCGCTAGTTTCTATCGCTCACCCGAATCACTGACTGGTGTCAGCTCATCGGCATTTGCTCGATTGCCGCCTTGCTACGATGCGCATGGTTTAGAGGATTACGTTTAATTTGCCCCTGCACACCGTAACGGCGTTATTCGGCCCAAGGATTAGTGGAAATATCTCTCCCTAAGTTAATTGAGTTGAGCATATTGTTGGCGATTTCGCGCTCGCCCATCACGACTTTATCTGCGCCGCGAGCCATGATGTAGGAAACTTCATCATCATAGTGGGCGCGGGCAATAATCTCGATGGTGGGGCGCTTGGCACGAGCGGAGGCGATGATTTCACCAGATTCGTAGCCGTTTGGAATGGTCAGCAGCAGCCAGCGCGCGCAGTCGAGGCCTGCCAGTTCCATGATTTCTTGATTCGCCGCGTTGCCCAATACCGCACTGATGCCTTGCTCACGCAGGGCTTCAACCCTTGGCCGAGAGTTTTCAATCACCACTAGCGGAACACCTTGCTCAATAAGCTTGGCGCCGAGCAGGCTTCCCACTCGTCCATAGCCAACAATTAAAACGTGATCGCAAAACGTAACCTGTGTCTGGGCCTCGTCTTCAATTACCTCCTCCAGGCTCTGATCTTCAATAATCTCGGTCTTGATTAGGTAACTTTCCAGCAGAGAAAAAAGCAGTGGATTCAGCATGATCGACAAGATAGACCCTGCGAGTACCAAATTACGCGCGTGTTCGGAGAGCATGCCGAGAGAAATCCCGAGTCCTGCCAGAATAAACGCGAACTCGCCGATTTGTGCCAGACTGACGGAGATTGTTAACGCAGTGCGCTGCGAGTGGCCAAACATTCTGACCAGTGCGAAGGCGGCGGCAGATTTTCCAAACAGAATAATCGCCAGAGTTGCCAGGACGGCAAGCGGCTCATGAATCAGAATCATTGGGTCAAACAACATGCCGACCGACACAAAAAACAGTACGGCAAATGCATCGCGCAACGGCAGAGTATCGTGCGCCGCACGCTGGCTAAGCTCCGAGCCGTTAAGCACCATTCCTGCAAAGAAAGCCCCCAGTGCAAATGAGGCATCGAAAAACTCTACCGCTCCAAAAGCTATGCCAAGAGCCAGAGCCAGCACCGCCAAAGTGAATAACTCGCGTGAACCTGTGGCGGCTGACTTTGCCAGAATCCACGGGACTAAACGGCGACCGACCACAATCATCAATATAATGAAGGCGATAACTTTACCCAGGGTGATAGCTAACTCAGTGAGCAAATTTCCTGCGCTAACTTCCTGACTACCCATCATATTGCTGATAGCAGGCAGCAGAACCAGCGTTAACACCATTGCCAGGTCTTCGACAATCAGCCAGCCGATGGCGATTTGCCCTCGTTGACTATCAATTAACTGCCGTTCTTCTAGCGCGCGTAGCAAGACCACGGTGCTGGCGGTCGAAAGACTTAACCCGAACACCAGCCCGCTGGTCAGGTTCCAGCCCATTAAATGCGAAAGCCCCATACCGAGTATGGTAGCCACGGTAATCTGTAAAATGGCTCCCGGAATGGCAATCGATTTAACCGCCAATAAATCTTTCAGAGAAAAATGCAGCCCCACACCGAACATCAGCAAAATGATACCAATCTCTGCCAGCTCGGGAGCCAGTGAGGTATCGGCAACGAATCCGGGGGTGAAAGGGCCAGCCAACACGCCAGCGGCAAGATAACCGACCAGCGGCGAAATACGCAAACGATTCGCCAGCATGCCCAGCAAAAAGGCGAGAACGAGTCCGCCTACGATGGTGGTAATCAGGGGGGTAGAATTATGCATCAAGATTCCCTCTCGTTATGCACGCAACAGCGTAAACCTGGTAGAACTGAGTTTAAGTTATTAACTAGCCAATGTGTAAGAAAATGTTTATTTTATTGGCATAAATGCGACAAAAGAGAGGGTTAACCGATGAAGCGTTCATTAATGTTGCATTAGCTTTTAAATGGCTTATAAAACACGGTATTCCGTTTAATTATGAAAATTTTATACATAATGAAAACGAAAGATATAAAACTCAGAAATGCTCCCAGACCATACAATAATTCGAATGCGGCTGTTCTTTTAACTTCAACCCGATTGTCGCCTTTTAACGCATTATAATAAAGATAACCATCAATGATATTTCTCTTACCATCAAGGGTCACGGAGTTGTAGGCCATAACCGGGATAATGCATTTTCCATCAATTTTACTGTTAAATTCAAACACGGGCATGCCGTGGGTGTTTCTTTTTTCTGTGAAATCGATCTGTGTTTCACTGTTTTGGCTATCTAGGCAAATTATTTTACCTTCCGGTAAAACAATTTTTTTGGCGCTAGTTAAAGCGTAATCACTAAAAATAGTCGAGCCATAATTGTCTTTAGTTATGTTATACGAGCTGGTTTTTTCGACTGACATCCAGGTAGTCATTAGGCTGGTCAAAAACAGGCATGCTAAAAGATGTTTATTGGTTACTTTACTGCTTTCGGCTATCTGAACCAAAACAAGTAACAGCAAATAAGGCACGAGTCTCCAGGCAAACTGTAGCAGACTTAATTCTTGCAGAAATTTTGGCAAAAATGAATAGTTAGCTCCGCTAACGACTATAAATGTTAAAACCAATAGGATAAGAAAATTTAATTTTTTAAAGTTATTGTATAGCGCCAGTAATAGCAGCAAGAAAATAGGCCAGCCAACACCTAAAGACATGTCCCTTAAACTGCCTGTTTTTATTTTTTCACCCGAGACGAGATCGTAAAGACTTAAGCTTTTTTCGCTCATTTTTGGAAAAAAATTAAAGCTAATCAAGTTAAAGCTCTGCCCATGCAAAGAATAAAATAGTGGCAGAATGTAGAATGCGCTTAGTAAAAAACAGACAGTAAAACCTTTAATAAAGAATGGGATGGACTCTTTTCTAAAAGCTGCGAAGACCAGCGCTACTATAGCGCAAGCTATGAATGATGGTATGTTTGACAAGAGAATGCCGGCACTGGCTACCCCCATTACGAGGAAAGACTTGGGTTCTGTTCTTTTGAGTAAACTGCTGATGAATAGTGGTGCGAAACAAATAGCTAAAGATTCAGGTATCGCTCCTCGGATAAAAATATTATCAACCATGTATATTGAGCATGAGAACATCAATGACAAGGAGAGTGATTTATCTCGGGTAATGCCTAAACTATTAAAGGAAAAAAATGAAATTAGAGTTGAAAACATTAAAATTACTAATGATGTAAGTTTGAGTGTATTGTTTAAGTTGTCTTGAATATATTGAAAGAATGACATGATAAAGTTAGCAAGTGGCGGATAAAATATATTCCATGAATAGCCAGGGTAGTGATGATAATTGAAATCAAAATAAGGTGGGAACTGCCCCTGCCTGAGTTCTCCAACGGTAGATAATGTTCTTGGTATATGAGCGCCTAAATCCCATGATATCCAGGAAATTGAGTGAAACAATGGCATCCATGACATGTATATACAAAGAAAATATAAAGCAATGACGGGTAATAATCTCAAGTGATCTTCTCCTAACTAAAAAAATCAATCTATTAAAACTAATTTATATTTTTAAATAGATGTCGTATGGAAAAGTATCTAAACTTTGGACTGATAATTTAGCGTAATTTCTTTTTTACGCTGAGTCCAGATAGGAAATAGCCCTCATATTTAAGAGGGCTACCCGTCAGTCAGTATATGCACTAGTAATTTTACTATAGCACTTAATTTGGTAATTAATTTGCTTTATGTTCGATATTTGGGAGGAAGGCCGTGAATATTCCCAGCAGTGGCAGGAAAGCACAAATTTGGTAAACCAACTCGATGCTGGTTTTGTCGGCAACATAGCCCAAAATGGCTGCGCCTAATCCACCCATGCCAAAGGCAAGTCCAAAGAACAAACCAGAAACCATGCCGACTTTTCCCGGGATCAGTTCCTGCGCATAAACCAGAATTGCGGAAAATGCCGAGGCCAGAATTAAGCCGATGACGATGCTTAGCGTACTGGTCCAAAACAGATTGGCATGTGGCAGTAATAGGGTAAAAGGCGCGACGCCGAGGATTGATACCCAGATAACATATTTACGCCCAATCTTGTCGCCAATCGGCCCGCCAAGAATTGTGCCTGCCGCTACAGCCAGCAGGAAGGCAAACAGATGGAACTGTGCGTTCTGAATCGACACGCCAAATTTGTGGATCAGGTAGAAAGTGTAATAGCTGCTCAGGCTGGTCAGATAAAAATATTTAGAGAATACCAGCATCAACAAAATACCTAACGAAAGCATGACGGTGCGTTTCGGCAGTTGACTCACTGCTATTGTGGCCGGGCCGCGTTTTTTTGCCAACTGCTGCTGATGGCTATACCAGCGGCTGACTTGCAATAGCACAACCATACCCAGCAGTGCAGCCAGAGCAAACCAGGCGACATTGCCTTTGCCATAAGGAGCAATAATAATCGCGGCAAGCAGTGGGCCCAGCGCGCTACCAAAGTTGCCGCCAACCTGGAACAGGGATTGGGCTAATCCATGACGACCACCGGAGGCCATTCGTGCAACGCGTGAGGACTCAGGGTGGAACACTGAGGATCCGGTTCCGACCAGCGCGGCCGCAATCAAGATTACGCCATAGGTTTGTGCGATAGCCAGCAACAATAGACCGGCCAGAGTAAAGCCCATGCCCACGGGGAGCGAGTAAGGTTTAGGATGCTTGTCGGTATAATGGCCAATCAGTGGCTGTAATAGTGAAGCCGTAATTTGATAGGTCAGGGTAATAATGCCGATCTGCGTAAAGCTGAGGGTAAACTCTTTTTGCAGCAGCGGGTAGATCGCCAAAATCAGGGACTGCAGCATGTCGTTAATAAGGTGAGAAGCGCTAATAGCCGTCAGCACCTTATAAGCGGTGCCCTTCAATGCGCTCTCCTTGCTCTGAGTTTGAGGCTCTGTTCTATCGGTCATAATTTTTATTTTCGTTTAGGTAAGAGGAGAGGGCAGATTTAATCGCGTTTTGCTATATCCGCAAAGCGACCATTGAGTAAGCGGCTGAGATCGCCGGCCTCCAGCTCGAGATCGAGCCCACGTTTGCCACCCGAGACAAAAATAGTCGCAAATTGCTCGGCTGAACTATCGATAACTGTCGGCAGCAGTTTCTTCTGGCCTAACGGACTGATACCACCAACCAGATAACCCGTCACGCGCTGCGCCAGCTGAGGATCGGCCATATCAGCTTTCTTGGCTCCCAGCGCTTTGGCTACTTTTTTAAGATCGAGTTGAGTTGCAACCGGTGTCACGGCAACGGCAAGATTTTTGGCTTCGCCATTAAGGGCAACCAGGAGTGTTTTATAGACTTGCGCAGCATCCAGCCCCAGTTTTTTTACCGCTTCATCACCGAAATTTGTTTCATCGCTGCTGTGTTCATAGGGGTGAAGGGTAAACTTGATCTTATTTTTTTCTAAAAGCTTAACGGCAGGCGTCATTTTCATTTCCATTTAATGAAGTCGGCTCTATAGGCGAACTATCCTGAGAAGCCAAAAAATAATCACGTGGCACAATGTTTTGAAACATAAGAACAAAGTATGAAACTTGCTCGTGTAGTGCGAAATTTAATCAGATTGAGAGTTGCCAGACGCCACACTCGTTGCTAACCTACGCGCGCCGGCATGGATTCCTCAAGAACTCCATGCTGCCGCGATAATTAATAAAAATGAAATTCCTCTTTGACTGGCCAATAGAAATATTGGCCATTTTTTTTACTAAATTAAAGAGGGGGGATGGTTTAATTTTTATTATTTAATAGGTTAGGGAGGTTCCCTTCACCATAAAGATGTAAAGCGCCTACGGCTACAACATAATTCCCAGCAGGCATGTTCTCTAGCTGCTGCTTCCAGCGTTGATTACGCTGATGCATCAGCACATCATACAGCGCGTTGCCAAAAGTTGAGGGCAACTGGTCAATTCCAACCGATGGGCGACTGTCGAGCCACCAGCTGATCATGGTTTGTAATAATCTTGCATTAGTGTGCCAGTGGGTCAGGGTGTCATCAAGCAGGCTGCGCCCATCTTCAGGCAATTGTTTTAGCAATTCGAGCTGTTGATCTGCCCCTTCTAACTCAATGACTTTCTTATCCTGCGCTTTGGCCCAATTCAGCAGTTGAAAATCAATGCCATATTCCCCACGCAGCCCCAGGCGTTGAGCCTGCGTGGCCTGTAGCATCAGGGCAATCTGCCAGCAGGGTAAACGGCTTAACGACCAAAGAGGGGTGCCGAGTTCTTCGCATAATTGCTCGATTTCCCGATACTGCTGTTCATCGATACGCTCACTTAACGGCGCTAAATCCTCAGGTTCTCCAAAAGGAGATTCACTGCTGCTGATATCTGCCTCAACAATCAGCGCATCCGCTTGAGTAACTTTACGGGTCAATTGACGAGGTAGGGGGGCCATATTTTGCGTGCCCATATGGATACTGCCTACCAGATGGAAATTGCGTCCACCGGAAAGCGCGATATCAATCGCCGGATAAGAATATTGCGTGGGGGATAGCAGGCCGGTCCAGCGAGCTACTTGAATTAATAGATCCCGTATCATGTGTGGTCTCCCTGTTCCAATTGCTTTTCATGCTAGCGCCAACCAGCAATTGGTAACAGGGGTAAAACTCTTGAAGGGCTATTTATTTGTTATCAATTACTTTTTAACTGCCGAGACATTTCCTGGTTTGAAATGCAGCAGGCGGTTAGCGTTAGCGACAACGGTAATTGAAGACAGCGCCATAGCTGCTCCGGCGACAATAGGGCTCAGTAATGTTCCTGTCAGCGGGAACAGTACTCCGGCAGCAATGGGAATGCCGATGATGTTATAGATAAATGCGCCGAGCAGGTTCTGTTTCATATTACGCAGTGTGCCTTTTGACAAAGCCAGCGCGTCGGCAACGCCGTGCAGGCTAGGGCGCATCAGGGTAATCGCAGCGGTTTCAATCGCTACATCGCTGCCGCCGCCCATGGCAATCCCCACGTCGGACTGAGCTAGCGCAGGGGCATCGTTGATACCATCTCCAATCATTGCCACCTTCTCGCCCCGTGCCTGCAAGGCTTTAATCGCTTCGGCTTTTCCATCAGGTCGCACACCGGCTATTACGTCACCAATACCCGCCAGTTTCGCTATCGCATTCGCCGTGACCGGATTATCACCCGTTAACATAACCAGCTTGAAACCTTGCTGATGCAGCCTCTGTAGTGCCTCGATACTGTCTTCGCGCAGCGAATCGCGGATTGAAAAAAGCGCGACTATTTTGCCATTAGCCGCCAATAACACGGGAGTGAAGCCTTCCGCTGATTGCCTGGCGAGCAGCGTATCGACCTCAGTACAGTCCACCTGCTGTTGCTCAAGCAAATCGCGATTACCCAACAATAGCGTGGTTGTATCAGTATTTCCGCTGACGCCAAGACCGCCAAGCGTGCGGAAGTTTTCAACATTGACTGTTGGCAGCCCGGCAGCTTTCTCGGATATTGCCTGTGCCAGCGGATGATGAGAACCTTGTTCCAGTGAAGCAGCCCAGCTTAAGGCCTGATTTACATCGGTTTGATTAAACAGTTTAATGTCAACGACCTGCGGTTTACCCTCAGTCAATGTTCCAGTTTTATCAAACACCAGAGTGGTCAGCGTGCTGGCCCTTTGCAGTGCATCGGCATCTTTAACCAAAACGCCAAATTCTGCGGCTCTACCGACACCTGCGGTTATAGACATCGGCGTGGCTAGCCCCAGCGCACAAGGGCAGGCGATAATTAATACCGTAGTCACGATGACCAGCGTGTACATAAGCTGAGGTTGTGGCCCAAAAAAATACCAGATAGCGCCACTAAATAGGGCAATCAGCACGACTGCCGGGACGAACACTGCCGAGATTCTGTCTGCCAATTTACCTATTTCGGGTTTACTGCTTTGTGCTTCGCGCACCAGCTTGATAATGCGCGACAGTTGAGTCTGACCGCCAATTGCCATCGCAGTAAACTGCACGCTGCCGTCTTTGACTTGTGTACCGGCGCTAATTTTTTCGCCTCGAGTACGGTATTGTGCAATGGGCTCACCCGTCAGCATCGCCTCATCCATCCAGGCTTCACCCTGATGAATTTCACCATCGACCGGCACCCGATCTCCAGTTGTGAGGCGCAGAAGCATGCCCTGTTTTACCTCGGCCAGAGACACAGTCTGCTCTCCCTGCTCAGTGATAATGCGCGCCGTGGGCGGGGTTAGGTCCAGTAAACGCTCAAGCGCCCTGGAAGATCGCTGACGTCCGCGTTGCTCAAGTGCGTGACCAAGGTTGATGAGGCCAATAATCATTACACTAGCTTCAAAATATAAGTGCCGCGCCTGCATCGGGAACGCGTCTGGCCATAACGAGACAAGAAATGAAAAGATCCATGCCGCGCCAGTGCCCAGAGAAACCAGCGTGTCCATGTTGGCGCTGCCGTGCTTCAGGCTTTTCCAGGCGCTGCGATAAAAATGACCGCCAGCGACGATCATAATCACCAGTGTCAAAATGCCAACGATAAGCCAGCCTGTTTGGTTACCGGCGTTCACCATCATGTTGCCGCCAAATAACCCCCATGCCATCAGCGGGATGCCTGCCGCCAGACCCAATGCCGCCTGCCAGCTAAAACGGATCATGCTGCTGCGAGCAGTTTGCTGCTGACGTTCTCGGCGTAGGGTTTCATCAATGATGATTTCTGCGCCGTAACCTGCTTTTTCAACAGCGGCTATCAATGCCTGGGCGTCGTCGGCGCCCTGAACCAGTGCGCTGCGTTCAGCCAAATTAACCCTGGCTCGTTTAACGCCGCTTACGCCTTCTAAAGCACGCTGTACCTTGTTGACACAGCTGGCGCAGCTCATACCGCTAAGCAGGAGTTGCACGCTATCTTCTTCCATTGAAGGAGGTCTAGCTGCTTCCGATGCCGGAAAATTAGGGATTGCCGCTGACTGAGGTTCCGGCAAGGAAATTTCAGATGGAGTCAGCGGCTCAATTTTGGGGATGATTCATCCGCCAGCAACTCGGCGTGATATCCCGCGTTTTCGACCGCATCAAGTAAACTCTGGTTACTGACATTACCGGTCACGATCGCTTTATCAATTGTCACTTCAACAACTTGTGCTCCACTTACCGCCTCCAGCGCTTTACGTGTTGAAGCCACGCAGTGTCCGCAAGACAACCCTTCCAGGGTCAATACAGTCGTGTTTGTCATAATGGATCCTCTGGGCAATTTGTGCCCTTTTAAACATCAAAAGATGGTCAATTTCTACTCGTGATATAGAATAAACCTTCCAGCAAGGGGAAGGTCAAGGAGCGAAAATGAACATTAGCGATGCGGCAAAAAAAACCGGTTTAACCAGTAAAGCGATTCGTTTTTATGAGGAAAAAGGCTTGGTGACAGCCCCCATTCGCAGTGAAAATGGCTACCGCAGCTATGCACCTAAGCAAATTGAAGAACTTACTTTATTGCGTCAGGCTCGCCAGGTCGGCTTCAACCTTGAGGAGTGCCAGGAATTGGTCGCGCTATTCAATAATCCGCAGCGACACAGTGCCGATGTAAAAGCGCGAACGCTAGAAAAAGCGGCTGAAATTGGAAGACACATCGAAGAACTAACAGATATGCGCCAGAGATTACTGGCGCTGGCAGACTCTTGCCCTGGTGATGAGGGAGCCTTTTGCCCAATCATTGATAATTTGAGTGGATGCTGCAAAAAGTAATGCTAATTTCGCTGCTTAAGATCTATTTAATGAAAATTTCACATGTTTTTTTATCCAAATTGTTGGATTTATGGGGGTGTAGCATTCTTGCAGTTGTTAATCCATGATTTTTAAAGATGCCAAAGATCTTGAAGACATGAATTTTATTTAGGTGCAATTCGATTGCTAGATTTGTAAAATCTATAATTCTGTTTCTGGAGATTCTTGCTCACCACTAAATTCCTGCTCCACCTGTCGTAAGGTGAGTGTGTCGCTATTTTCGGGTAACTGGAAATAGCTGAAGGGAATAGGGTAGTGAGTGTTTTTTTGGATAAGGGAAACAACGTCAGGTAGAACATCTTTAGGAGCAATTATGCTTTTTATCTCTTCGGGTGAAATTATATTTGATCGTGCGTTTGGAAGCTTTTGGTGAGATCTATCCATAATGATTATCAATGGGATATGGATTTCGTCTTTATTTAGTCTTTCAGAGCCTACTATTCCTTGGTTAAATCGGCTAATTAATCCATTTGACTCGCTAATAAGGGACGTTAATTCAATATTAGGTGCTAAATCGTTTTTCTTAATTAAAGGATGATGACCATCACTGATGGACACAAGTTCTTGATTGCGGGCAGTCTCTAATCCAGGGCTCCATAAAGCATCATTTTCGGCTTGAATGAATGCTTGATAAATATAGCTAATATTTGAGCTGGTTAATATTGCTTGAGAATGATTGACTTCCGGAGCACTAAACTGAGTTATTGTGATTGAACTGCCATTGATAATCAGCCCGCGAAGGTCAGTGCCTAAAACTCTAAATTGCTATCTATCAGCAAGTTGCCGTCGGTTTCTAATTTGGATAAAAGAGTTTGGGAAGAGTTGTCATCATTCATTGAACAATTGATTATCCATTGACTTAAAGCTGTCTTTCCCCATAGATTACTGCCGATATTATAAAATGAATTGGGAAACCATTGGTTAGTTATTTCTGAATTGCTAATTAATGCGAACTTTTGATCTTTGGCTTTTTTAAGCTTGCTAGTCCGTTTTACTAGTAACCTTTCGGATATTCTCCTTTTGGCTGCGATTCTCTCAAAGAGTAGAGTAGTATCATGAGGCAATAGTTTAGAAGCATAATTTTCGATAAAGGGCAGGTCTATATCTACACCTATATCTAGTTTATTAACTGTTGGTTTCTTCTTCCCTAAAATTTCATTGATTTATCTGCTGATTCTTTTTTTAACCTCAGGGGGGATCATATCATCCGATATTTTTATCTGAGGTAATGACTTTAGTACTTTGCTTAACGCCCAACCAATTCCTTCACTGCTTAAGGCAAGAAGAGCATCAACTAGAAATTCTTGTGCTTTTTGTGGACGATCGGCTGTAGCAGACTGAATTAATTTAGGAATGATTGTACTGACAGAGGTAATAGCCAAACTGGTTATCACATGACTAAGTTTAGCGACGGCAAAATGAGATGAGCCACCTAACGATAATGGAATTGAGGCGATAGCAATTGAGGTGCCAATCGAGTCCATGGTTTCAAATATTGAGTTCCAATAAATTTCCGAGTCAGATAAGGCCAAATAATCCATGTCGGACTGAAGGTTTTCAATAAATTTATTATAATGTAATTCACTGAGTCTTTCAGAAGCACCAAACGTTAGTCTCGGAGTATTTCTGACTGTGTCACCTGCTTCAACCACTAACTTTCTATTTACTTTAACCTTTTCTAATAATGAGCCCATTGCTTGATGATTTTCTTGATCTTCTAAAGATAAATGACTGGCTAAAAATGAGTCAAAGTCTTTTCTAATTAGAAAAGAAACAGTATTTCCATTAGCTACAATATTATAAACACGCTGGTCAGTCGTAGAAAAGAGTAATCCCGTTGTTTCTATCTGTTGATCGTAAGAGGTAGTGATTATTTTTTCCGATGTTGGGATTAAAAATAAATTTCCAACGACTTTGTTTTGCCAATAAACAGCACGAGGTTTTATTTTATTTTCTAAATAATTCTCAAGATAAGAAATTTCTTTTGAGTAAAATATCGGCTTATTTGTTCTAATATGATTATAAACTCTGGCCTTCCACGCGATATCGAAATATTTTGTCAGATATTCTTTTATTTCTGGTTGCTTTAGGTGATTATTAAGTTCCTCAAAATATTCTTTTGTATATCCGTGTTTTTGAATTTCTCTGCCATTGCTGGGGGGGTATTTTCTGGCCACTCAAACTCTAAGTTAATACCCTCATAAGTCCCACGCCGCTACTCTTTAGTTAATATTTCAATTAGTGTATGGCTTTTAACTTTTTTTGATATATTCATCGAGGTATCAATTCTCCTCGCAGGCAGTCGAGTTTTTATTGCCAAATTGCCGTTAATAGAATTGTGGTCTCCACCCTCTTCTATAACGATTCTATTAATTCTTTCATTTATCCATGTTCCAAGATGAAGCACAGGGTGGTCCATGGCAGATAAAGACTTAGAAAATTTACTTACGGCCATGTTGATGGCCTTATTAGCTACCAGGTCAATGTTGGTTTTATTATTTCCTGAATTAAAAAAACCATTAATGATGGAGGTTGTATTTTGAGTAGGAAGGGGAGTGGCAATAGAGGGTCTCGTAACTTCTGAAGATGGTAAGGCTGTAGTTATTCTACTTTTACCCTTTTTAGATTTTCTGGCTGGAAGTAGGTGATGTGGTAACTCAAAAAAATTCATCGACATTACGGGCTTTGCCTCGGATCCGTTAAATAAAGCAGCCGGTCCCGTACTATGTGCTACAACACTTCTCACTGACTTTCCGAAGGACGCGATGGTACTATCAACATGCTGCAGTAAACCTTCGTGTGTTTCCTGAATAATGCCTGCTAAATTATGCGTTGCTCCAACTATTTCATTAGTTTTATTTTCCGTTAGAAGTGTCAGGGTGTTATGTAAATTAAACGTATTTGAAGACGGAGGTTTAATGTCATTTCTTATTGCTCTATGATTGCTTGTGAAATCTAAACACATTGCACCTTGAGTATAAAGTAATAGCATTGCCTGTGCCCAGGGATCTGTTCTGAATTTTAAAGCAGGATATTCAATTTTTGCAGGATTGTATTTTTGTTCTTTTTTGGCGTTAAATATTTCAGAGGACATGTTTTTATTAATATACGAGGCAGGCATGACTTTTTTTCCTATTATAAAATCCGTTTAACTTTTCTATACAGAGCTGTTTTTGCGGACTTTATAAAGGGTCGGAAGCCAATGTGTCAAATAATTAAGAGTTTAGATGCAATGATTTTAAAAGATTTAATTAATACTTGAAGGAGCATTCAAACCTACAACCCGCAACGTATTTCCCTCTACTCCTGTTACAGCGACTTCCTCTCCGATATTCAAATTATCGGCACAACTGACGCGCCAGGTGCTATCACCAATACTTATTCGGCTATAGCCGTTTTCAGGCTGCTCCAGCAAATGACCATGAAGGCCCACCATTTGCCTGCCGCGCTGATTCAGGCTTTCATTTGTAGTCGAGTTATCTGGTTTGTGCTTAAGCCAATTCGCCCACAGTAAGGCGGCAACAACAGTGAGCACCGCGAAGGCAATGCCTTGCCATTCCCAAGGCAGAGGCAAAACCCAGACCAGAAGGCCAACCAGCGCCGCCGCCACGCCGCTCCACAGCAAGTAACCGCTGGCACCGAGTAATTCGGCAGCCAGAAGCACGCCACCAAGTGACAGCCAAAACAGATGTGGACTTGCCATCAACTGCTGCAGCATTATTTTCCGCCTTTGGTTTCTTTAAGTAATTCGGCAATACCGCCAATTGAGCCCATCAGACTGGTGGCATCGAGCGGCATCATGATCACTTTACTGTTGTTGGCAGAACCAATTTTCGTCAATGCTTCAGTATATTTCTGCGCCACAAAGTAGTTGATCGCCCGCACATCTCCAGCAGCGATGGCGGCTGAAACCATCTGCGTAGCCTTTGCCTCTGCTTCGGCGCTACGTTCGCGCGCTTCTGCCTGCAAAAATGCTGACTGACGTTCCCCTTCTGCTTTCAATATTTGAGACTGCTTCTCGCCTTCGGCACGCAGGATGGCAGACTGGCGCACACCTTCAGCCTCGAGAATATCGGCGCGCTTGGTGCGCTCGGCTTTCATCTGCGCATTCATGGCTGATACTAGCTCGGCCGGTGGGCGCACGTCGCGGATTTCAATTCGAGTGATTTTTATCCCCCACGGGCTGGTTGCAGCATCAACAATATGCAGGAGTCGGGCATTGATGTTGTCACGCTGCGAAAGCATTTCGTCTAACTCCATTGAACCCAGTACGGTACGGAAGTTAGTCATGGTGAGATTGACGATGGCCTGCTCAAGGTTACTCACCTCATACGCAGCCCGCGCAGGGTCGATAACCTGAATAAAACACACAGCATCGATGGCCACGTTGGCATTGTCGCGGGAGATAATTTCCTGAGATGGAATGTCTAAAACCTGTTCCATCATATTGATTTTTCTACCTACGCGGTCCATGAACGGCACAACCAAATTAAGACCGGGCATCAGCGTCTTGGTATAACGACCAAAACGTTCAACCGTCCACTGAAAACCCTGAGGGACAATCTTGACCCCGGCAAAGACAATAATCAGCGCCAGAACCACCACAACGGGTATAAAAGTCAGCATGGCTAAAAACTCCTGTAATGAGATGTACCGAAATTTCGGATAAAACGTTCCCTGTGCGTACAAGCTATAGCAACAGTTAAATCATCGCATATTTAGAGTCGGAGAGTGATGAGTAAAAAGCATAATGCAGATGGGAGAGACTATTTCGCGAGACGTCTCGCAGAAAACACACGCGGTACTCAAGAGAGTGAAATACCGCGTGCGCCAAAGGGGGATCAGGTGTAAAACCTTTCTCCGCAGAGAGTGCCGTTCAGCTTGCAGGCAGGCATCGCCGAGGATTTAACGAAGCCTTTTTTAACTAAATAATCAGTTAAGCCGTTAATTAATTAATAAATAAAAGTCTAATAAAGCAAAGAGTAAAGCTGTCGGCGGTATTTAGCAGCCAGCGCATCTCCGGTACCCAATGCGGCCAGGATATCCATCAATGTTTTGCGAGCAGCACCATTGCCTGCAGCCAAGTCTTTTTTCAGATGACCTAGCAGCAACTCGAGGGCTTCTTCATTGCGACCAACCTGATGCAGCTGCAAAGAGAGTTGGACTGCCAGATCAACATTTTGCGGGTCTTGCTCAATCTGCTGCTGTAATTGCTGAATTTCGGGGGTATCAGCGGCCTGTTTTAGCAGCTCGATCTGAGCTATCAGCCCCTGATAACGGGTATCACGATCTTGCAGAGGAATTGTTGCCAGCACGGCTTCGGCATCTTCACTGCGGTTAAGCAGAATTTGCGCTTCTGCCAGCATCAGGCCGATATCACTGCGCTGATTACTGATTTGCCAGGCGTCTTTCAGCAGCGGCAATGCTTCGATAACCTTACCCTCTTGCATCAGTTCGGCAGCCTGAGTGGCTTTGATTTCTTCTTCTTTTGGCAGCACTTTACTCAGAAGTTCGCGGATCACCTCTTCCGGCTGCGGACCTTGGAAACCGTCAACCGGTTGGCCTTCCTGGAATAAATACACCGCCGGAATTGAGCGCAGGCCAAACTGGCCGGCAATGGCCTGCTGCGCATCACAGTCAACTTTAGCGAGCACGAACTGACCGGCGTATTCGGCCGCCAGTTTATCAAGGATTGGGCCTTGGGTCAGGCAGTGCTGACTGCGTTCTGACCAGAAATAAAACATCACTGGCACCGTCATGGACTGGTCCAGGGTCTGATGCAAATTGGATTCGTTAATATCAATCGATAAAGGTTGTGCAAGCATGAATTCTTTTCTCTCTCGTCCGTTCCGTTTAATTCTAAATGGGGGCGTTTTAAATCAGTTTCAACTATTACCGCGCACCAGAATATCTATCAGGCGGCCTGGCAGTAGGCGTTTTAGTACGGACACGACGTGCGCGATGAACGTAACGGGATAGCGCAATTTGGGACGTGGACTTTCTAAAGCATGGCGCAATTTTGGTAAAACTGCCTCAGAAGTCAGTGTAAATCTTTCCGTCATGGCCGAGTTGAATATCGGCTTATCGGACTGCGTCTGCTTCACGTTGTCGGCAAATTTGCTGCTAAGCGGGCCGGGCTCAATGATGCTGACCTTGATACCAGTACCGTGCAACTCCATGCGCAGCGCGTCAGACCAGGCTTCTAGCGCATATTTACTGGCACCATAAATGCCACGATTGGGCATGGTGATAAGCCCCAAAATGGAACTCGTCAAGATGATACGCCCTTCGGCATGGGCCAGCATGGCAGGCAGGAGAAGCTGTGTCAGCTGATGAGTGCCGAACAGATTAGTTGAAAATTGCTGTTCAAACTGCTCGCGACTGGTGGTGTGTAACGGCCCATAAACGCCATATCCGGCATTATTGAACAATCCGTAAAGCCGGTTGCCTGTTAACTCGATAACCTTTGCTGCTGCTCGGGCAACAGAGGTTT
This sequence comes from Rouxiella sp. WC2420, assembly GCF_041200025.1. Taxonomy (NCBI): domain Bacteria; kingdom Pseudomonadati; phylum Pseudomonadota; class Gammaproteobacteria; order Enterobacterales; family Yersiniaceae; genus Rouxiella; species Rouxiella sp. WC2420. Next base: position 4,152,972 of record NZ_CP165628.1, on the reverse strand, counting down.
TATCGTCCAGATCGAGTTCTATGGTCTCGAAACCGAGTTGTTGAAGGTGTTCTAAATCAGCAGCCTTACGACAGGCGGCAAGCACGCGATAACCCCGATTTTGGAGATCCTGTGCCGCCACCAGCCCTATTCCACTGGAACAACCGGTAATCAAAACAGCTTTTTGCATAACTTTACCTGTTGAAGGCCCCTAATATTTAAAGATTATGGTTTACTCAATGATGGAGCAACCAATGGAGCTAGTTTGCCGGACATCCAGTCAGCAATAAAGTTTTGCGCCGCTTGATTTGGATGAAGCCCATCGTCTTGCATCCATTCGGGTTTAATCGCCACTTGTTCCATAAAGAATGGCACCAACGGGATATCGGCCTGCTTTGCCAGTGTCGGATAAATCGCATAAAACGCGTCGTTATAGCGTTTACCGTAGTTTGGCGGCAGGCGGATTTGCATCAGCAGTGGCTGAGCATGTGCCTGTTTAACCAAGGTGATGATTTGGCTCAGCGTCTGGCTAATGGTTTGCGGAGCAAAACCGCGCAGACCGTCGTTAGCTCCCAGCTCAATCAACACCCAGCGCGGATGATGCTGTTGCAAGAGGGCAGGCAGGCGAGCCAGGCCTTGTGCCGAGGTGTCACCGCTGATACTTGCGTTGACAATATCAGGCAGGCCGCTACGTTTTTTCCACTGATTATTCAGTAGCGTAGGCCACGAAGTGTTTGCCGGTAAACGGTAAACCGCACTCAAACTGTCGCCTACAATCAGCAGCGTATCAGCAGCAACGGCGCGAAAACTTAATATTCCCATCAACAGAAGGAAGGGAAGATGCCAGCGGAAAACGTACTTGAAGTTCATCATCTTAGTAAACACGTCGGTCAAGGGGAACATGAGCTATCCATCCTGTCCGGTGTTGAGCTGGTTGTCAAACCTGCTCAGACTATTGCGCTGATCGGCGAGTCGGGTTCGGGAAAGTCGACGTTATTAGGTATTCTTGCCGGTCTTGACGATGGCAGTAGCGGCGAAGTCACGCTGCTCGGCAAGCCTTTATCAGCACTCAATGAAGAAAAGCGTGCGGCGCTTAGAGCCAAAAACGTCGGCTTCGTTTTTCAGTCATTTATGCTGGTCCCCACGCTGAACGCCTTGGAAAATGTTCAGCTTCCCGCTTTGCTGCGCGGTGAAACCGATGCCAGCAGTCGTGAACAGGCAGTTCAATTGCTTAAACAGTTAGGACTTGGGGAGCGGTTACATCATTTGCCGGCCCAGCTTTCTGGTGGTGAGCAGCAGCGTGTTGCGCTGGCCCGCGCCTTCATCGGCAAACCTAAACTGCTTTTCGCCGATGAGCCGACGGGCAATCTCGATCGCCAGACCGGAGAGCGCATCGCCGATCTGCTGTTCTCGTTTAATCGCGATAATCACACCACGCTGATTTTGGTCACCCATGATGAGCAACTTGCCGCGCGCTGTCAGAGACGCCTGCGATTGCGAGACGGAAAATTGTGGGAGGATGCATGATTTGGCGTTGGTTCTGGCGTGAGTGGCGTTCGCCGTCACTGCTGATAGTGTGGCTTTCACTGACGCTGGCCGTGGCTTGTGTGCTTGCGCTCGGCAGTATCAGCGATCGTATGGATAAAGGTTTGAGCGAGCAAAGCCGCGATTTTATAGCCGGTGATCGAGTGCTGCAGTCTGCTCGCCCAATTACTGAAGCCTGGATACAGGATGCTCGCCAGCAGGGGCTGAAAGTGAGTCGTCAGCTGTCGTTTATGACGATGACCTTTGCCGGAAATACGCCGCAGCTGGCCGATGTCAAAGCAACGGATTTGGCCTATCCGCTTTACGGCAAGCTGGATACGCAACCGGCGAATATGAAACCGGCACCCGGAACCGTGCTGGTCGCTCCTCGTCTGCTGGCGCTGCTTAATCTTAAAGTCGGCGATAATCTCGACGTGGGTGATACCTCGCTGCGCATCACGGCTGTTATTAATCAGGAGCCTGATTCGGGCTTTAACCCGTTCCAGACCGCGCCGCGCATCATCATGAATCTTGCTGACGTACCGAAAACCGGCGCGATTCAGCCAGGTAGTCGTTTAACCTATCGCTACATGTTTGCCGGGTCGGCGCAGAATATTGCGACCTATGGCGCGGCGGTAAAAGGGCTGCTCCGCCCCGATCAGCGCTGGTACGGTATGGAAGAGTCTGATGGCGCACTTAGCCGTTCGCTGCAACGCTCACAGCAGTTTCTGACTCTTTCTGCACTGCTCACTCTGATGTTGTCGATTGCGGCTGTAGCGGTGTCAATGAGCCATTATTGCCGCAGCCGCTACGATTTGGTGGCGGTGTTAAAAACGCTGGGCGCAGGGCGCAGGGCGCTGCAAAAACTAATTATCGGTCAGTGGCTGGCAGTGCTGGTGCTTGCAGCAGTAGTGGGTAGCGTCATCGGTTTAGGCTTTGAGGCGTTGCTAATCAAAATGCTGGCACCGGTGCTGCCGGGTAAATTACCCGCAGCCGGAGTATGGCCCTGGGTATGGTCGATGGGCGCGTTGGTGGTCATTTCGCTGCTGGTCGGATTGCGGCCTTATCGCCAGTTGGTGGCCACCTTGCCGCTGCGAGTACTGCGTCAGGACGTGGTCGCCAATGTCTGGCCGTTACGCTATTTTCTGCCGGTAATCGCTCTGATAGTGATTGGCCTGCTGGTGGCTTTGGTCGGCAATAGTTCACTGCTGTGGGCGCTGCTTGCCGGTATAATCGTGCTTTCTCTGTTGTTGGGCGGCATTGGCTGGCTAAGCCTGCTAATACTGCGTCGCCTGACTGTGAGTCATCTGGGACTGCGGCTGGCAATCAATCGCCTGCTGCGTCAGCCCTGGGTCACACTGAGCCAGCTGGCCGCGTTTTCAATGTCATTTATGTTGCTGGCTTTACTGTTGGTGCTGCGCGGTGATTTGCTTAGTCAGTGGCAGCAGCAATTGCCGCCAGACAGCCCGAACTATTTCTTGTTGAATATCACTAAAGATCAGGTGCCACAGGTCACTGACTTCCTGCGCCAGCACAAGGTTGAGCCGGATACCTTTTACCCCATAGTTCGCGTCAGGCTGACCAAAATCAATCAGCATGAAGCCACAGATTTAATTAAACCGGGCGATTCAGGTCGCGAGGCTTTAGATAGGGAACTCAACCTGACCTGGATGCAAGGATTGCCAGCCCACAACCAGATTCTTGAAGGCAGCGGGCCGCCAAAAGCGGGTGAGGTTTCAATTGATTCAGGGATTGCCGATCGCCTTGGGATAAAGCTGGGCGATACGGTAACCTTTACTGGCGATACGCAGGATTTCACTGCCAAAATCTCTAGCATTCGTAAAGTTGACTGGGACAGTCTGCGGCCAAACTTTTACTTTATCTTCCCGCCGGGTGCACTGGACGCGCAGCCACAGAGTTGGCTGACCAGTTTCCATTATCAGCAAAACGGTCAAATGCTGGTTGAATTGAATCGTCAGTTCCCAACGCTGAGCCTGTTGGATATTGGCTCGATTCTGCGTCAAATTGGCGATGTATTGCAGCAGGTTAGCCGTGCGCTGGAGGTTATGGTGATTCTGGTTATCCTGTGTGGCGGACTGCTGCTGTTGGCGCAAATTCAGGTTGGTATGCATCAGCGTCGACAGGAGCTGGTAGTTTATCGCACGCTGGGTGCCAGTAAAAAACTGCTGCGTGGTACTCTCTGGTGCGAGTTTGCAGTACTGGGACTGGTAGCAGGAATTGCAGCGGCGGTGGGTGCCGAGGCTGCGCTGTGGCTGTTGCAACGTAAAGTTTTCGACTTCCCGTGGCAGCCTAATATGGTGCTTTGGTGGTCGGTGCCGATTCTTAGCGCGGTGATACTGTCATTGTGCGGTGGCTGGCTGGGGATCAGACTGTTGCGTGGTAAGGCATTATTCCGCAGCTACCAGGGGTAATCCCCTTTATCTTTCAAGCTGCAGATGCGTTGGCTTCCTTCGCTCACCCCGGTCACTTACTTATGTAAGCTCCCGGGGATTTGCTTAGTTGCCGCCTTCCTGCAGCTCGAAATCTATTGGGGATTAAATTTGTGTTAACCCAGATATCTCGTGCAGCTAACGATTATAACTTTTCGAGTGCCCAGGCAATTCCGCTGGCATATTCGGCTGGTAGCAATGGCACCAGCGCCTGAAGATTATCCTTCAACAGCAGTGGGTTAGCATCGTTGAGATTGAGGTGTCCGACTTTACGACCCGGACGTACTTCTTTTTCATACCAATGCAGATTAACCAGCGGCTGGTTCAACCACTCGAGATTCACATCGGTGCCAATCAGGTTGACCATCACCGAAGGCGTGCTGACTACCGGCTTTGGTAGCGGTAGATTGAGAATAGCGCGCAGGTGCAGTTCAAACTGGCTGATGGATGCGCCGTTCTGCGTCCAGTGTCCGCTGTTATGAACACGCGGGGCCAGTTCGTTTATCAGCAGACCTTCTGGAACGATAAAGCATTCCATCGCCATCACGCCAACGTAACCAAGCTCGTTCATGATTGCCGACAGCATGGATTCCGCCTGCTTTTGCTGGGCCGAGTCAGGGGTCGGTAATGCTACGCTGGTACGCAGGATCCCTTCCTGATGCAGGTTATGAGTCAACGGATAAAATACTGTCTTGCCGTCATGACCACGAGCACCGACCAGCGAAACTTCGCCAGAGAAATTGATGCCCTGCTCGACGATGCATTCGCCGTAGCAATCTTCAGGCAAAGTCGCCTCTTCACCCTGACGGAAACGCCATTGACCGCGTCCGTCATAGCCGCCTACGCGACGTTTGACGATCGCCAGTTCGCCCAGTTCAGAGTAAATATCTGCCCATTCAGAGGAATCAGCCAGCAGTTGCCATGGCGCAGTCGCCAGACCCAATTGGTCAAGCAGCTGCTTTTGCGTTAAGCGATCGGCCAGACGCGGGAAAATATCGCGGTTAACAAAGCCAGTATGAAGCGCTAGCTCGCGGGTTAACGCGGTTTCCGGCCAGCGTTCGATTTCAGCAGTGATTACACTATTTTGAAACGGCACAGCTTCAGGTTCGGCATCGATGCCTATTGGATATACGGCGATACCCAGTGGCTCACCGGCCTGACGCAGCATGCGGCCAAGCTGGCCATTTCCGAGTACGCAGACCGGCTTCATGCTTCCTCCCGCGGATCAGGGTTATTAAGCACTTCATCAGTTTGCTCTTTGCGCCAGGTTGCCAGAGCCTGAGCGATGCGTGTGTCGTGCAGCGCAAGGATTTGAGCAGCCAGCAGGGCGGCGTTGGCGGCACCCGCTTTACCAATCGCCAGCGTACCGACCGGGATCCCGCGTGGCATCTGAACGATAGAATAAAGACTGTCCACGCCGCTAAGAGCCGCGCTTTGTACTGGAACGCCCAGCACAGGAACCAGCGTTTTTGCCGCAATCATACCCGGCAGGTGCGCAGCGCCACCGGCACCGGCGATAATTACATCCAGGCCATTTTCAGACGCCTGCTCTGCAAAGCTGAACAGTTTGTCCGGCGTGCGGTGAGCGGAGACAACTTCGACATGAAAAGGGATATTCAGCGTTGTGAGGACGTCTGCAGCGAACTGCATGGTAGCCCAGTCACTTTTAGACCCCATGACGATAGCGATTTTTGCCGGGGTAACGTTGGATGTCATGCCTGTAAAGCTCCTGTGATTATGCAAGCGTTGTCAGGTGGCGGTTCGAACAAATAAGTTTACCTGACAGAGAGGGCGCAAATAATAGCACGGCAAAACCGCTAGGAAAACGGTTGCGTCGCTGTAATCAGGTGAGAATCCTGCGATGACTTTGTATAATCAAAGGATAACGAATTTCACAGACTTTACTCGGAAACTACGCCATGAATCAGGATTTGCTGGCCCCTATCAATGACTTTCTGCACTGTGAGACCCCAGGACGCTGGGTCGACGTAGCCTTGGTTAATCAGGATATTATGCTGATCGACCATGCCAACTGTGAGAAGAAAGCCGCTGCATCGGCCATGAGCCTGATGACGCGCTATCTCGATCGCACCGAATTGCTGTTTTGCGCGGCAAGATTGGCTCGCGAGGAGTTGCATCATTTTGAGCAGGTGGTGGAGATCATGCAGAAGAGAAATATCACTTACGAGGTGCTTACGCCTTCGCGCTATGCCAACGGGATGCTCAAGCATTCACGTCACGGTAACGAGCTGAATTTGCTGGTCGATAGACTAATTATTGGCGCTTACATTGAAGCTCGGTCGTGTGAACGCTTTGCAAAGATAGCGCCGTATCTCGACAAAACGCTGTCACGTTTCTACATTTCACTGCTGCGTTCCGAAGCGCGTCATTTTGAGGATTATCTTTCACTGGCGTCGCAGTACGCCGGTGAAGACATCAGCGATCGCGTTGAAGAGTTAGGAAGGGTAGAGGCGGAACTGATCCTGACGCCGGACGAGCAGTTCCGTTTTCACAGCGGAGTTCCGGTTTAAAGCGGGAAAGTAATCAGTTCGACGCCATCTGAGGTAACTTTTACCATTGAACCTTCTTCGTGCCATGCCCCAAGCACCGCGCGAAAACCGAGGGTTTCGCCCAGCGGAACTTCATGGATTGCCGGTCGATGGGTGTGGCCGTGTATTAGCCATTCAACGCCGTGGTTTTGCATTTCCTGCACAACGGCTTTTTGATTTACATCCATGATGGTCAAGTCTTTATGACTATTGGATGCCTTACTTCCGGCACGCATTTTGGCGGCAATCGCCAGACGCCACTTGAGCGGTAGCAGCAAAAAGATTTTCTGAATCAGCGGATTATGGACTTTTTTTCGAAACTTTTGATAGCCCACATCGTCAGTGCATAACGTATCGCCGTGTAAAATCAGCACTTTGCGTCCGTAAAGTTCGAGCACTTTGCTTTCAGGCAGCAAAGTCATCAGGCTTTCGCGAGCAAAACGGCGGCCCAGTAAAAAATCACGATTGCCGTGGATAAAAAAGCAGGGAACTCCCTGTTGATGCAATGCATTGAGTGCGCTGGATATTTTTGCATGCAGCGGTTGTGGATCGTCATCGCCAATCCAGGCTTCAAACAGATCGCCAAGAATATAAACAGCATCGGCTTTAGGTGCATCTTCGCGTAAAAAACGCAGAAAACCGGCAGTAATTGCCGGTTCCTGTTCGCAAAGATGGATATCTGCGATAAAAAACGTTGTCATTCCTGAGCGCGTTATTCGCTAACGGTAACGCTTTTAATGATCACGTCTTCTACTGGTACGTCCTGGTGCATGCCGCTGCGGCCAGTTTTTACTGCTTTAATTTTTTCTACTACGTCCAGACCGCCGGTTACTTCTGCGAATACGCAGTAGCCCCAACCCTGAGCGTTCTCACGGCTGAAGTTCAGGAAATCATTGTCAGTTACGTTGATGAAGAACTGAGCAGTTGCAGAATGTGGATCGTTGGTACGAGCCATTGCCAGCGTGCCTTTGGTATTTTTCAGACCATTGTTCGCTTCGTTTTTGATAGGAGCATCAGTGTTTTTCTGGTTCATGCCAGGCTCAAAACCGCCGCCCTGCACCATGAAACCGTTAATCACACGGTGGAAAATAGTGTTGTCGTAGAACCCTTTACGGCAGTAGTTCAGGAAGTTTTCAACGGTTACTGGCGCTTTGTCAGCAAAAGTGTTGATAACGATGTCGCCGTGATTGGTGTGAAAAGTGACCATAATAATCATCCTGCTATTGTTAGTGTTTACTCATTAAGAGGCAGTACTATAGCCTTTTCTTATACCATAACTCAAAAGTAGCCGTCAGCTTCTGCATTGGAAGCATCACTTTCAGAGCAACTGATAGTCCTAAATATCGTCAAAATGTTATATTATAACGGTAATCATGCGGGCAATATTACGTCGAATCGGCTTATGCCGTTTCGATAGATTCTTTTTCGTTATATTATGACCGCTATTATCGGTGTATTTCTGCCGTTTTAGTAATTTACCCACAACACAATTGGAATAGCTCGATGCTGAAGATTTTTAATACCCTGAGTCGCCAAAAAGAGGAATTTAAACCAATTCATGCTGGAAAAATCGGTATGTACGTGTGTGGGATTACTGTTTACGACCTCTGTCACATTGGACACGGGCGTACATTTGTTTCTTTTGACGTTGTAGCGCGCTATTTACGTTTTCTTGGCTATTCGCTGAAATATGTGCGTAATATTACCGATATTGACGACAAAATCATTAAACGTGCAGCAGAAAATGTCGAAGGTTTTAATGATTTAACCGATCGGATGATTGCCGAAATGCACGCCGATTTCGACTCTCTTGGCATTCTGCCGCCAGATCTCGAGCCGCGCGCTACGCATCATATTCCTGAGATTGTCGAGATCGTTCAACAGCTGATCGACCGCGATCACGCCTACGTTGCCGTGAATGGTGATGTGATGTTCTCGGTTGCAAGCGATCCTAATTATGGTTTGCTATCCCGTCAGGATCTCGACCAGTTGCAAGCCGGTGCTCGTGTTGAAGTGGCTGACGTTAAGCGTAATCCGATGGATTTCGTCTTGTGGAAAATGTCGAAAGAAGGCGAGCCAAGCTGGAATTCACCTTGGGGTAATGGGCGTCCGGGCTGGCACATCGAATGTTCTGCAATGAACTGCAAACAGTTGGGTTCGCATTTCGATATCCACGGCGGCGGCTCAGATCTGATGTTCCCGCACCATGAAAATGAAATTGCACAATCGACCTGCGCCCATGACGGCCCGTACGTCAACACCTGGATGCACTCGGGTATGGTGATGATCGACCGCGAAAAGATGTCTAAATCTTTGGATAATTTCTTCACCGTGCGTGATGTGCTGAAATATTACGACGCTGAAAGCGTGCGTTATTTCCTGATGTCAGGCCATTATCGCAGCCAGCTGAACTACAGCGAAGAAAACCTCAAGCTGGCGCGAACTTCAATGGAACGCCTTTATACCGCGCTGCGCGGCACCGATGCCAACGCGAAACCTGCGGGCGGTGAAGAGTTTGAGGCTCGTTTCCGTTCGGCAATGGACGACGATTTCAATACGCCAGAAGCCTATTCTGTGCTGTTCGATATGGCTCGCGATATCAACCGTCTGAAAAGTGAAAACCTGCAAGCCGCCAGTGGTTTAGCCGCTGAGTTGCGTCGTTTGGCTGGCGTGTTGGGTTTACTGACTCAAGATCCAGAGCAGTTCCTGCAATCTGGTGCGCAGGCTGACGATAACGACGAAGTTGCCGAAATTGAAACGCTGATTAAACAGCGTAAAGACGCTCGTGCCAGCAAAGACTGGGCGTTGGCGGATCAGGCGCGCGATCGTTTGAATGAAATGGGTATTGTTTTGGAAGATGGCGCTTCAGGCACCACCTGGCGCCGCAAATAAATAAATCGTTTCTTTCAAACCACAGTCTGGCTGCTACGCGATAAGCCTCGGTGACTTAGTTTGCTAAGCTAGCGGGATTTAACATTATCCGGCCTGGCTGCCCTGCTACTTGCCGGGAATTAAATCTACAGATTTATAAACCTGTAGATTTTTCCCGGGGTGTGCAGACAATGAGCCGCATCCCGGGGCATCCATCTACGCTTAGGCTCATGTATTCGAAAACCAACAGCCCTAACTCGGGATGTTGAATTCGTTTGATAGTCGACGGCTGATGGGTAACGTCATGCTGCGTCCACCAGGATGTAAACACCTCGCTCTCTGCTTTCAGCAGCCCAATCAGTCGTTCAAAGTCCTTATTTCCTGCATAAAAAGCGCAATCGGCCCTAAACATTGCCAGCGATACGGGTGCCAGCTGATCCCAGTCGACAAAAAGCTTTTGATGAGACTGGGAGGCGAACATCATATAAATGAGATTGCGCTGGTCACCTTCGAGCTGACTAAAATCGCCAAACACCTCTGCTGCTGCGCTATTCCAGGCAAGAATGTCCCAGCGTCGGCCTAAAACGTAGGCCGGCTGATTTTCCATGCCATTGAGCATTCTGGTAATAGAATCAGGAACTTGTTCGGCACCTTCAGACCTTTGCTCCTGAACGGGTATAGCGGCGAGAGTGAATAGGTGTCGTTTTTCCGCTGGGTTAAGTTTCAGAGCCACAGCAATTGCATCAAGCACTTCAACGGAAGGGCGCACATCGCGGCCCTGTTCCAGCCACGTATACCAAGTGCCGCCAATACCGGCGAGTAAGGCAACTTCCTCGCGACGTAGCCCTGGCGTGCGGCGTCGAAAACCGGCCGGAAGGCCAACGTCTTTCGGGGCCAGTTTTTCACGTCGTGACCGCAGGAATTGTCCAAACTCTCTCAGCCTCAACTCTATTTCGACCGTGTTTTGATCCAGCATAATGGCTCACCGTAGCAGTACTGATACCAGGATAATACCAGAACTGTTTGCCGTGTGTGATGTGATTACACTCTTATTCAGCGTTTGAAAAATAGGCGCTATTGAAGAGTTATTTTCCCTTAAAGGAGTAATTTTATGTCACAGCAACACACGGTCATCATGGGTGGATCTTCAGGTATTGGCTTGGCAACGGCAAAGTTACTTCTCGACAGAGGCCATAGAGTGACAATAGCCGGGCGTAACAGCGATCGCCTGCAAAAAGCAGTACATACGCTGTCTGGAGAAATGAATACGCTGATTATTGACGCCACGCGTGAGCAGGATTTACAGCAGGCGTTTAGTCGTATAGAGAGTTTTGACCATCTTGTTGTGGCATTAGGTAGCACCAAGGGCGCGGGGGCGTTTGCTTCAGTTGCGCTGAGCGATGTGAAGGCCGGGGTCGAGGAAAAATTTTACGCGCATTTTGCCTGTGCTCAGGCCGCGCTTCCTTATCTCCGTAAAGATGGCAGTATCACTTTTATTTCAGCAGTAACTGCTCATGCGGCAATGCCCGGTACGGCAGGTATCGCGGCCGCCAACGCCGCTGTTGCCGCGCTGGTTCCTGTTCTAGCCTCGGAACTTCAACCTTTGCGAGTCAACGGTGTTTCGCCGGGAGTTATTGATACACCCTGGTGGGATTTTCTTTCAGCAGAGGATAAAGCGGCAGTTTTCAGTGATTACGCCAAAAGTACTCCTGCAGGAAGGGTAGGGAATGCCGAAGATATTGCGCAGGCTGTGGGTTTTCTGATCGACAATACTTATACGTCCGGACAGACTATTATTTGTGATGGCGGCCTGCGGCTCTGAACTCTATAAGCTTTTAAGTTGATATTTTGCCAATAAAAAAGCGACGGCTAATCGCTTAACCGTCGCTTTCTTTTTGCGTTACAGGCAGGCCTGATTACGCGGAGGCTTTAACCACCATTTTGCTGCTGGCGAATTCGACCTGTTGGTCAGCCAGAATTTTGCAACGTTTGCGGGTTTCAACCTTGCCGTTGACTTTAACCTGACCTTCGGCAATCACCGCTTTAGCTGCTGCACCGCTCTCACACCAGCCCATAAATTTGAGCAGGTCGCAGAGTTCTACGTGCGGGTGAGATTCGAGAAAAAAAGTTTCCATGCCATCCTGTCTTAGTGAGTATTCACGTCGTGATATTCCTCGCAAGCCTGCAAGGTATTTTGAATAAGTGTAGCAACAGTCATAGGACCAACGCCACCTGGAACCGGCGTAATGAAAGAAGCACGTTCAGACGCGGCTTCAAATTCTACATCGCCGACTACTTTACCACTTTCCAGACGGTTAATACCGACATCAATCACGATAGCGCCCGGTTTGATCCATTCACCCGGAATAAAGCCTGGTTTACCCACGGCAACGACCACTAAATCAGCGTTCTCGACGTGGTGACGCAGATTCTTGGTGAAACGGTGAGTTACGGTAGTCGTGCAACCGGCCAGAAGAAGCTCCATGCTCATTGGGCGGCCCACGATATTTGACGCACCAATGACCACGGCATTCAGGCCGAAAGTGTCGATATCATAACGTTCGAGCAGGGTAACAATGCCGCGAGGAGTACAAGGACGCAGCTTCGGCGCACGCTGGCACAGGCGACCCACGTTATAAGGGTGGAAACCATCGACGTCTTTATCGGGATGGATATTTTCCAACACCTTCACATTATCGATACCCGCAGGCAAAGGCAGCTGAACCAGAATGCCATCGATTGCGTCGTCATTGTTTAGTTGATCGATAAGTGCCAGCAGTTCACCCTCGGTGGTGGTAGCAGGCAAATCGTATGAACGGGAAAGAAAGCCGACCTCGTCACAGGCTTTGCGTTTGCTGGCAACATAAATTTGTGAAGCCGGGTTTTCACCGACCAGCACAACGGCCAATCCAGGAGCGCGTTTGCCATGCGCGATGCGTTGCTTAACTTTTTCAGCGACTTCGCTTCTGACCTGCTGCGCAATCGTTTTACCGTCAATAATCTTTGCTGCCATCTGGGGAAAAATCCATCAATTAATAAATGCGGGGGAATCCGTCTATTTTGTCAGAACCTGCGCTCGCTGTCAGGCGCAGAATCGCAATAAGATGAACGGATAATAACCAGATGGGCGCTATTTTTAACACTAAACCCTAAAAAACCGTGACAGTCGCGCAAGTTATGCGTTTTATAAGTGAATAAAACGTCACCACTTTTTTGTTATTTTTAACTCATATTTAAAAGGAAACTCAGCCATGACCAGTAAGGTGGGTATCATCGGAACGGGGCATGTCGGCGCTGACGTGGCATTTTCACTCGTAACCCAGGGTCTGTGCGACGTCCTGGTATTAGTTGATCAGGATGAAAAGAAAGCGGCTGCGCAGGCGCTGGAACTGCAGGATATGGCATCCCTTACTGCATCTCGAACTACAGTGATCGCCAATGATTACAGCGTATTAGCTGACGCTGACGTAGTGGTCATCGCCGTTGGCCCCAAAACCATGCTGAAAGAGGATCGTCTTGAGGAGCTGGCCGAGACCTGCTCCGCCGTGCGTGAAGCAATTCCTAAACTAATTGCCAGTGGTTTTGGCGGCGTGATTATTAATATCACCAATCCGTGCGACGTAATAACTCAGATTGTGCAGCATACCAGCGGGCTGCCCAAGGCACAGGTGTTCGGCACCGGCACTTCATTGGACACTGCACGCATGAAGCGTGTTATTGGAGAATTCTTTAACGTCGACCCAAAAAGCGTTAACGGCTACGTGATGGGCGAGCACGGCGAATCACAGTTTGTTGCCTGGAGCACGGTGAATATCGGCGGATGCCCGATCAGCGAACTTGCCGGAGAAGAACAACCAGATTGGACGGCGCTAGAATCTTCAGTTCGTGGTGGCGGATGGGCGATTTTACAGGGCAAAGGCTGGACTAGTTTTGGTATCGCCACGGCGACCGCGCGACTGGTTGACGCCGTTTTGTCTAATGCACAAAGCGTTTACCCTGTGGCCGTGTGGGACGAGACTCAGCAGGTTTACATTGGTCAGCCGGCGATAATTGGCCGCAATGGCATTGTAAAAGTGCTTAAACCTGTTCTCGAAAGTCGCGAACAGGCATTATTCGATGCTTCAGCCAGAGTGATTTCAAACGCATTCAATAGCACACTGTAATTTGATTGGAACCGTCCACCGTTTATAAATGACCGTGCTATTAAGGCCGGCATTCCGCTGGAGTTTGACGGGGCATAGCAATAATCGCTGACGGCGGTGAGGTTAAAGTTATCACCGCTGAGTAAAGCCTAAGTATTGAAATTTATTTAATTTCAGAGGGCATGGCGGTGTTTTAATGATAAAAATTGGCAAAACTGCTCAGGCATTAACCAGTAAGCGCGAAAGCCATTGACTCGACCTCGATGGCCCGTATAATCCGAGTCCGCTGTACTGCCTTTTAGCAGTCTAATGCGCCCTTAGCTCAGTTGGATAGAGCAACGGCCTTCTAAGCCGTAGGTCACAGGTTCGAGCCCTGTAGGGCGTACCATTAAAATTCAATGAGTTACGTCTTCTTTACTTCCCCACCAAAATCCAATAGTGCCAGATTAGTGACATTAATTGCCATAACGTCATCAATTTTGCGTGCGTGCTCGGTCAGGTGATTTGGTGACAGGTGTGCATACCTGCGAACAATCTCGATAGATTCCCTGCCTCCCATCTCCTGCAATAATGAAAGCGGAACCCCAGCTTGTATTAACCAGCTTGCCCACTTATGCCTTAAGTCATGGAATCTAAAGTTATTGATCCCCGCACGCTTTAGGGCCAATCGCCATGCCGTCTTATCATTTACTTTATCATAAGATACAAATCCTTCTGTTAAATTTACGCCGCGTACAATCTAATAACAAATCAGTTAGTTAAGAATCATCCTAACTTGGCTCTACCGCATCAGCCATCCTGATAAAACATCAGTACTTTTGGAGAGGGCATTCAGAGGGGCGATAAGTCATGTAAGCTGGTTGCCATGTTTCTAGCCGGTGCTAATATTGTAAGCATCCCTCTTAACCGAACCATTCACTTTTAGAGATCTTCCGGCATACTGATTATGTCCCCTGAGGAGATCGCCATGCGTAAGATTCGATTCACCGAACACCAGATCATCGCCGTTCTTAAGTCTGTCGAAGCCGGACGAACCGTCAAAGATGTCTGCCGCGAGGCCGCTATTTCAGAAGCCAGCTATTACAACTGGAAGGCGAAATATGGCGGGATGGAAGCCGCTGATATCAAAAAGATCAAAGATCTTGAAGACGAGAATCGTCGTCTGAAGCAGATGTTTGCCGATCTGAGTCTGGAATGCCGGGCGCTGAAAGACGTCATCGAAAAAAAGCTTTAAAACCAGCGGTAAAGCGTGAGCTCGTCAACTATCTGACCGCGCAGTTTTCGATGAGCTTACGCCAGGCATGCAGGACGTTATCGCTGAGCAGGACGGTGTTTCGTTATCAACCGGATACACGACGTGATGAAGCAGTGATCCAGAGCCTGACTGAGGCGGCTGAACGCTACCCTCGCTACGGATTTAAGAAGCTTTTTCAGGTGCTTCGCAGGCAGGGGCACGTCTGGAATCACAAGCGGGTACACCGGATTTACTGTCTGTTAAAACTGAATTTTCGTCGCAAGGGTAAACAACGCCTGCCGGTGCGCAATCCGGCTCCGCTGGCAACGCCGGAAGCGCTCAATCAAAGCTGGTCCATCGATTTTATGCACGACGCGCTGACATGTGGCCGACGTTTTCGGACTTTCAATGTCGTCGATGATTTTAACCGTGAAGCTCTGGCTATCGAAATTGACCTGAATATCCCGGCACAGCGTGTCGTGCGGGTGCTGGACAGGATAGCGGCAAATCGTGGATATCCGCTGAAGATGCGAATGGATAACGGACCGGAACTGATATCACTGGCTCTGGCGCAATGGGCCGAAGAGCATGGCGTGATGCTGGAATTTATCAAGCCGGGTAAGCCAACACAGAACGCGTTTATAGAAAGGTTTAACCGAACGTACCGGACCGAAATACTGGATTTTTATCTGTTCAGAACGCTGAATGAAGCACGGGAAATCACAGAGCGCTGGCTGACGGAATACAACAGCGAGCGGCCTCATGAATCCCTGAATAACCTGACGCCGGAAGAATACCGGCTGATAGCTGAAAAACCGGAACTCTCAAAAAGTGCGTGGAACTAAAACAGGTATGCTTACACCATCAGAATACTTAAACTATTGGGGGTAAAGGGAATGGTAAAATTAAAAGTAGCTATCGCGCTATCTGCTATGATATTTCCAACTTTTGTTTTTGCTCAATGGGTTACAAAGACTGACGATGATATTTTTACCGGCGGCAAGAAGGCCACAATGATTGCAACCATAGGTGAAGATAGTGACTCAAGCGCGTTGATATTTGACTGCACAAAAAATAATTTGGTGTTTTCCTATATTGAAAAATCAAGCGACCCAGATAAGGTTTCAAACATACCGGTTGATATGTTTGTGAAAGTAGATTCAGGAGACATTATCAAAACTAAATCTGCCTTTAGCCAAAGGAATGATCAATATATTCAGGCAAGTATTAGTGATATAGACTTAGTCACTGAAATTCTTAAGGAATCATCTAAAGCAAAGTCAAAAATAATTATTGGAATTTCAAATGACATTATTGGGCAAAACTCAGTTAGTGCAAGCATGGCTGGCTCAGGAAAAGCAGTAGGTCAATTCGTAAGTGCCTGTGAAATAAATATTAAATAAATAAAAGTCATAAGAGCCCAGCCACCAAGTTGGGCTGCTTGTCTGTGACTCATATCATCAATACACAGGCCTTGCCTCACCATCCCCACATAGCCTCAACAGTTAATAAATTCGATCCTCACCACATAATCAATCATCCCCATTTGTGCAATGAAATCCTTTGTTGTTGCGATTTTTGTAATTACAATCACTGCTGTATAAAACCACAGGGAAGTAGATGATATGGCTCAGTCTGAACTCAAACCTGTTTTGCTCACCAGAACTCAAATAGACGCAATCAATCAAATTCAGTGTGACGAGCAGAATAAGTCACAGCTCGGCATTGCGCCGGACATTAATGTAATTGCTAGGCAGCTGATTGACCTTGGCTTATCTCAACTCTATGCAACTTCGAAGGCAGGGGAGTAAGACATGAACATACAGGCTTGCAGCGTGGCCGTTCGATTGAGTGCAAAAGACGATTTAACTCTTGTCTTGAAGATAGCAAGCGAAGAAATGGCGGTAACCGGCCACCAGCCGGGATGATGGGCTTGCCTGGTCCTGCTGGTGGAAGTTGGAACAGTGCAAAAGATAACGCTTTACTTGGCAGTAGTGGTAATGGCGGGAATTCGTTTCTATCGGAGGTCTGCACATCCCCTTACGGGAGCTTCCCGGATCATATTGATATGCTTCCTCGCGATTACCCCATCGTCTGCTACTGTAAATCCGGTAGCCGCAGCCTCTGGGCTGCATTGTTTCTCCAGGACTAGGGTTTCAGCGAGGCCTTTAGCCTGAAAGGCGGGGTCATGAGGCTCACAGGTTGAAAAACTACGATTACAGGAGATGGATGTTTTATATGATGACTGATCGCTTCCACAGCCTTGGACCCGTTTTTTTTCTGCTGCAGACCGGAACCTCTCTCAGCCAGATTTCCGGGCATATCTTTCGCCTGGCTCTGGCATGGTGGTGTCTGAAGGAAACTAATTCTGCTGTCGCATTTTCATCACTGATTGCCTTTTCAGTGGCTGCAGAGGTATATCTCAAGCCGTTTCTTGCCTCACTTGGTGATCAATTCAACAGAATTAAATTCATATTCATCTGCCAGATATTCATTCTGGCGATAATGTCGCTGTTCTGCCTGGCCGGCGCTGGTGGGAAGTTTCATATGGCAGCTGTAACAGTGGGTCTCATCAGTATGAGTGCGGTCATTGCAGTCAGAGAACCCACGATTATGGGGCTAATTCCGGATCTGGTTGGAGAAGGCGCTGTATCCCAGGCAATTTCCCGTCGCTCAGCCATAAACTCGGTAATCATGCTGACGGGACCTGTAATCGCAGCAACACTGATATCTTTTGTCAGTATTGGGTTTGCACTGTTTACTGCAGCCCTCCTTCAAAGCTTGTCAGCACTGACATTTCTTCGTCTATTGGGCAAAGGATCTCTGACCGCATCGGCAATCTGTGAGCATGAAAGCTGGTTCAGTAAAACGCGTGGCGGATTTACGGCTATGTATCGTGTAAAGCCAGAACTGCATATTGCTATGATTTCTGCCTTGATAAATTTCACTATGTTTCCCTTTTTTTCTGTCACGGTTCCATACTGGATCAGTACTGAACTTCATCTGAGCGCTTCTTACCTGGGGGCTTATTAATTTTCGTTTGCTCTTGGCCTGCTCACAGGCAGTCTTTACCTTAACAAACTGCTGCAGAGCTACCTTGGACGGTTCTGGAATGTTGTTACCGGGTTTCTACTCTTGGGCTGTAGTGTCATCGGTACCGTGCTGGCACCGACTATCTACCTTTCCATAGGACTCGCATTTTTTAGTGGTCTGGCATTTATTTTGATCAATGTAAACCTGAGTACCTTGCGTGCCACGGCTACTCCTGGGAACTTCCGGACACGTATGAGTGCAATGGCTGCATTCCTCTCGAGCCTCGCAAATCCCTTCGGTGTCATTATTGCAGGCTGGTATATGCACTGGCTCGGAGTAATTCCCTTCGCAGTTCTGTCGGGTATCGCAGTGATCCTGGTGGCGCCCGTACTGTTATGTTCATGGCATCTTAAAAACGCCCTGTCGCTGGAAGAAGTCGAGATGCAGGGCTATTACGCAAAAACTTATCCAGACGCATTCACCGAGAGAGGTTGAATATAGTGGTCAATAAAAAATGGTCAGGGCTTTATAATTCAGAAAGCGTTAGTTATAAAGCCATCGGCGAACTTTTGCTGATTCAATAAACATTTTGAGTGATAGAGGTTTTTTGGTAGTGTTATCCGGCTCTTTATTGAAAGTTGATTTCGTTTTCCAAGGGTAATACCTAAGTAAGTCAAAATGCTTGCAATCCACATTAAGCTCAGCAGATAAATCCTCAACTAATGCTGCGATGTCTTCACTTTCAAAGGTTTCCTGTAGTATTTCATCATCTGAAATAATGACTTTTTTGAATAAGCCTGTCACTTTTGGAAGATGTCCTAAAATAAACTCCCTTACTTCATCTTCGTTGTAACTCTCCATTAGATTCTGTCCTCCGGTCGTGCAATGGTGTTATACCTGTTAACGGTATGATAACCGATCATTGATACATCTACGGCCAAGATAACCCAACCCAAAACAGGAACTGTTCTGCCAACAAATGCGCCTAGATTGTTAACCCAAAATATTTTGATTCCTCTCAAAGAGAATGATTTCTTCGTTAGAGTTGGAAGAATTCTGGTGCGAAATTTGTAGCTCAAATGCTTGCGGAAAAACAGTGAAGCAGGAGACGTACCTGGAGTCGCTGTTTTTGGTTTCCCGGGGATACCGACGATGTTGTTTCCCAGAATGATTGATGCCGCACCCACTAGATCTTTGACCCCCAACTGCTTTAGCGTTTCGTCAATCATCACCCAGAAGAGCAACTCTTCAGCGCTAAGATTGCTAAGTCTATCAAAGAAGTACGTATCGTTTAGCTGTTCTGTTGTATCCATCATCCCACCACGGAGTAATTTTAAGCAGTTAACTATACGTTAAACTTGAAAAGTGAGGTTTTGCAAAAAATACCAAAACAACTTACTCACAAGCTCTTAAAAACACGCGCTCATTTTTTACTCAAAACACCTCAACAAAGAGTCACACAAAAACATTTGGGGGTATGCTGTAAGTTGGTTAGTTTTTTTATTGTTTAAATACAATGACATGGTAGTTTAAATCTAACCCTGTAGGGATCAAGATTCAATAAGTTACGCCTTCTTTACTTCCCCCTCAAAATCTAAGAGTGCCAGATTAGTGACTTGAATTGCCATAACGTCATCAATTTTGCACGCATGCTCCGTCAGGTGATGTGGTGACAGGTGAGTATACCGACGAACCATCTCGATAGATTCCCAACCTCCCATCTCCTGCAAAGCTGAAAGCGGAACACCAGCTTGTACTAACCAGCTTGCCCCAGTGTGGCGAAGGCCATGAAAACGAAAATCTGTAATTCCCGCCGCTTTAGCATTCTCTGGGTGTATTCATGCAACTTTCCTCTGCATATCGATCTACTGGGTGATTGCTCTCAAATTCAAACTTTGCGCGTTTAGCCTCAACCATTGCGTGAAACTGTTGATAAACACAACCACCGATAATTTACGACTTGCTGATACAACAGAATGGCTCGTAGATTGCCGATTTATATCTCACAGATTCTCATCTTTACCTGAAAGATAAACACTGAATAAACCAAGTGACTTCTTCACTTCGATTCCTGTCGCCGAATGTTAAAATGACGACATCAACGGCTTCGAAAGAGATCATCGCTTATCGAATACGGTGTCATGAAATAAATAAATTTCTTTAGGAAAAGCTATAGAGAAATTCATTTAATAAATAAAAAATTGATAACGTAATTAATTTTAAGCTTTCTGTTTTTCGGAGAGCACTCGGAAATGGGAATAGTATTTGTATTATGAAAAATAAAGAGTTAGCACCGTCACGTCCTAATATTATTACCGACTTGATTACTGGGAAACTTACGCCTGGTTCAATCTGGAAGCAAAGGAATTATCGTTTAAAATTTATGATTCGCACCGCAATTTATTTTGGTCCGACTCAAAAAATGTTGGAAAGTCTTGCTCGACGCGCAGACTTTGAATATTTATTGAATGCGCAAACTACGTTGCCTGGTAAACCCCATCGTCACTATTTGATGTTAGGGTTGAGTGCTCGTCAGCGTGCTGCAGCAATAGTCGATTACTACCGCTATATTGACTCGCTGCCAGACTTGCGATTGGCTAGGGCATTTATTTCCCCGCATGAAGTTGCATTGCTGCAATTAGCAGGAAAAGGCGAAACAAACTTCACTCTTTTGGCCTCTAGTGCGCACAAAGCCGATCGAGAGGGTGAAACAACACTTTGGCTGCGTGATAATAATGACAGGTTATTGGCTAGTTTGACGTTTTGTGTTTTACAGGTAAAAGCGGATTGGTGCCTGGTAATCGGCGGCCTTCAGGGACCTAGGCAACAGGTGTCTCATGAAGTTATTAAGGACGCTACGCGTAACTGCCACGGATTGTTTCCAAAAAGACTGTTGATGGAGTTTATCTGGCTATTGGCAGCGCGAACTTCTATCAGGATGATTCGCGGTGTCAGTAATGATGGGCATGTTTTTCGGGCGCTGCGTTATCGTTTGAACAAGGGGCGTCATTTTCACGCCAGTTATGATGAGTTCTGGGAATCGTTGGGTGGTATCAAGGAAAATAAACAGCTTTGGAAACTGCCCGTAATGGCTGAACGTAAGTTATTGGAAAATATTCCGAGCAAAAAAAGAGCCGAATATCGCCGTCGCTTCGAGTTGATGGATAGCATGGCCGAACAAATGAATATGCCTTTGCCTCAACCAGATGAAAGCACAATTGCCGAAGCTATATAGTATTGATCAAGCTGTCGCATATTTAGCCATCTATTTTCCACGGCAGCCAGCGTGAGTAATAATCTTGCTGGTTGCCATGCCTAAATGCCGTTTGCAAATCTCTAATAACGCGGGTAATCGGCGCTTTACCGGGCTGCTTTTCACAATCGAGTTATTGTTTTTTTCGCATCTTCAGTAAGTTAAATCAGATTTACCGGTCTATATTATTTATAAATTCTTCAGGCATTTTAACCTCATTCAAAAAGTAAAATAATTTGGTAATCCTAATATTATATTTCTTCATTCGAATGTTCGATATTAATCGCTAATCAGAAAATTGTTATGGAATGTAAGAAAGAGATCCCTCCAGTTATTCCTTGAGAGCAAGTTTTAAAACTGCACTACTCTTTAATGACTGGAATTATAAAAAGGATTAAACATGAATTTGTCTTTGAGCAATCAGGTTGCACTCGTTACCGGTGCCAGTTCAGGTCTTGGCTTTGCCTGTGCCGAGGGATTAGCGGCACAGGGTGCCAGCGTAGTGATCAACTATAACAGTCATGCAGAACCTGCCGAGGCGCTGGCAGCAAAAATTATTTCGCAGGGCGGGCAGGCTATCGCATTAGGCGCAGACGTCTCGAAAGAGGATGATGTCGAGCGGCTGTTTGAACAAACGCTCGCAAAATTCGGGGCGTTGGATATTTTAGTGGCCAACTCTGGATTGCAGAAGGATTCCCCGGTTGGCGAGATGACTCTTGAACAATGGAACAAGGTATTAGAGGTCAATCTCACCGGCCAATTCCTTTGTGCCCGCGCCGCACTGCGCCAGTTTCGCAAGCAGGGTTCAAAAAGGGATGTAAGTCGTGCGATTGGGAAAATCATCCACATGAGCTCGGTACATCAGATTATTCCCTGGGGTGGGCACGTTAACTACGCTGCTTCAAAGGGCGGGGTGGATATGTTGATGCGCAGTATCGCTCAGGAGATTGGTGGCGAAAAGATCCGCGTCAACTCGGTAGCTCCGGGTGCAATAGCAACGCCTATAAATGCTAGCAGCCGTGCAGGCGACGGGACTGAAAAAATACTCAAGCTGGTGCCCTATGGTCGTATCGGCGACCCGGAAGATGTCGCCAATGCCGTGGTTTGGTTAGCCAGCGACCTTTCAGATTATGTCCACGGCACGACGATTTTCGTTGATGGCGGGATGAGCTTGTATCCAGGATTCCAGGATAACGGTTAAACCGATAAAGGTTTTGAAGCCAAGGCCGCCCCTTTTACCACATCGTGATATTCACAACTCTGCTCAACGTGAACAGCAGCTTGAAGCACAGAGTTATTCGCGGTCTATAGCTTCAATTCCCGTCCCCGGTTTCATCGGCGCAATCACTACATTAATGCCTTTATCTTTCATACGCTGAATGATTGGCAAAGGCGTGCCCTGATTGACGATCACTACGTCGAATTCTGCGAGGTTGGCAAAACTGTGCAGCGCGCGGCGTTCGAATTTGGTGTGGTCGATCAGCAGGATTCTTTTCTCGGAAGAGTCAAACATCGCGCGCTTTGTCTCGACCATTTCCGCAGATTGGTGATAAACGCGATCGTCGATAATCGCCGACATGCTGACAAAAAACATATCCGCCTGCAGATTGCCGATCTCTTTGCGCGTCATCTGGCCCATAAACGCATTGCACCAGTTATAAAACTGTCCGCCGAGGCCCATCAGCGTGATGTCGCGCATCTCTTTCAGTTCGCTCATCACGGTCAGAGAATTGGTGATCACCGTCAATGGCGCTTTGGATGGCAGATAGCGCGCCATCTGCAATACGGTGGTGGAGTCGTCAACGAAAATCGCCTGACCCGGTTCGATATAACCGGCCGCTACCTCGGCCAAGGCGCATTTTTCTTCTAACTGGCGGGTAGAACGGTAAACGTCGCTGGACTCGATCAGGCTAGTGGCCGTTGCCGATACCACGCCGCGTGATTTTCTTAGCAGTCCACGCTCGACCAGTTCGTCGATATCGCGGTGGGCAGTCATCAGGCTGATACTAAAACGATCGGTGATATCTTCTATACGAATCGCCCCTTCGGCCATCACCGCTTCGACGATCAGTTGGCGGCGCGCGAGCTGTCTGGCCTGGCGGCTGTCGCTGGGCAGTACTTCCGCCATGAAAACATCGACAGCATTATTTTGAGGAGCCTGAGCCATAGTGATATCCAAAAGACGTATTAACGTCACCCCTGACCATGTACCCGCCGTGGGTGTCCTGTAAAAACCGAGCCTATTACAGCGCTGATTTACCGGTTTGGCAAATCAGCGGAGTAAAAAAACCTGACAGATTGGAATGTTAAGCGCCTGAGCCGTGATTATTCGGACAGTTTAAATGCCGAAGTATATTTCGCCGCGTTGTCTTTATTAATCAACACGCAGTCGAAAAGCTGTTTCTCTTGTTTCGCCCCGGTTTTGCCGGTTTTCAGGAAGGTATCAGCCTCATCAATGGCTTTGGCGGCAAATACGGCCACTGGCTGCATTACGGTATATGCCAGAGTTCCGGCTTTAACCGCGTCAACGGCATCAGGCGAACCATCGAAAGCGCCAACTTTAACCTGATTCAGCTTGCCGGCTTCTTTCAAAGCGGCGATTGCACCCAGCGCCATTTCGTCATTACCGCTGATTACCCCTTTAATATCAGGATGAGCCTGCAACATTGACTGCATTTTGTTGTAGCCTTGAGTACGGTCCCAGTTGGCCACTTCTTTGGCAACCTGTTTCAAATCAGGATACTGCGACAGCACGGTGTCATAACCGTTGGCGCGGGTCGCGGCGTTGTTGTCAGACTGAGAACCCAGCAGCTCGACATAATTACCGCTGTCGCCGACCGCTTTAACCCATTCCTGAGCACCCAATGCGGCACCTTGCGCATTGTTGGAAACCAGCTGCGCCTTGGCCAGACCGCTCTGGTTTAGTTCGGCATTAATCACAAACACCGGTATGCCGGCGGCGATAGCTTTTTTAACCGATCCTACCGAGCCGTCGGCGTTGGCTGGATCAAGAATGATCGCTTTCGATTTGTTGGTGATCGCAGTATCAATCAGCTGGCTTTCGGTATTGGTATCGCCTTTGTGTGCGCTGACCGTCGCGGAATAGCCCAATTTTTCAGCCTGCGCTTTGGCAACCTGCCCCTCGGTGTACCAGTAAGGGTTGGATGGGTCGTTGACAATAATGGTCATCAGTCCTTTCGCCGCCCAGGAAGGGGTAGCGAACACGGTCATGGCAGCGACGGCGGCAATCGCAAGGTAACGCTTACTGTTATGGAACATGTGAGATACTCCAGTGTTGTAGGGTAGATTTTTGTCTTTTTATTAATGACTTATTACTTGCTACGTCTTCCGTATTGCAGGGTGTTGAGCAATACGGCCAGTACGATAACCGCACCGGTGAACACGGTTTGCCAGTAGGCTGATACGCCGATAATCACCAGGCCGTCGGAAAGGAAGCCGATAACAAACGCGCCGAGCAGTGTGCCGCGCACGTTGCCGCGACCGCCGGTCAGCGCTGCACCTCCTATCACTACGGCGGCAATCGCGGTGAGTTCATAGGTAGTCCCTGCGGTCGGGCCTGCGGAGGTCAGCTGGGAAGAAAGCACCAGCCCGGCAATTGCAGCACACACGCCGGAGAGCACGTAGACGATAATTTTGACGCGTTTAACCGGCACACCGGAGAGATCAGCGGCGCGTTCGTTACCGCCTGATGCGTACAGCCAGCGGCCAAACGCGGTGCGGCTAAGCAGAAAACCGCAGGCCAGCGCGATAACACACAGGGTCAAAACGCCGATAGGAATGTTGAAGATGCGGTTGAAGCCGAGCCAGTCAAAACCGGTATTGCCTAGCGCCTGTTCGCCTGAAAGTTTGTTGTAAGTCAGGCCGTTAGTCATCAACAGGGCAATACCGCGTGCAACATATAAAGAGCCTAAGGTTGCCACGAAAGCCGGAACGCGAAACACTGCGACCAGCACGCCGTTAACCAGCCCAACCACCGCGCCCAATGCAATGGTCAGGATGACTACCGCCCAGACAGGGAAATAGAGGATAACCCCGAAGGCTTGAAGGTTGACGCCTTGCATCAGAAAACCGGCAAATACTCCGGCTAAACCCAGCGTGGACCCCACCGACAAGTCAATGCCGCCATTGAGGATAACCAGCAGCATACCGATGGCGGGCAGCCCGAAGATGGCAACGTGCGAAGCCATCGTCAGGAAGTTGGCTGAATCGAAGTAATTCGGTGACATAAACGAAAACACGATGATTATCAGTACTAAAGCAAAGAATGCGCGTCCTTCCAGCAGCAGCTTGGCGATGCTGAAACCGCGATGGGCCGATTTTTTCCTGGCCTTCTCCGCCGGAGCCGGCGCGGTGTTAAGGGCATGGGTTCTGTTGTTCATAATTTTCGCTTCCCCTTATTTGTGAAGCCATATTCTGTTGGTCAGGCAACCAGCGATTCGCCCGAGGCGGCCATAATCTGTTCTTTGGTAGCACTGGCATCGAAGATGGCCGAAATATGCCCCTTGCTCATCACGATGATGCGATGCGCCACGCTCAAACATTCGCCCACTTCAGAGGTGGAATAAATCACCGCTAGCCCTTTTTTGGCATTCTCGGCCAGTAGCCTGAAAACTTCGGCCTTGGCACCGATATCAATCCCGCGGCTGGGCTCGTCAAGCAAGACAACTTTCGGATGCGTCGCCAGCATCTTGCCGATCACGACTTTTTGCTGATTCCCGCCGGACAGCGAGCCAATAGTGGCCTCGCCGCCGGAGGTTTTTACCGTCACATTACGAATGGAATCATTGACCAGCTGTTTTTCACGTTTGGGCGACAACACCATTCTTTTTACAAATTCCCCGATGCTGGCAAGAGACAAATTTTCACCGACACTCATGGTCTGAATTAGCCCATCGCGCTGACGGTCTTCTGGCACCAGTGCCAAACCGTTCTCAATTCTGTCGGCGATACTTAAACCTGAAATTTCTTTATTATTTAAAGTAATACTGCCTTTTTCCGCGTGAGTTCGGCCCGCGATACATTCCATCAACTCTGTGCGTCCTGCGCCCATCAGGCCATAAATACAAACAATTTCTCCGGCCCGTACTTCCAGTGACAGGTTGTCGACCACCTTGATTCCGGTCGGGCCTTTCACTGTCAGATCTTTCACCTGCAACGCCGGTTGCCCAAACTCGTAGCCGGTCGGAGGTGAACCGAGATCAAAATGCTCACCCACCATGTTGCGGACAATCCACTGCAAATCGATATCTTCACGTTTGGCATAGGCGGTCATCACGCCGTCACGCAGCACCACTGCGCGATCGGTGATTTCCAGCGCTTCTTCCAGATGATGGGAGATGTAGACGATCGCCACTCCTCGACTGGTGAGATCGCGAATGATCTTGAACAGGACTTCAACCTCTACCGCACTGAGCGCCGAGGTGGGTTCGTCCATAATCAAAATCCGCGATTTAACCGCCAGCGCGCGAGCGATCTCGACGATCTGCTGCTGGCCGAGGCGTAAGTCTTCTACCAGGGTCAGGGGGTCGATTTCCTCTTCCAACTCATCCATCAGTTCACGGGCGATTCGCTCTTCTTCGGCGAAATTCACCCCAGTGGCCTGATGCAGCTCACGGCCAACGAAAATGTTGTCGCGCACGTTCATATTCGGCGAAAGGTTAAGCTCTTGATGAATGATTGAGATCCCGCATTCACGCGCCTGATTGGTCGAATTGAAGATAACCGGCTCGCCGTTGAGCAAGATTTGTCCGGAGCTTGGCGTAACAACGCCAGACAAAATCTTCATCAGTGTCGATTTTCCAGCACCGTTCTCGCCAAACAGCGTAGTCACCTGGCCGCGTCGAATATCAAAATCCACATCTTTCAGAGCGTGGGTTGAACCATAAACTTTGCTGATATTGCGTGCCGACAGCACTATCTCGCCCCCGGTGAGGCTGGCTAATAACTTTTCAGTATTCATTGGACAACCATCTCCACCGGCGTTACCAGCCAGTTTTTCGGATTAAGCAGGCGGAAAACGCCAGTGACTTTGACGGTTTTTCCGCTGAGATTGGCGGTATCGATTTTGCTTAACACCACTTTTTTCATCTCGCGGTTAATACCCGAACCGGCATTTTGATACTCAATCTGGTTTTTGAAATCGCCAAACTGGATGGTGCCGGTGGCGTCGCGCAGGTCTGTGCCGTTAATCGCCGGGCCGGTTTGCAGACGGATTTTGAGATCATCCGGCAGTCCTGCGACCTTCACCTGATAAATTCCCGAGGAACCTGCGCCGACCACGCCGGTGAATGAAACTGAAAAAACCGGCAAAGCGTCGCCGACGCCGTATTTGGTTTTCGCTGCATTGGCATCAGCGTTTAGCGCCGTGGCCAGCGTGGCAGCATCCACCGCGCGGCCCATGACGCTTTTCTGAATTTCAGGAAACGCTTTTTCGCCGTATTTATCCGGTGCAAAAGCCTGTTCGGCTGCATCTTCTGCGGAACCGATTTTTACCACTTTCGTATTCAGGCCAATGGTAACCAGCAACGCCAGTGTGACGGCCAGCGTCACACCCCACCTTTTTAGGGTTCTTGGGCTGACCTGATGTGAAAAGGTGGAAAGGGTAGACATAGCATTGACCTCATAGTGACTGCCTGGTTTAAGCTAAATCACACAGTTAGTGTGATTAATATCATATCTAATCGCGTCTCATTGGCGGTGTAATGTTATAAGCTTGACAATAGTTAACATTAAAAATGTTGCCGCACCTACTTTCTGTCAATCGTTTCCGAGACTTTTTTTCTGGTAGGAGATCTGGATCTCTTTCCTGTTCATCAGGCTATTCAGCGCCTGCTGGTTATTAGACAATAAAGACTTTCCCACCAAATGTGATCATTTATGCAACAAAAATGTGATCGACAACGCTAACTTTAATGAAAAATTTTATTTGATATGAAATTTAATTCATTCTCTATGTTAGCTTAGTGATATGTTTGTTTTCCCCTTCAAACCTCGGGAGTAATACATGGATAACCGCGACATTATTCTCGGCATAGACTCCGGCACCTCGGTGGTAAAGGCCGTCGCGTTTGACCTTGAGGGTCAACAGTTAGGCTGTGCATCGGTCAGAAATACCTATCAACGTGGCGAAGACGGTTCGGCGTTACAGTCAATGGATCAAACCTGGCACGATTGCGTTGGCGCAATTCGCAAACTGGGGGATGACATCGAGAATCTGGCTTCGCGAGTGGTGGCTTTGGCCGTTACCGCGCAGGGCGATGGCACCTGGCTGGTGGGCAAAGACAACCGTCCTGTGGGGGACGCGTGGATCTGGCTCGATGCCCGCGCTGCCGAAACGGTGACTCGGCTCGAACGTTCCGAGCTTTCGCGTCAGCGATTCAGCGCCACCGGCACTGGGCTTAATACCTGCCAGCAGGGCGCGCAACTGGCGTATATGAATGTTCACCATCGCGAGCAGCTGGACAGCGCCGAGTCGGTAATGCACTGCAAAGACTGGCTGTACCTTAATCTCACTGGCGTGCGTGCGACGGATCCTTCCGAGGCCTGCTTTACCTTCGGTAATTTTCGCCATCGTGATTATGAGCCGGTAGTGATCGACGCTCTGGGGCTGAGCGATCGCCGTTATCTGCTGCCAGAAATTGTTGATGGTTCACAAATAACACACCCGTTAACGCCTGAGGCCGCCGAGGCAATCGGACTGCGCGCGGGAACGCCGGTGTGTCTTGGCTATGTCGATATGGTGATGACAGGGCTGGGCGCAGGAGTGCATACCGGCGCAGCCGGAGCCGGGAATAACAATACGGCGTGTTCGATTCTGGGCTCGACCGGCGTACACATGCGCTCGGTACATTCCTCCGAGGTTATCCTTAACGCCGAGCAGACCGGTTATGTCATCACGCTGCCGATTGCCAATCAGGTTACGCAGATGCAAACCAATATGGCTGCCGCACTCAATCTTGACTGGTTATTAAATATGACGCTGACGCTGATTGAAGAGTTTGGCGGCACGGCAGATCACCCGACGCTCGTGAAGCATCTCGATCAGTGGTTGAGCAAAACTCACGCCGATGGCCTGCTTTATCATCCTTATATTTCGCTGGCCGGGGAGCGCGGTCCGTTTGTTAACGCCGATGCCCGCGCCAGCTTTATCGGTTTGCGCTACAGCCACGGTTATGGCGATTTGCTTCGAGCAGTCATTGAGGGGATTGGCATGGCGGCGCGCGACTGCTATCGGGCCATGTCCGACGTCGCCCCGCACGAGCTTCGGCTGTCCGGCGGCGCAGTACGTTCGGCGCAGGTGCGACGGATCCTTTCAGCCTGCATTGGCACGCCGGTGAGAGTCAGTGGGCGCGATGAGGCTGGCGCAGCGGGCGCGGCAATGATGGCCGCAGTGGCTATTGGCGCGTATTCCGATATGGACAGCTGTATTGCCACTTGGGTTACGCCGCTGCTCAGCGCGGTAGAAGTGCCGCCGCCAGAGCTTGCCAGCCACTATGATCGGCTGTTTGAAACCTATCGGCAAACTCGGCAGGTTCTGCCGCCAGTGTGGTCCGAATTGCAGTCTATTAATCAGGCGGCACAGCGTCGCGCCTGCAAGGAGTAACCGATGAATGATATTGAACACTACGACGTAGTGGTGATTGGCGGCGGAATCAACGGCGCCGGGATCGCCCGCGATGCAGCGGGGCGAGGGCTGTCGGTATTGATGTGTGAAAAAGACGATCTGGCTCAGGGCACTTCCTCACGCTCCGGCAAGCTGGTACACGGCGGTCTGCGTTATCTGGAATATTACGAGTTTCGGCTGGTCCGTGAGGCGTTGATCGAGCGCGAGGTGCTGCTTAATTCTGCCTGCCACATTATCTGGCCGATGCGCTTTGTGTTGCCGCACAGCCCGCAGGACCGCCCGGCTTGGCTAGTCAGGCTCGGACTGTTCCTTTATGACCACTTGGGAGGGCGCAAAAAATTGCCCGGCACCCGCACGTTGAATCTGGATCGCAGCCCGGAAGGCACACCGCTGCTCGACAGCTATCACCGCGGTTTTGAGTATTCCGACTGCTGGGTCGACGATGCACGGCTGGTGGCGCTCAACGCATTGGGCGCGAAAGAAAAAGGCGCTACTATTTTGACGCGCACCACCTGCGTGTTTGCCAAACGCAGTCAGGACAAGTGGGAGGTTGCGCTGCGTGATGAGAAAAGCGGTGAGATGCGCACGGTGTTTGCCAAAGTATTGATCAACGCTGCGGGACCGTGGGTGCTGGATATCGTCAAACAGGTGACCCATACCACCAGTGCGCGCAACGTGCGGCTGGTTAAAGGTTCGCACATTATCGTGCCGAAATTCTGGGATGGGCAGCAGGCCTATCTGGTGCAAAACCACGACAGGCGAGTGATTTTTATTAACCCTTACGAGGGCGACAAGGCGCTAATCGGCACCACCGATATTCCTTATAAAGGACAAGCCGAAGACGTCGAGGCCGATGAGAGCGAAATCCAGTATCTGATGGACGCGGTAAACCGTTACTTCAAAGTCAAGCTGCGCCGCGACGATGTGATCCGCCATTACTCTGGTGTGCGACCCTTGTTTGACGACGGCAAGGGCAATCCATCCGCCGTAACCCGTGACTATGTGTTTGATCTCGATACCCAGGGCGGCGCACCGCTGCTGCACGTATTTGGCGGTAAAATCACCACGTTCCGCAAGCTGGCCGAGCACGCGATGCAAAAAGTGGCGAGCTTTCTGCCGAACATGGGGCCGGATTGGACCCGTGATAGCGTGCTGCCGGGCGGTGAAATTGAAAACGCCGATTTCGAGACGTTTACTCAGAAGCTTAAAAATGATTACCCGTGGCTGCCACAGCCGTTACGCAAACATTACAGCCGACTGTACGGTTCGCGCACCAGCAATTTGATTGGCGGCGCGGTTTCGCTTGCCGAGTTAGGGCAACATTTTGGCGGCAATTTGTATGAAGCCGAGGCGCGTTATCTGGTCAACAGCGAATGGGCGCAGCGTGCCGAGGATATTCTCCTGCGCCGCACCAAGCACGGCCTGCACCTGACTCGTGAACAGGCCAGGGCTTTCGAGCAGTGGTTCGAGCAAAACCTGCTTTCACATCCGCCGATTATTTTGCAGGCCAATGTAGGCTAGGAGGAGGCAATATGGCACTGACTCTGTCGTTAAACACCAATCCGCTGGTCAATCGCTTTGCCGAACCAGAGGATTTGATTCACACCGTGGCGCGCGATATCCGCATTCGCGACTTGCAGCTCACCCACGAGTTTATCAATCCATCGTGGCCAGCTTCGACCGTGCGTAACCTGACCCGTCGAATGAAAAATGCGATGGACGAGACCGGAGTCAGAGTGACATCAGGCATGACCGGGCCTTACGGGCGACTGAATCATTTTGGCCATCCCGATGCCGACGTGCGCCGCTATTACATCGATTGGTTTAAAACCTTTGCGGATATCATCGCCGATCTGGGCGGTAAGTCGGTGGGTTCGCAATTTGCTATCTTTACTTATCAAGATTTTGACTATACCGAGCGGCGTGAGGCACTGCAAAATAGGGCGCTGGAATGCTGGTGGGAAGTGGCAGAGCATGCCAAAGCCGCAGGGCTGGACTTCCTGTTCTGGGAGCCGATGAGCGTAGGCCGAGAATTTGGTGAGACGATTCAGAGCAGCCTTATGTTGCAAAAATGGCTGACTGAAGCCGGATTGCCGATCCCGATGTGGATGATGGCAGATATCGATCACGGCGACGTAACTTCTGAAAATCCAGGGGATTACGATCCCTATATCTGGGCTGAAGCGGTACCTCGCTACTCGCCAATCATTCATATCAAGCAAAGTATGTTAGATAAAGGTGGTCATCGCCCCTTCACTGCGCAGTATAATGCGCATGGCCGAATTCAACCCGAGCCGTTACTTAAAGCGTTTGCCCGCGGTGGCGCACGAGACAACGAAATCTGTCTCGAGCTAAGTTTCAAAGAGCGTGAGCCAAATGATCGACAAGTGGTCGCGGAAATTGCCGAAAGTGTGGCATTCTGGGCGCCGCACATTGATACCAGCAGCCAGCATCTATTGCTTTAACGGCGTAGTATCGTGGATGATAAGGGCGATACCCTTGATTATAATGATGATATCATCGAACCTTTACTGGAGTTTTTATGACCGCCCCAATTAAGATTGCCTATATTAAAGCTAACTGGCATGCCGATATTGTTAACCAGACGCTGGTAGGCTTTAAGCAGTATCTTGAGAGCAATCAACAGGCGTATGAGCTTGAAGTCTATGATGTTCCCGGTGCATTTGAGATGCCTTTGCTGGCCAAGCGCCTGGCAAAGCGTGGCAATGTTGACGCCATCGTATGTGCCGCATTAGTCGTCGATGGGGGTATTTATCGTCACGAGTTTGTCGCGCAGGCGGTTGTCAGCGGCCTGATGCAGGTTCAGCTTGAAACCGACGTGCCGGTATTCTCGGTTTCCCTGACGCCGCACAACTTCCAGCCTGAAAAAGAGTTCACTGACTTCTACACTCAGCACTTCATCAAGAAAGGCGCAGAAGCAGCCAGAGCAGTAACGGCAGTTCACGCAATTAAATGACAGGGTAGTTGTCGAGGTAATCCATGAAACATTCTTCCTCGCAGGCGGACGCAGACGAATCCCTTGCACTTCGGGCCGCATGGCTGCACTACGTGGGAGGATTGACTCAGGCAGATGTTGCAAAACGCCTTGGTTTACCTTCGTTAAAAACTCACCGAATGATTGCTCGGGTCGTGGCTGACGGCGCGGTAAAAGTGACTATTGACGGCGATATTGTCGAATGCGTAGAGCTCGAGAATCGCCTGAGAGAACGTTTTGGTCTCAACTTTTGCCGGGTCGCGCCCGATCTCGCTGAAACCGGGTTACCGGTTCGGGCTTTGGGCATGGCGGGCGCAGACTATCTCCGTGGCCTGCTTTCCTCTGACACGCTCACCACTCTTGGCGTCGGCCATGGTCGCACCCTGTCTTCTGTGGTTCATCAACTGCCACGTATCGATGCACAAAACATCCGTTTCGTCTCTTTGCTCGGTTGCCTGACGCGCAACTATGCCCTCAATCCGCACGATGTTATGCACCGTATTGCCGAAAAAACTGGCGCTCACGCTTACATAATGCCGGTGCCTTTTTTCGCCAATACTGTTGAAGATAAAGAGGTTTTACTCGCACAGCGCGGAGTAAAGGAAGTGTTTTCGATGGCAGAAGGCGCGGAGGTAAAACTGGTAGGCATCGGCACGGTAGAAGCGGCGGCTCAGCTGGTTGAGGCTGGAATGGTTGAAGAAGATGAGATGCGTGATATTTCAGCTTCCGGCGGTGTCGGCGAGCTAATCGGCCATTTCTTTGACTGCAACGGATACGCTATCAACACTCAGCTCACCGCAAGAACGTTGGCAGTCACTTTGGATGCCAACCGCAACGACAAAATTGTCGCCATCGCGGGCGGGGAAAACAAAGTCGAGGCAATCCGCGCAGTGTTGGCCAGCGGATTGCTGCACGGCTTAATCACCGATGAAACTACCGCCAACGCCTTAGTCTCAAATCAGTGATCCTCAAGGACGGGCAGCTTCATGCTATCAGTGAGTTTTGGCTGACGAAAGCAGGCTGCCATCTCACGTGACAAGCACCAGCCCAACAGATTAAAACGCCGTGCTGGTCTCGTGTAAATGCCGCCAGAAGATTTGCCCGAGTGCGCTGCGCTCAAACACGGCGGTGGAATGGCGCAGCGTCACTTTGCCCGCAAATGATTGTTTCTCCTGATATTGCACTACCGCGCCGTGCTGCCATTCGCTAACCAGCCGCAGATCAAACACTTTGATTTCCAGTCCCGCTTTAGTCCCGCCGTTTGCACGGAAGAATCCGCAAAGCCCGGCATAATCCAAAACATTCCCGGCGATACCCACCATGCTGTAGTTTTCACTGAAACGGGCGATTAATGGGTCACAAACCTCTTGCTTACTATGGCTGCCCAGCCACTGTTGGATTAAAACGTGGGCGTCGATGACTTCATTGAACCAGGGATTGCTGTACTGCATAAATTCTCCAGTATTTTTAACGTGATAAATAATTTGTCTGCTGGCTGGCTATGGGGATAACTTTGCTATCAGCGCACGATTGTCCAGCCGTAAACATAGCGCGATCGGCAGCAACGCAATCAGAGCGGCAATAGCAAAGCTGCTCCGATAAACCATCGCTGACGGCTCATGACTCATTTGAGCAAGAAAATTAAACAGCAGACTCATCGCTGTGATCCCAAAACAGAAGCTCAGCTGTCTGTTGATATTCCACAGCGCGCTGGCATCGCTCAACTGTGTATCGGCAATATCAATATAGGCGGCGCTTTGCGCGGTGCTGCTGCATAAGCTGCTGCCAAACCCCATCATGGCAAAACTGAGGATCTGCACCCAGCGCTGCTCTGCGTCGACGACAAGCGCCAACATGGCTATGCCGCAGCCGGTGACAAGGCAGCCGACAATAAACAGCGGGCGTGGGCCAAGGCGATTAAACTGCTTGCCAGTCAGGCTGATAGCGAAAAATGCCGCCAGCGCCCAAGGCAGCATCAATTCGCCGACCGCAGTCGCTGACATCGACAGGATGTTTTGCAGATACAGCATGGTTAGCAGGCTGACTCCGGTAAACACGCCGGGGATCAACTGGTAAATCAGCATTGAAGTCCGCAGAAGCGGTTGCTGCAGCAAGCGCAAATTTAGCAACGGATTCGTTTTACGCAACGACTGGTGGACAAAAACTGCCAGCAGCAGTAATCCGCTCAGCAATAATTCACTGCCTTGCAGTTTGTCTTCAGGACTGCCCAACTCCGTCAAGCCAAGTAAAATCAGCGCCAGCGCCGTGCATGAGGTCAGCAGCCCGATAATATCCAGTCTGGCAGCCACCTTCTCATTGGTATCTCTTTCGAGCCAAAGAGCGGCAAGGATCAGCGTGAGTGTTGCCAAAGGTATTGAGGCAAAAAATACCCAACGCCAGCCAAGATGGTCGGCAATGACTCCGCCAAGGGCCGGTGAGATAGCAGGAGCCAGCAGACCAACCAGCATAATTATCGCTGAAAGCCGGGCGCGCTGATTTGCCGGATATAATGAATAGACCAGCGTCTGGCCGATGGGGATTAGCAATCCTCCGCCCAGTCCTTGCAGCACACGCCAGCCAATCAGCTTTCCTAAATTTTCCGCCGAGCCAGCTCCCCAGGTCGCGATGATAAAAGTGGCCACAGAAAGCAAAAACAGTAGCTTCGACCCAAGGCGTGTCGCCATCCATCGGCTTGCGGGAATAATCAGAGTCAATCCCAGAATATAGCCGTTGCTGACCCACGCCATCTGCTCCACGCTAGCGTGAAAGCTGCGTGAGATCGCCGGATAAGCCACGTTGCTGATAAACATGTTAATCAGATCAATAAAGAATCCGAGCAGATACACAACCGCAACGCGCGTTCGATAATTCATGGCAATCTCCCTAATCAGGCAGCGAGTGTAAATAACTGAAGCTGGCAGATAAAGCCGTTGAGAGCAGTTACACTGTCAAAATAATTTTGACAGTGAGAGAGGGGAAGATGCTAAATTTCCAGCGTCTGGAGATCTTTGTTAACGTGGCGGCGAAAGGCAGTTTTACCGCTGCAGCCGAAGGAATGGGCCTGACGAAGGCGGTGGTGAGCTTCAACGTCAAACAGTTGGAGGCAGAACTGGGCGTGGCGTTATTGCATCGCACCACGCGAAGAGTCTCGCTGACCGCAGCGGGAGAACGGTTTTATCAGCGTTGCCTGCAGCTGTTACAGGATGCAGAAAGCGTGGTCGATGAGGTAAAACGCGATCATCAAGGACTGAGCGGAGTGCTGCGTTTAACAACCACGCCGGAGTACGGCGCGAAATTTGTTGTTCCGGCGCTGGCAAGCTTTGCGCAACGCCATCCTCAGTTGCGCATCCAGCAGGTTTCGTCTTCACTTCACCATGATCTGATTGCCGAACGCTTTGACGTTGCTATTCGTCTTGGACAACTTGCGGACTCCAGCCACCACGCGAGCCTGATCAACAGTTTTGCGATTTTGCCTGTGGCCTCTCCAGCGTGGTTACAGCGCTTCGCCCCACAGGGGATCCACAGTCTGGCCCAGCTTTCGCAGGCCAGATGGATTGCCCATAGTCGTTTGCGTACCCCGCTGAGCTGGGTGGTGGTCACGCCAGATAAGCAGAGTTGCCTGTTCAACGTTGAGCAAGGAGCCGCCATCATGGCCGATAATGCTGCGGCGCTATTATCGTTTGCGCTTCACGGTGCCGGTGTTGCGCTGTTGCCGGAATGGCTGGTCGCGGAGGAGATTGCTCAACAGCGTTTGTCCGTTCTGCTGCCCGGTTATACTTTTCCACGACAGGGCATCTATGCGGTTTATCCAAATACTCGCTACGTTGCCGATAAAGTCAGGTTGTTTATTGACCACTTGCGCGCTGAAACCTCGTTAAATGAAGTGTGATGCAGATCACATTTCATCGGTAATACTTATCCAATTCAAATAATGCATAGTTAATTCCTATTAGCCTGCTGTTAATTCCGCTTTGACAGAATAAATAATAGAAAATAATGACGATGCGAACACCTTAATTACACATTATCAAAATTGCCGAAATCACTCAGCTTATGGCCGCTTGCAAAGATTGATTAAGCAAAATTATGTCGAATAATTGCCCGTTAAAAGGCGTTAGCGGTTACACCGAGAGCCTCTTTTAGCAATAAATAACCGGCTAATTGATAATGTTAAATCACGATTTACAAATCCGGCGCGGCTGGATGACTTAATTGCGAACCTTTTGGTTCATAGTGAGAAGTGCGAAAGTGCATTCGATTGCTTAATTTCATGTATATGTTTTTATTGGTTTTTTTAATTATTATCAATTGATATAACTTCGGTAATAATCCCTGTTTTTTAAAAGGAAATATAAAAATAATTGTTTTTAATGGATTGGTGTAAGCGATTACACTCTTGTGTTATACATAATAGAAACTTCCACATAACGTTAAAAATCAGCTCCGTTAACCCTGCGTGCTATATTTTTTAAAACCACGCGATTCTGTAAAGTTCTGTATATACTATCCGATAGATAAATTTTATATTATGCGCCGACGAAACACGGCTCTGGGGATTACGACTCTTCTCTGACTTATTAATAGCAGACAACGAAAGCGTAAGCAGGCTTAACTGACAAATCGAAATCTTTCCGTGAATAACAAAACTTCATTTTCAACTCTCGTGTTGCTGTCGATTTTTACACCACTCACAGCCAGCTATGCGCAAACCACTGCGATGGCTGAAAACGCTG
This sequence comes from Rouxiella sp. WC2420, assembly GCF_041200025.1. Taxonomy (NCBI): domain Bacteria; kingdom Pseudomonadati; phylum Pseudomonadota; class Gammaproteobacteria; order Enterobacterales; family Yersiniaceae; genus Rouxiella; species Rouxiella sp. WC2420. The sequence goes on along the minus strand of NZ_CP165628.1, from coordinate 4,115,565 downwards.
TTGCCAAAGAAAATGACAGCACAACGAAAGACAAGAAAGCTGCGGCGAAAGACAGCTCAGTCAAGTCCGATTCTTCTCAGAGCAACACGCTATTGATTGTTGCGCAACAGCAACAGGGCGGCTTGTCCGAACTCGACACGCCCGCAGCCGTCAGCGTGGTCGATGGTGACGATATTCGTAACAGCAGACCTCAGGTCAACCTTTCCGAAAGTTTGCTTGGCGTACCAGGTTTGCAGGTGCAAAACCGCCAAAACTATTCACAAGATCTGCAATTATCCGTGCGCGGCTTCGGTGCCAACTCAACTTATGGCGTCAGCGGCGTGCGCATCTATGTAGACGGCATTCCGGCGACGATGCCTGATGGGCAAGGGCAGACCTCCAACATCGATTTGGCATCGGTAGATAAAATTGAAGTTTTGCGCGGGCCTTTCTCAGCGCTGTATGGCAACGCTTCCGGCGGCGTGGTTAATGTCGAAACCAAATCTGGCAGCCAGCCGACCACGTTGACTGCCGGAACCTATTTCGGCAGCTATGGCTCATTTCGCAACAGCGTGACTGCATCGGGCGCTACCGGCGACGGCACTCACGCCGGTGACGTAAATTACACGATTTCTGCATCGCGCTTCACCACTCGCGGCTTTCGTGACGACAGTGCGGCGCGCAAGAATCTTGGCAACGGCAAGCTTGGCGTGCGTATCGACGATAAAAGTACTCTGACGCTGATGTTCAACAGTGTCGCGGTCGATGCCAACGATCCCGGCGGTTTGACCCAGTCTGAGTGGAAGGCTAACCCGACACAGTCGCCGCGTGCCGACCAGTACAACACTCGCAAGTCTATTGACCAGACTCAGGTCGGTTTGCGTTATCAGCGTGAGATAACCGATAACGACGAGCTGACCATCATGACTTATAAAGGTGTGCGCCACACCACCCAGTATCAGTCAATCCCCAAAGCAGTGCAGGCCAATCCGGCTTATCCGGGTGGGGTGATCGTGCTTGAGCGGCAGTATCAGGGAATCGATACCCGCTGGAAGCACGAGGACCAGTGGGGCAGTGTGCCGTTCACCATTATTGGCGGGCTGGATTATGAAACCATGACTGAACGTCGCCACGGTTATGAAAACTTTGTGGTGGACAACGGTGTGACCGATTATGGGGTCAAGGGTGACGAGCGTCGCAATGAAAGGAACAAGATGTGGAATCTTGACCCTTATTTGCAGACCACCTGGCATCTCACCGATCGCTGGACGTTGAACGCGGGGTTGCGCTACAGCACCGTGAGTTTCGACTCAAAAGACTATTACATCACCGCCGGTAACGGCGATGACAGTGGCAGCAAACGCTATCACAAAGCATTGCCGATGGCTTCGTTAAGCTACGCGCTTACCCCGGCCTGGAACGTTTATGCCTCGGCGGGGCGCGGCTTCGAGACGCCAACCATTAACCAGCTGTCATATCGTCCTGATGGCACAAGCGGCCTGAACATTAATCTGAAACCTTCGACCAGTAACACCGTCGAGATTGGCAGCAAGACCCGTATCGGCTATGGCTTGCTGACCGCAGCACTGTTCCAGACCGACACTCAGAACGATCTCGCTGTCGCCACCAGCGGCAGCGGTCGCAGCAGTTATACCAACGTCGGTAATACCCGTCGCCGTGGTCTGGAACTGTCGTTTGACCAGCAGTTCGCCTCGGACTGGCGAGTACATATGGCCTGGACGCTTTTGGATGCAACCTATCGTGATGACGTGACCACCGCCGTCAGTTCAATCCCGGCGGGCAACAAAATGCCGGGGATTGCGCGTAATTCTGCCTACGCCTCTTTGGGCTGGGAACCGGAAGAAGGTCCACACGCTGGCGCCGAGATTCGCTATATGAGCGATATTCAGGCCAACGATGCCAACACGGCGCAGGCCCCGGCTTACACCATTACCAGCCTGAATGCCGGATACCGCCTGAACTGGCGTAACAACTGGTCGTTGGATTTATTCACCCGCGTCGACAACCTGTTTGACCGCCATTACGTCGGTTCGGTCATCGTGAATGAAAGCAACGGGCGTTATTACGAACCGGCGCCGGGAAGAAATTGGGGCGGTGGCGCAACACTTACCTATACTTTCGATTAATTGTTTAAAAAAAGTACATTGGCTCCCGCCAGGGAACAGGACAGGGCCTTTAAAGAACCTAGAGCAAGCCACTCTCAGTATTGTTTTAACCGGGTATTGAGAGGGCTTGTCCGAGGAAGGACATTCCGTGTGACGCCGAATGTTTTTAAGATCTCATCTCAGTGCGAGATCGAAGACAATGAAAATCTTGTAAGGTTAATAATATGCAAACTAAAGCTCCGTTATCGCGCATAGTCGTAATAATTACCGCTTTGTTCGCCGCGTTAAGCGGATTATATTTATTGGTCGGCGGAATATGGCTGACAGCAATAGGGGGCTCCCTCTATTACATCATCGCCGGTGCTGTTTATCTGGTGACGGCATGGTTGCTTTTACGCCGCCGTGCTTCGGTTTTGCTGCTTTATGCTGTGTTCCTCTTTGCGACCACCATTTGGGGTCTCTGGGAAGTGGGCTCCGACTTCTGGGCTTTAACGCCGCGTTTAGACGTGACGTTCTTCCTCGGTCTGTGGATCCTGCTACCAATCGTTTATAACTACATGAGCAACAAGAATGGCTTCGCACGCGCTGCGCTGGCGACTTCTCTGGTGTTCACCGTAGTGGTACTGGTTTATTCAGTATTCAACGATCCACAGGAAATCAACGGGACAATCCCTGCAGCCGATACCGCAGTTCAGTCTACTCCAGGCGTTGCCGACAGTGACTGGCCTGCCTATGGCCGTACTCAGGGCGGTACTCGTTACTCTCCACTTAGCCAGATTAACGACAAAAACGTTGGCCAGCTGAAAGAAGCCTGGACCTTCCAGACCGGTGATGTGAAAACAGCACACGATCCGGGCGAGTTCACCGACGAAGTCACGCCGATCAAAATCCGCGACACCCTTTACCTGTGTACTCCACACCAGAAACTGTTTGCTCTGGATGCGGCTACCGGTAAAGAAAAATGGACTTTTGATCCACAGCTGAAAACTGACCCAACCTTCCAGCACGTAACCTGTCGTGGTGTTTCTTACTACGAAGATCCTGCTGTTGCACAGGGCAACGCGAACAACAGTACTGCTCCGGCAATCTGTTCACGCCGCGTTCTGCTGCCAGTGAATGACGGTCGTATGTTTGCGCTGGACGCAGAAACAGGGGCTCGTTGTGCCGACTTTGGCAACAACGGTGAACTGAATCTGCAAAGCAACATGCCTTACTCTTCTGCCGGACGTTACGAGCCAACTTCACCGCCAATCGTCACCAAAAGCGTGATCATTGTTGCCGGTGCGGTTACCGATAACTACTCGACCAAAGAACCTTCCGGCGTTATTCGTGGTTTCGACGTTCACACAGGTAAACTGCTGTGGGCATTCGATCCAGGCGCTGCTGAACCGAACAAGATCCCGGGTCCGGGCGAAAACTATACGCCTAACTCACCAAACTCTTGGGCTCCAGCGGCTTACGACGCGAATCTTGACTTGGTTTACCTGCCAATCGGCGTGGAAACTCCGGATATCTGGGGCGGAAACCGTACCCCGGACATGGAACGTTACGCGAGCAGCCTGCTGGCTCTGAACGCGACTACCGGTAAACTGGCCTGGGTTTATCAGACCGTGCACCATGACCTTTGGGACATGGACGTACCGGCTCAGCCTACCCTGGCAGACATCACCGACAAGAGCGGCAACAAAGTTCCAGTTATCTATGTTCCAACCAAAACCGGTAACATTTTTGTTCTCGACCGTCGTGATGGCAAGCTGGTTGTTCCAGCTCCGGAAAAACCTGTGCCACAGGGCGCAGCCAAAGGCGACCATACGTCTCCTACTCAGCCGTTCTCTGACCTGACTTTCCGTCCATCAGCCAAGCTGACCGGTAAAGACATGTGGGGCGCAACCATCTACGACCAACTGATGTGTCGTGTGATGTTCCACCGTCTGCGCTACGAAGGTACGTTCACGCCTCCTTCAGAGCAAGGTACGCTGGTATTCCCGGGTAACCTGGGGATGTTCGAATGGGGTGGTATTTCTGTTGATACCGATCGTCAGCTGGCTATTGCCAACCCAATCGCTCTGCCGTTTACCTCTAAGCTTATCCCACGTGGACCAGGCAACCCAATCGAGCCGCCAGCCGGTTCTACCGGGGGTAGCGGTACCGAGTCTGGTATTCAGACCCAGTACGGCGTGCCTTACGGCGTTGAGCTGAACGCATTCCTGTCTCCGTTGGGCTTCCCTTGCAAGCAACCATCCTGGGGCTATATCTCTGGTGTTGATCTGAAAACTAACGATATTGTCTGGAAAAAACGTATCGGTACGGTTCGTGACAGCTCACCAGTGCCATTGCCGTTCAAAATGGGTATGCCAATGCTGGGTGCGCCTACCTCGACTGCAGGTAATGTATTCTTCATTGCAGCAACCGCAGATAACTACCTGCGCGCGTTCAACATGAGCAACGGCGATCAGCTGTGGCAGGCACGTCTGCCAGCGGGCGGTCAGGCAACTCCGATGACTTATGAAGTGAACGGCAAGCAGTATGTGGTTATTGCTGCAGGCGGTCATGGTTCATTCGGCACCAAGCTGGGTGACTACATCATCGCTTACGCACTGCCAGACGATGCTAAAAAGTAATTAACTTAGCGATGGCGCAAGCTGTTTGTAAGTGAACGAGAAGGCCGCTGATTTTTTCAGTGGCCTTTTTTTATCTCTGCGAGTCATCAAATTCTACTTTTTAATATTTTAAATGATTGATATATGAGGGAATTACATTAGTACAACGAGTAAGGTAACGGCTCTCATCCTGAGTTGAACGGCATTGGCGCCGCTAATCGCTTTACAGAGAGCCTTTCATGTTAAAACCGGTTGCTTCAACGAGTCATGTTATTAATTCCTCAACCGTTCCTGCTACCAACACCATGACAGGAACGTTGCCCACGCCTTTTACATCCGTTGCTTATCAACGAGGCCCCATCGCGAATAGCGCAAAATCGCTAAAGTCGATTTCTGGCAAGTACAAATGCTCGACAAAAATAATTAAACAAAGTATTCGCGATAAAATTGCTGAGATGCCTCGCAGGGTCAGGGAGTCGCGGACTCAATACGCCAGAAGGATTAGCGATAAATTTCCGCAATTAACCCGCATGCAGTTGGCAGATTGCGTCGGTGTTGTGCCTGACACCATCTCTGGCTCTATTTTGTTCAGAGGGGAAACCTTAGGCTACAAGGCGATGAAACATGAGCAAAAAGATAAAGATGAAAGCAAGACGGATTTTGCAGTGCGATTGAAGAAGCTGTATCCGAACTTTTCATATCGGGACTATGCGCAGGTTTCGGGGGCGGTCAATAGCACCTTAGCTGAACACCCCAAATTTCAGACGGTGACCGAAAAGGTTTTATGGGCGCGAAACAGTGTCGAAGCTCAGCGCAGAACCGACAAGGAAGAAACCGTGACTGCCTGGGGGGTACGCCTTTATCGTGAGCATGGGCTGCGATGGGGCGAATGTTCAGCAGTGACCGGCAGGAAAGCTAGCTTGCATCGCAGTGCAGGGCTTAGAGCAGGGGCTAGGCTTGGTGATAGAATGAAAAAGGAACCTATGCCATTGCCGCTTAATCTTGGCGACAAGACTCGGCTTAATTCGCTGCCTGTTGTTACTCCTGAACTTCAGCGGGATCCTGAAGAGCAGGAAAGTCTCGCGATGGGCGCGGTTCAACATGCATTAACTCAGGCTGCCAAGCAGCCAAGCCTCGAAACTGATCAACTTCCAGAGCTTAACGCCGAAGCCTTACTCTTATCCCTGAGTTACGATAAACCTGTTGCGTCGTCAACAGTGCCAAATTTTAATATCAGGCCAAATCTTGTAGAGATAAATAATATCGCTAACTGGATGCTGCGAGCACCGGGAAGCTTCAATAACCAGCTTGGAGATCTGGTCATCCCTCTGTTGCTCAATTCAGGTGAGCTGCCGCCTAACACGGTTATTGCCGTAACGACAAAAGGGGAGGCCACCCATTATTTTCGCGGCGAAAATAGCCCAATCACGTTGCAGGAGGCTATGCATCACGAATATAAAATCGAGTTGCATCGCGTAGTCGGGGAGACTCATGTCGCTACAGGGAGCGCTTCCAATGCCCACTATAATTTGCTGCATAATGGTTTGCTGGTGCCCAATTTCCCGGATGGAGATTGTCTTTATCGTGCCATTTTGCAGCGCAGTCTGCTAATGCCGGGGTATCGTCAACAGCATCAAATACAAAAAAAGATCGCCGAACATGGCGATTTTGGCCCGGAGATTCAATATCTTCGCGATTGTGCAGCAAACGCATTTATTAATTCTCCCGATCGATATCTTGACCTGCTGGATCGGCAAATCCTGGCTGCCGAGTATGCGCAGATTGTAGCAAGACGAGCCGGTATCGATACGCCTGTACGGCTGAGCAATGCATCCTCTATTACTGATGTAGACTCATTAACCAGCAATGTCAGCACACTTTCTCTCAGTGAAGCTGATTCCCCGGCTTCTAATATCAAATCTGGCGCTAAAGGAAAAATCAGGCGTGGAATGACAGGATTGTTACCGAGAATTTTGGCTGATGTACGTGAGGCCGAGCCTGGCCAGCCCGAAATACTGCTTAATAAAATCCGTGATAGTCAGATCGTGGGTCGCGCGGCGTTTGGAGTGATGAGTGGTGAAGCAGAGACTGCCGGAACGCTTGTACTAATGGAGGTTGCCGATATCTTGCTAATCACTTTGGAGAAGTATCCCGAGCTTGCCACAAATGTATTTACGGCCCTGATGCCGGCCAATCTCGAGGAACAGGTCGAATTTATCAATACGTTGCCGCTGATTATGGGGCATCTGGCTGGCTTAAAGGTGACACAGCTGTTTAATCAACTCAGTAAGGACAGTGGTAGAAAAAAGGTGTTGCTGACCTCGCTGCACAAGAAACATATCGCTGACCGCCCTTCCCCGGTGGCTTACATTGGTAGTATGAATTTTTTTCAGCGCATGAATATTGCCTCCAGGCGCATTTCGTTATTGCTACCTAGACCCTCTCAATCGCAGCCCCTGGACGAGGTGATTAATACGCTGATGAAGAAAACTGATCAGATTTTTCTGTTATCAACTGAACAGTTGAAAAGCAGTGGGCTGGTGGAAAAACCTTCTTTTATGCGCCGCGTCAGATCCTCCCTGAGTCATCATAAGCCAAAAGAGGTCACTCCGCAGACTTCGCCGCTGGAGAACGTTGATGCCGACAAGTTAGTGGTGACGGGCGATATTCTGCGGCAGGCGTTAGAAACTGATAGCCGAAGTGTCGAGCGTTTTGAAAATCAACGTAACAGACTACGTGAAATCTATTATCAAAGCAGGGCGCAGATGGACGAGCGCGCTTCACAGAGTCTGCGCGCTTCTACTTCGTCAGCGGGACGGGTGGCTGGGGGATTATTAATGCAAAACGAAGGGTTAAGAAGGGAGAGCAACGCGGAAAGGGAAGAGCGCGATGCCCTCTATGATGCGCAAAAAAATGTATCGCGTGCAGAGCGTGATTATCATAATGATTTTCTGGGTCGGCAAGCCCCGAATCTGATACCGGTTGCAGCACAGCTGGCGATACATGTCCCGTCCTCGTCTAAGACATCTGTACCGCTGCCCCAGCATCCTTTTTCTATTCCGGCGCAAATAGTTGAAAATAATGAAGACATTCCATTTAATTTGTCGGAGTTTGAAAACTATCTGACCCAGGTTGAGGCGCAGTTTGGGATCGATGTAGAGGCTTTTGATCCGCAAATTTTCGAACAGCAAGTTGATAGATTAATGGAACAGTATCTGGAAGAAGATGGAATTGAAGTCAATCAGGCTCTTCCCGCTGTTCCGCTTTATGAGCCGCTGATGGAGATTAATATGCCTGATAGTGAGGCAGATTTATTACAGGCCCGTCACCAACGAACCCGAGAGGCGTTGTTGAAGGATTGATTTTCTTTTGCCGATAGCCGTCTACAGTTAAATTAACTCTAATTAATAACTGGCGAAAAATGAATTTACTGCATCCGCTCCAGCATTATTACCATTCCCGCCCAAGGCTGCTTGTCGCCCTGATATTGGCAATTGTCAGCTTCTTTCTTTTACCTGGCAATCAGCCGCTACTGCAGCGGCTGCTATTAAGCTGGAACGTGCTGGCCTGGCTGTATCTCGTGTTTCTGTGGTGGATGATGCTCAGAACCCCCGCCGAGGGTATCGCAAACATAGCGCGTCGGCAGGATGAAAGCGCAAAAACCGTACTGGCACTAGTCTGCGTGGCCTGTCTGGTGAGTATTTTGGCTATTCTATTTGAACTTGGCGCGGTAAAAAATCTGACCGGAGCCAGCAAGATTGAGCATATTACGCTGACCGCCGCCACGCTGGTGGTGTCGTGGCTATTACTCCCCACGGCCTTCACTATGCACTATGCGCACATGCACTATCTCCACAGCAACGGAGAAGAAAAGGTGCTGCTTTTCCCGGATAAAATCAAGCTGCCGGGATACTGGGATTTTGCCTATTACTCTTTCACCATCGCAGTTGCCGCGCAAACTGCTGACGTCGGCACGGGCAATACTGTGGTCAGGAAAATCTCGCTGCTACAGGCGGTTTTATCATTCATTTTTAATCTGGCGATCCTGGGACTTTCGATCAACGTCGGAGCGGGTCTAATGAGTTAATATTGCCTGATTGAAAAGATTCCGCTTGAAATTCAAGCTTTAAAAAAGGTATTTCTATTTATCTTTATTTTTTTCAGCGTATTTCAAGGCAGGGAAAGAATGAATCTTTGGGTTAAACACACCGTCGCGATTTTGCTGCTGGGATTTACCGTACAGGCGCTGGCAAAAAACTGTATTGAGGTGCGAGCCGGGATTGATATGGGTTCAGGTACCACAAAAATTCAGGTCAGCGAGGTCAATATTTGCACCAAAACCTTGGGTAAATTGCTGTTCTCGCAGGATAAGCCGATAGGTTTCAACGAAGATCTGGCAGAGTCGACAAACAATCAGCTGAGTCCGGCAATTGAACAGCAGGGCGCTGCGGCTTTAAAAGAGCTGGTTTCTGCGGCACAAAAATATCATCCAGTGCGCATCACTGGCGTAGCGACCGCGGTATTTAGAACGGCTGCCAACGGCCCGCAGGTGATTAAGCAATTTAATAAACAGGCGCATATTTCGCTGCGGGTGATTTCGCAGGCTCAGGAAGCGCAGCTGGGTTTCCTGTCGGCCAAGGCCGCGCTGAACAATCCTAAAATCAAGGATACTGACCTGCTGGTGTGGGATATTGGTGGTGGATCGATGCAGATGACGACCTATCAGCAGAAGAACGGCGTTAAAATGCCGGAGATTTATCTGGGAAAACTCGCCTCGGTCAGCCTGAAAGACATGGTGATTCAAGTGCTGATGGACAAAGATCTTAAGCAGGTAAATTCGCCGAACCCGCTAGGCCCGCTAGCGGCCGAGATTCTGCGGTTTGTGAATTTTTATGCTCGTACCCACGTTAATCCACAAATCGTTCAGGCGGCAAAAAGTAAAAAAGTTATTGGAATCGGTGGGGTACACGGCTATTCGATTAAAGATCAGCTGCATCCGACAAATAATCAGTACACGGTAGCCGACTTGCAACGAGTGGCGAAAGATAAAGTTAAACTGTCAGATGCTCAGTTGTCCGGCGATTACCGCGCGACTGATGTGACTAATCTTTTGCTGGTGGAAGGCTTTATGCAGGCGCTGAATATTTCAGACGTCACCATAGTGAAGGCCAATCTGATTCAGGGTATTTTGCTGCAATAACAACTCCTCCGAACGGCAAAATGTTTGCCGTCCGTTTATCCCCCTCTCTTCTGTGGGGTATTAATCACAGGCACAAGATTAGTGATAACAATATTTCGCGCAATCAGCTTTTGGCTGTTGTGCATAGTGATTAGTTTTTGCAGCGGCTGCAGTACCTTATCCAAAATGAAAACTGACCCGACCTCGGCCCAGGGATTGCGGCTGGCCCACACCGGCAATCTGGATGCTGAAGTCAACGAGTTGGCACAACCGCTTGTTGATCAACACCAAACGCCGGGTTTAGTGGTTGGCATCCTTTTCCCTGACGGGCAGACCCACGTTTACAGTTATGGCGTGACTGGCCAGGCCGATGGCGGCAAAGTAGGCGGTTCGACGCTGTTTGCCGTGGCCTCGGTCAGCAAAGGATTTTTGGCGGAAATCACCACGCTGATGGTACAGAAGGGCACATTAAGGTGGGATGAAACGCTGGTTACGCTGCTGCCTCGCGGCACACCGCTGAGCCCGGATGCGCGCAAGATTACTCTGCTGCAGTTGGTGACTCATACTTCGGGATTGCCGCGCCAGATGATGACCATTGAGATGCTGGGCGGACTGGTGCAGTATCTGTTTACCGGCGACAATTTCTATCATGCTCTCGACCGGCGGAGTCTGGTGGACTATCTCGCCAGCTACAGCGCGCCTGCCGACAAATCCCCGCGCTATTCAAATATTGGTTACGGCCTGCTCGATTATATTCTGGAACTTCGCAGCGGTAAGCCCGTTCAGGCGCTGCTGGTGGAGAATATTACCGGGCCGCTGCGGCTGTCGCACACCGGCTATCAACCGATTTTATTACCGGGTTATGCGCAGCGGGCAATGGGCCACGCAGGCGATCAGCCAAAGTTTATCCGTCGCGGTAGCCCAGTTCCCGACTGGCATTTTTCCTCATTGATGGTGGGTGCCGCAGGGCTGTATACCAATGCCAATGACCTGCTTGTCTACGCCTGCGCGCATCTTCATGCCACCGGTTTTCCGGCACTGGATGATGCTTTGCACGACTCTCTTCGCGTTCGCTACCGGCGCAACAGCGAGGCGGCGGCCAGCGGCTGGATTGTAGATCAGGTAGGCACGCAAACTATTACCTATCAGGTTGGATTTATCGGCGGTTTCTCAAGCTATATCGGTCTCGACACCCGCCATAAAACCGCCGTTGTCGTGCTGCAAAACAGCTTTAACTGGACCAATAATATCGGCCATAAAGTTTTGCAAAGAATGGGCGAGGCCATGGATGCCAAAAGCGACTATGATGAAAACGGTAAGGTAGAAAGAGGATGCTACCAGGGCAAGGCATTGAATCATGTGATCTTCCCTGTTTATTGATTGCAGTGGCTTTGATTGGAACGCTTTCATCAGATTGCTTATATTTGCTAAAAACACGCAGGAGCAGGTTTTATGTCATCAGGCACTTTTACGTCATCAAATTCAGAGGATTTCCAGCAAGCCGCGGACGATTTTGTCTGGCTGGAAGAGATCAATGGCGAAACTGCCGTAGATTGGGCCATTCAGCAAAGTCAGCAAACTCGCCGTGAATTTGCCGAGAGCGATCGATTTGAAACCATCCGCAGCGATGTATTTGACTGTCTGAATGCTTCGACGCAAATCCCGATGGTCAACAAATGCGGGCACTATTTTTACAACTTCTGGCAGGATGAAAAAAATCCGCGTGGCCTGCTGCGTCGTACCAGTTTTGCCTCTTATCGTACAGAGTCACCCGTTTGGGAAACCGTGCTGGACATCGATGCTTTGGGCGCGGCAGAAGGCACCGACTGGGTTTATCACGGCATTCAGACTCTTGCGCCAGAGTATCGGCGCGGGCTGTTGCATCTCTCTCCCGACGGAGGAGATGCCTCGGCAATTCGCGAATTTGATTTAACTACGCTGAGTTTTGTCGAGGACGGTTTTAACCTGCCGTCGGCTAAAAGCCGCGTAACGTGGATTGACCACGACCGTTTGTTTATCGCTACCGATTTCGGTCCGGGTTCAATGACTACCTCGGGTTATCCGCGTATTGCCAAAATCTGGCAGCGTGGGACGCCCCTCGAAAGTGCGATAACCCAGTTCAGCGCCGAGCCTACCGATATGTCGGTAATGATCGTGCGCGATGACACGCCGGGCTATGAACGTAATTTCGTCGGCAGAACCCTTGATTTTTATCATCGCGAAGTCTTTCTGCTCGACGAAACTCAGCAGGAACAAGAGAAAAAGCTGCTGCCGCTCGAGATCCCGCAAGACGCCCGTTTCAGTACCTGGAGGCAGTGGCTGTTGCTTTCTCTGTCATCAGAATGGACTGTCGGCGAGGAAACCTATTCTTCCGGCAGCTTGCTGGTTACTGAATTCGACCGCTTTATGGCGGGCGATCGCAAGTTCAAGACCCTGTTTACGCCGGGTGAGACCACGACGCTGTCAAACTTCTCGATGACCCGTGATTATCTGATCCTCAGCATTATGGACAACGTGGTCAATCGTCTGGAAGTGCTGAAATCCGAGGCCGGACTTTGGACCCGTCAGGGGCTGGGCGATGCGCCGGAGCTTAGCAAAATCAGTGCCTCGGGCATCGATGAAGACACCAACGAGTACTTTATGACGGTGACCGGTTTCTTGCAGCCGACCTCGCTGTATTACGGCGTGCTGGGTGAGCAGCACGGGAAGGCCGCGGAGATAATCAAGCAGGCACCGAGCTATTTTGATGCGTCGAAGTATCAGGTAGCACAGCATTTTGCCGCCTCGGATGACGGCACGGCGGTCCCGTATTTTGCCATCTCGGCCAAAGACATGGTGCTGGATGGCAGCAATCCGACTCTGCTGTATGGCTATGGCGGTTTCCAGGTTTCTCTCGATCCTTACTACCTCGGCGTGACCGGCACTGCGTGGCTCGAACGCGGCGGGGTGTTTGTGATTGCCAATATTCGCGGCGGTGGAGAATTTGGCCCGCGCTGGCATCAGGCTGCATTGAAAGAGAAACGCCTGCGCGCCTATGAGGATTTTTCTTCGGTAGCTAAAGACTTGATTACTCGTAAAATTACCTCAGCGGCGCATCTCGCGGCACAGGGCGGCAGCAACGGCGGCCTGTTAGTCGGCAATATGTTGACACTTTATCCTGAGCTGTTTGGGGCGATTGTCTGCGAGGTGCCATTGCTGGACATGCTGCGTTATACACAAATTTCTGCCGGTGCCTCATGGATTGCCGAGTATGGCGATCCGCAGAAACCGGAAGAGTGGGCGTTTATTAAAGCGTTTTCGCCGTATCAGAATATCGATCCGCTAAAAACCTATCCTCCGGTGTTGTTCACTACTGCGACCAGCGATGACCGCGTGGGTCCAGGGCACGCCAGAAAGATGGCCGCTAAAATGCAGCAATCTGGCATCGAGAATGTTTATTTTTACGAAAACACCGAGGGGGGCCACAGTGCTGCGGCAGACAAAGCGCAAAACGCCTTCAAGCGTGCGTTGGTCAGCGAGTTCTTATGGCGCTATCTCGGAGAGTAAAAACACTTAATTGTTTCCGAAAGGGTGTTTTTAATCAAAACTGGCGCGAAATCTCGCGTCAGTTCTTTTTCTGCAATCACAAAATTATGTTGTTTAATCAGGCTAACTTCATGAATTTAATTGTTTTATGAATTTGTGGGACTTGCCAGTCAGTTTGACTTTTCCTAAAAACATTGCCCGCAACGCCGTTAAATGGTTATTATTTGCACCTGTTTGATAATGGTTATCAGAATCATTTCTATTTGTAAATCAACTGCCTGGATACCTTTATTTTGAATAAAATCCTGCTTAACAATGCCACACGCGTACTTGCCGCAGCGGGCCTGATGGCGGCTTCTTTCGCCTCCTTTGCCACGACTTACCCGCTGACTGTTACCGATCTTTCGGGCCAGAAAATCACCATTAATAAAGAGCCTGAGCGGGTCATCGTGCAGGATGGCCGTGACATTTTGTCGTTGGCGTTGTTGGATAAAAGCGATCCTTTCAAGCGCGTAGTGGCGTGGAATAACCTGCTGAAAACAACCGATGCCGGTACCTGGGATATGCTGAAAGGCAAATGGCCTGAATCGACCAAAATCCTCGACATGGGCTTTAGCGACCAGGGGCAGGTTGATTTAGAAACGGTGATTGCCAAGCATCCTGATCTGATGATTGCCCAGCTGCGGGCGAAAAAGTCACTGCAACAGGGCGGGGTGATCGACAAGCTGAATGCCTTGCATATCCCAATCGTTTTCGTTGATTACGATATCAACCCAGCCCAAGACACTGCGCCAAGTATCGAGCTTTTAGGTAAGGTATTGAATCAGGAGAAGAATGCTTCTGCCTATACCACTTTCTATAAAGCGCATTATCAACACATTCAGGATGCAATTGCTGCAATCAAAGACCGTCCTAACGTGTTTATCGAACCGCTGGCGGGTCGTTCCGACTCTTGCTGTTTTACTCATGGTGAAACCGGCTGGGGGAAACTGATTGAAGCGGTCGGTGCGAAGAATATCGGTTCAGCGCTGCTGCCGGGTGCAACCGGTGAAGTCGCGCTGGAAAAAGTGATCAGCATGAAACCTGACGTCTATATCTTTACCGGCTCTATCCATCCGGGCAAAGGCCAGACGACCATGATGCCGTTTGGCTACTCCGCAACTCAGGCTGAGGTCGATAAGGAAGCTAAAGTGTTGACCTCGCGCACCGGTGTAGCACAGGTTCCAGCAGTTATGGACCAGCGCGTTTATGCAATTTATCATCAGTTCTATAACCATCCGTACAATATTGTCGGCATGGAATATCTGGCAAAAGATATTTATCCGCAGCAGTTTAAAGATTTGGATCCGTCCAAGACTTACCATGAAATTGTGCGTAATTTCACCCAGTTGCCGGACAAGAACTTTATCTTCGGCTGGCAGCCGAAGAAATAACCGTACACAACTTTACGCCGATCACATTTGTTGACACTCAGTTAATTCATAGATGAAACTATTTGTATTAGTGTGAGTGTCAACTTGGCCATGCTTTCGCGTGGCCAGTAATAAACAGTGATAAGGTGATTCTATGCAATCCGAAGAACAGCGTTTGATTGAAGGGCTATTCAGCCGTTTACAACAGGCAGAATCCAATACCGCACCGCGTGACGCTGAGGCTGAGCGCCTCATTCAGTCTTGTGTGAGCAAGCAGCCTTCCGCGCCTTATTACATGGCGCAGTCCATGATCATTCAAGAAGCCGCGCTCAAGCGAATGAATGCTCAGGTTCAGGAATTGCAACAGCAGGTTGCGCAGCTGCAAAGTCAGGCTCAGAACAGTAAACCGCAAAGTACTGGCTTCCTGGCTGGACTGTTTGGCGGTGGTAACAGCCAGCCGCAAAATAGCCAATCTTCCGGTAATGCGCCCATTCCAGGCACCCAGAATAACGGCTGGGGTAACAATGCTGCACCGCAACAGCCGGCATATCAGCAAGCACCTCAACAACCGGCATACCAGCAGGCCCCTGCTGCGCCAATCGGTTCTGGCTTTATCGGTGGCGCATTGAAAACTGCCGCAGGTGTCGCGGGTGGGGTAGTGCTGGCAGACATGCTGACCGGCATGTTCCATCACAGCCAGCCTTCAGAAATCGTCAACATCGTTGAAGATAACTCGGTAAACAACACGACCGAGAATTTCAACCCGGCAACCGATCCGTTGTTGAGCGGCGACAATTCCTGGGATAACCCGGTGTATAACAACGATAATGACAACAGCAATAGCAGTGACAATACTTATTCAGGCTTCCTGAATGACTCTGATGACAGCTTCTTTGGCGGGAATAACGACGACGACGACGATTCATTTTTCTAAAAAATGAAGCCTTGGCGCTCGGTAAAATTGGCATTGCACAATATTTATGTTTGTTCAAAATCGAAGAGTGAGAACTTTATCGCTTTTTGCAATCGGATTTCTGGACAAAACTTAAATCTATTGCTGTACTGTCAATGACACACTTTTTGTGTTTTACATTCACGTTAAGGTAAGTTTGATGTCTAAGATTAAAGGTAGCGTTAAGTGGTTCAATGAATCAAAAGGTTTTGGTTTCATTACCCCTGAAGATGGCAGCAAAGATGTTTTCGTTCATTTCTCTGCTATTTCAAGCAACGGTTTCAAGACCCTTGCTGAAGGCCAGCGTGTAGAGTTCGAAATCACCAATGGCGCCAAAGGCCCGTCGGCTGCTAACGTTATCGCTATCTAACTTTAGCCGAATTCTAAAAAACCCGCAGATGCGGGTTTTTTTTTGCCTGTTGCTCAGATATCTCAAGTTTGGGGAATCAGGCTTTTTCGGAATGTCGGACGGGCCAGGAATACAAACATCAGGATTGCGATAAAGAAGCAGCCGCAAATGGTCAGCCCCATCGACAGCGCCGAGGTGCCGCCGATACCGGTAAACGGTACGGCGATTGCGCCTAGAGCAAACATGCAAACACCGAGCAAGGCAGAGGCACTTCCCGCATTACGACCTTGGCTTTGCATCGCCAGAGAACCGGCGTTAGGTCCAATAATCCCGATATTCATGATTGAGAAGAACAGCGGAACCAGCAGGGCAACCAGCGGTGCATGCACCATCCCGGCAATAACCAGCGCGACTGATGCAACCGCGGCAATACAAAGGCCAATCTTCACCATCATTAGCTCGCCCCACACCGCCGCAAGGCGAGTAGAAATCTGTGCGGCAATCACCAGCCCCATACCGTTTATGGCAAAACACAGGCTGAAGGCTATTGGGCTAAGGCTGTAAATCTGCTGAAGTACAAACGGCGATGCGCCAATGTAAGAAAACATTCCGGCCATAACAAAGCCCTGAGTCAGGCACAGCCCCATAAACTGACGTTCACTTAACAGCATCATTAATGATTTCAGCATCGCTCCGGCACCCCCTGAAGATCGCCGTTCTACGGGGAGGGTTTCGTGCAATTTTGCGTAGGATGCAATAAACAGCATCACTGAAATGACTGCCAATGCGCCGAAAATTCCGCGCCAGCTGAGGAAAGTCAGCAATCCGCCACCAAGAACGGGGGCAATGATTGGTGCCAATCCATTAACCAGCATCAGCAAACCGAAGAACTTAGTCAGTTCGTGTCCGCTATACAGGTCACGCGCCACCGCACGAGACAATACTGCGCCACCCGCTCCGGCAATGCCCTGCAGCAGACGGGCAATAATCAGCTGGTCGATGTTAGGTGCCAGCGCACACCACAGTGATGCGGCCAATAGCAGAAACAGAGAAAATAACAGCGGCCGAATACGACCAAAACGGTCACTCAGCGGACCAAAAATTAGCTGACCCGCGCCTAACCCCAGCAGTCCGGTGGTGAGGCTAAGCTGGCTGGTTGCAGTAGTAGTATCTAATTCATGCGCCAAAGTGGGCAGAGCCGGTAGATAAAGATCGGTACAAAGGGGTCCAAGTGCCGCCAGTGACCCCAAAACCAAGGCATAGCCTAGGCGCTTGTTTACCAAATGATCGCTCATTAATTTTCCGCTGTGTTTGAAGGAGAATAGTCATTAAAGACTTTGCAAAATAATTGATTATA
The DNA here is from genome assembly GCF_041200025.1 of Rouxiella sp. WC2420. NCBI lineage: Bacteria > Pseudomonadati > Pseudomonadota > Gammaproteobacteria > Enterobacterales > Yersiniaceae > Rouxiella > Rouxiella sp. WC2420. The sequence goes on along the minus strand of NZ_CP165628.1, from coordinate 4,098,086 downwards.
AATAGATTTTAATATTTCCGAGTCAGCGTGCTTATGCGTTAATCGACGAAATGCCGTGCCCTCGCATAATACTGCCATCATTTCCAGACGCGCCGTGAGTTCTTGTTCACTCATGTCGGGATAATAAGGCGTCATCATCGCCTTGGCTTCATTAAACAATTTTGCTTCGGCATCTCGTAGAATTTTAGCGACAACCTGATTGCGTGTGGCCTCAGCCGTTACTTCCAGCATCAGAGCGTGATCGATTTCGTTCTGCTCCGGGCTAAGTTCCGGGCAATCACCGAACTGACTGTGGTCAATGTTTTGAACACCAATCACTCGATACGCCAAGTTACTCGCCATTTGTTTCAGGTTGTGCGCGCCACCGGTCATGATTTGTATTTTTTTGAAGACGATACGCCGTACTATTTCTTCAATAATGGCGTCTTTGTTTACGAAATAACGGTAGATTTGGCCCACGCTGAGTTGTGACATCTTAGCTATCTCAGCCATGCCTGCACCGTGAAATCCGTGCTTGCGAAAACAAAGTCGTGAAGCGGCGACGATCTGGTCCCTGCGCGCACAAACGCGTTGATCTTTAGTTTGGTTAGCGGGATGCATAGTGGCACCTGACAAGTAAAAAATAGCTTCTTGTCTCAAAATCAATAGGTTAACTATGAATATAAGCTTGAGATTAGAAGTGTGAACGTTCATTCTCAATTATAGGGAAGATAGAAGGTAAGGTAAATATTTGTATTATAAATGTAGCAAAAAGAGCTGCGATCGATTGACAGCAGCTCTTTTATATAAGGTTTACGCTAAGACTAGTGTGCGCTGTACCAACTCACCAGCATAAACCCGAGCATGGTCATAGCTATCGAGCCGATAAGGTTGAGGGCGATATTTAACAGCGCAGCGCCGAAGCGGCCGTCTTGCAACATATACACTACTTCCAGCGAGAAGGTCGAGAAGGTGGTCAAGCCGCCGCACAAACCGGTGGTGAGCAGCATTTTCCACACTGGATCCCACTGAGTCATGCGGTTAAACAGGGCGATCATCAGGCCGATAATCAACGCCCCGGTTAGATTCACGACTAGCGTCCCAATGGGGATTAGCGAGCTGGTCGGATTTAATTTCAGGCTGATATACCAGCGCGACACGCTGCCCACGCCGCCGCCAATGAAAACTGCCAGGAGGGTATTAAACATAAATGCCTTTCAATATAGGAGTTAAAGTTTAGAAAGGTTCCGGCGTCATGCTACGAACCTCTCGCGAGATTGCGTAGACATCATTAGCCGGTCAGGGCGGTTTGGGAGGAATGTCATCTCCAGAAAACGGCACGCCAGACAGCGCGCCGCAGTGATTTTAGCGAAATCGAGTCTCAATTTGTAGTGTTATCTGGCCTCTATCCCATCGCTAACAGAATCGCATCGGCGATAGTTTCAACCTGCTCAAGACGCATCAGGCTAGTGCTGGCGCGAATAAACTGCCCCGGTCCAATGCGACTCCGCTCGCCGGGCAACACGGCAATACCGCGTGCCGCCAGAGTGACCAGCGCAAACTGTTCGGAAGGCACGGGGATCAGCACTGATAATCCCTCGCGCGTTGGCAGGTGAATACCGCGCACCGCCAGCGCATCGACCAGTGCCTGACGTCGCTCGGCGTAGACTCTTTTCGCCTCAACAATACCTGCTTGCGTCACCGGATCGTTAATCAACCACGCCAGTGCGTGTTGCAAGATGCGGCTCGACCACCCTGCACCGAAATTGCGGAACGATTTGATTTGTTTGATTAAATCATGAGAGCTGGAAATAACCGCCATCCGCAGGTCAGGCCCATAGGCCTTGGAATAGGAGCGTACATGCACCGTGCGTTTTGGCAGATAAGTGCCGAGGCTCAAAGGCTCGGTACTGGCCAGTTCACCAATGCCATCGTCTTCGATAATCAGGGCCTGACTACTGCGCAAAATCTCCGCCATTTCCGCCATACGCTCGGAGTTAACGATATGTCCGCAGTGAGAATGGGTGCGCGGCTGGTAGATAAAAGCAGCCGGATTCTTGCCTAACGCCAGCTGCAATGATTCGGGAATGGGACCAAACTCATCGCATTTTACTGCAATGACCTGCGCACCAATATTATCCAGCATGTCCAGCAAGCGCGTAGCCGTTGGGTCTTCGATAGCCACCACTGAGCCTTGCATGATCAGCGTTTGCAGCGTGAGATTCATGGCATCAAAACCGCCGTCGGCAGCCATAAATGCGTCTGCCGCATAGGGCCAACTGGGTAAAACCGCATCAACCAATACCTGCGAGATAGCCTCGCGTTGATAACTGTTAAGATTTTCGGCTTCTACGCTGCTCAACAGCGCCTGATTGAGACGTGGCAAAAGCTCGGGATCGGGGGAGGCCAGCGTCATATCGGCCATGATATGGTCGCCAAAATTGCCGATTTTTTCGAATCTTGCCGGGCGCGGAGAAAGAGTATCGCCGCAGACCCAGACACCGTTACGGCCTCGGCCAGCGATGACTTTTTGTCTTCTGAGCTGTCCCCAGGCGGCGGAAACGGTAGCCGGGCTGACCCCAAGTGTTTGGGCGAGTTCACGTACTGCAGGCAAATGGGTGCCAATCTCGATAACGCCTGAGCGGATCATGGCGGCGGTTTCAATCGCGATGCCGCGCATGGAGCGGTCCTGCAAATGGCCAGCGAACCACTCAGCATCAAGCGTTTTTTCTTTCAGGGTTTCACCCATCAAATCACCTTTTGTTCAGTAACAAAGATTCTATTGTACATATTAATTTATGCTATTAGTATCAAACTTAGTCAACGGAGGCGATAAAATAATCACATCTAGATGAATGTGATCACTCTCCGCTCGGGCATGCAGTATTTGTGAAGATGCAATTTTGCAGACATAAGGGGAAAAACGTGGCGATTACTATCAGGCTGGCCGTTCGTGACTGGGATTATTTTACGCCGCTGGCGTTGGGCGATATCAAACCTGAAGGCTTCAATCTCGAGATTGAACGCATCGGGACGCTGGTGGGTGATTTAGGCACCAGCGACAAATACGACGCCGCTGAGATCTCCTTCAGCCGTTACGCACAGGGCCGCGCCAAGGGCGAAGATGACGTGTTTGCCGTGCCGCATTTTCTGATGCGTGGTTTCCGTCAGCGCTGCATTATCACCCGTGATGACAGCCCGTTGACCAAAATTTCCGAGCTGGCGGGTAAACGCATTGGCGTGACCGGTTGGCAAGATTCGGGCAATACCTGGACCCGCACCGTGCTGGGCGTAGACGGCGTGGGTATTGACGATGCTTATTGGTGTGCCGGCCGACTGACCGAGGCACACCCGATTGTCGATCGCCTTAACGGCTTCGGTCGCGAAGGGCGTATCGAAGCCTGTCCGGGCGAACGTCCGATGATGGATCTGTTGAAAGAAGGCTGGCTGGACGCGGTGTTCACGCCGTTTATGCCTGAAGGTTTCTTCAAGCCGGGCTCAGGTTTCCGCCAGTTACAGCCTGATTTCCGCCAGTCAGAGCTCGAATATTTTAATCGCGTTGGTTACGTTCCCGGCATGCACATCCTGGCTATCAAGTCCGATGTCGCCGCCGAGCACCCGTGGTTGGCCGCAGCATTGAGCGAAATTATCGACAAGTCTTATCAGGTTTGGATGGACAAGCGGGCGAAATATGCCGATACCACACCGTGGTTGCTGGATGATATTCGTCGCACTGTGGTGGATTTGCCAGTGACCTGGAATGACAACGGCTTTGAGCAAAACAAAAAAATGATCGACGATTTTGCTAATGAGCTTTATGTTCAGAAGATCACTGCAGTGCGTTTGACGCCAGCGGATCTCTTCCCGGCTTACGCCAAATAACCTGAGCAGGCCGTTTTAACCCTATAGGGCAGAGGAATTAGAATGAAAGTTGCAATGGGCCAATTTGCCGTTTCCCGCGAGTGGGAAACAAACGTCGAAACTTGCCTGACACTGATGGAAAAATCGCTGGAGGCTGGTGCCGATCTGCTGGTTTTGCCGGAAGGTATTTTGGCGCGTGATATCACCGATCCAGATTTGGTACTGAAAGCCGCACAGCCGCTCGACGGCCCGTTTGTCAGCAAACTCGTCGCCGCCAGTAAAGGCAATCAGTTGACCACCATGATGAGCATCCACACTCCGGCTCCAGATGGTCGTGCATGGAACGTATTGATTTCTATCCGTAATGGCGAAATTATTTCTGAATACCGCAAACTTCACCTGTACGATGCTTTTGCCAACAAAGAGTCAAAAAACGTCACTCCGGGCACTGAAGTGCCGCCGCTGGTCGAGGTGGCAGGCTATAAAATTGGCCTGATGACTTGTTATGACGTGCGTTTCCCCGAGCTGGCGCGTCGTCTGGTTCTTGACGGTGCCGAAGTGCTGGTTCTGCCTGCGGCCTGGGTTAAAGGTCCGCTGAAAGAAATGCATTGGGAAGTCTTGGTCACAGCTCGCGCGCTGGAGAACACCAGCTATATCGTGGCAGTCGGCGAGTGCGGCGAACGTAATATCGGTAACAGCATGGTGGTTGACCCACTGGGTGTGGCGATTGCTCGTGCCGCCGAAGCGCCAGCACTCGTGTTTGCCGATATCAATCGCGATCGTTTGGCCTACGCTCGTAAAGCGTTGCCAGTACTTGAAAATCGCTGCTTTGGTGTTCCGCAGTTGAAATAGTTTTGGCGTTCAGCAAATGAAATAATCTAAAGATACTTCGCCATGGCGATGCAATAAATAAGTAAACCGTTTAACTGAAAACAGTTTGCTCAAAGATAGCGGGTCGTTGGCGTCAACCTAACGATAGCGGCCAGCTAAGCAGCAAGAGTGCGAACCAACACCAGGGAGCACTTTCTAAAAGCCACGATATCAGCGCCGGAAATTGTGGTTAAAAAACTCTAAGGCGCCCAGGATTTCATCACCATGGAAGGTGCAAAAAAATAAGAAATTCACATTCACAACACCAACGCTTGCTTTTACACAGAGGAAATTAAGATGATGGTAAAACAAATTCGTCGTGCCGCCGTTCTGTCTGCTGCATTGCTTTCCGTAAACGCGTTTGCTGCTGAAACCGTTGCTATTCCAGTTGTAAAAATGGACCCGGCCCTGCACGCCAAACTCCCTGCCGATATCCAGAAATCGGGCGTGCTGACTTCGGTCAATAATGGTTCGTTTCCTCCTTATGAAATCGTTACCGGTACAAACTCTTTGGACGGTGCCAGCGCCGACCTGGCAACGTCTATGGGCCAGCTGTTGGGCGTCAAGGTTGAACACGCCTCTGTAAGCGGCCTTTCCGGTATTCTGACCGGGATTTCTTCGGGGCGTTATCAGATGGGCATCGGTCCGATTGGCGATTACCCAGAGCGCCAGGCGAAAAACGACTTCGTTGATTTCGTTAAAGAATATGTGGCCTTCGCGGTACCCAACGGTAATCCGAAAAACATTCAATCTCTGGCCGATACCTGTGGCTTACGCATTGCCGTGATGGCTGCTGGCTCTGCCGAGAAAGTGATTAAACAGCAGTCTGAAGACTGTGTGAAAGCGGGAAAACCTGCCGTTACCGTGCAGTCATTTACTGACCAGCCAACCTCCATTTTAGCGGTTCGCTCCAAACGATCTGATGCTTTCTTCTCATCTCAAGCCCCTTTGACTTATTTCATCAAAGAGTCCAACGGCCAGCTAACACTGGCAGGCGCTGGCAAGTCTAACGGCTTCAATGACATTTTCCAGGGAACCGTAGTGCCTAAAGATTCCGAAATCGGCAAAGTTGTCCTGGCTGCCTATCAGGAACTCTTTACCAACGGCACTTATGCGATAATCATGAAAAAATGGGGTCTCGAGGGCAACATGCTGCCAGCACCGGGCATTAACCTGGGAAAACCAACTAAATGACCGAGAAAACTACCCCTGACCCACGACGTAATGTTGAGTTTGCACACGCGCCGCGTAATTACGGTCGTTGGGTAGCCTGGATTGTGGTGCTGATCATCGCCCTTGATGTGATTATCAGCGTCGCGCGCAATCCTAACTTTGAATGGCACGTTGTCTCGCAGTGGTTTACCGAGGCTTCGGTGATCCACGGGCTTGGCGTGACGCTCGGTCTTACTGTGATATCGATGCTGCTGGGTACTCTTTTGGGCCTGCTACTGGCGGTAGGGCGGTTGTCGCAAAGCATGCTGCTGCGTCGCCTGTCTGGCCTGTATGTCTGGTTCTTTCGCGGCACGCCGCTGCTGGTTCAGTTGTTATTCTGGTACAACATGTCGACGCTGTTTCCTCACGTGGCAATCGGTTTGCCGTTTATCGGGCCAACCTTCGCCAGCTGGAATACCAATGATCTGATCACGCCGTTAACCGCGGCAATTGCCGGTCTTGCGTTGAACGAAGCTGCTTATATGGCCGAGATTATCCGCGCCGGTTTGCTTTCCGTTGACAATGGCCAGGCTGAAACTGCACAGGCTTTCGGTATGAGCCGTGGCCGCGCGCTGCGCCGAATTATCATTCCTCAGGCAATGCGTTCGATTATTCCTCCGACTGGTAATCAGTTGATTAGCATGATTAAAGCGACGTCATTGGTGAGTGTTATCGCCATGGGTGATCTGCTTTACTCGGTACAAACTATTTATAATCGCACCTTTGAAGTGGTGCCGATGCTGATGGTTGCGGTGATTTGGTATCTGTTAATCACCTCGGTACTAAACGTCGGTCAGTCATTTATTGAACGCTTTTATTCTAAAGGCACTCGCCGAACCGTGGCGGCCAAGCGCCGTCAGCCAGGCGCAGCCCAGAAAGCGGTCGTCTCCCACCCAAATCTTGCTCAGAAGGAGGACTTATGAGTCAGAGCCCATCCGATGCGCAAAATTTGCTGGTTACTGCGCGTAATGTGCACAAAAGTTATGGCGATAATGAAGTACTAAAAGGCATCGATCTTGATGTGAAACAAAGTGAAGTCGTGGTAATACTCGGGCCATCTGGCTCAGGTAAATCGACCTTTTTACGCTGTATCAATCACTTGGAAGATATCGATCGCGGTACGATTATGGTCGGCGGGGAGCAAATCGGTTATGAATTGCACGGCGACCAGCTGCGTAAACTCTCCGAGCGCGGCATTGCTCGCCAGCGTCGCGATATCGGCATGGTTTTTCAGCAGTTTAACCTTTATCCGCACATGACCGTGTTGCAAAACATTGTCGAAGCGCCGATTGGCGTGCATAAGCAAAGCCGTCATGAGGCCGAGAGTTATGCGCGCGCCCTGCTGGAAAAAGTCGGGTTGAGTGATAAAGCCCATGCTTATCCTCGGCATCTTTCCGGCGGCCAACAGCAACGCGTGGCAATTGCCCGAGCGCTGGCGATCAAACCCAAACTGATGCTGTTCGATGAGCCAACTTCAGCGCTGGACCCTGAACTGGTAGGGGAAGTACTTGCTACCATGCGCAGCCTTGCCGATCAGGGCTTGACCATGATTGTCGTCACCCACGAAATAGGTTTTGCCCGTGAAGCAGCAGATCGCGTGGTATTTATGGACGGCGGTTTTGTAATTGAAGAGGGACCACCGGAAGAGGTGCTCTTAAATCCACAGCATCCACGTTTCCAGGCTTTTCTGAGCCGGTTTATCTAAATAGTTGAAAAAAATAAAGGTGTGGGAAGATGGATGAAGTTTTTTCATCTTTCCTCGTCTTTTATTGTTGTAAATGTGTTGGTTTCTGGTTAAAGGTAGCACTCAAGGTTTGTTTCAACCAAGGTCACGGGCGTATAATCCCCCCACTTTTTATGTCCCATGGCGCTTTGTAAAATAAAATAATTAAACAAAGAAATGCTTTAACGTGCGGCCCTACAGGCTCATAATGGCTGTATGGTTATAATCCGTACAGGGATGGAATTCAGGTCGCCATGCGCGGCAATTTTATTCTCCAGCTGTTTAAATCAGCAACCAGTGTAAAGAAGGTATTTATGGAAGGTTTGAGTATTACTAAACTGTTAGTTGTCGGCGTGCTGATTGTGCTGCTTTTTGGTACCAGCAAACTTCGTTCACTTGGCGGCGACCTTGGCGCAGCGCTGAGAGGCTTTAAAAAGGCCATGAATGACGATCCGGCTCCAGTAGCCAAAGCTGACGCGCAGGTTGAACAGCGTGTAGAGCATAAAGACTGATTCATTCTTGAATGAATTTGCTGAAAAAAAGCTGCTTTGATAAGCAGCTTTTTTTATGAGTTTGTGCCAATAGTTTTCAATTAATTTATTTTATAACTCACGGATGCGGTGATATTCTTCTGCGCGTAATTATATTTTACGTTGTGATTTAGGGTGAAAACCTTGCCACTGTAGTGAATGAGAACATTAAAATTATTGTCGGCTTCAATTTTATAAACTGTCCCGGTACCTTCCAGAATCAGAGTTTTACTATTTAATTGGCTAAGTATTGCTGAGTCATTGACCTTTAGATCTCCAGCCAGATAGTATCGATAAATAATGGGTAATGTGGCTCCGCCATGTGAGTTTTTAGTCATGTAAAGCCACATTTGGTCATTTATTTTATATCTTCTCTGAAGTTCTTCTTTAGCATAATTATTGGGATAACTAATTATTACCCAAGCGACGGTTAAGGGAAAAAGGAGCGACAAAGTTATTTTATATTTCCGCTTAATAGCCATTTTGTATTGCATACGCTATTCCATCTCTGATGTATCCTTGGTCGGTAGGATCGTCACCGAATGGCGGCTCGCTATACCATCTGCCCCATTCCGGGTTAGATGTGCCGGCTCGCTCTTGAGCAAAACCTGCGCCCATAAGGAGTATTTCACTCGGTATTCCTGCCGCCGTACCCGCTGCCCCGTAATTGAAATTGCCAAATTTATCCCAGTATGGATCGAACTGTTTATAATCCCAGGGGCCGCGATTCCTGACCTTTTGATAGAACCAATAATAGGTTTCAGCAGTGGCCATATCTCGTGAGTTTCCGTTTTCACGTGCTTCACGCATATTATTTTTTAAAACTTCCCCGTCAGGCCCTAATATTGGAGGATATGCCATTATAATTAGTATCCTTTCTAATTAATGGTGAGGGCGTTAGTGTATCAGTACTTTATTAATTTAACTGGCGTGAGTTCACATGATTAATATTGAGCTGGAAATGGGCTAGTGCAGTGAGTTAATGTAATTTGATTGTTTGGAATTATTGAAGTCTAAATGGAAAAGCTGCTTTGATAAGCAGCTTTTTTTATGCAGGCTCGATGATTAATTAACGAATCACTTAACTTCGATGCCTTTGGCCTGCAGGTCGGCGTGATAAGAGGAACGAACGAAAGGTCCGCAGGCGGCGTGGGTAAAGCCCATCGCCAGCGCTTCTTCTTTCATATATTCAAACTCATCAGGACTGACGTAACGCTGAACCGGCAGGTGGTGACGGCTAGGCTGCAGGTATTGTCCTAGCGTTAGCATGGTCACACCGTGACGACGCAGGTCACGCATAACCTCAAGAATTTCTTCATTAGTTTCGCCCAGACCCACCATTAAACCTGACTTGGTCGGTACTTCAGGATGCGCTTCTTTGAAACGTTCAAGCAGCTTCAGTGACCACTCATAGTTGGCACCGGGACGAACCTGGCGATAAACACGCGGCACGTTTTCGAGATTATGGTTGAACACGTCTGGCGGAGTTTCGTTAAGAATTTCCAGAGCGCGATCCATACGTCCACGGAAGTCGGGAACCAGCGTTTCAATCTTGATGGTCGGATTCTTCTCGCGGATAGCACTGATACAGTCGGCAAAGTGCTGAGCACCGCCGTCGCGCAGGTCGTCGCGGTCAACCGAGGTGATAACCACGTAGCGCAGGCCCATATCGGCAATGGTTTGCGCCAGTTTGCCAGGTTCATTGGTGTCAGGGGCGATAGGGCGGCCATGGGCAACGTCACAGAATGGGCAACGGCGAGTACAGATAGCGCCGAGGATCATAAAGGTTGCGGTACCGTGGTTAAAGCATTCTGAAAGGTTAGGGCACGCGGCCTCTTCACAAACGGAGTGCAGACCATTCTTGCGCAATGCCGCTTTAATGCCCTGAATACGAGAGGAGTCGGCAGGAAGTTTAATTTTCAGCCAGGCCGGTTTGCGAAGCATTTCCTGCCGGTCTGTGACCACGGTTTTCACCGGGATTAACGCCATCTTATCAGCATCGCGGTATTTGACGCCGCGTTCCATTTGGATCGGTTTACTCATAATCTTGCAGTTTCCAGTTTCGTCTCTCGCAGGCGAGATTTTTTATGACATTCAATGAACTAGCTGCTTCATTAAAAAATTGCTAGAAATTATATCATTGAAGCGGGGCTGCATTCAGCCCTCTCACGAAGATAAAGCGCGAAATTATGTTATTTATTTGTTGAAAAATTATTAATTTTATAAATTTACTTATAATTCATGAGGTTATTTTAAGGTTACGATTGCGAAATCGGCGAGTATTTTCTCCGTACTCGGGCCGCTTAAAACGCTGACGTTGGGCTGAGTCGGCGCAACGAGAGGCAAAAGAGTGAGAGTAGGGGCGTAGGCAGAGCCGTTTAGCGTCCCACTTATACCAATAGCTACGCCACCGACAGCAAAGCTGCCCTAAAAACGGTAAGCCTATGCTGTAAGTGGTGTTTTTCCACTTATTTTATAGTCGATAGCGCTGCAATAATGGGGTAAGTAATCCTCTTATAGAAACCGTGAGTTCATCATGTATAAAAATAAATCAATGCCATCAGCGAGCACATCTGCACAAGCTAAACCGATAAAATTGTTTTATGGTATGGAAGCAGCCAGGGGAGATTATGAACATAAATATAAAAATCAGCACGGAAACCTTAATAATCTCAGATGGATTAGAATAGATAATTTAAATGCTAGTTTGGGCTTGTCACCAGATAAACTTATGACAACCAACATAATCGATGATTTAAAAAAAGGTATTAATGTTGGAGCGATAAATGCTACCGATCTTATGCAAGAATACCGATGGCTCACCCTAGTAGAAGCTACAGATCTTTTAAAGAGTTGGTCTAGCTTTCTTAAAAAGAATTATGATTATTTAAGTTTTTCTCGTATGGACAAAACTGTGTTAGATTTTTTAGGGAAAAATACTGATTCTACTAATATGGGAATTAATGGTTTAAATACAAATAACTATGAAATGATTTTCGATAATTTAAAAACAGCATTCAAAAGCAGCAATAAATATGGACACAAAGTAATGCGCAAGCTGATATACGATCACCAACACATAAGACGGAGATCTGTAGATCATGTAACAAATGCATTTATAAATGCATTTTTTAGAAAAACCTCTAAATTGGGACTTGATTGGGCTAATAGTAATAGTTCTAAACTCTCAGGCGTGAGTTTTATGAACTATTATGTCAACCAAAGAGGCTATTCTGATATTATGCGGGATGCGCAAATAAAACGTGAAAGGTACACAAATAGTAATATTCAGGCTTTTAATCAATCTGATGAAATTTACCCCATAACCTTTTCCGAGATTAGGCATGCTATGAGGAAAAAATATAAATATGATAGTGTCGACCATTTATAATGAAGTTTATATTTTCGCTATTTAATATTGTGCGAATAAATACCCAACTACGTAATTAAAAATTATATAGTTGGATATTAAACGGTTTTACTCAGTCGCATTTTCTGTCGGTAATCCGAACGAATAATCTACCTGGTGATAACCCAGCTGCTTGTTAAATGCTTTAACTAATACTGGCATCACCTCATCCAGCGTAAGCCCTGGTTTTTCTAGGCTCGCCTGCGTCATTTGCAGTCCGGCATAGCCACAGGGATTAATGCGCTGGAAAGGTTCTAAGTCCATATCAATATTCAGAGCCAGCCCGTGCAACGAGCAACCTTTACGGATGCGTAAACCCAGCGAGCAGATTTTTTTACCGTCGACGTAAACGCCTGGCGCATCGGCTTTCGGGTAAGCATCGATGTTGAAATGGGCCAGGGTATCGACCACGGTTTGTTCAATGGCGGTGACCAACTGACGTACGCCGATTTTTCTGCGTTTGATATCAATCATCACGTACATGACCTGCTGACCTGGCCCGTGATAGGTGACCTGGCCGCCACGATCGCTTTGCACAACCGGAATATCGCCGGGGAAAAGCACGTGTTCTGCTTTACCGGCCTGACCCTGAGTAAAAACTTTTGGGTGCTCAACCAGCCAGATTTCATCCTGGGTTTCGGGAGTACGGCGATCGGTAAAGACGTGCATGGCATGCGAAACGGGTTCATAAGATTGCAGGCCAAGCTGGCGGAGGGTAATACGTTGTTGCAGTTTTTCTCGTTGCACGGCAGTCATCGTCATTCTGAGAATAGGGCAATATAAAGAAAATCAGCGTAACGCGATGCGCTACGCTGACTCATGTTCTCTAATCTTTAGAGAACCATACGTACAATTTCAATGTTTCCCAGCTCATCATACAGGGTTTCTACCTGATCGATATGCGTTGCCGTGATGGTAATTGAAACTGAATGGTAGTTGCCTTTGCTGCTTGGCTTCACCTGCGGGTTGTAATCGCCAGGCGCGTGACGTTGCACGACTTCCACAACCTGGTCAACCAACTCGGGCTGCGCCAGACCCATCACTTTATAAGTGAATGAGCAGGGGAATTCGAGCAGTTCGTTAAGTTTGGTTTTCATGTGCACTCCCGCGTAGTTACTGCTATTAAAATGTATAAATCACAACTCCCGACAAAGCGGGAGTTGTGAGTAGAATTATATACTATTCATGTGGGGTTAAAGCGCACATTTTCAACCCCATTAGCAGGGTTTTAGCCAAACCAATGATGGAACATCAGTTTAATATAATCCACGATGCGGCTGACGAAGCCACCTTCTTTGACTTCGTTCAACACTACCAGCGGGCGTTGGTCGATAGTTTTGCCATCAAGCTGGAAGTTAATCGAGCCAACTACCTGATTCTTCAACAATGGTGCATGCAGCTCAGTGTTATTAAGCACATAGCTGGCTTTCAGATCTTTCATCCGACCGCGTGGGATAGTCAGGTAAGCGTCTTTATCTACGCCCAACTCTACGCGATCGGTATTGCCAAACCAGACTGGCTCGGAAGCGAAATCTTTCCCGGCTTTCAGCGGTGCAACAGTTTCAAAGAAGCGGAAGCCCCAAGTCAGCAGTTTTTTACTCTCGACTTCACGACCTTTGTAGGTGTGACCCCCCATTACTGCAGAGATCAAACGCATCTGACCTTCAGTGGCAGAGGCAACCAGGTTATAACCGGCAGATTCAGTGTGACCGGTTTTAATACCGTCAACTTGCAGGCTGGAATCCCACAGCAGACCGTTGCGGTTCATCTGGCGGATATTGTTGAAAGTAAACTCTTTCTCTTTATAGGTTGCATACTCTTCAGGCACGTCGCGGATCAGCGCCTGGCCAATCAACGCCATGTCGCGCGCCGAGCTGTATTGACCTTCTGCGTCAAGGCCGTGAACGGTGCCAAAATGAGTGTTTTTCAGACCCAACGCATTCACGTAGTTGTTCATCAGGCCAACAAAGGCGTCTTGGCTGCCCGCGACATAATCGGCCATCGCGACACAGGCATCATTGCCTGATTGCAGAATAATGCCGCGGTTAAGCTCGGAAACCGGTACGCGATCGCCAGGCTTGAGGAACATCAGAGATGAGCCTTTGAACACCGGATTGCCAGTCGCCCAGGCGTCTTTACCTACGGTAACCACGTCACTGGGAGTGATTTTTCCTGATTTAATGGCTTGCCCGATGACATAGCTGGTCATCATCTTGGTCAGGCTGGCAGGATCGCGACGGGCATCGGCGTTCATTTCGGCAAGAACTTTGCCTGAGTTGTAGTCAATCAGAACGTAGGCTTCGGCATCGATTTGCGGAACGCCAGGGATCATCGTCTTCAGATTAATATCGTCAGCAAAGGCGGCAGACGCTGAGCTTAGAGAAATGACGGTGCCAAGCGCAATGCCCTTGACTAAACGAGAAGGAGTAGCAAGTTTCATGATTGAGACAACAACATCCGTAGGGTAAATTAAAAACGTGCCACACTATAGCAGAACAGACACAATCAGACATCTGGCAATACGTGGGGTTGCGGTAATTTACTGAATTTTACAACCGGTTACCCACTTCGTTCTTGGCACCGTGACTGCGTTGGCTGCGCGAATTTTGCCGAATCACTTACCTGTGTAAGCTCATCGGATAAATCCGCTGGCCGCCTTGCCACGGCACCAATAACGTTGTGGGCTTTATGTTCTTGGCACCGTGACTGCGTTGGCTGTTCGAATTTAGCCGAATCACTTACCTGTGTAAGCTCATCGGATAAATCCGCTGGCCGCCTTGCCACAGCACCAATAACTTTGTGGGCTTTATGTTCTTGGCACCGTGACTGTGTTGGCTGCGCGAATTTAGCCGAATCACTTACCTGTGTAAGCTCATCGGATAAACCCGCTGGCCACCTGGCCACAGCACCAATAACTTTGTGGGCTTTATGTTCTTGGCACCGTGACTGCGTTGGCTGTTCGAATTTATCCGAATCACTTACCTGTGTAAGCTCATCGGATAAACCCGCTGGCCGCCTTGCCACAGCACCAATAACTTTGTGGGCTGCACCCAACTTTTATGAGGGCTGTTGTTTTTGGCGCTAAAGTCCCGCTACTTTCTTTTTTACATCGCCGAAGCTGAAACTACAAACGACTGCTGCTGGGCTTCGCTCGACAGGCGCTGCTGGAACTGGGCGGCCTGCTGGCGAGTAAACGGCCCTAACTGTACGCGATAGGTGCTGCCGTTAGGCTGTACTTTTCCCGGCACGCCAAAACGTTTGCTCAGGCTTTTCTGCCACAGCTCTGCATTTTGCGGATTGCTCAACGCGCCTACCTGTACCATGTAATTACCGCCGGAAACCGGCGCAGACTGGCGAGTCGCGGGGCGAGTCACCGCGGGTGCTGCAACTACCGGAGCCGCGGCTGCAACAGCCGTGGAGGAAGAGCCCGAATCTGCTGCAGAATCATCGGCAACCGCAGCCGGTTCGCTACTTTCCAGCACACCTGATGGCAACGGTTTCGGCGCTCCCAGGAAGCTGCTACCGCCGGTTGCAGCGGTGGTACCTTGCGCGCTGTCGCCACCGGATGAATCATCTTGTGTATTCAGCGTACTGTTATCGATCGGGCGAACAGCCGCACCGATAGCCGGAGGAGCTGACTGCGTCGGCGTGCCTAAACCTGTTGCACCCAGACTCGGACGAGCGGGCAGGGCATAGGTTTGTTTGGCAACAGTCGTCCCGATGGTGCCGGGGCCAGACATCGTGCCGTCAGGCGCGACGTTGATAATGTCGAGTTTGACGCGGGTGCTGTTGGTCAGATTCAATCGCTCAAATGCTGCCTGTGACAAGTCAATGATTTTGCCGGGAGTGAACGGGCCGCGATCGTTGATGCGCACGACAAGCATACGGCCATTGGCCATGTTGGTAACGCGCACGTAGCTCGGGATTGGCAGCGTCGGGTGTGCCGCGGTCATTGCCGATGGGTCAAACTCTTCGCCGCTGGCTGTAACATTGCTGCCGGCTTCGTTGCCATACCAGGTTGCGGTGCCGGTCTGGGTAAAGCGCGAAGCATCCTTGATGATTTTGTAGCTGTTACCGTTGGCGCTGTAATCGTTGTTGGCATTCGCGTTCAACGGTTCATAGACGGGATCGGCACCGCCAATCTCAACTACCGGACCGTTGTAGGCGGGCTCTGGTGCGGCCTGCTGCGGTTGGTTGTCTGGAGAACTACAGGCACTCAATAACAGCCCGGCGATAATCGCCCCTACCCACTCCTTGCGCATTGCTCACCCCTATAGATTTTTTGATAACATTTTTCGATGAGTATGTATCGACATGACGATACCAAACCCAGCCATTAGCACGATTAGCGCTGACCCACCATAACTTACCAAAGGCAAAGGCACCCCGACTACCGGCACTATACCACTCACCATGCCTATGTTAACGAAGACATAAACAAAGAATATCAGCATCAACCCTCCCGACATCACTCGGCCGAAAGTCGTTTGTGCTTTGGCGGCGATCACCAGACCACGAGTGATCAGGCCCAGATAGAGCGCCAGCAGCACCAGTACGCCTTGCAGGCCTAGCTCCTCGGCCAATACGGCGAAGATAAAGTCGGTGTGGCGTTCGGGCAGGAACTCAAGCTGGGACTGAGTACCGTGCAGCCAACCTTTACCGGAAAAACCGCCTGAACCGATGGCAATTTTTGACTGAATAATATGATAACCGGCTCCGAGCGGGTCACTTTCCGGGTTGAGCAGCATCATCACGCGGTCTCGCTGATAGTCGTGCATCAGGAAGAACCATAGAATCGGAATAAAGGCGGCAACCAATACCGCAGCACAGGCAATCAGTTTCCAGCTCATGCCGGACAGGAACAGCACGAAAATACCGGATGCGGCAATCAGTATCGCCGTACCGAGGTCAGGCTGTGCGGCAACCAGCAGCGTCGGAACAAACACCAGCACCAGCGCGATTGCGGTATTTTTTAACGACGGCGGGCAGATATCACGGTTGATAAAGCGCGCCACCATCAGCGGAACGGCGATTTTAGCCAGCTCCGAGGGCTGGAAACGCACGAAGCCAAGATCCAGCCAGCGCTGTGCGCCTTTACTGACCTGTCCAAAGACATCAACCAATACCAACAGGAAGATGCAAAAAATATACAGGTACGGCGCCCAGCTTTCATAAACCCGAGGCGGAACCTGCGCCATAACCAGCATGATCACCAGACCCCCGGCAATCTGGGCAAGTTTGCGTTCCATCATGCCGACGTCCTGACCGCTGGCGCTCCAGATAACGAAAGCGCTATAGGCCAGCAAGGCCAGTACAATCAACAGCATAGTAATGTCGATGTGCATCTTGTGCCACAGCGACCCTTGTTTTTGGCTTTCAGTCATTCTACGTTAATCACCTTCGATGCCGGGCGGAGCAGGAGCTTCGGCCGGTAATGTCGTCGTATTATCGCCCAATAGGATATGGTCGAGGATCTGCCGGGTAATCGTGCCCACTGCTGGTCCGATACCGCCGTTTTCCAACACTACGTTAACGGCAACGGTAGGGTTGTTATACGGCGCAAAAGCGTTCATCAGCTTGTGGTCACGCAGATGCTCTGCGATTTTATGTGCGTTATAGGTCTCATTGGCTTTCAGGCCATAAACCTGTGCTGTACCGGATTTCGCCGCCGCTTTGTATGGCGCATCCATAAAGTATTTGCGTGCCGTGCCGTTTGAACGGTTTGCCACCCCGAACATGCCGTCTTTGGCCAGTTCCCAGTAACCGGAGTGAATATCACCAATCTGTTTCACTTCCTGCTGTTGGTAAGGCACTTTCGTCGCGCCATCCTGGGTACTGAGCAACAGGTGCGGCGTTTTAACGTTACCGTCGTTGATAAGCGTAGTCAGCGCTTTGTTATTCTGAATTGGCGTGGCGGTCCAGTAACCCTGACCGATGCCCACCGGGATGGTATCGCCTTGATACCAAGGCTTTTTAAAGCGTTTCAGTTTCCATTCGCGAGTCGGCATATTGCCGTTGCGCTCTTCTGAAAGATCGATACCGGTGTATTCGCCGTAACCAAACTTACTCATCCACTCCGACAGGCGATCAATCCCCATGTCGTAGGCCACCTGATAAAAGAAGGTGTCAGCAGACTCTTCCAACGCTTTGGTGACGTTTAATCTGCCGTGGCCCCAGTGTTTCCAGTCACGATAGCGTTTGTCCGAGCCGGGAAGTTGCCACCATCCGGGGTCAAACAGCGAAGTATTTTTGTTGATAACCCCTGCTGTGAGCGACGACACGGCGATGTACGGCTTGACCGTCGAGGCCGGAGGATAAAGCCCCTGGGTCGCCCGGTTAATAAGCGGACGATCCGGGTCGTTCAGCAACGTGTTGTATTCCTTGCTGGAAATGCCGTCAACAAACAGGTTCGGATCATAACTCGGGTTAGATACCAGTGCGCGAATGCTGGCATCTCGCGGATCGGTCACCACTACCGCCGCGCGGCTGCCACTGAGTAGCTGCTCGATATACATCTGCAGCGGCAGGTCCAGCGTTAACGTAATGTCTTTGCCGGCCTGCGGTGGCGCTTCGTGTAGCTGCCGGATCACTCGGCCGCGATTGTTGACTTCAACCTCGGCATAGCCGGTTTTACCGTGCAGCGTGCTTTCGTAATAGCGTTCTATGCCGAGCTTGCCGATGTCATGCGTGGCGGCGTAGTTAGCAAGAATACCGTCTTTGTCCAGCCTTTCAACGTCGCGATCGTTAATTTTTGAAACATAACCAATCACATGTGTCAGGGCAGAACCATAGGGATAGTAACGGCGCTGATAGCCTTTGACTTCAACGCCGGGGAATTTGAATTGATTGACGGCGAAACGCGCCACTTGCACCTCGTTCAAACCGACCTTAACCGGGATCGAAGTGAAGCGCCGAGCGCGCTTGCGTTCTTTATAAAAGTTATCAATATCTTCAGAGGTGAGATCGACAATCGCCGTCAACGCAATCAGCGTATTTCTGATGTCATCGACCTTTTCCGGCATCATCTCAAGTTGGTAGATGGTGCGGTTTAACGCCAGCGGTGTGCCGTTTCTGTCGTAGATAATGCCACGGCTGGGAGCAATGGGAACCAGCTTGATGCGATTATCGTTGGATCGCGTTTGATAATCCTCAAAACGCACCACCTGGATAGTGTACAGATTGTAAATCAGTATGCTACTAAGTAGCAGAATGCCAAAAAGCGCCACCAGTGCACGGCGCACAAACAGGGCTGACTCAGCCGTATAGTCGCGAAAAGGGTTACGATCTATTTTCATCCCACTACTTAATTTACTGTGCTGCTGATATTGACCAACCGCTTACTCGCGGTGATACGGATGATTAGTGGTAATACTCCAGGCACGATAAAGGCTTTCGGCTACCAGAACCCGAACCAGCGGGTGTGGCAGCGTGAGCGGAGACAGCGACCAGCTCTGTACCGCAGCCTCTTTACATGCCGGTGCCAGCCCTTCAGGACCGCCAATCAGCAAACTGACATCTCTGCCATCCTGCTTCCAGCGCTCAAGCTGTTGGGCCAACTGTGGCGTTTCCCAGGGCGTCCCGGGAATATCCAGCGTAACGATCCGATTGCCTTTTCCAACCACAGACAGCATCTGCTCGCCTTCTTTTTCAAGAATGCGTTTGATATCAGCGTTTTTCCCGCGTTTACCCGCGGGCACTTCAATCAGCTCAAACGGCATGTCTTTTGGGAAACGAC
Organism: Rouxiella sp. WC2420; assembly: GCF_041200025.1. Taxonomy (NCBI): domain Bacteria; kingdom Pseudomonadati; phylum Pseudomonadota; class Gammaproteobacteria; order Enterobacterales; family Yersiniaceae; genus Rouxiella; species Rouxiella sp. WC2420. Next base: position 4,078,767 of record NZ_CP165628.1, on the reverse strand, counting down.
GAAGATAATCGGTGAAGCCAGTCTGCACCCAATCGGGCATTTTCGTACCTACGGCGACGAGTTGCAGCTTCACAAATTAACCCCAAAGCTTCTCAAGTTCGTACAGCACGCGGCTTTCTTCTTGCATGACGTGAACGATCACTTCACCCAGGTCAACGACAACCCAGTCAGCTTCGTTAATACCTTTGATACCGTGCGCATCAAGGCCCGCGGCCTTTGCTTCTTCAACCAGGTGCCCGGCAATAGAAACAACGTGGCGGCTTGAAGTACCGGTACAAATCACCATGCAGTCAGTGATGCTTGATTTGCCAGCCACATCGATAGTTACGATGTCCTGGGCTTTTAGGTCATCAACTTTGTCGATGACGAATTCTTGGAGCGCTTTACCTTGCAAAGATTCCCCCTGGGGATATTGAGTAGTTCTGGAACCGAAAATGAAGCGGCGGAGTATAACACGCGATGCTTACACGCGTAATTTATTCACGACGTAAAGTGTTCGCTATACAGCCCCTGAGATTCGATATAGCGCTCAACCGAGAAGGGAAGTAAATCTGAGCAATCGCGGCCCTCGTGACGACGCTGACGAATTTCTGTAGCAGAAATATCCAGCAGCGGAGTATTGGCCTGATAAATAAAGCCATGAGGACGTTGCCTGAGCTGACCGGCATCTTCTATTTTGTGCGCATCGTACCAACGCTGTAACTCTGGAGTTTCCAGCTCGCTGGCATATCCCGGACGAGCTAGAACCGCCAGATGACACACGTCGAGTAAAGACTCCCAGCGGTGCCATTTGTAAAGCGTAAGTAATGAATCTTGACCAATGATAAACGCCAATGGCTGTTTTGTGCCATGTTCTTTACGTAACGTTTCAAGAGTTTCGATGGTGTACGAAGGGGTATCGCGCTGCAGCTCGCGTGAATCCACTGAAAACAATGGGTTACCTTCAACTGCCAGTTGAGCCATTCTCAACCTTTGCGCCGAAGTTGCCTCGGGTTGCGGGCGATGGGGCGGCACGTTATTAGGCAGTAAAATCACTTTTTCGAGCTGGATCTCATGGGCAAGCTGTTCAACTGGTCGTAAATGACCGTAATGAATGGGGTCAAAGGTGCCGCCAAACAGCGCCATCAGTTCAGTTTTATCACCATCAATGGGGGTCATCACAGGGTTCCTGAATCAATAAAGCTCGGCGGAAGCGGTTTTCCACACAGCAGCATTGAAAGGCTCTCAAGTTCGGGCCAGACCGATTGACCATAGTCCTGTTTCAAGCGGATTTCCATTTGCGTCAGCAATTGAACGGCCTTGTTGAGCTGTTGCAACGATAAACGTTGAAGCGCCTGAGTAACCAGTGCACGACGGTTTTGCCACACTTTGTACTGATCGAAAAGGTTACGCAGCGGCTGATCATCCATTTTACGACGCAGGTTGAGCAGCATTAGCAATTCGCGTTGCAGAGTACGCAGTAAAATTACCGGCTCGCTGTCTTCTTGCTGTAACTGACGCAAAATATGCCAGGCGCGTTTGCTTTTACCGGCCAGGACGGCATCAAGCCAATGGTAGGGCGTGAAGTGTGCTGCGTCGTTGACCGCCTCTTCCACGCGGGGCAGCGTCAGTTTGCCATCAGGATAAAGCAGGGCCAATCGTTCAAGCGACTGCGCCAGTGCCAGCAGGTTACCTTCATAGCAATAACACAGCAGCTGATTGGCCGGATCGTCAAGCTCAAGATCCAGCGACTTGGCGCGTTTGGCGACCCAGCGCGGCAACTGTGCCTGTTCGGGAGTCTGGCAGGTGACAAAAACGGTACGATCGCTGACCGTTTTAAACCAGGCGGCATTTTCCTGCGCTTTGGTGATTTTACTGGCCCGTAGAATCAGCAGAATATCGTCGTGCAGCAGGCTGACCAGCGTTTTCAGCTGTTCGGCGATGGGCGCGGTTGGCCCGTTTTCCGGGAGATGCAGTGTCAGGGTCTGGCGACTGGCAAACAGGCTTAGCGCCTGACAGCTGCTGAATATAGTGTCCCATTCAGTATGGGCATCGAGGATAAAGCTGAAATGTTCGTTAAATTCTGCAGCATTTGCGGCCTGACGCACAGCGTCCTGGCTCTCCTGCAACAGAAGGGGATCGTTGCCACAAAGCAGATAACAAGCGCGCAGCCCCTCTCGGAGCTGCGCGGCAAGTTGTTCAGGGTAAATACGAATCATTGAGCAGTAGTGCTGGCCGCAGGGGCTTTTCCAATACTGATCACTTCAGGCTTCTCGCTAACCTGCGCTTTTTTCGACATCTCGGCGGCGTGAACCGTCAGGAATTTACGAATCAATTGCTCGGAAGCCTGCTCGCGCATTTCCTTGTCGATGATATCCTGCTCGGCATCTTTTGCTAACGCTGCCAATGGGTTATCAAAGAACGCGCGGTAAACGGTTACGCTAATCGGATAAATATCTCTACCCGGCATCACAACCTGAGCCCTGACGACCATCTGTTTCGAGTATTCAGCCGTTTTACCGTCTTCAAATATCGATGCCGTTACCTGACTCTCCGACGCGCCTACAATACGCAGCTCAGGGAGGCTTTTCTTCGTAGAAGCCGTTGGTTCAACTACCGTGACGTCGCTCAGTCTTAACTGATTGCGAATTTCACGTGTAAGCGGGCCATACGGGTCATAGCTGTTGAGCGTAATGGTTTTAAGCTCATCAGGTACGTTACCAGAACCGCGCAGGTGAAAACCACAGCCCGAAGTTACCAGAACGATAGCGCCTAACAACAGCATCAAAATACGATGTCGCATAATATTTTCTCGCAAAAAAAGCCTCCTTGGCTTAACCCACTACCAGATTAAGCAGCTTGCCTGGCACGTAGATTACCTTGCGGACTGTAACCCCATCCAGATATTTTGCGACCAGATACTCTTGTGCCGCCAATTCGCGAACCTGTTCTTCTGTCGCGTCTGCGGCAACGGTTATCTTGGCACGTACTTTACCATTTACCTGCACAACTACCAGTTTAGAGTCTTCGACCATGGCTTTTTCATCTGCCAGCGGCCATGGCGCGGTATCGACATCACCTTCGCCACCCAGAATCTGCCACAGGCTGAAGCACACGTGCGGAGTGAATGGATAAAGCAGGCGAACCACGGCCAGCAGGGCTTCTTGAATCAGCGCGCGATCCTGGGAAGTTTCCTGAGGCGCACGGCCCATTTTGTTCATCAGCTCCATAATTGCCGCAATAGCAGTGTTGAAAGTCTGACGACGGCCGACATCATCGGTCACTTTAGCAATGGTTTTGTGCAGATCGCGACGCAGGTCTTTTTGCTCAGCGGTCAGAGAGGCAACATCCAGAGCCGGTGCTGCGCCTTTTTCGCTGTGCTCGTAAGCCAGTTTCCACACACGTTTCAGGAAGCGGTTAGCCCCTTCAACGCCAGACTCTTGCCATTCCAGCGTCATTTCTGCCGGAGAAGCAAACATCATGAACAGACGTACGGTATCAGCACCGTATTTCTGTACCATGACCTGCGGGTCGATACCGTTATTTTTGGACTTGGACATTTTGCTCATGCCCGCGTACACCAGCTCGCGCCCTTCAGGGTCGGTGGCTTTAACGATACGGCCTTTCTCGTCACGCTCAAGGGTAGCATCGATTGGGGAAACCCAAACGCGTGCGCCACCTTCGTTGAGATAGTAGAAGGCATCAGCCAGTACCATGCCCTGACACAGCAGGCGTTTGGCAGGCTCGTCGGACGTTACCAGGCCAGCATCGCGCATCAGCTTGTGGAAGAAGCGGAAGTACATCAGGTGCATGATGGCGTGTTCAATACCGCCAACGTATTGGTCAACCGGCAGCCAGTAATTGGCCGCGGCCGGGTCCAGCATGCCTTGGTCGTAGTCTGGGCAAGTGTAACGTGCGTAGTACCACGACGATTCCATAAAGGTATCGAAGGTATCGGTTTCACGCAGGCCAGGCATGCCATTAACGGTGGTTTTTGCCCACTCGGGATCGGCTTTGATCGGGCTGGTGATGCCGTCCATAACGACGTCTTCCGGTAGAATAACCGGCAGCTGATCTTCTGGCGTTGGAATAACGGTACCGTCTTCCAGTGTGATCATCGGGATTGGCGCGCCCCAGTAACGCTGGCGTGAAACACCCCAATCGCGCAGGCGATAGTTAACTTTACGCTCACCGACGCCCAGGCTAACCAGCTTGTCGGCAATGGCGTTGAAGCCTTGTTCGTGGTCCAGGCCGTCAAACTCGCCGGAATTACACAGCACGCCTTTCTCGGTCATGACTTCAGCCTGAACATCAGGCACGCTGCCATCGGCGTTCAGAATCACAGCTTCGATCGGCAGATTGTATTTGGTAGCAAATTCCCAGTCGCGTGCATCGTGGCCAGGAACGGCCATGACCGCGCCGGTGCCGTATTCCATCAATACGAAGTTGGCGACCCAGATTGGGATATTTTTGCCAGTCAGCGGATGCACGGCGAACAGGCCCGTTGGCATGCCTTTTTTCTCCATGGTCGCCATTTCTGCTTCGGCTACCTTGGTATTACGGCATTCATCGATAAAGTCGGCCAGCGCTGGCTGTGAAGCCGCTGCCTGCAATGACAAAGGATGACCCGCCGCAACGGCTGCGTAAGTGGCACCCATAAAGGTGTCAGGACGCGTGGTGTAAACGGTGAGTTTTTCATCGCTGTTCTCAACGTCGAAAGTGATTTCGACGCCTTCGGAGCGGCCAATCCAGTTACGCTGCATGGTTTTGACCTGTTCAGGCCAGCTCTCAAGCGTATCCAGATCGTTCAGCAGTTGGTCGGCATAAGCGGTGATTTTGATAAACCACTGTGGGATCTCTTTGCGTTCCACCTTGGTATCACAGCGCCAGCAGCAGCCGTCAATAACCTGTTCGTTAGCCAGAACGGTCAGGTCGTGCGGGCACCAGTTAACCGCCGAGGTCTTTTTATAAACCAGACCTTTCTCGTAAAGCTTGGTGAAAAACCACTGTTCCCAGCGATAATATTCTGGCTGACAGGTCGCCAGTTCGCGATCCCAGTCATAGCCGAAGCCCAGCAGTTTAAGCTGGTTCTTCATGTATTCGATGTTTTCGTAAGTCCACGGAGCGGGTGCCGTATTGTTTTTAACGGCTGCGCCTTCAGCAGGCAGACCAAATGCGTCCCAGCCGATCGGCTGTAGAACGTTTTTACCAAGCATGCGCTGATAACGGGAAATCACGTCACCGATGGTGTAGTTACGCACGTGGCCCATGTGTAGACGGCCTGATGGATAAGGCAACATGGAGAGGCAGTAGTATTTCTCTTTGCCTGGCTGCTCGGTAACTTTGAAGGTCTGCTTCTCTTGCCAGTGAAGTTGAACCTGTGACTCTATATCTTCTGGACGGTATTGCTCTTGCATGGCGGCCGATGGTCCTGTGAGTGAAAAACAGCTACATCCGTAGCCCTATTTCGTTAATCAATTAACAAATGATGCGTTAATAACAAAAGTTTCAAACAGATCCGCATAGCATAGCTGATAAGCGGCAACGGCAACAACACCAAGCGTTGTGCCAGAGACTTTTTATCCTGATCTGTCGGGATTTATTTTTAGGACAAAACGGAAACTGTGCTCTGCCTCCGCCTGATTCAGTTATTCACGACTAAAATAAATTGATGAGGTTCAAAGTGAAAGCATTGTTTTGAGCCACAAACCGTTTTATGAGCATTAAAAGTATGTGTGTGCAACAAAACGGTACGCGTTAAGCCGCACTCAAAGGAGAAGCTATGACTACTGAACAACAGGACTATCGCCAACTAATGGCATCATTGACTGAACGCCTGCGGGGCGGGGAGCGCGATATTGACCTGTTAGTGCGTGATGCGCGAGAAAGTCTGATTAACGAGGACAAACTGTCATCGGTAGAAATTGACCGCCTGACTCTGTCAGCACGGCGCGATCTGCAAGAGTTTGCCCGCATCTATGGCGAATATGCACCCAGTCGTCGTGCTGCGCCGTTAGCCTCAGTGCAACAAAGTGAAGAGAACGACAGCGTTTTTCTGCGGGTCATCAAGGAAAGTCTATGGCGCGAACTGGCCGATATTACCGACAGAACCCAGCTTGAATGGAAAGAGGTGTTCAAGGACGTCAACCATCATGGCGTATATCACAGCGGAGAAGTGGTCGGGCTGGGGGAATTAATCTGCGAGAAATGTCACTTCCATCTGGCCGTTTACACTCCAGAAATACTTAGCAAATGCCCGGAATGCGGGAATGACGAGTTTTCCCGCAGACCATTCGAACCTTAAAATATCCTTCGTAATTGACGCTACAGCCGCGTTGGATACTCCCGCTCACCCCAGTGACTTACTTATGTAAGCTCCTGGGGATTATCAAGCTTTCCGCCTTGCTGTAGCGCCAATAACTTTGGAGATTTTTGGAGCAAGCGCTGTGTTATATGCTTCTGCTGTAACTTTAATGCATTTAGATATTAGTGCAGGATCTTTGCCAGGAAGTCCCGCGCGCGCTCAGATTCAGGATTGTTGAAGAAGTCGTCTTTATTGCGATCCTCAACAATTTTGCCTTCGTCCATAAAGATCACTCGGTTGGCCACTTTACGAGCAAAGCCCATCTCGTGGGTTACCACCATCATCGTCATGCCTTCATTGGCCAACTCAACCATAACGTCGAGCACTTCGTTGATCATTTCTGGATCCAGTGCCGAAGTCGGTTCATCAAACAGCATGGCAATAGGGTCCATACACAGCGCGCGGGCGATAGCCACACGCTGCTGTTGGCCACCGGAAAGCTGACCAGGAAACTTATGGGCGTGAGCCGACAGGCCAACGCGTTCAAGCAGTTTCAAACCTTTCTCTTTGGCAGCCGCCTTGTCGCGCTTGAGCACTTTGACCTGCGCCAGCGTCAGGTTTTCGACAATCGACAAATGAGGAAACAGCTCGAAATGCTGGAATACCATTCCGACTTTGGCACGCAGCTGCGCCAGATTGGTTTTTTTGTCATTTACCGGTGTACCGTTGACCAAAATCTGGCCTTTTTGCACCGGCTCCAATCCGTTGACGGTTTTGATAAGCGTCGATTTACCCGAACCGGAAGGACCGCAAACGACGACAACTTCACCTTTCTTAACTTCGGTGCTGCATTCGGTCAGTACCTGGAAATGACCGTACCATTTAGAGACATTTTTCAGCGAAATCATGAAAGGGTCCTTTTCTTCAAATAGCTCACCAGCAACGAAGCAGAGAGGCTGATAACAAAATAGACAAAACCGGCAAACAGGATCATTTCGACCTGTGTTCCGTCACGCTCGCCAATGTTGGTTGCCGTGCGGAAGAAGTCCGCAAGACTGAGAACATACACCAGAGAGGTATCCTGGAATAAAACGATCGCCTGAGTCAGCAGCAGCGGCACCATGGCGCGGAAAGCCTGTGGCAGAATAATCAGCTGCATCGATTGCCAATGGGTCATGCCCAGCGCCAGCGCGGCGGAAGATTGCCCGCGAGCGATACTTTGAATACCGGCGCGAATAATTTCCGAATAATAGGCTGCTTCAAACAGTGCGAAAGCGATCATTGCCGAAATCAGGCGAATATCCGTTTTTGGCGACAACCCAAGCACCTGTTGCAGGAAGTTTGGCACCACCAGATAAAACCACAACAGCACCATCACCAGCGGAACGGCGCGGAAAAGGTTAACGTAAATTCTTGCAAACCAGCTTATTGGCTTGAAAGACGACAGACGCATTACCGCTAAAACGGTACCCCACAGAATGCCGAAGACGATAGCAATCGCCGTAATCTTGACGGTAATCACCATACCCTGCATCAGGTAGGGCAGGCTTGGGACCACCGAACTCCAGTCGAATTGATACATAAATTATTTACTCCCCACATTGCCCGGCAGGCGGATCTTGCGCTCAACCTGTTGCATGATCAGCATAATAACCGCATTGATGAGGACGTAAGCCAGCGTGATAGCGGCGAAAGATTCATAGGCATGGGCCGAGTAATCCAGCAGTTTGCCAGCCTGTGCCGCCATATCAACCAGTCCGATAGTGGAGGCAATGGCCGAGTTTTTTACCAGGTTCAGCATTTCGGAGGTCAATGGCGGAACAATGACTCGATAGGCGTTGGGCAACAGCACGTAGCGATAAGTTTGCGGCAGCGTCAGCCCCATCGCCAGGCCAGCAGCCTGCTGGCCTCTTGGTAAAGACTGGATCGCGGCACGCACTTGCTCGCAAACGCGGGCCGCGGTAAACAGGCCGAGGCAAACCATTGATGAGACGAAGAACTGCACGTTGGGGTCCAAATCCTGCTTGAACCACATTCCAATATTTTCGGGCAGCAGCTCGGGCACCACCAGATACCAGATGAAGAATTGCACGATCAGCGGGACGTTACGGAATAACTCTACGTAACAGGTGCCGAGGGTGGAAAGAAAGCGGTTAGGCACGGTACGCAGGATGCCAAATACCGAGCCGACGATAAAAGCGATAACCCAGGCGCAGACTGACAGCGCTACGGTGACCTGAAAACCAGACCAGATCCAGCCGAGATATGTGGTGTTTCCAAAGGGGGCTTGTTCAAGAAAGATGCCCCAATTCCAGCCTGAAGACATAAAAAACTCCAATTATGTATTGCCTTGGCAAGTGATGACGTTAGCAGATGAGTATTGCTTGTTATAAAGAATGGCGGGGTGGGGAACGACCACCCCGCATTCCTCCTGCTTTCGCAGGTTCCTGTGCCTGTCTGCACGTCGAACACTGTTGTATCTATTAAAGCGCTTTATCGTTTGGCGCTTTGAACAAGGCTTTCATGTCATCGGACAGTTCGAAGTTCATGTTCAGATTTTTTGGTGGAATAGGCTTTTTGAACCAGGTTTCAAACCATTTTGAGGCCTGACCTGAGTTTTCGGCCTGCACCACGGTGTCATCAACCAGTTTCTTGAACTCTGGATCGTCTTTGCGCAGCATACAGCCGTAGGCTTCTTTCGACTGTGGCGTACCCAGAATTACCCAGTCATCAGGCTGCTTGGCTTTGGCACGTTCGCCGGCCAGCAGGGCATCGTCAAGCATAAAGGCCGCAGCACGACCCGTTTCCAGCGTGCGGAATGAGTCACCGTGGTCTTTGGTGCTGATGATTTTCATGCCCATTTTCTTCTCGTCGTTCAGCTTGTTAATCAGAACTTCAGAAGTGGTGCCGGAAGTAACAACAACGGTCTTGCCTTTCAGATCGTCGAAGTCTTTGATAGGAGAACCTTTCTTGACCAGCAAACGGGTGCCGATCACGAAAATGGTGTCAGAGAACGCCGCCTGCTTCTGACGCTCGAGGTTATTGGTGGTTGAACCACACTCAAAGTCATAGGTGCCGTTTTGCAACAGCGGAATACGGTTCTGTGAGGTGATTGGCAACATCTTCACCTGTAGATTTGGCGCATCGAGTTTCTTCTTGATGGCATCAACAATGGCATTTGAGAAGTCCTGCGAATATCCCACCACTTTCTGTTCGTTGTTGTAATAAGAGAAGGGAATCGATGATTCGCGGTGACCGACAACGATCAAACCGCTGTCTTTAATTTTTTTTAGCGTACCAGTCAGGTCTTCGGCATGGGCTAGGCTACTTGCGGCGACACTTGCCAGCAGTACCGACAACACCAGTTTGCGCATTTGCATGGTCCAACTCCTTTGCTTAGTGATGGATCCTTTTAACAGGATCAAAGATGAATCCGACGGTAATTAAGAATCTTTTTATCAGAGTGCTGCGTCATTGCTTACGATCTCTGCACTGAGAAGATAGCGTAATGTGAACATTGTGAAATCGTTATGTTTCTTTTTTGAGACGAAGCGCGCACCAAATTCAAGCAATGAAAGCCTGTTGCACCGTGGTGGTGACTATTAAATGCACAAAATGTGTCAAAACGATGCGATCAGCGAAAAAAAGTTTATAAATAAGATATCTTTCAACAAGATGTAGCAAGATGCATGCCAGTTGAAAGTATTAGACGAATTTATAGTCAGCTTTGCCCGGTAAGCACGGTGAATGTAAGTGAGAATTTAAAGGTAAAACGGTAGCTTAAAGCGAGGGAGCAAAAATAGGCTGCACTGAAAACAGGCAGAGACACCGTTAAGTGTCCCTGCCTGGTTAAATTGCAATGAATAGCAAAGTTGAATTAGCTTTTACGTCGACCCAGCACCGCGGTGGCAGCCGCAAACAGCAGGGTTAAAATCCACACCGGCCAAGACCCGACGCGAGCATAAGGAGTTATTCCCTGCGTTGGCGTGACTTTGACTTCAAGCACCTGGCGAGTGAACTGTGGAATTTCGGCAATTACGTTACCTTCGGCATCAACTGCGGCTGTAACACCATTGTTGGTGCTACGCAGCAGCGGGCGACCCAGCTCCACTGCACGCATGCGTGCCATTTGGAAATGCTGCCACGGACCGATTGAATGACCAAACCAGGCATCATTGGAAACGGTCAGCAACAGGTTGGTTTCCGGATGGAAGTTCTCCCGCACCTGTTCACCCTCAACAATTTCATAGCAAATTGCGGTGGTGATATTTAGCCCGGCTACGTGCAGCGGTGGCTGGATATAATTACCGCGACTAAATGACGACATCGGCAGATCAAAGACGCCTGACAGCGGGCGTAACAGGCTTTCCATCGGGACATACTCGCCAAACGGCACCAGGTGATACTTGTTGTAACGGTTAGGATCAGGATAGCGATACTGTTCCGGCTCGCCCAATGCAATCACGCTGTTGTAAGTCTTCTCGCCGCTCTCGGTACGCTGATAGTCCACAATACCGGTAATCAGATTGCTGTGATGCGAACGGGCCAAGTCATCCATCATGGTTAAGAACTGCTGCTGATCCGATTCGATATCCGGGATAGCAGATTCAGGCCAGATAATAAGCTTTGCCTTGCCTAAGTAAGGGCGAGTCTCATCAAGATACGTCTGCAACGTTGATATCAGAGCTTTTGGATCCCATTTCATCGATTGCGGAATATTACCCTGCACCATTGCGACATCCAGGGTTTTATCGGGCTGTGGCGTGAACCAGTGAACTTTGGTCAGCGGCCACGGCAACAGCAGCATTGCTAGCGCTATTACCGCAGGAATGGCCTTGCGCTGATGCACTGCATAAACCAGCAAACCGCTAAGAGACATCAGTACAAAGGTGATGCTTTCTACGCCGCCCAGCGGAGCGAGGCCTTTCAGAGGGCCGTTAATCTGACTATAGCCAAACTGCAACCACGGGAAGCCGGTTAAAACCCAGCCGCGCAGGAACTCGGTGACCTGCCACAAAGCCGGGGCCGCCAGCGCAAGTTTCCACCAGGTAGTTTTTGGCCATAGCCTGGCGAGCAGGCCGCCAAATAGCATGGTGTAAAGCGAAAGGTAAACCGCTAACAGCACAACCAGGAAGAGGTTGATAGCTTCCGGCATCCCGCCGAAGGTGGCAATGCTGACATATACCCAGTTTACGCCGCTGCCAAATAGCCCCATTCCCCAGAAGAAACCCAGCATGGCGGATTGGCCAGGGCGTCGGTTAAGAGTAAGCAGCAGCAGACCAAACAGCGACACAATGGCCGCAGGCCAGAAGTCATAGGGGGAAAATGCCAGGGTGCCGCAGGCACCAAAGAGTATCGCCAGCAGGATTCTCACCCGCTGACGTTCATATAAACCCTTCATATCTCAGACCAAAATTGTGCGAGTAGTAAAGGCGACAAGAATCGTATTGCCATGAATAAATTAATCTTCCAGTTTCGGTTGCGGCGCTTCGTCCGGTATTTTTACATGAACCTGAATGATACGGCGGCTATCGGCCATGGCAACTTTGAATGAGTAACCGTCGATTTCGATAGTTTCACCGCGGGCAGGGAGGTGCCCAAAAGATTGCATGACCAGGCCGCCAATGGTGTCGACTTCGTCATCGCTGAAGTTGGTATTAAACACTTCATTAAAGTCTTCGATTGGAGCCAGGGCACGAACGGTATAGGTATGGCGGCTGAGCTGGCGGATGTCGAGATCTTCCTCGTCATCGTATTCGTCTTCGATTTCGCCGACGATAAGCTCAAGAATATCTTCAATGGTCACCAGACCGGAAACGCCACCAAATTCGTCAACCACGATGGCCATATGGTAGCGCTGCGAGCGGAACTCCTTGAGCATGCGGTCTACGCGCTTGCTCTCAGGCACAACGACTGCAGTTCTCAGCACTTTGTCAATGCTGAATGGCTCAGACTCTGTGCGCATGAACGGCAGCAGATCTTTGGCCAGCAGAAGGCCTTCAATATGGTCCTTATCCTCGCTTATCACCGGAAAACGAGAGTGGGCTGACTCGATTATGACGTCGAGACACTCTTCGATAGGCTGGTTACGTTTGAGCGTAATCATTTGTGAACGAGGGATCATGATGTCACGCACGCGCTGCTCGGCAATATCCATCACGCCTTCCAGCATGTCACGGGTATCGGGATCGATCAGATCGTTTTGTTCGGAATCACGGATCAGCTCTACCAGATCGCTACGGTTTTTGGGTTCACCGTGGAAAAGCTGGCTGAGCATAAGAGAAAAGAAGCCCTTCTTGGGACTGGGACTGTCGCTGTTTTGTGGATGGTCATCGCTCATGGCGTTGGGGTGGTGATCTCATATTTAAGGGATAAAAATGTCCATCTTGATTGACGCCGCTGCTGTGTTGGCGGCGGTGCGAAAAAATCAGGACATACGATACTGGCTAACTTAATGCTTTTATTGCTGTTCGTCGAGCAGCCTGTTTATCTAAAAAAGCTATTCGGCGGGCAATAAAAGTTATTCATCTAATAATAAATACGGGTCCGGATGCCCCAGAGATTGCATTATTTCAATCTCGATGGCTTCCATCTCTTCGGCTTCTTCATCAACGATGTGGTCATACCCTAGCAGATGCAGACTGCCGTGAACAACCATATGCGCCCAATGCGCATTAAGCGCCTTGTTTTGCTCGCGGGCTTCCAGCTCGACGACCTGGCGACAAATCACCAAATCGCCCAGCAGTGGCAGCTCCATGCCCGGAGGGGCTTCAAACGGAAAAGACAGCACATTGGTTGACTTGTCTTTACTGCGATAGGTCATGTTCAGCTCATGGCTCTCCGCTTCATCAACGATGCGGATAGTCACCTCTGACTCTTCCTGAAACTGTGGAAGCACGGCTTCCAGCCACTGCTGGAAGTCGCTTTCTGCCGGCAAACCTTCACTGCTCTCGCTGGCTATCTGTAAATCTAGAATTACCTGATGACTCATGTATTGCTCTGTTCAGGGGTGGGTTGGGATGTATAGCTTTGTGATTCATGTTTACGCTGTTTTGCTACTTCATCGCGGCGTTTTTGATCTTCTTCTTCCCAGGCTTCATAAGCGATAACGATACGAGCAACCACCGGATGGCGCACCACGTCTTCGCTGTGGAAGAAGTTAAAGCTCAGTTCTTCAACCCCGGAAAGCACCTCGATAGCGTGGCGCAGGCCTGACTTCTGATGACGAGGCAAGTCAATTTGCGTCACGTCACCGGTAATCACCGCTTTAGAGTTAAAGCCGATACGGGTCAGGAACATTTTCATCTGTTCAATCGAAGTATTCTGGCTTTCATCCAGGATGATAAAGGCATCGTTAAGTGTACGCCCGCGCATATAGGCCAGCGGTGCAACTTCAATGACATTGCGTTCGATCAGCTTTTCGACTTTTTCAAAGCCGAGCATTTCAAACAACGCGTCATACAGCGGACGCAAATATGGATCAACTTTCTGGCTCAGATCGCCAGGCAGGAAACCGAGTTTTTCACCCGCTTCAACCGCCGGTCGAGTTAGCATAATACGGCGCACTTCCTGACGTTCCAGCGCGTCAACCGCTGCTGCAACTGCCAGGTAGGTTTTACCGGTACCCGCCGGGCCAATACCGAAAGTGATATCGTGGTCGAGAATATTGGCAATATATTGCGCCTGATTGGGCGTGCGTGGCTTGATCATACCGCGTTTGGTTTTGATGATCACTGCCTTGCCGTAATCAGGTACGCTTTCTGCGGTTTGCTCCAGCACGCGGCTCTCTTTGATAGCCAAATGTATCTTCTCGGGATCGATGTCCTGAGTTTCGCCGCGCAAAGGAGCCGTGTCGACATACAAGTCGCGTAAAATAGTCACGGCTGCGTCAACAACCAGATTCTTGCCAACCAGTTTAAAGGCGTTATCACGACGATTGATCTCGATGCCCAACCGGCGTTCCAGTTGTTTGATGTTGTCATCAAACGGCCCGCAAAGACTCAGCAAACGCTGATTGTCCTCGGGCTCCAGCAAAATCTCTTGTGTTACAACGTTCAAACTATTCCTCTGGGCCACTTTGGACCTGTTGAATGTGTATCTTGGCAACGGGGCTGCAACCACCGCCTGATTAACTAATCATACATGCCCTTGGGAAAATATTCCCGGTACCGCATGTGCTGTATTAAACAATATGCGGCCTGTCTCGAAAAAATAAACCCTGGCTGTCATCTTTCATCCCACAGTATTGCCAGTTTCCTGGGTTGACCCCGTTCATTTCATTAGTCAGCTTGCGAAGATTTGCTCAGTTGTCTCCTATCTGTGTAATGAAATCAAAAGATCGCCAGTCTTTAAAATAAATAAAGGGCGCCGGAGCGCCCTTTGCAGAAGTAAGGCCGAATTAAGGCTGATAGATGCCAACGCCGATGTCGTTTTCTTTGCGGGTGCGAGCAATGATGACCTGTGGAGAAGCATGCTGGCGCAGGTCCATCTGCTCTTCGGTGCGCACCACAATCCCGCGCAGCGAGTTGGTCAGCACGTCAACGATTTCGAGGTCTACGAATTTACCGACCATCTCTGGAGTGCCTTCGAAGTTAACCACCCGGTTGTTTTCGGTACGCCCGGTCAGCTCCATGATGCTCTTGCGTGAGGTGCCTTCAACCAGAACGCGCTGTACGGTGCCGATCATTGCTCGGCTGATGCGCAGAGACTGTTGGGTTATACGCTCCTGCAGCTGATAAAGGCGCTGTTTTTTCTCTTCTTCGCTGACGTCATCGACCATGTCGGCCGCCGGCGTGCCGGGACGAGCAGAGTAAATAAAGCTGTAGCTGACATCCATGTTGACGTCGGCAATCAGTTTCATGGTCTGCTGGTGGTCTTCGTCTGTTTCACCCGGGAAGCCGACGATGAAGTCAGAGCTGAAGGTAATGCCCGGACGCGCCTTGAGAATTTTGCGCAGAGTGGATTTGTACTCAAGCACTGTGTGCGCGCGTTTCATCATGGTCAGTACGCGGTCTGAGCCGCACTGGACCGGCAGGTGCAAGAAGCTCACTATTTCTGGCGTATCTTTATAGACCTCAATGAGATCGTCAGTAAACTCGATAGGGTGGCTGGTTGTGAAGCGAATACGATCGATGCCGTCAATGCTGGCCACCAGGCGCAGAAGCTCGGCGAAGGAGCAAATACCGCCGTCGAAGCCCGGGCCGCGATAGGCGTTTACGTTCTGACCCAACAGATTGACCTCGCGCACGCCTTGTGCCGCCAGCTGGGCGACTTCGAACAGCACGTCATCGCTTGGACGACTGACTTCTTCACCTCGGGTATAAGGCACCACGCAGAAGCTGCAATATTTGTTGCAGCCTTCCATGATGGAGACGTAGGCGGTCGGGCCGTCGGCGCGCGGTTCGGGCAGGCGATCAAATTTTTCGATTTCCGGGAAGCTGACGTCAACGATCGGGCTTTTGCTACCGCGCACGTGGTTGATCATTTCTGGCAGACGATGCAAGGTTTGCGGGCCAAAAACAATGTCAACATAATGGGCACGCTGGCGGATCAGTTTGCCTTCCTGCGATGCCACACAGCCGCCTACGCCGATAATGATATTCGGGTTAGCCTTTTTAAGCAGCTTCCAGCGACCAAGCTGGTGGAACACTTTTTCCTGTGCTTTTTCACGAATTGAACAAGTGTTGAGCAGCAGCACATCAGCCTCTTCGGCATTTTCAGTCAGTTCGAACCCGTGAGTACTGTTAAGCAGGTCGGCCATTTTGGATGAATCATACTCATTCATCTGACAGCCCCAGGTTTTAATATGCAGTTTTTTCTTCATTGACATGCCATTACTCAAAAAGCGTTAAACAAAACACCCCTATACTCTACTTCAGGAGTGGGGCCTTAGAGCCTATTAGAAAATACGTTGGGTATGTGGTTGCGAATAGACTCTACGAAATGCCGGAGTTTACCGGACTGCGTAGTTCTGGAGAGGTATTGTAATCCCACATTAACCGAGTGGCTAGTGCGGGGGAGCAGGTTACGGCCTGATACTCACTGAAAAATCGGGTACACTTCGCAAAATTCAGAGTGAGTGCAACCTCATTTAATAATGTTAAAGAAGAATGTGATGGAAACTGTCGTGGTGAATTCTGAGGGTGTTAACACAGAAAGCGAAAATCCTTTTGCAGGGCTGGTGGATGAAGGTAAGACTTTCGACGTCATCGTGGTCGGTGGAGGCATGGTCGGTGCGGCAACAGCTCTGGGATTGGCTTTACAGGGATTAAACGTCGCAGTCATCGAAGATAAGGCTCCTAAGGCTTACGCGACCGATGATGCCATCGATCTGCGCATTTCTGCCATCGGATGTGCTTCGGCCCGCCTGCTGGAGAAACTGGGTGCCTGGGAAAATGTCAGGCAGATGCGCCACACGCCGTATCGCCGGTTGGAAACCTGGGAACAGCCTGGGTCCGAGGTGTTATTTGATGCTCAGTCGCTAGGCCTGCCGGAGCTGGGCTTTATGCTCGAGAACCGCGTATTGCAACTGGCTCTGTGGCAGCAAATGCAACAGCAGCGCAATTTGACACTGCTTTGCCCGGATAAACTCAAACAGTTAAATCATCAGGCTGATAGCAGCTGGTCGCTGGAACTGGTTAGCGGACAGCGGCTCAATGCGCGTCTGGTCGTTGCCGCCGACGGTGCGAATTCTTTGGTGCGCCAACAGGCGGGTATCGGCATTGACGGCTGGCAATATCGCCAAAACTGTATGCTGATTAACGTCCAGACTCAGTCTCAGGATCTCGATGTCACCTGGCAGCAGTTTTTCCCGTCAGGCCCTCGCGCCTTCTTGCCATTGTGGGGAAATCACGCCTCGCTGGTTTGGTACGACAGCCCGCAGCGTATTCGCCATCTGCAATCGTTGAATATGCAACAGTTGACTCGAGAGATCACGCAGGCCTTCCCGGCTCGGCTGGGGGCGGTTCAGGCGCTTTCAGCGGGCTCTTTTCCACTAGTGCGCCGCCACGCGCAGCGTTACGTTTCTCCGGGACTGGTTTTAGTGGGCGACGCAGCGCACACCATTAATCCGCTGGCCGGGCAGGGCGTTAACCTCGGTTATCGTGATGTCGAAGCTTTGCTGGACGTGATCGCGCAAGCCAGAGAGAAAGGAGAGGATTGGGGAAGTGAGCGAGTATTGCTACGCTATCAGCGCCGTCGCCGGGTTGATAACCTGATGATGCAAAGCGGCATGGATCTTTTCTATACCGCATTCAGTAATACTCTGCCGCCGGTGCGGATGCTGCGCAATCTCGCGTTGATGGCCGCACAGCGCGCAGGTAAGCTGAAATCCAAAGCGCTGGAGTATGCTTTAGGGTTGTAACCTCTTCAGGACCGTGGGAAAGGGCAGCAGGGCTTTAGCTTTGTTGCCTTTTTTATTGCCGACTATTTATCAGAAAGGGATAGCGAATAAGGCGGGATGCAGTTTCAAAACGCATAAAAGCAAAAAGCCCGCCGAAGCGAGCTTTTCTAAATTTGGCTGGGGTGCCAGGATTCGAACCTGGGTATGCTGGTATCAGAAACCAGAGCCTTACCGCTTGGCGACACCCCAATGGTGTTACTACATACTTCTTACTGATAATTACTCTTGACTCATAACCATTTAGACTTAAATGGTGGCTACGACGGGATTCGAACCTGTGACCCCATCATTATGAGTGATGTGCTCTAACCAACTGAGCTACGTAGCCAATTTTTAACTATCTCAATCGTTATTGCAAGCTGTTTTCAACATTAGTTTCTAGTTTAACTAATAGATTTCAAACAGTTAACAAACTGAAAGTGGCTGGGGTACCTGGATTCGAACCAGGGTATGCTGGTATCAAAAACCAGTGCCTTACCGCTTGGCGATACCCCATCTTATTACTTTCAAATTGTTTTATTTTCACTGTGTCGTTCAAAGAACAGGACAATGAAAAAAATTGGCTGGGGTACCAGGATTCGAACCTGGGAATGCTGGTATCAAAAACCAGTGCCTTACCGCTTGGCGATACCCCATCCGTGCAAACCGAGTGAAATGGTGCGGGAGGCGAGACTTGAACTCGCACACCTTGCGGCGCTAGAACCTAAATCTAGTGCGTCTACCAATTTCGCCACTCCCGCAAACATGAAAGAAGAATGGTGGCTACGACGGGATTCGAACCTGTGACCCCATCATTATGAGTGATGTGCTCTAACCAACTGAGCTACGTAGCCGTCTTCTCTCTGCTCAACCTTCATCGGCGTTGCGGGGCGCATTATGCGTATATGGCAGTTTTGCGTCAACAAGTTTTTTGCCAAAAAACCGCAGATGAGGTCCATTTGTGCAGGTTATGACCGCTACGGCGATAAAATCGACAAAAGATAGTATTTTCAATCAATTTAAACTAAAAAAAACGGGCCACCGAGGGCCCGTGATATTCATAAAATGTCGGTTATTTATAAGCGGATGAATGAACGCCTACAGCACGACCAGACGGATCGTTCATGTTTTTGAATGACTCGTCCCACTCTACCGCTTTCGGCGAAGAACAGGCGACAGTCGGGCCACCTGGCACACATTCAGCTGCGTTCGGCACCGGGAACAGCTCTTCAAAGACGGTGCGGTACAAATACCCTTCTTTTGAGGTCGGGGTGTTGTACGGGAAGCGGAAATGCGCAGTTTCGAGCTGTTGATCGGTCACCTGCTGCGCCGCCACTTCTTTTAAGGTATCAATCCAGCTGTAACCTACGCCGTCAGAGAACTGCTCTTTCTGGCGCCAGGCCACGCTCTGTGGCAGATAAGACTCGAAACACTCGCGAAGGATGTGTTTTTCCATTTTGCCGTTGCCGCACATTTTATCTTTCGGGTTGATGCGCATCGCTACGTCGAGGAATTTTTTGTCCAGGAAAGGTACGCGAGCTTCTACACCCCAGGCTGACATCGCCTTGTTGGCGCGAGCGCAGTCATACATGTGCAGGGCCAGCAGTTTACGCACGGTCTCTTCGTGGAACTCCAGCTCGTTGGGGGCTTTATGGAAGTACAGGTAGCCGCCAAACACTTCATCGGCACCTTCGCCCGACAGCACCATTTTGATGCCCATTGCCTTGATTTTGCGTGACATCAGATACATTGGCGTAGACGCACGAATGGTGGTCACGTCGTAGGTTTCGATGTGATAAATCACGTCACGAATTGCGTCGAGGCCTTCCTGCACGGTGAAATGAATTTCATGGTGCACGGTGCCCAGATGGTTTGCCACTTCCTGGGCAGCACGCAAGTCTGGTGAACCTTCAAGTCCCACCGCAAATGAGTGCAGCTGCGGCCACCAGGCTTCGCTTTGATCTTTATCTTCAATACGGCGACCGGCAAATTTCTTGGTGACGGCAGAGATAATAGAAGAGTCCAGACCGCCAGACAGCAGCACGCCATAAGGCACGTCAGACATCAGATGGCTTTTGACTGCTTCTTCCAGCGCTTCTTTCAGCTCGACTTTATCGGTCACGTTGTCTTTAACGTTGTCGAATTCGAACCAGTCACGCTGGTAATACTCAACAATTTTACCGTCCTGACTCCACAGATAGCTGCCCGCCGGGAATTCTTTAATGCTGCGGCAAACTGGAACCAGTGATTTCATTTCTGAAGCCACATAAAGGTTGCCGTGTTCATCATGACCCATATAAAGAGGGATGATGCCGAGATGGTCACGGCCAATCAGGTAAGCGTCTTTTTCTGTGTCATACAGAATAAACGCGAACATACCCTGCAGCTCATCAAGGAACGCCGGACCTTTTTCCTGATAAAGTGCGAGGATCACTTCACAGTCAGATTCAGTCTGGAACGCATATTTGTCGCCGAGAGCGGCACGCAGCGCCTGATGGTTATAGATTTCGCCGTTAACAGCCAGAACGTGAGTTTGTGCTTCGTTGTACAGTGGTTGCGCGCCGTTGTTGACGTCAACAATCGACAGACGCTCGTGACAAAGAATCGCTTTGTCGCTGGCATAAACGCCAGACCAGTCCGGACCACGGTGACGCATCAAGCGTGACAGCTCCAGCGCCTTTTTGCGCAGCTCGACGGAATCAGTCTTGATATCAAGCACACCAAATATAGAACACATATTACTCTCCCTAACGGCTTTTTCTCAGGCGGTGATGTTGTTTTGCATAACCAGTGTTTGTTTGTGCGGCGTTGCCGAATTCACATTATTTATCGGACTTCACTGCGTCTCTGATAATGAAAATGCGTAAAAGCGCGATCCTTTGCAAGTAATTTAGTGATTGTTTGAAAAATAGTTGGTTGACCCTCTACGTTTATTGACGGATTGCCAGTTTATGGGGGTTAAAATTATTGAATCGTCAAAAAACGGCACTGCGCGAGGGGCTGCACTCAAAGGATGCAGCTAATTATTATGGAAAGAAAAAATGCCCGTTTTTGAGGCGGGCATTTTTCTCAAAGCACAAGGTTGAGATTAGATTACGTCGATATCGGCAACGGAAGGGTAAATCCAGGTCGGGCGGAACGGCATATTTTCTACGTCGTTTAACGTCGAAACCCCGGTCAACACCAGAATGGTTTCCAGTCCGGCCTGAAATCCGGCCAGAATATCGGTACGCAGGTTATCCCCGACGATCACTGTATCTTCGGAATGTGCCTGCATTTTGTTGAGCGCAGAGCGGATAATCCACGGGCTTGGCTTACCGACCACGAATGGCTTGCGGCCAGTTATTTTTTCAATCGGTGCGCAGAGCGCGCCACAGGCGGGCACAAAACCGTGCCCGTGATAGTCGGGATTAGTGGCAATAAAGCGAGCGCCGTTGGCGACAAAATAGGCCGCTTTATGCATCATATCCCAGTTATATGACCGTGTTTCGCCGACGATCACGAAGTCAGGATTGATATCGGTAATGGTAAAACCGGCATTGTACAGTTCATGAATGAGTGCCCCCTCGCCGATCACATAGGCTTTTTTACCTTCCTGACGCTTGAGGAAATCTGCCGTGGCCATTGCCGAGGTAAAGAAAGCGCTTTCCGGCACCTCCAATCCTGCTGCCGCAAAGCGATTTGAGAGATCTTGAGCCGTTTGGGAAGGGTAGTTGGTAAGGATAACCAGCGGCATTTTCTGTTCCTGAATGCGGGCCAGAAACAGGTCCGCGCCCGGCACTGGCGTATTGTCATGCAGGAGTACGCCGTCGATATCGCAAATTACATTTTTAATAGCCATGATGATTTATCCGTCCTTGCATCGTTAATGCAATAGGCTAAACCCCGCTATCTGGCAGATGGCGGGGTAGCGAAGAGGTTGATTATTGGGCCGAATTTTCCAACAGGCGCTGTAGCAAGACGCCATTGAGCATGGCGCGTTTGACCAGCGCAAAAGCCCCAATGGCCGAGCGATGATTCAGCTCCGAGGTCACAATGGGCAGGTTACGGCGGAAATCTTTCAGTACCTGAGCATTGATGCAGCTTTGCAGCGCGGGCAGCAGGATTTTATCTGCCTCGGTTATCTCGCCCGCAATCACGACTTTCTGTGGGTTAAACAGGTTAATAGCGATGGCGATGCTTTTACCCAGATGACGGCCCACAAATTCAATAACCTCGCAGGCCAGCTGATCGCCGCGATTGGCGGCCTTGCAAATGCTGCCGATGGTGCAGTCATCCAGCGTCAGCTTACTCGGATAGCCCTGTGTTAAGAGGTTACGCACCCGATTTTCAATCGCCGAATTGGCCGCGATAGTTTCGAGACAGCCAAAGTTGCCGCAGTGGCAGCGTTCACCGAGGGGATCGACTTGAATATGGCCGATTTCACCGACGTTACCGTTGCTGCCGAGGAAAATCTGCCCGTTTACCAGAATACCGGCGCCGGTTCCACGATGCAGACGAACCAAAATAGAGTCTTGGCAATCGCGTGTCGCACCAAAGTAGTGCTCTGCCAGCGCCAGACTGCGAATATCGTGGCCCACGAAGCTAGTCACCGCGAATTTAGCTTCGAGAATATCCACCAGTTTCCAGTTATGCACGCTGATATGCGGCATATAACGCACAATACCTTTAACCGGATCAACTAATCCTGGCAGGATCACCGAGATAGCAATCAGTTCACGGATCTTGCGCTGAGTTAATTCCATAAAATGGGTGATCGCGGCGATCAGCGCGTTTTCCAACGTTTCCTGGGTGCGCTCCGGCAGAGGGTAATGCTGCTCGGACAGAACTTTGGCGCTCAAATCGTACAGCGTTAGGGTAGCGTCGTTACGGCCGAGGCGAACGGCCACGGTCTGGAAAGGGCGAGTTTCGGTAATGATTGAGATAGCGCGCCTGCCGCCGGTCGAGGCCTGTTGATCGACTTCTTTGATCAGGCCTCGCTCAAGCAGCTGGCGAGAGATTTTGGTTACGCTGGCGGGGGCTAGCTGGCTCAGTTCCGCGATTTGTATCCGTGAAATGGGGCCTTGCTGGTCAATTAGGCGATAAACGGCAGCGCCGTTTAACTGCTTAACCAGATCAACGTTACCGATTTGTGCCTGCCCGCCTGTGTTCATCCATTGCTCTCTGCTGTTACACCTCGTCACCGTTGACGAGCGTTTTTGTTATTTTGAAGTCGTGGGTAAAGGCTGTCAGATTAGCCACTTTCCCTGCTTCAATGCTGCCCAGTGTGCTTTCTACACCGATTGCGCGAGCCGGATAAAGTGCGGCCATGCGCAGCGCTTCGTCTAACGGTATCCCTACATGTTCAACGCTGTTTTGCACGGCCTGGATCATCGTCAACGCAGAACCGCTCAGCGTGCCATTTTCATCCACACAAAGACCATCTCGATAGTATATTGTTTTACCAGCAAAAATGAACTCTTCAATGTCGGCACCTGCCGGCGCAGTGGCGTCGGTCACAAGAACCAGTTTTTCGCCCTTGAGTTTCTTGGCGTTGCGTATGCTAGGCCAGGCCACGTGAAGCCCATCGACAATAATGCCGGTGTAAACTTCAGGGGTATCGAAAATGGCCCCCATCAGGCCCGGCTGACGTCCTGAAATCGGTGGCATGGCATTATATAAGTGGGTGGCAAAGCTGATACCGGCAGCAAAACCGTCACGCGCCTGCTCATAGCTCGAGTTGGAGTGCCCCGCCGAAACAATAATTCCAGCCTCGGTGAGCTGACGAATAAAGTGGGCATCTACTTGTTCCGGGGCCAGCGTGATTTTGGTGATCACGTCTGCGTTGGCACAAATGTAATCGATCATCGCGGCGTCTGGTTTACGAATAAATGCCGGATTATGCGTGCCTTTTTTCTCGACGCTCAGATAAGGCCCTTCGAGATGCAGTCCCAGCGCCTGATGAGGATATTTCGCCAGATACTCGCGCATCACCTTGATGCCGTGCTTCATGTAGTCATCGCTACAGGTGATTAGCGTCGGTAAATAACTGGTACAGCCGGATTTTTCGTTGGCAGCCTGCATGATTTCCAGCGTTTTAACGGAAATCGCCTCGAGGGAATCATTAAACTGCACACCGCCGCAGCCGTTAAGCTGAAGGTCAATAAAGCCGGGAGCCAAAATTGCACCTTGCAGGCTGCGGGTTTCGATGCCAGCAGGCAATTCTTCAATGGGGCAAACAGAGTGGATCAGCCCGTCGGCAATTACCACGGCGTGGTTATCGAGAATATCATGGCCGGTATAGATCCGACCCTCTACCAATGCAAACATCACTCCCTCCTTTTCCCTTGATTCTTGGCGCTACAACTGCGTATTTATTTGTTCGGCATTGTTTAATTACAGGCCTTTCATGTTTTCCATTTCTAGCTCGCGGAAATATTTAACCGTTTTTACTTTCAATTCCATGGTGGCGGGTTCGTCGCAAACGATGACCGCTTTGGCATGTAATTGCAGGCAGCTGATGGTCCACATGTGGTTTACGTTGCCTTGCACGGCGGCTTCCAGCGCCTGCGCCTTGGCGTGACCCGTCACTAGAATCATTACTTCTTCGGCATCCAGCAGCGTGCCTACGCCAACGGTCAGGGCAAATTTAGGAACCTGAGAAACGTCGTTATCAAAGAAACGTGAGTTAGCGATACGAGTATCGTGGGTCAGCGTTTTGATGCGCGTGCGAGAGGCCAGGGATGAAGCCGGTTCGTTGAAAGCAATGTGCCCGTCGTTGCCAACACCGCCCATGAACAGGTTGATTTTACCGTAAGACTTTATTTTTGCTTCGTATTGACGGCACTCTTCATCTACATCGGCGGCGTTGCCGTTTAACAGATTAATGTTTTCCTGCTTAATATCAACGTGATCGAAGAAATTTCGATACATGAATGTGTGGTAGCTCTCTGGGTGTTCTTGCGGCAACCCGACATATTCATCCATGTTAAAGGTTACCACGTTTTCAAAGCTGACTTGGCCTGCTTTATGCATAGCAACAAGATGTTTATACGCTTCCAGCGGCGTGCCACCTGTCGGCAAACCTAATACAAACGGACGTTCGGCGGTGGGCTTGAACGCATTGATACGTTGAACAATATGACGCGCCGCCCATTTACCAACTTCAGTGGGATTATTCAGGGGAATTAGTCTCATCACGCACCTCTAAGTTAAAATTGTTTGTATATTGTGAGTATCCACCGCTGCGGGCGCTGGATAAAGAATCAGTTGCTTCTGGCGTAATCGGTTGTGACTTTACACTTGCCTGATTAACACCGATGATCGGCATCATGCCGTCTGGATATTTTTTATAATAAAATAAGTTTCGGGTAATGACTAGCATTATGGCTTGTTAAGACCCAATTTTGGTGATAATAATCACAAATAACGTGCTTTTAATTTGCGATACGAATTAATTTTTTTACACTGCGCGGTATGACTTTGCCGAGTCAGGTATCGAGCAGTTTTTAAGACAGGCAGTTTTTACGACAGGTAGTACAACATTCTAATTAAACTACTTTGGTGATTCGTCTACAGGCGAATAGGGGGATAAGTGAATATTCTTGGCTTCTTTCAACGTTTAGGCAGAGCGCTTCAACTGCCGATAGCTGTACTACCCGTTGCAGCGCTGTTGCTGCGTTTTGGTCAACCTGACCTCCTCAATATGCCTTTTATCGCGCAGGCCGGTGGCGGGATTTTTGATAATCTGGCACTGATTTTCGCAATTGGCGTGGCTTCCAGCTGGTCTAAAGACAGCGCAGGGGCTGCGGCACTGGCAGGCGGCATTGGTTATTTCATTCTGACTAAAGCAATGATTACCATCAACCCGGCAATCAATATGGGCGTGCTGGCGGGGATTATCAGCGGTTTGGTCGGCGGGATGGTGTATAACCGTTGGTCCGATATCAAATTGCCGGACTTCCTGAGCTTCTTCGGCGGTAAACGCTTTGTTCCTATCGCGACCGGTTTTTTCTGTCTTATTTTGGCAGCAATTTTTGGTTACGTCTGGCCTCCGGTGCAGGACGCTATCCGCGCGGGCGGTGAGTGGATTGTCGGCGCTGGCGCATTTGGTGCCGGTATATTTGGTTTCGTTAACCGACTGCTGATCCCAACCGGTTTGCATCAGGTGCTCAATACCATTGCCTGGTTCCAGATTGGTGATTATACCAACGCAGCGGGAGCGGTATTCCACGGTGACATCAATCGCTTCTACGCGGGTGACGGCACGGCGGGCATGTTTATGTCCGGCTTCTTCCCGATCATGATGTTTGGTCTGCCTGGCGCGGCCTTCGCAATGTACTTTGCAGCGCCGAAAGAGCGTCGTCCGGTAGTCGGCGGTATGCTGCTGTCGGTGGCCCTTACCGCGTTCCTGACCGGCGTGACCGAGCCGCTGGAATTCCTGTTCATGTTCCTGGCACCGCTGCTGTATCTGGTTCACGCCATTTTGACCGGCATCAGCCTGTATATCGCCACGGCTCTTGGCATTCATGCGGGCTTCTCCTTCTCTGCGGGCGCCATTGACTACGCGTTGATGTACAACCTGCCTGCGGCCAGCAAAAATGTCTGGATGCTGCTGGTGCTCGGCGTGATCTTCTTCATTGTCTACTTTGTGCTGTTCAGCGTAATTATTCGTGCGTTCAATCTGAAAACCCCGGGGCGTGAAGATAACCTTGCCGATCAGGGTATTCAGGAAAGTAACAGCAATACTGAAGAGGGAATGAACCAACTCGCGTTGAACTACATTGGCGCATTGGGCGGTTCTGACAACCTTAAAGGTATCGACGCCTGTATTACCCGCCTGCGTCTTAACGTTAAAGACTCGTCGCTGGTTAACGATTCTTTGGCCAAGCGGCTTGGCGCGTCGGGCGTTATTCGTTTGAACAAGCAAACTGTGCAGGTGATTGTCGGTACTCGCGCAGAAAGTATTGCCGGAGCCATGCGCACCGTGCTGACTTCAGGACCGATTGCTGCAACGGCCACTCAGGCGCCAACGTCGGCAACAGTCACTGATTTTAAACCTCAGGCAGTGCCAAATGGCCCGAAAGTGACTCTGGAAACACTGATTTCTCCAATTACCGGTGAAGTCATTGTCTTGTCTGAAGTCCCGGATGAAGCCTTTGCCAGCGGCGCGGTGGGTGAGGGTCTGGCGATCCGTCCTACGGGTAAAACGGTGGTAGCTCCGGCTAACGGCGTAGTGGTGAAGATCTTCAACACTAATCACGCTTTCTGTATGGAAACCGAAGCGGGTGCAGAAGTGGTGGTCCATATTGGTCTTGATACTGTCGCGCTCAACGGTCAGGGCTTTACTCGCCTGGTTGAAGAGGGCGCAACAGTCAGCGCAGGCCAGCCAGTTCTTGAGCTGGATCTGGACTATCTCAACGGCAATGCCCGTTCGATGATAAGCCCGGTCGTGGTCAGCAATATGGAAGACTTCTCTGGGTTGGCTCAGCTAGCGGGTGGCTCGGTAGTCGCGGGCGAAAGCAAACTGTTCGAGATCCAAACCAAATAAGCTGCCCCTTTTAGCGGGCCAAAAAGGCGGGAAGAGAGCGATCTCTTCCCGTTTTTTATTTTTTTGCCGCTGTACTGGCTGATTTACGCTAAAAATAATTTTAATAAATCCAATTTTAACACTTAAGGGTTGTTTCCCGGCGTGGCTTGTTGGAACATATGCGGTTAGTCTTTCGAGCTTTCGTTCGCGTAGAGGAATTGAACAATGAGTGAGGCTGAAGCCCGCCCAACAAATTTTATCCGTCAGATTATTGATGAAGATCTGGCATCGGGAAAACACGCGTCTATCGTGACCCGTTTCCCGCCTGAGCCAAATGGTTATCTGCACATTGGCCACGCAAAATCGATCTGCCTGAACTTTGGCATCGCACAAGACTATCAGGGCCAATGCAACCTGCGTTTTGATGACACCAATCCGGTAAAAGAAGATATCGAGTTTGTAGAGTCGATCAAAAAAGACGTGCAATGGCTTGGCTTCGAGTGGAGCGGCGAGGTTCATTACTCTTCCGACTACTTCGACCAACTGCATCATTACGCGGTTGAACTGATCCAGAAAGGTCTGGCTTACGTTGACGAACTGTCTCCTGAGCAGATCCGTGAGTATCGCGGCAATCTGACTGCGCCGGGCAAAAATAGTCCGTATCGCGATCGCACCGTGGAAGAGAACCTCGAGCTGTTCGCCAAAATGCGCAACGGTGATTTTGCCGAAGGCACCGCCTGCCTGCGTGCGAAAATTGACATGGCTTCGCCGTTCTTCGTGATGCGCGATCCGGTGCTGTATCGCATTAAGTTTGCCGATCACCACCAAACCGGTACCAAGTGGTGCATCTATCCGATGTACGATTTCACCCATTGCATTTCCGATGCGCTGGAAGGGATCACCCACTCGCTGTGTACTCTGGAATTCCAGGACAACCGCCGTCTGTACGATTGGGTGCTCGATAACATCACTATTCCCTGTCATCCGCGTCAGTACGAATTTTCGCGCCTGAATCTCGAATACGCCATTATGTCCAAGCGCAAGCTGAGTCTGCTGGTGACCGAGAAGATTGTCGAAGGTTGGGATGACCCGCGTATGCCAACGGTTTCTGGCCTGCGCCGTCGTGGTTACACTTCAGCGTCAATTCGTGAGTTCTGCCGTCGTATTGGCGTGACCAAGCAGGATAACAACGTGGAAATGGCCGCGCTGGAATCTTGTATCCGTGACGATCTCAACGAAAACGCTCCGCGCGCGATGGCGGTAATCAATCCGGTTAAAGTGATCATTGAGAACTTTAGCGGCGATGCGGTTCAGTGGGTAAAAATGCCTAATCACCCGAACAAGCCAGAAATGGGTTCTCGTGAAGTGCCGTTTACCGCTGAAATCTTTATCGATCAGGCGGATTTCCGTGAGGAAGCCAACAAGCAATACAAACGCCTGGTGCTGGGCAAAGAAGTTCGCCTGCGCAACGCGTATGTCATCAAAGCCGAGCGTATCGAGAAAGATGCCGAAGGCAACGTGACGACGATTTTCTGTAGCTACGACATTGATACTCTGAGCAAAGATCCTGCCGATGGCCGTAAAGTCAAAGGTGTGATCCACTGGGTTTCTGCCAGTGAAGGAAAACCTGCCGAGTTCCGCCTGTACGATCGTCTGTTCAGCGTGGCTAACCCGGCACAGGCTGAAGACTTCCTGACCACCATTAACCCGGAATCTCTGGTTATCGCCAACGGTTTTGTAGAACCAGGCCTGGCGAATGCCGAAGCCGGTGTAAGCCTGCAGTTTGAGCGCGAAGGTTACTTCTGCGCCGACAGCACTTACTCCAGCGCCGAGCATTTGGTGTTTAACCGCACTGTTGGTCTGCGTGACAACTGGGAAAGCAAGCCAGTCGCTTGATAACCCGGTATCTCAAAAATAAAAAACGCAGCTCATTGTGGCTGCGTTTTTTTATGGTACTCGTTGCCAAATTTCAGCCATAAAAAAACCGCCTTTCAGCGGTCATTTTATTTACGGGCTTTTCTATTATCCCTTAAAGAAAAGTCCGGGCTGGAATCAGCCTTTACCGTGCAGCGTTTCATCTTCTACGCAGTTGCCGTTTTCGCAATGTCCGTAAAGATAAAGGCTGTGGTTAGTCAATTTAATACCATGAGCTTTGGCAATATCACGCTGACGAGCTTCGATGTATTCATCACGGAATTCGATGACGCGTCCACAATCGAGGCAGATTAAATGATCATGGTGA
The DNA here is from genome assembly GCF_041200025.1 of Rouxiella sp. WC2420. Classification (NCBI taxonomy): domain Bacteria; kingdom Pseudomonadati; phylum Pseudomonadota; class Gammaproteobacteria; order Enterobacterales; family Yersiniaceae; genus Rouxiella; species Rouxiella sp. WC2420. The sequence continues at coordinate 4,049,354 of NZ_CP165628.1, read as the reverse complement.
TGCTGCTGAGTCAGCTCAAATACTGACTTGCCACCTTCGAAATTGTGACGGGTAACAATGCCAGCGTCGTCAAATTGGTTCAGAACACGGTAAACCGTGGCAAGACCAATCTCTTCGCCCATATCAATCAGTTCTTTGTACAAATCTTCCGCACTGACGTGATGTCCTGCCGGAGCTTGCAACACTTCCAGAATTTTCAGGCGTGGAAGCGTGACTTTTAAGCCGGCTTTCTTCAGTGCGGTGTTGTTGTCAGTCATGCGGATTTAGTCCTGTCACTATGCTATTCACGTTAATGAAAACGGTGGGCTGTTCACAACCATCATCCCAACCCAAAATGTTTATAACCAAAGAGGTCGAAGCCCAAAATGGGCGGAACGATAAAAACAGATGTAATAAGTGTACCTTGATCAGGCTGAAAGTTACAATTTTGTAGAAGTTAAATTGTTAATTTCAGTGATAGTTTGGCCCTTTCACGAATAACCTCAACGTTTCAGGGCCTTAGCCTTTGTGTGGGATTAACCGATAATCTCAGCGAGGCTTAACTCTTCAGAAATTTGCTTAACCCAGGCATCAACACGTTCGTTGGTCAGCTCTGGTTGACGGTCTTCGTCGATTGCCAGCCCGATAAAGTGCGTGTCATCAGCCATACCTTTCGAGGCTTCATAACCGTAACCTTCGGTTGGCCAGTGGCCGACAATTACCGCACCGCGAGGTTCGATGATATCGCGCACAGTACCCATCGCATCACAGAAGTATTCTGCGTAATCTTCCTGGTCGCCACAGCCGAACAGCGCAACCAGTTTGCCTTCAAAATCTATCTCTTCCAGCGTCGGGAAAAAGTCGTCCCAGTCACACTGTGCTTCACCGTAGTACCAGGTCGGGATGCCGAGCAGCAGAATATCGTATTTTTCCAGATCTTCTTTGCTGCTTTTGGCGATGTCCTGCACGTCAGCAACATCTTTACCCAACTGCTTCTGGATCATTTTTGCGATGTTTTCGGTGTTTCCGGTGTCGGAACCAAAGAAGATACCTACAACTGCCATAAGCTTATCTAACCTCTTGTTCTGCAATGGACTCTTTGAGTCTGCTTGTTCGTGGGCGTCGCGCGAGTCATTTGAATTTGGCCTATAGTTTATCGGGCAATTCTGGCAAGCGTTATCGCCTTTGTGTGTTCTGTTGCGGGTTTGGGTATAAATGCGGACTGACCGAAAACGTTTCAAGCGGATGGTGCAAGATGAACAACAGCAACGGCGGGCAACCCTTAAAGTTACCCGCCCGAATCGGTCAGCTTTCCTGATTGTTCAAATGAGACAGCAGCATCTGTTCAATCAGTTCGCTACGACTGATATTTTGTTGTTCCGCCAGCTTATTAAGCGCATCTACAGCTTCGGCATTAATTTTCAGCTCTACGCGACGTAAACCGTTGTTTTTGTCACGGCGAAGCTGATTACGCTTGTTAATCCTAAGCTGTTCATCGCGAGAAAGCGGATTTGTTTTTGGACGTCCCGGACGGCGATCGTCTGCGAACAGATCAAGCGTCGTGCGATCCAGTTGTTCTTTTGCCATAGGTAGCGGTACAACTAGGGAAGTTACATCGAAAAGCGACTCATGCCCTTTTCAGATGAAGTGGTTACACATTTCGGGTTAATAAACCCTAACCCAATTTACCTCCAGCGCCCGAGAATAACCAACTCGACGCAGGGGCAAAATTACAGCGCGCAATCATACCCTAGCGTATATCCCTCCACAACGCCTAACTGCCCTGAATAGAGGCTAAGTTATTATGATTAGCCCTTTTTTTGAACAGTTGAGTGTGCTTCGGCAAGAAATTTCCGCGCTTGCGCACTCATTGTTCATTAATCACGGCACATCAATGAAGCGATGAATTGCGCGCAACACTGCTTCGGGTTTTTCAGCGTGTACCCAATGACCACTTCCGGCGACCACATAGGCGCGCGCCTGAGGGAATTGACTGGCAATGGCGCTGCGATAGCTATCCTGCACGTAAGGGGATTCTCCGCCGCGAATAAACAGTGCCGGATGTGGCCAGGACGGCACGTTTTGCCAGCCAATGATGTTAGCGTATTCTGCCAGCAACACCGGGACGTTAAAGCGCCATTCACCCTGTGAAAAAGACTTCAACAGAAACTGAATCACGCCATCTTCTGTTGCGTATTGCTGCATCAGTTGTGTCGCGCCCGCGCGGTCTTTAATACCGGCTTCGGTCACCGCATTCAGCGCGGCGAAAATCTCGTCATGACGACGAGTCTGATAATCAACGGGTGCCATATCGATGGCGATGAGCTTATCGATACGCTCTGGAGCCACGGCAGTCAGCGCCATTGCGGCCTTGGCGCCCATCGAGTGACCGATGACGATCACCTTGTCGAAGCTGACGTCATCCAGCGTTTCGAGCAAATCTTCAGCCATTTTTTGATAAGTCATTTCATCCGAGCGTTCTGAAAGCCCGTGATTACGCAAATCTACCTGTAGCACACTATGCTGTTGTTTCAGGTCGCGCGCCAACACGCCGAGATTATCCAGCGTGCCAAACAGGCCATGGACTAACAGTACCGGCAGGGCGGTAGAAGTGGAAGATTCAGCTTGTTGCAGTCGATAATGTAATTTCATGACAAGGTCCGTGCAGACATTTATTACAGGTAAGGATCTCATTAGGTTATCATGAGTCGCGGAAGAATTTCTGTCAGAACCCTGTGCGTGATAAAGCAAAGCGCACGCTGAGGTTAACCAGGATATAAGGTTTTGTCTGCTTTTTGAATAATTGGGCGATTTCGCCTTTTTGTTCGCGCAGTTTAATTTGTATAATCCTTTGAATAAATTAAGTAGAAAAACAGTACTGGATAAAGATGAAAACGATTGAGGTTGATGAAGAGCTTTACCGCTATATCGCGAGCCACACGCAGCATATCGGTGAAAGTGCATCAGACATTATACGGCGGATGCTGAAATTTACTGCCGGCCAGGAAGTGCAGACTGCTGCAAAAACCAATGCCAGCGCAGCATCGGCAGAGAAACCAGCAGCGGTCGTTGCCAACACGCCTGCCAATCGCGTGCGTGCGGTGCGTGAACTCTTGCTGTCAGACGAATATGCAGAACAGACCAGAGCGGTTAACCGTTTCATGCTGATCCTCACCACGCTTTATACGCTTAATCCGAAAGAATTTGCGGTTGCGACCGAGTCTTTACATGGCCGTACACGGACTTATTTTGCCGGCGACCAACAAACGTTGCTGCAAAACGGAATCCATACCAAGCCAAAGCACGTTCCTGGAACCCCTTACTGGGTTATCACCAATACCAACACCGGTCGTAAACGCAGCATGATCGAACACATCATGCAATTGATGCAGTTCCCAGCCGAACTGACCGATAAAGTTTGCGGCACCCTTTAATACAGCATTAGGGAGAAATGCCAGTGGCTAACAACCCCCGTGCAGGGCAACCTGCTCAGCAAAGCGATTTGATTAACGTTGCACAACTTACGTCACAGTATTACGTGCTGCAACCCGATCCGGCCAACACTGCCCATGCAGTTAAATTTGGTACTTCTGGACATCGCGGTAGCGCCGGGCGTCACAGCTTCAACGAATCACACATTTTGGCGATTGCTCAGGCTATCGCGGAAGTGCGCAAGGAGCAGGGGACTACCGGTCCATGCTACGTAGGTAAAGACACCCACGCGTTGTCTGAGCCGGCATTTATTTCCGTGCTGGAAGTTCTGACTGCCAATGGCGTCGACGTTATTGTTCAGGAAAACAATGGCTTCACTCCTACGCCTGCGGTATCTCATGCCATTCTGACCCACAATAAAAAGGGCGGCGTGAAAGCTGACGGCATCGTTATTACTCCGTCGCACAATCCACCTGAAGACGGTGGCATTAAATATAACCCGACCAACGGCGGTCCGGCTGATACCGATCTGACCTCTGTCATTGAAAAACGCGCTAACGTGCTGATTGCCGACGGCCTGAAAGGCGTCAAGCGCCAGTCGCTGGATAAAGCCTGGCAGGGCGCTCATCTGAAAGAGCAAGATCTGGTGCAGGGTTATGTTGAAGATCTGGTCAACATTATCGATTTCCCGGCAATTCAGAAAGCCGGCCTGAAACTCGGTGTTGATCCGCTGGGTGGTTCAGGTATCGAATACTGGAAACGCATTGCCGAGCACTACAAGCTGGACCTGACACTGGTTAACGATTCTGTCGATCAGACTTTCCGCTTTATGCATCTTGACCACGACGGTGTGATCCGCATGGACTGCTCGTCTGAATTCGCGATGGGCGGCCTGCTGGCATTGAAAGACAAGTTCGACCTGGCCTTTGCCAATGACCCGGATTATGACCGCCACGGCATCGTTACGCCGAAAGGCCTGATGAATCCGAACCATTATCTGGCCGTTGCAATTAATTACCTGTTCCAGCATCGTCCACAGTGGGGCGCCGATGTCGCCGTGGGTAAAACGCTGGTTTCAAGCGCAATGATCGACCGCGTGGTGGCTGACCTTGGCCGTAAACTGGTTGAAGTTCCTGTTGGCTTCAAATGGTTCGTTGATGGTCTGTTTGACGGCAGCTTTGGTTTCGGCGGTGAAGAAAGCGCGGGGGCGTCGTTCCTGCGTTTCGACGGTACTCCGTGGTCAACCGATAAAGACGGCATCATCCTGTGCCTGCTGGCAGCCGAAATCACCGCCGTGACCGGCAAGAATCCGCAGCAGCACTACGATGAACTGGCCGCGCGCTTCGGTGCTCCGAGCTACAACCGTATTCAGGCTCCTGCGACTCACGCGCAGAAAGCTGCGTTATCCAAGCTTTCTCCTGAGCAGGTCAAAGCCGATACGCTGGCGGGTGACCCAATCACCGAGCGTCTGACCAAGGCTCCGGGCAACGGCGCTTCTATTGGTGGACTGAAAGTGATGACTAAAAATGGCTGGTTCGCGGCACGCCCATCGGGCACAGAAGAAGCTTACAAGATTTATTGTGAAAGCTTCCTGGGTGCCGAGCACCGTGAACAAATCGAAAAAGAAGCCGTGGAAATTGTCAGCAAAGTATTAGCCGACGCTAAATAATTTCTCCGGTTCATATCAAATCTAAATAAGGCGCTGTTTATACAGCGCTTTTTTTATGACCTTTTTTTGCCATTCTCCAGACTGCAAAAAAGGAATATCTAAATGCAAGAACGCTGGCAATTGAACGTAAACCCGCGGAACACTAAAGCTCAGGGCATAAAGCGATAACCGACTCCGGTTTCAGTGAGTAAATGGCGAGGGCGAGCGGCATCCAGCTCGAGCTTCTGCCGCAAATGGCCCATATAAATACGTAAATAATGGCTGTGCTCAACGTAGTTTGGACCCCAGACATGACTGAGTAACTGCCGCTGAGTAATGACTTTGCCGCTGTTTGCCAGCAATTCGGCCAGTAAACGGAATTCAATCGGCGTGAGGTGCAGATCTTCTCCGTTACGCTGCACGCGCCGGTTAATCAAATCAACGGTAACATCGGCAAAACAGACCTGCGGGCTTTCCTGCTGACCGCCTGCATGGCGGCGCAAAGAAACACGGACTCTGGCCAGCAGTTCACCGACGCCAAAAGGTTTAGTGAGAAAATCGTCTGCTCCGGCGTCGAGCGCGGCAATTTTGTCCTCTTCGCCGGTGCGGGCAGACAGGACAATAATCGGGATACTGCTCCAGTGACGCAAATCGCGGATGTAGTCCAACCCATCACCGTCCGGCAGGCCAAGATCGAGAATGACCAGATCTGGCTTACGGGTTCCGGCTTCAATCAGCCCACGCTGCAGCGTTTCGCTCTCAAAAACTTTCATGCCTTCCCCCTCCAGCGCGGTGCGAACAAAGCGACGGATCTCTTTCTCATCTTCGACAATCAGAATATTTACCGGGGTCAGGCTCATCTATGGGATGTCTTTTGGTGTGGGTTCTATGGATTCCAGTTCAATTGATTCCAGAACTGGCAGCTTCTCCAGCGGTAGCGTAAAGCAGAATTTCGCGCCGCCTTCCGGGTTGTTTTCGGCCCAGATACGCCCGTCGTGTACCTCTATAATGGCATGACAAATTGCTAATCCCAAGCCAACACCGGGGATCGCCGATTCTTTATTACCGCGTGAAAATTTCTCGAATATTTGCCGCTCGCCACCGGCAATAATACCCGGACCGTTGTCTGCAACCGTGATTTCCAATATATCTTCGCTGGCTCGCGCCTTGACTGTGATCAGCGCCCGCACTCCGGCGTATTTATGCGCATTCTCCAGCAGATTGATAAAAACGCGTTCAATCAGGCTGGCATCACAGTTGACCAGTAACATCTCATCGGGCAGATCGACAATTATCTGGTGCGTGCTGAGCAGCAGCTCGAGCATGCGCAGTGCGCTGCCGATTATCTCCTCAACCGACTGCCATTCTTTGCGTAAGTTAAATCCGCCGGACTGAATGCGCGCCATATCCAACAGGTTGTTGACCAGTCGGGTGGTGCTCAACACCTGCTGACGTATCTGATTGGCCTGTGGCGCGTAGGCGGAACCCTCGCTGGCCAAGTCCAGTGTCAGAATCTCTGCCTGACCGAAAAGCACGGTCAGCGGTGTGCGCAAATCGTGTGACAGCGCAGCCAGCAAGGAGTTTCGAAGCTGCTCGCGTTCGGTTTCCAGACGCGCGCTTTCGGCGCTGGCCGCCAGCTGCAAACGCTCCAGCGCATTGGCAATCAGTACGGTAAAGGTTTGCAGCAGGCGCTGTTGCTCCGGTACCAGCAACTGCCGCACGTTGGCCGGTTCTACTGCCAGCAGGCCCAGGGTTTTTCCCGAGGCGACCAGTGGCAGCAGCTGATAAGGCACGCCGGGCAGGGTATCGGTACCCGCTCCGGCGGGAGATTGTTTGTCAAAACTCCAGCGGGCAATGGCCTGATCGACTGCAATCGCCTGACCAGAGGCTACCTCGCTTTGCTCAAGATCCAGCGTGCCTTCTTCGACCGCGCCGGGCCGCGGCAGCAGAACTGCCGTTTTGGCCTTCAGAGTCGTAGAAATAAAGTGACGGCTGGTCTGTGCTATCGCCTCCGGCGTCATTGCCTGACTCAATCCTTTGGACATTTCATAAAGATGCTGTGCACGTTTTTCGCGATGGCGGGCAATGCGCGCCTGATAGCGCACTCCGGCAGTCAAATTACCAATCAGCACTCCAACTGTCAGCATTACTGCGAAGGTCAGCAGATATTGCGCGTCGGTCACCGCAAACGAGCCGCGTGGCTGCACCAGAAACAGGTCAAAGCTGGCGACATTAATCACTGCCGCGAATACCGACGGCCAACGCCCGTAGAACAGAGCAACAATCACTACGCCGAGCAAATAAACCATGATCAGGTTGGCGGGGTCAAAAAACGGCACCAGAAACTGTGAGATAAAAGTGATCAGCGCACACATTAATACCGCCACGGCGCAGCCCTGAAGCTGACGGCGAAAACGTTCACTGAAGGTTCGTGCATCGGACTCTTTGCGCAGACTTGCCGGGGCAGTTTCCTCGAGACTGACGATCAGCAGGTCAAGCTCGGGACCGATTTTCGCCAGCCGGTCAATCAATGTCGTGCGCCATTTAAAACGACGCTCTTTGCGACGACCAAGCACAATTTTGCCGAGATAATGTTCGCGGGCATAGCGCAGAATCGCCTGCTCTTCCTGCGGTTCGGATAGCGTAGCCGTTTCGGCTCCCAGCTCCTGCGCCAATTTCAGCGCACGCAAAATGGCCCGCCGCTGGCCTTCAGGCAGGCGATGCAGCCGCGGGGTTTCGACGTAAACCGCATGCCACGCGCAGCCCAGCCGCGCAGCCAGTCTGGCCGCTACGCGCACCAGTTTTTCACTGCCGCTGTCGTGGCCGATACACAGCAGCAGCGCGTCACGGGTGTGCCAAATACGCTCGCGTCCCTGTGTGTCGCGGAACTCGCGCATCTGCTCATCGACGCGATCGGCGGTGCGGCGCAGGGAAAGCTCACGCAGGGCGATAAGATTGCCCTTGCGGAAGAAGTGTTCAATCGCCCGTTCAGCCTGGCCGGGAATATAGACTTTGCCCTCTTTCAGGCGCTGGCGCAGGTCGTCGGGGGGAAGGTCAACCAGTACCACTTCATCGGCCTGATCGAAAATATGGTCCGGCACAGTTTCACGGATAATGATGCCGGTCACGCCGCTAACCACGTCATTGAGGCTTTCAAGATGCTGAACGTTAACGGTGGTGAAAACGTCAATCCCTGCGTCGAGCAGCTCTTCAATGTCCTGCCAGCGTTTGGGATGGCGCGAACCGGTGGCGTTGCTGTGCGCCAATTCGTCCATCAGGATAAGGGCGGGATGGCGTGCCAGTGCGGCGTCGAGATCGAACTCAAGCAGCTGGCGGCCACGGTGGGGAATGCGCTTGGGGGGAAGCAAGTCGAGGCCGGGCAACATTGCCTGTGTTTCTTTGCGGCCGTGGGTTTCGACTACGCCGACCACCACGTCTAATCCGGTGGCGCGCAGTCGTTGCGCCTCCTGTAGCATGGCGTAGGTTTTCCCTACGCCAGCACAGGCGCCAAAGAAGATTTTCAACTGGCCGCGCGGCTTTTCATTGGCCAGGGCCAACAGGCTGTCAGGGTTGGGCCGCTGCGTCTCTTCGTCTACCATACTGTCTCTTCTTATTGAGTAGTTAACGCATCCAAAGCCAGATTCAATTGCAGCACATTTACTACCGATTGTCCGGTAAATGCCGCCAGCGGTGTTGAAGTATTTGCTGCAATAAGTTGTACCACTTGGTCGCGAGTCAGATTTCTGGCCGTTGCCACGCGCTGTGCCTGCCAAAGTGCGGCATCAACAGAAAGATGCGGGTCAAGTCCGCTGGCTGAGGCCGTCACCAAATCAACGGGCACCTGCGGCGAGCTGGTTGGGTTGGCCTTACGCAGTGCCGCCACGCGATCGGCCACTGCTTTATCAAGCGCCGGATTGCTGACCGCAAGATTGCTCCCCGAGGATGCCATCGCATTATAGGCGCTATCCGAGGTGGCGGAAGGTCGCCCCCAAAAATAATCCATGCGGGTAAACGATTGACCAATCAGGGCTGAACCCACCGGCTTACCGGCAGTGTAAATCAGTGAACCCTGTGCCGGTGCGCGAAACAGCAGCGCCGACAAACCGGTGGTCAATAGCGGATACGCCACACCGGTTATCAGTGTAAACAGCACCAGCAGTACCAGCGAAGGGCGGAAATAATGGTGACGAATAGCGATACTCATTGATGTATTCCTTTCTTCCAACTACTCATAAACGATGCGGCAATCAGGCCAGATGCAGCACGGTAAGGATCAGGTCAATAGCCTTGATGCCCACGAAAGGCACCAGCAGCCCGCCGACCCCATAAATCCACAGATTACGACGCAGCAGCGCGGCGGCGCTCATGGGTTTGTAGCTCACCCCGCGCAGCGCCAGAGGGATCAGAAACACGATCACCAACGCGTTAAAAATAACCGCCGACATAATGGCCGACGACGGCGAGTGCAGATGCATCACGTTCAGCGCGTTGAGCTGCGGATAGGTCGCCGCAAACGCTGCCGGAATGATGGCAAAGTACTTCGCCACGTCATTGGCAATACTGAAAGTGGTCAGCGAACCTCGCGTCATCAGCATCTGTTTCCCGATGTGAACGACTTCAATCAGCTTGGTCGGGTTAGAGTCCAAATCGACCATGTTTCCGGCTTCTTTAGCGGCCTGGGTTCCCGAGTTCATCGCCACCGCCACGTCAGCCTGTGCCAGTGCGGGAGCATCGTTGGTGCCATCACCGGTCATTGCGACCAGACGCCCTTCGGACTGATACTGGCGAATCAAGGCCAGCTTGGCTTCCGGTGTCGCTTCTGCCAGAAAGTCATCAACGCCCGCTTCGGCGGCAATCGCGGCGGCGGTCAAGCGGTTATCCCCGGTGATCATCACCGTTTTGATGCCCATCTTGCGCAGCTCGGAGAAGCGTTCTTTAATGCCCCCTTTAACGATGTCTTTCAGTTCAACTACGCCAAGCACGCGCGCGCCTTCAGCAACCACCAGCGGAGTACCGCCTTTTCGAGCGACGGTTTCAACCAGGCCTTCTACCGCCGGCGGGAAGTGCCCCTGATTGGTTTCTACGTGACGGCGAATCGCATCCACAGCACCTTTTCGAATAATCCGCTCGCCAATGTTGACGCCACTCATACGCGTTTGCGCCGAGAAGGCGATAAAAGTGGCGTTCAGCGATTTGATGTCGCGTTCGCGCAGGTTAAAGCGTTGTTTTGCCAATACTACGATGCTGCGTCCTTCCGGCGTTTCATCGGCCAGTGAAGACAGCTGTGCCGCATCGGCAAGTTCTTGCTCACTGACCCCGGGAGCCGGTAAAAACTGTGCCGCCTGGCGGTTACCCAGCGTGATGGTGCCGGTTTTATCCAGCAGCAACACGTCGACGTCGCCAGCCGCTTCGACCGCGCGGCCGCTGGTGGCGATCACGTTGGCCTCTAACATACGGCTCATTCCCGCCACGCCGATGGCCGATAACAGGCCGCCGATGGTGGTCGGGATCAGGCACACCAGCAGCGCGACCAGCACGGTCACGGTGACTGGCGTTCCGGCATGGCTGGCGTCAACGCTGAACAGCGAGAACGGATACAGCGTGGCGGTGGCGAGCACAAACACCAGCGTCAGAGCGACCAGCAAGATAGTCAGCGCCACCTCGTTTGGTGTTTTGCGGCGTTTCGCGCCTTCTACCATGGCAATCATTCTGTCGAGGAAAGTTTCACCAGGGTTGACGGTACATTCAACGATCAGCCAGTCGGACAGCACGCGGGTCCCGCCGGTAACTGATGAAAAGTCACCGCCCGATTCACGGATAACCGGAGCAGATTCGCCGGTTATGGCGCTTTCATCTACCGAGGCTCCGCCTTCCAGCACCTCACCGTCGCAAGGCACAGTGTCACCCGCTTCGATCAGCACAAAGTCACCCTTGCGCAGGCTGTCTGCCGCAACTTTGATAGGCGGTGATTCGTAGCGCGCCTCATAAAGTTTTTTCGCCCAGCTCGTTTTCTGTACGCCTTTCAGGCTCTCGGCCTGTGCCTTGCTGCGACCCTCTGCCAATGCCTCGGCAAAGTTGGCAAACAGCACGGTAAACCACAGCCACAGGGAAACGCTGCCGGTGAATCCGGCGCTGCCCTCGGTTTTACCCAGCAAAATCGCCAGCCAGATAAGCGTGGTGAGAATACTGCCTAGATACACCACGAACATCACCGGATTTCGCCACTGAACGCGCGGACTCAGCTTTTTCACCGCGTCGAAAATGGCGGTGCGGATTAACCGGGGTTCAAACAAGGCACGTGTTTTGCGAGTCATCGTCTTCTCTCTTTACCATCTGTTGTGCAAGGTGCCTGGGTTACTTCGCCAGCCACACCTGTAAATGTTCAGCCACTGGACCCAGCGCCAGCGCCGGAATAAAGGTCAGCGCGCCGACCAGCAGGATGGTGCCGATCAGCAGGCCGATAAACAGCGGTCCTGAGGTCGGTAACGTCCCGTTGCCTGCGGGTTGGCGTTTTTTCGCTACCAGCGAACCGCAGATAGCCAATACCGGCAAAATCACGCCGAAGCGGCCGAAGAACATGGTGACCGCCAGCGTCAGGTTATAGAAAGGCGTGTTAACGCTCAGTCCGGCAAAGGCGCTCCCGTTGTTATTCGCCGCTGATGAGTAGGCATACAGCACCTCGGTGAATCCGTGTGCGCCGGGATTGGCAATCCCTGTTAATCCGGCGGGGCTGATAAGGGCCAGCGCAGTGCCGAGAAGAACCAGCGTCGGCGTAACCAGGATCGCCAGCGCGGTCATTTTCATATCGAAGACGTCGATTTTTTTACCGAGATACTCCGGCGTGCGGCCAATCATCAACCCGGCAATAAACACTGTCAGTAATACAAACAGCAGCATGCCGTAAAGGCCTGAGCCGACGCCGCCGAATATCACTTCGCCAATCTGCATCAGCCACAGTGGGATCATGCCACCCAGCGCGGTAAATGAGTCGAGCATCGCGTTGACCGCACCACATGAGGCGGCGGTGGTGATCACGCTGAACATGCTGGAAGCCAGGATGCCGAAGCGCGCCTCTTTGCCTTCCATATTAATGTTGCTGGCAGCGCCCAGGGCTGACAGGTGCGGATTGCCCTGTAGTTCGGCGGCCATCACGATCACCACACAAACCACAAAGATCAATGACATGGTCCACAGCAGCGCATGACCTTGACGGCTGTCGCCCACCACGCGGCCAAACGAGAAGCACAGCGCGCAGGGGATAAGGAAGATTGCCAGCATCTGCACCATATTGGTCATCGCAGTCGGGTTCTCGAACGGATGCGCCGAGTTGACCCCAAAGAAACCGCCGCCGTTGGTGCCGAGCATCTTGATCGCCTCCTGAGATGCGACCGGTCCCATCGGCAGGATTTGCTGCGCGCCTTCCAGCGTAGTGACGTGCTGGTAGGCTTCCATATTTTGCAGCACGCCCTGACTGACGAAATACAATGCCAGTAGCAGAGAGAGCGGCAGCAGCAGATACAGCGTGATGCGAATTAAATCGGTCCAGGCATTGCCCAGCGTTTTCCCCGACGGGCGGGCAAAGGCGCGGATCATCGCGAAGGCCACGGCAATCCCGGTGGCGGCCGACAGGAAGTTCTGCACTGTCAGCCCAACCATTTGACTGAAATAGCTTAAGGTGCTTTCTCCGCTGTAGGCCTGCCAGTTGGTGTTGGTCACAAAGCTTACGGCGGTGTTGAATGCCAGATCCCACGACATATTTGGCATATGTTGTGGATTCCACGGCAATACACCTTGCAGCATCAGAATAGCCATCAAAAAGATGATGCCCAGCAGGTTGAAGCTGAAGATGGCTATCGCGAACTGTTTCCAGTCCATCTCCCCATCAGAGCTGCCCGCAAGGCCTAAGACCCGGCGTTCAAAACCGGCAATAGCCACGCCGACTTCTCCCTCAATCAGCCGGGCAATAAATTTACCCAGCGGATGAGCAAGCAGCAGCAAGACCAGCATAAAGCTGGCGATCAGTAAAAAAGCGGAAGCGGCCATTTAAAACTCCTCCGCATTGAGCAAGGCATAAACGAGATAGCCGAGCAGTAAAAGCACCAGCAGTGCGCCGCAGATAACACCTGTGTTCACAAACCACCCCTTGAATTGATTCCCCGTCCTCCTTGCTGCTAAGGCAAAGATGACGGGGAGATATAATGACGTTCACCCTTATTGATAAAACGAGTGTAAAGATCGGCTTCTAAAGAACCTGAAAAGATGCGGGGCGGTGGTGTAAAAAAAGTATAAAAATGGCGAGAAATAGATTAATTAACCAGCGATAAGTAGGTTTTTAACAAAAATGTAACTTTATTACAGTGCAATGGCCGAATTGTGCTTTTATTCGCCAATAAGTGGTCTGATCAGTAGTAAAGTTACAGCCTTTGCGATAATATTTGTTCATTAAACAACCTATGAGTCATCCCAGTCTCGGTCCATTATCGCGTTAGGGCCTCAGGCTGGCCGTTTTGGAGAACTCCCATGTCTGATTACACCCCGTATTCCTTGTCTCGCCTGTTATTGCGTCGCACCGCCGTGGTCCTGATCGGTATCTTTGCGCTGCCGGTAATGCTGTTTCGCTCAGATCGCGCACGTTTTTACAGTTCGCTTTACCGCGCGTGGGCGCAAACCAGCGACAAACCGCTGTGGCTGGCGCAGGTAGAAATGGCCGGACAATATTTTTACTAATCCCTTCATCGCGATGGGCTAAGCTTGTTTGAGATGGCATAAAAACAACATAAACCAGCCAGATAATCGGCTGGTTTTTTTGTCTCTGCTTTGCGAGTAAACTTGTACAATTGATTTTTTTTGTATAGGTTTAATCAGGGCGCTGCAGGATTTTGCTGCGCCATGGAATGCAAAACCGCCAGGAGTCGCAAATGAGTGAACAAATTCCGATTGGGATCAGCGCCTGCCTGCTGGGAGAAAAGGTTCGTTTTGACGGTGGGCATAAACGGCTGGCCTTTGCCGTTGAGCAGTTAGCTCCTTATGTTCGCTTCGAACCTGTCTGCCCGGAAATGGCGATTGGCTTACCCACTCCTCGCCCCGCACTGCGACTGGTACAAACGAGTGATAGCATCCGCATGCAGTTCAGCAATGATGCCGACGTCGATATTACCGATAAAATGCAACAGTATTCCGAGCAGCGGGTAGCCGCGCTCGAACACCTCTGCGGTTATATTCTTTGCGCCAAGTCCCCAAGCTGCGGCATGGAGCGGGTGCGTGTTTATCGCGAAAACAGCAAAGACAACAGTAAAAGCGGGGTGGGGATTTATACCGCCGAGCTGCAAAAACAACTGCCGTGGTTGCCGATTGAAGAAGACGGACGCCTTAACGATCCAGTGCTGCGTGAGAATTTTGTCGAGCGAGTTTTTGCGCTTTATGAACTTAAGATGCTTCGCCAATCCGGTTTGACGCGCGGAAAACTGATGGCATTTCATAGCCGTTATAAGCTTTCTTTGCTGGCGCATTCTCAACCTGAATATCGCGACCTCGGGCGCTTTGTGGCATCAATGGATAAATGGTCTTCACTGGAAGAATATTTTATCGAATATCGCAATCGGCTGATGACCCTGATGACTCACAAGGCAACACGGCGCAACCACACCAACGTGTTGATGCACGTCCAGGGCTATTTCCGCAAACAGCTGACTAGCGGGCAGCGACAGGAATTGGCACAGTTGATCGACCATTATCGGCAAGGGATGCAACCGCTGCTGGCACCGATCACACTGCTAAAACATTATATGCATGAATATCCCGATGCCTATTTACAGCAGCAGCGCTATTTCGAACCTTATCCCGAGGCCCTACGCCTGCGCTATGGGCATTGAGATTGTGATTAAAAGTATAAGGATTATTTTGTTATGACCACCCACCTGGTCTGGTTTCGTAACGATTTACGCGTCACTGATAACCGCGCGCTGTCCGCCGCCTGCGAAGATGTAGACGCCAAAGTGATTGCCGTTTTCATTGCCACTCCCAAGCAGTGGCACCGCCATGATATGGCCCCTCGTCAGGCCACGTTTATCTATCAGCATCTGCTGGCTTTGCAGGAGATGCTCAAAGAGCGCGGCATCCCACTGTATTACCATCAGTGCGACCTGTTTTCTGACAGCATAAACTGGCTAAAAAAATTCACTGAAGAACAGCAGGTTGACACCCTTTATTATAATAATCAGGTGGAGATTAACGAGGTCGAGCGTGACGCCGAGGTCGATAAATCCCTGTCTGCCAAACTGCAAATTCAGCGTTTTGACGACAGTCTGTTGTTGCCACCCGGTTCGGTGACCACCGGCAGCGGTGAAATGTATAAGGTTTACACGCCGTTTCGCCGTGCTTTTCTGCAACGCCTGAATGAGTCAGACAGCCGCTCCTTGCCAGCTCCGCACGCGCGCAAAAAAGCGCATAAAGCCCACGACGACAGGATAGAACCTTTTGACTATCCTCAGCAGGATATTGGCGATGATTTTCCGATTGGCGAAGAGGCCGCTCGTGATCGTTTGCGACGATTTTGCCGCGAAAATGTTGAAGATTACATCGAACAGCGAGATTTACCCGCGATTGACGGCACCAGCACGCTGTCTCCCTATCTGGCGATTGGCGTCATCTCACCGCGACAGTGTTTCAATCGCCTGCGTACCGAACATCCTCATCTTTTAGAGAAAACAGACGGTGGTGCTTTTGGTTGGTTAAACGAACTAGTTTGGCGCGAATTCTACCGCCATCTGCTGGCGACCTGGCCATCATTGTGCAAGCATCAGCCGTTTGTTGAATGGACAAAGGGTGTGCGCTGGCGTGATGCACCCGATGATTTGAAGGCCTGGCAGCAGGGTAAAACGGGCTATCCGATCGTTGATGCAGCGATGCGTCAGCTAAATGCCACCGGCTGGATGCATAATCGTCTGCGAATGATCGTCTCCAGTTTTCTGGTAAAAGATCTGCTGATCGACTGGCGTCACGGCGAACGCTATTTTATGTCGCAGTTGCTGGATGGCGATCTGGCGGCCAATAATGGCGGCTGGCAGTGGAGTGCGTCTACCGGTACTGATTCCGCACCTTATTTTCGCATTTTTAATCCCACCACGCAGGGCGAGCGATTCGACAAGCAAGGCAAGTTTATCAAGGCCTGGGTGCCGGAGCTTGCCGAGGTGCCGGAGAAAGATATTCACCAGCCACATCGATGGGCCGAGAAGCACCGGCGCGTGATAGACTATCCTCGTCCGATTATCGATCACGCCCGAGCGCGCAAGGATACGCTGGCAGCCTTCGAGGCAGCCAAGAGTCGTGCTCAGGCAGAGGATTAAGGCTCCCGCCTTGATTGCCTTTCAGCACTGCATGGAGCGATGTGATGACGCAAAAATCCCGGAATACGGCCCCTTTTTTAGCAAATCGATACTTAAGGGCAGGCGCTTTAGCTGTCGGATTAGGCTGGGCCAGTAGTGCCAGCGCTGGTTTTCAAGTCGTCGCCCTGGGAGTTCACGGCGGCGTCGAGGAGGGCAATCTCACCTCTTATCTTCTGCGCGACGAATCGCAGAAGCAATTTCTGGCGCTGGATGCCGGTTCTGTTTTACCCGGCATCAGCAAGGCGTTGGAGAAAGGCAGCTTTCCTCAAGTTACCGCAGCAAACTCCGCGCCGCTCACGCCGCAGGGCGCGGTTTTCCGTAATCTAATTAGCGGTTATTTTATCAGCCATGGCCACCTTGACCATCTCGCTGGCTTAATCATCTCCTCGCCGCAGGACAGTAAAAAAACCATTTACGGCTCGACCGAGACCATTAATACCCTGCGCCAATACTATTTTAACTGGAAAGTATGGCCGAATTTCAGCGACTCCGGCAGCGGCCAGCGTCTGGGGACTTATCGTCTCAATGCACAGCGGTTCGGTCAGCGTTTTTCATTGGCCAACGTTGGGCTGAACGGCGTGATATATCCGCTCAGTCACGGTGGCGTGGGTTCGTCGATGCTGCTTGTCAGCACCGCAGCCACCGCGCAAAAGCAGGAATCTTTTGCCTTCTTTGGCGATACCGGGGCCGATAAGCTGGAGAAATCCCAAGACTTGAATGCTATCTGGCGCGTGCTCGGTGAAGAGGTTAAACAGCATCGGCTGAAAGGCATTATTATTGAAACTTCTTACCCCAATGGTATTCCCGATAAGCAGCTGTTCGGGCATCTGACCCCGACATTGCTGCTCGGCGAGCTGGCGCATCTGCAGCAGTACGCCGGTGGAGAAGGTTCTTTGAAAGGCCTGAAAGTGGTGATCAGCCATATCAAACCGAGCCTGACCGCCGGTGCAGACCCTCGAGCCGACATTATCCGCCAGCTTGAACAGGGTAATCAGCTCGGCGTAAACTTTATCTTTATGCAGCAGGGCGATAGCCAAACGTTTTAATCGTCTGGCGCGAGTTTTCCGCCTGGCAAATTGGAAGAAAGTGATGAACAATATTGAGCTAGAAAAATTAATCGACCTGAAGCTGGCCGTGGACACCTTCAAGGATTATGCGCCGAATGGCCTACAGGTTGAAGGCGGCACTGAGGTTAAGCGAATTGTAACCGGCGTTACCGCAAGCCAGAAACTGCTGGACGCAGCCGTTCAACACGGTGCGGACACTATTATCGTCCACCATGGTTATTTCTGGAAAAATGAACCGGCGGCGGTGCGTGGCATGAAACGTAACCGTTTGAAAACCCTGCTGCTAAACGATATTAATTTGTTTGGTTACCACCTGCCGTTAGACGCTCACCCCGAGTTAGGTAACAATGCGCAGCTAGCCCGCCTGTTGGGGATCAACGTGCTAGGTGAAATCATGCCGTTGGTCCCTTACGGGGAACTGCCGGTTGCCGTGCCCGCCGAAGCTTTCCACCAGAAAATCGAGCAACAGCTTGGTCGCAAGGTTTTGCACAGTTCCGAGGGTGGGCCGCGAGAAATTCGTCGGGTGGCATGGTGTACCGGAGGCGGCCAGGGCTTTATTCAACAGGCTGCCGATTATGGCGTTGATGCCTTTATCACCGGGGAAGTGTCTGAGCAGACGATTCATATTGCTCGTGAAATGGGGCTGCACTTTTTTGCTGCCGGTCATCACGCCAGCGAACGCTACGGCGTGAAAGCTCTGGGCGATTGGCTCGCCGCAGAGCACGGTTTAGATGTTACCTTTATTGATATTGATAACCCGGCCTAAACTTATCGACCCTGCTGTGCGACTTTGGGTGGCACAGCATCTGCCTCGTCTTCTTCTTGCTCCAGCGGCTGTTGGGTCGGCGGAAGCTCACTGTCTTCAAGCAGGATAAACGCCCGCTGCAAGCCGGTATCTGCATCAGGATCTGCGCCCTGTGGGCGAGTTTCCAACTCGTTTTCCGTTTCAGTCTCAGGCTCGCTTTGCTCGGCAGTTTCCGGCGCTGGCATCTGATCCTGGATCATCTGCTCGTCAATATTGGGATTTAGCGCAGGCGACAGCGGGGAACTGCTCAGGCTGTCGGGCATAGCGATGTGCGGCACGGGTGCATCTTCCGCCATCTGCGTCAGCTGTTCCGTAGCCGAGCTGCGACTCAGGGCAACGATCGCCGCACCGCAGAGAGCGAAAAAGGCATAAAGAATATTGCCACCCAGCGGCTCAATCAGCGCGCCAACTGCCAGTGGCCCGATACAGGCCCCGACGCCGAAAGCCATCAACAAACACGCGGACAGTGAAACCCGGCGCTCGGGTTCAATCATGTCATTGGCCAGCGCGACAATCAGCGGATAAAGCGTAAATTGCATCAGGCTAACCATAAAACCGACGGTGAGCAGCAGCGGGAACGAAATGTGGGTGAAGATAGCCAGCGGCAGGGCTGCAACCGCCAGCAGCAGGGCGTTGATGCGCATCAGCAGATTACGGTTATAGCGGTCGGACAACCAGCTCAGCGGAAACTGTGCCACCAGACCGGCAAATATCGCCAGCGCCATAAACAGGCCCGTCTGTTGAGTAGTCAGACCCTGCTGGTTTGCGTACAGCGGAGCCATGCCGTAGAACGAGCCAACGATCATGCCAATTACCAGCGTAATCGCCAGCACCTTGGGGATCGCGCCTATAAAATACTTGAGCTCCATCGGCGCGGGCGACATATGGCCGACCTTGGTGCGGGTAGTCAGCGCAATCGGTACTAAACAGAGTGCGAAACACAGGGCAATCACCAACAGTGTGCTCATCCCCAGATCGGTTTGCAGCATCAAAACAACCTGGCCAAGAGCCATGCCGAGATACGACGCCGCCATATAAAAGCCGAACACCACGCCGCGCTGGCTGGAGTCAGACTGATCGTTGAGCCAGCTTTCCAGCACCATATATTGGCACATCATGCACAGGCCGATAATTAATCGCAGCACGACCCAAACGGGGATAATTTCGGTCAGTCCATGGCCTATCACGGCGGCGGTGATGATCCCCGAGCAGGAGACATAGGCGCGGATATGCCCGACGCGGGCAATCAAAAAGTGGCCAACCTTGCCGCCGATCACCAGACCAATATAGTTGGCAGCAATAATCGCACCAATCATCGCGCCGCTAACGTGAATGGCGCTTAGGCGAAGAGAGACGTAGGTGGTGAGAAGCCCTGAACCAAGCAGCATCAGTAATGTGGTGGTATAGAGCGGAAAAAAAACGCCAAAGGTCTTTTTCACTGTTTCTTCCTTTCATTGAGGCAACACACTGCTTTTCAACGCCTTCCGCGCAGGCAGGGTTTTGCAGAAACATAAGACACACAGGCGGTCTTTGCCATACAGCCTAGCAGTTCAGCCCCTGACCATCGAGAAGTTAAGTTTTTCAGGTGGCACGTAGGGTCTGTAACTGTTGTATAAATAACGTTATCTTTAACTGTATCATCATTCTAATTCTATTAATTCTGTGGCTTAGGAGTTATCAAGTGCAACCAGCACGATGTTACTTGTTAGGGGAACGCGCGGTCGTTCTCGAACTGGAGCCTCCGGTGTCATTGGCGAACCAACAGCGAATCTGGGGACTGGCTCAACGCGTGGTGGACTTCCCCGGCGTTAAAGAAGTCATTCCAGGTATGAATAATTTAACCGTCTTACTGACTGAACCACAGACTTACGCCGCACAGGCCGTTGAGCGCCTGCAAAGCTGGTGGCACGACAGCAACTCTTTTGAGCCGGAATCGCGACTCATTGAAATTCC
The DNA here is from genome assembly GCF_041200025.1 of Rouxiella sp. WC2420. Lineage (NCBI taxonomy): Bacteria > Pseudomonadati > Pseudomonadota > Gammaproteobacteria > Enterobacterales > Yersiniaceae > Rouxiella > Rouxiella sp. WC2420. The sequence goes on along the minus strand of NZ_CP165628.1, from coordinate 4,029,086 downwards.
GGTGGTTTATGGTGGCAAAGGCGGCCCCGATCTCTCCGGCGTCGCCAGCCATACCGGCATGACCCCAAGTCAGGTAGTCGAATGCCACAGCGGCGCGGAGTACATCGTCTATTTTCTCGGTTTTCAGCCCGGATTCCCTTACCTCGGCGGCATGCCCGACGTGCTGGCCACCCCACGCCATTCTGAACCTCGTTTGAGCGTACCAGCAGGAACAGTGGGTATCGGTGGCGGCCAAACCGGCATCTACCCGTTGATTACCCCCGGTGGTTGGCAGCTTATCGGCCATACGCCGCTGTCGATGTTTGATCCCGACAGCCGCTTACCGACTCTATTACGCCCCGGGGATCGGGTACGCTTTGTGCCTCAGAAGGAGGGCGTATGTTAAAGATTTTACGTGCCGGGATGCTAACCTCGGTACAGGATTTGGGGCGCGATGGCTATCGCCAGCTCGGCGTCAGCCAATCAGGAGCCTTTGATGCACCTGCGCTGCGTATCGGCAATCTGCTGGTGGGCAACGAAGAAAACGCCGCGGGTATTGAAATTACCTTGGGTCAGTTCAGCGTTGAGTTCACTAAAAAAGGCTGGATTGCCCTGACTGGTGCGGGCAGCCATGCCACCCTTGACGGTGAATCTGTGTGGACCGGTTGGTGCTATCCGGTAAAACCAGGGCAGGTATTGAGCCTGAAAACGCCCATTCGTGGGATGCGCAGCTATCTGGCGGTAGCGGGGGGAATTAACGTACCCGTGGTACTCGATTCACGCAGTACCGATCTTAAGGCCGGGTTTGGTGGTTTTGAAGGCCGAGCCTTGAAAGACGGCGATGTTTTAACCGCCGGGAAAACTAAAAATCTGCCGAAAAAATCCATTGGCGTTAAACAGCTGCTGTTTGGTAACCGTATTCGTGCCATTCCAGGACCTGAATACGATGAATTCAGCGACGATGCGCGTGATTCTTTTTGGCGCACAGCTTGGCAGTTAAGCCCGCAAAGTAACCGCATGGGCTATCGTTTGCACGGCCATGAACTTAAACGTAACACTCATCGAGAAATGCTGTCGCACGGTTTGGTGCCTGGCGTAGTGCAGGTTCCCCACGGTGGCCAGCCTATCGTGTTAATGGCCGATGCACAGACTACCGGCGGTTATCCGCGTATCGCCTGCGTGATCGAAGCCGATCTTTATAATCTGGCGCAGATCCGTCTCGGCATGCCGGTTCACTTTGTGAAATGCTCGCTGGAGGAGGCGTTGTTTGCCAACAAAGAGCAAAATCGCTTCATTGAACAAATTAAGTGGGGATTGCATGAACGTTGATTTAAATGCGGATTTGGGCGAAGGCTGCGAAAACGACGAAGCTCTGTTGCAGCTGGTCAGTTCCGCCAATATCGCCTGCGGTTTCCACGCTGGCGATGCTGAAACCATGCGCCAATCTGTGCGCTGGGCAGTTCAATACGGCGTGGCGATTGGCGCGCATCCCAGCTTCCCGGATCGGGAAAACTTTGGCCGCACGGCGATGCAGCTGCCGCCGGAAACTGTTTACGCGCAGGTGGTTTATCAGCTTGGTGCTCTGGCGGCAATTGCCCGCGCCGAGGGTGGCAAAATGGTTCATGTCAAGCCGCACGGTATGCTCTACAACCAGGCAGCGACTGACCCGGCTTTGTCTGACGCGATCGCCAGAGCGGTACGTGATGTCGATGCTTCTCTAAAATTGGTCGGGCTGGCGGGCAGTGAACTCATCCGCGCCGGTGAGCGACTGGGACTGCAAACGCGTCAGGAAGTTTTCGCCGATCGTCGCTATCAAAGTAATGGCAATCTGGTTCCGCGCAGTCAGCCTGATGCGATGATTGAAACTGATGAGCTGGCACTTGAGCAAACGTTGAGCATGATTATCGACCAACAGGTCGTGAGCCGAGACGGCGTTAAAGTCCCGGTTCAGGCCGATACTGTTTGCCTGCACGGCGACGGCGCGCACGCGCTAGCCTTTGCTCGCAGCCTGCGCGCGGCTTTCGCCGAGAAAAATATCCAGGTAAACGCGGGTTAATCGCAGTTGCCAAGACCATAAACACCGAAACTGAGCCACGCGGCTTTAAGATATTGAGTCGTCGTGGCAGTTAAAACACTTCGCGCATCTCCATCTCTGCGCCTGAGGAATATTAATGCGTAAAGTTCTAGTAACTGGTTTCGAGCCCTTTGGTGGCGAACGCGTCAACCCTTCCTGGGAAGTGGTCAGTAAATTGAAAGATCTGCAAATATCAGGCGTAAGCCTTGCCGTACGTCAGTTGCCGTGTGTATTTGGTAAGGCAATCAAAGCGTTGAACAAGGCGATCGATGAGGTTGATCCGCTGATGGTGATTTGTGTAGGGCAGGCCGGTGGCCGCACCGATTTCAGCATTGAGCGTATTGGGATAAACGTTGACGATGCGCGCATTCCCGATAATGACGGTCAACAGCCGATAGACCAGCCGATTGTCGCTGGCGGTCCGGCGGCCTATTTCTCATGCCTGCCGATCAAGGCGCTGGTCAACGGGCTGCGCGAAGCGGGAATACCGGCTTCTGTATCGCAAACGGCGGGTACCTATGTTTGCAATCACGTAATGTACGGCCTGCTGCATCGTATGGCACAAATTGACAGCAAGATAGAAAAGGGCGGTTTTATCCACGTGCCTTATTTGCCCGAGCAGGCGGCGTTGCATCCCGGCAGCGCCAGTATGTCGGAAAAAACATTGCTGGAAGCTCTTGAATTGACAATAGCAATCACTTTACATACTGAACAAGATTTAGCAGTAGCGGAAGGAGCAACACATTAATGCCTGAAGGTCCAGAAATCCGCCGGGCAGCGGATCAGCTTGAACAAGCCGTCGTGGATAAGCCACTTACCGATGTCTGGTTTGCATTTCCAAAGCTGCAGCCTTATCAGCCAGCCTTGATTGGTCAGCGGGTCAAGGCCATTGAAACCCGTGGCAAAGCTTTATTGACCCATTTTACTAACGACCTGACGTTGTATAGCCACAACCAGCTGTACGGTATCTGGCGGGTATTTAACCCCGGTGACGTGATTGATCACGGCAAGCGATCCCTTCGGGTAAAAATTGCCACACCGGACAGTGCAATTTTGCTGTACAGCGCCTCGGATATTGAAATTTGGCCCACGGTGGAAGTTTATCAGCATCCTTTCTTGCAGCGTATCGGACCCGATGTGCTGGACGAGAAGCTTACCCCCGAGCAGGTAAAATCACGCCTGATGTCTAAGCGTTTTTGTAATCGCCAGTTGGGCGGTATGCTGCTCGATCAGGCTTTTCTCGCTGGACTGGGCAACTATTTGCGTGCAGAAATCCTCTGGCTGGCGGAGCTGTTGCCGTCGCACAGGCCGTCAGATCTGAGCGAAAGCCAACTGGACTCGCTTGCCGATGCTTGCTTGTCGATTGCTCGCCATTCCTACGCCATGCGCGGCACTATGGACGAAAACGTGCATCACGGCGCCATGTTCCGCTTCAAGGTCTTTGCTCGAGAAGGCAAGTCCTGCGAACGTTGTGGTGAAACGATTGTGAAAACCAGCGTTTCTACACGACCGTTCTTTTATTGTCCTGGATGTCAGGGGTGAAATACCCCTGTTACCTTGCAACATACAGGTTCGACAATTGCCGTTTGTTTCAAACTCAATTTAACTGCTGTACCAGTGCGTCTCCAAGAGTATTGATAAGCTCGGCTCTTCCCTGGCGGTTGAATAACTGCTGATACTCTTCTGATTCTAACTCAAATGCGTTAGTCCAGTTCTTTAAAGTCAGGGCGTAATTATTGTTATTTGCTGCAACCAGATTTTCCATCGCTTTAGCGACAAATACTCCGCAACCGTTAGGAACATTGCCTTGTAATTCCTCGCTAATAGGCGGCATATCCCCTATGACTCCACACTCTTCTGCGAGCTTATCAAAATAACCTTTTGTTTGTTCACTGTTAACTTTGGCTTGGCTGTCAAATATCAAGGCTGATTTAATTCCATTTTGGTCATAGTAAGTGCCAAACAGATACCAGTGGTCATTTAAAAGAATCGGGGCGAAGTTAGCTCTGAAATCTCTAGCCGAAACATTGATGAAACTGCTTGTTATTAAATTATCAAAAATTGGCTCGTTTATTCCATTAGAATTGGTTGTTTTAATTTCACGTGCCTCGTGGAATTTCATGTTGGAATTCGGATAGTCGGCATTTAGCTTTTTCGAAAAGGCATCTAATTCCGCTGCATGGATATATCGATTAGTTAAAAATAGCTCCTTATCGGCAACATTCGCGGCGTTCTCTGCTCTAGCTTCGGAGGCGTTATCACCTGCCAGTGGGTCAACAGTTTCTGCATTATTTTCAAAGATGGCGTTAAAAGCGATGTTTTGATTTAATTTTTTAGAAACGTTGGGGCGATGGTCCTCGTCTCCATAGGGTAATTTAAATCCGGCGATAATAAGTAATTTAGTAGGGATAACCCAATATTCCGCAATGTTGTCACCGTGAAGTTTATTTTGTTCTTCAACAAGCTCGAATAAATCTAAGCTTTTATCTTCCAATGTTTTCTGCATCTCAAGTTGGTTCGCACAGAATTTTTTCCCTGTAAATAAATTGAAAAGGAAAGATTCGGCTCGTTTAGCATTCTTGTCATTTATATTTGTATTTTCAACTTCATTGATATGTAAACCACCGCAAGCATAGGTAAAGAGCATATCAATGGCATCATTTGATGATGGATCGTTTCTCATAGCAAGCCATTCCAGGTCGGGTAGTTTTAGATTCGAAACTGATGAATTTTCTTGCCGTGCAAGGTGCCGCTGATAAGAGTTGAGATTTGATACTGTATTTGTAAGCGGCAGATTTACTGCAGGATTGGCAACATCCGGCTGCTCGTCATAGTCAGGAAGTGGCTCTGAGTCTGGTATGCTCTGCTCATTAAAAGGCCGTGCCAAGATCTCGGGGCCTTCATCAAAGACTGATCCATCGGGAGCTTCAAAAGACATCAAACTCTGAACCTCTTCATAAATGGGAAGTTCATCAACGTTTAACGTCTCATGTTCATTAGAAGACTCCGCCAAGCCGGGAATTTCCTCGTAAACATTACCAGGCGCCAGTGGGTCGAATGCGTCATTTTCATTAACATTCTGCGATGATCTCATCGCCTCTTCATAAGAAGGAGGAGGGGAAGCGTTAGGTATTTCATAATCATCAGAATTCCCTGACAAATTCTCGTTTGGAGAATCACTAAAAGGATCAATTACTGCCGAAAGTTCATTTTCATTAGAAGAGTCAAATAAGCTTTCAATTTCGCTATTAATTGGCGCTCTCATTAAATGCAAATTTTCATTTTCATTTATGGAGCTGGGCAAGCTACCCAACGCGGAGTCATCGGATTCAGCGAGTGAGGTATTACTTGGGAATTCAGTTGGCGCTTCTCTAAAAAAGTTGCTATTGGGTAATCTTGGGTTAACTTCTGGATTACTCACCATGACTTGTTGAATATTTTTCCTTAAATTATTCGTCGGCTCAGGTGCCCTGGTTGGGTCAGGCGTTATAGTCCTGACATTATCAGCATTAATAGACCGTGTGGTGGCCGTGGAATTTGAGTTTGGTGTTTTATTTGAAGAATTTACGCCGCAGAGAGAATTATATTTTTGTATCCGTTCTCTAGTGTTAGCACGGCTGGCTGACTGTTCTGCTTCGTGTAATTTTTGCGCATGTGCATAGCTGATTTTCATTGCTAAAACCCTGGATGATGGAATGCCTGAGTATGACGGCTTCTCTCTTTTCACAGGTAGCAAATATCGCTGATTTATCCTTGTCGGTTAATAAAATACTTCTTTAAATTTTCCATAAAAAAGCCCTGTTACTTGCCAAAAATCCAGCTTTCACAGGGCTTGTGCAATCAAAAATTAATTATTTTTTAACTTCAGATTTAAATTCACGCCTAGCATAGCCGGTATACAGCTGACGTGGACGGGCAATTTTAATGCCATCGTCGTGCATCTCGTTCCAGTGGGCAATCCAGCCAACGGTACGCGCCATCGCGAAGATAACCGTAAACATGGAAGAAGGAATTCCCATGGCTTTCAGAATGATACCGGAATAGAAATCGACATTTGGATAAAGTTTGCGTTCAATGAAGTACGGGTCGTTGAGCGCGATGTGCTCCAACTGCATAGCGACTTCTAGCAGGTCATCCTTCATATTCAGTTCTTCAAGCACGGCGTGGCAGGTTTCACGCATTACTGTTGCACGCGGATCGTAGTTTTTGTACACACGATGGCCAAAGCCCATCAGGCGGAAAGAGTCATTTTTGTCCTTCGCACGGCGTACAAACTCAGGGATGTGATCAACGGTGCTGATTTCTTCGAGCATTTTCAGGCAGGCTTCGTTGGCACCACCGTGTGCCGGTCCCCATAGCGAGGCGATGCCCGCGGCGATACAGGCGAACGGGTTAGCGCCCGAAGAACCCGCAGTACGGACGGTAGAGGTCGATGCGTTTTGCTCGTGATCGGCGTGCAGGATCAGAATGCGGTCCATGGCTTTTTCAAGCACAGGATTTACCACGTATTCTTCGCACGGTGTTGCAAACATCATGTGCAGGAAGTTACCGGCATACGACAGATCATTCTTCGGATAAACAAACGGTTGCCCAATGGAATACTTGTAGCACATTGCAGCAACGGTCGGCATTTTTGACAGCAGACGGAAAGCGGCAATCTCGCGATGGCGCTCGTTTTCGACGTCTATAGAGTCATGATAAAACGCGGCCAGCGCGCCGGTCACGCCACAAAGAACTGCCATCGGGTGCGAGTCGCGGCGGAAACCGTGGAACAGACGGGTGATCTGTTCGTGGATCATGCTGTGGCGCGTAACGGTAGTTTTGAATTCCTCGTACTGTTTCTGCGTTGGTGGCTCACCGTGCAACAGCAGATAACACACTTCCAGATAGTTTGATTCCGTTGCCAGCTGGTCAATCGGGAATCCACGGTGAAGCAAGATGCCTTCGTCGCCGTCAATGAAAGTGATTTTGGATTCGCAGGATGCGGTAGAGGTAAAGCCTGGGTCAAAGGTGAAAAAACCTTTGGAACCTAGCGGGCGTATATCAATCTCGTCTTGACCCAGCGTGCCGGATAGCACATCAAGTTCAATAGGATCATGACCTTGTAGGGTAAGTGTCGCTTTCTTATCAGCCATTTACAGTCTCCTTAGCGCCTTATTTTAATAATCTCTAACAACTCTGTCCTTGGTCTGGTTGCAGAACCCGGTACTGCCTGTGGATCATTACTCCGCCGTTATAATTTGTGACTGTTACCCCGCTTACTCGTTGCAAAAAGCCTACTAAGCTTAGGGTAAAGCCGTTTTACTGCCACTGCGCAGCTTCTGGCGGACAGGCGGCGTTTCATCGTTGTTATTGATTCGATATCTTTGCTCAATACCTACGACAAGTATGAGGGCATACAGATGCTACACTTTTGCACAAGTCAGCGTCGCAGGGAAGTGTATGTGTTGATCTGAGGTGAGTCATAGGAGTGAACCATGAACTATTTGTAATAGAAATGTTAGCACAGTGTCAAACAAGATAATTTATTTTGTGTATAATATGAGAAATGCGACACAAATCACTGTTTCGCAGAAAAGTGACCAAACATTTTGTAGGGGAATTGTAATAGGAATGTGATCATCCTATACTCCTCCAAGGTCTCCGGAACACCCTGTAGTAGGAGCACCCAGCGTTAAATAGAACGCGCCGTTTAAGCACAGTGGATGTCGATGTTTGAGCGCGTGACGTGAAGGGCCCTTGGCTCTTAACGCTGTCTGATTTCCGCCCAGGCCGGAGGATGGAAAATAATAAGCGCCATTCAAGATGTACTGCGCTCGGTCCGCTGTGTTAAAACAAGCACAAAATGCCCCTTTACTGAGTCAATGTGTAAACCGGCTTTGCCGCTTTTTTTGCTTTGCTGTACCCCGCAGGATGTTTATGAACAGGCTCTAAGGGCTGTGTGGGCAAAACCGTGAAAAAACAAAGACCTGTCAATCTGGATCTGCAAACGATCCGGTTTCCCGTTACTGCGATAGCGTCCATCTTACACCGCGTCTCCGGCGTAATAACCTTCGTTGCAGTTGGTATCCTCCTTTGGTTGCTTGGTACGTCTCTTTCCTCCCCGGAAGGATTCGCGCACGCTGCCGCAATTATGAACAGTTTCTTCGTCAAGTTCATATTCTGGGGAATACTCACCGCCTTGGCCTATCACGTATGCGGCGGTATTCGCCACCTGCTGATGGACTTTGGTGTCATCGAAGAGAGTTTGGCTGTCGGTAAACTGTCGGCATACATCGCCATCGGTATTACCGTGCTGTTGTCAATTCTTGCTGCCGTCTTCGTAGGGTAAATAAAGTATGGTTAACAATGTTTCTGCATTGGGACGTAATGGCGTTCATGACTGGCTGCTGGTGCGTGCTTCAGCTATCGTTATCACTCTCTACATCATCTATATATTGGGCTTTGTAATTATGGCCCGAGACATTAATTTCGAAGTCTGGCACGGCTTCTTTGCCTCTTCCATTACTAAAGTATTCACCTTGCTGACATTACTGTCGATTCTGGTTCACGCCTGGATCGGGATGTGGCAGGTGTTAACTGACTATGTCAAAAACCTGGCAGTACGTCTGGTGCTTCAACTCGCCATCGTCGTCACGCTGGTGGTTTATCTACTTTATGGAACAATAGTTGTGTGGGGAGCGTAGTAAATGAATCTGCCAGTCAGAGAGTTTGATGCTGTCGTTATTGGCGCAGGTGGTGCCGGTATGCGAGCTGCATTGCAAATTTCACAGTTAGGCATGTCTTGTGCACTGATTTCCAAAGTGTTCCCAACTCGTTCCCATACGGTTTCTGCGCAGGGCGGTATTACCGTTGCTCTGGGCAATACCCATGATGATGACTGGGAATGGCACATGTATGACACCGTTAAGGGTTCCGACTATATCGGCGATCAGGATGCCATCGAATATATGTGTAACACCGGGCCGGAAGCAATTCTTGAGCTTGAACACATGGGTCTGCCTTTCTCCCGTTTAGACAACGGCAAAATTTATCAGCGTCCGTTTGGCGGCCAGTCGAAAAACTTCGGCGGCGAGCAGGCGGCACGTACAGCAGCAGCGGCAGACCGAACGGGTCACGCGTTGCTGCACACCCTTTATCAGCAAAACCTGAAAAATCATACCACCATCTTCTCGGAGTGGTACTCGCTGGATCTGGTGAAAAACCAGGACGGTGCGGTTGTCGGCTGTACTGCTATCTGTATCGAAACCGGTGAAGTGGTGTACTTCAAGGCGAAAGCCACCGTGCTGGCTACCGGCGGCGCGGGCCGTATTTATCAGTCAACGACCAATGCCCACATTAATACCGGCGACGGCGTAGGCATGGCACTGCGCGCAGGCGTTCCAGTACAGGATATGGAAATGTGGCAGTTCCACCCGACCGGCATTGCCGGCGCGGGTGTGCTGGTTACTGAAGGCTGCCGTGGTGAAGGTGGTTACCTGCTTAACAAAGACGGCGAGCGCTTTATGGAGCGTTACGCGCCAAATGCCAAAGATCTGGCGGGCCGTGATGTGGTTGCACGTTCCATCATGATCGAAATCCGTGAAGGTCGCGGCTGCGACGGTCCATTAGGGCCACACGTTAAGCTGAAACTTGATCACCTGGGTAAAGAAGTTCTGGAATCTCGCCTGCCGGGTATTCTAGAACTGTCTCGTACCTTTGCTCACGTTGACCCAATTAAAGAGCCGATTCCGGTTATCCCTACCTGCCATTACATGATGGGCGGTATTCCGACCAAGGTAACTGGCCAGGCGATTCGTGTGAACGAGAAGGGCGAAGACGTGGTGATTCCTGGCCTGTTCGCGGTGGGTGAAATAGCCTGCGTATCGGTTCACGGCGCTAACCGTCTGGGCGGTAATTCACTGCTCGACCTGGTGGTCTTTGGCCGTGCTGCGGGCGTGCATCTGCAAGAGTCGCTGCAAGAGCAGGGTGAAAGCCGTGATGCCAGCCAGTCAGATATCGACTTCTCTCTGGAACGCCTGAATCGTTGGAACAACACTCGTTCTGGTGAAGATCCGGTACAGATTCGTAAAGATCTGCAAGCCTGTATGCAGAACAACTTCTCGGTCTTCCGTGAAGGTGATGCGATGGCCAAAGGGCTGGAAGATCTGAAACACATCCGTGAGCGCCTGCAGCACGCCCGTCTGGACGACACGTCTACCGAGTTCAATACTCAGCGTATCGAATGTCTGGAACTGGACAACCTGATGGAAGTGGCACTGTCTACGGCGGTATCGGCCAACTATCGTACCGAGAGCCGCGGTGCGCACAGTCGCTTCGATTTCCCGGATCGTGATGACGCACAGTGGCTTTGCCATACGCTGTACCAACCGGAAACTGAAAGCATGACTCGCCGTGAGGTGAACATGCAGCCTAAGCTGCGCGCGGCATTCCCGCCGAAAGCACGTACCTACTAGGCCGGCGATCAGGAGCATATAAATGAAACTCGAATTTTCGCTTTATCGCTATAACCCGGACGTAGACGACGTTCCTTACATGAAAGACTATGTGCTGGAAGTCGGCGAAGGCCATGACATGATGCTGCTCGACGCACTGATCCTGCTGAAAGAGCAAGACCCGACTCTGTCGTTTCGTCGCTCCTGCCGTGAGGGCGTTTGCGGCTCTGACGGTGTAAACATGAACGGTAAAAACGGCCTGGCCTGTATCACGCCGGTTTCTGCTTTGCGTAACGGCAAGAAGAAAATTGTTATCCGTCCTCTGCCTGGTCTGCCTGTAGTGCGTGACCTGGTGGTCGATATGGGGCAGTTCTACAAGCAGTATGAAAAGATTAAACCTTATCTGATCAATGACGGTAAAAATCCTCCTGCGCGTGAGCATTTGCAGCAGCCGGAAGAACGTGAAAAGCTGGATGGCCTGTACGAGTGCATTCTTTGTGCCTGCTGCTCAACTTCTTGCCCGTCATTCTGGTGGAATCCTGACAAATTTGTCGGCCCTGCGGGACTGCTGGCGGCTTATCGTTTCCTTATTGATAGCCGTGACACAGAAACGCAATCACGCCTTGATAATCTTGATGATGCTTTCAGCGTATTCCGCTGCCACAGCATTATGAACTGTGTCAGCGTATGTCCTAAAGGACTAAACCCGACCAAAGCGATTGGGCATATTAAGTCGATGCTGCTACAGCGCGGCGCCTAAAAGCAAAATGCAAAATAGCGGGAACTCAGGTTCCCGCTAATATTAAGTGATTAGGGTGTAACATTTACGCAACAAAATGAATGATTTATGCAGGTTTAACCTGATGAAATTTCAGGATAAAGAACGATAATTTTTTCATGTTAGCAGGCATAATTAGTAACATTGCAGGGAAACGCCAAAAGCCGGAGCCAAGCAGCAACGCGCAGGCTTTTGGAGGTTCCTTGACCCGATGACAGGGCATTGCCACTGTCCGTTAAGTGAACTGTTGTATGGAAAACCGTCTTACTTGGATGTTCGACATTTAGCATCTAAAGGTACCACGGTGATTTTATTAACCACGGCGAAAACTAAAGCTTTCAAAGCTTAAGGGATCACGATGCAGAACGGCGCAATGAAGGCCTGGCTGGATTCCTCCTATCTGGCAGGCGCGAACCAGTCTTACATAGAGCAGCTCTATGAAGATTATTTAACAGATCCTGGTTCCGTTGACGATAGCTGGCGTTCAATTTTCAAACAGCTACCGACAGTCGGTGTCAAACCAGAACAACTCCATTCACAAACGCGAGACTACTTCCGCCGTCTGGCGAAGGACGCCTCGCGTTATAACTCCGCTATCAGCGACCCACAAACCGATGCGAAACAGGTTAAGGTGCTGCAGCTTATCAACGCCTTCCGTTTCCGTGGTCACCAGAATGCCAACCTCGATCCACTGGGTTTGTGGCAACAGGAAACTGTGGCTGATCTGGACCCGGCTTACCATAATCTGTCGGAAGCTGATTTCCAGGAGACCTTCAACGTGGGTTCATTTGCCATTGGCAAAGAAACCATGCAGTTGGGTGAACTTTACGCGGCCTTGAAGCAGACTTACTGCGGTTCGATTGGTGCCGAGTATATGCACATCACTAATACCGATGAAAAACGCTGGATTCAGCAGCGCATCGAATCAGTGGTTGGCCGTGCGAAGTTTTCCGAGAAAGAGAAGAAAACCTTCCTTAAAGAACTGACCGCAGCCGAAGGCCTCGAGCGCTATCTGGGTGCTAAATTCCCTGGCGCTAAACGCTTCTCGCTGGAAGGTGGGGATGCACTGGTTCCTATGCTCAAGGACATGATCCGCCATGCCGGTAAAAACGGTACGCGTGAAGTGGTTCTGGGCATGGCGCACCGCGGTCGTCTGAATGTATTGATCAACGTGCTGGGTAAAAAACCCCAAGACCTGTTTGATGAATTCTCAGGTAAGCATAAAGAGCATCTGGGTACCGGTGATGTGAAATATCACATGGGCTACTCGTCTGACGTCGAAACCGAAGGCGGTATGGTTCACCTGGCGCTGGCGTTTAACCCGTCGCACCTTGAAATCGTCAGCCCGGTTGTTATCGGTTCGGTTCGTGCTCGTCGCGACCGTCTCGACGAAGCGCGTAGCAACATGGTATTGCCGATCACTATTCACGGTGATGCGGCAATTACCGGTCAGGGCGTAGTTCAGGAAACTCTGAACATGTCACTGGCTCGCGGTTATGAAGTTGGCGGCACCGTGCGTATCGTAATCAACAACCAGGTTGGTTTCACAACTTCCAACCCGAAAGATGCGCGCTCTACCGAATACTGTACCGATATCGCGAAAATGGTGCAGGCGCCGATTTTCCACGTAAATGCCGATGACCCTGAGGCGGTAGCTTTCGTTACCCGTCTGGCATTGGACTACCGTAACACCTTTAAACGTGACGTAATGATCGACCTGGTTTGCTACCGTCGTCATGGCCATAACGAGGCCGACGAACCTAGTGCAACCCAGCCTCTGATGTATCAGAAGATCAAGAAACACCCAACGCCACGCAAGCTGTATGCAGATATCTTGACCGAGCAAGGGGTTGCCAGCCTTGAAGATGCGACGGAAATGGTCAATCTTTACCGCGATGCCCTGGATGCCGGTGAATGTGTGGTGGACGAATGGCGTCCAAACGACATGCACACCTTTACCTGGTCACCGTATCTGAACCACGAGTGGGACGAAGCCTATCCTGCGACCGTCGAGCCAAAACGTCTGCAAGAGTTGGCGCGTCGCGTTTCCAGCGTTCCTGAAGCCATCGAAATGCAGTCTCGCGTTGCCAAGATTTACGGCGACCGTCAAGACATGGCCGAAGGCAAGAAAATGTTCGACTGGGGCGGTGCCGAGAACCTGGCTTACGCCACGTTGGTTGATGAAGGTATCCCAATCCGTCTTTCCGGTGAAGATACCGGTCGCGGCACCTTCTTCCACCGTCACGCAGTGATCCACAACCAGAAAAACGGCTCCGTGTATGTGCCGCTTTCCAACATTCACAACAGTCAGGGCGTGTTCAACGTCTGGGACTCAGTGCTGTCGGAAGAGGCTGTTCTGGCCTTCGAATACGGTTATGCCACCGCAGAGCCACGCACCCTGACCATCTGGGAAGCGCAGTTCGGTGATTTCGCCAACGGTGCGCAGGTCGTCATCGATCAGTTCATCAGCTCCGGCGAGCAGAAATGGGGCCGCATGTGCGGTCTGGTCATGCTGCTGCCGCACGGTTATGAAGGGCAGGGGCCGGAGCACTCATCCGCGCGCCTTGAGCGTTATTTGCAACTTTGCGCCGAGCAAAATATGCAGGTTTGTATCCCTTCAACGCCAGCGCAGGTTTACCACATGATCCGTCGTCAGGCGCTGCGCGGAATGCGTCGCCCACTGATTGTCATGTCGCCAAAATCACTGCTGCGTCATCCGCTGGCCGTGTCCTCCCTCGATGAACTGGCCAATGGCAGCTTCCTGCCGGCGATCGGTGAGGTCGACGAGCTGGACTCGAAAGGCGTCAAGCGCGTCGTGATGTGTTCCGGCAAGGTCTATTATGATCTGCTTGAACAACGCCGTAAGAATGAACAAACAGACGTTGCTATCATTCGTATCGAGCAGCTTTATCCGTTCCCGCACAAGGCGGTACAGGGCGTGATTGAGCAGTATGCGCATGTTAAAGATTTCGTCTGGTGTCAGGAAGAGCCGCTCAACCAGGGCGCATGGTATTGCAGTCAGCACAATTTCCGTGAAGTTGTTCCTTACGGTGCTTCTTTACGCTACGCGGGACGTCCGGCATCTGCCTCTCCTGCCGTAGGCTATATGTCAGTTCACCAGAAGCAGCAGCAAGATCTGGTTAACGACGCGCTGAACCTTAAATAGTCGTTTAATTTTGTAATTTACCCGAGCTGATTGTAGTGACAGCCAAAGCTAATGCCGATGCCACTACAATCACCAAGGGACAAATAAGGATAGATTAATGAGTAGCGTAGATATTCTGGTCCCTGACCTTCCTGAATCCGTTGCGGATGCGACGGTTGCGACCTGGCATAAAAAACCTGGTGACAGCGTTGAGCGTGATGAAGTTCTGGTTGAAATCGAAACTGACAAAGTGGTGCTGGAAGTTCCGGCAAGTGAAGCTGGCATTCTGGACAGCATTCTGGAAGAAGAAGGCGCGACCGTGCTTTCCAAACAGCTTCTGGCTCGCCTGCGTCCGGGCGACAGCTCTGGCAAACCAAGCCAGGAAAAAAGTGCAACGAAGGAGTCTACGCCTTCTGATCGTCACACCGCAGCACTGGATGATGAAAGCAACGACGCGCTCAGCCCGGCCATTCGCCGCCTGATTGCCGAGCATTCTCTGGATGCCAGCGCCATTAAAGGCACCGGTGTTGGCGGTCGTCTGACTCGTGAAGATATCGATCAGCACATCGCCAAAAAAGGCAATGACAAACCGGCTGCTGCACCGGCCCAGGCCAAGCCAGCCGAAGCTGCACCTGCACCTTCAATTGGCGCTCGCAGTGAAAAACGCGTGCCGATGTCTCGTCTGCGTAAACGCGTCGCCGAGCGTCTGCTGGAAGCGAAAAACAGCACCGCCATGTTGACCACGTTTAACGAAATCAACATGAAGCCGATTATGGATCTGCGCAAGCAGTACGGCGAAGGCTTCGAGAAGCGCCACGGCGTGCGTCTGGGCTTTATGTCGTTCTACCTGAAAGCCGTGGTAGAAGCGCTGAAGCGTTTCCCGGAAGTGAATGCTTCAATCGATGGCGATGACGTGGTTTACCACAACTATTTCGATGTGAGCATTGCAGTATCTACGCCACGTGGACTGGTAACGCCGGTTCTGCACGATGTCGACACATTGGGCATGGCTGATATTGAGAAGAAAATCAAAGAGCTGGCTATCAAAGGCCGCGATGGCAAATTGACCGTTCAAGAGATGACCGGCGGTAACTTCACCGTGACCAACGGCGGTGTGTTCGGCTCTCTGATGTCAACGCCTATCATCAATCCACCACAGAGTGCGATTCTAGGTATGCACGCGATCAAAGACCGTCCGATGGCGGTTAATGGTCAGGTTGTTATCCTGCCAATGATGTATCTGGCGCTGTCTTACGATCACCGTCTGGTTGATGGACGTGAATCTGTAGGCTTCCTGGTGACCATCAAAGAAATGCTGGAAGATCCATCTCGTCTGCTGTTGGACGTCTAGGATTTAACACCTCTTTATTGAAGGCGTGGTAAATATAAGTGCAGGGCAGGGATTTCTGCTCTGCAACCTACTGAAATCAATGGATAGAACATCATGAATTTACACGAGTACCAAGCGAAACAGCTGTTTCTGCGCTATGGCCTTCCTGCCCCTACAGGCTTTGCTTGCTCCACCCCGCGTGAAGCGGAAGAGGCCGCATCGAAAATCGGTGCCGGTCCGTGGGTAGTAAAATGTCAGGTTCATGCTGGCGGCCGTGGTAAAGCTGGCGGCGTGAAAGTCGTTAAAAGCAAAGAAGAAATTCGCGCTTTTGCAGAGCACTGGCTGGGTAAACGTCTGGTGACCTATCAGACTGATGCACAGGGCCAACCGGTTAACCAGATCCTGGTCGAGGCCGCAACTGACATCGACAAAGAGCTGTATCTTGGTGCCGTTGTTGACCGTAGCTCACGCCGCGTAGTGTTCATGGCTTCCACCGAAGGCGGCGTGGAAATCGAGAAAGTGGCTGAAGAAACTCCACACCTGATCCACAAAGTTGCGCTGGATCCACTGGCAGGTCCACAGCCTTATCAAGGCCGTGAGCTGGCGTTCAAACTGGGTCTTAGCGGCAAGCAGGTTGCACAATTCACCAAGATCTTCATGGGTCTGGCGAATATCTTCCTGGAGCGCGACCTGGCGCTGATTGAAATCAACCCGCTGGTTGTGACCAAAGAAGGTGATTTGATTTGCCTCGACGGCAAGCTGGGTGCAGATGCCAACGCCCTGTTCCGTCAACCGGAACTGCGTGAAATGCGTGACCACAGCCAGGAAGATGCTCGTGAATCTCAGGCTGCACAGTGGGAACTGAACTACGTAGCGCTGGACGGTAACATCGGTTGTATGGTTAACGGTGCGGGCCTGGCAATGGGTACCATGGACATCGTTAAACTGCACGGCGGCGAACCCGCTAACTTCCTGGACGTTGGCGGCGGCGCAACCAAAGAGCGCGTGACCGAGGCATTCAAAATCATCTTGTCTGACGACAAAGTGAAAGCTGTATTCGTTAACATCTTCGGCGGTATCGTGCGCTGTGACCTGATTGCCGACGGCATCATTGGTGCAGTGGCTGAAGTGGGCGTCAACGTACCGGTTGTGGTGCGTCTCGAAGGAAACAATGCTGAACTGGGTGCCAAAAAACTGGCAGACAGCGGTTTGAACATCATTGCAGCGACCAGCCTGACTGACGGCGCAGAGCAAGTTGTTGCTGCAGTGGAGGGTAAATAATGTCGATTTTAATCAATAAGAACACCAAAGTTATCTGCCAGGGTTTCACCGGTAGCCAAGGGACTTTCCACTCCGAGCAGGCGATTGCCTACGGAACCAAGATGGTTGGCGGCGTGACTCCAGGTAAAGGCGGCACTCAGCATCTGGGTCTGCCAGTGTTCAACACCGTGCGTGAAGCCGTTGAAACGACCGGCGCAACCGCATCTGTTATCTACGTTCCAGCACCTTTCTGTAAAGATTCGATTCTTGAAGCTATCGATGCAGGCATCCAGCTTATTATCTGTATCACCGAAGGCATCCCGACTCTGGATATGCTGGTGGTGAAAGTTAAGCTTGAGCAAACTGGCGTGCGCATGATTGGACCTAACTGCCCAGGCGTTATCACTCCGGGCGAATGCAAAATCGGCATCCAGCCTGGTCATATTCACAAGCCAGGCAAAGTGGGTATCGTTTCCCGCTCAGGTACTCTGACTTATGAAGCCGTTAAGCAGACGACCGATTACGGCTTTGGCCAGTCTACCTGCGTCGGTATCGGCGGTGACCCGATCCCGGGTTCAAGCTTTATCGATATTCTGAAGCTTTTCCAGGAAGATCCACAAACTGAAGCAATCGTGATGATCGGTGAGATCGGCGGTAATGCGGAAGAAGAAGCGGCTGCTTACATCAAAGAGCACGTAACTAAACCGGTTATCGGCTATATCGCGGGTGTGACTGCGCCAAAAGGCAAACGTATGGGCCATGCCGGTGCGATCATTGCTGGCGGTAAAGGCACTGCCGACGACAAATTTGCAGCGCTGGAAGCGGCCGGTGTTAAAACCGTGCGCAGCCTGGCTGACATCGGCAACGCCGTGAAATCTGTACTGCCACACTAAGCCTGAACGCGTTAATCTCGTTCTTGTGACGATGCCGCCCACCGAGGCGGCATTTTTTTAGCTAAAACTCCTCCTACCCAAATTCGTTCTTTCCCCTAAATCACTAACAATCTAATTGTTCTCAAACTATTAATTTATCTTTATTAACAATAAAGGTCTATTTTACACTTGGATTACTTTACATTTAATTAAATGAAATATTGATCTGGATCATGGTTTTATTTAATTGAAATAAATGGCGGAATATAAATAATATATAAATATTTATTGCGATACCTGATATTCACATCTATTTAACAGCAATGACTACATGATAATACAAATAATCCTTAAATTAACATTTGGCGAAATAGTTCGTTAAATATTTTCCTATTGATCTGGAAATAAATACCAGAAGAGATTAAATTGCTGTAGATCAATATCTGGTATTGTTTAGGGAAATGATACGAATTGATCTACATTCCAAAAATAAGCTATAGCGCACGAAAAGACCTATTTATTGTGAGGGAATAGTGGCGTAATATTATCGTGAATCAGTAATACCCTTAAAGCAGAGCTCCATGGACCAGAACCCCCCGCATTCTGTGCCTCATGGTGCCAAGCGGCAGCGTGCGTGCCAAGCACGGCTGTGCCTGCAAAGGTAGGGTTAAATAGAATTCTGATGACCCTCTATTTAATTAAAAACTTAACAAGTAAAGATTCGCTTAAGTAAATCGATAATGAATTAACTCATTAATGAATTGAAGCAGTGTTGATAACCGCACGTTAAATACTGGTAGTTGTGAGGCGTATTACCTTTTATACGTCAGAGAGTCGCAATTTGGAGTCTTCCTCCGAGGAGCTAGGGGCTAGAATGTTTGATATCGTAGAGCTGTCGCGTTTGCAGTTTGCTTTAACGGCCATGTACCATTTCTTATTTGTTCCACTAACGCTGGGTATGGCGTTTCTGCTGGCAATAATGGAAACGATTTATGTTCTTTCAGGCAAACAAATTTATAAGGATATGACCAAATTCTGGGGCAAGTTATTTGCTATTAACTTTGCCTTGGGTGTGGCCACAGGATTGACCATGGAATTCCAGTTCGGAACCAACTGGTCATATTTCTCACATTATGTCGGAGACATATTTGGCGCGCCGCTGGCTATCGAAGGCCTGATGGCGTTTTTCCTGGAGTCAACGCTGGTCGGGCTGTTCTTCTTCGGCTGGGATCGCCTGTCAAAAGTGCAGCATATGACGGTAACCTGGTTTGTTGCACTGGGCTCAAACCTTTCTGCGCTGTGGATCCTGGTTGCCAACGGGTGGATGCAAAACCCGGTGGCATCAGCGTTTAACTATGAAACCATGCGCATGGAGATGGTCAGTTTCTCTGAGCTGGTGCTGAATCCGGTTGCCCAGGTCAAATTCGTGCATACCGTGGCAGCAGGCTACGTGACCGGCGCGATGTTCATGTTGGCAATCAGCTCCTGGTATCTGCTGAAAGGACGCGATACGGCCTTTGCCAAACGTTCGTTTGCGATAGCAGCCAGCTTTGGTCTAGCGGCGGTTCTGTCCGTAATTGTACTCGGCGACGAGTCCGGCTACGAAATGGGCGACGTGCAGAAAACCAAGCTGGCAGCTATCGAAGCCGAATGGGAAACCCAGCCAGCACCCGCCAACTTTACGCTGATCGGGCTGCCTAATCAGGACAAGATGGAGAACCAATACTCCATTCAAATCCCGTATTTACTGGGTTTGATTGCAACTCGCTCAATCGATAAACCGGTAACTGGCCTCAAAGAACTGATGGCGCAGCATGAAGTTCGTATCCGCAATGGCATGAAAGCTTACGCGCTGCTTGAAGAACTTCGCTCGGGAAATAACAGCCCTGAAGTACGCAGTGAATTCGAGAAAGCCAAAGTTGATCTCGGCTATGGTCTGTTGCTGAAGCGCTACACGCCAAAAGTTAGCGATGCTACCGAGACGCAGATCCAACAGGCGACCAAAGATTCTATTCCTCGCGTTCTACCGCTGTATTTTGCCTTCCGTATTATGGTGGCGGGTGGATTCTTGATTCTGCTGATCATCGGCCTGTCATTCCTGACTGTGCTGCGCGGCCAGATTGGCAAGCGTCGCTGGCTGCATCGCCTGGCATTGTATGGTTTGCCGCTGCCGTGGATTGCTATCGAAGCCGGTTGGTTCGTGGCCGAGTATGGGCGTCAACCGTGGGCTATCGGCGAGATTCTACCCACTGCCGTGGCGAACTCTTCTCTAACCGCTGGCGACGTACTGACATCCATGATCCTCATTTGTGGCTTGTACACGCTGTTCCTGGTCGCCGAAATGTTCCTGATGTTCAAATTTGCCCGTCTTGGACCAAGCAGTCTGAAAACCGGCCGCTACCATTTTGAACAAACTGCCGCTCACCCTCAGCGCGTACAATAAATAGGAGACCACATATGTTTGACTATGAAGTATTGAGGTTTATCTGGTGGGTGCTGATTGGTGTGCTGTTTATCGGCTTCGCGGTAACCGACGGCTTTGACATGGGCGTGGGCATTCTGGTGAGGATTATCGGCAAGACTGATACCGATCGCCGGGTAATGATTAACGCTATTGCCCCACACTGGGACGGTAACCAGGTCTGGCTGATCACCGCAGGCGGCGCGCTGTTTGCCGCCTGGCCGATGGTTTATGCCGCGGCGTTCTCTGGCTTTTACGCAGCAATGATACTGGTGCTGTGCGCATTATTCTTCCGTCCACTGGGTTTTGACTATCGCGCCAAGGTAGACGATCGCCGCTGGCGGAACATGTGGGATTGGGGCATTTTTATCGGCAGCTTTGTGCCTGCGCTGGTGTTTGGCGTGGCGTTCGGCAATCTGCTGCTGGGTGTTCCGTTCCACGTCGATGAGTATCTGCGCCTTTATTACACGGGCAATTTGTTCCAGCTGCTTAATCCGTTTGGGCTGCTGGCGGGTATTGTCAGCCTGACCATGCTAATTACTCAGGGCGCAACTTATCTGCAAATGCGCACTACCGGTGAGCTGCATCTGCGGACTCGCACCGCCTCGCAAATTTCTGCGCTGGTGATGATGGTGTGCTTCCTGATTGCCGGCATCTGGCTAATAAAAGGTATCGACGGCTACGTAGTGACCTCGGCTATCAACACGGCTGCCGAATCCAATCCGTTACGCAAAACGGTCGCGCATCAGGCCGGTGCCTGGCTGCTCAACTTTAATCGCATGCCGATACTTTGGATAATCCCGGCGCTGGGCGTGATTTTACCTTTATTTACTATTCTGCTTTCCAGATTGAATAAAGGTGCCTGCGCGTTTGTGTCTTCATCGTTGACGATTGCCTGTGTGATCCTTACTGCGGGTGTGACTATGTTCCCGTTCGTGATGCCATCAAGCACCATGCCGAATGCCAGTCTAACCATGTGGGATGCCACTTCCAGCCCGTTGACTCTGAAAGTCATGACCGTTGTGGCGTGTATTTTTGTGCCGATCATCCTTATTTATACCAGCTGGGCTTACTACAAAATGTTTGGCCGTCTCGATAAAAACTTCATCGAAAACAACAAGCATTCACTGTACTAATCTCATCGGAAAGGGGAGTTAAACATTATGTGGTATTTTGCCTGGATACTGGGAACACTGCTGGCTTGCTCGGCGGGAATTATTACCGCGCTGGCGTTGGAGCATGTCGAAGAAACCAAAGCAGTGAATGACCCAGAATAACTCATCATGCGGTGAATGATTTTATTGCCGCTACTGCCAAAGGTCCCAGCCGGGGCCTTTCCTTTCACCCTTCGCGTGGCTTGATTTTTTTTACATGATTTACAAAGCACTGACACTGCCATTTCAATCAACCATCACGGTTCATAATTATTTTCATTCCAGACTTGCAACCCATTCCCAAGCTGAAATCAGTTGCGTATAGTAGGGCCGTCAAATTGCAATACGGGATGTAGAGTGAGTAATTCGTTGTTCCGATGGCCTGCCCGTGTCTACTACGAAGACACCGATGCAGGCGGCGTGGTTTATCACGCCCGTTACGTCGCCTTTTTTGAAAGGGCTCGCACTGAAATGTTGCGCGATCGCAACTTTCACCAGCACCAAATGCTGGAAGATCATATCGCTTTTGCAGTTCGCCGAATGACGGTTGATTATCTGGCTCCGGCACGCCTTGACGATTTGCTGGATGTCCAGAGTGAGATCACCGAAATCCGGGGGGCTTCACTTACCTTTGCACAACGAATTCTTGATTCGCATGGCAACCTTCTGTGTAGTGCAGAAGTACTTATTGCATGCATCGATCCACATCAAATGAAGCCACGAGCGCTTCCTAAGTCTATTGTCGCGGAGTTCAAGCAGTGACTGACATGAACATTATTGATTTATTTTTAAAGGCCAGCATCCTGGTTAAGCTGATCATGCTTATCCTGATCTGTTTTTCCATTGCCTCCTGGGCAATCATCATTCAGCGCACCAAAGTGCTGAATGCGGCAACCCGCGAAGCTGAAGCGTTTGAAGATAAATTCTGGTCTGGTATTGAGCTTTCCCGTCTTTATCAGGAAAGCCAGGGTCGCCGCGACACTTTGACCGGTGCGGAGCAGATTTTCCACTCGGGTTTCAAAGAGTTTGCCCGTTTGCATCGCGCAAACAGTCACGTGCCCGAGTCGGTTATCGAGGGTTCTTCTCGCGCTATGCGTATTTCCTTCAACCGCGAACTGGAAGCGCTGGAAACTCACATTCCTTTTCTGGGCTCGGTTGGTTCTATCAGCCCGTACATTGGCCTTTTCGGAACGGTATGGGGGATCATGAACGCCTTTATCGGTTTGGGCTCGGTTAAACAGGCTACGCTGCAAATGGTTGCTCCAGGTATCTCTGAAGCACTGATCGCTACTGCTCTAGGTTTGTTTGCTGCCATTCCTGCTGTTATGGCCTACAACCGTCTTAGCCAGCGCGTGAATAAACTCGAACAAAATTACGATAACTTCATCGAAGAATTCACGGCTATCCTGCACCGTCAGGCTTTCTCTCGCGAGAGCAGTAATTAAGGGAGGGGAGTATGGCTCGAGTACGAGGTCGTAAGCGCCGTGAACTGAAGTCGGAAATCAATATCGTTCCACTGCTCGACGTGTTGCTGGTGCTGTTGCTCGTTTTTATGGCAACAGCTCCCATCATCACCCAGAGCGTTGAGGTGGACTTGCCTGATGCGACCGACTCTAAAACAGTTTCTACCGATGATAACCCTCCGGTTATTGTCGAAGTTTCTGGCGTAGGCCAATACACCATTGTTATTGACCATCAGAGAATGGAACAGCTGCCCGAGCAGCAGGTTATTGCCGAGGCGTCACAACGCATTCAGGCAAATCCTAAAACCGTTTTCCTGATCGGTGGAGCAAAAACAGTACCTTACGATGAAATCATCAAGGCGCTGAACTTGCTGCATCAGGCGGGTGTTAAATCGGTCGGTTTAATGACACAGCCAATCTGATCATGGCTAATGGGTAACATTTATTTTAAACCTGGTGGCGGTACCTTGACCATTAGGCCTTGCTCAAGCGCGAATCTGGCGGGGCAGGGTGCTAGTGAGTACACACCAGGCTTTAGCAATTCTGTGTTGGGAAATCTATTTTGGTAAAGGCAACTGCAACTGAACAAAACGATAAGCTCAAACGCGCCGTTATTGTTTCGGTCGTTCTGCATATCATATTGATAGCCTTGTTGATCTGGAGTTCTTTCGACAAGGACACCAACATGAGCGGCGGCGGTGGCGGCAGTGATATTTCGGCAGTAATGGTCGATTCCGGTGCCGTGGTCGATCAATACAATCGTGAGCAGCAGCAACAGGCTGATGCAAATAGCGCGCAGCAATCGCATCAGAAAAAATCTGAGCAGCAGGCTGAAGAGGCCAAAGAGGCAGCTGAACAGGCTAAGCAGGAAAAAGCTGAACAAGCCAAAGAAGCTGCCGAATCAGCCAGGCAAGCCGCTCAGCAGCAGAAGGCCGAGCAGGCGAAAGAGGCAGCTCAAGCCGCGCAGGAACAAAAACAGGCTGCTGCCGAGCAGGCAAAGCAAGCCGCCGAGCAACAGAAGCAGGCTGCTGCCGAACAGGCCAAAGAAGCTGCCGAAGATGCTAAACAGGCTGCCGCGGATGCCAAAGCCGCAGCCGTGAAAGAACAGCAAAAGCAGGCTGCAGATGCAGCCGCGAAAGCCAAGGCTGAAGCAGATAAAGTCGCCAAGGCGCAGGCCGATGCGCAGAAGAAAGCCGAAGCTGAAGCCAGGAAGCAGGCTGAGGCAGATACTGCCGCCGCCGCTGCTGCAGCGAAAAAACAGGCTCAGGCAGAAGCTAAGAAAGAAGCCGCAGCAGAAGCCAAAAAAGCGGCTGCTGAAGAGGCGAAACAGGCAGCTGCCGATGCTAAAGCCGCAGAGGCGAAAGAAGCCGCTGCAGCCAAAGCTACCGCAGCGAAAGAGGCTGCCGAGGCTAAAGCTACCGAGGCAAAAGAAGCCAAGGCCGCAGCAGCCAAAGAGGCCGCCGCCGAGAAAGCAGCAGCAGCCAAATCAGCCGCGGATGCCAAGAAAAAGGCGGCCGCTGCTGCAGCGAAACAGTCAGAAGATGTTAACGACCTGTTTGGTGGGTTAGCGTCTTCTAAAAATGCCCCTAAAGGCGGTGGTGGCGCACCTGCTGGCGTGGGTAAAAATAAATCGGCCGGTGCTTCTGGAGCAGATCTTGCCAACTATGGCAGTAAAATTCAGGCAGCAATCCAGCAACGTTTCTATGATTATCAGTCATACATTGGCAAGACCTGTAAACTCAAGGTCAAGATGGCGTCTAACGGCACGCTGCTAGATATCCAGTCCGAGGGCGGCGATCCGGCCCTGTGTCAGGCGGCTATTGCTGCAGCGCGTCAGGCGAAATTCCCGCCTCCGCCTTCGCAGGCCGTGTATGAAGCATTTAAGGACGCAGGATTAGACTTTAAGCCTCGTTAAGAGACTTAAGTCACGGCGTTGTGAGTCGGCAGTCGAAAATATTTATCTTTAAGATATTTACGATGGCTTATCTGGTGTTTGTGTAGTTTTGTGTGTATTGGTTTGTTAAAATTCTGCTAGTTTATCGCGGAAAGAATAAGCCGGTCAGACTTCATGGCTCGCAGGCTTCAGGGCAGTTTAAAACAGTGGAAACCGCGCATTCCCCGACATGGAAACGGGGAGTTTATGCGCGGGCTTCTGCTGTTTGTTATGGAGCCCTGCGAGGCGTAAGATTTCTTTCGGGCTCTATGTCCAGATAAGGGAGATACAATGAAACAGGCAATTCGAGTAGCGTTCGGCCTATTAATGATGTGGGCAACGGTATCTCAGGCGGAAGTTCGCATCGAGATAACCCAGGGTGTAGATACCGCTCGTCCTATCGCGGTAGTACCTTTTAAATGGGCTGGCCCAGGTACTCCTCCGCAGGATATCGGTAGCATTGTTGGTGCCGACCTGCGTAACAGCGGCAAATTCAATCCTATCGACAATGCACGTATGCCACAGCAGCCGACTACCGCAGCGGAAGTTACCCCTGCTGCCTGGAGCGCGTTGGGTATTAACGACGTTGTGGTGGGTCAAATTCAGCCTGGTGGCGACGGCAGCTATGTCGTTTCTTATCAGTTGGTAGATACTTCTGGTAGCAGCCCGACTGTATTGGCTCAGAACCAGTACAAAATTACCAAAGAATGGCTGCGTTACGCGGCTCATACTGCAAGTGACGAAGTCTTCCAGAAACTGACCGGCGTCAAAGGGGCTTTCCGCACCCGTATCGCTTATATCGTGCAGACCAACGGTGGAAAATTCCCGTATGAACTGCGCGTCGCGGATTATGACGGCTACAATCAGTTTGTCGTGCATCGTTCGCCAGAGCCTTTGATGTCTCCGGCCTGGTCTCCGGACGGCAGCAAACTGGCTTATGTCACCTTCGAGAGCGGACGTTCTGCTCTGGTCGTTCAGACGTTGGCCAACGGCGCTATCCGTCAGATCGCTGACTTCCCGCGTCACAACGGAGCACCAGCGTTTTCGCCAGATGGTACCAAACTGGCAATGGCCCTGTCTAAATCAGGTAGCCTCAACTTATATGTAATGAATTTAGCTTCTGGCCAACTAAGCCAGGTTACTGATGGACGTAGCAACAGCACTGAACCTGCATGGTATCCGGACAGCCAAAATCTGGCGTTTACCTCGGATCAGGGCGGTCGTCCACAGTTGTATAAAGTAAATATTAATGGCGGTGCGCCACAACGTCTGACGTGGGAAGGTTCTCAGAACCAAGACTCAGATGTTAGCTCCGATGGAAAATTCCTTGTAATGGTTAGCTCCAACAACGGTAGCCAACACATCGCCAAACAAGATCTGGAAACGGGAGCCGTTCAAGTATTAACGGACACGTTCCTGGATGAAACGCCTAGTATCGCGCCGAACGGCACCATGATTATCTACAGCTCCTCACAGGGACTGGGCAAGGTGTTACAGTTGGTCTCGACTGATGGGCGTTTCAAAGCGCGTCTTCCGGCTACCGATGGACAGGTCTCATTTCCTGCCTGGTCGCCGTACCTGTGATGCATGTTTAGATATGTATGGCAAATTATAAAAAAGGATCAACGAGATGCAACTTAACAAAGTGCTGAAAGGCCTGCTGCTGGCAGTACCTGTAATGGCAATCGCGGCGTGTTCTTCACACAAAACCGCAGACAATGGCCAAGCTGGATACGGCGCTGGTGCTAACGGTGCTAGCACTGAAAATGGCAACATGTCTTCAGAAGAACAAGCTCGTCTGCAGATGCAAGAACTGCAGAAAAACAACATCGTTTACTTCGGTCTGGACAAGTACGATGTTTCTTCTGACTACGCTCAGATGCTGGATGCACACGCAGCTTTCCTGCGTAGCAACCCGTCTTACAAAGTGACTGTTGAAGGTAACGCCGACGAACGTGGCACGCCTGAATACAACATCGCTCTGGGTGAGCGTCGTGCTACTGCAGTTAAAATGTACCTGCAAGGCAAAGGCGTTTCTGCTGATCAAATCTCTATCGTTTCTTACGGTAAAGAAAAACCAGCTGTACTGGGTCATGACGAAGCGGCTTACGCTAAAAACCGTCGTGCCGTACTGGTATACTAAGAGAATCGCATGAGCAGTAACTTCAAACATCACCTGTTGAGTTTGTCGTTACTGGTTGGCGTAGCGGCCCCCTGGGCCGCTACTGCCTCGGCGCCAATCAGTAATGTCGGCTCAGGCTCGATAGAAGATCGAGTCACCACCCTTGAGCGTATTTCTAACGGTCAAGGCCAGCTATTAACTCAACTGCAGCAGCAAGTTTCTGATAATCAGAACGATATTGCCAATCTTCGTGGTCAAATACAGGATAACCAGTATCAGCTGAAGCAAGTCACCGACCGTCAAAATCAAATCCTGCAACAGATTGCTGCGATGCAAAGCTCTGGTGGCGCTCCTGCGGCCTCAGCTGGTGCTGCAGCCGGTGCAGCAGCTTCTGATGGCGGTTCAGCTCAAGCGCCTGCCAGCAGCGCGCCAGCGGCCACCGGTAACCCTGACACCGACTACAATGCTGCCGTGTCGTTAGTGCTGGATAAGAAACAGCCAGATCAGGCTATTAGTGCCTTCCAGGCTTTCATCAAGCAATACCCGGATTCTACTTACCAGCCTAATGCCAATTATTGGCTTGGCCAGTTGTATTACAACAAGGGTAAGAAAGATGATGCCGCGTACTATTTCGCGGTTGTGGTTAAAAACTATCCGAAGTCACCGAAAAGTCCAGATGCGATGTACAAGGTCGGGATCATCATGCAGGAAAAAGGCCAGAGCGATCGTGCTAAAGCCGTGTTCCAGCAAGTGGTTAAACAATACCCGAACAGTGAATCTGCAAAACAGGCTCAAAAACGTTTGGCTTCAAAATAAGTCTTCATTCAGGCCCGAAAAGTAACCATATCGGCTGTTTTTCGGGCTCGAATGTATGAAGAACAAGCAGTCAGTCAGTTATCTCGAAATTAGAGTTGCGCTGTCGAGATAAATCAGTAATATATGCCGCCGTTGCCCAGACAAACTGAAACAAGTTAATCAGGCAAGCAAATTAAGCAGATTAGTGGGTCGTTAGCTCAGTTGGTAGAGCAGTTGACTTTTAATCAATTGGTCGCAGGTTCGAATCCCGCACGACCCACCACTGTTTAATAAGAAGTAAAAGTGTTAAGTCGTAAGGGCTGAGAACCTGCAGTAGGTTCGAGCCGAGCGGAGCGAGACGACAACGCGCTAGCGTTGCCCGAAGGGTGAGGCCATAGGCCGAATCAATCCCGCACGACCCACCACTGTTTAATTAGAAGTAAAGTGTTAAGTCGTAAGGGCTGAGAACCTGCAGTAGGTTCGAGCCGAGCGGAGCGAGACGACAACGCGTTAGCGTTGCCCGAAGGGTGAGGCCATAGGCCGAATCAATCCCGCACGACCCACCACTGTTTAATAAGAAGTAAAAGTGTTAAGTCGTAAGGGCTGAGAACCTGCAGTAGGTTCGAGCCGAGCGGAGCGAGACGACAACGCGCTAGCGTTGCCCGAAGGGTGAGGCCATAGGCCGAATCAATCCCGCACGACCCACCACTGTTTAATTAGAAGTAAAGTGTTAAGTCGTAAGGGCTGAGAACCTGCAGTAGGTTCGAGCCGAGCGGAGCGAGACGACAACGCGTTAGCGTTGCCCGAAGGGTGAGGCCATAGGCCGAATCAATCCCGCACGACCCACCACTGTTTAATAAGAAGTAAAAGTGTTAAGTCGTAAAGTTAGCAAGCAGTTAAACAGTGGGCCGTTAGCTCAGTTGGTAGAGCAGTTGACTTTTAATCAATTGGTCGCAGGTTCGAATCCCGCACGGCCCACCACTGTTTAGTAAGAAGTAAATTTTTAATCCGTAAGGGTTGAGAACCTGCAGCAGGTTCGAGCCGAGCGAAGCGAGACGACAACGCGCCAGCGTTGCCCGAAGGGCGAGTCCAAAGGACGAGTCAATCCCGCACGGCCCACCACTGTTTAGTAAGAAGTAAATTTTTAATCCGTAAGGGTTGAGAACATTGTAGTAAGAAGTAAGTCAGTTAGAAGAGGGCCGTTAGCTCAGTTGGTAGAGCAGTTGACTTTTAATCAATTGGTCGCAGGTTCGAATCCCGCACGGCCCACCACTTCTAAGAAAAAAGCGCCTACGAGGCGTTTTTTGCGTTTTAGAGCCTGTGAAATTATTCAACTACTCCGAGCGTGCAGATCCCGCGAAGAGTGTGGGTGAGAAGCTGCGCACAGGTTCGAGCCGAGCGAAGCGAGACGACAACGCACAAGCGTTGCCCGAAGGGCGAGTCCAAAGGACGAGTCAATCCCGCACGGCCCACCACTTCTAAGAAAAAAGCGCCTACGAGGCGTTTTTTGCGTTTTAGAGCCTGTGAAATTATTCAACTACTTCGAGCGTGCAGATCCCGCGAAGAGTGTGGGTGAGAAGCTGCGCACAGGTTCGAGCCGAGCGAAGCGAGACGACAACGCACAAGCGTTGCCCGAAGGGCGAGTCCAAAGGACGAGTCAATCCCGCACGGCCCACCACTTCTAAGAAAAAAGCGCCTACGAGGCGTTTTTTGCGTTTTAGAGCCTGTGAAATTATTCAACTACTTCGAGCGTGCAGATCCCGCGAAGAGTGTGGGTGAGAAGCTGCGCACAGGTTCGAGCCGAGCGAAGCGAGACGACAACGCACAAGCGTTGCCCGAAGGGCGAGTCCAAAGGACGAGTCAATCCCGCACGGCCCACCACTTCTAAGAAAAAAGCGCCTACGAGGCGTTTTTTGCGTTTTAGAAACGCAGAAATTGTTAAGGTCAATTGCATCTTAAATCAACAGCATACGCTGCGCTTACTGGGCATCGGCCCAGACCGACACAAGAGGAATTCAAGGCCATTCCCCTTGTGAATCCCCGGCCTTGTTATCTTGATACGATCGAGGCAGAAGTATGAGTTCGTTTCAGTTACCACTGCGCATGACGTAGGTCGCGCCGCTTCGCGGTTTCTTCACTGCGGATTCGAAACAAAATCGTTTCTCATCACTTCGTTCAGCGCCGTCCTGATACCGCCAATATGAGCATCAAACCAAAAGCGGCAACCTTGAGGTCAAATCCACGATCCTTCAAACTTCAAACTTCAAACTTCAAACTTCAAACTTCAAACTTCAAACTTCAAACTTCAAACTTCAAACTTCAAACTTCAAACTTCAAACTTCAATATCCGTCATTCCATTTGTTAAAATTTAAGCGGCTTAAACGAAACCCGTATTACGCACAAAATTACAGCGACATTTTACTGTTATCAGAGTATTTTGTTTAGCATACAAAACAAATGAGCCTCACAAAGGCTTGAACTGATGATTTGCCGGATGATTGACGGCTGAATGAGATGATGAGCAATGAGTGAGACATTGGACCTGAACGCGGCGGTTTACCCTTTTCCTCCTAAGCCCGCTTCGCTAAACGACGATGAGAAAGTCTTCTATAAAGAGAAAATTAAAAGACTGCTTAAAGAACGCGATGCGGTGATGGTTGCTCATTACTATACCGATCCTGAAATCCAGGCACTGGCGGAAGAAACGGGCGGCTGCGTCGCCGACTCTCTCGAGATGGCACGTTTCGGCAGCCAGCATCAGGCTTCAACCTTGCTGGTTGCAGGAGTGCGTTTTATGGGCGAGACCTCTAAGATTTTGAGCCCTGAAAAAACCGTGCTCATGCCGACACTGAACGCCGAGTGTTCGCTGGATTTAGGCTGTCCCGAACAGGCCTTCTCTGATTTTTGCGATGCCCATCCCGATCGCACCGTGGTGGTTTACGCCAACACTTCGGCAGCGGTTAAGGCGCGTGCCGACTGGGTGGTCACGTCAAGCATTGCCGTAGAGTTGATTGAACATCTTGATAGTTTGGGTGAAAAAATCATTTGGGCGCCTGATCGCCATCTCGGAAATTATGTTCGCAAGCAGACCGGGGCAGATATCCTCTGCTGGCAAGGTGCCTGTATCGTTCATGACGAGTTCAAGACCCAGGCGCTGACCCGTATGAAAGCTTTATACCCTGAAGCTGCCGTGTTGGTTCACCCTGAGTCTCCTCAGGCGATCGTCGATTTGGCTGATGCTGTGGGTTCTACCAGCCAGCTGATTCAGGCGGCAAAAACCTTGCCTAACAAGAAGCTGATTGTCGCCACCGATCGCGGTATTTTTTACAAGATGCAGCAGGCTTGCCCGGACAAAGAACTGTTCGCCGCGCCGACTGCGGGTGAGGGGGCAAGTTGTCGTACCTGCGCGCACTGCCCGTGGATGGCGATGAACGGCCTCAAGGCGATAGCTGAAGGGTTAGAGCAGGGCGGAAGCCAGCACGCGATAGAGGTCGACGAGGCGCTGCGTGTGAAGTCTTTGATACCGCTGAATCGTATGCTGGACTTTGCTGCCAGCCTGAAACTTCGCGTTCAGGGTAATGCCTGAGATTTTTGCTTCAGAAAATGGGCCTGTTGCCAGGTGCAGCAGGCCGCCAAAACAATCAGTGATTAATTATCCCCGCCACTGACGATAGGCACGCTGCAAATCTACTCCCACTCGATGAGCAGAACCTCGCAGGGTGCGTTTACTGTCAATCAGCGTGACATTTCCTGCACAAGATAAGGTGTGTAAACCATCCGTGAAGGGAGCTGCGCTGGCAGGAGCTTGCAATAACGCCCCTAAAGACAGCTCGGGCGCGGGTAAACTGGCTAACGGCATCTCCAGCAGACGCAAGGCACCGCCATAAGTTTGGCTGCAATCCTGCGTGGGTAACACCAGCGTGCCATCCTGTACAAAGGGCGTTCCTCCCATTCGAGCACCACTTTTATCCTGCCGCAGCGGCTGCTCCGTGACATTTTCCCATGGGCCAAACAGATGATTGGCGCGCGCCAGCATCAGCGTGCGGGTCCGTGCTTCTTTTGGCGACGGTGGGGTATAAAACATCCACCAGCTACTCTCGGCAAAAAATGGCGAGGCATCAATCGCGGCACAGGGAAATGAAAACTCAGGCACTTTTTCCCACTGCCATGGAAAATCAATAGCACGATATAGCGATAGCTGGCCGGATTTGTAGGCTTCGGGCAGCATCCAAGTCTCGCCATCAGCCTCAAAAACCACGGGATAGGAAAGATGCCATTGCTCTGAAAGCACCGTGCGCTGTTCAATCACCTTCAAATTGGCATCCAGCACGAAAACAGCAATGTCCCCTCGCCGGGTGCGATAGTCATAAAATTCAGCAAAAATATAGAGATAGCCATTACGCCAGAGACCAAAAGGATCGGCTAAAAAGCATAGCGAGCGATCGGCTTCAATCCATTTAATGGCAAACGCATCCAGCTTTCCCGCGCCGGCAACGTGCTGAATGGGAGCCTGAATAATGCCAATACGCCATAAATCAGTAAGCAACATATCCATTGATTAATGAGTCTATTTAGTTGAAGTTTGGTAATGCAGCTTGTCGCCAAGGCTGGCGGTAATATTGGCAGTAATGCTGGCAGCAGCCTGAGTGTAAAGCTCACGGCTAAACCTGTTCAGCACGTATTGGCGTGCCTGTTGACCATATTGCCGTAGCGCAGCCGGCTGGGCAAAAATGCGCTCTAGCACGTCAATAAACGCGGCGGTCAAATCACCCTCTAGAATAAAGCCCGTTTGTCCTTCTAAAACGGCCTCGCGCAGCTCACCAACCGGCGTAGCAATAACGGGTAGCGCAGCGTTCATCGCTTCATGAGCGGCAATGCACATCCCTTCATATCTAGAGGTTTGCACATAAACATGCAATCCGGCGAGAAAGCATTCTACTTCACCAGAAAACCCGGGCAGTGACACGACTTCCTGCAAGTCATGCTGCTCAATTTTAGCCTGTAAAGCCTCGCGCTCAGGGCCGTCCCCAAGAATAGTCAAACGAATATGCGAAGCAAGCTGAGGATGTTTATTTAAAAATGCCGCTAATGCGTCAATTAAAAGTGCATAGTTTTTCACTTCATGAAGGCGGCCGACGCTGCCCAACTGCAAGACTGACTGGCCATCCCAGGGATTAGCCTGCGGTGCCTGGGGATTGCTGCAGAAGAATGGCCACGGCATGATCTGTTGAGCAGGAATGTGCATTTCGTCACGCAAGAATCGAACAACGGTTTGAGAGTCGCCAATCCACAGGCGTGACATTTTCCGCAGCCAATAGGTATGGAAACGCACGCTGGCGCTGTGTTTAAAGCTCACGACAGGGATGTTCAGAATACGACCGGCTAATTGGCCGATAACGGTTCCCCAGCTTAAAGATGTCCAAATGACGTCTGGGCGATCCAAGAAAATTGTTGCTAGATAGCTGCCGAGAATAATCGGCAAACTACGCCGCCGCTTCGCCAGCAGGCGATAGGTCAGCCCGGCTTCTGTAAGCCGCACCGCGGCCCCCAGATCGCGAGGTTCACAAGCGATAATAGAAACCTGATGTCCAAGTTTCTCAAGCGTTTGGACAATATCCGGGATAGCAAACTCAGCGCCTCCGGTTTCAAGGCTGGTGACGAGATAATGTATTTTCATTATTTACGCTTACCCAATTTGCAGATATTTACAGGGGCCTAACCCGTTAAAAAATCGTCATTACGTTTTGTGAAAATTACTTTGACGATTTGCACAAAACAGTGATTCAGAAAGGCAGGTATTGGCTTTTTGTCAGTGATTTTTGAAGTGTAAACACGGATTGATACACGATTTATAAACCGTATTGATGAGGGGATGTTTTCAAACAACTGGTTGAGCTGGCGTTGATATTGGTCTTGGAAAGGCCGCGGTAAGGGGGATGTCGACGATGCTTGTTGCAGGATTGAGATTGCAATAAACCCGCGTTTTATAAAACAGCTTTAAACGCGGGTCAGCAGGATTAAAGATCAGTGACGATGCCCGTGATCGCCTGCGTGGTCGTGATCCTCATGATCATCAGTAGAGCCATGACTGTGTGCATGATTGTGTCCGTGATGCCCGGAAGCTGCCGCGGTGGCAGCCTCGTCGCTGAGCGTGCAGTCATACATTTCACAAGCACCGAACTCCATCTGAATCGTCGAATGCCCGATTTTGTATTTTTCAGAAAGATGATGCTGGATCCGAGCGAGCAAGCCGTCGTGATCGTGCGGCGGAACCACCTGCGCGTGCAGAGTCATCAAACGCTGCTCGCCAATCTGCCAGACGTGGACGTGATGCACGTTGCGCACTTCGGGGATCACTAGCGACAGGTCTTTACGCAGTTTATCAATATCAATTTCCTGGGGGGTGCCTTCCAGCAGTTCGTGGAAACTCTCGCGCAGCAGTGCCCAGGCATTGCGCAGAACCAGGCACGAAACCAGCACCGATAAAATCGGATCGATCGGTGTCCAGCCAGTATTCATGATGATCAGTGCCGCAACGACTGCGCCAATTGATCCTAAAAGGTCGCCCATAACGTGTAATGCGGCGGCTCGCACATTGATGTTCTCTTTTTCTTCCCCCTGATGTAGCAGCCAGAAAGACAGCAGATTGGCAAAAAGACCCGCAATCGCGATAGCCAGCATGGGGCCACCCAGCACCGGCTCCGGCGTAGCAAAGCGGCGAATCGCCTCCCACAGTATCAGTACGACAATCAGCAGCAGCGCTGCGGCGTTAACGAAGGCCGCCATGGTGGTCAGGCGCAAGTAACCAAAGGTCAGGCGTGAATTGGGTTTACGGCGCGCAAAACGCACCGCCATCAGCGCCATCAGCAGGGCTGCGGCATCGGTCAGCATGTGACCAGCATCGGCGAGCAGCGCCAGCGACCCCGAAATCAGGCCACCAAAGACTTCCGCCACCATAAAGACTACGGTAACCAGGAAGGCCAGCAGCAAACGGCGGCTGTTCCTGTCCTCAGGTAAAAGAGACCGAACTGACATTATTATTCCCTATATTTTCTAAGTATTGATAAAACGCTGGACAGCATCGGCGTCTAAGTCTGCGCACTTTTCCGTAAAATTTCTAACTGTTGCAGCAAGGTCTGCAACAGATTGATTACCTTATTATAGGCCTGCTGGTGTTTCTTGCCGTGTTGACAGGCCTCGATTAACCGCTGGCACAGCGCAGCCTGATGCTCGTCGCCGATAATAAGCAGGCTGCCCTTGATTCTGTGCGCCGCCTTTGCCATCGACGGCCAATCTTCTGCAGCCGCCGCCTCGAGCAGCTTTTGCCGATCCTCGCCAAGCGTCTGATAGAGCGTATCGATTAGGCGTTTAACCAGCGAAGGATTGCCATTGCCTCGCTCGTGTAATTTATCCTCGAAGGCCGCCAGTTCGGCCTGACGAGCGTTTAACACCGATGTCAGAATAGCCTGAATGGCCGCTAACGATACCGGCTTGGTGAGGAAATCGTTGACCCCAAGCTGCTGAATCGGCAGGCGCGTGAATTCTTGTACATCAGCCGAGCACAGCACGATATGACAGGGAGAACGTCCGTGCTGTCTCTCTTGTCGGCGAATTAATCGACCGAGCAACGCGCCATCAGGGCGTGGCATATTGTAATCGATAAACAGCAAGTCAAATGTCTGTGTTGCGCAGGCAAGCAGGAAAATTTTGCCGCTTTCAAAAGTGCTTGCCACTATGCCGCAAGATAATAGCTGGCGCTGCATTAACAGTAAATTGGTCGGGTGATCGTCGATTACTGCTACCCGCAATGGATAAACCAAGTCATGGCTGGCCTGTTGCGCGCTGAAAGACACTTCAGGCTCCTTAAGGGCGTTCAGCGGCAGTGTAGAGCTCGGCAGGCTAATGTTTACCGACGTCCCCTCGCCGAGGATTGACGTCAGCCGGATTGTTCCCGACATTTTCTCGACAATCTCTTTGCAGACCGACAGCCCCAGGCCACTGCCCTGCACCGAGACACGCTGCGCTCCCGCCGCCCGATAAAATGGTTGAAACAGTTTTTCCTGTTCATCTGCTGCAATGCCGCTGCCTGTATCGCTGATGACAATCTGCAGTTCACCAGCCGTGGCTTCTACCGTCAACCAGCTCAGAGTGAGATCAATTCGACCCAACTCGGTGAATTTAATCGCATTGCTGACCAGATTATTGATGATTTGCATCAGTCGATTGCTGTCTATCAGCACTACCTCGGGCAACGGTTCTACCGTATGCAGAGTAAAGGCAATAGGTCGCTGGCCAATGAGCGGAATAAACAACTTCGGCAGCTGCAACAGCCAGGATCGCAACGCCAGCGGTTGCGGGGAAAGTGTCAAAACGCCGCTATCGAGCCGTGCATAGTCTTGTAAATCGTTAAGCAGATTCATCAGCGACGAAGCCGAGCTGTAAACCAGCGGCAGATTATCACCGTTTGGCCGCCCATCTTTCAGCTCCAGCTCTAAAAGTCCGAGGATGGCGTGCATGGGAGTTCGTAATTCATGGCTGATGGTCGCCAGAAAATGACTTTTAGACCGGTTGGCTTCCTCGGCCTGGCGTCGCGCAAGGTCCAGCCGCTGTCGCTCCTGTTTATCACGACGCTGCAGATAAAGGCGGCGAGAGAGAATAATCAATAGCACTACCACCACCGCCGCCAGCAGACTTAGCAGCCAGGTGGTTTGCGGCTGCATGCGGTTATCGTTTACCGCATCGATTACGTTACGCCGATCGCTAACCCATTGGTCGCGCAACGTTTGCAGGGTTTGCGACGGGATCTGTTGCAGATTTTTATCCAGAATACCCAACAGTAGCGGGGCGTTTTTCGGTACGCCGAAGGCAATCGGATAAGAAATATTGTTGGCGGCAAATGCCAGCTTGATCACCCCTGCATATCGCGACAGGGCAGTGAAGTTGGCGGTGACAATGTTATCAACCAATGCATCTATCTGGCCGTTGGCCAAAGCGTTATACAGCGAGGGGCTGTCATTAAATATTTGCACATTGAGTGAAGCGGGAATAATCGAAAGTGACAGATCGCCACGCAAGGCGCCGATACGTTTGCCGCTCAAACCCTGCCAGGTCGAGACATTCCCTGCCGATTGCGGAACGTACACTCCCCACAGTGAGCGATGATAGGCCATGCTGCTTTCATACTGCCGTTTGGCCTGTTCAAACAGCGGAAGTACGGCGCGAAAAGCCGCTTTGTGTTGATCGACTTCCTGATCCGCCTGCTGCTCATTGGCAGACCACACCGGGGAAAATCGCAGTCCGCTGTTCTGGGCAATAATATTCAGAATATCAACAACAAAGCCGTGCGGCTGTCCATCTGAACCGCGATAGACGAACGGGTAATCGTTTTCGGTCGCCGCGTAATGCACCAGCGGATTTTGCTTCACCCACTGTGCTTCCATGGGCGTTAGCGCGGCGTTGCCGGTGTCGAGATAGCTGGGGATTGGCTTATTCCAGCGGCCTTGTAGCTGATTCATAACCTCGACCGGTGTCGCGCTGATGGTCTGATTCAGCACATCCAATAGCTGCGCATTCTGGCTTGAAAAAATGAACGACAGGCTGCCGAAATTGAGCGTAGTTTCGACCTGATAAATTTGCCCGAGTTGGAGTTGGTCGATAATGAAGCTGGCGCTGGCTTCGTCGGCTATCAGATAATCACTTTTGCCGTTTAGCAGCGAGTAAATCGCCTGCAGGTTGCTGTCGAAAGACTGAATGCTGTGGGTGAGTTTGCTAATGCGATCATAGGCTTCCATGCCGGTCATTTTACTGATGGCAATTTCCGCGCTCTGCGAATTGACCATGACTTGACGAGCATTTTGCCGACTGCGAAGCACCCGTAACGGGCTAATGTAATAGGGCTTACTGGACCACACGCCCGGTGGCAACTGGTTTTGCGGCACGCCAAAAATAGCGTCTATCTGCCCCTGTTTAAGCGCCTCGAGCAGGGCTTCCGGGCTGGAATAACCACTGATGGCAAAATGGATGCCAGTAACCTGTTGCACGTAGCTGAGATAGTCAGCATTCAAGCCGTAATAATCGTTGGCAATCAGGATATTATACGGGCTGCTGTTATCACTGAGGATCCCCGCGCGCAGCGTTTTTCCTCGCCAGGGATTTTGCACGCCATTTAGCAACATATCGGTCGGTAAGGTCAACGTGCTGACCAAATGGTAATTGGTGACAGACGCGGCATAACTGGCGGGCATTAGCAGACATCCTACCAGCAATATCAGCAGCTTCAGGCTTTTCATGGCTTCTGCAATTCTTTGTAGACTGCAGCCAGCTCGAAGAGGTTATTGGCTCCGGTCTTGCGCAAGATATTCTTTTTGTGGGTGCTGACGGTTTTGTTGCTGATATTCAACATGTTGGCAATTTGCAGATTAGAATGGCCCTGCGCCAGCAAACCAATGATCTGCAACTCTTTTGGTGTCAAAGAACCACTGGCGTCGTCGTTATCCGTTTCCGCATCTTGATCAAGCCAGGCTGGAAACACTGTCTCTCCTCGACTTAGCGCCTCAAGAGCTTCTACCAATATGCTCATCGACTGGCCTTTATTAATAAAGCCGCTCGCGCCACCGGCAAAAGCCAGTCTGGCATAAACCTCTTCTTCCTGGGCGGTATAAATCAGCACTGACTGAGCTGGATAGTGGCGCAGGATTCGTTTGAGCAGCTGCAAACCGTCAACCTGCGGCAGGCCGATATCGAGCACCACCAACTGATATTGACAGCTGGCCAGATTGGCCATCGCAGCCTGGTCGTCCTCGACACTGTGCAGTTGCCAGTCACGGCCGGAACGTTGTAGTGCGGCCTCAATGGCAACTTCTACTAAAGGATGGTCATCGACTAAAAGTAACCTTGGCATGCGGCACTCTGCAAAGATAAAAACGGGAAGCCGAAGCCTCCCGTCAGGATAGAACCAGATAATGCCATAAACCTGCTAAGCTGCAGCCTGTTTACCGGTAATTATTTGCCTGAAAAAAGGCTTATTTGCCGGTGTCAGCAGACTGTTTGGTGCCCGGAGTTTGATTAGGGCAGCGACCGTCTTTACACATGGTAATCTTGTGGTCTTTGTTTTTGCTGGTTTTATGGTGCATCGTGGTCGTTTTTTTATGTGGCGACTGCTGAGCGACATTGGTATTCGAGGTATTAATTTTACCGTTATCAACGCCGTTTGGTGCCAGTTTCTGAATCGAACCTGGGCTGTCAGACGCATTGGCGTTACCATTGTTGTTGGAACCAGAGCCATCTTCGGCGTAAGCACCGGCGCTCAGTGCCAAACCTGCGGTCAGAAGTATTATTGCGAGCTTTTTCATTTGCTATCTCCTTATAAGTTTGAGCTTCAACCATCAATTCTTGTAAATGCTTATCAATATAAAAGCTTAGTCGATGATTAAGGGTAAGCAATGAGATTAATGCCGATTAATGGCGGAAAGTCGATTTACAGCTGTACACATTGCCGCTAGATTGGTCGCGATTAGAAAAACAGAACCGCACTTTTTTGAAATACCCAATGGAACAGTTATGAATTATCAAAACGACGATTTACGTATCAAAGAAATTAAGGAACTTTTGCCGCCGGTTGCTCTGCTGGAAAAATTCCCCGCAACGGATAAAGCCGCTAAAACGGTTTCCCAGGCGCGCAATGCTATCCATAAGATATTGAAGGGTAATGACGATCGTTTACTGGTAGTCAT
This sequence comes from Rouxiella sp. WC2420, assembly GCF_041200025.1. Taxonomy (NCBI): domain Bacteria; kingdom Pseudomonadati; phylum Pseudomonadota; class Gammaproteobacteria; order Enterobacterales; family Yersiniaceae; genus Rouxiella; species Rouxiella sp. WC2420. The sequence continues at coordinate 3,989,552 of NZ_CP165628.1, read as the reverse complement.
TGGACCCTGTTCCATTCATGACCCGAAAGCGGCAAAAGAGTACGCTACGCGTCTGCTGACCCTGCGCGAAGAACTGCGCGGAGAGTTAGAAATTGTGATGCGTGTTTACTTTGAAAAACCGCGTACCACCGTGGGATGGAAAGGTCTGATTAATGACCCGCAAATGAACAATAGTTTCCAGATTAACGACGGTTTAAGAATCGCGCGTAAATTACTGCTGGATATTAATGACACCGGATTACCTGCCGCCGGAGAGTTCCTGGATATGATCACTCCTCAGTATCTGGCGGATCTGATGAGCTGGGGCGCTATCGGCGCGAGAACGACCGAATCACAGGTTCACCGCGAGTTGGCTTCCGGGCTTTCTTGCCCTGTGGGCTTCAAGAACGGCACCGATGGCACGATTAAAGTGGCGATCGACGCGATCAACGCCGCCGGTGCGCCGCACTGCTTCTTGTCTGTGACCAAATGGGGCCATTCTGCCATCGTCAATACTGCCGGTAACAGCGACTGCCATATCATTCTGCGCGGCGGAAAAAAGCCAAACTACAGCGCCGAAGATGTTAAAGAAGTGAAAGAAGGCCTTAAAAAAGGCGGCCTGCCAGCCTCGATTATGATCGACTTTAGCCACGCTAACAGCAGCAAGCAGTTCAAAAAGCAGATGGAAGTTTGTGAAGATGTTTGCGGTCAGATTGCTCAGGGCGAGCAGGCAATCATGGGCGTGATGGTTGAAAGTAATCTGATTGAAGGCAATCAGAGTCTGGATACCGGTGCACCGCTGGTTTATGGCCAAAGCGTGACCGACGCCTGCATCGGCTGGCAAGACACTGAAACTCTGCTGCGTAATCTGGCGAACTCTGTAAAACAGCGTCGCGGATAATTCTTTCGCAATGCCGGTAATGTTATACCGGCAAATTACAGCCAATAAAAAAGAACGCCGAGGCGTTCTTTTTTTCGCATTCAGTTCAGCACTGAATTACTTGGCTTTACCCTGATTGGCAACCGCAGCAGCTTTTGCAGCGATTTCGTCAGCATTACCCAAATAGTAGCGTTTGATTGGTTTGAAGTTCTCGTCGAATTCATAAACCAGCGGCACGCCAGTAGGAATATTCAGCTCAAGAATTTCATCTTCGCTGAGGTTATCCAGATATTTTACCAGCGCACGCAGGGAGTTACCGTGTGCAGCAACGATAACGCGTTCGCCGCTTTCCAGACGTGGCTTGATAACGTCAGTCCAGTAAGGAATAACGCGTTCGATGGTCAGAGCCAGGCTCTCGGTGGTTGGCAGCTCTTCTGGACGCAGTTTTGCATAACGCGGGTCATGACCGGGGAAACGCTCGTCGGTTTTTTCCAACTCTGGCGGAGTAACGCGGAAGCCGCGACGCCATTGTTTAACCTGCTCGTCGCCGTATTTCGCAGCGGTTTCAGCTTTGTCGAGACCCTGCAACGCACCGTAATGACGTTCGTTCAGTTTCCAGGATTTTTCAACCGGCAGCCATGGCTGATCCAGTTCATCCAGCACGCTCCAGAGAGTGTGAATTGCACGTTTCAGTACAGACGTGTAAGCGAAATCAAACTGGAAGCCTTCTTCTTTCAGCAGTTGACCTGCCTGTTTTGCTTCAGTACGACCTTTATCCGAAAGATCAACATCATGCCAACCGGTAAAACGGTTCTCTTGGTTCCATTGACTTTCGCCGTGTCTTACAAGAACCAGCTTGGTTACAGCCATAGCTAAACTCCTCAATTTACTGAAATTCCAAATGACGACTGTGATCATTATATGGCCTGACCCCCCGCGTCGGCAATCAATAAACGAAACGCGCAGCCCGAGTTGGCAGGCTGCGCGTTAATGGGAGTTTGCTTTACCGCTGATTACGCAGCTTTTTTCAAACATGTGCTCATATAGGTTTTACGAGCATCACCTTTGAGTTCTTTTTTGGCAGCATCCGCGTTACAAGTCTTCATTTTGTTTTGCTGCGGTGTCATGGCTTTATCGCCGGTTTTGGATTCCGCTTTCAAGCAGTGGCTCATGAAAGTCTTACGCTCGTCGCCTTTGAGGCTTTGCGTGGTGGCCTGCTGATTACAGTCGGTCATTTTCTGACGTTGAGCTGCCTGAGCCGGGGAAGAGGCCTTCATGGCATCGGCGGCCATAACATTGCCGCTGATGCACAGCGTAGCTAACAATGACAATAAAATGGGTAGACGCATAACGTATTCCTTTTTTAAACGTCCTGCTCACCAGGACACTCTGTAAGCGTAGATGGACTGTTGAATATTGGTTGGGGAAATTCCCGTCCAGCGAGGATAGATATCACATTTTTCGATAAATGATCGCTAAACAATCGTAACAACTCGGTTTTTTTATCCTGTCAAAAACTTACCTAAAAATTACATAAAATCACGGAACTTAGCGGTGAACTTCTATTGACGTGAATGGTTATGATAATTATTATCATTTTCATTACGAGTATTGATTATATAAAACCTGATAAATAACAGGGTATTGCTGTGCGTATGATTTGTCTTTTTTCGCTGGAAAAATGGCTGAGTAAAATAATAATCCTAATCTTCCTAAGGCCTTTTTTATGTCTCCACACAAGGGAAAACGTCACCTTAAGACCTTGCTGTCTTTAAGCCTGGTTGCCAGCTCGATTATGAGTGCCGTCGCAGCGGAAAATGCAGTTTCTACACCAGTGGTTAATAACTCAGATAATAAAAACGCCGATACCGGCGATGTCATGACCGTTATTTCACCAAAAATCGAAAGAAAGGCCGGTGATGAAACCAAGATTACCGCCAAAGATATGCAACGTGATGGCGGCAATGATTTTGGTACTATTATGCGTTACCAGCCGCTGGTGAGCGCCACAGGTTCAGCGGGTGGATCTTCTGTCGGCAAAAGCGGTTTTGATCGCGGCGGTTATACCGGTTACAACATCCGTGGTCTGGAATCCAACCGCGTGGCGATAGACGTTGACGGTATCGCCCAGCCTAACGCCACAGGGCGACCTTATGTCGGACGCGCCGGGCAGGACACCTTTGGAATAGGCCGTGACTATATTGATCCTTATATGTACGGCACCGTCGATATTCAGTCTGGTGCGACCAACGTTTCCTACGCCAACACCGCCATTGGTGGCGCAGTTTCCTTCAAGCCGAAGACCGCCGACGATTATTTGAATGCCAGCAAGCACAGCTACTTTGGTTACCAGAGTGATTACGATTCGGCCAACCGCAGCTGGCACAACGGCATTACCGTTGCCGGTGGCGATCGCGACCTCAGCGGTATCGTGGTGCTGAGCCGCCGCGACGGGCAAGAGACGCGCAACAATAGCGGTACGCGAGATGCCTATCCGGCTAACTGGCATTCCGACGCGCTGATGGCGTCTGGAACCTGGGCTGCGACCGATACTCATACTCTGACGGGTACCGTCGATCTCTATCAGAAAACAAATCACACCAATTTTGACTCATGGAACACCGCAGGAACCGCCATTAACGGCAGGGATTATCAGAGCAGCGAAACTCGACGTTTCAGCGCAAGCCTGCTGGATCACTGGACGCCGTACTCGCTGCTGGTGGACACCATCGACACTCACGTTTTCTATCAAAGAACCCAGGCGCACGATAATACCTACGGCCCGAATACGACTACCGGCAGCGGCATGGTGCGTACCTTCTCAGACTCGAATGCCCACACTCTGGGTTTCGATAACAAGATGGCCAAATCCTGGGGGATTCACGAATTCCGTTGGGGCATGAACGGCAATATTTCTGAAACTGAGCGTCCGTTTAGCCAGTCGCCGAATCAAAGTGCATACACCTATATCATGCAGCCGGCTGCCAATAGCCGCACTTACGTATTTGGCGCTTTTGCCGAAGACACCATGACCTGGGATCTTGGCGGGCATAATTTCTCTGTAGTGCCGGGCCTGCGATTGGCCTACCAAAAATCCGAACCTAAGGATCTTTCTGCACTGGCCAGTGGTTCTCTGTCGGAATCAGAGCTGTCAACGCTGTACAGCAAAACCAGCGACACAGAGCTATTGCCGTCTTTGGCCTTTATCTATGATATCGCGCCAAAAGTGCAAACCTATCTGCAATACAAGCGCGGCGCACAGTTCCCGGATGCCAGCCAGCTTTACGGTTCCTGGAACCTTAGTTCAAGCTACGCCGGAACAGCTCAGTATGCGCTAATCGGTAATCCAAATCTGAAGACCGAAACCAGCAACAACTATGAGTGGGGCATCAAAGGCGAGGCGACGCCGGGGATCACCTTTAACCTCAACGCCTTCTACAGTCAGTACAAAAACTTTATCGCCTACACTCGCTATACCCGATCCGGCAGCCCAGCGGTATTTACCAATATTCCGAGCAACATTTATACGGCGTATGAAGCAGAAAACCGCGACAAGGCCTATATCTATGGCACCAGCCTCAGTGCCCGTTTCAACTTCGGCACCTGGTATCAGCAAGTGGATGGTTTAAGCGCCCGTCTGGCGTTCGGTTATGCCAAAGGCGCATCGAAATCGAGCTATGAAGGGGATAAATACGTATCTCTGGAAAGTGTAGCGCCAATGAAACTGGTCACTGGACTGGCCTATGACGACCCGTCGAAACTTTACGGCATGGCAGTCACTGCAACCTTCAATAAAGGCAAGCAGGCAACGCCAACCAATCGTGAAAGCTATACCAATACCGGCGGAAATCTGGGAAGTTCCTCAACCGAATATGCGCGTATTCCGGGCTACGGAATTGTCGATTTGACCGGCTATGTGCAGGTCGCGCAAAACGTCAAAATCAGCGGCGGTATCTATAACGTCACCGACAGAAAATACTGGGATTACCTGAGTACTCGCGATACCGAGACTTCAACCGCCCAGGACAAGTCTGATCTGGCTCTGGCAACCATGCCGGGCAGAACCTTCCAGCTGGGTGTGAACGTCGACTTCTAATCTCGGCAATGGATAAGGCAAGATAAGCAAAGGGCCGTCCTGTCGAGATGGCCCTTTTTTATGCGCGGTGAAAAGTTACAGCGCGAAAAACTGATACACCGTGGCTGAACGATAAATCTGACCCGGTTTCAACCAGCAGCTCGGCTGCGGCCAGGTTGAATGATTCGGGCTATCTGGCAGGAATTCGCTCTCGAGCGCAACGCCGCTGTAATTGGCATACTGCCCCCCGCTGCGGTTCGGCGTGCCGTTGAGGAAATTACCGGTATAAAGCTGTAGGGCAGGGGCCGAGGTAAATACCGACATTTTGACTTTTTCGTCGGATGACCACAGGTGCGCCGCCGCGTTGTCACTGGCGTTACAGGTGGCGTATAGCAGGTAAGCGTGATCGTAGCCTTTAACCCGTTGCTGATCGCGATCGGCGAGAAAATCTTGAGCCAGCGTTTTCGGCTTGCGGAAATCCATCCCGGTTTGTTGTACCGAAGTTAAATCAGCGCACGGAATCCCGTCGCTATCAATAGGCAGGAAACGCTCTGCGAACAGCTGTAGCTTATGCTTACGCACGTCGTGACCTTCGCCGTCGAGATTGAAATAGGCGTGATTAGTCAGATTCACCGGACAAAGCTTATCAACCTGCGCCTTGTAGCTGATTTCCAGGCGGTTATCATTGGTCAAAACGTAGTGAACCTCGGCGGTCAGCTCGCCAGGGTAACCCTGATCGCCATCTGGCGATACCAGCTGGAAGCTCACCTTTTGCTCGGTATAGTTAAGGATTTTCCAACGACGAGCGTTAAAACCCTCTGGCCCGCCGTGCAGCTGGTGGACGCCCTGATTGGCAACCAATAAATGCGGTTTGCAGTCGATCTGGAACTGCGAACGGGCGATGCGGTTGGCATAGCGGCCCACTGTCGCGCCCAGATAAGCGGTTTGCCGAGGATATATTTCCGGGCTCTGACAGCCCAGCAGCAGCTCGCGCTGTCCACCCGCTTGCAGAGGCAGAACCAAAGATAACCAGGTAGCACCCCAATCCATAAAGGTAGCCGTTGTCCCAGCAGGATTTTTTAGCGTAACCAACTGAAATGGCGAGCCGTCCGGGGCTCGCTGGGTGTCGACTGGTGTTAACATATGCTGGCACCTTCTGAAGCCTGGCAAACGTAGAATGTTTCTTTGATACCCGTTTTAGCGTGATATTCATGAGCGACGGTTTTGCGCACTTTTTCAACCAGCTCGCTCGGCATTAATGCCACAATGCAGCCGCCAAAGCCGCCGCCGGTCATGCGTGCGCCGCCTTTATCACCAATAACTGATTTAACGATTTCAACCAGCGTGTCGATGGGTGGCACGGTGATTTCGAAATCGTCACGCATCGAGGCGTGAGAATCCGCCATCAATACGCCCATGGTTTTCAAATCACCGTGGCTCAGGGCAATAGCGGCGGCCTGAGTGCGATCGTTTTCGGTAATCACGTGACGTGCGCGACGGGCAGTCAGCGGATCAAGGCCGGCTTCCCTGGCGGCAAACAAGGCAATATCCACGTCACGCAGCGCCTTAACGCCAAAGAAACGTGCCGCTTCTTCACACTGTTTGCGACGCGTATTGTATTCGCTGTCGACCAGACCGCGTTTCACGTTGGAGTTGATGATCACAACCGAGGCATCTTTTGGCATCGAAACCGCTTTGGTTTCCAGCGATCGGCAGTCAATCAGCAGCGCGTGATTCTCTTTGCCCAATGCGGAAATCAGCTGGTCCATGATGCCGCAGTTGCAGCCCACGAACTGGTTTTCTGCTTCCTGACCGTTTAGCGCCAGTTGTACACCGTCGATATCCAGATCATAGAGACTTTTCAGCGCCTGGCCGACCGCCACTTCCAGCGAGGCCGATGAACTCAGGCCCGCGCCCTGCGGTACATTGCCGCTTATCACCATATCGGCGCCGGAAAATTCGCTGTTGCGCAGTAACAGATGTTTGACCACCCCGCGCACGTAGTTGGCCCACGGTAGCGCATTGGTGCTGACTATGGGATCGTCGAGCGAGAATTCGTCTTGCTCATTTTCATAATCTGCGGCGATAACGCGGATAATGCGATCGTTGCGTTGACCGCAGGCAATTACCGTTTCGTAATCAATGGCGCAAGGCAGTACAAAGCCGTCGTTGTAGTCGGTGTGTTCGCCAATCAGATTGACGCGGCCAGGAGCCTTGATAGTCACGGTGGCCGGATAGCCGAATTTCTGTTCAAAGATTTCCAGGGTTTTGTTTTTCAATTCCATCATTTAACTCCGGCTTCACGATAGTGAACGTCGCTCACTGCTCGCAGACGTTCAGCGGCCTGTTCGGCAGTCAGGTCTCGTTGGGTTTCAGCCAGCATTTCATAGCCGACCATGAATTTTCTTACCGTCGCCGAGCGCAGCAATGGCGGATAAAAATGGGCATGCAGCTGCCAGTGCGAGTAATCACCCTCGCTAAACGGTGCGCCATGCCAACCCATTGAATACGGGAAAGAGCACTGGAACAGGTTATCGTAGCGGCTAGTGAGTTTTTTCAGCGCCAATGCCAGATCGCTGCTTTGCGCTTCGCCAAGCTCGGTGAGGCGCAGAACTTTGGCTTTTGGCAGCAGCAGCGTTTCAAAAGGCCATGCAGCCCAGTAAGGCACTACCGCCAGCCAGTGTTCAGTTTCAACTACCGTTCGGCTGCCGTCTGCCAGCTCGCGCTGCACGTAATCAAGCAGCATCGAAGAACCATACTGCGCCAGATATTGACGCTGTAGACGATCTTCACGGTCAGCTTCATTAGGCAGGAAGCTGTTGGCCCAAATTTGACCGTGCGGATGCGGGTTAGAGCAGCCCATCGCCGCGCCTTTGTTCTCGAAAACCTGAACCCACGGGTAAGTTTTGCCTAAATCCGCGCTTTGCTCCTGCCAGGTATGCACGACCTTTTCAAGGGCAGGCAGCGACAACTGAGGCAGGGTTTTGCTGTGGTCGGGAGAGAAGCAAATAACCCGGCTGGTGCCGCGCGCACTCTGACAACGCATTAATGGGTCTTCGCTTTCCGGCGCAAAAGGCGTATCCGGCATCAGCGCCGCAAAATCATTGGTAAACACGTGCGTCCCCTGGTAATCGGGGTTGACGTCACCGGTCACGCGAGTATTGCCCGGACACAGGAAACAGTCTGGGTCGTGTTTAGGCAAGGTTTCCTGCGAAGGCGTTTCCTGCTGACCCTGCCACGGTCGCCTGGCACGGTGCGGGCTGACCAATACCCACTGATCGCTCAGCGGGTTATAGCGGCGGTGCGGATGCTCGATGGGATCAAAATCAGACATTCTCTTTCCTTAATCTGGATAGCCCTGTGGGTTTTTTGATTGCCACAGCCAGGTATCGTCCGCCATGTTTTCCAAAGTACGGCTTACACGCCAATTCAGCTCTTTGGCCGCCTTGCCCGGATCAGCCCAATAAGCTGGCAAATCTCCAGCGCGGCGCGGGGCAAAGTGGTAATTCACCGGCTTGCCACAGGCTTCGCTGAAGGCATTGATAACATCAAGAACGCTCTTGCCGACACCTGCTCCGAGGTTGTAAATGTGTACGCCCGGTTTGTCATGCAGGGTTTTCATCGCGGCGATGTGACCATCGGCCAGATCGACCACGTGAATGTAGTCACGCAGACAGGTACCGTCTGGAGTGTCATAGTCGTTGCCAAATACTGACAGCGACTCGCGACGACCTACGGCAACCTGCGCGATAAACGGCATCAGGTTGTTGGGGATACCTTGTGGATCTTCACCCATCAGGCCCGACGGATGCGCACCGACTGGATTGAAATAGCGCAGCAGAGAGATGCTCCAGTTCGGTTGCGCACGCTGCAAATCTTGCAGGATTTTCTCAACCATCAGTTTGCTTTGGCCATAAGGGCTGGAAGGCGTTCCGGTTGGGAAATCTTCAACGTAAGGGGTTTTAGGCTGATCGCCGTAAACTGTGGCCGATGAACTAAAAATGAGGTTAGTCACGCCAGCGGCGCGCATTGCTTCAACCAGCACCAGCGAGCCGTGAACGTTGTTATCGTAATATTCCAGCGGTTTGTTCACCGACTCACCCACGGCTTTCAGGCCGGCAAAGTGAATAACCGAATCGACTTTATATTCGCTGAAGATTTTGTCCAGCAATGCGCGGTCGCGAATATCGCCCTGGATCAGAACGGGAGTTTTACCCGTCAGAGTAGTGATGCGTTCCAAAACGCTGGCTTTGCTGTTGCAAAGGTTATCCAGAATGATTGGCGAATAGCCCGCTTCAATTAATTGAACGCAAGTATGGCTACCAATGTAACCGCTACCACCTGTCACTAGAACGTACATATCGACTCCTTGATGGAAATGATGTGGGTAACAATATCATGCTGTGGTGCGTAAAAAGGTGATCCATCTTATAAAATGGAATCGTTTACACCTCTAGTTTACCACTGTGATAGGCTTCGTACCATGGGGGATAGGGAAGGGGATAATCCCCTTTGAACCCTTGGGATACGTATAGTGTAATCGATTACAGTGATTTTTTTATTGCAAAATTGTTTTTTATGGGCAATTTCCGAGGTTAGTTTTAAGTCAATTATTCAGGCTGATTCTTGTGGTCTACTGCCCTGTATCAACTCTTAAACCAATAAACTATGAGCCATTTTTCCGGTTCACTCATTTCAATGATCATTTAACCGGCAGCATCTCAGCGCTGTAGGTGCTGTGCGCTGGCTTTAGATGCTGCGCTCGGGCTTTTTAAGGTCAATAATCACCGAGGCGTTTTCCGGTTCACTCATTTCATTGGATATTTAGCCGGCAGCATCTCAGCGCTGTAGATGCTGCGCACGGGCTTTTTAAGGTCAATGATCACCGAGGCGTTTTTCCGGTTCACTAAATTCAATGGTCAATTAGCCGGCAGTGCCGGAACCGGGCAAGAGGTCTTCAGGGCGAGCCCTCTTGCATCTCCGCGTTTTGGGTGCTGCGCACGGGCTTTAGATGCTGCGCACGGGCTTTTTAAGGTCAATAATCACCGAGCAGTTTTTCCGGTTCACTCATTTCAATGGTCAATTAACCGGCAGTGCCGGAACCGGGCAAGAGGTCTTCAGGGCGAGCCCTCTTGCATCTCCGCGCCCTTTGGTTTTGTTTGCCTTTACGGCACCAGACGATGAGTTCGTTTCAGTTGCGACTGTGTGTGGCGTTGGTCGCGCCGCTGCGCGGTCCCCTCGTTCGTTCGAAAGCCAAAAACGTCTTTCTCCCTCCCTTAGCGCCGCCCCGAGGCCGCCAATCAGGGCTATTAAAGAAAAATCGGCAACCTAAGCTGAGGTCAAAAGGCCTTTCTTCTGACAAGAATTTTTTTTGAAGGTGACATTCTGTGAATATCGGTTTTATTAATTCAAAAACGAAATCAAAAGTTATATTTAGTCTCGAACAAACCTAAGAGACCTATCTTTGTGAGATCGGCTTTTGACCGCCGTAGAGTTGCCGGTTTTTCTTTTTAGCTACTATTGGCGGCCTCAGGCCTACGCTGAGCGAAGGAAAGGGAGACGCTTTTGGCTCCCGACTGAGTGAAGGCAGCCCGCAGGGCCGTGGCCAACGCCACGCAAGGAGGCTTCTGAAACGATCTACTTTTTTTGCACCAATCTGGTCACGAGAAAAGGGGCCCGGGATTCTTAAGGGTGGCGGCCCAAGGGCCACCCTTGAGGCGGTCTGGGCCGCAGCCCAGTAAGCGAAGCGCATGAAGTTGAATTTGAAGTTGAAGTTAAAGTTGAATTTGAAGTTAAGCTAAAGGCCGTGCGCAACACCTAAGCCATGCGCAGCATTAAAGGCCGTGCGCAGCACAAGATGCTGAATTAAACCCTAGTGCGCTGCCCCAATCCCTAAAACAAAAAGTTGCCTTTAGATTCCCAATCTAAAACCAACCTAACCGCGATCCAGCTCATCAATCTGGTATTGATAAATCTCCCCATCCGGCACAAAAGTCAGTCGATGTGAAATACATTGCGGGGCATCTTCCGCATGATGGGAAACGAACAGTAGCTGGGTGTTGCCTTCGCCGATCAGCACGTCGATAAAGCGTCGCACCAATTGGCGGTTAAGCGGGTCAAGGCCTTGTAATGGTTCATCGAGGATCAGCAAGGCAGGGTGTTTGACCAGCGCACGCGCAATTAGCGCCAGACGTTGTTGACCCCAGGAGAGGCTATGGAATGGCGTATCAGCCGTGCGTCCGCCCAATCCAAGCAGTTCCAGCCATTGGGTGGTCAGCTGCTGTTGGCGATCGGAAACGGCCTGATAAATGCCAATCGAATCAAAGAATCCGGATAAAATTACGTTGCGAACATTTGAACTGACGCGGTAATCGAGATGCAGGCTACTGCTGACATAGCCGATATGGCGCTTGATATCCCAGATGGTTTCTCCGCTGCCACGACGGCGACCAAACAAGGTTAAATCGTTGCTGTAACCCTGTGCATGATCGCCAGTGATAAGGCTTAGCAGGGTCGATTTCCCGGCTCCGTTTTGACCGACGATTTGCCAATGCTGTCCCACATCCACCTGCCAAGTCAGCCCGTGCAAGATAGGTTTGTCGTTGTACTGAACCACACCATTACGAAGTACGATCAGCGGTTGATCGGCAGGCAACAGGGCTTTCTGGGTCGGATCCTCAGCTTCGGGCAAATTCATCCCGCTCAGCGTTTCGCTATGCGCCAACTGGGCAACCAACGCCTCTGACAACACTTGCTGACGCGGCCCGACAGACGCCAAAGAGCAGTCAGCAAGCACGCCAACGTATTGGATAAAATCAGGAATATCATCGAAGCGGTTCAATACCAGCACCATCGTCTGGCCCTGCGCGGCAAGCTCTGCCAGCATCTCCGCCAGCTGTTCCCGCGCCTTGACGTCTAGCCCGTCAAACGGTTCATCGAGCACCAAAAGATCGGGTTGTTGCATCAATACCTGGCACAGCAGCGTTTTACGTGTTTCGCCAGTTGAAAGATATTTGAAGCGTCGACTCAACAGGTGCGCAATACCAAACTGCGCCGCCAGCTTCTCGCAGCGGGCCGCATCATGGACCTGCTCCTGAATAATTTCAGCAGTGGTTCGGCCAGTATCGTCTTCATCGGCGCTTAACATATCGGTGTTATTGCGCTGCCATTCGTCGGCCACCAGCTTTTGCAACTGCTCAAAAGAGAGGCGAACAATGCTGCCGAAATCGCTGTTGCGCGAGCCTTCCAATAACCCCAAATCTCCAGCAATGGCACGCGCCAGGGCCGATTTTCCGCTACCGTTCGAGCCGACGAAAGACCAGGTTTCACCCTGGCGCAAGGTTAACTCGGGTAAATCGAGAGTGCGCGTATCGCTAAGACGGAAAATGGCTTGTGAAATAGATAAAGATGACATTTTGCTCCTGCCTGCTTATGACCTTGGGGTTGCCCGCGCGGGGTCTTATACCCTGAGATTCTTATTAAAATGAATCATTAAGAATTTTAGGGATAAGCTCATCACCGGCCCAAGTCAATTGACAATTCTGCAAACTGTCAGCGCTAAAAATGCAAGATATTGATTAATAATAGCTTTAGCACAGCGTGGCGATAATCACCTGGTCGGCATCAAATTGTGCGTAGACCTCTGCATCTTCTTTGAGTGCCATTTTATCGACTTCTTTAGTCGCCAGAGTGGCACACAGAATTTCGCCCCCTTGCAGGGCAATCAGTACCTCACAGTTATCCGCACCATGCTGGATACTCTGAACCTTCCCTAACAACGCGTTATCGTTATTGCTGGCCTGATAGCTCAGGCTTATCCACGGCGCTTTTATCAGTGCGAGGATCTCTTTGCCTGGGAGCAAAGAAAGACGGTCGGCGCTTTGTTGCGTGAGAGCGGCACGAATCCGCGTTTTACCATCGGCAAGCAGGACATTGATATGCTGTTGGACCTCTTCATGATCGCGCTCGATGACTGTACCAAAAAGCTGATTACGCGCGCTGGTTTGCAGCGAGAAACGAGAGATCGCCGCGAGCAGGCTGTCGAGGGGCAGGCCGTCATCTTTAAGCACATCAAAAGCTTTTTGCTGGATTTGGGCAAGTAAATCAAACAGCTGGATCAGGCGCTCGCCGTAGCGAGTCAGCACCGCGCCGCCACCGCCTTTGCCGCCGGTGTTGCGTTCAACCAGCGTTTGGTCGGCTAGCTGGTTCATTTCGTTAATCGCATCCCAGGCACTTTTATAACTAATTCCGGCCAGCTTTGCCCCTTGGCTGATTGAGCCGGTAATTTTTACCTGTTTAAGTAATTCGATACGGCGCGGGTCGGCGAACACGCGCTGTTGCAGTTTCAGGGTTAACAGGATTTCAGCTTGCATAAATGAGGGTCCAACCTTGGCGTCAGCAAAAGTTATGGTTTGAGGCATAACTTGATAATAGGGCATTGTCGCCGATTGCTGGGAGTTCTTAAAGAGTTGGCGAAAAGCTAAAGTAAATCAGCCAAAACGCTGTTAAGATTAGTTACATATTTTTGCATTTGCTTAAAAGGCTGATGCTTTAGCGAAGAGAGGCTATCATGTTGGAACTACTGGAAAGTTTGCTGTTTGCGATAATTATGGTGCCTATTTTTATCGCCTTGGTATTAGGTCTGATTTACGGCATGGGCGAGCTGTTTAACGTGATTTCCAAAGTCGGTCACTCAAAAGAGTCACACAGCGAACCTAAAAGCTGAATCTCTGCCTATTGCTAATGAAACCCGGTCATCACGCCGGGTTTTTTTATGGATAACCCGCAATTTCTCACGGGCTAAAATACTCTAAAGCACTTTTGTGCGGATCACATCTGCAATGCCCGGTTGTTCGTTGTCGGCGATCACCAGCCCGGCACGTAACTTAATCTCATCAACGGCGTTACCCATCGCCACGCCAAGGCCGACGTTTTCCAGCATGCTAAGGTCATTGAAATTATCACCAAAGGCGATGACTTCGCTCATGCTTATCCCTTGAGATTCTACCCACTGTTGCAGGCGTTTACCCTTGCTGTTGCCACCTTTGGCGACGTCAACCTGATCGTGCCATGACCATTCGCATGCGAGACCCAGCTCTTTCTCGGCCTGTTGTGCGAAGGCTTCCAAAGCGTCTAAATCGTGATGCGAGGTAGCAAATTTCCAGATCGACTGTGCTTCGTCTGCGGCTTCACGCAGGCTGTTGACCTGACTAATCGTCGGCTGCTGGCCTTCTGGCAAGGTTTTTCCCCAGATAATCGAACGTTCAACGTGGCCGCTGGTCTGCTGATACAGCATCGCATCATCAACGTACAGCAAGCCGTGGATCCCGTAAAACTCCAGCAGGTCGATCACCTTTTTGGCTTTGATTTTATCCAGTGGATCGGAGGCCAACACTTTTTGCGCCTGAAAATCATAAAGATAAGTGCCGTTGCAGCAAATGGCCGGAGTATCCAGTTCTAAGGTTTTATAAAACGAACGGATTGCCACGTGATGGCGTCCGGTCACCACGATGACTTTAACACCCGCAGCGCGCGCGTCAGCCAAAGCAGCCAGAGATTCAGGGAGAATACGTTTTTGACGGTCAAGCAGCGTGCCGTCGAGATCGAGCGCGATAACGCGGTAAGTCATGAGCGGTTCCAGCAGAGTGTCATTGTCTAAAATTAAGGCTATAGATGTTACACCTTAAATCTAAATGTTAAAACCTCGCATCAAGGGCTAATGCTTTAGCAAGGTGTTAAGCTATGCTGAAACCCTGCTCTTTTAATAAAACGTACCCATTTTCAGATTTAATAAGGAGATATGATGAAACAAGTCGTTTATGTTGCCAGTCCCGACAGTCAGCAGATTCACGCCTTCAACCTCCACGAAGACGGTGAGCTGTCACTGCTACAGGTGGTGGAAGTTCCGGGTCAGGTTCAGCCAATGGTTGCCTCGCCGGACTCACGTCAACTTTATGTCGGCGTGCGCCCGGAATTTTCCATTGTGACTTATGACATTGGCCACGACGGCAAGCTGGAACTGGCTGGGCAAGCGCCTTTACCAGGCAGCCCAACGCATCTTGGTATCGATTTACAAGGCCGTTTTGTTTTCAGCGCTTCCTACAGTTACAACAATGTCAGCATCCACAAGATTGGCGATGATGGCGTGGCACTGGCTCCGCATCAAGTGCTTGAAGACCTGCAGGCTCCGCACTCGGCCAATATGAATCCGACCAATCAATTGCTGATGATCCCTGCGCTGAAAGAGGACCATATCCGCCTGTTCGATTTTAATCTGCAAGGCGAAGCAACCGCGCACAAGCCTGCCGAACTTTCTACCGTGTCAGGCGCAGGTCCGCGTCATATGGCGTTTCATCCAAATCAGCATTTCGCCTACTGCGTCAATGAGCTGAATGGCACCGTGGACGCGTACCAGAAAGACGTAACCAGCGGCGAATACCGGAACGTGCAAACGCTGGATATCCTGCCTGCTGATTTCAGCGGCGAGCGCTGGTCTGCCGATCTGCATATCACTCCAGATGGCCAGTATCTTTATGCCTCCGATCGAACCGCAAGCACGCTGTCAGTGATTAAAGTGTCTGCCGATGGCAGCGAGTTGACGCTGGTAGGGCATCACCCAACCCAGACACAGCCACGCGGCTTCAATATCGACCATCACGGCAAATATGTGATAACCGCCGGTCAGAAATCCCCTGATATTGAAGTGGCGAAAATCGATCA
This sequence comes from Rouxiella sp. WC2420, assembly GCF_041200025.1. Lineage (NCBI taxonomy): Bacteria > Pseudomonadati > Pseudomonadota > Gammaproteobacteria > Enterobacterales > Yersiniaceae > Rouxiella > Rouxiella sp. WC2420. The sequence continues at coordinate 3,973,899 of NZ_CP165628.1, read as the reverse complement.
GGCCACAGGCAAACTGACTCGCCTTAAGACCTATCCGGTCGGCAAGGGCGCGATGTGGGTCACTATTATCGAGCTGCATCACTAGTCTGTTTGCTTTTCAGGATCGAAAAAAAACGCCAGGCTGACGAGTCTGGCGTTTTTATTTTTAACGTCTTGCCGTAGAGCGTTATTTCACCGCAGGCACGGTGTTGTTGTACTGCCACAGGCGGTTGAAACCGGCGTCATTAAGATTGCGGTTCGGTGCCACGTTGCCAGAGAACGGACGCTGAGAGTAAAGCGCTTCGCCCCACGGCTGTTGCAGGTTATAGCTGGTCGCATCAATCTGGCTGTCGCGGATCACCAGTTGGCCGTTTGGCGTTGAACCGGCAGTGTAACCGCCCTGATCTGCGCCTAAATCAACCGAACGTCCCAGTATCGCTTTCGCTGCTGCGCCTTGTCCTGCAAAGCCTTTATCGGCAGTCAGGTTACTGTCGGTTACTAGATAACCGTAAGACACATTGGCCGGAGTAATCGGTGCGAAAATGCTGGCCTGCTTAACGCCACGGCTCGAGAGAGTGTGGAATTCAACGTGGTCAAACACGGCGTCAGCCTGTCCGGTCACATAATCTACGTCGCCTGCAATCAGGCTGTTGTGTACGTAAACGCGGCTGTAGCGGCTGGTTACCGGTTTATTATTGATGTCGGCAGTATTGACCATCAGGGTGTTTTCGCGGCCCAGCAGGTGCACGTTTTCCAGCAGCGTCCGATCGCCGTCAACGCGCAGCGCAACAGCAGGATGTTCGCCCGCGTCGGTGCTGTCCTGCAAGCTGTTGGCGATGGTCAGGTTCTGCAATTGCAGGCCATTACCCTGTGACCACAGCGTTGCGCTACAGCTTGCACCAAGGGTCTGGTTTTGCGGATTGGCGCACAGGTTGTACATGTACCACGCGCGATCGCCCGGCAGGAATTCGCCGTTAGGATTGACTGACTTGCGGTAATCCGCAGGCGCTACGCCCGCTTCCAAACCAAGCTGCAACACCACCTGGTCGGCACTGTCACCGGCACCAAACAGGCTGATTGGCGCAGAACCGGCAGGGATGTAAATTGCACCGGTATAAGTGCCTGGCAGAACTTTGATGTATTCACGTTCGCCGTGATTGTGGTCAGCCAGCGCAGCTTCAACGGCCTGTTGCACTGAGGTGAACTCTGCGCCGTCAGCCCCTTTCTTGGGACCGACGACGTACACATTTTTCACGCCGTCGGTTTTTGCCAGCACTGGCGTCCAGCCCTGCTGCTGCACTTGAACGGATGGCCCACCAAAGGCCAGATAGGATTTCGCCGTATAGTTTGCCGCTTCATCGGCGCTCAGGACTGGCAGTGCCGCGGTTCCCGGTGCAATCTGAGTAGATTGATTTTCCGGACTATGGCTACATGCAGCCAAAAGCAATGTGGCGGATAAAGCAGCGCTGGCACGCGACAGGGTGGAAATTTTCACTGTGTCTGACTCCTTGATGCACAAAAAAAGCGGCCAGCACGGCTGACCACTTATCATTTCGAATGCGGTTTTTTTTGCTAACTGGGTTGCAGCTTACAAACTTCCCAGACAAAAACAGGGTTGTTTTGTATCACAAACCGGATTTTATCATTAGAAAATATTTATTGTGCAAACAAAAAAGCATCAATCTTAGCTATAAATCACCGTCAGAGAGGCTTTGCCCAGCGTGTGGAAGTGAATGTTGAAGCCGAGATAAGCACCGCTGGACTCTTCGCTGACTTCAAGATGTTCAACGTCGAGCGCGTAGACAGTGAAGATGTAACGATGATGCTCGCCCTGCGGAGGTGCAGCACCGCCGTAACCCGCTTTGCCGAAATCGGTGCGCGTTTGCACTGCACCCACAGGCAGGCCGCCCTTGTCCGACCCAGCGCCGGCAGGCAGCTCATGCAGATCGGCGGGCAGGTTGGCGACGCCCCAGTGCCACCAGCCAGAACCCGTCGGCGCGTCAGGGTCGTAGCAGGTGATAGCAAAGCTTTTGGTTCCGGCCGGGGCATTTTCCCAGCTTAGGTGGGGAGAGAGGTTGTTACCCTGATAACCCATGCCGTTGAATACTTGACCATTAGGCATCTTGTCGCCGTCTTTGAGATCGTTACTTTTAATCGTAAAAGCCATTATATCCCCTGCAAACTGGTTAAATTTACGCTTTGAAATTTTCAGACCGAGCCTAGCATTTTCAACAATGCCTGAGCAACGCCTGCGGAAGAGGCCGGATTCTGGCCGGTGATCAGCTTGCCGTCAACCAACACGTAAGGACGCCAGTCGGCCGCTTTGCTGTATTCGCCACCGTTTTTCTTCAGCTCGTCTTCAACCAGGAAAGGCACAACATTGGTAAGCTGAACCGCTTCCTCTTCACTGTTACTAAAGCCGGTAACATGCTTGTCTTTGACCAGCGGTAAATCATCTATTTCGACATGGCGGAACACGCCGGGCGCGTGACACACAGCAGCCACGGGTTTGTCGGCACGCCAGAAGGCTTCGATTAGCGCAATAGAATCAGCATCTTCCGCCAAATCCCACAGTGGACCGTGACCTCCGGGATAAAACACCGCATCAAAGTCACTTTCATAAACTTCCGATAACTTGCGGGTGGTAGCCAGAAGTTTTTGGGCATCTTTGTCGTGACGAAAACGTTCTGTGGTTTCGGTTTGCGAATCCGCTTCATCACTTTTTGGATCAAGCGGAGGTCGGCCCCCCTTGGGGGAGGCCAAAGTGATGTCCGCACCAGCGTCGAGAAATTCATAGTAAGGGGCAGTGAATTCCTCGAGCCAGAATCCGGTTTTCTTGCCAGTATCGCCAAGTTTATCGTGAGAAGTTAATACCATAAGTAATTTCATATCATCTATCTCCAATGATTTCAGTAACGTACCTGTAAAAACTTAGGCTTCTTCCTGGCCTACCTGAATCACCATCTTGCCGAAGTTTTTGCCCAGCAAAACGTCATTCAACGAGGCTGGCGCACTTTCCAAATCTTTAACGATTTGTTCGCGGAATTTGATTTTATCGGCCGAGAACCATTCACTCATCTGGGCTGCAAATTCTGGATAGCGATGACCGTAGTCATCAAAAATAATGAAACCTTCAACGCGCAGGCGTTTCTTCAAGATAGTGTTGGTCAGCAGGGTCATAGCCTCGCCACCTTTCTTGTTGTCGACGTCATTATATTGCGCGATCACGCCGCACACTGGTACGCGAGCCTTGGTATTGAGCAGAGGTAACACCGCCTCGAACACTGCACCTCCAACGTTTTCGTAATACACGTCAATGCCGCGCGGGCAGGCTTCTTTCAGGCGCTGTGGGAGATTGGCCGCGCGGTGATCCAGGCATTCATCAAAACCGAAATGCTCGACCGCGTAGCGACATTTCTCTTCTCCACCGGCGATACCCACCACTTTACAGCCTTTAAGCTTGGCGATTTGCCCAACCAATGAGCCGACCGGACCGGTCGCTGCGGCAACGACCACTGTTTCACCGGCTTTTGGCTGGCCGATATCCAACAGCCCCATAAAGGCGGTAAAGCCAGGCATGCCGAGCACGCCAAGTGCCAGCGAAGGATGCTTCAGTGCAGCGCCTTCGAGTTTTCTGGCTTCTTTGGCATTAACCACTGCGTAATCCTGCCAGCCGTTGGTGGCTACCACCCAGTCACCGGTCTTGAAGTTGGCGTCTTTCGATTCAACTACGCGCGATACGGCACCGCCAGTCATGACGTGATCAATCTCAACCGGTGGCGCATAAGAAGGACCGGCACTCATACGACCACGCATGTAAGGGTCAAGCGACAGATACACCGTGCGCAGCAGCAGTTGGCCTTCTGCCGGTTTTGGCAGCTCGGTTTCTTCCAGACGGAAATTTTCTGCTACTGGCAGACCGGTTGGACGAGAGGCGAGAACGAAGCGACGATTAACGGATGATTTCTGAGACATACTGATTCCTTATATTTAAAAACTTCCACCAAGTATAAGTATAGAACGCAAGGCGAAACGTGTAAGCGACACTACAGGGGACCCGCGGCAAGGTACAGGAATTGGCAGGAGTATTTTGTTAATGAATAATAATAAAAGGATTATTGCGGGGAATGGTCAAGTTATCCGCCACCATCTGATGATAGTGGCGGGAGAAACCTCAAGCTTATTTGGCAGTTACGTCGAGATCGCCAAAATATTTTTTCGCCAGCCGGGTAACGACGCCGTCTTGCTTGATTTGCGCAATGGCTTTGTCGAGGCGCTCTTTGTTGGCGGTATCGCCTTTACGCACGCCAAAAGCAATGCCGCTGCCGAGGATTTTGTCATCACGCACGGAATCGCCGACGAAGCCATAACCCTTGCCGTCCGGGCGATCGAGGAAGCCTTTCTGGCCCGCCGGTGCCATGACCAGCGTTCCGTCAAGACGGCCTGAGGTCAAATCGAGATAGACCTGATCCTGGTCCTGATATGACACAATATCGACACCCTGCGGCGCCCAGTGAGCCTGCGCATAAGTTTCCTGAATCGAACCCTGTAACACGCCAATGTGCTTGCCTTTCAACGACGCGGCATCCGGCAGCAGGCCAGAGTCGGTTTTCGCAATCAGTTTGGTCGGGATACGATAAATAACGGTTGTGAAATCAATCGCCTGACGACGTTTATCGGTGGCGTTCATGGCCGAGTTGATGGCGTCGAACTTACGCGCCTGAAGGGCAGGGATTAGGCCGTCGAACGAGGTTTCGCTCCACTCACATTTGGCCTTTGCCGCCGCACAGACCGCATTGCCGACGTCGATATCAAACCCTTGCAGCTCGCCAGTGGCCGATTTGGATTCAAACGGCGGATACAGCGCCTCAAGGCCAAACTTGATGGTCGAGCTTGTAGCCATGGAAGAAAAAGATGCCAAGGCACAGCTCAGCAGCATCAGGCTTTTCAATTTATGCATTTTTATCGCTCCAGAAGTGATGTTTTAAACGCCGCTCAAACGGCGCGCGCCTTCAATTAATGTCGCATCGTCTTTGGCAAAGCTTAGGCGAATCAGTCCAGTAGGTTTATTACCGCTGTAAAATGCCGACAGCGGAATACTGGAAACCTGATGATCGCGAATCAGACTCAGCACAAACTCATCGTCACTCAGCGGGCTGAAATGACTGAATCTGGCGAGCATAAAGAAGCTGCCGCGCGTTGGCAGCAGTTCGAAACGTGAACCCTGCAACGCATTAATCAGTAAATCACGTTTTTGCTGATAAAAATCAGCCAGTCCCAAATAACTTTGCGGACTGGCCAGCGCCTCGGCAAACGCGTATTGCATTGGGGTATCGGCGGTAAAGACCATAAACTGGTGGATCTTGCGGATCTCGTCCATCAGCGCCGCTGGGGCCAGCGTGTAGCCCACGCGCCAGCCGGTAACGTGATAGGTTTTGCCAAACGAGGAAACAATTACGCTGCGCTCGGCAAGTTCCGCATGACGCGCCATGCTCTCATGACGTTCGCCGTCAAAAACCACGTGCTCGTAGACTTCATCGGACAGGATCACGATGTTGGTATTGCGGGTCAACGCGGTAAGTCTGTCGACGTCGTGCTGGGTGAAAATCGCGCCCGTCGGGTTGTGCGGGCTGTTGATAATGATCATCCGCGTCCGGCTGTTGATAGCGCTCGACACTTCATCCCAGTTGATGCTGAAATCTTCCATCGACAGAGTGATCGGCACTGGCGTTGCACCTTGCAGTCTGACAATCGGCGAGTAGCTGTCGAAGGCCGGTTCGAAATAGATTACCTCGTCGCCCGGATGAACCAGCGCGCTGATGGCAGAATAAATCCCTTCACTGGCGCTGGCAGTAATGGTGACTTCCTCGTCGGCATCATAATGGCTGCCATACAGCGCTTCGACCTTGGCAGACAGTGCCTGACGCAGCGCCGCAACGCCGCTCATTGGCGCATACTGGTTTTGGCCTGCACGCATCGACTGGGCTACGGCGTCAATCAGCGCAGGTTGGCATGAAAAGTTTGGCGCGCCCTGAGACAGGTTAAGTGCGTTATGCTCGGCGCTTAGCTGGCCAATAACGGTAAAAATCGTGGTGCCGACGTCGGGTAATTTCGACTGCGGGGACATGGCGCTTTTCATGCTAACTCCTGTGGGCAGTAACGGATGGGCAGAATAGTGATGTTTGATTAAGCAATAGATTCGTTAGGTCCACAATAGAAAGTTTGTCATACTTACCATGATCTGACGTCATGGCTGGAGCCAAACCACAATGCGTTCACACTCGGGTTTTTCGCCTCATTCTTTGCCAAATTCGGCACTCAATTTACCGCCGCTAAACTTGCTCAAGACATTTGTCATCGTTGCTCAAGCCTTGAATCTGACGCGCGCCGCCGAGCTGTTGCACATCACGCAAGGTGCGGTAAGCAGGCAGGTCACCGGGCTAGAAGCGCATCTTGGGTATCCGCTGTTTGTCAGGCAGGCAAGGGGATTGACGCTGACACCGCGAGGCGCGCAGCTGTTGCCGCCGATACAGATGGCCATGACACAAATGGGCGAGGCGCTGCAACGGGTAGCGAGTCATCCTGATACCGTGCGCATCAAGTGTCCAACCTGTTCGATGCGCTGGCTGTTACCGCGGGTGATCCAGCTGCAAAACGATCGTCCGGATATGCAGATCGAGCTCACTGCTTCGGTGGCGCATGGGGTGGATTTTAGCAGCGAACATTTTGATGCGGCGGTGGTGTTTGGAAGACCGGTTGAGAATGCGGCCAACGTGCTGCATCTGTTCGATGAAGTACTGACGCCAGTTTGCGTGCCGGATCTTTTAGCGACAAAGCCTGATCTTTTAACGACAAAGACAGAAAATATCGGGCTTGGCAGTCTGGCGGATCAAACGCTGCTGCATCCGACCCGCGATCGTCGTGACTGGCTGCTTTGGCTTAAAACCGCTGGCGTACAGGTATTGCCCTCAAGCAAGTCCCAGCATTTTGACACCCTGGATCTGGCGATTAACTCGGCGTTGCAAGGTTACGGCGTGGCGATCGGCGATCTCACGCTGATTGAGGATGATTTGCAGGCCCACAGAGTGATCGCGCCGTTTACTCTTTGTGTCGCCAGCGGGGCAAGTTATCAACTGCTTTACCCCGATAATCCAAACCCGGCGCTGCAGGTTGCCATCGATTTTCTCAATCAGCAGGCTGGTGAAAGCCGCAACAGGCTTGATACCCTGCTGGCTGCCTCACGACAGCTAGTCCGTACTGGCGGCAAAGTTTAGCTCACACCTGCGGCAAAGTTCAGTTCGCACGGGCAGCAAGCTTTAATAAAGCTGTTGCAGAGCGCTGGCCACTGCCTGCGTGAGCTGACGCAACTGCTCAGGGGTAATCACGTACGGCGGCATTAGATAAATCAGTTTGCCAAACGGCCTGATCCACACTCCTTGCGCAACAAAATGCTGCTGCAGGTGTGCCATCTCCACGGGTTGGCGCATTTCCACCACGCCGATCGCTCCCAACACTCGCACATCAGCCACTGCCGGATGAAGTTTGAGTGGCGCAAGCTCGGCGTTAAGCTGCTCTTCAATTGCTGCGACCTGCTGCGGCCAGCGGTTTTCTGCCAGTAATGACAGGCTGGCGCTGGCGACGGCGCAGGCCAGCGGATTGCCCATAAAAGTCGGGCCGTGCATAAAGCATCCCGCTTCGCCATTGCTGATGACGTTAGCGACCTCGCGGGTCGTCAGCGTGGCGGACAGTGTCATGTAGCCGCCCGTCAGCGCCTTGCCGAGACAAAGAATGTCCGGTGCGATCCCGGCATGTTCGCAGGCGAACAGCTTGCCGGTGCGGCCAAAGCCGGTCGCTATCTCGTCGGCAATCATCAGAATGCCTGTTTCATCGCAAAGTTTTCGCACCTGACGCAGATACTCGGGGTGATAAATTCGCATCCCGCCTGCGCCCTGAACTACCGGCTCAAGAATGACTGCGGCAATGTCTTTTTCATGCTCTTTCAACAGTGCCACAAAAGGTGCAATGTCCTCTGCGTGCCATTCGCCATCAAAACGGCACTGAGGCGCAGGGGCAAACAAATGTTCTGGCAAATATCCCTGATACAGACTGTGCATCGAGTTCTGCGGGTCACACACCGCCATCGCGCCAAAAGTATCGCCGTGATAACCGTGGCGCAGGGTTAACAGCTTTTGACGTTTTTCGCCGCGCGCCTGCCAGTATTGCATTGCCATCTTTAGTGACACCTCAACTGCCACCGATCCTGAATCAGCCAAAAATACGCATTCCAGGCCTTCTGGAGTGATGGCTACCAACTGTTTTGACAGCGCGATCGCCGCCGGATGAGTGATACCGCCAAACATTACGTGCGACATCTTGCCAATCTGTTCAATTGCCGCCTGATTTAACTGCGGGTGGTTATAGCCGTGGATTGCGGCCCACCAGGATGACATGCCGTCAATCAGTTGGCGGCCATCGGCCAGATTGAGCAGCACCCCTTGCGCAGATTCCACCGCATAGGTCGGCAGTGGCTGGATCATAGAAGTGTAGGGATGCCAGATATGTCGTTGATCAAATTCGAGGTCGGCGGGCGTCATGAAAATTCCTTGCAAAAGTCAGGTCGAAAATTAGTCGTAAACCAAAAATAAAATATTACGTTGACCGTAAACTAAAATAAATCAAAAATGGTTGACGGTATATCATTACTTTTGGAGATGTCTTATGACAACCCGCCCTCGTTGGACTTATGAGCAAACAAAAGCGCTATTCGAAAAACCCTTTCTGGAACTGATGTTTGAAGCGCAGCAGATTCACCGTCAACATTTCGACTCGCGACAGGTGCAAGTCAGCACGCTGCTGTCGATCAAGACGGGTGCCTGTCCAGAAGACTGCAAATACTGTCCGCAAAGTTCGCGTTATAAAACCGGGCTTGAATCCGAGAAGCTGATGGAAGTTCAGCAAGTATTGGAGTCGGCGCGCCAGGCCAGGGCTGCGGGTTCGACTCGCTTCTGCATGGGCGCGGCGTGGAAGAATCCGCACGACCGTGATATGCCGTATCTCGAGCAGATGGTGCAGGGCGTCAAAGCGCTGGGCATGGAAACCTGCATGACGTTGGGCACGCTGAACACCTTGCAGGCGCAGCGTCTGGCGAATGCCGGGCTGGATTTTTACAATCATAATCTCGACACCTCGCCGGAATTTTATGGCAGCGTAATCACGACTCGCAGCTATCAGGAAAGGCTGGATACGTTGCAGGAAGTGCGTGGTGCGGGGATCAAAGTTTGCTCGGGGGGGATTGTCGGATTGGGAGAAACGGTTAAAGACCGTGCGGGCCTGCTGATGCAGCTGGCGAATCTGCCGGTGCCGCCCGAGAGTGTGCCGATCAACATGCTGGTCAAGGTTAAAGGCACCCCGATGGCCGATAACGCCGACGTCGATCCGTTTGATTTTATTCGTACTATTGCGATTGCGCGCATCATGATGCCGACATCTTACGTGCGCCTTTCCGCCGGTCGCGAGCAAATGAGCGAGCAGACGCAGGCGATGTGCTTTATGGCAGGTGCAAACTCGATTTTCTACGGCTGCAAACTCCTGACTACGCCGAATCCGGCAGAAGATAAAGACCTGATCCTGTTCGGCAAGCTTGGCCTGAATCCACAAAATTTCGCCACAGAAATGGGCGATGAAGAACAGCAGCAGGCGTTGAGTTCACAGTTGCTGCATGCCGACAGCGAGCAATTTTACAATGCTGCGCGCTAACGTGCGGATGCGGTTTATGCCAAGGTTTCGTTTTCGTCACCAGCAATGGGGGCATTGATTATGTCGTGGCATGCGCGTTTTGATGCAGCGATTGCCGAGCGGCGACAGGCCGACGCTTTTCGCCAGCGGCAGCCTAATCACGGCGGCAATGGCCGCTGGCTGCAACAGGGCGATCGCCGCTATCTGAACTTTTCCGGTAACGATTATCTCGGGTTATCGCAGCATCCTGAGCTGATCGCCGCCTGGCAGCGCGGTGCGGAAAAATATGGTGTCGGCAGCGGCGGTTCAGGCCACGTTACCGGCTTTTCTCAGGTACATCAGCAGTTTGAACAGCAGCTGGCGGAGTGGCAGGGTTATCCCCGCGCCTTGCTTTTTATCTCTGGTTTTGCCGCTAATCAGGCGGTGTTGGCGGCGATGATGCAGGGAGAAGACCGGGTCCTCGCCGATAAACTCAGTCACGCCTCGCTGCTTGAGGCGGCGGTGCATTCCCCGGCCCAGTTGCGGCGTTTTGCCCACAATCAGCCTGCGGCATTACAACGATTGCTGGAAAAGCCTCTGGCGGGAGAAACACTGGTAGTCACCGAAGGTATCTTTAGCATGGACGGCGATGCGGCACCTTTGGCCGCCCTGCATAGGCTGACAAAACAATACGGCGGCTGGCTGATGGTCGATGATGCACACGGCGTCGGCGTACTGGGCGAGCAAGGTCGCGGTAGCTGCTGGCAGCAAGGGATTAAACCCGAGCTGCTGGTGCTGACCTTTGGAAAAGCGATGGGCTGCAGCGGTGCGGCGGTGCTATGCGATCAAGCTACTGCCGATTACTTGTTGCAGTTTGCTCGCCATCTGATTTACAGCACCGCAATGCCCGCGGCCCAGGTTTGTGCGTTACAGGCCGCGTTGACATGTATTCAGCAAGGCGATGACCTGCGTGATAAACTGGCCAATAACATTGCCCGTTTTAGAACGGGTGCCGGGCAGTTGGGTCTAGAGCTTGCCGATTCATCGAGCGCGATTCAGCCATTGATCATCGGTGAGAATCAGCCAGCACTGCAATGGGCGCAGCGGTTGCGCAAGCAGGGTCTGTGGGTCAGCGCGATTCGCCCGCCGACGGTGCCACCAGGCAGTGCACGGTTGCGTCTGACCCTGACGGCTGCCCATAAGCCTGAAGATATTGATATTTTGCTGGAGTCCCTGAATGGGTGCAGTTACCGAATTAGTGAATAAAAAAGCGGTCGCCAATGCGTTTAGTCGTGCGGCCCACAGTTACGAAGGTGCCGCAGAGTTGCAGCGTCTGAGTGGCGAAACCCTGATAGCCATGGCTGAGCAACAGGGCGTTGAATTAGGGCCACAAGTGCTGGATGCCGGTTGCGGCACGGGCTATTTCAGCCGTTGCTGGCAGGCGTTGGGTAAAACAGTCACCGCTTTAGATCTCTCCGAGGGCATGCTGGCGCGGGCGCGGGAGTTAAATTCTGCCGCACATTATTTACCCGGTGACATTGAGCGCCTGCCGCTGGAAAGCAACTCGGTGGACGTCAGTTTCAGCAATCTTGCCGTGCAGTGGTGCAATGCGTTGCCGCGCGCGCTGCAAGAGCTGGTGCGGGTAACGCGTCCGGGTGGAGTGGTGCTGTTCTCGACTCTGGCAGAACATTCTCTGCTCGAGCTGTCGCAGGCGTGGATGAAGGTCGATGGCCGTCCTCACGTTAATAAGTTTCTTACGCCGGATAAAATCGCCGAAGCCTGCGCGCCCTTTACTCATCACGTCGAGTTCAGCCAGCATACTGCGCTGTTTCCTGATGTGATGAGCCTGATGCGTTCGCTCAAGGGCATTGGGGCTACCCATATCAAAGGCGGGCGACTGGGCGGCTTGGGCGGACGGTCCCGTCTGGCAAGTGTCGAACAGCATTTTGCCCGTCAGGATGGGCAACTGCCGCTGACCTATCGTTTGGTTTACGGGATTATTTATGTTGAAGAAGAATAATGGATAGGGCGATCGACAAGCAGCGCTGGTTTATTACTGGCACGGATACTGAAGTCGGCAAAACAGTGGCTACTTGCGCCTTTTTACAGGCTGCGGCCACGGCAGGTTTCACTACGGCGGGCTACAAGCCTGTCGCCTCGGGCAGTGAAATCACGCCACAAGGCCTGCGCAACAGTGATGCGCTGGCGCTACAGGCTAACAGTTCAGTAGCGCTGAGCTACCAACAGGTCAATCCTTATACCTTTCGTGAGCCGACCTCGCCGCATATTGTCAGCGAGCTTGAGGGCAAAGCTATCGTGTTGGCCGAGCTGTCCCGGGGATTGCGCGAGCTGGAACCTTTGGCAGATTGGGTCGTGGTAGAGGGTGCGGGAGGCTGGTTTACGCCGCTTAACAAGGAACACACCTTCGCCGACTGGGTGATCGACGAGCAGTTGCCGGTGATATTAGTGGTTGGTATGCGTTTGGGCTGCATCAACCATGCGCTGCTGACCGCGCAGGCTATCTTGCGAAGCGGGCTAAAGCTGGCGGGTTGGATCGCCAATGATGTAGAGGAAACGGGGCAGCATCATCAGGCTTATCTTGCAACCCTGACCCGGCTGCTGCCTGCGCCACTATTGGGCGAGATCCCGTATCTTCAACATCATCAATTTAACGATCATGGCCGCTATCTTTCGTTGAAAGCTTTGATTTTGGCCTAAGCGTTAGACAGTAAGATAAGTTTTCACCAGATTATCGTCCAGCTGTTCCAGCGTGCCCTGAGCGACGTTGCGCCCGCCGTCCAGCAGGCAGAAACGGTCTGCGACGCTGCGAATAAACGGCAGTTTATGACCGACCAGCAGCAATGTCAGGCCAAGGTCGCGGTTGAGACGATGGATAATATTGCCCATGTTGGCTTCCATCGCCTCGCTGGTATGCTCTGTTGGTTCATCGAGGATCAGCAGCTCTGGCTCCTGCACCAGCGCCCGGCTGATAGCCAGTTGCTGCTGCTGACTTTCGTCCAGTTCTCCGGCCTTGCGAGAACCCATCTCTTTCATCGAAGGAAACAGATCGTAAACCTGCGAAGGAACGCGGCGGGTTTTGTTACGCCCGGCCATCATGGCAATCTGCAGGTTTTCATCCACGCTCATCTGCGAGAAAATCTGTCGCCCCTGAGGTACATAGCCAATCCCCATCTGCGCGCGGGTTTCCACCGGCATCATCAGCAAATTCTGCGGTTCATGATTGGCCGACTGCCAAGTCATCGATCCACTTTTCACGGGTAAATGACCCATGATGCAGTTGATCAACGTCGTTTTGCCAACACCGTTGCGGCCGATCAGGCAATTACATTGTCCGCGATACAATTCGAGATTGATGTCCCAAAGGATATGGTTTTGACCATAAAATTGGTTAACTGCTTTTACGCTTAGCATCAGTTGTTCCTCACTTATTAGGCGTTCCGTTGAACACATCATTGACGACCCCTGTCATATTTCTGACATTTTTACGATGCCGCTAATCTGTTAACACAGGATTAAATTCCGTTTAAGTCTCGTATTTCAACAGCATTAACAGGTGACAAACGGCTATCCCGCAGTGCTAAACGGCTAAAACTGACGTTTATTGGCCTTAAAAGCATTCACTGTTGCTAAAAAAGTAGAGAGTTAAGTTGTTTTAGATAACACAGCAGATAATTCGTAAAGGTTACCTGCTGAAGTAATGTTGCAACTCTTGGGCCAAGTTTAAAAAGATAACTCCTAAACACTATTGATTGAGGGTTTGTAAGGCTGCGCAAGTAGGGGGAAGGGGCAATTCATTATCAGGGATAATGTTTATGTGAGATCCGCGATCCTGAGGTGCACTTTGCCAGTGCCGAGACCGCAATTTTTGGTGCAAGCTTAAACCGACTTAAGAGCAGAAAAGTCCCGATAGGATGCACATACTGATTTTGCAATCTAAAAGATCGACCTTTTCTAGGTCAAATCTGAATATATAAAGAAATAAAAGTGTAAAAAAATAACTAAAAAAATGCCAAATGAGTCCGGATTAGGAAAATGTCGATTTTTGTCAACGCAGGTCCCGTGCGGCGCGCTGTGAGTTATCCACCATTCCTGTGGATAACCTTGTGCATGAGAGACATAAAACTTGCTACAGGCGAGTCAGGGCGCGGGTTGAGCTTAGTTTGTCCGCATTCGCAGCTTTTTAAGTAAATATATATTTTTCAACAGCTTAATTAAAATCAATAGCGCTAATAATTTGCCTGCAAGGTTGTGTAAATTTTCGTCAGCAGACCTTGTAAAAGTTTAGTCGCGACAAAATCTGGGGATAAATGTCCTTTGATGGGGAAAAGAGGAGGACGTGTTGCCCTAAAATGAACAACTTAACCGTTTAACAAAAAATAGCCACTTGAGACTGGTTTTTTATCCAGTATAATGGTTGACCAAAACGCTGCTCAGGCTGATGCAGCGGTAAATTCGAAGGAAAGTGATCCATTTGACATAGTGGGGGAGTATTCCATACTTCCTGACCGGTCTCGCACGTTCTCATCTCAGGTAGCCCGCAATGAGCAAAGTTTTCAAATTACATTCCGAATTTAAACCTTCGGGCGATCAGCCTGAGGCGATCCGCCGTCTTGAAGAAGGGCTGGAGAACGGTCTGGCACATCAGACATTGCTGGGTGTGACCGGCTCGGGCAAAACCTTTACCGTCGCCAACGTGATTGCCGATTTGAATCGTCCTACCATGGTGCTTGCGCCTAACAAAACGCTGGCAGCCCAGCTTTATGGCGAAATGAAAGAGTTTTTCCCCGAGAATGCGGTGGAATATTTTGTCTCTTATTACGATTACTACCAGCCTGAAGCCTATGTGCCGAGCTCGGATACCTTTATTGAAAAAGATGCGTCGGTAAACGAACATATCGAGCAGATGCGTCTTTCCGCAACAAAAGCGCTGCTGGAGCGCAAAGACGTGATCGTGGTAGCGTCGGTGTCGGCTATCTACGGCCTGGGCGATCCGGATCTCTATCTTAAAATGATGCTGCATCTCACCAAGGGTATGATCATTGACCAGCGAGCGATCCTGCGTCGTCTGGCCGAGCTGCAGTATGCGCGTAACGATCAGGCATTTCAGCGCAGTACTTTCCGCGTGCGCGGTGAAGTGATCGACGTTTTCCCGGCTGAATCTGACGATCTGGCGCTGCGTATTGAACTGTTTGATCAGGAGGTTGAGCGGCTGTCACTGTTCGATCCGTTGACCGGCCAGATTTCCACCGAGGTGCCGCGTTTTACTATTTATCCCAAAACGCACTACGTTACCCCGCGTGAGCGCATTGTGCAGGCGATGGAAGAGATCAAAGTCGAACTGGCCGATCGTCGCAAAAATTTGCTGGCCAACAACAAACTGCTCGAAGAGCAGCGCATCAGTCAACGAACGCAGTTTGATTTGGAGATGATGAACGAGCTGGGCTATTGCTCTGGCATCGAAAACTACTCGCGCTATCTGTCTGGCCGTGGCGAAGGAGAGCCGCCTCCGACGCTGTTTGACTATTTACCGGCTGACGGCCTGCTGATTGTCGACGAATCTCACGTGACTATTCCGCAAATTGGCGGCATGTACAAAGGTGACCGCTCACGTAAAGAAACGCTGGTCGAGTACGGATTCCGCCTGCCTTCGGCGCTGGATAACCGTCCCATGCGTTTTGAAGAGTTTGCTGCCGCGGCGCCGCAGAGTATTTATGTGTCGGCAACGCCGGGCACCTACGAGCTGGAAAAATCCGGCGGCGATATCGTTGAACAGGTTGTTCGACCGACCGGACTGCTGGATCCGCTGATTGAAGTCCGTCCGGTAACGACTCAGGTTGATGACCTGTTGTCTGAAATCCGCAAACGGGTGGCTGTCAACGAGCGCGTGCTGGTAACGACGCTGACCAAGCGTATGGCCGAAGACCTTACTGAATATCTCACCGAGCACGGTGAAAAGGTGCGTTATCTGCACTCGGATATCGATACCGTTGAACGTGTCGAAATCATTCGCGATTTGCGTTTGGGCGAGTTTGATGTGTTGGTCGGCATCAACTTACTCCGCGAGGGGCTGGACATGCCAGAAGTGTCGCTGGTGGCGATTCTCGATGCCGATAAAGAGGGCTTCCTGCGTTCGGAACGTTCCCTGATCCAGACCATTGGCCGTGCGGCGCGTAACCTTAACGGCAAAGTCATTCTTTACGGCGACAAGATAACCAAATCAATGGCCAAGGCGATTGAGGAAACCGAGCGCCGTCGCGCCAAGCAGGAAGCGTATAACCTTGAGCGTGGTATCACGCCGCAGGGTCTGAACAAAAAGGTCGGCGATATCCTGCAGCTTGGACAGCCGAAATTCAAAAAGAACAAGGAGCTGCGCGACGCTCAGGCAGCTTCTACTGTCAAGGCGCTTACGCCGAAAGCGTTGGAACAGCGTATCAAGGAACTGGAGGCGCAGATGTATCAGCATGCGCAGAATCTTGAGTTCGAGGCTGCGGCCAACACGCGAGATGAGTTGCATGCCCTGCGCGACCAGTTCATCGCTATGTCCTAAATACCTATATCTTTCACGCTCTAACTTCGTACGCCGCCTTCGCTAACCCCGGTCACTTACTTGTGTAAGCTCCCGGGGATTAGCTCAGTTGCTGCCTTGTTACACCGCGAAATCTACAAGGTATTGAATACCTATATCTTTCACGCTCTAACTTCGTACGCCGCCTTCGCTAACCCCGGTCACTTACTTGTGTAAGCTCCCGGGGATTAGCTCAGTTGCTGCCTTCCTGCACCGCGAAATCTACAAGGTATTGAATACCTATATCTTTCATGCTCTAACTTCGTACGCCGCCTTCGCTAACCCCGGTCACTTACTTGTGTAAGCTCCCGGGGATTAGCGTGGTGTGCCGTGAAAGGTATGGGTAGAAGGGCCAAGAAGTGGTAGACTTCGCGCCCCGACTTAATCAGTGACTGCTTCTATGACCGACATCAAACCAAAAGATCCCCTTCACGGCGTTACGCTGGAAAAACTACTCACCGAGTTGGTGGAAAATTTTGGCTGGCTCGCGCTGGCGGGGCAGGTGAATATCAACTGTTTCAAGAGTGATCCCAGCATTAAGTCCAGCCTCAAGTTTTTACGCCGGACGCCGTGGGCACGCAAAGAAGTTGAAACGCTGTATCTGGATTTTGTCGAGGGATTGCTAAAGCCGGATATGAGCCCGATGAGTAAAAGACGCACCGCGCCTGCATCTGCGGGTAAGCCTGCTGCGGGTAAAAAAGTCAGCAGCGCCAAACCTGCTGCCGACAGTCCGTGGAACAATCATCCGCTGCTTAAAAAAGACGATGCTGATAAAGCGTAGGTTCTCATTAAATGGAGCCTGGGCGCGGTGGTGAAATCACCAAAGCGCCTGAAAAAATACCAGCCGCATCACTATTATTTTGTGTGTTTGACCTTACCCCATGCGCTGAAGCGCTTCTTCCAGCGCCATTCTCAGCAGCTCTCTGTCGTGACGATAGGGCACGTCCAGTGCTTCAAGCGGTCGTTGGATAATCAATCTGCTGCTGGCCTCACCAAGATGAGTACCAGGCCCGACGATAGCGGCAGTGATTGCCGGTCGGCCAATCTGCTTTTCTATCATATTCAGCTTGTCTTGCAGATTCAGCGACGCGGCAGCCGGGCTTAACTCTTTGCCGAGATTGCTGACATAAACTATGTGCGCTCGGCTGCGGCGCAGTTCGGTGGTCAAATCTTTCAGTAGCAGCAACGGCATCAGGCTGGTAAAGAAGCTGCCCGGTCCGATGACAATTAAATCCGCCTCGGCAATTGCATCCAATGCCTCTTTTGTTGCGCTGACATGTGGCTCAAGCATTAACTGACGCGGTATTGTGCAAAGCTTGTCGACCGCCACTTCGCCATGAATCAAATTACCTTCAACATCAATGGCCGCCAGATCCACCGGATCTTCCGACATCGGGATCAGTTCGGCGTCGACTTTAAGTAAACGACGAACCAGATTCATCGCTTCAAGTGGGCGCACGCTGAGGCTATCGAGTGCG